>JBFXBS010000017.1:0-2520 GCA_050182995.1 Phycisphaerales bacterium | reverse complement strand
TGTTTAGGTTTCTAAGATGCCCGCCAAGCACATAACGCTGACCCCGCTCGGAGGCGGGCGTCTTAGAAAGCTCAATGCCTGACCCGCGGGAGCGTGACGGCTCTATGGGGATTTGAGCGGTGACCTCTGCGCCAAAGCACAGCCGGTCGAACGGCGGACATCGCGGCCTAGCGCAGCGAACGCGCAGCAAGTGTCGCCTCGCCGACCACGGCGGGTCTCAATGGCCTCTATCGTCCCGCTCCAATACGCGACCATGCATTGCCGCGGACGTGCAGCTGCTAGTCGGGCCGCCATGGCCGACGTTGAGCATGCGGTGCTGATGCTGGACGGCGTTGACGCGGTCATGATGTGTCGAGCTCCAACGCTGCCCAATCCATCCGCGCGCTCCGGCGCGCAAACTGCTCGATCAGCAGCATGCGTCCCCCGCAACAAGGACATGGGACTTCGTACGCGGGCGCAGCGTCCATCTGCGGTGCGACCGGCGCCGACGCCTCCAACAAGCGCCTCGCCATCTCGACATTAGCTTTGCGCGCGGCGTTGGCGAACAGGCCATAATGGCGGATGCGATGAAAGCCGTCGGGAAGAACGTGCAACAGGAAACGCCGCATGAACTCGTCAGCGTTGAGCGTCATCACCTTGCGCCGGGCGACACCGTTGCTGCGATAGTCCTTCCATTTGAAGCTGACGTGGTTGCCATCGAACGCAAGCAAACGGGAGTTGCCGATCGCCACGCGATGGGTGTAGCGCGCCAGATACGACAACACCTGCTCTGGTCCAGCGAAAGGACGCTTGGCGTAGACCACCCACTCCGCTCGATAGAGCGGCTTCAAGAATGCACGGAATGCGGTGATATCCTTCAAACCCGCGTGGTCGCCAAAGAAACTGAGATCGCCAGCAGCGTGCGCCGCGGCCAGCCGCTCGAGCATCAGTCGACGAAACAACCGCGACAGGACGCGCACGGGCAGGAAAAAGCCGGGACGACACGAAATCCAGCGCGAGCCGTCTTTCGACACACCGCCGCCCGGCACAATGCAGTGCACGTGGGGATGATGGGTCAACGCCGAGCCCCAGGTGTGCAGCACCATGGTGACGCCGAGCTTAGCGCCGAGATGTTTGGCATCGGCGCCAATCGTGATCAGCGTCTCCGACGCCGCTTTGAACAATGCGTCATAGACGATCGCCTTGTTGGAATAGGCGATGTCGGCGATCGGCGCCGGCAACGTGAAGACGACATGATAATAGGCCACCGGCAACAGTTCAGCGCGCCGCGCCTCAAGCCAGGCATAGGCGGCGTTGGCTTGGCACTTCGGACAATGCCGGTTGCGGCAGGAATTATAAGCGATATCCACATGGGCGCAGTCCTCGCAGCGGCGCACATGACCGCCGAGGCTTGAAGTGCGACACGCTTCGATCGCCGACATCACGCGCAACTGACCGAGGCTGAGATGGCCTGCGTGACGCGCGCGATAAGTCGCCCCGGAGGTGCGAACAATATCCGCCACCTCCAGCGCTGGACGCGACATGTTGCTGACTTAGTCGGACCGCTCACGCACCCGCGGCAGCCGCTCGAACGGCCCAGTCACGCCGTCGAGTGTCTTCGACGATACCTGCGTGTAGATCGCCGTCGTCTCCAACTTGGCATGACCGAGCAGCACTTGAATGACACGGATGTCGACGTCTTCATCGAATAAGTGCGTTGCGAACGAATGCCGCAACGTGTGCAACGATGCCGGCTTGGCGATGCCTGCCGCCGTCTTGGCCTTGTGGAAATTGCGATTGAGCGAGCGCGTGGTCACTGCCGCATGCGTGTCCCATGAGCTTGGAAACAGCCAATGAGTGGGCCGCCCCTCCATCCACCACTCTCGCAACAACTCCAGCAGATTGGGCGATAGTTTGGCGTAGCGATCCTTGCGGCGCTTGCCCTGCTCGACACGTATGCGCATCTCTTCGGCGTCGACGTCGGCAATCCTTAGATTGCAGACCTCCGCTGCCCTGAGTCCGGCGCCGTAGGCGACGCCCAGGGCAGCGCGCCACTTCAAGCTCGGTGCGCATAGAAGAAGTCGCGCCACTTCGTCGGGAGTGAGCACCGCCGGTAAACGCTTCGGCTCACGCAGCACCGGAACGCGCTCGACGTGCTCACCTCGCCCGAGCGTCACGCGCAGGAAGAAGCGCAACGCCACCGATGAGCCGTTGATGGTGCCGACGCCAGCGCCGCTGTGCTGCAGATGGAGCAGATAGGCGCGCGCGTCGTCGACCTGCAGATCCTTCGGCGACTTATGTGCATGCGCCAAACAATTGCGCACGACACGGATGTAGCTCTTCTGCGTCAGGGGCGCGAAACCGCGCAGCGTCATGTCGTCGATCAATCGCTGCCGGATCGGATGGATCGGGGTCGGCTCGGACATGGGGATCTCCCGTCTCGGGCTCGACCTGGCCTATCCAGGCGCAGCCCTCAGACAGGAGGATCCGGGGAGAACGCAAGTCTTACAGGCACAGCGTCCCGCGCGAGCGGGTTAGTGC
>JBFXBS010000016.1:0-5780 GCA_050182995.1 Phycisphaerales bacterium | reverse complement strand
CATCGAAGGAGCGGCTTTCCCGTTACTCGCCTTCGGAGGATGGTTCCATGACGCAAAGCTTTGTTCGGGCCCTTGCCCGCACGGCGCGAGGCATCGCGCTGGCGGCGGTCGTCCTGGGCACGAGTGCCACGGCACTCGCGGCGCAGGGCGCGACCGGCAAGATCGAGGGATACGTGCGAGACCTGGGCGGGCAGCCGGTCGCGAACGCGCAGGTGCGGATCAACGGCACCGCGTTCTCGACCACGGCGAACCCGGCCGGGTACTACTTCTTCAACTCCGTCCCCGCCGGCGTCTATGACGTGCGGGTCTCCTACGTCGGCTACAAGCCGAAGGAGACGCGCGGGTTCCGGGTGCTCTCGGGCCAGACGGTGACGCTGGACTTCGCGCTGGAGCAGACGGCGGTGGAGATCCAGGAGATCACCGTCGTCGCGGCGAACAACGCGCTGGTGCCGCGCGACCAGGTGACGTCGAAGCAGCTGATCGACGGTGGCTACACCGACAAGCTGCCGGTGGACCGGCTGAACGCGGTGTTCGCGCTGCAGCCGGGCGTGGTGGCGAGCCCGGGGACGACGCAGCTGTCGGTGCGCGGCGGCCGGACGGACGAGAACAACACGTACATCGACGGCGTGCCGGTGCAGTCGGGCAACCGCGGCACCGGCTCGGGCCGCGCGCTGCCGCAGCTGCAGGTCGGCACGAACGCGTTCGAGGACGCCTCGATCACCACCGGCGCGACGTCGGCGGAGTTCGGCAACGCGCAGGGCGGCGTGATCGCGATCACGACGAAGACCGGCGGCCAGCGCTTCAGCGGCAACGTCGGCTTCGAGACCGACGAGCTGTCGGGGACAACCATGGGTGCCGGCTTCAACCGGCTGCAGGCGTCGCTCGGCGGCCCGATCACCGGCGACCTGACCTTCTTCGTCAGCGGCGTGATGGAGGGGAACCGGTTCGGCAACAACGGCTTTGCCGCGAACGAAATCCCGCAGTGGACGGCGGTGAGCGTCGACACGACGTTCGCGATCCCGACCAGCACCAGCGCCACGGCCGACACGCTGTTCCTGCCGGTGTACAACTACGCGCTGTCGCGCGGCAACTGCGACGCCCCGTACGTGGCGAACGCGGCCGACCCGGACATCCGCAACAACTACGGCTATGACTGTCGCGGGTACCTGAACGGCGGCGGCGGGTCGAACAGCAACGCGCAGGTGAGCGGCAAGCTGAACTACTCCTTCGGCAGCGGCTCGCGCATCGCGCTGACCTACCTCGGCTCGCGCGGGCTCAACCGCGGCGGCCGCGGGATCGACAACACCTTCGGCACGACCAACACCAACCAGGTCCTCACGCTGAACTGGAACCAGGTGCTGAGCCGGAGCGCGTCGCGGCAGGTGGCGATCGACGCGTACCTGTCGTACCAGAAGGACCGCTCGATCAACTCGCTGCTGACGGCCGAGTCGGAGCGGAACACCCGCGACCCGTTCCTGGGGTGGTACTTCGGCGGGTTCGACTACGAGTATGACGACAGCGACTTCGAGGTGAACGACGACCTGGTCCGGGCCTACCGGATCCAGGACCCGACCGCCCCGATCACGCTCTACGACCGGGCCAACACCCAGCAGTACCTCGCCCAGAACGGCTACGGCGGCACGCTGGGCAACCCGGGGAACGTCGGTGGCTTCGGCGGCGCGCCGGGGACGCTCAACGCGGCGAACGAGACCCGCATCGTGGCGAAGGCGAACCTCGACTGGCAGGTCGACCGCTACAACCGCGTCAAGATCGGCGGCGAGTACACCGACAGCGAGATGGACACCTACAACATCGGCGCCACCAACGCCGGGTTCTCGGACATCTGGCTCGCCCAGCCGGTGCGCTACAACATCTTCGCCGAGGACCGGCTCGACCTGGGCGACGTCGTGCTCGTCGGCGGCATCCGCTACGACTACTTCGACCTCGGCGCGAGCAAGTGGAAGGACTTCCCGCGCATCAGCTCGGCGCCGGGCTTCTCGCCGGAGAACCTCGACCAGTACCTCGAGGAGTACACCTCGCACGACTACCTGTCGCCGCACATCCAGGTGGCGTTCCCGGTGACGGAGCGGACCAACTTCCGGCTCTCGTACGCGCAGCAGGTGCAGACGCCGGACTACTCGGTGGCGCTGTTCGGGTCGAACACCGACCTGGCGATCACCAACACGAACAACAACTACGGCACCGACCTCGACTTCGGGAAGACGATCCTGTTCGAGTTCGGCGTGCGGCACGCGTTCGACGACGACATGGTCGTGGACGTGACGGTGTACAACAAGGACAACCTGGCCAACGCGGCCGGGCGCCTGATCCCGCGGATCGACCCGCGGACGCAGTCGCGGGGCGACCTGCGGCTGACGGTGAACCAGGACTTCGGCAACACCCGCGGCATCGACCTCCGGATCGACCGGCGGTTCGGCCAGATCTTCAACGGGGTGCTGTCGTACTCGTTCCAGGACGCCCGGAACACCGGGTCGGACCCGTACACGTACATCAACTTCGGCTCGCGGGTGACCTCGTCGATCACCGGCGTGGCGACCCCGCCGCCGCAGGCGGCGCAGCCGGTCGGCTACTCGCGGCCGCACAGCATCGCGGCGCAGTTCGCGTTCAACTTCCCGGCCGACTACAAGCAGGGGACGCTGGTCGGGGCGATCATGAACCAGCTCGGGATCTACGGCACGGCGCGGTACGCGTCGGGCACGCCGTACACCCGCTGCGACCCGTCGCTGGATGACGACCTCGCGCTGCTCTCGGGCCAGACCTGCAACACGCTGGGTGGCGACTTCAACGCCACGCGGCTGCCGGCGTTCAAGAACGTCGACCTGCGGGTGACGAAGGGGCTGCGGCTCGGCGGGCTGGACCTGACGGCCTACGCCGACATGCGCAACGTGTTCAACATCAAGAACGTCCTGAACGTGTTCGCGCAGACCGGCACCACCAGCAACGCCCGCTACGCCCAGACGCTGGCCACCCAGGACTCGGCCAACTTCGCGGTGCTGGGCCGTGCCAACGGCGTGTACGACGCCGCGACCGGCAGCCTCAACCTCCCGGGCAGCGACGCCGAGTGCGGCGGCTGGCTCACCACCGGCGCCAACCCGTCGCCGCCGACCTGCTACTTCCTCCGCAAGGCGGAGCAGCGGTTCGGCAACGGGGACGGCGTCTACACCCTGGCCGAGCAGCGCACGGCCTCCGACGTGGCCCGGCTCGCCACGTTCAACATCAACCGCTTCGCCGGTGCCGGACGGACCCTCCGGTTCGGGATGGAAGTGAACTTCTGATTCTCCCTCGTCGGGTGGGCGGGGTCGGCGTTGCCGGCCCCGGCCTCCCGGTCGCTCGCATCCAGACTCGAGAGGTCGCACAATGCATTCACTGCGTGGCATGCGGGGCCTGATCGGCGGGATCGGATTCGCGCTCGCGGCACTGACCGCGATGCCGAGCCCGGCCCACGCCGGCCCGGACCGTGACGCCCAGCGAGCCCCGACGGGCCGCTACCGGCTGTTCGCCGGGAACCTTGGCGCCATCACGATCAACCAGATCTACTACGGCCTGAACACCCGGGGCGAGGTGGGCGTGGACTCCACCAACTCCTCGACCATCGGCGGTGGGTTCTGGCCCAAGGGCACCGGCAACCAGTACATGTTCAACTCGGGCCTCCAGGTGGCCGGGATCATCGCCGGGGACAAGGCGACCAACCCGTGGGGTGGCGACACCACCGGCGGCATGTTCTTCGACGCCTCGGGCCTGCGCCAGCACGGCACCGCGGTGACCGAGCTGTACAACGCGGTGAACCCGCTCGACGTCGCGAACTGGCCCCAGGCCGGCTACGTCCCGCAGGGTGACGCCTCCGAGGACGTCTTCGACCCGCTCCTGCGCGGCCGCGTCTCGGCGTCGCAGGGCGACATCTGGTTCATGTCGAGCGAGGCGGACCCGGGGCTCAACGCCGCGCGGCCGCACCCGCTGGGCATCGTCGCCGAGTACCGGGTGATGGGGTGGAACTACCCGACCGGCAACGAGGACCTGATCTACCTGATCATCACGTTCTACAACATCACCTCGCTGAACGAGGCCGACTACGCGCAGTACCGGCCGGGGCTCCGCGAGATCCTGATCGCCGAGGCGCAGAAGTTCCACAGCCTGAACAACGCGGCGTTCTCGATCGACCTGCCGGACGCCGGCTACACGATCGACCCGTTCTACGCCGCGTTCGCCGCGGACCCGGACGTGACCAACTCGGCCGGCGTGAACTTCTCGAGCGTGAACCTGCCGTTCGCGATGGGCTACGCCTACCACGCGGACTTCCCGCGGGCGGCCGGCTGGACGTTTTCGCCGAGCATCTTCGGCCCGCCGTTCTTCGCGGGGGCCGGGTTCGTCGGCGTGAAGTACCTGAAGTCGGCGACCGGGCCGGGCGAGATCAACCTGTACTCGAACACCACCAACGGCGGGCCGTTCCCGGACCCGAACTCGGCGGTGCGACTCTACAAGTACCTCTCGGGGACGATCACCCCGGCCGACGGCGTGGCCTGCAACAACGGCGACCCGCTGGTCAGCAAGATCTGCTTCATCGAGCCGGCGACGCCGCGCGACGTCCGGATGCTGGAGTCCTCGACGCCGATCGCGCTCGAGGCGGGACAGTCGGCCTCGATCGTGGTGAGCTACATCCACGCGGCGCCGGTGCTGATCCCCGGGTTCGCGGGGGCGGGGACCCGGGTGATCCCGGGCGACCCGACGCGGCTGACCAATGCGACGCTGCTGTCGCAGGGCGCCAACACGGTCGACTCCCTGATGGGCTTTGCCGGGTTCGATGACGGCAACGGCGACGGCATCGTGGAGCAGGGCGAGTTCACGACGGTGCCGGGCTCGCTGCTCCGCAAGGCGCTGCTGGCCCAGGAGATCTTCAACAACAAGTTCCTGCTGCCGTTCGCGCCGGACGCCCCGGACTTCTTCCTGGTGCCGGGCGACGGGCAGGTGACGGTGGTGTGGCGGCCGTCGAACAGCGAGACCGATGGCGACCCGTTCTTCCAGGTCGCGAAGGACGCCTCGATCGTGCCGCCGGGTGGCGGCGCGCCGGTGGTGAACCCGCTGTATGACGCCAACTACCGCCAGTTCGACGTCGAGGGGTACCGGATCTACCGCGGCCGGGCCGACAACGCCGCGGCGCTGCGGCTGATCGCGCAGTACGACTACAGCGGCACGGTGTTCAGCGACTTCACCGGCCAGGTGGTCGATGGGGCCCGCGGTTCGCAGTGCGCGCCGGAGATCGGCGTCACCGGCTCCTGCAGCGGGGTCTTCGACCCGCAGGTGCCGGGCGTGCAGCTCGTCAAGCACGTCGACTACAACATCGGCGCCAACTTCGTCCAGGTCCGCCGCGGCGACCGGACGCTGCTGGCGAGTGGCGACATCATCAACCTCGCCACCGACACCGCCGTCACCGGCGGCGGCTCCCCGTTCCCGGCGCTGGCCGACAACGGCGTGCCGTTCGTGTACGTCGATGCCGAGCCGCGGAACGGCCTCACCTACTTCTATGCGGTGACGGCGTTCGACGTGAACTCGATCAACTCGACCGGCGCGGGCAACACCTCGCTGGAGTCGGCGCTGATCACCAAGCGGATCGTCCCGGGCTCCCGGGCCGGCAACTACACCAACACCGCCACGACCCAGACCGGCGTGTTCGGCCGGAACGGGCTGCTGACGGACAACACCCTGCCGACGATCGACCCGACCACGGGCCAGTTCAGCAAGGCGATGCCGCCGACCAACGCGGT
>JBFXBS010000015.1:0-11812 GCA_050182995.1 Phycisphaerales bacterium | reverse complement strand
TACCGGTAGGTGCGGATCTTCTCGCTGCGGTCCCCCGTCCCGATCTGGGCGCTCCGCGCCGCCGAGCGCTGGGCGCTCTTCTTCTGCTGCTCCCGCTCGTACAGCCGCGCGACCAGCAGCCGCCGCGCCCGCTCGCGGTTCTGCTGCTGGCTCTTGGCCTCCATCATCTTGATGACCATCCCCGTGGGCTTGTGGTGGATCTGCCAGGCCGTCTCGACCTTGTTGACGTTCTGGCCGCCGGGGCCCTGGGCGCGCGTGGCCTGCTCCTCGACCTCGCGGGCCCAGTCGATCTTCACGTCCACCTCCTCGGGCTCGGGGAGCACCGCGACGGTGGCCGTGCTGGTGTGGACCCGCCCCTGGGCCTCGGTCGCGGGCACGCGCTTGACGCTGTGCACCCCCGCCTCGAAGGCCAGGGCCGTCCACACGCCCGGACCCCGGATATTGACCACCGCGCTGCGCACCCCCCCGGCCTCGGACTCGGGCGTGAGGTCCAGAACCTCGCTCGCCCAGCCGCGCCGGCCCGCGTACCGCAGGAGCATGTCGAGCACGTCGCGCGCCCACAGCGCCGCCTCGGCCCCGCCCGTCCCGGCGCGCACCTCGACGATCACCGAGCCCACCCGGTTGTCTTCGCTCTGCACCAGCCCGGCCTTGAGCCGCTCAAGGATCAACCCCGCCTCGGCCCGGGCGCGGGGCAGCTCGTCCTGCGCCAGCGCCGCCAGCTCGGGATCGCGCGCCGGCCCGCCGGGATGCGCCGGCGCCGCGGCCCGCTCGTATTCGGCCACGTCGGCGGCGAGCGCCCTGAAGCGCCCGTACTCGGCCGCGAAGGCGTCGAGGGCCGCCTTGCGGATCGACAGCTCGCGCACGCGGTGGTGATTGACCGCGATGGCCGGGTCGGCCAGGTCGGCCTCGAGCCGCGCGTGCTCGGCGGCCAGCTCGTCGAGCTTCGCCCGCACCGGCGCAGGCAGCGCGTCGAGCAGGCCGGGTGAAGAGGCGGAGGGCGGCACGCCAGCAGGGTAGCGGCGCGATCCGGGGTCATGCGATCAGCGTCCGAACCGGAAAAAAGAACATTCCACCTCACGGCGCAACGCCCGCGCCCGACTCCTGAAGCAGCCCGGCAGGATCAGGGCGCCTTCGGAGTGTCGACGCCCCTGCCGAACGTGTCGTGGTTTCCCGCCTGCGCGGGGACCGGGGAGGCGATGGTCATGCATGGAACACACCAGCCGGGCGCCGAACGCGCCCATCGTGCGCCCGCCGGGGCGATCCTCGCGGCGGTGCTCCTCGCGGCGGGCTCGGCCGCGCGGGCGGACCTCATCGCGTACGAACCCTTCGACTATCCGGTCGGCGGGGACATCAATGGACGAAACGGGGGCACCGGGTGGATCGGACCGTGGCAGGACATGCTCGGCTCGGCCGGCCGGGGCGACCTCATCACCTACACGCCCGGCCTCACCCACGCGCTGCGGCCCGGCACCGGCGGCTCGCTCGGCGCCACCCTCGGCCAGCAGGCCCTCGCCTACGTGCGGCCCTTCGAACGCCTCCTGCTCGATCAGCAGACCGTGTGGATGAGCATGCTCTACCGCGGCAGCGGCGCGTCGGAGTCCGTGACGATGGGCCTGGTGTTCGGCACGCCCAACGGCTTCGGCTCGGTCCCGGCCATCCGCTCGTCGGCGCAGGGCTTCTACCAGCTCTTTGTCGAAGGCTCGCAGACGGCGATCAACCTCCCCGTCCCCGGTCCGTCGGCCAACCGCACCGACCTCATCGTCATGCAGTACGAGGCCCTCGGCCAGAACCAGCTTCGCTTCACCGCGTTCCTCAACCCGTCGAATCCGACCAACCCGGGCACGCCCATGGTCACGCGCACCGTCACCCTCGCGACCATGGAGATCGCCGCGTTCCGCATGATCTACGCCGGCCCCTCGCCCTCGGCCTCCTCGAGCGCCCGATTCGACGAACTGGGCATCGCCGAGACCTACCCCGGCCTCATCCCGGCGCCCGGCGCCGCGGCGCTGCTGGGGGTGCTGCTCCTCGCGGGGTCGCGCCGGCGGCGGTGCGCACGCGGATGCGCGCCGAAGCGCCGATCGCCGGACGGCCCGGCCGCTCCGGCAGAGCGTCCGTGAAACTCGCCAGGGTGCCCGCGACGGCGTGCAGACGCGGATCGTGCCCTCGAGGCGCACAGAAAAGCCCCGGCGCGGGCCGGGGCTTCATGAGCGCACGAGGTGGAGCGCGGGGAGTGCGGCGCCCGCGTCCTACGGGCAACCGGCGAAGTACGCGTTGATGAAGTCGCCCAGGTCGTCAGGGTCGATGTTCCCGTCGGCGTTGTAGTCGGCCTGGCGGCACGGCGGCAGGGTGAAGTAGCAGTTGATCATGTCACCCAGGTCGTCGGGGTCGAGATTGCCGTCGCCGTTGAAGTCGGCCGGGCAGGTGATGGTGAGCGAGGCGAAGGCGGAGGTGTCGGTGCCGCAGCCGTTGGAGACGACGCAGCGGTACTGGCCCTCGTCGGCCTCGCTCAGGTTGGAGATGGTGAGCGTGGAGGCGGTGGCGCCCGAGATGGTGGAGCCGCCCGGGCCCGCGCCGTTGCTCAGCGCCGTGGCGCCGCGGAACCAGCGGAAGGTGCGCGGATTCGTGCCCGTCGAGCCCACCGAGAAGTTGACCGACTGACCCGCCGCACGCGTGGCGTTGCCGGGGTTGGAGATCACGTTGGGCGGCGTGCAGGCGTCATCCCACGAATCGAGCGCGGCACGGATGCGATCGCGCGCCATCGTCCACCACGCGTTGCTCGACGCATTGCCCGCGGTCGTCCCGTTCGAAGCGTCGTTCACGAAGGTCGAGACCACGTACTCGCGGAAGAAGATGGTGCCCGCGCCGTTCTTGAAGGGGAGCCGCATCCACCCGCCGAGCGTGCGGTGCTGGCCCGTCGCGACGCCGTAGCTCCCGCCCTTGGTGGCCATGTAGCACAGCGACTTGAACTCGGCGAGCTCGTTGCTCGTGAGGCTCGTCGCCGCGGCCTCGGTGTTGATGTTGGTGTTGAACGATCCGGCGTTTCCCACCGAGTCGATCATGAGTCCGTACAGCGTGTCCTGCCAGGACTGCGCGAACAGCGACCCGTCGGCGACGCGCTCGTAGATCGTGCCGTTGTCGCGGAGCGTCAAGGTGTTCGGCGGCGAGCCGCACCCGATGTTGTGGTTGATCTGGGTGTTGGACATGCCCAGGAAGCTGGCGTAGGCGTTGAGCGTGGCGCGCCCGTAGCGATCATGCAGCACCTTGGTGCGGTTGTTGTCCGACTCCTCCATCGTCTCGCGGATGATCTCGCTGAGCGACTCATTGAAGGGGTTGCAGATCGGCGTGTTGTCCGGGCACTCGTTGTTGTTGCACGTGTCGGGCACGAGGATCTGGGTGTTCAGGTTGTCGGTTCCCGCGGCACAGCGGTCCATGGCGTAGGTCGTGTGCAGGATCTTGAGCATCGACGCGGGTTCAAAGACCCGGTCGGGCTGCACGCTCGCCAGCACCGAGCCCCCCACTTCCTTCATGTAGCCGCCCGAGAAGCCGTCGCTGGCGAGCAACTGGTTGCGCGTCTGCAGCGTGAGCGTGTTGGCGTTGTCGAGCATGAGCAGCGCATAGCGCGTGCCCGAGGCGGTCGAGTACGATTGCCAGTCGAAGACGCGCGAAGCGTACTGCGCGGGGAAGTTGGCCAGGTCCGCGGCACTCACGCCATAGAACCACCACCACCCCTGCCCGGAACGGCGCTCCATGATCGCGTTGAGGCGGAACGGATTGTCATCGACGACCTGAAGGTCAACCAGCCGCTGGCTGCGCGCCGAAAGCTGTGCGCTGACCGTCGCCGGGTCGACGTTCACGTACCAGTACCATTCCTTGGCGTCCGCCCCGGTGTTGCTGATCATGATGACGGCCAGGCGCGTGACCCCGCCGATCTGGTACTGGTGCATGTCGACGAGCCGCCCGTTGTTGGCATCGAGCAGCGTGCTGGTGGCGGCGACGGTCCCGCCCCAGTACCACCACCAGGTCTTGAAGTCGGCTCCGGTGTTGCGGATCATGACCACGTTGAAGCGCGTCGAGCCCGCGCCGTTGTCGAACGCGTCGATGCTGATGAGCCGCCCGTTGTTGGCGCTCAGAAAGCTGCTCACCTGACCCGCATCGATGTTGTGGTACCACCACCACACCTTGGCATACTCGCCCGAGTTCGTGACCGTCGTGACGTTGAATGTCCCGTTCGACTTGCGCTTGAGCGTCACGAGCCGCTGGTTGCTGTTGCTGACCAGGTTGTTGATGTCGGCGACCGTGATCCCGTCATAGAAGAACCACCCCGTGGGCGTGTTCGAGTCGCGCCCCACGTCCGCCCGTGCGGACGGAGCGGCAAGGATCGCGGCAAGTGCCAGCCCGATCAGCAGCACAAGGCTGCGAAGACCCGCGGTAACGCGATGAGACGACAACATGCTTCGACTCCTTGTGTGCGTGGGTGCACGGTGCGTGCCGATGCATCCGCCTGCGGCGCGAGTTCGCGGCACGTCCTTCCCCGTGCATACGGGGCACGCCGACACGCGACCAGAAAAGGATGATCCACCTCCGCCGCGCCGCCAGCAGCGTTCAACGCACACGCGCCGCCCGTCACACACCCGCGTCCCGGCACCCGGCGCAATCCCGCCTCACACCGCCATCCCAACCGCTGTTCAACGACCGCCGCCGCGCGAACATCCTTTGGAGTGCATTTGCAATCGCGGGCGCTGGCCTCGGCCGCCACTCTTTCGAGCCCCGAACTATCGCCGAGGATTCGATCGCGCGCGCGTGCCGATCGGCGCCGCCGGCACGCCCTCAAAGGTGAGACGAACCGGCTTGATTCGTCCATCTGATTCGAACTCCAGCCGCTCGATGCACACGACGCGGTGATTGCGATCCGTCTTCTTCAGCGGACGCCGGTGATAAAGGATGTAGTGCTCATCTGTTCCCGGTCGGCGAATCACGCTGTGGTGCCCCGCGCCCGTCGCCACCGCCGGGTCCTGCTCGAGCACCGTTCCGATCCTGGTGAACGGACCGAGGGGCGAATCGGCCATCGCGTACGCCACGGCGTAATCCGGCCCTGTCCACCCGCCCTCCGACCACATGAAGTAGTACCGCCCGCCGCGACGGAACATGAACGGACCCTCGACATACCCCTCCGGCGTGATCTCCTTGAACTGATCGCCGTCGGGAAAGGGCTCGATCGCGCGAAAGTCATCGCGCAGGCGCGAGATCACGCAGTGTCGCCACCCGCCGTGGATGAGGTAATGCACCGGGCCGGCGTGGGCGTCGTCTCGAAACACGAACTGGTCGATCGGCTGGGCGCCGTGCTGAAAGCGGTCGACGAGCGGTCGACCGAGCAGGTCCTTGAACGGCCCCTCGGGCCGGTCGCTGACGCCGACGCCGATGCCGCCGACCTCGCCGTCGCGCTGAATGTCGTTGGCGCTGAAGAAGAGGTAGTACCGCCCGCGATGCTCGATCGCCGCGGGCGCCCACATCGCGCGCGTCGCCCAGGTCACCGCCCGGGTGTCGATCACGCGCGGATGGCGCGTCCACAGCACCAGGTCGGACGACGAAAACGCATCGAGAAACGTCTGCTCGTCGTACGGCGCCGAGAACGTCGGGTAGATCCAGTACCGATCGCCGAACACGGCGCCCTCCGGATCGGCATACCACCCGGGCAGGATCGGATTGCCGGATATCGCCGAGGGCGCTGCGCGCATCGCCTGATCGTCAGTCGCCGCCGCGCGCCGGTCCTCGACGTCGGACACCGGCCGCGCGCATCCCCGCCCAGCGCACGCCGCGACAAGCCCGGCGAAGAGCGCGGGGAACATCAAGCGCAGGTGGTGGCGATGGTTCACGCCGCGATCCTATCGCTGGCCCGCCGCGACTGCGCCAGCTCGGACACACCCCACGCCATGCCGGACTCGGTTCGGCCAAGCCGTGCTAGGATTCGACCGACCGAACGCGGGCGTAGCTCAGTGGTAGAGCGTCAGCCTTCCAAGCTGAATGTCGTGGGTTCAAATCCCATCGCCCGCTTTGCTCGTTGGTTCGCCTCCCGGGCCGCGTGGCCTCCGCCGCGAGCGCGGCGATCGAGCCAGCACCGGCACACCGCGACCGCCGGCACGTGCCAGACACATCACCGGGCTTGCTGAAGATCCTCAGGCGTGGCTCGCGGCAAGGCGGCCGCGATCGGTGGCGGAGTGGGGCGCGGCGAGCGCTTCACGGTTCCCGACCGGAGCGGCGTCCGCGCAAGAAAAAAGGCACGCCGTTCTCGGCGTGCCCTGGGGTTGAAGCAAGAATCCGCGTGCGGTTACGGGACGCCGGCGTAGTTCGGCGAGGGGAACACGTCTCCGCCGCCGATGTCCACGCCTCGGAGACCACCGACCGTGTGACGCATGTAGGCTGGACCCGTTGGGAAGCTCGGGTCACCGATCCAAAGCGGATCGCCGACAGCGAGGTTGGGCATGGAATAGTCGATCCACGCCAGGGCAGCGCTTCCCGGATTTGCCGATTGTGCATTCGGCCGTGTGTAGCCACCCTTGTTGACGTCGGTCATCGCCACCGTCGCAGTCGCACCAGCAAACGTGGTGACGTTCACATTGGCACCGTAGTAGATGAAGGGGGCGTCGCGATCGCCGCGGCCACAGACGCGGCTGATGTTCTCGTACATGTGGATCTTCTGCCCCGGGAACTGGACATCACCAAGCTTTCGGTTGCCAAGTCGATAGCTCGCGGTTGTGGTTGTCGTGAAGGTGTTCCAACTTGCCGAGCGGCACTGCCCACCATCAAACGTCTCTTTGTCGGGCGTAAAACTCGACATCGTCGGGGAGTAGCTGCTGCTGTACTGCCAGCGTGTCGTGAGGCCGCCCTGGGCAAACTCGGCGAGGAGCGCGGGGCGATTCTCCAGATCGAGCTCGGCCCAGCGCTGCCGGGTCCGATCGAGCGGCGAGCGCACCATCGGCTCGGGCAGACGGGCCGCGAGATAGTCGAGCAGCACGAGGTGGCTGTAAAGAATGTGCGGGATCCAGTTCCCGGGAAGCGGGAAGTCCTCATAGTTCGGGGCGCGCCGGCGGAAGATGTCGGTAGCCTGGCGAGCGGCCGCGGCGACGTCATCGTTCGTGACGCCTCCGGGCTGAAGGTCGGGATACTCGGTCTGCGCGTTCACGCCCCCACGCCATGTGAATGCCCAGAGGCGATCCTGGAACTCGGACGCGTAGGAGTGCGTCGCGGTTGAGTACTGGTTCAGGTTGTTCTGATTGGTCACCTGCTTGGCCGCGCACCGCGCTGCCGCGAGACCCGGAAGGAGAATCGCGACCAGCAGGGCGATGATCGCGATGACCACCAGCAGCTCGACCAGCGTGAAGCCGGCGGCTCGGGTGCGACGATGGGACAACTGAAACATCAGCACGCTCCTTTTATATTCGCCGACCACTCTTCGTGGCGGCCCGACTCGTCCCACAGAACGTGGCGGTCGGCCCAGTCACCCAAACTATACCCCCAAATAGCGTACCATGCTATTCGGACGATCATCCCTCGGTGGTTGCACCAGAATGCTCAGAATCCGCGTTCGGTTCACAATCGGGTCGTTTCCGTCCCCACCCGCACCGCTCGCCAGGCCAGAAACAACGGGATTTCTCGCCGGCTGCGATTCTCCTCTGCCGCGCGAGGCCCGGGGCGGCTGACGCGCAAGGATGGCCATTCCTCGATCGTCTCGATGAGCAGTCCGGCGTCCCCGAGCAGCCTCGCGTAGTGCTGAAGCGGGCGGTGAAATGACCAGGTGACCTGCTCGCCGCCCGGGAGGTCGGCGGCCGCCTTGCCGGGGTGCATCTGGATCGGGTGAGTGCCCGGTGAGAGGTAGCCGCTGACGCGGCGGAACTGCGTCCTGGTCGCATCATCCCAATGCCAATCGGTCTGCACGGGCGCGCGAAAGGCCGGGTGGCTGATGACCGCGACGAAGCGCCCGCCCGCGCGAAGTCGCGACGCGATGCCGCGGAAGACCGGCGCGAGCGGCTCAATGTTGCCGAGGGCCATGACGGCGATCGCGGCGTCGAACTCTTCGCCGGGCAGTGCGATCGACTCCAGGTTTCGCGCGTCGCCGACCAGAAAGCTCATGTCGCCGGCGTTTCGGGGTGATCGCTCGCGGGCGGCGTCGATGAGGGTGGGTGAAGCGTCGATCCCGGTGATGGACGCTCCTTGTGCCGCGCACGCCCGCGCCAGAATTCCCTGCCCGCAGGCGACATCGAGAACGCGCTGCCCCGGCGCCGGCTGCACGAGTCGAAGCACGCCCGGCACGATGACATCGCGGTAATGGTCGCTCGCCCCCTCGGCGTCGTCCCCCTGCATCGCGTCATACCAGCCGGCGACGCCTTCCCACGAAGTATCGGCAACCGGAGTTCGTGCCGGTGCGGCTGCGGCATCGCCCGCTGAAACCCGCGGCGATTCCCGCGCTTCGGCCGGCATGGCCCGCGTCGGCGTCACGCGCGAATCCGTCGGCGCGGGCGCCGGCTCGGGGCGCTTCGGCGCGTCCATGCCCACCGCGCCGTAGAACGCCGGCGGCGCCGCGCTGTTGAAGCGCACCGACTGCCCCGTGCCCGGGTGCGTGAAGCCGAGCTCGCTGGCGTGCAGGCACAGCCGCAGCAACGGGTCGACCGCGCTGCCGTAGCGACGGTCGCCGACGATCGGGTGCCCGCGGTCGGCAAGATGGACGCGGATCTGGTGCTTGCGGCCGGAGTCGATCCGCACCTGCAGCAGCGAGAGACCCTTGCCCGTGCCGATCACGCGGTAGTGCGTGACGGCGAGCTTCGCGACGCTGGGATCAAAAGGGCGCTGACCATCGGGCCCTGCGCCGGGTGCCGCGCGGCCGGCGCCGCGATAGGCGTCGGTCGCGATGCTCTCGACGCGCCCCGAGGGCGTCTCGCGCAGGAAGGACTGGATCGTGCCGAGCGCGCCGACAGCGCCGATCTCGCCCGACACCAGCGCGGTGTACACGCGATGAACGCGCTTGGTCTTGAAGTCCTGCTTGAGCCACGCGAAGGCTTTCTCGCTCTTGGCGAAAACGAGCAGGCCCGATGCTTCCTTGTCGAGGCGATGGATGCCGTAGACCCCCTGAGCCGCCCATCGCGGCGGCGGCTCGTCGCCCGGTGCGAGCTTGAGGCGCTTGGCGCCGCGCGGCGGACCTCCTGCGCCGGCGCGCACGAATCGCTTGAGGAAATCGAAGAGCGCCGGGCGGCGCTCGCCGGGAATGTTGGCCGTCAAGAGCCCCGGCGGCTTGTCGACGATGATGAGATCGGGGTCATCGTGAATGACGCGGACAGACGCCGGGAGTGCGGGTCCGGCAAACGGGCGCGCGCCGCGCTGATCGCGCGGGCCAAAGGCGGGCTTGCGCGGGCCGCCTCCGCCGCCGCTGCCCGGGCCGCGCCAGGGCTTGCCGTGCGGCGTTCGACCGCCGGGGCGTTCGGCCTGACCGGAACCCGAGGCTCCGAAGCCCGCGGCGGGGCCTGCGCCGCCCGGAACCACGCGAACGGGTCCGCGCGGTCGGCCGCCCGACTTGCCGGGAACCGGTGCTCCGGAACCGGCGCCCGGGTAGGGGCCCTTTGGTCCGCGGCGAGGCGTCGGCGGCGACTTCGGTCCCCCGCGCGAGGGCTTGAACTTGCGAGGTTGCATGGTGATTGAATCCTCAAGGAAAGCGGAGGCGGGGATGATGAGGTAGAAGGAAGATGCGGGAGCGAAGGACGCGGCGGTGCTGATCGCGACCGTGCATGAGCCGACCGCGGGTCGGCAATTCGACATGGTACGCGACTCAGGCGGGACCGCGCACCGCGGCCGCTACGATCCTCTTCATCCCCGGTGGGGTGGCAGAGTGGTCGAATGCGCCGGTCTTGAAAACCGGTAACGGATCGGCCAGAAGCGGCCATCGAGGCGGATTTGCCAGAATGTGCGGTGAGCGCTTGGCGCGCGGCTTGGAGTGGTTACTGCACACCCGCCCGCCCCCGACGCGGCGAATCGCAGCGCGGCTTGCACTGGTGGGCGGGACCGCCGGTCCACTGAACATGCCCTCGCCCAAGTCGCTGCGGAACAGACTCGTGAGACCCGCTTGAGGCTCGCAGGACCGCAGAATCGCCGCTCCGGCGACCGAATCTCAAAGTCTCGCGTTTCGGCGTCCTCGGCCCGGCGGTCCTTCCCGTCGTCGGTCAGGTTCCGACGGCGTCGTGCGTGTAGTTCACCGATGAGTTGCTGTCGGTGTCGCGCGTCAGCCACTCGTTGGCGGCGTTGAAGGCGCCGGTGTCGTCGAATTCGCCGGTGCACTACCCGCGATCTCCGGACGCGACTGCCCGCCGAGCCGGGCAATCGTGGCACAGCGGTCAGTCGGGCCACGCTCCCGTCCCAGCCGTCGCCCGGCATGCCGCCGGTGGGCGCGAAGGCGTCGCCCACGTTGCCAGATTGTGGCCGTCAAGAGCAAAGATGTCAGAGCAACCAATCGCCCGACTCCGGGGGCAGCACCTTGATCATCTCGTTCCATTCTCCGATGCCGTCGGCATCCAGAAAAAATTGCTTAAGCCTATGTGCGGGAATGGCTCGACTTCCGAGGGGCTCGTGAGTATTACACTCGGCCCCTCGAGCTTGGATGTCAACCTGCAGGACAGCCACGCATACATCCACAAGTGTAGTGGAAGCAGCGGACGGATAAGGTACTCGCAAGGACGAGATGTAGGCAGAGCAGTCTCGCAGCAGCGCGGTGGTCATGTCACCGCGGTATCGCAGAAGTGCAACCAAGTACGTGCCAAGTCCAGGACAGCCTCGCATGCCAGCGGCGATCTCTGACATCAGCGCCGCCCCGAGAGCGCGAAACAGCCGTGCTTCGCGGCCCTCCGGTGGCGACCAGTCGCTTGGCAAGGACGTCGTTTCAATGAGTCCCGCCAAGTAATCACCAGCATGCCTGAAGATGGTCGACCCACCACTCAGCTTGGCCCGTAACCAAATAAGGCACGCATCGGCATCTTCTACGGTGCGCGCTTCGCGACGCACGTGTGCCTCTATGACTTCCCATGGTACGTGCTGTGCTAGATGAGAGATGAAGACGTGCATAGTGGCTTCTGCTATCGCTCGGAGACCCGTACGCACTTGCGCAAGCATTCTTCCCGCCATCCCTCACGGTTGGTAATGGCCTGTTCATGATCTCTCTGCTGCCTGTGATAATTCGGGTTGCTCGTGTTGCACTGTTCGTGCCACTGATTGATAAGCCGGCGAGCATTGATACACAGCGAGAACTGGTCGGCATACTCGCATGCGCGCGGATCACCCCGTTGCATCGATTCGCAAGAATCGAAGTTTGTGTAGTCTGGACACAATCGAATCTGATCATCGCGCAAGCGAAGCCTTACCGCCTCGGTGCAGTAACGCTCCCAGTCTTCCGGATCTGGAAGGGGGCCTTCATGTGGGCAAATGGGCTCGGGCCGCGGCGAGGGTAGTGGCTGCGGCGCGGGTTGCGGTGCGGGTTGAGGCGGCTGTAGTTGCGGCTGTGGATAGATCGGTGGCGCCCACGGAAGGATCTCAGGACGCCAGGTCGGAATCAGGCGACCCGGCTCAAGGGGGCTCGGTACCCATTCAACGGGACGCGGTGACGAAGGCCGCTCACGGGGTCCTATCGCGGGCGGAAGCCTCGGGCCGGGCGGCCTCCAATAGGGCATGAGATCACGGGGAACCCAGCCCGGAACAGTTTCATACGGTTCTGGTTCTTCGTTCGGCCCTCTCTGTCGGGGTCCTCGACCAGGCCTGCTGGTGTCTCGGCTCGGTCGGT
>JBFXBS010000014.1:0-13300 GCA_050182995.1 Phycisphaerales bacterium | reverse complement strand
CGACGTGCTCGCGGTGATGGAACTGGACGCATGCGTGTACGCCGTCGCGTTGGCCGCCGACTTGATCGAATCGATCGTCCCCGCCCCGTCGCTCCCGCTGGCGATCCGCGTCACTGCCGTCGGCCAGGGAGCTGGTGCGGGCTGCCGCGGCGGTTGTCGCTGGCGGAGAACGTGTCGAAGTAGTACATGAAGTACTGCCTGGTCACCAGGCTCACGCCCGAATCGGTGAGCGGCGTCGTCACAGTCACCAGCTTCAGATCGCCCTCGTCGCCGATGTCCACCCCGCCCACGGTCGTCTTGGTCGTGTAATAGTCGTAATCGACCTTGCCCACCTCGACCACGCCCGACGGGCTCGCCCACGTCCCGCTCGACTTGGTCTCCGCCTTCACCTGCGTGAGACGCTTGACGGCGCCGATCGCCGAGCCCGAATAGGTGTAGGTGTAGCGCCGGTCCGCCATGTCGTAGGCGTACAGGATGCGCCCCGATGCGTCGTACCCGCCGCTCACCGCCGTGCTCGCCGTGGTCGCGTCCCCCACGTACGCCACGTTCCCGACCGGGTCTTCGATCTTCCAGAACTGCCAGTCCGCCGCGTTGGACGCCGTGTTCCCTCCGAAGAACGTAGTCCTGGTGCCGCGGGCGTCGAAGTACTCCCACACGTCCGGCGATCCGCTCACGTAGCTGATGATCCCCGCGGAACCGTTCACGCCCACAAACGTGGTCGCCGATCCGTCCTTGCGCTGGAACTCCAGGTAGCGGTCGGCCCCGTACACCAGGTAGACCATGTCCAGGCTGTTGGTCGCGTGGTCATGGAAGAAGATCTCCGGCTGGCTGCTCTGGAACCAGTTCACCCCCTGCGGACCCTCACGCGCCGTGCTCGCGTTGCTCAGGAAGGTGCGGCCGATCACCCAGGGCACGCCGATCGACGGCAGCGCCAGGTCCACATACGTTCGGTCGTACGTGCCGGGCGCCAAGCGCACATCGCCGAGCATCCCATGCCGGTTCCACGCATCCGGAGCCGGGTTCGCGCCCACCGGCCAGAGCGACGAGCCGGCCGCCACCGACCCGTCCACGTACGCCCCGCGCAGAAGCAGCGACGGCAGTGCATCCTGCACGCGCGTCGCCGAGGCCTGGTACGACTCGAGCGCCGTGCCGTGAATCGTCAGCAGCTCCTGTCCCAGGCCAAGCGCCGGGGACAGCGCCAGGCCCAGGAGGGCGGCGGCGGCGTATCCCGACCGGGTACCACGCGACGGCGAAGCAGAGTTGAACATGGCGGCGCTCCCTTGGAAGGAACGCGGGCGCATCGCCCGCGTGCAGCCATCATCATGCTCCGCGTTTGCGCGCGCGGTCGTCATTCATCATTTTACTAAAATGACGAATGACAGCACGCCGTCGATTCCTGTGTTCTAATGAAGGCGGGCACGGGATCGCGCTCCGCGTGAGCCGCCGCCCGTCCCCGCGTTCGCGTCTTCGCACCCCCCCCGCCTGCCTCACCACCCGGAGAGCCGCCATGCCACGCTTCCTCAAGTACCCGATCGGCGCCGTCCTCAACGGCATCCTCCTGACCGTGACGCTCGGAGCCATCCTCGCGGCGGCGCTGGTCTCCATGCCCCGTCCCCAGCCCCCCGGCCCGGCGGGCCCCTCTGAGCGCGCCCTCGCCATGCTCCTCTACGACCTCGGCCTCCATCCCGCTCATCTGGCGGCCGGGGGTGTTGCCGCAGAGCAGGCCGCGGCGGTCGTGGCGGCCGCCCGCGAGCACTATGCCGGGAACCTCGCCGAGCTCGAGGACGCGCGAGCGGCGGTTCCTTCGCTCCGCGCCCAGATCGCCCCGCTCGAACACCTCGCCTCGACCGGACGGGCTACCCAGCAGCAGCTCATCGACCTCGCGTCGGCACGGGCGCAACTCGCCGCCGCTCTGGCCGCCTGCGACACGCTCCACGCCGCGGCCTTCACCGCCGCCGCCGCCGGGCTCAGCACCGACCAGCGGACCCGGCTAGCCACGCTCAACACCAACGCCCGCCACGAAGTGCCGATTCAGTACCGGACCGCCCAGCGCTCCGACGCCCAGTGGACCGCCCTGCGCAACGCCCTGATCCAGCTCCGCGTCTCCACCGCGGCGGGAGCGCCCGACGCCCAGGCCGCCGCCCTCCTCGAGGCCACCGGTGAAGAGCCGGCGGTCGCCGCCGCCGCGCAGGGCATGCAGTCCGCCGCCGCCGTCGCCGCCGCCTGGCAGTCCGCCGTGAACCACTGAGCGGCCCGAACCGGCCGCGGGCCCGCACCTCTATGCTTCACCTATGTCCAAGCCCGCCCTTGATTCGCGGCTGGTTCCGCACATCGCGGCCCTGGCCCATGCATGCTGGTGCGCGTCGCGCCGCGCCGAGGGATGGAAGCGCGGACGCTTCGATCCCGAGTCGCGCACGCACGACGCGCTCCGCGCCTTCGAACGGCTCATGCCCGAGGATCGCGAACTCATCGCCACCGCCGTCGAGTCCGGCGAGATGCCCCGGCTCCTCGCCGAGCTCGTTGATCTCCCGCGCGGACCCGAGCGACCCTTCACCACCCGCGAGCTGCGCCGCGGTCAGCCCGTCGGACTCGCCGCCGACGTCCGCGTCGATCAGCCCGGAATCTCCCGGCGCGACATCGGCCGCGTGCACGGCTGGGAATCGCAGGCTGGTTCGGTCTTTCCCCGCTCGATCTCCGTCCGCTGGCCCGGCGGCGACATCACCCGGCACGCCCCGCTCGACCGTGACCTGCGCCGCGTCGATCCGTCGCTTTCGTGATGGGCTCCGGGGCCAGTGCACTGACGCTGCACACGCGCCCGTCGGGTCGCCGCACACTGACGACAAAGCGCTCGCCGCAGACCTCGACCGACACGCCCTCGGCCAATCGGTATCGGTGCCGCTTCCACACAATGCGCCGCTCGAGCAGACCCGCCGCGAGCAGCTGCACGAGATGCTGGCTCACGTGCGACACCTCGCGCCCCGTCGCGATCGCCAGCGCGCCCACGTCCGCTTCCACCCCCAAATCCGCTCCGTCCCCCGCCGCCGTTCCCGCACCCCCGCCCACCACCTCCCCCACCGCGACACCCCGTGCGGCCGCGTCGAGTGCGCGCCCGCGCTGCGGATTCCGAGCCAGGGCCCCCAGGAGTTCGAGCCGGATGCGCACGTGCAGCAGCTCCGCCAGCCACATCACCAGCTCCATTCCCCGGTCCCCGTCACTGGCCGGACGCATCGACACGGACGAACCTCCTCGGGCGGACCACGGCTCCGCCAAAGTCAGCTCTCTCAGTTTCGCGCTGGACGATTCACCCACCACGCCGGCTCGAACCACGACTCATCCCATCTTACCGCTTCTTTCGTGGAGGCACAATTCCGATTCTGGGAGATTCGCGCGTTTTTATGGACTGGCCCCTTGGATGAATCATTTCTGTGGATTCACGATCACCTATCACCTGGTGTTCACAACACCGGTTCGTCCTCCTCGGCGCGGTCCCGCGCCACGGGGCGTGATCTCACACGGCCGGGCCCGATCGCGCTCCCTCCGATTCGTGCGCCCCGGAAGTGTCGCACGCGAGATCGCTGTCAGTCCTGAATTACCTTCCTGAGCCTCACCCCATGCAGCGGCGACGTGCTCCCAATCGCACTGACAGGCGAGATCGAACCGCCGCACAATCACGCGCGCTTGCGGTCGCGCTGGCGTGCGTTCTCAGTCCCGCCGGCCTGGGGATGGACGCCGCGACGACGGCGCAGCCCCCTCCCTCCGCAACCGCGCCCCCCGCGACCGCACTGCCCGACCAGATCGAGCTTCCTCGCCTCGTAGACCTATGCGCGCAGCGGCTACAGACGCCGATTGACTATGACAGCAAGGTGCTTGTGGGCACGGTGACGCTACGGTGGGGAGATGTGGGCGCGAAGCCGGATGACCCGGGCCGTGGCGGCGTGACGGACGCCGAGCTGTGGTCTCTCACCAATCAGTTGCTCGCGAGCCGCGGATTCACGACGATTCGGCAGGCCGGAACCGAGAGAGGCATCAGCGTTGTGAAGATTGAGCAGGCGGCCGGCCTGGCGCGAGTGGAGGACCTTTCCGAACTAGACCCCGATCGCGCGGCGGCCGATCAGCCAGTCGCGGACGCGAGGACGCTTGATCCTGGCTTCAGAACCGTGATCGTGCGGGCAAAGAACCGATCCGCCCGGGATGTGATTGACGGGCTGAAGGCTGTCCTTTCCAAGACCGGGAGCGCGGCGGCCGAGATTCCGGGGGCGTCGGTGCGTGGTTCCGCCGTTTCGCCCCAGGGTGCGGCGGCGGCCGGGGCCGTGGAGGGCCAGAGCGCCGGCGGATTGATTCTCCTCTCCGACCTGTCGCCGCGAGTCGAGCAGGCCCTCGCGCTGCTCGCGCGTCTCGACACGTTCATCGAAGGCGGCGTGGTGGAAGAGGTCAGTCTCGTCCATCTTTCCGCCGGGCAGGCGATCGGGCTGGCGACAAGCGTGGCCGTACGCCGCGAGAGCGTGGCGGGGCGCAAACCGATTGGTGAACTGATGGCGTCGCCGAGCGGGAACGCGGTGCTCGTCATCGCACCGGCGGATCGGCTCGCGTACTGGCGCGAGATCATCGGGCAGCTCGATCAGCGTGAGGGCGTCGCGACCGTCAACTACACCCCGCGGCACTTTGCGCTCAAGGATGTCGCCAATCTCATCCAGGAGACGCTCGCGGGGGGCACGCGCGGCAGCGGCGCGGGCGCAGGCTCCGCGCTCATCGGCGCCAGTCCGCGCGGCGGGCCGCCCGGCGGAGCGGCCGCGAGCAACGTCTTCGCCGCCGCCGACGACCGCTTTCGCATGATCGTCGACGACCTCACCGGCACGCTCATCATCACGGCGACGGCGTCGCAGCACGAGCGGATCGCCGACCTCATGGCGCGGCTGGACGCGGTCCCCCCCGCGGCGCGGCGGCCCATGCGGAGTTATGTTCTCAAGAACCGCCCCGTGAAGGAGGTCGTCGGCGTGCTCTCCTCGATGCTCGCGGCGGGCGTGCTCGAAGGCGCAGGCGACGCGAGCGAACCAGGCTCGCGCGAGTCCGGGATCGCCGACCCAGGCGGCTTCGGCGCTGCCGGGGCGGTGATGCCCGGCGATCCCTACGCGCCCGGCGTGGCGCCGACGCTCCCGGCGCGGAGCACCCAGCCCGGCGCCACTCGGCGCGAAGGCGGGGAAGGCGAAGAGTCGGCCGGGACCGCGCGGCGGGCAGGGGCTCGTCCGGATGGAGGGGTCGCCGGCGACGGTGCATTTGCCGCGCCCGCGCTCTCACTCACGTCCGACGACGCGACCAACACGCTCATCGCCGTGGGCGAGCCGCGCCTGCTCGCGCAGCTCGAATCGCTCCTCGTCGCCCTCGATGTGCGTCAGCCGCAGGTCATGCTCGATGTCTTGCTCCTGAGCCTGACGGATTCGCAGACGCTTGCACTGGGCATCGAGCTCGACAAGATCACCCGCGCCGGCGACACGCAGATCCGGCTCTCGTCGCTCTTCGGGATCAGCACGACCAGCGCCGCCACGCCGAGCACAGCCGCGGGCGGCGCCGGCGGCACCGTCACCGTGCTGAGCCCGGCGGAGTTCAGCATCGTCATCAAGGCGCTCGAGACGCTCAACGAGGGGCGCTCGCTGAGCGTGCCGCGGCTGCTCGTGAGCAACAACCAGAAGGGCGATTTCACTTCGAACCTGCAGCAGCCGGTGCAGACGAACACGACCGTGAACCAGACGACCACGCAGGGCTTCGCGGGGTACGAGCAGGCGGGGACGACGGTGAGCGTGCAGCCGAGGATCACCGAGGCTGATCATCTTCTGCTGCAATACAACGTGACTCTGAGCTCATTCGTGGGATCGGGTTCGAGCGGCATCCCCCCGCCGCGACAGGAGAACCGGCTCACGAGCCAGGTGGCGATCCCCGACGGCTACACGGTGGCCCTGGGCGGGATCGAGCTGACCACCACGGGGGAGCAGACCAGCCAGGTGCCGTTCCTGAGCGCGATCCCGATCATCGGCGAGGCGTTCAAGAGCCGCAGCAACAGCGGGAGCCGCTCGCGGTTCTTCGTCTTTATCCGCGCCGAGGTGATGCGGAACACCACGTTCGAAGACCTCAAGTACGCCAGCGACCTGGCGACCACCGACGCCGGGATCGGCGACGGCTTCCCGGTGGTGAATCCGCAGGTGATGCGCTGATGCCCGCCGCGCCGCCCATGCCGAGCGCCCGGTTCCTGGACCTGATCCCGCGCGAGTTCGCGCGCGAGCATCTCGTACTCGGCGAAAGCGACTCCGGCGACGATCCGATCTCGCTCGCGCACGGGCCGGCGACCGACCCGCTCATCCTGCACAATGTCCGCACGAGGCTCGGGGTGCATGCCGAGGCAACCCCCGCTGACGCCGAGGCGCTGGCGCGGCGCATCGACGAGGCGTACGCCGCGCGCGAGGCGAGTGCGCCCGACGCTGCCCACGCCGCGCGTGCCGATCGCGAGGGCATCCCGACCATCGATCTCGGCTCGGAGAGCGGCAGCAGCAGCGCCGACCTCGACGAGGAACTCCAGCGCCTCGCCGCCTCGGGTGAGCGCGACCTGCTCAGCCTCGGCGACAAGGGCCCGATCGTGCGGCTGGTGGACTCCATCCTCTTCGACGCGATCGGCCGTGGCGGCGGCGCCAGCGACATCCACATCCAGCCCCTCGCCGACGCCACGCTCATCCGCTTCCGCGTCGACGGCGTGCTGCTCACTGCGCGGCGCGTCAGCCCGCGCCTGGCGCCCGCGATCGTGAGCCGGATCAAGGTCATGGCCCGCCTCGACGTCGCCGAGCGCCGCGCCCCGCAGGACGGACGCGCGACCGTCACCATCGGCAGCCATGGAAGATCAGGACCCGGCAGCGGTGGTTCCCGCGCCATCGACCTCCGCATCGCCACGCTCCCATCCGCCTACGGCGAGCGCGTCGTCATCCGCCTGCTCGACACCCAGCAGGGCAAGTCGCTCGCCTCGCTCGACGCCATCGGGATGCCCGAGCCGGTGATCCGCTCATACTGCGATCGGGCCGGGCGCTCCTCGGGGATCGTGCTCGTCACCGGCCCGACCGGGAGCGGCAAGACCACCACGCTCTACGCCACGCTCCGCTGGATCGCGCAGCGGCACGGACCCGGCCACGCCTCAAGCGGCGACGGCACGCCGCTCAACATCCTCACCATCGAGGACCCGATTGAGTATGACCTCTCGTCGCTGAATGAGGAGACGCAAGACATCGTGCCCGAGGCACGTGCCGCGAACTCCGGCTCGCACTCAGTACTCAGCACTCAGCGCTCAGCACTCTGCTGCCTCCCGGTCTCCCAGACCCAGGTCGATCCCCGCAAGGGGCTCACCTTCGCCACCGGCCTGCGCCACATCCTCCGCCAGGACCCCGACGTCATCATGGTCGGCGAGATCCGCGACCTGGACACCGCGCGCATCGCCATCCAGGCCAGCCTCACCGGGCACCTGGTGTTCTCGACGCTCCACACCGCCGACGCGCCCGGCGCGGTCACGCGCCTGCTCGACCTGGGGATCGAGCCCTACCTGGTCGCGTCGTCGCTCTCGTGCGTGCTGGCCCAGCGCCTGGTGCGCTTGACTCATCAACCCTGCGCCGGCGCGGGGTGCACCGAGTGCCTCAACTCCGGCTTCAAGGGTCGCCGCGGGATCTTCGAACTCCTCGTCATCGATCCCGTCGTGCGCGAGATGATCGCGCAGCGCGCCTCCGCCGCGGCCATCCGCGACGCGGCCATGGCGCTTCCCTCGCCGCACACGATGCAGCGCCTCGAAGACCAGGGCGCGAGCCTCGCCCGCGCCGGCCTGACCACGCTCGACGAAGTCCGCCGCGTGACGCTCGGAGCCGAAGGATGACGCCGACCCATTGACAGCAACCATTGATGCCTTAATGCCGCGTGCCTTGATGCCTTCTTCTCTTGCACACTCCGCTCCCAGGAACCCGCTCGACGCGCTGCGCTCGCGCCAGCGGACGCTGACGTTGCTCGCCGCGATCATCATCACTCCAGTGTGCATCTGGTCGCTCTGGCCGCTCGGCAACACAGATGTCCCGCTCCCCTCGCCGCCTGAGGTCCGCCCTCGCTCGCTCGCCGCTGCCGCGTTGCGCCCGCTCGATCTCGCGGCGTTCAGCGCGCCGGTGTGGGATGCGCCCCCGCCACCACCTCCGCCCGTCATCGCCCAGAAGCCAACCCCCGCACCTCCGCCCCCGCCGCCTCTCAAACTCCAACTCCTCGGCATCGTGCGCGAAGAATCGCTCGGACCCGACGGCGCACCGGTCTACCTCGCCGCGATCTACGACGAGACCACCGACAAGCTGCTCATGCTCCGCGCCGGCGACACCATCGGGGCCTCCGGAGCGGGGCGGATCGCCCGCGTGCATGCAGACGCGGTGGAACTGACCGACCCCTCGGGCCCGCGCCGACTCGCGCTCCGCCAGCCGATCGCGCCGATCCCCGGCCTGTCCGCCGCACCAACCCCGTCTGCCAAGCCAGGAACGGGGAAGCCATGACGATGCTCTCACCCTCCGGCATCGAGGTCGAAGCCAAGCCCCTCGGCCCGGCCGCGGCGTCGGCGCCGCCGTGGCACGCCACCATCCCGACCGAGCGCTGCTTCTTCGCGATCATCGAGGCGACCGCGCTCGGCTCACCCCCGCCCAGCCTGCTGCGCCAGATGGTGCGGTCCCGATCGCCGGCCCTCGACGAGGCGCTGCAGCGCTGGGTGCCCCTTCCCGTGGACCAACTCCACGCGGCGTACGCGCTCCTGGAGCCCGGCGCTCCCGGCGAGCCGCCGCTGGTCGTGGCGTCCGCCGTCGAGCGTTCCGCACTGGAGGGCCTGCCGGATGGCACGCTCGCCGCGTCACCGGCCGGCCTCCCGACCGCGCTGGCCGCTCGGCTGGGCGGCCGCGCCCCGGCTGCCGCGTCGCTCAACCTCCTCGTGGGCGACCTTCAGCCGCGCGCCCTGCGGAACGCTCGCGTCGGGACGTTCGCGGTGGCCGCCACCGGCGTCGTGCTGGTCCTGGGCCTGCTGCTCCTGGGCCTCGCGCGCCGGGCCGCGCACGATCAGGCCCGCGCCGACGCCCTGCTCGCCGCCGCGTCGGCGGTGGAACTCCGCGCCGCGCCCCGGCAGGGGAGCGGCCCACCCGACGCCCATCGCGCCCACCGCCTCCTGGCGGCGGAGATCGCCCGCCTGCGCGCCGCCTCCACCGGCCACGCTGATCAAGGCCTCGACGCCGCCGCGACCCTCGCGGAACTCCTCTCGCGCTGGCCGCGCGAGGGCGACGGCCGCGCGCCGACCGGACTGCACGCGCGGCTTCACAGTGTCCAGGTCGTCGCCACGGGCGTCAGCCTCACCGTCATCATCCCCGCCGACGCTGATCCCGAACCCATACTGGCCGGTCTGCGGTCGCTCCCGGGGTGGCAACTCCAGCCGACGCAGCGCTCGTCGGCCCCGCCCAATCCGGCGGGCAAGGCCGAGGCCCGGCTGGTTCTTCGACTCGTCCCCGTCCGCGCCGGCGCCACGCCCCAGGCCACCTGAATGTCCCGCGCCATGCTCCCGCGCCTCTGGATCATCCCGGTCGGACTCCTGCTTGCCGCCGCCGTGCTGTGGTGGCCGCTCTCGAGCGCCCGCGCGGCCCGCAATGCCGCGGTACTGGCCGCGATCCGTCTCGACGACGCCCTCCGGGCCGAGCGCGAACTCGATCGTCTCCGCGCCGCGCTTCCCGGCGCCATCGGCTCCGGAGCGCCCACCGGCGACGCCGCCGTGCTGGTGCAGCAGGCCGTGCGCGACGCGGGCCTGCCCGCCCAGGTCGTGGCCGAGGTCTCGCCGCAGGAAGCCGCGGTCGTCTCATCCGGGGCGGCGACCGCCGGCGCCGCGAACTGGAAACGCCGGTCGGTCCAGGTGCGTCTGAACCCGCTCCCTCTCCCCGACGTCGGCGCGTTCCTGCACCATCTCCGCGGCGCGGCCGGCGAGTGGACCGTCAGCCAGACCGACCTCCAGGCCGAGCCCGCACGGAACGGGGGGGCCGGCGCGGGCGCCGACCCGGTGCTCTACCGCCTCGCCCTCCGCCTGACCTGCACGTACCTCGAGAGACCTCCCGATCCCCTCCCCCCCCCCGCATCGACCCCGCGAGCCACGCCATGATCTCACCGCGGTCCTCACGCATCGTCCTGTGCATCTGCGCCTGCGCGGTCAGCCTCGGTGCCGGGTGCGCCTCCGCCGGCCGCGGCCCGTACTCCGCCCAGAGCGAGTCCGACCGCAACCCCCTCGAGGCCCAGCGCCTCTCCATGCAGGCCGCGGCGATCCTCGACGCCCTCAACGAGCAGGAGCCCGTTCCCCCCGGCGCGCCGGGGCACGCCGAGCGGCAGGTCGAGCAGGCGGAGGCGCTCGCGCGGGCCGAGGACCTCCTCCGCCGCGCCCTCACCGCCGACCTCTACTGCGGACCCGCTCATAACAACCTCGGCGTCGTCTACCTGAAACAGTCGCCGGCGCGCCTGTACGAAGCCGCGTCCGAGTTCGCCTTCGCTCAGCGCCTCATGCCCGGTGCCTCAGACACGCGCATGAACCTCGCTCTCACGCTCGAGCGCGCCGGCAAGATCGACGACGCCCTCGCCTCCTACCGCTCGGCCCTCGAGGCCAGCCGCGGCCACCTCCCCTCCATCCAGGCCATCGCCCGCCTCCAGATCAAGCACGCCCGCGCCGACGACCGCACGCGCCAATACCTCGACGAGATCGCCCTCCGCGGCGACCACGCCTGGCGTTCGTGGGCCCGCGCCCAGCTCACCCGCGGCACATCCTCCACGCCACGTGGTGAGTGATTCGCCAGGCCGGACCGTACCAGGCCGTTCACCACGCTCTCTTCGCGATCGCCTCGATCACCGCCGTCGGTGCAAGGTGATCTAGATACCGCACCGTCGTGACGATCGACACGTGACCGAGCTGGCGCTTGATGACGGCGATGTCCACGCCCTCGGCGCGGAGTTGCGCGGCGTGCGTGTGCCGCAGGCCGTGGGCGTGCACGCGCTTGAGGATGCCGGCGCGGCGGGCCAGCCGCGGCATCAGCCGCCGCACCCAGCCCGAGGTCATCGGCCTGCCCTCGCGCGTGCAGAAGAGCGGAGCCCGGTCGGCGACGCCCGGCCCGCGCCGTTCGAGCGCCGTCCCCCGCACGGCGGCCCACGCCGCCACCAGGGCGAGCCCGCCGGGATCGACGCCCACCGTGCGGGCCTTGCCGCCCTTGCCCCACAAGACACGGACCGCGCCCGTCGCGGCGTCGATGTCCTTGGGGTAGAGCCGGAGCGCCTCGGAGATGCGCAGCCCGCCTCTATAGAGGAGTGCGATGAGCGCCCGGTGCCGCGCGACGGTGAACGCCGGCCCCTTGCACGCGGCCATGAGCCGCCGCACCTCGTCGTCGGTCAGCACCTCGGCAGGGAAGCGCCGGCCCGCGGTGGTGCGCCGCGGCGGCCTGACACGGATTCGTGCGGATCGCGCTGACTTCGACACGGACTTGTGCATGGGTGGCTCCGGTGCGGCGGACCGCTCGGCAATCGAGCGGAACGTCACCGTGTCACTACCCGAACCCGGCCCGGACAGCAAGGAATCCGGGTCGGGAAGTCCCATGGCGCAGTGATGCGCTCTTGAGGTGGGAGCGGCACTTTGGCGAGCTCGACCACCTGCAACCCCGACGCCGCGGCCGATCGGGTAGGCAACGCCGAGCCGTGTTAGGACTGACGCCGCTTCGATGGCCCCCAAAGTGCCAATCGGCTCTTGGTCAATTCGAGGGCCCGATGGTGGACTGAGCTAATCTCGTAGGGCGAATCGTCGATGATCCAAGGCCCAGGGGAGTTGAGTAGCTGCCTCGAACCCCCTCCCAAAGGGAGGTTTTCCCCCGTGAAGATCAGAAACTCAAATCCGTGAAAGGCCATGGTAATCCAAGGTGAGCCGTCCGGCCCAAGCGGCGCCGGAGGACTCACGATCTTTCGCGGATCGACGGCAATCACTTCGCCGTCTCGCAGTTTTGCCGCCAGCACACCGAATACCTCTGGTCGTCCCGGGTCCTTCGCCAAGACCATTTGCCGGAGCACCTCTAGGCGGTCCCGCAGTTCTAGCTGTTGCGCGAATGGCCGCTGTGACGCGGCGCACCGCCACAGAGTGATGAGAAAGAACACCTTCAGTTTGCGATAGTTGTACTCGTGCAACTCGAACCAGGAGCGCGGTGGTACGGTTCGCGAGTCCGACCTCAGCAACGCGGACCAATCTGCGTGAATCAGAGCGCTCTGTCCGGCCTTTTCGAACTCGTCGAAGGATGCTTCGCAATCGGCGCATACCAATGCTGCGTCCCATTCACCGGATTGCAATCGGATGTTTTTCTCAAACGCGACCGAGGACAGCGTGATTCGTTGCCCATCCTCGGTCATGGGTTTGTAGAACACGTCGGATACCAAGTGGCTTTCGACGAGCGTCGCCATCTTGAGACATAGTTTGCATTGGCCATGTGTGCTCATGGGGCCGCTGAGAGATTCTATCGAGCCCCCGAACGCCACACCCGCACCCGCCGCACCACCGTTGTTTTCACTTCCCACACTCACGCTCACCGCAGGAGCGATAGGGTGGCCTATCAGCGTCGCGCCAGCTGCTTCGTCACCAGCGACCAGTTGTTCTCGTATCGCCGCAGGGCCCGAGGACGCAGCCGCACCTCAGTGGCCTCTGGATTCCGAGGACGGCGGTGCTTGTTCCGCTTGAGGAAGGCCTGGTATTCGCGCAGACATGCCAGCTGGGCATGCCGCCCGAGACAGACGAAGAACCGATCCGCGATCGCTCGACTTGCCCCGGCGCCGAGCAGGACGAACACGTGCAGCATCCTCGCGAGGCTAGGGTTTGTGCGAATCGCCACGCGCTGCCGTTTGGTACGCATGCTGGTCTTGATGTCGAGGAAGTCGTTCATCGGCCAGCACGGGTGACCGTCTCGCGCGTGTCGGAATGTCTTCACTTGCACCGGGAGACTTCGCCCTCGATCGTCCACAACCACCAGGTCGAACCCAGGCACATTGCCTGCGAACGGAGTCGCTACCAGCCGGAGTTGGCGCCCAACTTCGGCGCAGACCAGGAACTCGCCGATCTGGCCCGTTAGCTTCCGGTCGCGCCCCTTCATTGGTGTTCTCCATTGCCATGGCGATCAGCGATGGCGCCGCACCCGAACGCGCGCGGCGCCATCTGGGCGGACGATAGCGGCGAAAGTCGGCGCCGGCCCGCGCCTCGCCTCGGCGG
>JBFXBS010000013.1:0-30952 GCA_050182995.1 Phycisphaerales bacterium | reverse complement strand
GCACTGTAGCGACACCATATAGTGTCAACGCACAAGTGTAGCCGATACGTCACATGCCCGCCGGGAGCCGTCCATGCCACACCCGATCGCCCGCCGCCTCGACCGCCTGGAGACCGCCCGCCCCGACACACACGTCGACGACCGCCGCCTCGTCCTCCGCGCCTTCACCGGCGACGCCAAGGCGATGCTCGCGATCGGCCCGCGCCTGCGCCGGGCGATGGGCCTACCCGACTGCGCCACGCGCGAGCACCCACCCCCGAGCGGCTATCGCCTCGACCCCGCCGCCCTCCCCCGCACCGACCCCAGCCTCGCGGCCGCGATCCGGGCCCTGCCCGCGGCCGTCAAGGCCAACGCCATCGCCCGCGCCGAAGAGCAGCACGGCGTCACCATCCGCCACCTGGCGGCACGGGTGGGGATCGACCTGGGCCCCGGAACCGGAACGCAGCCCGACCACCCGCGACCCGGCACCGCAGGCTGACGCTTTTCGTGCGGGAGCGTGAGGGTGTGGTGGACCGCGACCAATCAGCCTTCGCTTCCAGCTGCGAGGTCCGAGGGCTGTCCAATCAACGACGCGAGCAACTGCTCCCTCGCCGTCGAGGGCGAGAGCGCCAATGTCAGATCGCGGAATCTGCCTTGCCTCCTCCGCTGTTCGAGCAGCGCCGCCACAAGCTCGGGGTCCCTCGCCTCCTCAAGCGACATGACTGGACACCACGCAAGCGCGAACCGGACCTCAAGCGGAACACGGGCATCGGAACGCATCGATTCGGCCAGCGCTGGCGGGGCGACGCAAATAACGGCCGGAGTCTGCTCAAGGTGCCAGCGCTGAAACACCGTGATCAGCTCGCGTCGGACGATGGCCGCCCGCATCAGGTTGGGGGAAATGAGCAGGAACAGGTGCGTGCAATGCATCACGCCGTGGTACACCCTCGTGCGCCAGTTCTCAAACGGGCTTGCGATTTCATGGCGATCCAAGAAACACGGCACGCGGCAGGTTTGAAGCGTCGCGACGAGGTTCGCCGCCGCCTGGTACCCCGGGTCGCCGGTCCACGCATAGCTCACGAACGCTCGAACACGCGGCGCCCTCCAGGTGCGCTGGCAGCCGGAAATGGTCGCGAGTGCGTTCATGGTCGCCCAGCGTCGAGCGGTTGCTCTCTCCTGTTCGGTGAACCCAATCAACTTCTCGTCTTCCACGCCCGACATCTCCGGAGGAACCTTGACGTCCAATCGTGCGAGCCGGGACTCGAGTGCCTCAATGTGTCGCTCGGTAAGGCCCGTGTGCCTGCGTAGAAACGAATCCAGCGCCAGTTTCCAGCGAGTGAGAAACGGGCACACCATCAGTCCGAACAGGAACGCCGCGACCGCCGCGATTGCGGCCGACAGCGGAGCACGCCAAAGAACAACGCCCACCGGCAGGAGGAACCAAAGCAACTTCATCGTCGTGGCTTTCACCGTCCACCTGCGGCTCGACAGACACCACCCCACCGCCCGGGACAGTGTCGTCGGATCAGCGGCCGCACCCGATACCGCCAGGCCGGAATGAACCGGAGCGCGTGGCCACGCGAAACCAGGTCCGCGACGCGCGCGCTCGCGTCCCATTGCATCGACCCCGGTCTGGAGCACCGCTCCCATCGCGAGACCGAACGCCACGATCGCCACCATCTCTGTGTGCGAAGCGATGATGGCGCTGAGCCCGGTCGCGGCCGTCACCAACGGCCCCACCGCCTCGTTGCCGATCGGTAGGTCGGAGAAGTCTTCCGAACGCAACGGTTGTCGGAGCTTCCACGCCGAGCCTGCCCAAGGCCAAAAGTCCAATGCGAACAACTCGTTGATGGCGAATCCCGCGCAGTACGCGCACCAAGCCGACAGGGCCATCCTCAGCGTCGATGGGCCGTCCCAGAAGAACGTCGCAGCGACGGCCAACGGGGCGAGGAACCCCAGCATGAAGGCGAGAGTGAACAGAGGAAGAATTCGTGCTGCTGCGGTGCTTGCCAAATGTTGAGCAAGTCCCGCGACGAGCTTGACCAATGGAAAGCTGCCACCGAGCTTCGGCAAGATCTTGGTCAGGTACTCCCTCAGATCGGCGACGAGTGTGGGGAGGGCTCCAGCGTCAACCGCTGTCGTGTTGTCGAACAGAAACTGGAGCTCCTTCTGATCCTCCAGAGCCCGCTTGGGTTCGACACCTCTGCAAATGACGTAGTATCGGAGCGGTTCGACGGTGATGATCTTGATCGCGCGTTGCAGCAGGCTGCACGCTGCGGCAGATTGAACCAACGCCGGCGACAGCACAACGATGTGGGTGCCCGCCAAGCCGAAGCGCCGCTGCAACGGATCGACGCGGTCATCGGCAAGGTCCGCCGGGGTAACCACGATCGCTTCTGCGAAACCCCCGACCCGTGATTGGATCAAGGCGGCGAACGCCGCGTCTGCCGGATCGCCGTCGCTGATGAAGATGTTTACACGGGGGAGCATCTCATTGATCCTCCCCGGCGAGCTGCCCCCGCGCCTCCTCGAGGAACTCTCGCAGCTCCGGCCTGATGGCGTCGCGTTCGGCGACCAGCCCCGCCTCCACGGCCGTCACGTCGAGCGTGCCGCCAGCGCGGTGAACCGCCAGATCGCGCAGCCGCTTCAGGTCGGCTTCGAGCTGATCCCACCGGCGGGCGAGCACCATGGCGCGGGCAACGTCCATGCCGCAGTCTACCGCGCCGCGAGCGCGGCACGGCCGCCACAGGAGGTTGTGGCCGTATCCCGTTGCCCGGCAAGGGGTTAGGGCAGCTTCTGGCAGCAGGAAGGGGTGCCAGGACCTGCCACACAGTGACGCTCCGGCAGTAGTACCGTCACCCTGCGCCCCGCGGTACGATCCGACCATGCACGTGAGGCGCCGAGTCGAGAGGCTTGAGCATGTCCGCGTCGCTCGCTGCGAAGCCTGCGGCGGCCGCGGCGTCGGCACTGTCGTGACCGTGCGGCACGCGGGCAAACGCGGCAAGCCGCGGGGCTGCGCGACGTGCGGGCGCGTCGGGGCTGTGAAGCGGATCGTGCTAATGCCGAATACGTGAATGCCATCTCACGGTGACGATCGGCTCTGCCACGGCCACGGCCCCGCGTCGGGGAAGGCCAGCGTTCTGAGGTCCAGTGCGTCTCGCCACACCAGGTAATCGGGGTCTGGCAATGACTCCCGCAGCCCGAGGTGAATCAAGGTCTCGATCGCATTGCGGAGAGCCGCGTGCGGCGGGTCGCGGTGAGCGACCTCCGACTCCATTCGTCGAATTCGGGATCGGATGGACATGAGCGCTTCTGGGCAATTCTAGTGTCATGTGTCGAGGGTGGATAGCCTGACGACGAATGGCGCACACCTCGCCGATCTCCACCTTCGAACACGTCGCGGCGCGCGTCCATGTGATGCTCACCAAGCCCGGTGTTCGCATCTATGTCGCCAACCTCGTGGACGATTACCTCGCGGAGAACCAGGCGCGCGCCAAGTTGACCCATGACCGCAGGCTTGCCATTGAGGCGCGCATTCGCAAGGAACTCGACCATCCTCGCGCAGGCGTGCGACAGAGACAACATACTGTCGAGCAGCAGTCACGGCTCCTCCACATAGGCTTTGAGTGGCGGCACGCAAGCGATACCGGCGCCGGCGCGTGGATTCCGCGGTGCCCCGAAGTGCTTTCGTTGGGAGCGATGCGGGGCGGGACATGGCTCAGCGAAGACTGCGCCCTGCTGGCCGCCGCGCACGACCTGCACTACGCACGGGGCCAAGAGCACGACGAGCCGTCTCGCATCCGCATGCTTCGCACGCCCGCCGACTCCGATGAGTTGGCGATGTATTCCTGCTTCGACGGACTTGTCGACAGACTCAAGGAAGCGGAGCTGAACCGGAGGGAGTGCGCGCTGATGGTGGCGCGGATGGAGGCGGGGCTGGTGCGACTGGGGGAAGCGGTGCAGATCATGGAGTCCGCACTGACGGGCACCAATCTCGACCCAAACCAAGTCGCGGCGATGGCCTCAACTGATCCTTCTTCAAAGCCGTACCAGCGGGCCCGAACGTCGGTCATGGCATATGACGCGATCGTGGCGGCTAAGACCCTCTTGGCGGCGATGCAGGTTCGCTGCCGCGAAATCGAGTTTGAAGTAGAGGGCCAGGCGAAGGTTCCCCGATGGGAGCGATTCACTCGATTCGCGTCGGATACGAGCTATGTGACCAGGCCCTTCCGCGCATTGCTCGACAGCGCGGATGGACGGCTCGGTGAACGTGCGATCGTCGCTCTTCAGGCACTCTTTGACATTGACCGGAGCGACTCACGGCACCATCACGGCAACCTCGTTCCGACAGCACTTCCTGAAACGTGGAGCGAATCGAAGCGTGCGATCGCGGATGCGTATCGGTTCCTGGTGGGATTGCGCATGAGCCCGGAACACCAGGCAGCCAAGCATCTTTCCAGCGCCGCGAACCACCTTGAGCGCTTCGTACACCAGGTTGCCGTCTGGTTCCCGGATATCGAGGGCGAATGGCGATACGCCAAGCAATCCACGGCGTTCGACTTTGAACCAACGGCCCACGATGTTGCGAAAACCGTGTACGGGGCTTTCGAGGAGATTGACTGGGCGCTGAAGGCCGTCGGGCTCCGCAACTCGGCAGGAGAGGGATTGAAGTGGGGAGAAATCGGCGCCTGGGCCAGATGGAAGAATTGGATTCGACCGCCGGTTGCACCGGAGCTGATTGAGGACACGGTGAGCATCGGAAAGACAATCGATCAATGGATGGAACGGCGGCACATTCCGCCTTCCCCACAAAACGAACAGGGAATCGCCCGGGAGCGTCTTCCGGCAGACAGCGCAACATGGGCTGCGAACGCCGCCGCTGCGATCAAGGCCATCGCCCAGAGACTGGAACAGCGTGGAGGTGAACCCGAACATCCCCATCCGCCCACCGATCCGGCGATTGAAGTCAAGATCAAAGCCGTATGTCGCCGCGACATGGCTTTGAACATTCTCAGCGCGCTTCTCGGCCTGCAAGCGCGCTCGGCCAGGACACGGAAGGCCTACGACGCGGTTTCCGAACGGGCGGGCTACGGCTCCGCGGCCAATGGTTCGTTCAAGGCCGAGTGTGGGTGGTTGCGCGACACCGGCTTGATTGAAGCGAAGAAGGGCCGAAGCGGGGGTGCGTGGATTACGCCGGAAGGCGTGGCCGTGCACGATCGCGCGAAACAGTCCTAAACAGTCTGAATCGGTACGTACTGAATCAGGACCGCTTTTGAAGCGTCATGGCCGTAACTCCTCGTGACAAGCGTGCACTGGGCACGCCAATACACGTCCCGTCACGGAGTTTCGATCATGCCCATTCCGGCCCCCCCCGCCCGGGGTTCGTCAATGCTGCTCGACGTGGCAGCGCTGGCGGCTCGGCTCGGTTGTTCGGCTCGCCACATCTACCGGTTGTCGGCGAAGGGTCAGCTGCCCCGACCGGTGAAGCTCGGCGCTCTCAATCGATGGCCCTCTGAGACGATCGACGCCTGGATCGCTGCCGGCTGCACGCCGGTCGGTGCAGATCGAGGTGCGGCATGAACCCCAAGGAAAACGCCGCCCCCGGCTTCAACGGGAACGGCGAATCAAGAAACGCTCAGCACGATGATAGCGATCGGCCTCTCCACCTTCCCGTGTGCGCATGCGGCAAGAAAGCCACACGAGCGATGGTGTTTCCCTTCAGCGGCGACTCGGCAGCCGTGGTTATCGCGGTGTGCCCGGAGCACCTGCCACCAGACCAGGCCACTTGCGTCCGAATGTTGCGGACGGTCCTGCATGTCGCAGTCATCGAGTTGGGAGGTGCCTGGTGAACGCACTTCCCCGTTTCGGTCGCGCCGAGATCATCCGCGCGTTCAAGCTGCTGGTTAGGCCCGGCGGGATCACTGAAGTTCGCGCGCTCGATGCGGTGATGCGAGGCGGGCGGTCGTACCCAGCCACCTTGTCGGGGTATTTCGACTGCCCCGAGAAGCTCGCCGACGCCGTCGAGAAGATCGTCTCCGCGAGGGGAATCTACATCATCCCCAACGCGGTTGACCCCGCTCTCCTGAATCGCGCCTTCAACCGGATCAAGGTCGTCGGCAAGACCGATCCCCTGACCACAGACACGGGGATCACGCGCCGGCGCTGGCTTCTTGTCGACCTCGACGCCGTGCGGCCCACGGGCATCAGCTCAACAGACGCTGAGCACGCCGCGGCGAGGCAGCGGGCCGAGCGTGTCCGCGAGCACCTGCGGTCGAAGGGCTGGCCCGAGCCGATCCTGGCCGACTCCGGCAACGGCTGGCATTTGCTCTACTGCATCGATCTGCTGCCAAACGACGACGGGCTGGTTGAGCGCTGCCTAGCGGCGCTGTCGCACCAGTTCTCCGACAAGACGGTCAAGGTTGACACCTCTGTCGGTAACCCGGCGCGTATCTGGAAGCTCTACGGCACTCTCGCCTGCAAAGGAGACGCCACGCCTGACCGGCCTCACCGCATGTCTCGAATGATGGATGTGCCCGAGCCGCTCTCGGTCGTCACCGATGCCCAACTCGTCGAATTGGCGGGCCTCGCGCCCAAGGGGGACGTGAGGGCACCTGTCCCCATTGCGCCGAGGGCTGGCTCCTTGAACCTGGCAGCATGGCTCGCGGCGCACATCCCCGATGCGGGAGACCCGAAACCGTGGCAGGGGAACGGTCTCATCTGGAACCTGCCCGCGTGCCCGTTCAGCACCGCTCACATCGACGGTGCCTTCGTCGGCCAGCTACCCAGCGGCGCAATCACGGCGGGTTGCCACCACGACTCGTGCAAGGGCTGGGGCTGGAAGAAGCTGCGCGCCAAATTGGAGAGGGGGGGTGGCACTCTGGAGACTGGGCGCAACTGCGGGACACTGAGGGACTCTGGCCAGACCCCGAACGGCAATTGGCGGCCAAGCCTGTCCGTGCAGAACCTCGCCGGCGTGAAGGCAGAGCCGGTCATCTGGGTATGGGAGGGGCGCATTCCTGCCGGGATGATCACCGTAATCGCGGGCGATCCGGGCGGCGGCAAGTCCACCTTTGCTGTGTACGTCGCTGCGTGCGTCAGCACCGGTAGGCCGTGGATTGACAACCGCGACGGGCCGGAACGCGTGCCGGGTCGCGTGCTGATCCTCACCGCCGAAGACGATACCGCGAGGACTCTCGTTCCGCGACTGATACTGGCGGGTGCGGACATGTCGCTGGTCGATGTGCTGCACGGCGTGGCGCTCCGCGAGGGTCGCCCGCTCGACCAGTTCTCGCTCGACCGCGACCTTGACCTGCTGCGGCAGAAGATCCTCGAGCAGAAGTACGAGCTGATCATCATCGACCCGATCACCGCGTACCTGGGCGACAAGGCCAGCGAGTCGCACAACACGAGCGTCATGCGCGGGCTAATGGGGCAGCTCAAGGCGCTGTGCGAGGAAACCGGCGTCGCGGTGCTGGTCGTCTCGCACCTCAACAAGACCTCCAGCAGCAACAACGCGACGTACCGAGTCACCGGATCGCTCGCGCTTCCCGCGGCGGCGCGGGCCGTCTACCTGCTCGCCAAGGACCCAGATGACGACGATCGCCGGCTGCTGGTCATCGCCAAGATCAACGTCGGCCCCGAACCGCTGGGGCTGGGATTCCGGATCGGCGGCGACCCGCCAACGCTCCAGTTCGAGGACGAGCCAGTCAAGCTGACGGCCCGGGAGATCCTCAGCCGCGAGAACGAGAAGGACACGCCCGACCCAGCGGCGGAGGAAGCCGCCGAGTGGCTCCGCCAGCGGCTCAAAGGGGGCCCGGCAGACCCCAAGGCGCTTCACGACGAAGCGAAGAAGGTCAAGATCACAGCGGGGGCGCTCCAAAAGGGTTCGAAGCTCGTTGGGATCATCAAGGGGCCCGCCGGGTTCGGGATGGGCTGGCTTTGGCGGCTTCCCAACCCCTCGCCCGCGACCCCTGTCGCGCCAGTCTGCCCCAGTGTGCCCCAGACTCCCCCAGTCTTTAATGTGCCACCCCCCCCTCCCGCAGACACGGCGGCCGATGTTCCGCCACCCCCCGACTCATGTCGGGCGTGCTTGGGCTCCTCCTGGTGGAGGTACAAGGACAAGCGCGATTGGACGTGTGGCCGATGCCACCGACCGTCAGGACCGGATGAGCCGGTCTGGTTCACAGCGGAGGACTCGCTGTGAACTTCCTCCCCAGCACCGCAAGCAAGGCCGCCGAATGCGAAGTCCCGGCTCTCGCTCTCCGTGCGCCTGACGCCGCCCGCGCGCTCGGCATCAGCCCGAGGCTGTTGTGGACGCTCACGAACCAGAATGTCGTGCCGCATGTGCGGCTGGGCAAGGCTGTCATCTACCCGGTGGACCAGTTGCGCGATTGGCTGGCCGCACAGGCAACAGGAGGTCCACAGCGGTGAAGCGGTCCGCATGGAAGTCGCGCCGCGCTTCACCTTCCTCTCTGCCCGAGGCGGAGGTAGGTTGTCAGCCACTGGTCGCCGGTCGTCGGCGCCGGCGCGGCGAGGATGACATGGAACGGCGCGAACGATCCAAAGGCACCGGCAGCCTCTTCCAGCGGACCGACGGCGGCCCGTGGGTCGGCGCATTCATGGACTGTAACGGCAAGCGCGTCGTTCGCTCGACCAAGACCACCGATAAGGCGTCGGCTGGCCGAATTTTGGCCAAGTGGGTGGCAGACGCGGCGCTGCGCCGCGAGGGCGTAATCGATCCCGCACTCGACCACTTCGCCGTCGAAGGACGCAAAGACCTTGAAGCACACATCGAAGCCTACATCAACCAGTGCGAGCGCCTCGGGCTCGCCGCCGACCACGTCGCGGCAAAGCGTCGTCACCTGCGCCGTCTGCGCGATGTGACCGGCATCAGCAGGCTGAACGAGCTCACGCCCGACGCGCTGGAGCGCTACCTGGCGGCGGCAAAGAAGACCGGCAAGTCGCCGCGATCGATCAACTTCGCGCGGCAGCAGGTGCTGGCCTTCGCGGCGTGGTGCGTGGAGACGCGACGCCTCGCGGCCAACACGCTGGTCGTCGTTCGCAAGCAGGATGAGTCGAATGGCCGCCGCCGCGTACGACGCCCGCTGACCGACGCGGAGCTTGAGGGCCTCCTCCGGGTAGCGGCCTCCAAGGGTCGGGCCGCGTGGTACCTCGGGGCGGCCCTGGCGGGCCTCCGCCGCGGCGACCTGAAGCGGCTTCTGTGGAGCGACGTGAACTTCCGTGACGCCACCATCACGATCCGCGGCGGCAAGGCCAAGCGCGTCGACGTGATACCGATGCACCCGCAGTTGGCCGCGGAACTGGAGGCCTTGCGCGGGCGTTCGCTGGCGCTGCCGACCGCGAAGGTGTTCCCGCAGGCAGTGACCAACGTGACGCGCGTGAAGGACTTCCTGCGCGCCGGCATCTACAGGCGCGAGGCCGTCGTTGATGCGCACGGCCATCCGGAGATGATCGGCAAAGGGAAGCGTCGGCGCGCGCGGACGCGGCTGGTCATCACGGACGCCGACGGCCGGGTCGCCGACCTGCATGCATTGCGGACCACGCTGGGGACAAACTTGGCCCGCGCAGGCGTGGCCCCGCAGATTGCCCAGAAGATCATGCGCCATTCGGACTATCGCACGACGCTGGCGCACTACACCGTGCTCGGCCTCGCCGACACCGCGCAGGCCATCGGTCGGATTGTCGTCCCGACCGGGCGGGCGCTCGCCACGGGCACAACTGGACCGTAACTCCTCAACACACGCGAGCGGTTCTGCGAGCAGATGCGAGCGCTGCGCGCAGCGCACGCGGCGCGTTGTAGTGCGAAGCCGTGCGACGTGGTGCGAAGAGGCCGCAAGCGAACCGCATCGGAACATCGCGGAAGAGTCTACGAATCTGCGGCTCGGTGCGAGGTGGTGCGACGCCGTGCGAGATCGTGCGAGAATGGAGCGGAAGGGACTCGAACCCTCGACCCCGAGCTTGCAAAGCTCGTGCTCTACCAACTGAGCTACCGCCCCGTCAGAGTGGATCAATCAGCAGATGATAGGGGCGTTCATCTCCGTGCCCGCCCGGGCATCAGCGCGATGCGGCCGACACGCGCCGCCTGCTTGCAGTCACGGACGAGCGCGTACCCTTTCGCCCCATGCCTCCGATCGTGACTCGATTCGCGCCTTCGCCCACCGGGCACCTGCACATCGGGGGTGCGCGCACGGCCTTGTTCTGCTGGGCCTTTGCCCGCGCCCATGCGCAGCTCGGCGGGCGGTTCATGATCCGCATCGAGGACACCGACCAGGCGCGCTCGTCCGAATCTTCGGCCCGCGGCATCCTCCAGGACCTCGCATGGCTCGGGATCGAATGGGATGACGGGCCGGAACTGCAGGTCGGCCTCGACCCGCACCACCGCGACGGCCGCACAGGCCCGCGCACGATCGGCGGCGACGCGCGCCGCGTCGGCCCCTATTACCAGTCGCAGCGCCTCGATATCTACAACCGCGTCTGCGATGAACTCATCGCGTCCGGCCGCGGGTATGCGGATTTCACGCCCGCCGCGGAGATTGAAGCGCAGCGCAAGGCGGCCACGGCACGCAAGGAGACGTTTCGATATCGGCCGGCGGATTCGGCGATCCTGCCTGTGGCGGAGCAGCGCCGACGGATGGCGGCGGGCGAGCCGCACGTAGTGCGCGTGCGCGCGCCGGTGGAGCCGGTCGTGGTCGTCGACCAGGTGCTGGGAGAAGTGCGGTTTGCCGCTGGAGAAGTTGATGACTTCGTCCTGCGCAAGGCCGACGGGTTCCCGACGTATCACTTCGGCGTGGTGGTGGATGACGAGCTCATGGGCGTGACGCACGTGCTCCGCGGGCAGGAGCACCTGATGAACACGCCGCGGCACGTGTTGCTGCAGAAGGTGCTGGGCTATCGCACGCCGGTGTACGCGCACATGCCGCTGATCTTCAACGATCAGGGCGCCAAGATGAGCAAGCGCGAGCGCGACCAGGCCGCGCGGGCCGCCGTGAAGAAGGCGGGACTCACGAGCGCGCCCGTCGGCGCGGGCGGCGGCGCACCCGTGCTGCCGAGGGAGACGTTCAGCGCGTGGCTTGCAGATTCGAAGCGCCAGCTCGAAAGCCAGCAGCTCGAGGCGCTGGCGGCGGCGATGAACCCGCCGCTGACACTGCCCGAGGTAAGCGTCGACGACTTCCGCAGCGCGGGGTATCTGCCCGAGGTGATCTGCAACTTCATCGCGCTGCTGGGCTGGAACCCGGGAATGAAGGATGACGCGGGGAAGGAGGTCGAGAAGTTTGACCTGGCCTTTCTTGCCGCGCACTTTGCGATCGATCGCATCGGCAAGACCAACGCGCGGTTCGACCGCAAGAAACTGCTGGCGTTCAACACCGATGCGATGACAAAGCTCGCGCCGGCGGACTTTGCCGCGCGCTTTCGTGCGTGGTGCGCAGACCACGCGCCGCGGATCACCCGGGCGATCGACGGCGAGCGCTGGGTGTTTCTGTGCGCGGCGCTGCAGCCACGGAGCAAGACATTTCGCGACGCCGCGGACCGCGCTGCGTTCGCGCTCGTGCCCGACGAGGCGGTCGTGTTCGACCCTGCGGCAGTGAAGCAGCACATCGCGTCGCGCCTGGAGCTGAAGGGCGAGGGCGTTGCGCCCGGTTCGTCGGTGTTGGGATCGGACGTCGTCCGCGAGATCGGCGCGGTGCTCGCGGGTTTGCCGGCGCTCGAGCCGGCGGAGATTCACCGCGCGCTCGAGGCATTCGCGGCCGGGCGCGGCCTGACGATGGCGCAGGTGTCGCAGGTCGTGCGCGTGGCGGCCACGGGCGGCACCGTGAGCCCGCCGATCGACCTGACGCTCGCGGTGCTGGGGCGTGAGGGCGTCGGGCGGCGCTTTGCGCGGTGCTTGTCGGCGGTCGGGTAGCGTTTCCGTGCGACCGGCTCGCACAGGGTTCGCCAGATTGACCCGGCGGCCGTGCGGTCCTGTTTGGGTTGCTACTGGCGTGCCTTGGTCTTCATGGCACACTTGTATCGGCGTCGGCGGCGCGTTCCTTCGATCGGCGCTGGAGGCGTTCATGAGTGCGCAACTGGATTTGACCCGGCGGGCGTGGCTGGCGAGCCTCTCGACCGCGGGGTCGTGGTGCGCGGCAGTGGGACAAGTGAACTACACGCCGGTGGCTGTGCAAGGGCAGGTGGCGCCGGGGACGGGCGTGGCGTATGCAACCGTGCTGGGAGGCCTGGGCGTCGGCGCGCCCGTGATCGATCAGTCAGGGAACCTGGCGTTCCGGGTGTTCCTGCAGACGGGCAGCGCCGCGAACGACACCGCCATCATGACGGGGGGAGCCGGCGGCGCCGGGTCGGTGCAGGTGTGGTCGCGCGAGGGGAGCGCGGTGCCGGGAGGCGGAGGCCTGGTCTACGGGCAAAACTCGGACAACCAGATCGGGTTTCCGGTGGTCAACGGCGGCGCGGTGGCAGGACTCCTTCGCGCCGCGGGCGCGTCGGTGGTCGTGGCGGGGCCGCCGGGATCGGAAACCATGTTGGCGCGGACGGGCGCCGCCGTGGCCGGGCTGCCCGCCGGAGCGGTGTGCTCGAGCTTTTCGGCGGAGCCGTCGCTCAGCGCGGCGGGTCGCGTGGCGATCGTTTCGTCGCTTTCGGGCGGTGGCGTTGACTTTCAGTTGGCATTGCTCACCAATCGCGGCGGGGCAATGAGCGCCGAGGCGATCATGAGCCGGCCCGCGCCCGGGGTGCCCGGGGCGACGCTTACGTTCATCAACGCCGCCAGCGTTTCGTTCGACGGCGCCGGCCGGCTGTTCTTTCGCGGGTCGTACACCGGAGGCGTCGGGGCCATCTTCTCCGACCGCGGCGGGGTGATGCAGCCGGTCATCCGCAGCGGGGACGCGGCGCCCGGGGGCGCGGCGTTCGCGTCGATGCAGACGGGGACCGCGCCGTCGGTCAACGCCGCAGGGCAGATGGCCTTCCGCGCTTCGACCACCGCGGGCATCGCGGCGATCTATTCGGAAGGGCACGGAGGGCTGCACCGCGTGGCGCTGAGCGGCGGGGCGATCCCCGGGGTCGCGGGGGCACAGTTCAACGATCTGTCCGGGGCGACAGTCTTCTTCAACGCCCGCGGAGAAACGCTCTTCTTCAACCAGGCGTTCTTCAGCGGCCTCAACCGCGACACGGTCTTTGTCGAGCGCGCGGCGGGGATCGAGATCGTGGCGCGACAAGGCGATCCGTCGCCGATCGCGAGCCTGACCTACGGGACCATCACCGGGTCGTCGGTGCGGCTCAACAACGCGGGGCAGGCGGCGTTTGCCGCGACGCTGTCGGGTCCAGGCGTGACAGGCGCCAACGACATGGCGCTGTTCGCGTCGGCGTCGCCCGGGGGGCCGGTGCTGACGATCGTCCGCGAGGGCGACACGTTCGACGCGCTCGGAGACGGGTCAAGCATCCGGACGATCGCCGGGTTTGAGTTCTCGATGGAGCACGGGAACTTCAATCCCGCCGCGGGCGCCATCAACGGCCACGGTGCCTTCAACGATCAGGGCGTGCTGGCGTTCGTGCTGCTGTTCACCGACGGCACGCAGGGGGTTTACACCGCGACGATCCCGTGCGTGTCGATCGGGTCATCGCCCGGAAGCGTCGAGGCGTGCGGCGGGTCGGACGTGTTGCTGTCGGTCGGCGCGAGTGGGCCGGGGTTGCTGGCGTATCAGTGGCGGCGCGGGATGACGCCGCTCGATGACGGCCCGGGACCCGGCGGGTCGATGATCTCGGGTGCGGACACGGCGACGCTCACCATCTCCGGGGTGAGCGGGGCAGACGCAGGCGCGTATGACTGCGTGGTCACCGCAGGGTGCGGGGCGATGACCAGCGCGGCGGCGACGGTGGAAGTCTGCGACGCCGACTTCAACTGCGACTCGACGCCCGATCCGGACGATCTGGGCGATTTCATCAACTGCTACTTCGCTCTCCCGCCATGCGCGGGAGCGGATTTCAACCGCGACGGGGACATCAACGCGGACGACCTCGGAGACTTCATCAATGCGTATTTCGGCGGGTGCGGGTGAGCCCGGCCGGGGAGAAACCGGGCGGCCTCACTCCACGGGCCGCATGAGCGGGAAAAGCACCACATCGCGGATCGTTCGCTGGTTCGTCAGGAGCATGACGAGCCGGTCGATGCCCAGGCCCATGCCGCCCGCCGGGGGCATGCCCACTTTCAGCGCCTGGATGAAGTCGGCGTCGAACGTGCGGAACGTGCTCTCCTCGGCGTTCTTCTCGACGTCGCCGGTGGCGAGCTGTTCGCGAAACTTCGCCTCCTGCACATCAGGATCGTTCAGTTCCGTGTAGTGCGGCGCGAGCTCCATGCCGCCGATGAAGAGATCGGCGCGGTCGGCCAGCTCCGGGTTGCCGGGCTTCGGTCGCGTGAGGGGGCTGATCGCGGCGGGGTAGTCGGTGATGAATGTCGGCTTCGCCGGGTCGATGGACTTCTCCGCGAAGGCCTCAAAGAGATGGTTGACGAGCACCCAGTGATCGACATTCTGGGTCTTGATGTGGCGCGCCTCCGCTTCCTGCCTCACGCGGGCGCGGTCAGTCATGTCGAACCCGAGCGCCGCACGGAAGAGGTCGGCATAGGCGACGCGCCGGAAGGCGGCGCCGTAGTCGATCTGAAGATCACCGAAAGGCAGGACAAGACCCGCCGCGCTTGAGACGGCGACGGCACGGGCGGCATCGCGGATCAGGCTCTCGGTCATCTCCATCACCGTCTCCACGTCGCCGAAGGCGTGATACGCCTCGAGCATCGTGAACTCGGGATTGTGCTGCTTGTCGAGGCCCTCGTTGCGGAAGTTGCGGTTGATCTCGTACACCCGCGGCAGGCCGCCGACGAGCAGGCGCTTGAGGTAGAGCTCAGGCGCGATGCGCAGGTAGAGCGGGATGCCCAGGGCGTTCATGTGGGTGATGAACGGCCGCGCCGCCGCTCCGCCCGCGAGCACCTGCAGCATCGGCGTCTCGACTTCGAGATAGCCCCGCGCGTTCATGAACTCGCGCACGCGCGAAACGATCATCGACCGGCGCTGAAAGACCTCGGTCGTCCCCGGCGTCGACCACATGTCCACGTAGCGCTGCCGATACCGCAGCTCGACATCGTGCAGGCCGGCGTGCTTCTCGGGCGGGGGCGCCAGGCACTTTCCCGCCGGACGCAGCCCCGAGGCCCACAACGTGACCTCGCCCGTGCGCGTCTTCATGACGCGCCCGCGGGCGGTGATCACGTCGCCCAGGTCAATGAGCTTGGCAAACTTGAACGTCGTCTCATCGACATCCTTCTGGCTCACGGCGATCTGCAGCTCGCCCGTATGGTCGCGCACCTGCATCCACACGAGCTTGCCGTTGTCACGCAGCAGCACCACTCGCCCCGCGATCGCCACAACAGGGCGCGGGTCGGTCCATCCCGCCGGGGGCGTCTTGCCGGCGGCGGCCACCGCCGCGTCCGCCTGCTCGCTCCACTTTGCCCGCGCCGACCCGAGCACTTCCAGGCCCTCTTCTCGTTCGCCATAGGGCTTGAGCCCGAGCGCGGCGACGGCGTCGCGGTTGGCGCGGCGCTGCTGTTCGAGGTGATGCGTCGCGGGCGATTCAGACGGATCTGACGACTCTGCCATTGGTCCGGATCGTAAGCCGCGGGCGGTGTTGGCGCATCCCACGTCCCGCCGCGGACAAGCTCCGCATCACGCCTGCTTGGGCGCGGCCGCCGGGCCGGGCTTCTTGCGGTCGCCGCTGCTGCTCCACATGATGTTGTCGAGCGCGGCTGCGCCGGGGCCGACAAACAGCAGCGCCGCGCTCATGCACAGGAGCGCCACCTGCCACTGGAGAGGCATCCACGCGGCAACGTCGAACGTGCCGTGCGACGGGAGCACGCCGAGCGTCGCCTTGCCCGACTGCACCGCCGGGCCGATCTGCGTAAGCCAGATCGCTCCGACCATGACGCCGGCAAAGCCGAGCGCGGTGAGGCGCGTGAACAACCCGGCAAGCACCAGCACGCCGCCGAGCAATTCGGTGAGCGCCACTGACCAGGCGAAGTACACCGGCAACCGCTCCTGCGCGAGGCGCGCCGGCCACAGCGGCCCGGGCGCACTCGCCGGCGCCGCGGCAGATTCGCTCGCGATTCGCGGCGGCTCGCTCGCCGATCGGAGCAGGAGCGCGAGCTTGTACACCGAGCGCACACGCAGGCCGTCGGGATAGACCTTGGCCTCTCCCCCACTCCCCCCACCGCCCCCACTGCCGGCGCCACTCCCGGCGACCGGCGTCTCCTGCGTCCTCGCGGCTACGCGCGGCGGTTCGAGGTCGACCATCCCTTCAACTGGCACGTCGTGCCGGACGCGCTCGAGCGTTGCCTGCGACTTGCGCGATCGGTCGGCCGACTTGGCAGGCGCTTCGCGGGCCGCGCCGCCGCCCGAACCCGAGCGCTTCGCCTTCGTCGCCCGCTCCGGATCCGCCGCGGGGTCTTTCGTTCCGTCCGGCGCGGGCAGCGGCGCATCCGGACCGTTGGGCTTGGGCGGCGCATCGCCCGGCTCTTCGGGCTTGGGTGCGCTCGCCGGCGGTGCCTTCTCGCTCGGCGGCGCGACCGGCGTCTCCACCGGACTCGCCACAGGCAGGCTCACACCCATCGACGCGAGCGTTCCCGCCTGCGAGGACGTCAGCGCTGCCGTTTCGAAGATCTTGCCCGCGCCTGCCCAGATGAACGCGATCGCCAAGCCGAGCCGCAGCGGCAATGGGCCCCACGCCAGACCGACTCGTTGCCGAAAGTTCATGTCGCACGCTCCGGCCCCACCCACCCCTACTTCCCCAGGCTTCGCTCCGTTCACAGACACGCGGCGAGGGCGTGGAGGCTTGATCGGCCGTTCGACCGCGCGCGGGGGAGAAAGGGCGCGGCGGGGCTTCCGGGCTACGATCCGCCGCCGCGGGTTTTTCCGTCCCGCCGGCGCCGCGCGGGCGTGGCGAAATTGGCAGACGCATGGGATTTAGGTTCCCATGGCCGCAAGGCCGTACAGGTTCAAGTCCTGTCGCCCGCATTGCCGCTCCCGCGCGCTGCGAATGTCCGACAAGTGTTACTGTCGGATCTTTCGGCAAAGCGGCATCGAGTTCTCGGCCTCGGAAGCCGAATCTGCGCCTGATCCGCAAATACCCCTATGGGCATTTTCGCGTTCCGAGACCGAATAGCCGGAACATCTTGCCAACCTGCCCGTCATCGGGTACATTGTGAGCGCACCAAGGTGAGGGAGATGAGGGATGATCCGCCCTTACTTTGATGCCAGGACGTTCAGCAGACCCCGTCGGGAGTGTGCGGCGGTCAGTCTGCGGTAGTCGTGCCGCCTCCGAGTCGTGTCGGAGGGCTGGGCGGCCTGGTTTGGGGAGCTGCCGCGTCCTTATCGACGCGGGAGCGCTATGGCGTTTGCCGGGCGGAAGGCGCGATGCAGAATCAGCCCCCTCCATCGACTCGGGCGATCCAGCCGACGGCTGTCGGTTTGGACGGACCGCAGTTGGTGGGCACCAGCCCGGCGATGGCTCGCTTGCGGAAGCTGATCGCCGCGGTCGCTGCCCGTGAGTGCACCGTCCTGGTGCAGGGCCCGTCGGGGGCCGGTAAGGAACTGGTCGCTCGAAGCGTTCACGCCCAGAGCAAGCGCGCCTCGGGGCCGTTTGTCGCCGTCGATTGCACGGGGCTGCGCGACACGCTGCTCGAGTCGCAGCTTTTCGGACATCAGAAAGGCTCGTTCACCGGTGCCGATTCGTCCACGATCGGCTTCATCCGCGCGGCCGACGGCGGAACGCTGTTCCTCGACGAGATCGGGGAGATGGACCTGAAGACGCAGGCCAAGCTGCTGCGCTGCATTCAGGAACGCTGCGTGGTGCCGCTGGGGTCGGTCAAGCCGATCGCGGTGAACGTGCGGGTGCTGGCGGCGACGCATCGCGACCTGAAGAAGATGGTGTCGCGCAGCGAGTTCCGCGAGGATCTGTACTTCCGGCTCGACGTGGTGCGGCTGGAAGTGCCGCCGCTGAAGGATCGCGTGCTCGACATCCTGCCGCTGGCCGACCACTTCCTGTGGCAGCTTGCTGATCTGTACGAAGAGCCGATCAAGCGGCTGTCGGCGGAGTCGAAGGACCTGCTTCGCGCGTATCCGTGGCCGGGCAACGTGCGCGAACTGGCCAACGCCGTCGAGCACGCGGTGGTGATGTGCCCGGGCGAGGAGATTTCGCCCCTGGAGTTGCCCGAGCACCTGCGCGGCGGAACGCCGATGCCCGCGTCGCCGAGCGACGGCCCGATCGTGACGCTGGAATCGGCGGAGCGAACGCTGATCGCGCGAGCGCTGAAGGCCACCAGCGGCAACCAGAGCCGGGCGGCGGACATGCTGCGGATCGAACGCCGCCGATTGGCGCGGAAGATCGAGCGGTATGGGCTGAAAGGCTTGACGCAGGGAGAGTGAAGCGGGTCGCTGACACCGAGGATTCGCTGAGCGTCGGCCATACGCTCCGTGGTGCTTCGGCTCGTTGTTTCGCGACTGGTGCAGTTGCCGCTGATTGTCGGCGCGGTGCTGTTCATCACGTTTCTGCTGGCGTGGGTCGCGCCGGGGAGTCCGCTGGATCGGCCCGAGGGGCGGCGGCCGCCGGCGGAGGTCATCGCGGCGATGGAGCAGCAGTACAACCTCGATTCGCCGTGGCGGTTTCTCGCCGGATATGTCGACAGCGCCTCCGGGCTGCGCTGGGCACGCGAGCGGTTCTTCGGTGCGGCGGGCTCGGGCAAGCCGGCGGCGGACGCGCCCGCCGGTGTGCGGGCCACGCGCGAGGTCTTCGACCTCGGACCGTCGCTCATGTATCGCGACCGGCGCGTGAGCGAGATCATCGGCGATGCGCTGCCGGTGTCGGTGATCCTCGGTCTCGCCGCGATGGTGATCGCGGTGATCCTGGGCGTGGGCGCGGGGGTGATCGGGGCGGTGCGGCCCGGGTCGGCGGCCGACGTGGCAACGCTGGCGCTCGCGCTTGTCGGCATCAGCCTGCCGAGTTTTGTCGTCGGCTCGCTGCTCATGCTCATCTTCTGCGTGTGGCTGGGCTGGCTGCCGGTGGCGCAATGGGGTCCGGCGGGGATCGTGCTGCCGGCGGTCACGCTTGCGCTGCCGTTTGCGGCGTACATCGCGCGGCTCACGCGCATCGGCATGATCGAGGCGCTCGGATCGAGCGGGCCGGGAGGCGGGGGCGGGGCCGATTACATCCGCACGGCGCGGGCCAAGGGCGCGGGCGAGGCGCGCGTGGTCCTGCGGCACGCCCTGCGGAACGCGTTGCTCCCGGTGGTGAGTTACCTCGGCCCGGCCACGGCGATGGCCATGACGGGCTCATTTGTCGTTGAGCGGGTGTTCAGCGTGCCGGGCATGGGGCAGCACTTCGTGAACGCCGTGCTGAACAAGGACCTGTTCCTGCTCCTGGGCGTGGTGCTGGTGTATTCGACGATGCTGATCGTGTTCAACCTGGCGGTCGACGTGATGTACCGCTGGGTGGACCCGCGGATCGCCTGAAGCTCGGGTAAGGGGTGCGTGGGGGCGCGCCGTGTGCGAGCGGGCGGGGTGGCGGTCGCGGAGCGCCGGCGATGGGTTTGATTCGCTCGAACCGCGGCGCGCGCTCGGACGAATCACCAGAGCACGAGCCGCGTTAGGCTTGCTCACTCAATGTCGTCGCCGCGAGCCGACAACACGAGGACGGACGAGCCGGGCGCTCCGGCTCCGGCGACCGGCGCGCCCTCGGTCGGAGCGGCTCGGGGCACGGCCGATCCGCGCAGCGATGAAGAGATCATCCGCGACCTGAACGCCGCGGCCGCGGCCGAGCGCGCAGGCCGGAGCGCGGCGAGCACGACCGGCAGCGCGGGCGGCCCAAGCCCGGCCGCGCGGCACTTCGAGGCGCTCTATGAACGACACCGCGCGTGGGTCTTCGCCCTGGCGCTCCGCTTCACCACGCGACACGAAGAAGCCCTCGACGTCACGCAGGAAGTGTTCATCTATCTCCTCGGGAAGTTCCCGGGCTTCGTGCTCACGAGCAAGCTCACGACGTTCCTCTACCCCGCGGTGAAGCACATCGCCCTCGCGCGCCGGCGACGCAAAACGCCCCGCGCCATGAGCGATGACGTGCTCGACATCGTGGTGATCCATCCCGCCCCGCCGGAGCGGCCGGATCTGGAAGGGCTCGCGGGCGTGCTGCGCGGATTGTCGGAGGTGCATCGCGAAGCCGTGCTCATGCGCTTCGTCGACGGGATGAGCATGGAGGAGATGAGCGCGGCCCTGGGCGTGCCGGTGGGAACGGTGAAGTCGCGCCTGCACAATGCGGTCGCGGCGCTGCGGGCCGATCCGCGCGTGGCGGCGTATTTCGGGCAGGACGACTGAGCGAATCACGGCCTGAGAGAGCATCGGGAATTCAGGAAAACGGAATGGCCGGCGCGTGCCGCGCATGTAACCGTTCCCAAGCGGCGAGCCGTCGCATCCGCTCGCGCGGACCAGACGTATGGATACTCGGCGTATTCCACGCTGCTTCGGGGCCTGCATTCACGCGGCTCCGAGCACCCGCCGCCCACTGGCACTGAGTTGGATCCCTGGAGGAGTGAGCGACGCGATCGAATCGCGATCGCGGGTGGTGCAGGCACGCTCAAGTTCGAAACGGCTGATCTTTCGAGGCGGGACGTTTCTGCGTGCGCGTCTCTCCGTCTCCCCGTTCGCCTCGAAGATCAGCGCGAGCCCGGGCCGTCGAAAGGCGGCGCCCGGGCGGTTTGGTGCCGCCAAGGTCGGCGCGTGGGCCGGGGCCCCGGCGAGGCCGGGTCTGCTGGGGGCGAATCGAGGACCGGGAAGGCGCGAGTGCCTGCCCCGCTGAAGGAGAAGGGATCCCCCGGCCCACGCGACCCGCCGAGCGGCGCGAGCGCGGGCGCGCCTGATCGCGCTTCTCAACGCGCGCTGAGCCGCCGAGCGCTCGCATATGCTGGATCGATGGCTTCCTCGGCTGCGATTCCGGTGCCGTCGCTGGTCGATCGGGTGCGACTGGCCGCGACCGATATCAAGCTTTCGCACAGCGTCTTCGCGATGCCGTTCGCGCTGCTGGGGGCGTTCCTCGCACGCGCGCCGACGGAAGCCTGGGGATCGTTCGCCGGGAAGCTCGGGCTCGTGGTCGTGTGCATGGTGCTGGCGCGGACCTGGGCGATGCTGGTGAACCGGATCGCCGACGCGCGGTTCGACGTGGCCAATCCGCGCACGGCAGCGCGGGCGGTGGCTTCGGGGCGATTGCCGCGGGGAAGCGCGATGGCGCTGGCGGCGTGGTGCGCGGGGCTGTTCGTGCTCGCGGCCGGGGGATTCTGGCTGGCGTGGGGGAACGTCTGGCCCGCGTTACTGGCGGCGCCCGTGCTCGCGTGGCTGGCGCTCTACTCGTTTGCGAAGCGATTCACATCGCTCTGCCATGTGCTGCTGGGGACAGCGCTGGCGATCTCGCCGATCGCCGCGGCGATCGCGGTGCGGCCCGAGTCGCTGGGCGCGACGCCTTCGCTCTACTGGCTCGCGGGCATGGTGGCGCTCTGGGTCGCGGGCTTTGACGTGATCTACGCGCTTCAGGACACCGAGTTTGACCGATCCGCCGGGCTGTTCAGCATTCCCTCCCGGCTCGGCGTCAAGCCGGCGCTCTGGCTGAGCCGCGCCATGCACGCGGGGGCCGCGACCCTGCTGCTGCTTGCGGCACGGAGCGACTCGCGCTTCGGCGTGCTCATGCTCGTCGGCGTCGGGATCGTCAGCCTGCTGCTCGTGTACGAGCACGTGCACCTGGCGCGCCGCGGCCAGGCCGGGCTCGAGATGGCGTTCTTCACCATCAACGGGATCGTGTCGTGCGTCGTCGGAGCCCTCGGCGTGATCGATTCGTTGAACTGAGCGCCCGCGCAGACAGGCAGCGATCGCGCGAGCTTCACGCATCGTCGGGTTCGCCGCTGCCGGGGTCGCGCGCGGGGATGAGCGCCCACACCGTCGTGCCCTTGCCCCAGACCGATTCGAGGCCGACGGTGCCCCCGAGGGCCTTGACGGCGTGCTTGACGATGGAGAGCCCGAGCCCGGTGCCGCGGCGCGGCCTGGCAATGAGCCCGCGCGGAGCGGCGCCCGCGCCACTGCGGGCCGCGTCAACCTGGTAGAAGCGCTCGAAGACCCGCTCCTGGTGCTCGAGCGGAATGCCGATCCCGGCGTCCTGGACCTCGATGCGGACCTTGTCGCCCGCGCGAAGGGCGCGCACGCGGATGTCGGTTTCGTCGCGCGCGTACTTGGTCGCGTTGTCCACGAGGTTGCGGAGAATGAGCAGGAGCAGCCGAGGGTCGCTTTCAAAGGCCGGGGACTCGGGCGCGAGCTCGGTCCGGTCGGCGCCCGCGTTCGGTGCGGCTCCCCCGGGGCCCGGCTTCGATGCCGCGGCGGGCGCTCCGTCGGGCTTGGGTGCCGGGTCGAGGTCGGCGGCGATCTCGAATCGAAGCGTGAGCCCGCGCGCCTTGAGAGCCGACTCGAACGTCTCCCGCAGCGTGAGCTCGATCTCGCTCCAGTCGATCGGCTCGACGCGCAGCGGCACATCGGGTGATTCAAGCCGCGAGAGGTCCATCAGGTCGCGCGTCATGTCCTCGAGCCGTCGGCTGTGCGCGCCGATCATCGTGAGCAGACGCGCGAGCAGCGCCGGGTCGCCCGTGCCCGTGTCCTCGATGGTCTCGACGGCGGCGCGGATGGCGGCGACGGGCGTGCGCAGCTCGTGGCTGGCGTTGGCCACGAACTCGGTGCGCATGGCCCCGGCCTGCGCAAGCTCGGTGATGTCGCGGAGCGTGAGCACCACGCCGAAGACCCCCTCGCCCCACGCCGAAGGGAGCGGCGCCGCGGTGACGCCGAAGACGCGCGGGCCCGCCGGGGTGATCATCTTGGCGATCCCGCGCTGCGGCTCGCCGGAACGGGCGCCCTCATGCAGCGCCAGCACGCGATCGCTCGTGACAAAGTCGCGGATGCTGCACCCGAGCAGGCGACGCGTGCGGCTCGCGCCGTCGCGGCGCTCGTCGTCGCCATGCGCATCCCGGCCCGTGACCGCGCCGCCCCAGCCCGCGGCGCCAAAGCTCCGCTCCGCCGGCGCATTGCAGAGCAGCACCTTGTCATCGCGGTCGGTGACGATGACGGGTTCGTCGATCGTGTCGAGGAGCGATTCGAGGTTGCGGGTCTTCTTGAGCAGCTCGCGCGCCTGCCGCGACACGCGCTGGTCGAGGGCGTCGAGCGTCAGCGCGAGTGACTCAAGTGCGGGGCCGCCGTCCGGTGACGGGTCTGCGGGTGCGGCGGAGCCGATATCCGGACCCGCTCCCGACCCCGTGTTGACGGCGCGGAGCATGTCACGGGCACGCCCGCGCAGCGCGGCCAGTTGCCTCCGCACCCCGGCGGCGGCCAGGGTCAGCAGGACGAGTGTCCCGCCGAGCAACCCCACGGTCAGCCAATGCGCGGTGGATGGCGCAAGCCCAAGCCACGGCAGCGAGGCGGCCAGGAGGATCGCCGCTCCGGACCAGATCAGGAGGATTTGAATGCCCCGCGTGAGCACGGCGGGAGCGTATCACTCCACGGTTTCGGCCCGGGGAGCGGGCGACGCGGAGATGGTGTACCCGATCCCCCGGCGCGTGCGGATCATCCCGCCGCTGTCCCCGAGCTTGCGGCGAAGTGCGGCAACGTGCACGTCGATGGTTCGCGGCGTGATGATGATGCCGTGTCCCATAACTCGGGAGATGAGCTCGTTGCGGGAGAGCACGGTGTCGGGCGCCTGGAGCAGGGCCAGGAGCAGCTTGTACTCGGTGAGGGTGAGTTGCAGTTCCGACCCGTCGATCGAGACCCGGTGCGATTGCAGGTTGGCTTCAATCGGCCCGAGGCGGAGCGGGGCGGCGTGGGAAGGCGGCGGCGGGTTCCGGCGAAGCAGCGCCTGGACCCGGGCCACGAGCACGCGCATCGAGAAGGGCTTGGTGACGTAGTCGTCGGCGCCGATTTCGAGGCCGGCAAGCTCGTCGGACTCCTGCGCCTTGGCCGTGAGCATGATGATGGAGGCCCGCGAAGTCACGGGGTCGGCACGAAGAGCGCGGGCGACGTCCGTCCCGAGCATGCCGGGAAGCATGACATCAAGAACCACAACATCGGGGGGGTTCTTTTTGGCCAGCGCAAGACCTGCGCGACCATCGGTCGCGGAATCAACGGACATCCCGGTCCGGCGGAGATTCAGGACCAGAAGTTCGAGGAGATCGAACTCATCCTCGATGACGAGGACGCGGGCGGCAGGATGTTCGAAGGACTCTATGTCCATGTTCTGCAATGGTTTACGGAGCCTTGGGGACGAGGCTGGGCGGGACTGATCGCGAATATGAAGAGCCTAGCACCGGAGCCGTCGCGGGCATGCACAATGTGTGCGAAAGTCGTGCAAAGACGGCCGGGGCGTGGGGAGTTGCCGGAAAACGTGGGGGGAGGGTTCAGTCAGAGCCGATTATTCGACGATGGCGAGTTTGCGTTTGCTAATCGCGTTGCTATGATCGGCCCCGCGCGGGGCGAGTTCCGCACGGCACTTCCAGCCGGCAGGATTTGGACGAGGAAGTCGGTAAGATCGGGAGGTTGGCAAGGACTAGCTCCGGGCGGATCAGCCGGGAGCGGAAGCAGGAACGAAACACACAGACCGGCGGACCGCCTTGTGGGCGGAACGTGCGCCGGACGTGACAAGAAACGGGTGGGACGCATTGAGACGAGCGTCCCGTGTTCAGAAGCAATCGTCTCGTCATGCAAGGAGTTTCAGAATGAACACGAAGGCATTGTTTGTGCTCGCGGGGAGCGTGCTGAGCGTGGCCGGTCCGGCCATGGCCTCCAGCGACGCCGTGAGCCGCGACGAGGTTCGCGCCATCGTCGCCGAGATGATGAATGACGCGCAGAACCGCACCAGCCTGCTGCAGGGCGGCGGGAGCGCGGGCCATGACAACAAGGGCTTCTTCATGGCCTCGGGCGACGGGAACTTCCGCCTGAACGTGGGCGGGTTCACGCAGTTCACGTACTACCACAACTTCCGCGACAGCGTGACGCCGTCGGCGATTCCGCCGGTGGTGGTGAACAACGAGTACGAGCCCGGCTTCCAGGTGAAGCGCGCTCGGCTCGAGTTCAAGGGCCACGTGATCACCCCGGACCTGACCTTCGCGGTCACCGAGGAGCTCTCCAACAACGCCGCGGGCACCGCGTCGCTGAAGGATGCGTGGTTCGACTACAGCTTCGGGAACGGCTGGTACGTCAAGGGCGGCCAGTTCAAGCTGAACTTCCTCCGTGAAGAGAACATCTCGGTCACGTACCAGCTCTCGTCCGAGCGGTCGATCGTGAACGCGGTCTTCACCCAGGATCGCAGCCAGGGCCTCGAGTTCGGGTACCGTGACGAGCAGTTCCGCGCCAACATCGCCCTGAGCGACGGCGTGAACAGCGACAACACCCCGTTCGCGTTCCCGGGCGGCGCCAACGCCGACCTGAGCCCCCTCCCCGAGACCGACTTCGCCCTGACCTTCCGCGCTGAGTGGAACTTCATGGGTTCGCTCGACACGCTCAAGGACTTCACCAGCAAGTCCGACGGCGAGTGGGCCGCGATGATCGGCGCGGGCGTGCACTACCAGCAGTCCTCCAACGACGAGGGCGGCACCGGCGGCACGTTCTCCGGCTACATCGATGAGAACTACCTCAGCTACACCGTCGACTTCCAGATCGAAGGCGCCGGCTTCAGCGGGTACATCGGCTTCGTCGGGACCGACATCGAAGGTCGCCCGGCGGTCAACGGCGGCAGCGAAGAGGACAGCGCGCAGGACTACGGTCTCGTCGCGCAGATCTCCTACCGCTGGGATGACTTCGAGCCCTTCTTCCGCTACGAGGGTCTCTACCTCGACGATGATCTCGAATCCGGCCGCGGCTTCGCCACCACGCCCGACACCGACAACAACCTGAACTTCCTCACCTTCGGGTTCAACTACTACTTCGCGGGCCACGCCGCGAAGTTCACCCTCGACGCGGTCGTCGCGCTCGAGGCCAACAACTTCACCATCGGCGGCGCGGTTGCTCCCCCGGGCGTGATCGGCCTCCCGATCGGCAACCAGAACAGCGGCGGCAACGTCCTCTCCGGCGGCAGCAACACCATCGGGCTCCTCCCCGATTCCAACGATGGCCAGGTCGTCGTCCGCTTCCAGTTCCAGCTCATGTTCTGAGCCGGTCTGAAGCGTCCGACTGATCGCATCAACCTTGCATGACCCGGCCGGCCGGCTCTCACGAGCCGGCCGGTTTTGCTTTTGCCCACGCCTGATCTTGGGCACCAGCGGGGCGCACGGCCTCGAACCGCCCGCGCGCTTTCGCGGACGACTCGGCAGCCTCAGCCGGCAAGTGCGAAGACCAAGGCGCCGGCGACGTACGCCAGGCCGCTCATCCACAGAAACTGGACCATGGCCCATCGGAAGCCGGTCCATCCGCCACCGGTTTCGCGGGCGGTGACGACGAGCGTGGGGAGGCACTGCATCGCGAGGACGTAGTAGACCAGCAGAGCCCACGCGACCGGGGGCGTGAAGATGGGTGTGCCGTCGTCGCGCCGGCCGGCGGCGATCTGATCCAGCACGCCCTCGGCCTCGGCGTCTTCCTCGCCGGTGATGACCACGGCCATGGTCCCGGCGAAGACCTCGCGAGCGGCGAACGAGGCGATCACACCCACGCTGAGCTGCCAATCCGCACCCAGCGGGGCCAGCACCGGCTGGATCGCGTGTCCAAGCTGACCCAGGTAGCTCCGGCGCTTCTGCTCGCGCTGGTGCGCGAGCTGGAGCTCAGCGACTTCATTCTCCCATTGTGCAAGGCGCGCGGGCGCAGTCTCCGGCGTCAGAAGGCTCGCCTCGAGCAGGTCTGCCGCGGATGTGTACATCGCTCCGAGGGACTGATTCTGAAATGGGTCCTCGCGGATGAGGCGAGCCGTGTCGCGCATGTCGTCGATCCGGCGGCGGACCTGTTCGGGCGAGAGATCCGCCACGGGCGTGCCCTCGCGTGCCGGCAGGTTCACGGGAACGCCGATCTGCGCGGGAAGACTCCGCAGGAACTCGATCCGGTCGGGCTCGGCGAGGCGCGGGAACGCGCCGAGCCACCAGAGCACGACGCAGATGGCCAGGATGTTGGTGCCGGCGCTCTTGATGAAGACGAGCGCGCGGTCCCAGGTGGTGACGGCGGCGGTGCGCAGGCTTGGGCGCTTGTAGCTGGGGAGCTCGAGGGCCATGGGGCGCGCCCTGCCGCGAAGGATGGTGCGGCGGGCCACGAGGGCGCTGAGGACGCCGGCGAAGATTCCCAGGGCGTAGCACCCGATGAACGCAAGAGCGGCCTGGCCCGGCGAGCCGGGGAAGAGGATGCCGGTGAGCAGGGCATAGACCGGCAGGCGCGCCGAGCAACTCATGAATGGCGCGACGAGGATGGTCGCGAGGCGCTCCTTGGGATCGGGGACGGCGCGGCAGGCGATGATTCCGGGCAGGGCGCAGGCGTGGCTCGAAAGCAGGGGGACGAACGCGTGCCCGGGGAGGCCGAAGGGGCGGAGGAGGCGATCCATGAGGAACGCGCCGCGCGCGAGATAGCCGGTGTCTTCGAGGAGGGAGATGAGGAAGAAAAGGATGCAGATCTGCGGGAGAAAGACGAGCACGGTGCCGACGCCGTCGAGGATGCCGCCGGTGAGGAGGTCGGTGAGGAGCCCGGGGGGCATGGCGCTGCGAACGAGATCGGCGAGCGCGCCGACGGCGCCGGAGATGAGGTCCATGGGCCACTGCGCGAGGACGAAGATCGCGTAGAAGATGGCGCTCATCGCGAGGATGAACACCCCGAGGCCGAGCACGGGATGGGTGAGCACGCGGTCAGCGCGATCGGTCATCGAGTCGGCGAGCTCGGCGTGTCCGCTGTCGGGCGCGCGGCTGGCCGCGGCGGCGTACATCTCCTGCGCCCAGAGCGACAATCCGTGGTCATCGCCCGGCGGCGTGCGACTGGGCACGCGGGCACGGGCCAGCTCGGCGCGCAGCGACTCGCAGCCTTCGCCGTCGCGGGCGTTGACGAGCACAACGCCGCAGCCCAGCTCGCGCGACAGGATGGTCGCATCGATCGAGAGGCCGCGATTGCGGGCGAGGTCGATCATGTTGACGGCGACGACGGTGGGCAGTCGACGGCGGAGGGCTTCGCCCGCGAGGCGCAGGTTGCGCGCGAGATTGGTCGCATCGAGGACGACGCAGACGGCGTCGGGCTCGGCGCCGACGCGGGGAGCGGGGCCTGCCTGGCGGCCTTCGCCCATCAGGCCCGCGGCGCCCTGGCCGGAGAGGGTGCGACCGGCCAGCGCTTCGCGCGCGATGCGCGATTCGAGCAGGTCGAGTTCGATGGAGTAGACGCCCGGGAGGTCGAGAAGCGCCGCGGGCGCTTCGCCCGGCGCGACGCCCGGAAGCGAAAGCCGCCCGACGCGGCCTTCGAGCGTGGTTCCGGGGAAGTTGGAGGTCTTGTGGCGCAGACCGGTGAGGCGGTTGAAGAGGGTGGTCTTGCCGGTGTTGGGGTTGCCGAGGAGGGCGATGAGCGCGGGAGTGGCGGGCTCGGCGTGTGCGAGTGCCGCGCCGGGCTTTGCCGGCGCTCCAGCAGCGGTGCCCGGTTCGGTTGGAATCATCTCAGGCAGACGATGATTTTCTCAGCGAGGGGCCGGGCGAGGCCGATGCGGCAGCAATCGGCGCCCAGACGGCCGCCGGCGAGGCCGCCGGACATGACGGCGACGATGCAGGGCTCGCCCGCGCGACAGAGCTTGACGGTGGCGTTGCAGGCCAGGCCCATGGCGTTGAGAAGCTCGCGATCACCGGCGTCGAGGCGGCTCTCATGAATGACGCCGGTCTGGCCGACGCGCATCTGGGCGAGCGAGATCGTCCGCGTGGGCGCGGCACCCGGATCGACGAGGGATCGCGAGGCGGGGTCGGTCGGCAGGTTCTCGGCGCAGGCGTTGTTCACGAGGAACGGCGACCTCCGGTGCGGGCAGGACTATAGCGCGCCGAGGCGAAACGACCGAGCCGCCCGCGGATTGCCGGTGGTCAAGCGAGATGGCCCGCTCAGCGGCGGAGGCGATCGAGGATCACCCGCGCGGCATCCGGGGCCTTGGGGGACTCGCCGATGGTCTCAAGGAGTTCGGACTCGCCGAGCGGTCGCTTGGCAAGCATGCGATGGAGCGAAGGGATGACGACTTCGTCCTCAACGCCGGGAAGGCGGGCCGAATCGACGCTCACGATGCCATCGCCCAGGCATTCGCTGGCGCTGTCGAGGGCGGCGGTCAGTCGCTCGACCTCTCGCGGCGGGAGGACCTTGGCGATCCAATCGGAGTGCAGGACGCCTTCGAGGCGCTGACGCTGGCCGTCGGCGAGGGCGCCGATGACGTTGGTTATGCGGACGTTGGCGGGCAAGGGACGGGCGGCCAGATCGGTGAGGTAGTCGGAACCGGGGAGGAGGTCGGCGCCGGCTTCACCCGCACCGTCCTTGAGGAAACCGAGGAGCTGGCGCGGGTCCATGCCGTCGGACTCGAACCAGCGGACGAGGTGCTCGCGTGCCTCAGCGATGAAACGGACCCGAGCGAGAGGCGCGCCGTGGTGAGGGACGGCCATCATGATCCAGCGCTCAACGGCGGGGAGCGCGCCGGCGGTGGAGGCGTTGCCGCGCGCGTCGGAGGCGTAGGCGTCGGGCCGGGTGAGGACGTCGCGGGCGATGAGGCCGCCCATGGAGTGGCAGACGAGGTCGACGGAGGTGACGCCGCGGGCGCGGAGGCGCGCGAGGGCGGCGATCAGTTCGTCGCCCGACGCGCGGAGGGGTTGATCATCGGGATAGTCGAAGCGGACGACGTGGTGCCGCTGAGCGCGGAGCATGGGTGCGAGGTCGTCCCAGACGTTGCCGGGCTCGTCGAGGCCATGGATGAGGAGGACGACGTGACTCGGCGGTGCGGCCGAGGCGTTGTCGAGCGGAATCCAGGCGAGCTCGGAGCCAACGCCATGCTCGGCGGTGGTGTCGGCGTCGATGGCGGTGAGGAGGCGCACGCCGGTGGGCGGGGCGGGGGCAGCGAGGGCGTCTTCGATGGCGTCGATGAGGCGGGTCTCGGCGGAAGCGCGCCAGGAGTCGGCGCGGGACATGATCGAGTCGGCACCCGTCTTGCGGTTCATCCAGTCGAGGGCGCCCTGCGTCCAGCCGGAGGCTTTCTCGACGGCCTGCCTGGCGCGTGACTTGAGGGCCTGGGCCTGCGCGTCGGGCGCGGGTGCCGTCTCCGTCGGCGGGCAGGCCGCCAGCGCCCGGCCGGCGGAGCCAACGACCACAGTGATCGCGAGCAACGAGAGAGCAGAAACGCGAAGCATCGGCATAGAGATCCTCCAAGGGCGGAACAATGACCTCCTTATCATTGGGAGCAGGCAGCGGTGAGTTTCCCGTACTGCTGCCAAACCCGTCCGGGGTGGTCGCCGTTTCGCTAGCCCCTTGCACCTTCTTGCCCCCCCCTCCCCCGGGTCGCTTCTCCGCAGGTTCAGCACCCGCTGAAGTACGCCGTGATGAAGTCGGCGAGATCGGCGGGGGTGATCTCGCCGTCCTGGTCGAAGTCGACCTTGTACCCGAGTTCGTCGTACGGCGCTGGCGGGCGCGGGTGGCTCCAGCATCGTGATGACGGCGGGCACGGCGTAGCTGGCCGGACCGGGCACGGGCGTCGCCGCGGCGTAGTCGGCCTGGAACTCGGCGAGATCGGCAGATGTAAGCTGTCCGTCCAGGTTGTCATCCGCGGGGCAGGCGAGTCGATTCATAACAATGACGTGGGCTTCAGCGGCGTTCACGAGTTCCCAGCCGCAACTGAGATCGCGTCCCGGGGGATCTTCGCACGCGCCGTGATTGCAGGCGCTGCTCGCTGCTCG
>JBFXBS010000012.1:0-40630 GCA_050182995.1 Phycisphaerales bacterium | reverse complement strand
GGAGCTTCAAGGGCCGCGTCCAAGCGACGCGGCCCTGTTCGTTTACGCCTCCTCCGTTGGTCCATTCTTCCGCCGCCCGCCGCTCTCACGCGAGAAACCGGGAGTTTCGGGCACCCGGCCGGGATCGGGCCGCGCTCTCCGGTTCGTCCCCTTGGCAAGGACGGCTATCGGCACCCCTCCTCAGACTACGGTTTTTCGCGCCAACTCTCGGCTCTCGGCAGAGAGGGGGCGAGCGGGTTTACACGTTGGTTGCCGATAGGGCGGATGTCCAAATTGGTTCGCAAGCCCCCATCACTACCGAAGTTCCCATCCACGCGGCCTGGCTATACTCCTATTCCCCATGAGGTACACGCGCGCCTCCATCGTCGTGATCGTTTTTTTGGCCCAGCTGCTCTCTGGAGGCCTGCTTGGACCGCGGATGCTCTGCGCTCACAGAGACGGATCGCAGAGCATCGAGTGGGCCGCGACAATCTGCTGCGGAGGTGTCCGTTCCGAAACGACCGCATCGGAGTCCGAATGCGACGGTTGCCGAGGCGGGTGCCACGAGGAGGAGCGCAGCGGTCTGGTTCTGAGGCAGCCTGATTGCGACTGCGTTGATTCGCCCATGGCCGACGAGCCGGTGGTCCGGCCAGCCCCGCAGGCAGCATCCCAAGACGACCTGGTTGCTACCTTTGTGGCGGTCGTCGCGGTGCTGGTGATCGATCTCAGCCCGGTCAACCCGAGCGGTTTCACTCATCGAGCGGCCTTGCCAGAGTGTTTGGCGCCTCCGCGCGCGCACCTGGCGACCGTTGTTCTTCGCTTGTAGTGCTTCGGTGCGGTTCGTTGTGCCTCCGGCCCCTAGGCGGGCCGTATGGCGGCGTCTCTGCGCACCGGCTCCGTCCATGACGTGAGCGTGACCTAGCACTCCTGAGCGAGAACTCCGTTGAGAAACTCCGTCATCGCGACCATCGGGTCGCTCATGTTCCTGCTTGGTGGGTGCGTCAGCTACCAGCCAAAGCCCCTTGACCCTCGAGCCGAGCTCGCGGCGCTGGACGCCCGCACACTTCCCGCAGGAACGCTGGTCCAGCTCCGGCCAGCGGCCGCAGGGCCGCCCGACGCTCCCATGTTCGACGCGTCCGATGGGCTGAGCGAGGCGGAGTTGATGGCCGTCGCGGTCATGCTCAACCCCGATCTCCACGCAGCCCGCGCCTCGATCGGCGAGACGGAGGCACTGCTGATCACCGCCAAGACGCTTCCCAACCCCGAGGTGGGCCTGGGATTCGGCGTGGGGCTCCTAGGGACAGAGGGGTTCAAGCTCGACACTGACCTGCTGTTCGAACTGCTCAAGCCCGGAGAGCGTGAAGCGCGGCAGGCCGTGGCCGCGGCCCGGAATGCGGTCTCGCGGGCGGAGGTTCTGGCCCGCGAGTACGAGGTCGCGGCAGAAGTGCGGCGGCTGGTGTTCACCGTGGTGGTCGCCGAGCAGGCCGCCGCGGTCCTCGACGCTGAGTTGGCGCTCCGCCAGCAGGCGTCCGGCCTGGTCCGTCGCCGCAAGGATGTCGGGGAAGCCAACGACCTAGACATCTCGGCGGTGGACCTTGAGCTTGTCGAGGTGCAGCGCGACCGGCGGCTGGCGCAGATCGAACTTGAGCAGGCCAGGCTCGCGCTCAACCGAGCGCTGGGCCTGCCGCCGGGCGCGGTCATCACGCTCGAAGCGTCGGGCAAGCCGCTGGATGTCCCGCTCGTGGATGCGGTTCAGACCGGCGACCTTGACGAGCGGCTCCTGGCCAACCGCCTGGACCTCAGGGCCCGCGAGGCGGCGTACCGGGTATCGGAAGAGGAGCTGCGCCTCGCGACCGCCCGGCAGTTTCTCAGACTCAAGGCCGGACCGAACTACGAACACGAAGGCAAGTCGGAGAACTTCGCGGGGGTGAGCGCGTCGGTTGAGATCCCCATCTTCGACCGCAACCAGGGGGAAATCGCGGAGAGGACCGCCGCACGCGACCGATCCCGGGCCGAGTACGCGGCGGCGCTGCACAACCTCCGTTCGGAGGCCGCGGCGGCCCTCGCGCGCGTTCGCGCCCTGCGGGCGGAGATCGACACCCAGCAGCGCGAGGTGCTCCCGCTGCTGGAACGAAGCCAGACGTTGTCGCGGGGGGCGTTCGAGGCCCGTGAGCTCAACGTGCTTGATTGGGTCACGGCCCAGCAGCGGACGCTGCGGTCCCGCCGCGCGTACCTCGACACCGTGATCTCATACCGCCGCGCGCTGCTGGACCTTGAGGCGCTCGGCGGCTTCCCGGTGTGGCGGTTTGCGCCCGCTCCAGAGCCATCGACTGCCTCGTCGCATGAAAGGAATACGCCATGAGCATCATCAAGCGAGCCCCGGGTTTGGTGCTTCGCGGCCTGCCAACAGTTCTCACCATCGCGGTCCTTGCTGGCGTCGGCTACATGGGCCACCGCACGGGATGGAAGATCCCCGCAGCGTCGGAAGTGTTCGGTGGCGGCAAGGAATCGCGCGAGGACTGGTGCGGTGAGCACGGCGTCCCCGAATCCACGTGCATGATCTGCCGCGGGCTCAAGGCGAACTCCGTACCACCGTCTCAGCAGCGGAAGGGCGGCGTTGCGACGACCGCCGCGCCCGAGCCGGAGGTCGAGCAGGTCGGGACCAAGAAGCGCCCCGCCGTGCAACTGGCAACTGGGGAAATCGCCGCGCGGGCTGGCATCGAGGTACAGCCGGCTGCGGTCAAGCCCGTGGATGAGACGGTCGAAGCTAACGCCGAGGTGTCGTTCGATCTCTCCCGGTATGCCCAGGTCGCCCCGCGCCTTCCCGGAACGGTCGCGCTCATGCGTGTCCAGCCCGGCCAGCGCGTGAAGCGCGGCGACGTGCTTGCGCTGGTTGATGCCGTTGAGGTAGGACGGGTCAAAGCCGAGCTCCTGCAGGCCGCGGCGCAGATCGTCAGCAGGCAGCGGGCCCTGGACCGCATCCGCAGCTCCACCGAGGCTGGGTTCCGCAACCAGGCTGACGTGGCGACCGCCGAGGCGGAGCTGAAAGAGGCTTCGATCCGTCTGTTCAACGCGCGGCAGTCGCTCGTGAACCTTGGGCTCCCCACGCCCGCCACGGCGGAGGGAGAGATTCCCGACGAGCACGACGTGCTCCACCTCGGATTGCCCGAGCCGGTTCTCGCCGAGCTCGACCCGTCCCGGGCGTCGGGCAATCTTCTTCCCGTGCTGTCGCCCATCGACGGCGTGGTGATCTCCCGAGCGGCCGTCGCCGGGGAGGTTGTCGAGTCGGGCAAGCCCTTGCTCGCCGTCTCCGACACGTCGCGGATGTGGGTCCACGCGGAGTTGACGCCGGCGCAGGCGACAATGGCGCGCGTCGGTCAGCCCCTGGAGTTTGTGCCCGACGTGGCCGGGTCAACGCCGGTCGTTGGGAAGGTGACCTGGATCAGCCCGGAGGTCAACGAGAAGACACGGACCATCCAGGTTCGGGCCGAGGTTGACAACAGCGACGGCCGCCTCTTCGCCCATTCGTTCGGTCGAGCCCGCATTACCGTGAAGTCATCGACGTCAGCGGTGGTGGTGCCCGAGTCCGCCCTTCAGAAGGACGGCGAATCGCACCTGCTGTTCGTCAAGCTCAACGACGAGGTCTTCCAGACTCGCGAGGTTCGGGTTGGCGGTCACGCCGGCGGGTTGGTCGAGATCGTGGCCGGCCTGCGGCCCGGCGAGCCCGTCGCCATCAAGGGCAGCTACGCGCTGGCGGCCCAGCTCAACCGGGCCAAGCTGGGCGCCGGCTGCACCGACGACTGAACCTGGAGAACGCCATGCTCAACTGGATCATCGACTGGTCGCTGCGGAACAGGTTCATCGTCGTCATCGCCTCGCTGCTGTTCGCGGGCCTGGGCGCCATGGCGCTCAAGGACCTCGACATCGACGCCTTCCCCGACACCACGCCGGTGCAGGTGCAGATCAACACGGTGGCCCCCTCGCTGGGGCCCGAGGAGGTCGAAAGGCAGATCTCGTTCCCGGTCGAGCAGGCGCTCGGCGGCCTTCCGCACCTCCAGAACGTGCGGAGTGTGTCGAAGTTCGGCTTCTCGCAGGTCGTCGTCACCTTCGATGACGGGATGTCGATCTTCCTCGCCCGGCAGCTGGTGGCCGAGCGGCTGAACTCCGCGGAGAGTCCCGAAGGGATTGCACGCCCGCAGATGGGCCCGATCGCGACCGGCCTGGGCGAGGTGTTCCACTACGTCGTGTCGAGCGACACCATCGACCTCACCGAACTGCGGACCATCCACGACTGGACCGTCAAGCCGGCACTGCGGACGGTGCCCGGCGTGGCGGAGGTCAACAGCTGGGGCGGCTTCGAGAAGCAGTTCCAAGTCCGGATCGACCCGGATCGGTTGGTCAAGTACGACGTGGGCTTCGACGAGGTCACCGAGGCCATCCGGCGCAACAACGCGAACGTCGGCGGCGGTAACATCGCGCGCGCAGGCGGCAGCCTGCTGGTCCAGGGGCTGGGCCGGGTCGGCTCGCTCGACGAGATCCGCAACATCCCCATCACCGCCCGGGGCGGCGTGCCCATCCGCGTCGCGGACGTGGCCGAGGTGAACACCGGCGCCGAGATTCGCCGAGGCGCGGTGACCTACGACGGCAAGGGAGAAGCCATCCTGGGCCTGGGCTTCATGCTCATGGGCGAGAACAGCCACGACGTGACCTCGCGGCTGCGGGACAAGCTCACGGAGATCAGACCGTTCCTTCCCGCCGGGGTGAAGGTGGACATCGTCTACGACCGGACGGAACTGGTTGACCAGGTCATCGACACCGTCCGCAAGAACCTGTTCGAGGGCGGTTTGCTGGTGATCGCCGTGCTGTTCGTGTTCCTGGGCAACCTGCGGGCCGGGCTCATCGTCGCTTCGGCTATCCCGTTATCGATGCTCTTCGCGTTCGACTCGATGCTGCGGTTCGGCATCTCCGGCAGCCTCCTGAGCCTTGGCGCCATCGACTTCGGACTCGTGGTGGACAGCTCGGTCATCATGATCGAGAACACCATGCGCCACCTGGCGCACGACCGGTCGAACCGGCGCAGGATCGACATCGTGCGGGACGCGGCCATCGAGGTCCGCAAGCCGACCATGTTCGGCGAGCTCATCATCATCATCGTGTTCCTGCCGATCCTGACCCTGGAGGGGGTCGAGGGGAAGATGTTCAAGCCGATGGCGCTGACGTTCATCTTCGCGCTCGTCGGCTCGCTGGTGCTGTCCCTCACGCTGATGCCCGTGCTGGCCAGCCTGCTGATGCCCAGGAAAGTCCAAGAGCGCGAGCCGCTAGTGGTGCGGCTGGCACACATGGTCTATGCGCCACTGCTCCGGCTGGCCCAGCGCTCCCGGCTGGTCGTGATCGGCCTGGCCCTGGCGCTGCTTGCGGTCACCGTCATGGGCATCCGCGGTTTGGGAGCTGAGTTCGTGCCCAAGCTCGGCGAGGGGTCGATCGTCGCCAACACCATCCGTCTGGCGGGCACGGACATCGACGAGTCGATCCGGATGAACACCGTGATGGAGAGGGAGATCCTGCGCCAGTTCCCCGACGAGGTCGAGCACGTGTGGAGCCGTATCGGTACAGCGGAGGTGGCGACCGACCCGATGGGCGTCGAGCTGACCGATATCTTCCTGACGCTGCGGCCGCGGTCGCAGTGGAAGCGTGCGACCACGCGAGAGGAACTGGTCCGCGAGATGGACCACGCCCTCCGGGACCTCCCGGGGCAGCGTGTCGCCTTCACGCAGCCCATCGAGATGCGGATGAACGAGATGTCGGCGGGCATCAAGGCCGATGTCGGCATCAAGCTCTACGGCGACGACCTCTCGGTGCTCACCAACAAATCGGGTGAGATCGCGGCCGTCCTCGAAGGCATCAAGGGCGCCACCGATGTCAGCGTGGAGCAGCTCACCGGCCAGCCCGTGCTACAGGTGCGAGTCCTCCCTGATGCCATCGCCCGCTACGGAATCCCAGCAAGTAAGGTGCTGGAAATGGTCGAGTCGCTCGGGACGATGGAGCTTGGAACGGTCGTGGAAGGTCAACTCCGGTTCCCGCTGGTCGCGCGGCTCCCCGACCGCCTGCGTTCAAGCCCGGAGGCCATCGGGTCGGTCCTCATCACGGCTCCCAGCGGCGAGCGCATCCCGCTCTCCAAACTAGCCTCGATCAAGGAGACCGAGGGCCCCTCAACCATCACTCGCGAGTGGGGGCAGCGGCGATCCACGATCCAGGCGAACGTTCGCGGCCGTGACATCGGGTCGTTTGTGGCCGAAGCGCAGGCCGCGATCGCCTCGGAGGTACAGCTCCCGCCCGGACGCTACCGGCTGGAGTGGGGCGGGCAGTTCGAGAACCTGCAGCGGGCCCAGACACGCTTGGCGATCGTCGTGCCCGTCGCGCTCCTGTTGATCTTCCTGCTGTTGTATCTCTCGTTCAGGTCAACGCGCCTTGCGCTGTTGGTGTACACGGGTGTGCCCTTCGCCGTCGTGGGCGGCGCCGCTTCCCTCTGGGGCCGCGGTCTGCCGTTCTCCATCTCCGCCGGCGTCGGCTTCATCGCACTTTCGGGCGTGGCTGTCCTCAATGGCCTAGTCATGGTGACCTTCATCCGTCAGCTCCGCCGGCGCGGCCTGCCGCTGCAGCAGGCCGTCTTTGAGGGATGCTTGGTCCGCCTACGGCCGGTGCTGATGACCGCAACGGTGGCCGCGTTGGGCTTCATCCCGATGGCCTTGGCGACCGGCGTCGGCGCCGAAGTGCAGCGCCCGCTCGCGACGGTCGTCATTGGGGGCGTCATCAGCAGCACGATCCTCACCCTCTTCGTGCTGCCGATCCTGTACCCCTGGTTCGAGCCCAAGGGCGACGCGGAGGAGGTGGACCACGAGGAGCAGGGTGCGGGGCCGGGAAACGATCCCGCGCGCGCAGGTCCTGGCGCCCATGCCGAATCAACGAACGGTCTCGTCGCCGCACCGAGTACGAAGCCGGCGACCGCCTGAGTATCCAGCTAGGAGCGTCCCGATGAAAAGTCTGTCCATCGTTCCCACCGTCTTCCTGTCATTCTGTCTCCTTGGTGCTGCCGGCTGCGAGAAGAAGAACGACTCCGCCTCAAAGGCCCCGCCGACCAGCACGCCCACGGCATCCGAAGCCGACTGGTGCGCCGAGCACGGCGTCCCGGAGTCGATCTGCACCCGCTGCAACACCAAGCTGATCGCCGAGTTCAAGCAGAAGGGCGACTGGTGCAAGGAGCACAACCTGCCCGAGTCCCAGTGCATCGAGTGCAATCCTGATCTCAAGGAGAAGTTCGAGGCGATGAAGTCCAAGCCGGGGAAATGAGTCCAGCGTCCCGCGACTCGGATGCCGCCTGTTCGCCGCGAATGAGGAGTACACATGAGACCCCACCGAGGCTTTCTTCTGCTGGCCTTATCAGCACCGCTGCTCGTTGCTGGCGGCTGCGCTTGCCGCGGGACCGACCTCATCGCCGCGGGCAAGGTGACGGCCGAACTCCGGATCGACCGCTCGCTCCGCACCCCGCCGGAGATCTGTGCGGAGGACGGCGAACTGGTGATCTCGGGCCGTTTGGCACGCGGCGTTCGAGCGAGCGACGGCAGCCACGTCGATGTCACGGTGGTCGACCCATCCGGCACCACCGTGTACGAGGCTCGGCTTAACTACAAGGCAGCGCCCACCTCCACGCACGAGTGGTCCGGGCCCAAGCACGGCGTCTACAGACGAGCTCGCACGCGCTACGGCTCCTATGGCGTCTATGCCGTGCGGTTTCCAGGGTTGCCCCCGGAGGGGTCGGTTGTCACGGTGAAGCACGAGTCGGGTCCAATGGAAACGGCCCCTGACGCACTTCCCAAGAACGCCCATCCGTGACGCCCGGATGGTCCTAAGCGAGCGGAGGTAATGAAAGGAGCGCGGTCATGACCAACCGCAAGAAGGAAGTCGCGAAGTTCGCGTGCGGGTTCGAAGCGGCCCACGCCGTGTCTCACGCGGTCCTGTGGCCGACAGGGATGACACTCACGGTCTTCGGGGTCACCGCGGGCCCAACGTGGCACGCCGTATCGTTCGGCGTCAACGGACTCATCGCCGCGGTCCTGGGCATCTACGCATGGCGAGCACCGCGCCCAGGAGGCAGAGTTTGACCTGCGATGATCGTTGCCGCCCGAAGGACCTCACGCACGCCAGCAGGGGCTACCGCCGCGCGCTGGTGATCGTGGTCGTGCTGAACCTCACGATGGGCGTTGCCGAGATGTTCGGCGGGCTTTTCGGGAAGTCCCAAGCCCTCAAGGCGGATGCCCTCGACTTCCTCGGCGACGGGACCATCACGCTGATGGCGTTGATCGCGATCTCGCACGGGCCACGCTGGCGCGCCCGCGCGGCGTTGCTGCAGGGCGTGTTCCTCACGGTGCTAGGTATAGGCGTCATCGCTGCCGCGGCGTACCGGGTCATCGAGCGGAGGCTCCCCAATTCGGAGGTGATGACGTGGCTCGGTGCCGCGGCGCTGGCGGTAAACGTGGCGTCCGCCTTCGTCCTCATCCCGCACCGGGAAGGGGACGCGAACGTGCGTGCGGTCTGGCTCTTCAGCCGCAACGACGCCCTTGGCAACGTCGCCGTGCTTATCGCCGCGGGGCTCGTATTCTGGACGGAGACCCCGTGGCCGGACCTCGTCACCGCGGGGCTCATCGGCGGCCTGTTTCTTCACTCCGCCCTTGACATCATCCGGGAAGCTCGGCGGGAGCTGCATTCCTAATGCAGTCTGCCATAGCCGTTACCGGTTCGTAAAGGTTTGCAGGGAGGCGCCCAGGGTGCCCGGATTGGCGTTCGGCGTAATGATCGATCCCACTCCCAGGTCGAAGCGCTCCTGTAATCTCATTCGCGAGCCGCTCGACTCCCGGTGATCCACGTCCGAGCGCGACAAACCCGGCTGGTTAGCAGAGGGGTATGGGCGAGGGCAGCGTCCCTCGCCGCATGCCACGACACGAAGCGCAGAACATCCCCACGAAGGCGGGCTCGCCATGCCTGCCTGCCCGCGCGATCGAACTCCTGGCCGCCGCGACGGCCCGGCTGATCGACGTGGACGCCCACGATTCTGGCGTCAACATCGAACATGCCGGTTCCTCTGGGGCCGGACTTGAACTCGCGGAGCATGCCGCCCTCAGTGTGCCTACGGGTGAACGCCCCCGTCCCGAACCGGAGAACCCGGGACGATGCTGCCCGAAGGAGCCTGAAGGACGATGAAAACCGCCGCGACCAGAACCATCCAGCAACAGATCGATGAACTCCGCGACATGCCCGTGTCGCGGCTCCGCGAGCGCTACGCGGAGGTCTTTGGCGAACCGACGGCCTCCGGTAACCGCCAGTGGCTCTTTCGACGGGTCGCTTGGCGCATCCAATCCCTGGCGGAGGGCGACCTTTCCGAACGGGCGCGCCGTCGGGCCGCGGAGTTGGCCCGGGACTTCGACGTCCGGGTTCGGCCGCCGGGGGAACGGGAAATCGACGACGTCCGCGCCCGCGCGCGGCTCGTGACGATCACCGGGCGGCTCGCATCGGCGGGAACCGACCGTTTACCCGCGCCCGGCACCGTTCTGCGGCGCACTTTCAAGGGCGCTGAGCACGAGGTCACGCTGCTCCCCCACGGCTTCGAGTACGAGGGGAGGACGTACCGATCCCTCTCGGCGGTGGCGACGGCGATCACTGGGTCGCACTGGAACGGATTCCTGTTCTTTGGGCTGACCAGGAAGGGGACCGCATGAGCGCTACCGCCACCAAGCGTTCCGCCGTTTCGCGCCGGGCCACCGCGAACGCCGCGTTGAGCGGTCCCCCGGGCACCCAGCCGGGCACCCGGTCCATCCGCTGCGCGATCTACACGCGCAAGAGCACCGAGGAAGGACTGAACCAGGAGTTCAACAGCCTCGACGCCCAACGCGAGAGCGCGGTCGCGTACGTCGCCAGCCAGCGGAATGAGGGCTGGACCTGCGTCCCGGATCGGTACGACGACGGGGGCTTCACCGGCGGCAACATCGACCGGCCGGCGCTGAAGAGGCTGATGGACGACATCGAGGCCGGCAAGGTCGACTGCGTGATCGTCTACAAGGTCGACCGGCTGAGCCGCTCGCTCATGGACTTCGCACGCCTCATGGAGCTGTTCGACCGCAAGGGCGTGTCATTCGTCTCGGTCACACAGCAGTTCAACACCACCCACTCGATGGGGCGGCTCACGCTCAACATCCTGCTGTCGTTCGCGCAGTTCGAGCGTGAGATCATCTCCGAGCGCACACGGGACAAGATCGCCTCCGCGCGCCGGAAGGGCAAGTACCAGCACGGCAAGCCCATCCTCGGGTACGACTTCGTGCCGGCGCCGGCACCTTTCACGGGCCGACGCCTGATGGTGAACGCGGTGGAGGCGGAGCGGGTCCGTCGCATCTTCGAGCTGTACCTCGAGGTCGAGAGCATTCTCCGCGTGGCCGAGGAATGCAACGCTCGTGGCTGGACCACGAAGTCTTGGTCCACCACCGCGGGGCGCGTCGTCGGCAACCGCCCCTTCGACAAGTCCATCATCTCGCGGCTGCTGCGCAACCCGCTCTATCTTGGGAAGGTCCCGCACAACGGCACGGTCTACGACGGCGAGCACGAGGCCATCGTTGACGAGGGCACGTTCCGCCGCGTCCAGTCACAGCTGAAGCTCGCGGGGCAGCGCGGTGGCGCGAGTGCCAAGAACCCGACCGGCGCTCTGCTCGGCGGCCTGGTTCGGTGCAAGGGGTGCGGGTGCGCGATGTCCCCGAGCAGCGCGTCGAAGAGGAGGGCGGATGGCACGCGCACCCGTTACCGGTACTACGTGTGCACGAACGCCATGAAGCGCGGGCGGCATCGCTGCGCCGCGCCGTCGCTCCCCGGACCTGCCCTCGAGGCGTTCGTGGTTGAGCAGGTCAAGAGCGTCCTCGCGAACTCCCCGTCCGCGCGTGACATCGTCGACCAAGCGGTGGAGCTCCTCCGCCAAGCCGCCGCGGCCCGTGCGGCGGCGCATGCGCGTCTTGAGGCAACGGTGCGGCGGTTGACCGCGGAGGAGCCGTCGCCCGCCATGACGCGTGACATCGAGCGAGCCAAGCGGACGCTCGCGGCACTCTCGCGCCAGATTGCCGCCGACCAGGTCCGGCTTGTTGACGAGGACGAGGTGGCAGGAGCCGTCGAGTGCTTCGACGGGGTCTGGTCGGCGATGACCCAGGCCGAGCGGGCAGAGTTCATGCACGTCACCCTCGCCTCGGTCGAGTATGACGGCCAAACCCAGAACGTCTCGGTGACATTCAACCCCGAGGTCGCGCCCGAGGAGCAAGAGGCATGACCGGCACCACTCCCAAGAACGCGAGACCGTCGTCGCTGACCACGACCGCTCGCTTCGTGCCTGGGGGCAAGACGACCCGCGCCGGCGCGGCGCCCGAGGAGGCTATCGGTCGAGTGCCTCGGGTTTCCCGCTTGATGGCCCTCGCGATCCGGTTCGACGGCCTGGTGCGGAGTGGAGCCGTGACCACGCAGGCGGAGCTTGCCGCTGTCGGCCATGTGACGCGGGCACGCGTGACGCAGATCATGAACCTGCTCCACCTCGCACCCGACCTTCAGGAGGCGATTCTTTTCCTGCCGCTCGTCACAGCGGGCAAAGACCCGTTGACCGAGCACGACCTGCGCCCGATCGCTGCCGAGGTGGAATGGGGCCGACAGCGGCGGCTCTGGCAGACTTATCAGACCAAACAGGGTGAAACACCCGTGTCCGGGACCAATCCAAGGTGAAGACGCCGGTCCCCGCGGTCGATGCCAATAAAAGCGACCTAAGGCCAGTGCGGGCGTGTACTCCCCATCGGCGGTCGTTGAGGCCGACCGTATGGGACACACAAGACTTGGGTATCTCCCTCGATCGCGCAAGTGGAAAGAGGTGATCGGCCTGATCGCCGCCGGGGCCGGCGCGGACCAGATCGCCAACGCGATCATTTCGGCGGCCGAGACCGGCCTCATGAACGCCGCGCATCACGCGGGGCTGGTAGAGGCCTTCTGGTCGCTCACCCAGCTCACGCAGGCGGCCCGCGAGCCGGACTTCGCGGCCGGGCTGCGGGCGCGCGGCTTCAACGTCCCCGACAACCCCAGCCTCCCCGCGATCCTGAGCGCCGTCTCGCAGAACATAGATAAGGCGATGCCCAACAACAAGGGCCGGACAGATTTGGGCGAGATGGCCCAGAGCGCAGCGGTCGAGGTCACGAACCAGCTCGTGACGGGCAAGGCCTCGTCGCTCTTCGGGGTGACGAGCCAGGACGTCCAGAGGGCCTTCCGCGATCTCGGCACCGAGAAGAACTTCGGGCAGCTCGGCAAGCAGTTCTTCGGCCAGCTGACCAACAAGGTCCTGCAGTTCTACGCCAGCAGGGAGTGCGCCAACCACGTCGGTGAGGGGCAGCGCTTTGCCAACCTCGCGGCCAAGGCCGCCTTCGACCAGGCGATGCACACGCACTGCCGCCAGGCGTCGGTCATCGTCGAACGGTTCGCGGGCGAATGGCAGTCGAAACAGAACTGGCAGAACAAGGACACGGGCGGGATCACCCGCAAGCACGCCGAGGGCTTCGCGCACCAGGCCATGAAGAAAATGGTGGCCGAGCTGAAGGAGGGGAACAAGTGACACCTCCAGAGATGCTCTTCGCGTGCAACGAAGCCGCGTCCGCGTACCCCGGTTCGGCGGCCGGCGTCTCCAAGCTCCGCACGGCCGGCGCGGGCAAGAACGTCCGCGTCGAGCTCAACGACATCGGGCGCCAGCTGAGCCAGGACATCCCGCCCGCCCTGATCGACCTGGTCGAGATCGCCGCGTTCGTGTACGTCGGGGACCAGATGGCCCGCCGCGGCGCGGACGACGTTGAGACGATGGGGTCCAACTGGCGGCGGCGCCTGCGCTTCGAGATCCCCGTCCGCGTTCCGTCGCTCTGGAGATCACCCGAGGTCTCCGATTCCCTCATCGAGCTCCTCAGCTTCCTCTCCGAGGACGAATACGAGTTCACCTTCAGCCAGTACAAGAGCCCGCCCGCCCTAGAGGCGTACCTGCACTTCGGCAAGCCGGCCGACCAGGCGCCCCCAGAGTCGGTGGTTCTCTTCTCCGGCGGCCTGGACTCGCTGGGCGGCGTCGTGGAGGAGGTGATCCGCGACAAGAAGGCGTCGCTGCTCGTGACGCACGCGGCGGCGGGCACGATGCGGGAGCGCCATCACACGCTCACGTCCATGATCGCCAGCGCGACCAGCGGCCCTCGCCCGCAGTTCGTCACCGTGCGCGCGAGCAAGAAGCACCGCGCGGAGAAGGAGTACACCCAGCGGGCGAGGTCGTTCCTGTACGCCTCCTTCGCCGTCGCGGTGGCCCGCGTGGCGGGCTTGGACGCCATCCGCTTCTACGAGAACGGCGTCGTGAGCCTCAACCTCCCCCTCTCGCCCCAGGTCGTAGGTTCCCGGGCGACCCGCACGACCCACCCGCGCGTGCTCGCTTCCATGCGCAAGTTGTTCTCGCTGGTGACTGGATCGACCTTCGGCGTGGAGAACCGGTTTCTGTGGAAGACGAAGGCGGACGTGGTCGCCGACATCGTGAAGGCGGGCCACGGCGCCATGATCGACTACTCGATCAGCTGCACCCACACCCGCAAGTACCGCAAGGATCAGCCACACTGCGGCGTCTGCTCTCAGTGCATCGATCGCAGGTTCGCCGTCCTCGCGGCCGGCGCTGCGCAGTACGAGCCGGAGGACCGCTACCGGCACAAGCTGCTCGTGGACCCGCGCGACGAGGGCGAGTCCCGCATCATGCTGGCGTCGTACCTCGAGACGGCGCAGCAGGTCGCGGGGATGGACATCACCGCGTTCTACAACCGCTACGGCGAGGCGGTGCGGGCCCTCCCGCACATCGACCTTCCGGTCGACGACGCCGCCAAGCGCATCTTCGACCTCTACAAGCGTCACGGCGAGCAGATCGTCGGGGCCATCACCGAGGCCGGGAAGGCCCACATGGGCCAGATCATTAAGCGATCGCTTCCGGAGAGCTGCACCCTGCGGCTGGTCCATGACCCGAACCCCAACACCGCGCCGGCGAGCGCCCCCGCTGCTGCCGGCGCTGTCGAGCCTCCTCCCCCCACCCACCAACTCGTCCAGGAGGGCCAGGGGTGGCTTCTGCGATTCGACGGCATCGACAAGCGGTTCGTGCTCAGCGTGGGGATGCTGTACGTGCGGGAGCTGCTGGGCTCGCCCGGCAAGCGGTTCACCGTCGCGCAGTTGTACGCGATGGCACGCCCGCACCTCAAGGACATCCCCTCGGCCAGGGCGGAGGCCAAGTTCGATGCGAAGGAGGCCCGGGCGATATGGGTGCGGCTGAACGAGCTCAACGACGAGATCGCGGCCGCGGAGAAGGCCGGGGACGCGACCGCGAAGCAGGTCGCCGAGAACGAGAAGGTGAAGCTGATCGCGTTCCTCCAGGAGGCCAAGTTCGCTGGTCGCATGAAGGTCGAGAGCGGCGACCAGAAGCGGCTCCGGGACCGGGTGCGTAACCGCCTCAACGACACGATCGACATCATCAAGAAGTACCACAAGAGCGCTGGCGCCCACATCGACGGGGCGATCCTGCGTGGTTCCGTGATGACCTACGAGCCGGCCGACGTGCCACCCTGGGAATTCTGAGCCGCTACGCCGAATGTAGCGGCCCGCTACGCCGCGTGTAGCCCCGGACGTGCCGGAGCGGCTGCCCGGCAGGACGTCCTCCACGCTGGTTGATCCACATCTCGCACCGAGCTGCTGCCGGGCCCTGCGGGCGATGTCTGGCACGAGGAGGCGTCATGCCTTCGATCGCAGCAGACCGGGCGCCGATGTGCGCCGATCGTAGCGGTCCGACCGCTTTCCCTTCCCTCACGGTCCGTCAGATGGAGTTCCGCACCGAGCGGCTCGGGCGCATCTTCGCGCTCCCCGCCGACCAGGTCGCCGACCTGCGGCAGGAGCTCGCGCTCGAGCTGGTGCGTGCGCTGCCCCGGTACGACCGGGCCCGCGCCTCGCGGACGACGTTCATGAAGAGCGTCATGAACCTCTGGTACCAGCAGAAGTGCCGCCAGCTCCGCCGCGACGCCGCGGCCCAGGCGCGGCGGGTCGGTCTGCCGGCCTGCGGGACCGAGGGCGCCGAGTTCGCCGACGCGGCCCACCACGCGTTCGCGGAGGTCGACGCGCGGCTCGACCTCGCGGACCGCCTGCTGCACTTGCCCCAGCCGCTGTTCGAGCTGGCGCGGGCGCTTCTGGACGGCAAGTCCATCCCGGAGATCGCGATCGAGCGCGGCCTGCACCGCGGAACCGTCCACCGGATGGTCCAGCAGCTCCGGACGCAGCTCGCGGACCTCGACCCGTCCTCCAACTAGCGCGCGACAGGGCGCGGACGCGGGCAGAGGGGTAGTGGCGTGCCCCCTGCCCGCGGCCCGCCCACCGCCGCCCGGCCCACCGACGAGACCTGCCGGCCGTCGGCCTGGGCCGTGGCGGCCTTGGGCGTGTCGAACCGAACACCACCGTGGAGTCCGCATGACCTCGACGACCCTGATGAGCCAGATCAGCAAGGGGCGACGCCCCCAGCCCCGCCGCGCGATGCTCTACGGCACGCACGGTATCGGCAAGAGCACATTCGGCGCCATGGCGGACGCGCCCGTCTTCGTCCCGACCGAGGACGGGCTCGCCGACATCGACTGCGAGTCGTTCCCGCTGGCCAAGAGCCTCGGCGAGGTCATGGCGGCGCTGGAATCGCTCTACACCGCCGAGCACAAGTACAAGACGGTCGTCATCGACAGCCTCGACTGGCTCGAGCGGCTGATCTGGGCGGCGGTGTGCTGCGACGAGAGCGTCGAGAACATCGAGAAGATCGGCTACGCCAAGGGGTACACCTTCGCGATCGACAAGTGGCGGATGGTGCTTGGGGCCCTCGACGCGCTCCGCACCGACCGCGGCATGACGGTCGTGCTGATCGCGCACGCCAAGATCGAGAAGTTCGAGAACCCCGAGACCGTCCCCTACGACCGCTACTCGCCCCGCCTGCACAAGCTCGCGTCGGCGCTGGTGCAGGAGTGGGCCGACGAGGTGCTCTTCGCCACGTACAAGGTCCACACCGTCAAGGTGGACGAGGGGTTCAACAAGGCCAAGCACAACGGCGTCGGGACAGGCGAGCGGATCATCCGCACCGTCGAACGCCCGGCGCACGTCGCCAAGAACCGCCTGGGGCTCCCCGAGGAGCTGCCCCTCGACTACCGCGTGTACGGCGCCTTCGCACGCGGCGAGAACCCCTTCGCCGAGAGCGCCGCTGCCACGGTCGCGCCGGCCGGCGAGGCGCCGACCGCCTGATCCAATCCGCACCCCCCGACCCAGCACCTCTGCACAAGGAAGCTCACCCATGGCCACGCTGAACAACTTCGATGCCAACCAGGTCGATCCCTCCGTCGCGCTCGACCCGATCCCCGCGGGCAAGTACCTCGCGGTGGTCTCGGACAGCGAGTACAAGCCGACCAAGAACGGCGGGGGCAAGTACCTCCAGCTGACGTTCCAGATCATCGACGGCGAGTACAAGGGCCGCCTGGTGTGGGCACGGCTCAACCTCGAGAACAAGAGCGAGATGACCGTCAAGATCGCGCGCGGCGAGCTCTCAGCGATCTGCCGCGCCGTGGGCGTCATGCAGCCCAAGGACTCCGTGGAGCTGCACAACGTGCCCCTGGAGATCAACGTCGGGCTCAAGAAGCGCGACGACAACGGCGAGTTCACCAACGTGATCAAGGGCTATGGGAAGAAGGGCGGCGGCGGCGCTGCGGGCGCTCGCGTCCCCGCGGGCGTCGGGCCAGGAAGCCTGGGAGGGACGCCGCCCTGGAAGCGGTAAGCCCATCCGGTCGCGTCCTCGATCTCCCGTACCCGCCAAGTGTCAACCACATCTGGCGTCGCATGGGGCCCAGGACCGTCATCAGCCGCGAGGGCCGGCGCTACCGCAGGGACGTGTGCGCCGCCCTCGCGGCGATGCGGGTGGAGCGAATGGACGGGCGGCTGGCGGTGCGCGTCACCGTCTGCCCTCCCGATCACCGCCGGCGCGACCTGGACAACGTGCAGAAGGCGCTGCTTGACGCGCTCGCCAAGGGCGGCGCGTACCGCGACGACTCGCAGATCGATCGGCTGCAAGTGGAGCGTGGCCCGGTGACTCCGGGCGGCATGGTACTGGTTGAGATCACGGAGATCAACACATGATGCTGATTGACGCAGACCAGTTGGGATCAACGAGCAGTCGCTCTCCGCAATTGCGAAATGATCGCGTCCTCGTCGGGCAGCCCACCCTCATACATTCGACAGCCCATGCTCGGAGTCGTGGGAACAGGAAGCCCAAACAGGTCTCGCCCGTTCGCCAACGCCGTGGGTGTGGGATATCCCCGGCGGACGTCATCCTCGGGCAGCGCCTCCTGATCGACGTACACAACTCGCGCGCCGTCAACACGGGTGGCTGCCACCTGCACGCGCCGGAGGAACTCTGGAGTGTTCGGACAGTCACTGAAACCCAGAACCTCAACTTGAATCATGGCCCTGTCAGTCTCCGTTGCATCGGGCGTGGAGCGGCACCCCGAGAGCGCCGTTGCCACGAGCGTCAGGATCAGTACGGTGACTCGCATCAGGTGATCGTAGCAGGCGGTCTTTCTCACGGGGGCGTCTCCTGATGGAGCTCCGCCCCTACCAATCCGAAGCCGTCGCCGCGGTGTACGAGCACCTGCGGACCCGCGACGACAACCCCTGTGTGGTGATTCCCACCGGGGGCGGCAAGACGCCGGTCATCGCCACGATCTGCCGCGACGCGGTCGGGCCGTGGAACGGGCGCGTGGTCATCCTGGCCCACGTCAAGGAACTCTTGGAGCAGGCGGCGGACAAGCTCCGCACCATCGCGCCCGATGTGCCCGTGGGCATCTACTCAGCTGGACTGAAGCGCAAGGACCTCGGCTACGCCGTCACTATCGCCGGCATCCAGTCCATCTACCAGCGGGCGTGCGACCTCGGGCCGGTGGACCTGCTCATCGTGGACGAAGCGCACCTGATCCCGCCCGATGGCGAGGGGATGTACCGCCAGTTCATTGCCGACGCCAAGGTTGTGAACCCGCTCGCGCGGGTGATCGGCCTGACGGCGACGCCGTTCCGCATGAAGTCCGGCCCGATCTGCGAGCCTGGCAACATCCTCAATCATGTCTGCTACGAGGTCGGCGTCCGCGAACTGATCGTGCAGGGCTTCCTGTCACCGCTGCGGACCAAGGCGGGGCTTCAGAAAGTCAGCACCGACGATCTTCACGTTCGCGCCGGCGAGTTCGTCGCCAGCGAGGTCGAAGACCTCATGGACAAGGATGCCCTCGTCGACGGCGCGTGCGCCGAGATCGTTGAGCACACCAAGGACCGCTCCGCCACGCTCATCTTCTCGTCGGGCATCCGCCACGGCCAGCACATCGTTGAGGTGCTCAAGTCCAAGCACGGCGTCGAGTGCGGGTTCGTCTCCGGCGACACGCCCGCGGGCGTGCGCAGCGCCATCCTCGACCGCTTCCGCTCCGGAGCGCTCAAGTACCTCTGCAACGTCAACGTGCTGACGACCGGCTTCGACGCCCCGCACATCGACTGCGTGGCACTCGTGCGGCCGACCATGTCGCCCGGGCTGTACTACCAGATGGTCGGTCGGGGCTTCCGCCTCAACCCGGGCAAGGCGGACTGTCTCGTGCTGGACTTCGGCGGCAACGTGCTCCGTCACGGGCCGGTCGATGCCATCCGGCTCACCACGGATGACCGTGGCGAGGGCGAGGCGCCGGCGAAGGAGTGCCCGCAGTGCCACGCGCTGATCGCGGCGGGCTACCAAACGTGCCCGGAGTGCGGGCACCAGTTCCCCGAGCCCAACCGGCAGAAGCACGAGGCGCAGGCCAGCACTGAGGGCATCCTGTCGGGGCAGACGAGCCGCGAGGAGCACCACGTCAGCGAGACCACGTACCACGTCCACATGAAGCGGAACGACCCGGCCGCACCGCTGACGATGCGGGTCGAGTACCGGGTTGGGTTCAACCGCTACTTCCGCGAGTGGGTCTGCTTCGACCACACCGGGTACGCGCGGACGAAGGCCGAGGCGTGGTGGCGGGCGCGGTCGGTCGAGCCGGTGCCCGGCGGCACCGAGGAAGCGGTCGAGCTCGCGCGCGCCGGGGCGCTCGCGCCGGCGCTGCACATCACGGTCGAGAGGAAGGCGGGCGAGCAGTTCGAGCGGGTGGTGGCGCACCGACTTGGCGACAAGCCGCCGCGGCTCGAGGGCGACGATGGCCTGCCAGAGCAGGTGCCCGCGCCGGTCGGCACCACGTACGGCATCCCCGACGACGAGATTCCCTTCTGAGCAAGGAGTACGCGATGATCACGATCACCATCGAAGAGACGGACAAGGACGGCCGTGTGCTGGGGCGGCACGTGGCCTCGGCCCCGATCGACAAGAACGACGCCAAGGGCGTGGGGGCGCTCCTAGCACGCAGCGTCGGTGGCCTCATGTACCACGGCCAGACGCGGGCCGAGGTGCCGCTCCTGCTGGCGGCGGCGGGGACGCACCGTTCCAGCCGCTGCACTCAGGCGATCGCCCACGCTCTGGGGCTGGCCGGGAGCGAGCACAGCTTCGAGTACGCGGTGAAACCGGTCGTGGATCTGGATCGCCTCTTCGACTACCGCGCGAGCAAGAGGGACCGCGAGAACGCGGCGCACATGCTGAAGATCATGGGCGCCGGCGTCAAGACGAAGGGGGACGACGAGTAAGCAATGAGCGAGGGGCCGTCCAACCTGCTCGACGCGGCGCGGTGGTACCTCGCGCGCGGCTACGCGCCGATCCCCGTGCCCGCGGGGACGAAGGTGCCCGTGCTCAAGGGCTGGACGGACCTGCGCCTGTCCGACGCCGAGCTGCCCCAGCACTTCAACGGCACTGGGAACATCGGCGTGCTGCTGGGCGAGCCGAGCGGATGGCTCGTGGACGTCGACCTGGACTGCGAGGAGGCGGTGGCGCTCGCGCCGGCGTTCTTGCCGCCAACGGGCGCGACATCGGGGCGGCCGGGCAAGCCATCGTCGCACTGGTGGTACATCTGCGAGGGGGCGAAGACCCGCAAGCACCAGGACCCGGCGTCGAGGAAGATGATCGTCGAACTGCGCAGCACCGGCGCGCAGACAGTCGTCGGCCCGAGTATGCACCCCTGCGGGGAGCCGTACGACCCGCTCGAGGGCGAGCCCGCCGTGGTCGATGCCGAGACGCTCGGCGCGGCCGTCGCGGCGCTGGCCGAGGCTGTGAGGAAACAGCGGCACGGGGATGCCCCGCCGGAGCGACCGACCCCTGCGCCCGGATCGTTGAAGCCCCTCTGCGCACCGGATGCCGTGCTGCGCCGCGCCGAGGCGTACCTGGACCGCATCCCGCCAGCGATCTCGGGCTCGGGAGGGCACAGCCAAACGTACGCGGCAGCGACGGCGATGGTGCACGGGTTCGGGCTGGACGCGGAGACGGCGTTCGGGCTCCTGTGGGACCGCTACAACCCGCGCTGCCAGCCGCCGTGGTCGGAGAAGGAACTTCGGCACAAGGTCAGCGACGCGGCGAGCAAGCCCCACGACCGCCCGCACGGGTGGTTGCGCGACGCCGGGCCAATTGAGGCCACCGATGTGGACCTCTCGGGATTCGATCCCGAGCGCCGGCGTGTTCCCGGCGAACGTCCCCACTCGGAGCGTCCACCCGACCCGGGGCCGTTCCCCGATCACCTGCTCCGTGTGCCGGGCTTCATCGAGCAGGTCGTGGCGCACAACCTGGCGACGGCCACGCGGCCGCAGCCGGTCTTGGCGTTGGCCGCGGGGATCTGCCTCCAGGCCGTGCTCGCCGCCCGCAAGGTCCGCGACGAGCGCGGCAACCGCACCAACGTCTACTGCGTCGGCGTCGCGCCCTCCGGCGCGGGCAAGGACAACGCCCGAAAGTTCAACAAGAACATCCTGTTCGCCGCGGACATGGTCGAGCACGAGGGCAACGAGGACCTCGCGTCCGACGCCGGGCTGGTGACCGCCGTGGAGGCCGAGCCGGCGGTCCTGTTCCAGATCGACGAGTTCGGCCGCTTCCTGCGCACCATCGGCGACCCGAAGAAGGCCCCGCACCTGTTCAACGTGCTGACGGCGCTGATGAAGCTCTACAGCAGCGCCGACACGGTCTTCCGGGGCAAGGCCTACGCCGACAAGAAGCGGAACAAGGTCGTTGATCAGCCCTGTGTCAGCGTCTACGGCACGACTGTCCCCGAGCACTTCTTCGAGTCCCTCACCGCCGACAGCCTCAGCGACGGGTTCATCGCTCGCTTGCTCGTGTTCGAGTCGGCCGAGACGCCGGCGCGGCAGCGGGCCAAGGCGTTGAGTGTTCCCGAACCGCTGAAGCAGGCGGCGGAATGGTGGGGAGCGCAGCAGCCCGGGGGCAACCTCTTCAAGGAGCACCCCAAGCCGATCGTGGTCGAGGCCACGCCGCAGGCGGGCGAGGTGTTCGATGCGCTTGCCTCGACCGTCGACGCAGAACTCGCCAAGCCGGACGAGACGGGGCGGTCGCTGTGGGCCCGCGCCGAGGAGAAGGCGTGCCGCCTCGCGCTGATCTACGCCTGCTCCACGAACGCCCAGAAGCCGGTGATCGACGAGGACGCGGCCCGCTGGGCGTGCGACCTGTCGTCGTACCTGACGCGGCGGATGCTCTACATCGCCCACGAGTGGGTCGCCGACGGCGTCTTCGACGCCCGGCAGAAGCGCGTGGTCCGGGTGGTGCGCAAGGCGGGTGGAAAGATCTCCCGCAGTGAACTCTGCCGCAAGACGCAGTGGTTGACGCAGCGGGAGCGTCAGGAAGTCATCGACAACCTCCTGGAAACGCAGCAGTTGCGGCAGGAGGAGGAAACGTCCGCGACGCGGCCGAAGGTGGTGTATGCGCTGGCCTGAACCAGATCTTTCAATCTTTCACCTATTCACCGCGCGCGTACGCGGGGCGCGGGTGCATGGGCGTAAGGGAGGTATTGAAAGATTGAAAGATCTCTCTCTTTCATCATGTACCTCCCCCCTCCCGCCCCGCCGCGCCCATGCAGGTCGCGTGCCAGGCCGCGCCTACCACGAGCCCAACAGCCCGAAGCCTAACGGCGGGGGTGAGGGGGTCGGTAGGTACTTCCCCGCCCGCGTTGCGTTGCTACGCCCGCGGGAACAGCCGCGCTTGGCGACAGAGTTTGTTTCGCGCGTCCGGGCGCGGGGAGCCCCCATGGCGGGGTTGGTACGCCGTCCCGCCAGGTACGCGACGTGGGCCAACGTGGGCGAACCCGTGGCCAACGGGCGCGCCCCGTAACGGACGGGAATCGGGGCGCTGCACCGCCCCCGGACGGGCCCGTTAGCCCGAGCGATCCATCGAGCCAGCGATCCCCGGACCTGCCGCGCCGCGGCGGGCCACCACGACGCCATCGCGCCGGCGCACCGCGTCGCGCTCATGACGGAGATCGCCGTGAACATCGAGATGCTTCCCATCGACGCGGTCAAGGAATACGACCGCAACCCCCGCACCATCAATGACGCCGCGATCGACGCGGTCGCCAAGTCAATCCAGGCGTTCGGGTTCAAGATCCCGATCCTGATCGACGCCGACAACATCATCATCGCCGGGCACACCCGCCTCCGCGCCGCGCGGAAGCTGGGATTGAAGGAAGTGCCGACGATCCGCGCGGACGACCTGACGCCCGACCAGGTCAAGGCGCTGCGCATCGCGGACAACAAGGTCGCGTCGCTCACGGCGTGGGACATGGAACTGCTGCCCATCGAGCTTGCCGACCTCAAGGGCGTGGATTTCGACCTGGCGGTGCTCGGCTTCAGCGCCGAGGACCTCGCGGCGATCATGGCCCCCGCCGGCAACGAGGGCCTGACCGACCCCGACGATGTGCCGGCGCCTCCCGACGCCGCGACGACGGTGCCGGGTGACATCTGGGTGCTGGGCAATCACCGTCTCATGTGTGGGGACAGCAGCAAGCCCGCGGACTTGGACCGGCTGCTTGATGGCCAGCCGATCCATCTCGTGAACACCGACCCGCCGTATAACGTCAAGGTCGAGCCGCGCTCGAACAACGCGATCGTCGCCGGCCTGAGCTCATTCGCATTGCCCGGCAAGGCCGACCAGCACGATCAGCAGAGCGCCGACCTCAACCGCTACCCGGAGAAGAGCCGCGCGACGCACAAGAAGCTCCGGGCCAAGGACCGGCCGCTGGCGAACGACTTCGTGTCCGACGACGAATTCGACCGGCTGCTCGCCGCGTGGTTCGGCAACATCACCCGCGTGCTAATCCCCGGCGGCACGTTCTACATCTGGGGCGGCTACGCCAACTGCGGGAACTACCCGCCCGTGCTCCAGCGCTGCGAGCTCTACTTCGCGCAGGCGATCATCTGGATCAAGGAGCACCCGGTCCTCACGCGCAAGGACTTCATGGGCAACCACGAGTGGTGTTTCTACGGCTGGAAAGAAGGCGCGGCACACCGCTTCTTCGGCCCGGCGAACGTGCCGGATACGTGGTCGATCAAGAAGGTGAACCCGCAGAGCATGGTCCACCTCACCGAGAAGCCCGTCGAGCTCGCACGGCGGGCCATCGAGTTCTCGTCGCGGCCCGGCGAAAACGTGCTCGACCTCTTCGGCGGCTCCGGCTCGACGCTCATCGGCGCGGAGATGACCGGGCGGCGGGCATTCCTGATGGAGCTCGACGCCCTCTACTGCGATGTCATCGTGCAGCGGTGGGAGAAGTTCGCTGGCCGCAAGGCGGAGCGCCTTCCCGCGAAGGGTGTGGCCGAAGAGAAAGCCCCGGCGAAGGCCGAGGCGTGAGGAGGGGGCACCGATGCGTTCAGACGCTGGGGCCCTTCTCCCGGAGGGCATGGAACTCGACCATCGCGTCCTCGTAGGGCGTCGCGCCCGCGGCAGCGTGGTTGCGCCCGCCCGCGGGGAGAACCACGCTCCGCTCCTTGAGAAATGCGAAGGCGACGGCCGCCTGCGACCACGGGATGTTGGCGGCGTGCCGGAGGTCTTCGAGGTTGAACGGGCGGGTCGCCTCGGCCACCGCATGGGCGACCGCCTCGAACGCGTCCTCCGGGCACCGGTGCTGGTACGGCTCGCCCTTCATCGGGACGACGCTGCGGACCAGCGCCCGCATGCCATCGACGGTGAACGTCTCCGTCCGCTCGTTCGCGGGCGGCTCGTTGCAGGCCGCAACCGCGTGCTCCAGCGCGTCCCACTCCTCGGTGGTCAGCATCTGGACCTCGCGGGCGTTGAGCAGGCGCTCGGCCGCGTCGAGCAGGACTTCGAGTTGGGCGCGGGTGGCCTGCATGGGTCAGGCTCCCTTTCCTGCGACAAAGACGCCCTTCTCGTGCTTCTTGAAGCGGGCCTTGTCGCCCTTGGCGGCGATCTCGCGGATGATGGCGGCGTAGAGCGTGGCCTCGGGGGTCTTCCCGCCGGGGCTCTTCCACAGGCCCTTCGCCTCCATCTTGGCGATCATCTCCTTGGCCCGCATGGGGACCTCGCTGGCGGCCAGCACCTGCGCCGCGGCGTCGAGGGCGCTGACGCGCTTGGGCTTCTGCTCCTTGGGGGCCGTGGGCGCCTTCTCGGCCTTGGGCGCTTTGCCGCTCTTCGCGGGCGTCTTGCCGCCCAGGCGGTCCTTGATCTCGGCGAGCGCGGCCTTGCGGAGCCGGTCGGTCTTCGCCGCCCCCTCGGCGCGGGCGGCGCTCTTGGACATGCGGGTCTTCGGTGCCTTCTTCGTCTTCGTACTCATGCGAATCTCCCAACTACGGGTGCGGAATCCCGCCGCACGTTGCGGCGGGGAATCGCGTCCGGCGCGGTTCCCCGCGCCGTCGCGTGGGGCGGGTCAGCACCCCGCGACGCGCTCCATCTCGTTGAGAACGTCGTGGACCATCGAGTTGGTGGCGGCGGCGCGGCCGCGGCGGTCGGTCCCGTAGACGACCTTGGCGACCTCGACCGCCTTGGCGTAGCGGGCGTCGCGGTCCTCGTCGCGGGCGATGTGGGCGATGCAGATGTCCTGCCTGCCCGCGTGGCGCGTGTTCTGCTCGATCGTCACTTCCGCGCCGCGCTCGGTGCGGCTGATCGTGACGTCCTTTTCGTGGCCTTCGATCATGATCGTCTTGATGTTCATGGGCGTGTTCCTTCGTGGGGGGGCGTGGGTACGGGGTGGTTACTCGGCGAGGAAGCGCTCGACGTCCTCGCGGTCCATGCCGCTGAGGAAGGCGACGGTGTCCATCAGGTCGCTGCGGACCTTGCCGAGGTTGCCGGTGATGCCCCAGTTGGTCGGATCGGCCTTGGCCCGCTCGTCGTGCTTGTCCAGTTCCATCTGCAGCACGTCGAGAAGGCGGGCGATGTCGTTCCGCCGCGCCGAGTACATCTCGACGGCGGTGGGTTGCGCGGGGGCGGGCTTGGCGGTCTTGTTCGTGCGGTTCTTCATACTGGTACCTCTCGTCGTGTGGGGGGCTTGCGGTGCGTAGTGACTCCGGTAAACAACGAAGCCCGCATTTCGCGGGCTTCAGGCGGTCGGGCGGGTTGTGCGGTTGGGCGGGGGCGTCTTGGGTCGGCCCACCGCGTCGAGGTAGTCCACCAGGTCGCTGGCGAACCAGGTATCGCCGTCGACGGCGTCGTGCTCGTCGGGACCGCGGCGGCCGTCGGGGTCGATCTCGAACAGGCGGAAGCCGCCGGCGCTCGCGGCGTCGACCGACCAGGTCCGGCCGTCGGGCGTGCGGACCTCGATGCTGGCAACCGCGAACCCGCGGCGTCCCAAAGCGGTGGCGATCTCGATCGTGTTCTTCGTTGTCGTGTTCATCTTCGTGGTCTCCGTCGCGGGGTTCCGCCCCGCGTTGTGACACATGAAGCCATGACATCCGCGAACAGGCAAGGCGAATCCGAGCGGCTTCGCCGTCATTCCGCGGCATGTGGGCAACTCGGCGGGACATGTGGGCAAGTTCGAGCGGGAGGTCCGCGATGACTCCCGAACACGCGCCTAGTCCCGCCCCCCACGCCGCCAATGCCGCCGGGCAGGGGATGTCCCGGCTGAACCCCGCGGCGCTCCCCGTCGCGGACGCGGCCCGGGTGCTCACGCGCTTGGGCGGCAAGCCCGTGAGCGACGCCATGCTCCGCGCCGACATCGCCGCGGGCGCGCCGGTGAACAGCGACGGAACACTCAACCTCGTGCACTACGCCGCGTGGCTCGTGAAGGAGATGACCTCGGGAGGTGGCGGTGGCGATTGACCCGCGCAAACTCAAGCCCGGCGAACTCGCGCGGCTACTCAACAGCACGCCGCTGGGCGAGGTCGTCAGCGAGCGTCAGCTCCACAGGCACCGCACGCGCGCCGGGTTCCGCGTCGCGGCGGACGGGGATGGTGGCAAGGTTGACTTGTTCCGGTACGTCGCCTGGCTGGTAACGACGCGGCACGAGGCCCTCGCCGAAGCAGCCCGCCAGCCCGAGGGGCTCACCGGCTACGAGGCGATGAAGGAACGGGCGCGGCAGCGCAACGCCATGCTCTCGCTCTCGGGGCGCGACATCGGCGACCTGCCACCCGTGGTCGATCCGGCGCGCCGGGAACGGGCGGCCCGAGACTTCCGGTTCTTCTGCGAGACGTACTTCCTGCAGACGTTCCATCTGAAGTGGTCTGATGATCACCTCAAGGTCATCGCCAAGATAGAGCAGGCGGTACTGGAGGGCGGGCTGTTTGGGATGGCCATGCCCCGTGGCAGCGGCAAGACCTCGCTCTGCGAGGTCGCGTGCCTGTGGGCCATGCTGTACGGCCACCGCGACTTCGTGGCCCTGATCGGCTCCGACGAAGAGCATGCCGCCGGGATGCTCGAGTCGATCAAGGCGGAGCTGGAGAACAGCGACCTCCTCGCCGGTGACTTCCCGGAGGTCTGTCACCCGATCCGGTCCCTGGAGGGCATCCACCAGCGCGCGTCGGGGCAGCTTTACCAGGGCAAGCAGACGCACATCGGCTGGACCGCGCGGGAGATCGTGCTTCCGACGATCTCCGGTTCGGCGGCCGCCGGCGCCATCATCCGCGTCGCCGGGATCACCGGCCGCATCCGCGGCATGAAGCACAAGCGAGCGGACGGGACGTCCGCCCGCCCCTCGCTGGTTCTCATCGACGATCCGCAGACCGACGAGAGCGCCCGGTCGCCCTCGCAGTGCGCCAACCGCGAACGCATCCTCGCCGGCGCAATCCTGGGCCTGGCCGGACCGGGCAAGAAGATCGCCGGGCTGATGACGCTGACGGTTGTCCGCCCCGACGACCTGGCCGACCGCATCCTCGACCGCGACAAGCACCCGCAGTGGCAGGGCGAGCGGACGAAGATGATGTACGCCTTTCCAGTGCGTGACGCGCTTTGGCAGCGGTACGCGGAACTGCGCGCCGACGGGCTGCGGAACGACCGCGGCATCAAAGCCGCGACAGAGTACTACGGCCAGCACCGAACCGCCATGGACGAGGGCGCGGTCATCGCCTGGCCCGAACGGTTCAACCACGACGAACTGTCTGCGGTCCAGCACGCGATGAACCTGAAGCTGCAGGACGAGGCAGCGTTCTTCGCGGAGTACCAGAATGAGCCACTCCCGGAGATCCAGGCCGCCGACGACCTGCTGAGTGCCGATCAGATCGCGGCGAAGGTCAATGGTCAGGCCCGCGCCGAGGTGCCGATCGGCTGCACACGGCTGACGATGTTTGTGGATGTGCAGGGCAAGGCGCTGTTCTACCTCATCGCCGCTTGGGAGGACGACTTCACGGGGTACGTGATCGACTACGGAACCGAGCCGGACCAGAAGGCGCCGAACGGGTACTTCACGCTCCGCGACCTGCGGCGGACGCTGGCGACCGCGGCCCCGCGGGCCGGCGTTGAGGGCGCGATCTACGCCGGTCTGGAGCGTCTGGTCGCGTCGCACCTTGCCCGGGAGTGGCGGCGCGACGACGGCGCGATGGTGCGGATCGACCGCTGCTTGATCGACGCGAACTGGGGATCGTCCACCGACGTGGTGTACCAATTCTGTCGCCAGAGCCCGCACGCGGGCGTGCTCATGCCCAGCCACGGGCGCTACGTCGGGGCGTCGAGCATCCCTTTCAGCGACTACAAGCGCAAGCGGGGCGATCGCGTCGGGCTCAACTGGCGCATCCCCGTAATCACGGGCAAGCGCTCCGTCCGGCACGTCGTGTTCGACACGAACTACTGGAAATCGTTCGCACACGCGCGGCTTGCGGTGCCGATGGGTGACCCCGGGTGTTTGTCGCTGTTCGGCAGCAAACCCGAGCCGCACCGGCTGCTGTCCGAGCACCTGACCAGCGAGTACCGCGTGAAGACAGAAGGTCGCGGCCGCACCGTGGACGAGTGGAAACTCCGCGTCGAGGGGCTCGACAACCACTGGCTCGACTGTCTGGTCGGCGCGGCGGTCGCGGCATCCATGCAGGGCGCCGTGCTCTTCGGCACGGACCACAAGGTGTCGGCGCGTCCCCGGCTGCGGCTATCCCAGTTGCGAGGAGATCGCCGGTGAACCCCCGCACGCCAGCACGCCCTGCCAAACCGCCACCCCAGCCGCGCGGGCTCACTTGCGCGCGGTGCGGATGCCGCCACTTCGAGGTGCTCTACACCCGCGCGGCTCCCAGCGGTGCCATCCGTCGCCGGCGCTCATGCCGGCACTGCGGGCGGCGGATCACGACCGTCGAACGCCCGGTCGGTTGATCGGGTCTACCCGTAGACCGTTTCGGCCGCAGTGCCATCGCAAGCGCGACAACGCGGCGGCTGGAGCAGAGGGGTACTGGCGTGCCCCCCGACCCTGACCCCAACCTCGAGCAGGTCATCCGCGACAGCGCGTCGCAGCCCGCGAAGGCGTCAGTTGACGGCCAATCTGTCGAGCAGCACCCGCTGAAGGACCAGATCGAGGCCGACCGCTACCTCGCGTCCAAGGACGCCGCGAGGAAGCCCGGCCTCGGGATCAAGTTCGCCAAGATCGTCCCCCCCGGCTCCGTCTGATCTCCCACCGATGCTCAAGACCATCGCCAACCTGCTGATTCGAAACGGCCGCCCCCCCGCCCCCGCCGAGCGGAGCACGGACGCTCCGCGCGGCGGATGCGGGCGACGGTTCGTGGTGGCGAAGTTCGACTCGGCGCAGACGACCCCCGACAACCGAAAGCACTGGGCGAACGCGGACGGGCTGTCGCCCAACGCTGCGATCAATCCCGAAGTCCGGCGCATCCTCCGCAACCGCGCCCGGTACGAGGTCGCCAACAACTCCTACGCCAAGGGCATCGCCCTCACGCTCGCCAACGACACCATCGGCACCGGTCCGCGGTTGCAGATGCTAACCGATGACGCCGAGGCCAACGCCCGCATCGAGGACGCGTTCGAGCAGTGGTCCCGGACCGTGGACCTTGCGGGCAAGCTCCGCACGATGCGGCTGGCCCGGGCCGAGAGCGGCGAGGCGTTCGCCCTCTTGGTCAACAACCCCGCGATCACGTCGTGGGGGTCGCCCGTATCGCTGGACCTCAAGCTCATCGAGGCGGATCAGGTCTGCACCCCGCTGCTTCGGCGCGGCCGCACCGACGAGATCGACGGCATCGTGCTCGACCAGTGGGGCAACCCGTCCGCGTACCGGGTGCTGAAGCGGCATCCGGGCGACAGCGGCCTTCTCCGCGCCCCTATCGACGACCTCAACGCCTACGACACGTTCGCCGCGTCGGCCGTCGTGCACTACTTCCGATCCGATCGACCCGGTCAACTCCGCGGCATCCCCGACATCACGCCGGCGCTCCCGCTGTTCGCGCAGCTGCGCCGGTACACGCTCGCGACGATCGCCGCCGCCGAGACCGCCGCCAACTTCGCCGCCGTCATCTACACCGATGCTCCGCCCAACGGCGAGGCCGATCCGCTGGAGCCGATGGACGAGGTCGAGCTCGAACAGCGCCTGGCAACGGTGCTCCCCGGCGGCTGGAAGCTCGGGCAGGTCCACGCCGAGCAGCCGACGACGACGTTCGGCGAGTTCAAGCGCGAGATCCTCAACGAGATCGCCCGCTGCCTGAACATGCCGTTCAACGTCGCGGCGGGGAACTCCTCGGGTTACAACTACGCCAGCGGCCGCCTGGACCACCAGGTGTACTTCAAGAGCATCCGTGTCGAGCAGCACCACCTGCAGCTCGCCGTGCTCGACCGCCTGCTCAAGGCTTGGCTCAACGAAGCGGTGCTCGTCGAGGGGCTGCTCCCACAGTCGCTTCGTGAGCGCGGAGTTGCACTGCCCGAGCACGCATGGTTCTGGGATGGCGTCGAGCACGTCGATCCCGCCAAGGAAGCGACCGCACAGGCCACACGCCTGGCCAACCACACAACCACGCTCGCCGCCGAGTACGCCCGCCAGGGCCGCGACTGGGAGCAAGAGCTCCGGCAGCGCGCCAAAGAGCTCGTGCTCATGGATGAACTCGGCCTGACTCTCGCCCCAACGCCCCCCACGGCTCCCGCAGGCAGCGTGCCCGCACCCAAAGAGGACGACACCGATGGCAACGAAGACTCCGACCGCTCCGAAGACCCGACTCGCGCCAAAGCGTCTATGGCTTGAGGCCGCCGCCGCGGCCGCGGGCAACTCTCCGCTCACGCTCACCGGAACGGCGGAGATCACCGCCATCGCCGCCGGCGCCGGCGGGGCCGATGCAGAGAAGGCACTGCCACGCTTCAAGATGCTGGCGTACACCGGCGGGGCCATGCGCGTCGCGGGGTGGCGTCACCCGGTGGTGCTCGATCTCGCCGGGCTGTCGGTACCGTCGCAGAACCGCCCGATCCGATTTGCTCATGATCCGGCTGCCGGGGTTGGACACACGGATGCGATCAGGGTCGAAGGCGGGCAACTCGTCGCCACGGGGGTGATCTCGCGCGACACCGCGACCGCCCGCGAGGTGGTCGCGTCCTCGCGGAACGGGTTTCCGTGGCAGGCTTCGGTCGGCGCGAGCGTCGAGGAGTTCGAGTTCATCCGCGAGTCGCAGAAGGCGATCGTGAACGGCCAGGAGTTCGCCGGCCCCGTCAACGTGGTCCGCAAGGCCACGCTCGGGGAGATCAGCTTCGTGGACCTGGGGGCCGACGGGCGCACCAGCGCCTCCATCGCAGCCCAGCAGGGCGGGGGTGGTAACGGCAGTCCGTCCGGCGGTGATACCGATCCCGCGCCCGGGGCTGGCGCAGCTGCGCTCCGCGCCGAGGCCCTCGCGGAGACCAGCCGAATCGCGGCGGTGCGGAAGATCTGCGCCGGCACGCACCTCGACATCGAGGCCCAGGCCATCCGCGACGGCTGGGACGCGACCCGCACCGAGCTGGAAGTGCTCCGCGCCAGCCGTCCCAAGGCCCCGGCCATCCACGCCCCCGACACGAGCATCACCGGCGAGGTCCTGGAGGCCGCGTGCTTCCAGAGTGCCAAGCTCGAGGGTCTCGACAAGGTCTGCTCCGCGCAGGCGCTGGACGTCGCGTCAAAGCGGTTCCAGAGCGGGCTGGGACTGCAGGAACTGCTCATCGAGGCCGCGATCGCCAACGGCTACACGGGCCGGACTTTCCGCGACAGCCGCCGCGTCCTGGAGGCCGCGTTCGGCCGAGGCATCGAGGCCGGGATGACCATCATCGACGTTGGCGGCATCCTCTCCAACGTCGCCAACAAGTTCCTGCTGGAGGGCTTCTTCAGCGTCGAGCGCGTGTGGCGGAGTATCTGCGCCGTCCGCAATGTGTCGGACTTCAAGACCGTCACGAGTTACCGCCTTGTCGGCAAGGACCAGTATGAGCAGGTCGCCCCGGGCGGCGAGCTCAAGCACGGCACCCTGGGCGAGGAGACCTACAGCAACAAGGCCGACACCTACGGCCTGATGCTGGCGATCGACCGCCGCGACATCATCAACGACGACCTCGGCGCGATCACCACCGTGCCCCGGAAGCTCGGCCGCGGATCGGGTCTCAAGATCAACGACGTGTTCTGGACGGCGTTCATGAACAACGCCGCGTTCTTCGCCGTCGGCAACAAGAACTTCATCTCGGGCGCGGACACCGCGCTGGGCATCGACGGCCTCACCAAGGGCGAGGTCACGTTCATGGACCTGGTGGACTCTGACGGCAAGCCCACGGGCGTCATGCCGTCGATCCTCCTGGTGCCGACGGCGCTCTCGGCGGTGGGCACGCAGCTCTACAAGAGCGTGGAGATGCGGGACACCACGGCGAACACCAAGTTCCCCGTCGCCAACCCGCACCAGGGCAAGTTCCGCATCGAGGTCAGCCGCTACCTGTCCAACGCGCTCTACACCGGCAACTCGGCCAAGGCGTGGTACCTCCTCGCGGACCCCAGCGACCTGCCGGTCATCGAGATGGCGTTCCTCAACGGGCAGGAAGCGCCGACCGTCGAGACGTCCGACGCGGACTTCAGCCAGCTCGGTATCCGGATGCGTGGGTACCACGACTTCCCCCCCACGGCGTCAACCTGCAGGACCCTCCGGCGCACAACGAAAAACGCCCGCCGTTGCGGGCGGGCGCTCCAAGTCACTCGGCTATTCGGCGTCGATCAAGCGGCGATGGTGGCCTGAGCCTGTTCGCCCCACGGCCCGCGTTCGCCGGTGGGGGAGACCCAGCGCATCCACACATAGTTGGTCTTGCCGCCATCGGCGGAATCGAAGTTCATCACGTACGGCGCGTTGGTATCGACCGCGACAAAGCGGAGGTCCGCTTCGCCCGTCGGGGGCGTTGTGCCGACCTTGTTCCAGATTTCAACGCCCAGCGCGCCAGCGGGCTTGGCCTTGCGGGTCGGCGTGGCCGAGTCCACGAAACGCAGCACTTGCTGCAAACGGTTGCCGCACTCGATGGTGCAGATGGGCGCGGTCGTCGGCGGGCCGATCGGGCCGGGGGTCTGCGCCACCGTGATGCCAAGCGAAGCCTTTTCGGCATCGCTGACTACGGCGGACGCCTGCAAGCGGCGCACGAGGGGCCGGATCGCGGCGACATACGCGGCGCGGGCCTCGTCCTTGGTCTGCTTGGCGGCCTTGGCCGCGTTGACGGCGGCGATGTGGGCGGTGAATCCGTTCTGCCACGGCGCCTGCGCCGCAGTGATCGGCGTCATGTCGGCGGCGGTGAGCCCGAGCGCGGCCAGATTGGCGTTGGCGTAGGTCACGAAGTTGGATTGCCACGCCTGAAACGACGCATCGGGACCGGGGATGTAGTCAGCCATGTTCTTCTACCTTTACGACTGGATTCGGCGGCTCGCACAGGGAAACGTCCAACCGCTACCCGAGCCGTCAATCGGCACGCGGCGGACACTCCCAGCGACATCGACGGGTTTCCGGGGCGACTTGAGGCACCGTCAAATAAATTGTCGCACCGCAATTTTGGTGTGCTCTAGCATGGCTTAGTCTGGCAGCAGCTTGGCGAGGCCATCGTTGAACTTGCTGGCCACGTCCGGAAGGTCAACGTCGAGCGCTGCCCATTTAGGCATTGGCTGAAGTTGAATGGCGCGGATACGGGGCAAGATGGCCATGCGCCCGTAATGGAAACGCCACCGATTGGCATTGATCTGGGCTGCGTGCCAAAGCAATTCCGCAGTGCTCATGGCGTATCGGGGCGTGAGAACCCGTACCGCGCTGCCACCATTACCTCTGGCGACGAAACGCCAAGGCTGTAAGTGGACCTGTCCGAACCCCGTCATCGCCAAAACTGGAGTGTCGAGGGTCTCCTCTTCGGGAGCATCCACGAGCCCAACGATGCTGTTGTACGTGTCGCCGCTGGAGACGTATGGCACGGAACCGCGCGGGTAGTTTGCTTCGCCTGACGACCGCCCCATCCCAACGGTGAACAGATCGGCCACTGTGCACGCTGTGCGCGGCTTGGATGCTTCATTGCCGGTTGGCTCGGCGAGCTGTTCCGAGTAGTCCTCGATCAATGAATCAGTGATCCCCGGATACGTCACCGCAGCAAGACACATCTGTCGGAGCAGATACGAGCGCTGCGCGAGGAACTGCGCTCGCAACAGGGGGACTTGGGGCAGCCAATGCTCTGCGCAAAGCTCCTCGCCACCCAAAAAACGCGCCCGATCGACCGTGAGCGCCACGCCCGGTTCGACGCCATTGAACGCACCGGCCCGAGCGTTCTCAAAGAGGTCCAGTACGTGCGGCAACTGGGATCCGTCACAAGCAATTCTCTTGCCCTTGCTGATCTCAAAGCCGTCATTTAGAACCTTGGCGAAGAAGGCGCGGTCAGCCGCGTTCGGAGCATGCGCTCGAACCATTAAGATGGTGGTCGGCGCTCCGGTGGGATAAAACAACTCGGTCGGCAAGCTGATCGCCCCAAGCACACCATGCGATGCGACGAGCGCGGCTCGCCATTGACGATGCTCGTCGTCCACAAGCACACTCGTTGGTAGAACTACGGCGGCTTCGCCGCCGGCACGCAGGCACTCAAGCGCGTGATCTACGAATGCGGTTTCCGGCTCCTCCTCCTGAGAGAACGGCGGATTGAGTAAGGCCCTGTCGAAATTCCCGGCATTGCGCTGGTCGAAGCAACTGCCGAGGCCGATGTTGCTCTTGCCGTCACCCCGAAAGATCATGTTGAGGATGCACAAGGCCCATACCGTGCTGTTCGTGTCGTAGCCGAACAGGCTTCGCTTTACGTCTTGCTTCGCACGCGGGCTCTTTGCAGCGCTCATCATCCTGTCAAAGGCCGCCACGAGAAAGCCGCCCGTTCCGCAGGCGGGGTCATAGACCGACATGCCGATGTTTACAGCGAGCAAGTCGGCGCAGAACCTTGTGATGTGCCGCGGGGTGAAAACGATGCCCAACTGGTTACTGCTACAGCCATAGCGCAAGAAAGCTTCGTAGAACTGGCCGAGGAAATCGACAGCACTGCGCATAATGGAGCGCACATTCAGCCGCTCCAACTGCTGCACCAGCGGCTGCACCGCTGCTGCAAGCGGCGCCGAGTCATCGGGTAGACTCAGAGTAGCCACCAGCGCGGTTCGCCGGTCCGCCGGTACGTCTTGGCACCGAGCGACCGCGGCGGAGACGTTCGCGTTGATATGACCGATGGCTGTTTCCGGATCGGTGGGGAAGTCGCCTTGGTACATGGCCAAGATCAGCGCGCCCAAGACCTTCGGGCGGTCTACCTCCTCGACCTTGGCGAGACGAAGCATCCGACTGATCCGAATCGCGGCGTCGTAAAACTCGCTCTCACCGGGAAGTTTGGCGTCCGTGGTCCCGTCGCCGTTCTCCAGCGCGGTCTCAAGTTCCTCGGGGCTGGGAATCTGTGTCAGCGGGTAGCCGTGGGACGACAGCGGGACCCATGACTTGCCGTTGTGGAAGCGGACTCGAACCTGCACGCCCGTATCGGCGGTCCCGCTGATGCCGACCGCAACCCTGACGGCCATAGTTTTTTTGATCTTGTCGGCGTAGTAGACCGCCTCGTCTATGGCCGTCTGGATGTCCTTGAAATCGGCTTTGGTTTCGATGACCATACCGAGCTTGTTGGCACGCAAGACCAGGAAATCAGGCCTTTCCTTGCCCAAGACCTTTGACAACGCGGGAAAGTGCTGGACAATCTCGTTCTCTTCAAGGAACGCCCCGCCTTTCTTCGGGTGCGCAGGGTTCCAGCCCAGCCGCTTCGCTTCATCGCGGCAGTAGTACCTGGTGCGTGCCTCAGTTCGTCGATCCATCGCCATAGGGGTCTAGGGTAGCGGATAAAGTCCTTCGGTACTCATCACCCACTACGCCGCCACCGTCGCCGTCGTGACCTCGGACCACGGCCCCTTTTCGCCCCGCGTGTTGACCCAGCGGGCCATGTAGACCGCCGTTTTTCCGCCTTCGCCCGGCTTGAAGTCGGCGCGGAAACTCGGCTTGGTCGTCATGGTCAGGAATGTGAGCGCGGCGGGGTCGGTGGGCGCGGGCGTGTCTGCATCCACGAGTTTCACCCACACCTCGGCCCCGAGCACGCCCGCAGGGCGGGCGCGGCGGGTCGGCGTGGACTCGTCCACCAACCGCAGTTGGTGCGTCAATCTCTGCCCGCTCTCAACGAGCGCGAGCGGGCGCGACGACGGCGCGGGGGCTGGCGATGGCGACGTGTCCCGCACCGTGATCCCCATCTCCGCGCGGTCCGCATTGGTCGTCTTGGGGTACCCCTGCACGAAGTTGGTCACGGGCCGGACTTCCTTCTCCAGCGCCGCGCGGGCCGCGTCCTTGGCCTGCCGCGCGCCCTCCGCCGCGGCCTGGGCCTTGATGTGCGCGGGGTAATCGGCGTTCCACTCGGCCAGCGCGGTCTCCAGCGGCTTGAGGTCGGTCGGGTCAAACCCGTTGGCGTCCCACCACTTCTTCACCGCCTCGTAATAGTGGTTCGCCCACGCGGAAAAGTTGCCGTCGGGCCGGGGCATGTAGTGTTCGCCGGAACGGGCCATGTTCGAGCCTCCAAACACCGATGATTCCCTCGCGGGGCGCACCTGCGCGACGCGATGAGTCGGTCGTCAGACGCGATCATCGGCCCGTCGGACGCGACACTTCAGTCGGCGAACGCGACAATCGACGAATCGCACGCGACAGCCGAATCGGCGGACGTGACAGGCGACCCGTCGTACGCGACGGGCGAGCCGTCAGCCGCGACAAGTCAACCGGCAAACGCGACAAGCAACCCGTCAGCAAGCGGCGCGCGACTTCGAGCCATTCCACAAGCCCCAGCGGCCCGTCAAGGTTGACGTGTGGGGGGTCGGTCCTCAAAGACGTGTTCATCGACCGCCGCATGCCGGAGGTCGCCAAGGAGACTCGCGCATGAAGAGCCTGTCCACTCGCCACTACGTCTACATCGGTGCCCTGATCCTGTTGGCGCTCGTGCTCGCGTCGTGCGCCGGCCTTGACCTTGGCGACATCGTGAAGGTCAAGACGCCCAACACCATCCAGCAGACCACCGGCCTGCCGTCGACGCTGAGCCTCAACGAGGCGGAGGTTGAGTACCAGAACTGGTTCAACCTCACGCAGACGACTGGGGCGCAGTGGAAGGGCAACATCGAAAAGGCCGGCGAGATCCGCGGGCTGCTCGGCCATCTCACGCTCTCGGCCCTGGACACCGTCGGGCCGACCGTCGCGGGCCTGCCCGTGCTCGGGCCGGCGCTCCCCGCGCTCACCGGGATCGTCGGTCTGTTCATCGGATCGGGCCGTCTCCGCAAGGAGAAGGAGGCGTCGTTCAACAAGGGACTGGAGAAGGGCAGCGGCCTCGCTGGAGGCACGCCCGCGGGCGGGAGCGGCGTGTGATCACCATGCGGATCAAGGACAACTTCTTCGACCGCGCGGCGGTGGTCCGCGCGGTCGATGGGGCCAAGCGGAAGGTGCTCAGCAAGGCCGGCGCGTTCATCCGCACGGCGGCCCGGACCAGCATCCGCAAGCGCAAGAGCTCCGCGCCGCCGGGCAAGCCTCCCCACTCGCACGAAGGGAGCCTGCGACGGCTCATTCTCTTCGGGTACGACAAAGCGGCGGACTCCGTAGTCATCGGCCCCGTGGGGTTCAAGAAACGCGGCGCTCCCAACGTGCTGGAGTACGGCGGAGACACGGTCGTGCTGCGTCGCAGAGGCGGGAAGCTCACATCGCAGAAAATCAAGATCGCTGCGCGGCCATACATGGCCCCGGCGCTGGAGCAGGAGCGGCCGAAGCTGCCGCTGCTGTGGCGGAACTCCATTCGGAAGGGAGCCTGATCGGTGGCCGATACGCGGGGCATCCGGGCTGGACGGGCGTTCGTTGAACTCGGCGTGAGCGACAAGCTCACGGCCGGGCTTCGCCGCGCCCAGAAGCAGCTCGAGGCCTTCGGGGCTGGCCTCAGGTCGGTGGGCACGCGGCTCGCCGGGATCGGCGCGACAGCGGTCGCGGCGCTGCTCGGCACGGCGAAGGCCTTCTCTGACACGGGCGACATGCTGGACAAGATGAGTCAGCGGACCGGCGTGAGCGTGGAGGCCCTGTCCGAGTTGGGCTTTGCGGCCGACCTCTCTGGCACCGACCTGGAAACCCTGGAGGCCGGGCTCCGCAACATGCAGCGGACGCTCACAGGAGCGGCGCAGGGGTCGGCGTCCGCGGGCGACGCCCTTGGGCGGCTTGGCCTGACGGCCGCACAGCTGGCGGTCCTCGCCCCGGACGAGCAGTTCAAGGTCCTCGCGGAGCGCATCTCGCAGGTGCGCGACCCCGCCCTCCGCGCTGCGCTGGCGATGGAGGTCTTCGGCAAGGCCGGGACCAAGCTCCTGCCGCTCATGGCGGACGGCGCGGCGGGCATCGAGGCGATGCAGGAAGAGGCTCGGCGCCTCGGCCTGACCGTTAGCACCGAGACCGCCCGCGACGCCGCCGCGCTCAACGACGCGCTCGGCACCCTCTGGAAGGTGCTCAAACAGGCTGTGTTCACCATCGGCGGTGCGCTCGCGCCGACGCTCAAGGACCTCGCGGAGCGGATCACTCGCATCGTCGTGAGCGTCACGACCTGGATCAAGGCGAACCGGGAGACGGTCGTGTGGGCGCTCAAGGTCGCGGCGGCCATCGCCGTGACGGGCGTCGCCATCATCGCCTTGGGGTACATCGTCTCGGGCGTCGGCGCGACACTCGGCATCGTCGCGGGTGTGATCGGCGGCATCGGTACCTCATTCAGCGTGATCGGGGCCGCCATCGCGGCGATCCTGTCGCCGGTCGGGCTGGCGATCGCCGCGATCGTGGCGCTCGGCGGCGTGCTCCTTGTGACCACCGGCGCGGGCGGCGAGGCCCTCGCCTGGCTCGGCGAGCAGTTCACGCGCCTTCGCGACTGGGTGACCAAGGTCGTCGGCGGCATCTCGGACGCCCTCGCGGCGGGCGACATCGCGCTGGCCGCCGAGATCCTCTGGCTGTCGCTCAAGGTGGTCTGGCAACAGGGCGTCGCCGCGCTCAACAAGGTCTGGCTGGAGGCCAAGGAGTTCTTCGTCTCCACTGCCTACGGCATGTGGTACGGCGCGCTGGCCGCCGCGGAGATCGTCTTCCACGCCCTCGAGATCGCGTGGATCGAGACCACATCGTTCCTCTCCAAGACCTGGACCAACTTCACAACCGGCTTCCAGCAGGTCTGGGAGTCCGCATCGTCTTGGGTCGCCAAGCGGATGCTGGAGATCCAGGGGCTGTTCGACTCCGGGCTCGACGTGGACGCCGCGAAGAGGGCCGTCGATGATCAACTCGAATCCCGTCTGGCGGAACTGGAGAGCGCGGCCCAGCGGCAGGTGGCCGAACGAGAGGGGCAGCGTGCGGCGGAGCGTGAGCAGGCCGCCGCCCTGCACGAGGCAACCCTCGCCGGGATCGGTCGTGACTTTGAGGAGGCCCAGGCCGCGCTCAAGACGAACACGGAGGCGGGGCTCGCGGAGTCGCAAGCGGCGCTGGATGCCGCCAAGCAGAAGCTCGCCGACGCCATCGAGCAGGCCCGCCAGAAGCGCGAGGCGGCGGATGCCGAAGGCGGCCCAGGCCGGACGCCGCGCGATCTCATGGCCGAGTTCGAGGACCGCCTCGCGGGGCTCGGCGAGGTCATCGGCAAAGGGATCAGCGTGCGGGGCACTTTCAACGCCCGCGCGGCGCAGGGGCTGGAGTCGGATGGCGGGGCCGCCGAGCGCACCGCCCGGGCCACGGAGCAGACCGCCAAGCACACCAAGCGTCTCGCCGACGCCGCACAGAGCGGCGGGTTGACGTTCGCGTAAGGAGAAGCGTTCGTGGCGATCACGGTGACGGAGAAGTTCGAGAGCCGCAAGTCCACCAAGGGCGACAACCCTTCGGCGGAGCTGGTCTACACCGTGCGCGGGACCAACGACGACCTCGCGGCCCGCAACGCCGCTGAGACCACCAGCCCCGCGACCTATGACGGCCAGCCCCGGCAATCCACATCCGTCGAGCCCGTCGGCGATGAGTTGTGGGAGGCGGTGGTCAGGTACGGGAAGGCCCAGGGCGGATCGCTCCCGGAGCCGGGCGAGAGCATCTTCTCCTTCGACACCGGTGGCGGCACGCAGCACATCACCCAGAGCAAGGACACCGTTTCCTCGCACGCGCCCTCGGGCTCGTCGCCACCCGACTTCGGCGGCGCGATCGGCGTCACCGCCGACGGCGTCGAGGGCGTGGACATCACCGTCCCGGTTTTCCAGTTCTCCGAGACGCACTACTTCACCAACGACCAGGTGACGCCTTCGTACAAGGGCACACTCTTCACGCTCACCGGCAAGGTGAACTCCGGGGCGTTCAAGGGGTTCCAGGCGGGCGAGGTCCTGTTCCTCGGCGCATCGGGCGCGCGGCGCGGCACCGATCCCGACGACGACTGGGAGATCACCTTCCGGTTCGCGGCCAGCCCGAACGCGAGCGGCATCTCCGTCGGCGACATCAGCGGCATCAGCAAGAAGGGGTGGGAGTACCTGTGGGTGCGGTACGCCGACCAGGAGGACACGGGATCGCACGCGATCGTGAAGCGCCCGGTCGCGGCCTATGTCGAGCGCGTGTACGACGAGGGCAACTTCGCAGGACTTGGGATCTGAACGATGGGTGACGTGTTCCGCAAAGTCCGGTCGGGCCAACC
>JBFXBS010000011.1:0-99171 GCA_050182995.1 Phycisphaerales bacterium | reverse complement strand
ACGAGCAATACGCGGGAAACGCGAGGGGTCACCATGTCGGCGAAGATCTGCGAGTTCTGTCACCAGGATTGCTCCAACAAGGCGCGCGTGAAGGACCCTTCGGGGCACTACTACTGCAAGGAGTGCTATCCCGAGGCTCAGAAGGCCGCCAAGGGCGGCGGCGGGCGCACCGGCAGCGACGACTCGATTCCACTGGTGGCGTCGGCGTTTGATGAACCGGTGATCCCGACGGCGGAGATGGTTGCGCCGAAGGAAGACCCCAAGAAGCCGCAGGCGGCGGAAAAGGTCGAGGACGCACCGACGAAGAACTGCCCGAGCTGCGGCGTGCTGATCGCGCCGAAGGGAATCGTGTGCACCAACTGCGGGTTCAACATTCAGTCCGGAAAGGCGCTGAAAACCAAGATCGAGAAGGTCAAGGCGGCGCCGAAGAGTGCCGGGGGCGGCGCGCAGGGGGCGGCCGCGGGAAACTATGCGGGGTTGTTGAGTCGAGCACTCGCGGCAATCGTGGACGGGATCATCGCCCTGGTCATCATGATCGGCATCGGCTTTGTCGGCTTTTCAACCGTGCTCGATCCGGCGTCGATCGACCAGGAGAAACTGCAGGCGGGTGATGTACCCATGGAGTTCTGGCTCGTGTACCTGGCGATGCTCGCGGCTTCCTGGCTGTACTTCTCGCTCATGGAGTCGTCGGCGGCGCAGGCGACGATCGGGCGGAAGCTCATGGGCATTTCGCTTGCGACGACGGACGGGGGCATGGTGTCCTTCGGCCGGTCCAGCGCGCGGTACTGGCTGAAGATGATCCTCTACTCGATCCCGCTTGCCGGGTTCCTGATCCTGCTGGTGAACATCGTGATGGTGCTTGTTGCGCCGCGGAAGCAGACGATCCATGACCTGGCGACAGGCGTGGTGATCTGCCGGTAGCGGCGGCCAGGTCAGCGCTTGTCGGCCGATGAGGTGACCGGCCCGGCGGGCTCGCGCAAAGCCGTGGGCGGGGCGGGGACCGGCGGAGCAGACGAGCTCTTGGCGGCGAGGGCCAGTTGCTCCTCGAGCGCCCGTCGGCGGGCGACCTTGATCGCCATGACGCAGATGAACAGCGCGATGACGCCCACGGCGGTATAGGTGATGCGCGCCCGGCTCATCGTGAGAAGCACGCCGAGTACGGCGAAAAGGGCGCCGATGCCGTAGAGCGTGAGGACGGCACCCTTGACGCCCAGGGCCTGCTTGAACATGTGGTGCAGGTGCTGGTCGTCGGCGTCGGCGATGCGCTTGCCGGAGAGCTTGCGCCGGATAATGGCCAGTACGGTGTCGAGGATGGGCAGGGCGTAGATGACCAGTCCCGCGAGCACGAGGTCGGTGCGACCCTGATCGCCCAGCGTGAGCACGACGACGATGGTGGTAAAGCCGAGGAGGAGCGAACCGGAATCGCCCAGGAAGATCACGGCAGGGTTGAAGTTGTGCGGGAGGAAGCCGAGGCACCCCCCGAGCAATGCCAGGCACAGCACGATGCGCGAGGCATCGAGCGGGCCGGCGTCGACAGCGGCGAGGCCGAGGGCCACGATGAGAAGGCCGGTGCTCGCGATCGCGGTCGTTCCGGAGAGCAGTCCATCGAGCCCGTCGATGAGGTTGCTGGCGTTGCAGGCGCCGAGAACGAAGATCGCGATGATCGCGGTGCCGGTCCAATAGACGACATCAAACTCGATGGCGCCGACGCCGGGCAGCGGCGGGAGGGTGAAAAGCACCCACTTGGTCGTCGCGGCCATTTCGGGGCCGTAGCCCATCCATTTGCCGATGGGGTACAGAACCTGGTAGGCAATCTTGACGCCGACGTTGTCCATCGCGAGCAGCGCGGCCGCGAGGAGCTGCCCCCCCACTTTCTGCCAGGGCGAGATGTTCGAGACGTCGTCGAGCAGGCCGATGACCATGATGATGGTCATGCCGATCATGACGAAGTACGGGACGGGCAAGGGGATTCCGACCTCGCCCAGGTGCTCGGGGCGGACGGCGTGGAACTGGAGCATGCCGTGCCAGGGGGCGAGGTAGCTGAAGAGGACCCCCGCGACGATCCCGAAGTACACGCCGACGCCGCCGAGGTAGGCGATGGGCACCTTGTGCAGCTTGCGCGCTTCGCCGGGGCGGTCGACGACGCCGTTGGCGATGGCGAGCCGGCGCATGAGCGGCGTGACGGCGAGCGTGACCAGGAAGGCGACAACGAAGACGCCGATGTACCCGTTGAAGATTTCGAGGGGACCGGGGTGGCTGGCGCTCGGGGATCCGGTGATCTGTGTGCCCAGGCGGTCGACATCCGCGGAGAGCCCGTCCAGATCAGCACGGATCGAGCGCCAGCGCTCGATCATCGCCTGAGAAGGCGCCGCCACGCCGGCCGGCGGGACCGAATTGAATTGATCAACGGCACTCTGCACGGCGGTCCTCAAGAAAAGGCTCAGGCGGCTCAGGCATCGGCGCGTCGGACAGCGTCGGCAAGGTCACGGATGGTCTGCTCCAGTGTTCGAGTCGGCGAAAACCCGATGGCCGAGCGAATGCGCGTGAGGTCGGGCTGGCGGTGCCGAAGGTCTTCGAATCCCGCGGCGTACGCCTGATCGTACGGGCACAGGCGCGTTCGGCTGGACGAGCCGAGCACACGAATCACGTTATCGGCCAGTTCGGCGATCGAAATGACCCGATCGGACCCGAGGTTGAAGACCCGCCCGTGGCAGGCGGATGTCTCCAGCAATCTGGGGAGAGCGCTCACGACATCGCGCACGTCGCAGAAGCAGCGCGTCTGACGGCCATCGCCGTGGACCACGAGGTCTTCCCCTCGAAGTGCCGCGGCCACGAAGTTCGGCAGCACCATGCCGTAGGAACCCACCTGTCGCGGGCCGACGGTGTTGAAGAACCGCGCGACGACCGCCGGCAGGCGTCGCTGTTGGTGGTACGCGATCGCGAGGTACTCGTCGATGGCCTTGGACGCGGCGTACGACCATCGGGCCTTGGTGGTCGGTCCGTAGGTCACGTCATCATCTTCGCGGAAGGGCACCCGCTCTGACTTGCCGTAGACCTCGGATGAGGAGGCGATGAGCGTCGGCACGCCCGCACCGCTTGGCCCGGTGCCGGCGGCGAAGGCGAGCAGCGCCGCCGTCTGGCCCACGTTGGTCTCGATCGAGCGGATCGGCTCGTCGATAACCAGTTTGACGCCGACCGCCGCGGCGAGGTGGAAGATCTGATGGAACACCGGTCGAGGCGAAGCGCTCGAGAGATAGCGCGCGAGGTCGGCCTGAACGAACGTGAGGCCGGGGTGCTGCGCGGGGAGGTTTGCTCGCCGACCAGTCGAGAGGTTGTCAACGACCGTAACCTGGTCGCCGCGGGACAGCAGGAGGTCGACCAGGTGCGAGCCGATGAAGCCTGCGCCCCCGGTGACGAGCACGCGACGAGCTTGGGTTGAACCGCTGGGCATGATCGGACTCGACGTGACCAGCGCCGCGAACGCGGCGCGAATGGAGCAGAGGGTAGCGAGAGCGCGGACCACGAGCGGCCGGCCTGCAAACACTCCGCCGAACTGCGCTCACTCGTCAACGTCGACCGACGCACCGGCGGCCCCGCTGTCGGCGTCGACAGCGCTGGGCGCTTCGGGCGCGGGCAGAGCGGAATCCAGATCGGGCCGCGGCAACTGGAGGCGCTTGAGCAGCGGGCGCAGGTCCCGGGGAAAGGGCGATCGGACATCCAGCGTTTCGCCGCTGGAGGGATGCTCGAAGGCGAGGCGATGGGCGTGAAGGGCGAGCCGCGGCGACGCGAGGCGCAGCGCCTTGTGGACGTACAGATCGTCGCCGAGGATCGGCGCGCCGATGGATTCGAGGTGCACGCGAACCTGGTGGAGGCGTCCGGTGAGCGGGCGGGCCTCGATGAGCGCGCCGCGGTCGGAGTGCGCGAGCAGCCGCCAGGCGGTGACGGCGGGCCGGCCGCGCGGCGCGAGTCGCGCCAGTTTCTGCTCGCCGGTCCGGGGCTCGGTTTCGAGGATCGGCCGCTTGATGACCCCGCTGCCGCGGGCGCCGGCCTTGGGCGCCCTGTGGCAGATCGCCCAGTAGAACTTGCGAATCGAGTGCGCTTCGAACTGCGCACGGATCGCGTCATAGCTCCTCTGGCGAAGCGCCACGATGAGCAGGCCCGAAGTCTGGCGATCAAGGCGGTGAAGCAGGCCGAAATCGCGCGCGGCTCCCAGGTTCTGTAGCTGCTTGCCCCACGTCACAAACAACCCGTTGAGCAACGAATCGGTGTCGTGCCCCTTGCCGGGCTGCGTGACGACGTTGGGAGCCTTTTCAAGAACGAGGAGATCCGCGTCCTCGAAGTGGACCTTGAACGTGACGCGCGGATTGGGCGTGATCGAAAGCACAGCGGAGTGTTCGGAACAGACGGGTGAGTGTAGAGCCGTGGCGGGTGGCGAATGGCTGCCGACCCGTCGCGGCAATCCCACCAGAGCGTTGACCCAGGTCATTCACGATCATCGTCCGGCCTTCGGCCTCAACCCGTCTGCTCCCGCCCGCGCCGCCAGCGTGAGACAGAAGTCCGGGACGTGGGCAGGGTGGCACAGAAGTCCGAAACGTGCCACAGAAGTCGGCTTTGCGACTTCTGTGCACCGCGATGCACCGAAGAGTTATGGCGTCAGACTGCGTCACGAGTCAAACGCCGTCCAACCCGGTCCCTGACTGCCCACACAAGTCGCAGAGCCGACTTGTGTGCCACGCTCCCGCGGGCCCCACGCGGCGCATCGCCGCGGGGGCCGCCGGGCCGTAGGCCCGGGCGCGGAAGCGCGCGGCCTGGTGTCGCGCCGGAAGCCGCCGCGGATGATCGCTTCGTCGGTCGGGGCGTGGAGGGGCGTCACCGGGCCCGCACGTCGCCGGCAGGCGACAATCAGGGGCGCGGTGGAACGACGATCGAGCGCACGTGCTCGCGGGCGTCGGTCTCGGTGATGTGCTCGATCAGGACGGAGCCGACGTGATCGGTCGCGCCGCGGAGCGTGGTGTGGAGGTCGATCACGGTGGGAGCGAGCCTCGTGGATGGGTGGAGCGGTGCGCGGATGAGCTCGGCGCAGAGGATCTCGGCGTGCAGGAGTGCATGCTCGAGCTCGAGGAGTCGGTCGATGTCGTTGGCGTTCATGGGCGTTCTCGCGGGGGTCGTTGTGTGGGGCGTGGGCTGCGCGCTGGCGGGGTGGCTGGTGTGCGATGTGCGTAGAGCTCGGCGACGTCGCGGGCGAGTCGAGCGCGCGGGACGGTCCATCGGACGCGCTCGATGTCTCGCTCGCCGGTTTCAAGTTCGACGAGTGCGCGGCGGCGGTTGAGCGCGACGACGAGCACGGGCACGAGTGCGTGGGCGGTGGGTGATTGAGTCCAGGCGAGTTCGCCTGGGCGGATCGTCAGGTGATGGGGCTTCATCGTCGCTCCTGCTGGTGTCGCGCTCGCCAGGCGTCGACGCGAGCGCGTCGCGCGGCGCACTGGCGAACGAGCTCCTCGTCGGGCTGCTCGATGTTGCGGATTACAAAGCCGGCGGGGTTGGTGAGCGTTCGGCGGCGCTCACGGGCGGCGCTGAGTGCGGCGCTGACGGTGTCGATGGTCGTGGCGGGTGAGCGGGCGAGTTCTCGGGCCTTTCGCGGGTCGATCCACGCGTGCCCCTCGGCCAGCCAGGGCGGGCGTGTGCTGATCGCTGCGCGGAGTGCGTCCTGGGCGGGGGTGAGCTCCGGGGCGGCGCCTGGCGGCTCTGGGGCCCTGGCGATGACGCCAGCAGCAGCAGCAGGATTGGGAGGCGGCTGGCGCCCTGCTGGTGGTGAAATTCCGGGAAGGGGAATGTCCCCTCGTGGGTGTGGGGTCGAACCCCTCGCGGGCGAGGGGTCCTCCCCTCGCGGGTGTGGGGTTGAACCCCACGGGGAGGAGGGGACCACAAAACGCGAACGTCGGCTGCCTCGGCCCGAGCGGTAGAGCGCGACGCCGGCGGCGTCGAGCTCGCCGGCGGTGCGGCGGATGGTCTCGACGCTGAGGCCGAGCCTGGTCGCGTAGGAGCGCTGCGACGTGTGCGAAGCCCAACCGTCATCGGTGAGCCATGCGTCGCTGAGGATGTGCGCGAGGAGCGCGTGGGCGGTCACGCTGAGTTTGGCGCGTGAGGCGTTGTTGAGCGCGACCTGAAGTAGTCGGGCCTTGGCGATCGCGGAGGACGGCGCGGGAGCGTCATGCACGCGCGCCGTCGGGGACGGAGCCGGCTCCGCCGGCGAAGTTGTGAAACTCACTGGAGGACCTCCGCGCCCTGGCGAGCGTGCTCAAAGGCGAGCGGGGCGTAGTGCTCGGTCATCGAGACGTGCGCGTGGCCGAGGAGTGCGCACGCGGCGTCCAGGCCGCGGGCGTCGCGCACGTGTGCGGCGACGGCGTGTCGCACCTGGTGCGGAGTGAACGGGGCGACGCCGGCGCGGCGGCACGCGCGGGTGATGGCGTTGCGCAGGGCGTCGGGGGAGTAGCGGCGCGAGCCGCGTCGTGGAGGGGCGAGGATGGGATCGATCGGGCACAAGGGGCGTGCGTGGCGCTCGATGATGGCGAGGGCCGCGGCGTTGAGCGGGATCACGCGGGAGCGGTTTCGGTGGGCGTTCTTGTGCTGTGCGAGGATGAGTCGAGCGCCGGCGCGATCGACGTGCAGCGCGGAGTTTGGGGCGTCGAGGAGCTCGCCCACGCGGGCACCCGTCAGCATCAGAAGCTGAACGACATCGCGCGCGAGGCGCGGGAGGAAGGGGAGGACCTGGCGGACGTGGTCGAGCGGGGCAGCCTGGACGGGCTGAGGCTCGCGGGCCGCGGAGCGGTGGGCGGGGAGCGGGCGCACGCAGCGCAGCTCGGAGTCGATCGAGGCGGGCAGGTAGTCGAGATCCACGGCCCAGCGCACGACGCGCCGCAGCCGGGCGAGGCAGGCGTTGATGTAGCTGCGCGTCAGCTGCTCGGCGGCGAGCTGGTCGAGCCACGCGCGGACCTGGTGCCGGTTCATTCGATCGGCGGGCATCGAAGGGCCGACGTGGCGGGCGAAGCGATCCAGCACGGCGCGGACGTTGAGATGCTCGCGCGTCGGCTCGCCGGAGCGGCGGCGGTAGTAGACCTCGGCGTGGGCGAGGTACAGGCGCTGCAGCGCTTGGACGCTCAGCGCGTGCGCGGGGACGGTGTCCAACATATGGAGGCTCGCAGTCGCGCCTACGCAGCGCGCCCTGGTCGGCGCTGGCCCGGGCGCGGTCGAGTGAACGGCTCGACGGCGAAGAGGCTACAGCCGCGGCGCGCAAAAGCAAACGCCCCCGGTGTTCAAGCGGGGGCGTCTGCGATGCTCGTGCCGGATGCGTCGTCCGGGGTGAGCGGCCCTGACCCGCGGCCTGCGAGGGTCCGCCGATCAAAGCGGGCGAGGAGGATCGAACTCCCGACATTCAGCTTGGGAAGCTGACGTTCTACCGCTGAACTACGCCCGCGGGTGAACGGCGGATGATAGCACGGCCGAGCGCCTCATCGCAAGGGTCCGTCGAGAGGGTGGTGCCTCACGCGCGCCACTGCCGTCGAGTGGGTGGAGTTCATTTGAAATGGCCGAGCAGCTCCGGGCTTGAACAGGTCCGCGGTCGTCGGTTTCAAGGCTCGGCGCTGCCGTTTTCGGCTCACGGCGTCCATCGGCAGGTCGTCGCGGGCGACTGAGCCTCGCCGACGATCACTCGAGCCCTTCCGGCTCGCGGCTCAACCTGTGCGGGCGGCGCAGGCCCACGCCCAGGATCAGTCCGTTCATCATCCACACGGCGAGCATGCTCGACCCGCCGTACGAGACCATCGGCAGAGTCAGCCCGATGATCGGCACCACGCCGACGTTCATGCCGATGTTGATGACGGTCTGCGAGGCGACGATCGCGACGAGCCCGGCGATGACGAGCCGGCAGAAGGGCTCGCGCGTGCATGCCGCGGTGAGCAGCGCGCCGATGAGCCACGTGCCGTAGAGCGCGAGAACGCCGAGCCCGCCGAGGAGCCCGAAGCGCGCGACGATGACGCTGAAGACCATGTCGTTGTGCCGCTCGGGCAGGCGCGAGAAGCGCACGACGGCTCGGGCCTTCTCATCGTCATACCCCGAAGCGCGACCCGCGCCGGTCAGCATCACCGCCGTCGCCGCCTGGAACAAATCCGGGTCGCTCGCGGCAGCGGCGTCACCCCTGATCTGCTTGATCAGGCTCACGATCCGCTGCTGCTGGTGGGGCTTGAGCACGGGGAACATGAGCGAACCGGCGATGACCGCGGCGGCGACGACCGCCGACAGGTGCTTGAGCCGCGCGCCCGCGCACAGAAGCATCGCAAAGACCGCGGGGACAAAGAGCAGGGCCATGCCGAGGTCGGGCTCGAGCATGATGAGCCCGATCGGGATCATCGTGATCGCCGCCGGGGGGACGAGGCCGATCAGCGTTCGATGGTTTCGGCTGTGCCGCAGATACTCCGCGGCCGCAAGGACGTACGCGATCTTGGCGAGCTCAGACGGCTGAAGGTCGAACCAGCCCAGATCGATCCACCCCCGGCAGCCGTTGCGCGGGCGGACGATCGACGCGGGAACAAACGGCAGCAGCACGAAGATCAGCAGGGCGACGACCACGCCCAGCGCCGGCCACGCCAGCAATCGCACCACGCGCTCATCCGGCAGCGCCACGATCGCGGCGGCGAGCAGGCCCGCCGCGAGAAAGATCATCTGCGTGACCGCGCGCGGCGACACCTCATCGACGCTCTGCGGCGCGGTCGAGGCCGAGGCCACGTCGATCGCGTAGATGCCGAGCAGCGAAAGCCCCAGCCCCGCGGCGACGCACAGCCACGCCCAGGTCGCCAGACGACCCTGGGGCCCGAGCACGGCCTGAACAATCCCGTGTCTCAGTTCGCCTCCTCCGCACTTGGGCCGGCGTCGCCGGGTCCATCCTCCGACGCCGCCGCGGTCGGGCTCGGCGCGGCGGGAAGATACCCCTCCGCCGCAAGCGCATGGATGATCTGATTGACGATCGGCCCGGCCACTCGCCCCCCGCTGCCGCCGAACTCGACGACCACGGCAATGGCGTATCGCGGGCGCGGCGATGCTCCGTGGCCGTCATCGGGTCCGGCGAGCGCTACGCACCAGGAGTGGTCACCATCTCGCGCGAGCATTCGGCGGTTGGTGCTGTCGTCGCGGCGAAACGCCATCGGCGCGTCGGCCGTGCCTGACTTGCCCCAGACGACGACCCCGGGGGCGTTGAAGATTCGCTCGCGACGTCGCTGGTTGAGTTCGTCGATGACGGTGATGTGATGGGCACTGCCGCGCTCGTCGGTGACGGCTCGGCGCAGGCCGTCGAGCAGCACGGGAATGGCGCGCGTGTCGAGCTTCAGGTCGATGACGCGATGCTCCTCATCGGCCCGCAGTCTGGGAACCAGCCGCACCCCGCCGCGGGCGAGGGTCGCGTAGGCGTCGGCGGCGTGCAGGGGCGTCCACGCGACCGGCCCCTGGCCCATGCCCATGAGTGTCGCCTCGTCGCGGGTCGTCTGGTCCGGCCCGCGCGAATCTCCCGCAAGGCCCGTGAACTGACGCCCGATCCCCAGCGTCGCGTGTTCGATCGCCGCGCCGTCGCCGACGCCGAAACGCCCGTACCACTCAACGATGCGCTCGGGGCCGAGCGTGCGGCCGAGCGTGTAGAAGAAGATGTTGCAGGAGACCATGATGGCGTCGCTCGCATCGAGCGGGCCGCCGAGCTGCGCGCTGTGCGTCGTCGAGAACTGCTTCCACACCCAGCAGCGGAACGCGTCCGGGCGCTCGGAGTAAAGCATCCCGTCGCACTCGATCCTCGATCCGGGCAGAAACACCCCGCTCGATACAGCGCTGGCGAAGATGATCGGCTTCACGATCGAGCCCGGCGGGTACGCTTCGGCGATCGCCCGGTTCTTGAGCGGCGAGCCTACCGGATCCTCCACCAGCCGCTTGATCTCCTCCGCGTCGAGATCGACGAGCTCCTCGTGGCTCATCGTCGGCGAGGACACGATCGCCAGCACGTCGCCCGAGTCGATATCGAGCACGACCGCCCCGGCAGAAAGCGCCGTGCCCAGCTCGATCTGCTTGCGACCTCGCGCCGGATCGGCGTCGATCGACGACGGATCAGGCACGATGGCCTTGTTCTCGTGCCACGGCTGCACCACCGCGAGCCCGCTGCGCGGGTCAAGCAGCGCCTGCACGCGCGACTGCAGCGCCATGTCGATCGTGAGCGGGACATCCTCCCCGCGGCGCAGGGGCGTGGTCGTGACGCCTCCGGTGTCGAGCTGCTCGCGCCGCACGCCGCGCTCCCCGCGGAGCTTGGCCTCGGCACTGCGCTCGATGCCGATGGCGCCGACGCGGTCGCCCTCTCGATAGAACCCGAGATCCGTGACCATCGCGTCGCCGTCTCGCGGCGCGTACTTCATCGGGCGCCCCAGCCGCTCCTGTGCCGGTCGTCCCACGCGCGCATCGTGGCGCAGCTCCAGGTCCTCCGCGTAGATCGTCGATCTCATCCAGCCGACCACGTGCGTCGCCAGCCCGCGAAGTTCGAGCGTGAGCGGCTCGGCGGACCTGAGCGTTCCCGGAAACGTCGAGCGATCGATCGTCACCTGCCCGCGGTCGCCCGGATACTCACGCCGCGTCGCGTCGATCACGTGCAGGCCGGGGATGACCATCGCGTCGCCCGCGGGCACGCCGCCCTCGTCACTCCAGGCTCCGGTCGACCCGGCCGCCGTGCGCCGCGACGTTTCTTCAAGCTCAAAGAACTGAAACGCAACCTCGTCACTGACGCCGCGGACGATGACGTGCGGCACCGTCTGCTCGCGGATGCGCACGTTGATCTCCGCTGTCGCGACTTCGATGTCGTCGACGAGCTCGCGCCCTCGTGCGATGGCCTCTTCGCGCCGCGCCTGCTCGAGCGCGGCACGCTCGCTCTCTCGCATCCGAGACTCGGTCACCTGCACCGAACGGATGATCTCGCTCTTGCGCAGCTCGATCTCCTCCAGCGATGCGCCCGAGAGCCGCGAGAGGTGGCGCCACGCCTCCGACAGCGCGGTCTGATAGACAGGCAGTTGCTCCTGCGCGAGGCGCTCGCGCTCCACGGGTCCGAGTTCGAGCCAGCGGTCGCCCTGAATTCGCCGAGCCTGGCGCACCGCCTGCGCAAAGGCCCACTGACCCGAGATCACCGAGTAGTCGATCGCCAGGTCGTAGCTCGGACGATCGGCCGCGAGCACGCGTCCCGTGCGGTCGACGATCCGGCCGCGCGTGGTCGGGATGTACCGCTCGATCGCCAGCCGCGCCTCGGCGCGCTCGCGAAGCTCCTCGCCCCGCAGCAGCGTGAGGCGCACGAGCTGCCCCGCCGGGAGGAGGAACCCCGCCAGCACGAGCGCCGACAGAATCAGGAGTCGCCGATGAAACATGAGCCGTTCAAGGTTATCGGCTCATCCGGCCCCGGTTCACCGCTTGTCGCGCGTGATCTCGGCATAGGCGTTGTGGCTGTGGATCGACTCGAAGTTTTCCGAGTTGATCGAGTACCAGCGCACCCGCCTGTCCCGCTCCAGGGCCAGCGCCAGGTCGCGCACGATGTCCTCGACGAACTTGGGGTTCTCGTACGCCTTTTCCGTCACGTACTTCTCGTCGGGGCGCTTGAGGACCGCGAACAGCTCCATCGACGCCGATTCCTCCAGCAGCCGAACCAGGTCCTCGACCCACAACATGCCGTCAAAGCGGACCTTGGCCTCGATCTCGCAGCGCTGGTTGTGCGCGCCGTAGCGGCTGATCTCCTTCGAGCAGGGGCAGAGGCTCGTCGCCGGCGCACGCACGCCCATGACGAAATCGCTCCGCCCCGGCGAAACGGCACAATCGAACGTGACCTGGTAATTCATCAGCCCCGGCATGCGCGTCACCGGCGCCGCCTTGTCCACGAAGTACGTGAACGACGCCGTGAAGTGCGCGTCGGCCGCGTCGAGCCGCCGGCGGATGGCCTCCGTGATCGCGGGGATCTCGTCGGGCTGCACCGCCTCGGTGTACCCGTTGAGCACTTCGAGAAACCGGCTCATGTGCGTGCCCTTCTGATAGTGGGGCAGGGACACGTACATGTTGATCGTCGCGATCGTGGACTGCTCGCCCCCGTCCTTCTGGCGCAGGCGCATCGGGTACACGACGTTCTTCACGCCCACCTTGTCGATGGCGACGCGACGCGGGTCGGTTGAGCCCTGGACGTCGGGCATCACCACGACGACGCGGGGTTTCCGCGGCTTGGGGGTGCGCGACTTGCTCCTCATCGGGCTCCTCCGCCGGGATCGGGACTTCTTCGCCATGCCAAGCCTGACGCGCGCCGTCGATGGGGAACCGCTCGAGCGCCAGCGAGAATGACCCCAAGGGGATTTGAACCCCTGTTACCAGGATGAGAACCTGGCGTCCTGGACCGGGCTAGACGATGGGGCCGAATTGCCGGGCACGCCCGGCACGCCAGTTTACGCCTCTCGCCCGGCCGATCAAATTCGGGACGCCCGCGCGGCCATCACGCCGAACCGGCGTTCAGAGGATTTCAAGAACCTTGAACTTCTTGGTGCCCCTGGGCGTGCGCACGGCGATCACCTCTCCCACCCGCGCTTTCATCAGCGCCTCGCCCATCGGGCTCGTCGCCGTGACTTCCGTCAGATCGTCGGGCGCCTCGGTCGAGGTTTCGCCCACGAGCTTGAACAGCTCGGCCTCGTCTTCTTCGCCCTCCTCGCACATCCGAACAGTCGCCCCGATGAACACGATCCCCATGACCCGGTGCTGGGCGTCGCCGACGGTGCTCGCCGCCGCCAGGCGCTTCTCCAGCCGGTCAATCTCGGCCTCGTCCATGCCCTGCTGCTCGCGGGCGGCGTGATAGTCGCCGTTCTCCTTGAGGTCACCCAGCGCCCGAGCCTCGGCGATCCGCTGCGAGATGACGGGGCGATTGGCACGCAGAGCCGCCAGCCGAGCCTCGATCTGCTCCCGTTCCGATTTGGTCAACATTTCCATGACGGTTCCCTCGTTGCTCCCGGTGCAATGCAGACCCCTCCGGCTCGCGTTCGGGCGAGCCACCGGCGGCCGTCGTTGTCGATTGGGTCGTTCAATCTAGGCGGGTCGGGTCGACGATGCCACCCGACCGGCCAAGCCCGTCTCCATCCCCCCCGGAACCAGTGCGGACCGTCCCGCCCACTCCTTGGCGCTACGCCCGGGAGCACGCCGACGTGGTCTATTCGCCGGCGCGACGCCGAGCGGTTGCGGCAATCGAGCCCGCCTGATCATTCGCAGAATCGGCGCCGCGATCCGATTCGCCGCCCTCAGGGGGGCGGGCCGAAGCGTCAATGAGCACGCCCGCGGGGTTGCTCAGGTCCACCAGCGGCTGGTTTGCATCGATCCGATAGCCAAACGCCGCCCCGCGCACGAGCCGATCCAGTTGCGTCATCTTGCTCGCCGTGGAAGGCTCACCGACGCGCGACTCGCCCGGCGGAATGCCCCACACCACGCGCGATCCCCGATCCGTCACCGCCGCGAGTCGCCGCCGAGTGGCGTATTGGCCGACATCGATCCCCACGACCTGGGCGTACACCAGCCCGTGCCGCTGCAGTTGCCCGAGCAGCGCCAGGCCCGCCTGAACGTCGCCGCCCGGCCAGCTCGTTCCAGGCTGCGCCGGGGGCCCCTGGCTCACGTTGACGATCGCGCGAAATCCCGTGGAACCCGCGCGGAAAATCGGCGGCAACAACTCGCCCTCGGTGGAGACCAGGTAGTCCGAGTCGGCGTGCCTCACCACCGCCGCGGGCACACGCCACGTCGCACGCACGCGCACCACGCCGCCGGGCTCTCGCGTGATCGACCTCACCTGGCGCACCCACCCGGTCGATCGCAACGCGTCGGCCGCCCGCTCCAGCGCCCCGCGGTCGTACGGGTCATCCGACAACGCCGACCGCACCAGCGCCACCACCGGCGCCCGGTAGGCCTCAGACATCCAGGTCTCGGGTTCGCCGCCATCCTCGGCGTCTGCCCCGGCTCCGCGCTCGGCGGCCTCACCGCGCAGTGCCGGCCACGAAATCACCACTCGCGGCTCCACCCGGCCCGCATCACCGACCCGCCCTTGCAGCCACCCATAGCCCCACACGAGCCCGCCGAGCACGCCGGCAGCGAGCACAAGCACGAGCACCGTCGAGATCATCCCGCCGGTGCCGCCCGCCAGCCATCCGCCGGCCTGCCCACCCCCGCGCGCTCTTGATCCTGTCCTGGCCATGTGCGCTCGTGCCTCCAATCAAGCAGACTCCATTGGGGTAGATCGGGCCAGACTGGGTCTCTGCTGCGGTTTTTTTGCGAAGGAGCCGGCGTGCGGATGCGACCGTACCAGCCGGAAAACGAAAAGCCGCCAGCTCACGCCGGCGGCTCTGTTCGGCCAACACCCGTGTGCTTGGAATCCGCTCAACCCGCCTTCATCTTCTCGGCCTTCTTCCGCGCGTCGTCGAGCGTGCCGACGTACATGAACGCGCTCTCGGGCAGGTCGTCGCCCTCGCCGTTGCAGATCCGCTCGAAGCTGTCGAGTGACTCGTCGAGGCTCGTCGTGACGCCCGGGAAGCCGGTGAACACCTCGGCGACATAGAACGGCTGGCTGAGGAAGCGCTCGATCTTGCGGGCGCGGGCCACCGTCTTCTTGTCCTCTTCAGAGAGTTCGTCAACGCCCAGGATCGCGATGATGTCCTGCAGGTCCTTGTACCGCTGAAGGATCGACTGCACGCGTCGGCTCACCGCGTAATGCCGCTTCCCGAGGATGTCCTCGCTCAAGATTCGGCTGGTCGATGCAAGCGGGTCGACGGCGGGGTAGATGCCCTTCTCCGCGATGCCGCGCGCCAGCACGACGAACGCATCAAGGTGGCTGAACGCCGTCGCGGGCGCCGGGTCGGTCAGGTCGTCGGCGGGCACGTAAATCGCCTGCACGCTCGTGATGGCGCCCTTGGCGGTCGAGGTGATCCGTTCCTGGAGCTCGCCCATCTCGGTGCTGAGGGTGGGCTGATAGCCGACGGCGCTGGGCATGCGGCCCAGGAGCGCCGACACTTCCGAACCGGCCTGCGTGAAGCGGAAGATGTTGTCCACGAACATCAGGGTCTCTTTCCCCGACTCATCGCGGAAGTCCTCGGCCATCGTCAGCCCCGAGAGCGCCACGCGCAGACGCGCACCCGGCGGCTCGTTCATCTGCCCGAACACCATCGCCACCTTGTCGAGCACGTGGCACTTCTTGCCCGTGGAATCGACATACTCGGCTTCCTTCATTTCACGCCAGAGGTCGTTCCCCTCGCGCGTCCGCTCGCCCACGCCGGCGAACACCGAGTACCCGCCGAAGTTGCGGGCCACGCGGGCGATCATCTCCTGGATGACCACGGTCTTCCCGACGCCGGCCCCGCCGAAGAGGCCGATCTTGCCGCCGCGGACGAACGGGCAGAGAAGGTCGATGACCTTGATGCCCGTGGGGAGAATCTCGGTCTTGGGGTTGAGCTGGCTGAACTCGGGCGGCTGCTTGTGGATGGGGCTGGTCTTGCCCGCGCTCACCGGCGCACCCTTGTCGATCGGCTCGCCGAGCAGGTTGAAGACGCGTCCCAGCACCTTCTCCCCCACGGGCACGCTCACCGGCGCCCCCGTGTCGACGCACGCCATGCCGCGGCGGAGGCCGTCGGTCGTTCCGAGCGCCACGGCCCGGACGCGCCCGCCGCCGAGGTGCTGCTGCACTTCGCCCGTGAGCTTGAGATGACCGACGGGCGTGTCGGCTTCGATCTTGACCGCGTTGTAGATCTCGGGGAGGTTGTCCTCCGCGAACTGGGCGTCAAACGTCGAGCCGATGACCTGCGTGATGGTGCCGGTGGTGGACATGGTGTGCGCAAAGGGCAAGTGGTTCGGGAACGGTTCGAAACAAGGGGCGAAAGGATAGCGGCGACGCCCGAAGGAAGCCACTCCCGGCCCGCTTCCTCCAACACCTCATCATCTTCATCGCCCGGCTCGTTCCGCCCCGTTCAACCACGCGTGCGCCCCTGCAAATTGCCTTCGCGCTACCCTCAGCCCATGACCGCTTCCGCCGACAAGCCCCGCATCCTCACCGGCGACACGCCCACGGCCACCGGCCTGCACCTGGGCCACTACGTCGGCTCGCTTGAAAATCGCCTTCGCCTCCAGGACGAGTACGACTGCTACTTCCTGATCGCCAACGTCCACGCCTTCACAACCCTCGCCGACAAGCCCGCCGAGATTCGCGCCAACACGATCGGCATCGTGAAAGACTGGCTCTCGATCGGGCTCGATCCCGATCGTGCGACGTTCGTGCTTCAATCCGAGATTCCCGCGATCGCCGAGCTCACCTTTCTCTTCGCGATGCTGCTGCCCTTCAACAAGGTCATGCGCAACCCGACGCTCAAGACCGAGATCGATTCCAAGGGCCTGGGCGACACCTACTCCTTCGGCTTTCCGATGTACGCCGTGGGCCAGTGTGCCGACATCCTCACCTTTCGCCCCGAGCTCGTGCCCGTCGGCGCCGACCAGGAGGCGCACATCGAGATGTGCCGCGACGTCGCGAGCAAGTTCAATCAGGTCTACTGCGGCGTGGGCAACCGCGTCGTGCCTGAAGAGCACGTGAAGGCGGGCGGGCTCTTCCCCGTTCCCCGCGCCAAGATCGGCCGCATCGCGCGCCTCATCGGACTCGACGGCGTGCAGAAGATGTCCAAGGCGCTCGACAACGCGATCTTCCTCTACGACGACGAGAAGACCGTGCAGAAGAAGATCAACAAGGTGCCGATGCTCCCCGACCCCGAGTCCGGCCTGGTGCCGCAGACCAACCCGATTCTGCAGTACGCCGATGCGTTCCTCCCCGAGGCCCGCGCCCGGGAGATCCGCGGCGACTACGCCGCGCGGCGCGACGTGATGCACGGCCCGGTCAAGGCGGAGATCGGAGCGGCGATCAACGCCCTGCTCGCGCCGATGCGGGCGCGCCGGGCCGGGCTCGAAGGCGAACGAGGCGAGGCGATCGTGCTCGATGTCATCCGTCGCGGCGCGGCCAAGGCCAACCTGGTCGCCGAGGAAACCCTCGCCCGCGCCAAGCAGGCGATGGGCCTCTCGTTCGTTAACCGGACCGTGTCGATCCGCGATTGAGCCGGCGGTGCGGCGCGTGGGTCACTTGGATTCGCGCGTGGCGTCGCGCGCCGGGCCCGCCGCCATCTGCCGTCCCGCCGCCTGCGATTGCAGCACGAATAGCGCCGTGTGCAGTTGCAGGTCCAGCCCGTCGTCCAGCAGCTTGCGCGGATCGGGCGCGGGCTTCCCGGCGCCCGCGGCGCCCGGCATCCAGGCCGTCGGCGTGTCCGCTTCCTGGCGCAGGGTGAGCGCGTCGCTCGTCTGCTGCGGGAGCATCTCGACCTCGAGATTGGGGTCGACGCCCCACGTCTTGGCGTGCTCGCGCCGGTGGATGCAGACGCCGTTGGGCAGGAAGTAGTACTGCATCGTGAGCTTGAGCATCGCGTCGCCCGCGAGGTTCAGCACGTTCTGCACCGAGCCCTTCCCGTACGTGCGCTGCCCGATGACCATCGCCTTGAGCCGGCCGGTGTCGGCGTAATGCCGGATCGCGCCCGACACAATCTCGCTCGCCGAGGCTGAGCCTTCATTCACAAGCACCACCAGCGGCACATCGCGCAGGCTCTGGCGGCTGGGCAGGGCCTTCTGCGTATCCGTTCGGATGCCGCCCGCCGCCTCCGTGTACACCACCGTGCCCGAGTCGATGAAGCAGTTGCTCACGCTCACGGCCTGCGTGAGCAGCCCGCCCGGATTGAAGCGCAGGTCGAGAATGAGCCCGGCGACGCCGTCGCGCTTCATGCTGTCGAGCGCGCGCCGAAGCATGTGCGTCGTGTCATCCTGGAAGTTGGTGACCCGCACATAGCCGATGCGGTTCTTGGGATCGATGAACCAGTCCCAATCGCCCTCCTTCGGGCCCGTGCGGCGCCAGCCCTTGACCGTGTGCAGCGGAATCCGCTCGCGCACGAGCGGAATCTCGACGTCGTCGCCGCCGCGCTCCATCGTCAGGACCACGCGCGAGCTCCGCCGGCCCGTGATCAGGTCCACGGCCTGGTCGAGCGTCATCCCCACCGCCGAGGTTTCGTCGATCTTCTTGAGCAGGTCGCCCGTCTTGACCCCGCCGTGGAACGCCGGCGTTCCCTCGATGGGCGTCACGACCTTGATCATCTGCGTCTCTTCATCAAGCTGAATCTGGATGCCCACGCCGATGAACTCGCCTTCCATGATCCGGCGGAACCGCGGCAGTTCGTCAGGCCAGATGATGCCCGAGAACTCATCGAGGCGATCAAACGCCCCATTGCCCAGCTCGTGCAGAATCGCCTCTTCAGGAATGCGCACCGTCTGGCGGCTCGCGCCCAGCAGCTCGCTCACGAACCCATCGAACGCGAGCGAATCCGGGTCAGATCGCGCCCCGCGGAACTGCGCGACCTTGCCCTCGATCCACGACACGAACCGGCGCGTCGCCTCTTCATCCGCCAGCCCGGGAAACGCCGCCTTCAGGTCCGTCGTCGTCGCCAGGTTCCTGACGCTCTCCAGGCCCCCGATCAGGAGCTGGCGCATCGTGAGCCGCTCGATGTGCCCCTCCGCCGCACGACGCAGCGCCGCCTTCACCATGTCCTGGTCCACGCCCTCGAGCTTCGAACGCCAATCATCGCCCGCCGGGTTGTACGGCGGCAGCGGCTTCAGATTGTCCTGGATCCGCCGTACGTTCCGCATCTCCCACAGACGCTGCGGGACATACAGCCGGATCTGCTGAAGCCGGTCGAGAATCCGCCGGGCGTCGGGCTTGTACGTCCCATCCTCCTCCAGGAGCAGGTTCAGCCGCACGAACAACTCATTGGCCATGACCCATTCACCGGTCCGTTCAGACTGGTGCGCGGCGGCGTCGGCGCGCCGAATCAGGCTCTTCATCCGATCCTGCTGCAGGAACGCCGGGCGATCCGGCTTGGGCGTGAGCAGGAACAGCTCCACCGCGGCCTTGATGCCCTTGCTCAGCGTCAGCGGCGTGCCGTCCCCGTTCAGCGCCTCGGTCAGTTCCTTCTCCACCGCCGCGGTCCGCTCGCGCCGCATCTCCTCGCGCTTGGCGAAACTGGCTTCGAGCGCGGCGAGCTCATCGCGGAGTGCGTTGAGCGGGGTGGCGTCGCCCAGAAGCCGCGCGGTGCGCACGACCTCGGCAAAGTCGGTCTCACCCGCGCCGGTCCGGGCGCGCTCCCACACCGCATCGGAAAGCTGGGCGATCGTCTCGGGGGGTGGCGAGGCGCCCGGCGCGCCGGCGCGGGCGGCGGGCGTCACCCCTCCCAGCACAAGCACGAGCGAGGCCGCCAGCGTCACGAGCCGACCGAGCGTGTGTTTTTCCATGAGCTTCCCGTTGCAGCGGTGCGTGCGAGCACCCGTGTGTGATGATCCCGCCCCAGGGTCGGTGCCGCGGGGCCTCAGACTCCTACGACCTCGGCCGGGGAATCGTTCCCAGACCTTTCCCGATCGGCCCGGCAATCCCCCGGAGATGAGCCTCAGCCGCCCGGCCCTGCCTCCAAACAGGATATCGGGGCCGGCCCTTCAAGAGATGCACCGTCTGGGCAAAACCGGCAGCGCCGAGCCGCGTGGAGCGCCGCTCTTACGAGCTGCCCTCGCGCATCCGCGAAACCCCCGCGGGGAAGGGAAACGTCGGGAAAACCCCCACGTGCCCGAGTTTCCACATCGCCGGCGCGGTGTACACATCACCCCTGAACCCGGCGGCATACATCACCCGCAGCACGCTCTCGAAGCTCGGCTCGCGCCCGTCCGGTCCGACCAGGCGATTCGCCCGGGCGTTCAGGAACGACACGCAGGCCACCGGCAGCCGGTCGCGGCGGTCGCTCAGCATTTTCGTCACGGTCGCAAATCCGCGCTCGAGATCCTCCAGCGTGAAGTGGTCGCGCCCCTTGGGGCGGAGCAGCCCAAGCACCAGCAATCGGTCGAGATCGAACTTGAGCACGTACGGCTCGCGGTCCCGGGCCGCGTGCACCGCCACCGATTCCTGGAACATCCGCGCAAACGACGTCACCGCTCGCGGCGTCCACTGGCTCGTCTGGATCAACTCCACGATCCGCGCGATGATCCCGTGGCTGTTGTCCTGGTCGTTCACGCCCACCACGATCGCCCGATATCGCCCGTCCAGCACGTCACGCAGCATGTCCTGACCCCACATGATGCGCAGGTGGTCCGCCGACGCGAGCGCCCCGTGCTCCGGCACGCCCCCCTGCCCGGGCAAGAGCGACACGCGCTCGGGGGCGAGATCGGCAGATACCAGGGCATCCGAATCGCCGTCGTACAGGCGAACGCCGGCAGATGAAGGTTGCGGCATGAAGCGCTCCCGGAAGTGATCGAATCGCCAGAGTGTACCGCGCCGGCCGCGCGGGCGCTCACCCGCCGGGTACGGCGCGCACCGCGTCGATGATCTCCCGATGATTCGCGCACCGCGGGCACTTGTGCTGCCCCCCGAGCTTCCCCCGGGCGCGCATCCATCGATGAAACGCCCCTGGCGCCAGCGGCGTGATCGTCGGCGGGGCCATCCCCAGCGACGCCGCACGCTTGGTCGTGTAGTCCACGTTCTGCGCCTTGAGCGCCCGGTCAAACTCGTCGGCGAACCGCGCGATCGCTTCCACCTCGACCGACTTCGACTCGATCTCGATCGCCAGCTCCAGCCCGGCGCGCGCCGGCGGCGACTCGCTCGGATACACCGGCGCCGCGGTGAACTCGCCCACCACCACGCCGCTCGCGCGCGCCGCGGCCGAGACCGCGTTCTCAATGTGCTCGACGATCAGGTTCTCCCCGAACGCATTGATGAAATGCCGGTGCCGCCCGACGATGCGCAGCCGCGCCGGCCCGTCGCCCCCGCGCCCGTCGAGCCCCGCCGGGATCGTGTCAAACTCCACCACGTCGCCGATGATGTAGCGCCACAGCCCCGCGCAGGTGCTCATGCACACGACATATCGCTGTCCCTTCTCCACCGCGTCGGCGGTGAACGAGGGCGGATCGGCGTCATGTACGCGCTCGAGCGGAATGAACTCGTAGAAGTTGCCCAGATCGCCAAGCAGCCGAAGGCCCGGGTCGCCGCGCGTGTCCTGCATCGCGATGAACCCCTCGCTCGCGGGATAGAGCTCCAGCCGCGCGGGCACATCGGCGCCGCCGGCGCTCCCCGAAAACGCCTGCCGGACGCGCGGCTCAAACGGCGCATACTTCACCCCGCCGTGCACGAGCACCTCAAAGCTCGGCCACACGTCGCGGATCGTCTTCACCCGCTTCCCCCGCTCGCGCGCCAGTTCCATCACCCGCTCAAACAGCACGAGCATCCACGACGGCATCCCGCTCACCATCCGCACGTCCGCTTCCACGCACGCCCGCGCCATCGCCTCGATCTTCGCGGGCCAGTCGCTGATGAGCGCCACGTCCTTCCCCGGCAGATAGATCCTCGAAATCGGCCAGCGGATCATCGGCGTCACCAGCCCCGACAGATCGCCCGTCGCAATCCCGTGCTCGTTCACCGTCAGGTCCGTTGAACCGCCCAGGAAGAGAATCTTCCCGCTCAGCACCCGCGGCAGCGAAACCCCGAACCGCGCCAGGCTCGCAAAGATGTCCAGCGCCGCGCGCCGGTTGCTCGCGAGCATCTCGCGTGAGACGGGGATGTACTTGTCCCCCGCCGTGGTCCCGCTCGTCTGCGCATAGTGCCGCACGAGCCCGGGCCACAGCACGTCGCGTTCGCCCCCTTCGCGCATCCGCCGCACGCGCTCGCGAAAGCCCTCGTAATCCCGCGCCGGCACCGCACCCCGATACGCCCTCACCATCTCCGCGTCCGGCAGATCGGCCAGCCCCGCGAACCCATGCTCACGCCCGAACTCGGTCCCCGCGGCTCGGCGAAGCAGCCCGCGAAGCTGCCGCACCTGCACCCGCGCCATGTCGCGCTGCCGCGCGCCCGCGTCCGAAAGCCAGCGCACCCGCCGATCCAGCAGCACGCGCAGCCCCGCCCCGATGCTCGCGGTTCCGAGTCCCATGAACCGCATTTTAGGGGCAGACGCGCACGTTCGCCCCGCGCGCCGCCGCCTCTCCCCTACCATCCGCCCCATGTCCACTGACTCCGCTTCTCGCTCGTCCGCCACCTCGCTCAGCCACCACGCCGGCAGCATCACCCGCTGGTCGCAGACCATCATCCCCACCCTCCGCGAGGACCCCAAGGGCGTCGAGTCCCCCTCGCACGGGCTCCTCCTCCGCGCGGGGTACATCCGCCAGGTCGGCGCCGGCATCTACGACTACCTCCCCCTCGCCTGGCGCGTCATCCACAAGATCAGCACCATCATCCGCCAGGAGCTCGACCGCATCGGCTCCGCGGAAGTCGCCCTGCCCACCCTCGTGCCCATGCACCTCTACGACGGCACCAAGCGCCATCTCAACTACGGCCCGCTCCTCTTCCGTCTCACCGACAACAAGGGCGCCGAAGCCGCCCTCGGCCCCACGCATGAGGAAACCATCACCGAGCTCGTGAAGGGCTCGATCAACAGCTACAAGCAGCTCCCCCTCACGCTCTATCAGATCACGACCAAGTTCCGCGATGAGGCCCGGCCGCGCTCGGGGCTCCTTCGCTGCCGCGAGTTCCTCATGAAGGACGCCTACTCCTTCCACATGCACCTCGAAGGCCCCGGCGGACTCAGTGAAACCTACGACCACATGTACGCCGCCTATTCAAACACCTTCAAGCGATGCGGGCTCGACTTCACCGTCGTCGAAGCCGAGTCCGGCCCCATCGGCGGCTCCGCCTCCCACGAGTTCATGGTCAACGCTCCCAGCGGCGAGGACACCATCCTCAAGTGTCCCGCCTCGGGCTATGCCGCCAACGTCGAAAAATGCGAGATCGGCGAGCGCCCACGCGGCACCCTCAACGAACCGCCCACCGGCGAGCTCACCGAAGTCCACACCCCCAACCTCCCCGGCATCGACGAAGTCGGCAAGTTCATGAAGGTCAAGCCCGACCGCATGCTCAAGTCCATCGTCTTCCAGGTCTTGCCGCACGGCGGCACCGCGGAGCCCAGGCACGCCTGGGTCGTCGCCGTCGTCCGCGGCGACCACGACGTCAACGAAGGCAAGGTCAAAACGCTGTCGGGCTACGCGGTTCAACTCGCGCCGGATCAACTCGCCCGCGCCGCGCGCTTCGCCATCGGCTACGTCTCGCCCCGCGTCGTCAACTCCATCCCCAACACGCTCCTCCTCATCGATGCCGACGCCTCCCACGGCGGGTTCTGGGCCAGCGGCTCCGACAAGCCCGACCACCACGTCAAGCACTTCAACTGGCGTCGCGAAGTCGGCGCGGCTCTCGATGACCCCGCCCGCGTCAAGGTCGGCGATATCCGCAACGCCCTCGCCGGCGACCCTTCGCCGCGCTCCCCCGGCGCCCGGCTCGAAACCGGCCGCGGCATCGAAGTCGGCCACATCTTCAAGCTCGGCACCAAGTACTCCGACGCCATGGGCCTCCAGATCCTCAGCGAAAAGCAGGAGCGCCAATCCGTCATCATGGGTTGCTACGGCATCGGCGTCAGCCGCACCATGGCCGCCAGCGTCGAGCAGAACCACGACGCCAACGGCATCATCTGGCCTCTCCCGATCGCCCCCTTCCACGTCATCATCACCGTCATGAAGCCCCTCGACCCCGGGCAGCGCGACGTGTCCCAGCGCCTCGCATCCGACCTCAGCGCCCGCGGCGTCGACGTGCTCATCGACGACCGCGACGAACGCCCGGGCGTCAAGTTCAAGGACGCCGACCTCATCGGCATCCCCCTGCGCATCACCATCGGCGACAAGGCCCTCGCCCAGAACGCCGTCGAGTTCAAGCACCGAAAGGCCGCCGACCAGGGCACGCTGGTCAAGATCGAAGAGGTCGCGGCATGGTGCGTGGAAGCGGCGCGCGAAGCGGCGGGCTGAGCCGGAAGAAACGCCCAGCTCCCGCGCGTCGTCGCTCGGGGCAAGGGGGCCTATACTCTTGGCCCGGCCCGGATTGGCCGGGGTTCTCATTGGAGCTGCCGCGTGGTTCGAATTCGCATGAGTCGCCTGGGTCGTCCGCACCGTCCGTTCTACCGGATCAGCGCTGTGGATTCGCGCGTCAAGCGTGACGGCCGGGTGATCGAGGCCCTCGGGTGGTACGACCCGATGGCCAAGGGCTCCGAGAAGCAGCACGAGCTCAAGATCGACCGTATCAAGCACTGGATCAGCAAGGGCGCTCAGCCTTCCGAGACGGTCACCGATCTGCTCATCCGGCAGAACGTGATCGACGGGGCCGAGCGCAAGGCCGAGATCGCCGCGCGCATCGAGGCCAAGAAGGCCGCCGCCGCGAAGGTCGCCGCCGCGGCGTCGGGCGAGAAGAAGGACGACGCCGCCAAGCCCGCCTGAGCCTCGCTCTCCGGAAACCAGCGGGGGATCGCGCGTGCCCCTTCGCATCGACATCCTCACGACCTTTCCCGGAATGTTCGCTCCGCCCTCCCAGGGCGCCGGCGCGGCACTCAACTTCTCCATTCCCGCCCGCGCCCGCGCCGCAGGCCTCGTCGAGTGGCACGCCGCCGACATCCGCGATTACACGCTCGACAAGCACGCCAAGGTCGATGACCGCCCCTTCGGCGGCGGCCCCGGCATGGTCCTCGCCTGCCAGCCGCTCTTTGACGCCGTTCGCGCCGTCGAAGCTCTCGACCCCCGGCCGGCAACACGCGTGCTCCTCACCCCGCAGGGCGTCCCCCTGCATCAGTCGATGGTCGAGGACTTCGCACACCGGCCGCGACTCCTCCTGATCGCCGGACGCTACGAGGGCATCGACGAGCGCGTCATCGACGCCCTCGCACCCATCGAGGTCAGCCTGGGCGATTACGTCATCTCGGGCGGCGAGCTCGCCGCGATGGTCCTCATCGATGCGATCGTTCGCCTTCTGCCCGGCGCGCTGGGCGATGAAGGCTCCGCCGACGCCGATTCGTTCAGCCTGACCCCGGGCTTCCGCGGCCATCGCCAGACTCCCCGCAGCGAGCGCATCGACGTCCCCGAAGGTTCGCGCCTGCTCGATTGCCCCCACTACACCAAGCCGCGCGAGTGGCTCGGTCGCTCCGTCCCCGACGTCCTCCTTTCCGGCGATCACGAAGCCATCGCGCGCTGGCGGCTCGAGCAGCGCCTCGCCCGCACCCGCGCCCGCCGCCCCGAACTGCTCAAAGACTCCGACCCGCGCCGTGCACCCTGACGCCCGCGGCCGCCATCACCGCCGGTGTACCCTCCCCGCACGCGCCTCACGGAGACGTCCGCATGGGACAGTTCAGCCAGATCTTCGTCGACGCCGGCACGCCCTTCATCGCCTACGCCGAACGCGTCCTCGACGGCGTCGGCCCCCACAACTGCGCCCGCAAGCCCACCTGGGGCATCGGTGGCGAGCTGATCGACTGCAACCACCCCTCGTTCGTCTTCGGACACCTCGCCCTCTACCCCGCGCGCATGTACACCATGCTCGGCCTCGACCCCGCGCCGGTCGCAGCCCCCAACGGGTTCGAAGACCTCTTCGCCGCCGGCAAAGAGTGCCGCGACGATCCGCACGGCTCGATCTACCCCGAGCTCGGGCTCATCACCTCGGCGTTCTTCCGCGGCATGCGCGCCACCCTCGACACCGTCGCCAGGACCAGCGACGCCGAGTTCCTCAAGAACAACCCCGTCGAGAAGGCCCGCGCCCGCTTCCCCACCGTCGGCTCGGCCGTCAACTTCATGCTCACCGGCCACGTCGGCGTGCACATCGGCCAGCTCAGCACCTGGCGGCGCGCCATGGGTCTGCCCCCGGCGATCCGCTGAACTTCCGCCGGGCGCTCGCCGCACTCGTGCGACCTCACCCGCCCATCTGGTCTCCGCCCGCTTCGCCCGCAAGCCACTGATCCACAAGCTCGACGACGTCCTCGTGGAACGCCTTGACGCGTCCGCCGGGTGTCTGTGACGTGATGTTGTTCACGAGCACGCTGAAGGCGACGCGACGGTCGCCGTGGGTCACATAGCCTGACAAGCACTGCACGCCGTTGATGAACCCGCTCTTGGCGCGAACCTCTCCGGTGATCCCGTCGCGCCCGCGGAACCGGCGCGCCAGCGTCCCCTCCCCCGGCACCGGGAGTGACGCGATGAACGCCTCCGCCGTCGCCGCCGGCGCCCGTGACATCGCCCCCAGCCAGCGCGCCAGCGCCTGGGCCGACACCCGGTTGTCGCGCGACATCCCCGATCCGTCGGCCACCACGAGCTCCCCGTTGTCGAGCTTCACGCGCTGACCGATCTGCATCCGCAGCACCGTCGCGCCCGTCCCCCACGATCCCGCCTGGCCCGTCACTTCGTGCCCCAGCAGCTTGATCAGCGCCTCCGCGTACAGGTTGTGGCTGTCGATGTTGCACCGCCTCAGCACCGTCGCCAGTGGCGTCCGCACTACCGCCAGCACCTCGCGGTCCGACAGTCGCTCGCCCGGCTCGGCACGCCGCCACACCGGCGCCTCGGCCCCCGCTCCCCCAAGCCCCGCCTCCGCCACGCGGTCGGCAAGCATCCGCGCCACCATCATCGGCGCATCGGTCACCGTCACGTCGATCGGCGCGTCCGGAGCCGCCCGGATCGACCCCGTCACCTTGAACCGCAGCGGCGCATCGCGGAACGCCCCGATCTTCGTCGAGCCCGTCGCCACCGTCTGCACCAGGTTCACCACTTCGATCCACGGCGCCGAGGGCTCCAGCGCCGGCATCGGCGCCGGCCCGGGCCGCGGCCCGGGCGTCGGAAACACGCTCAGCACGTTGGTGTGAAAGATCAGCCCCGTCACCTCGGCGCAGTACCAGCGGTTCAACTGGTCCACCGGCCAGCTCGGATGCACCAGCTCGCGGTCGAAGATCCGATCATCCACGACCACCTGCCGGATGCCGGTGAGCTTGGCGGCCTTGGCCGGCTCAAGCAGCCGATCCAGCAGCCCGCCCGCGCTCAGCTTCATGTCCCGCAGCAGTTCAGGATCGCCGAACGCCGGGTCACCCCCGCCGATGAGCACGAGCTTGTCCCCATCTCGCACCAGCCGCGTGCGGAACTGAAACTCCGGCCCGAGCACGAGCGTCGCGACCCCGCTGGTCAGGAGCTTCATGTTCGACGCCGGGATGAGCGGCACTTTCTGGTTGGACCCGGCAAGCACCTCGCCCGTTCGGCAATCCACCAGGCACACACCCATCTGCACCGGACCCAGGCTTGCCTTCTCAATCAGCAGCTCCAGCCGCCGGTCGAGCCCCTCCGACCGGGCGGCATGCGCCGAAGCCCTCGCACGGTTCGTTTCACCCGCGCATGGGGTCGCCCAATGCCCTCCCATCATCGCCAGGGCCAACCCGATCCAAAGGGCTCGAATCTTGGTCATGAAGTGTCTCGTGAATCGAAGGTGCATGCGTGAGTCAGTATCGGCAACGGGCGCGGCGGGCCTTCACGAGACGCGCGAGGCTCCGCAGACTCCCGTATCATTCGCCCGTGCCCCCACCTCCCCCGCCACCACCCCCGCCCCCGCCTCCTCCCCCTCCAAGCGCGGGCCCGCACGTCGACAACGGCGCCCACATGCCGCGCGCTCCCCACATCCTCCTCGTCGACGACAACGAACAGAACCTCGAACTGCTCGAAGCCTTCCTCGAAGAACTCGACGCCTCCATCAGCGTCGCCCAGGACGGCATGGAGGCCCTCGCGTCGGTCAAGCGCGACCCGCCCGACCTCATCCTCCTCGACATCATGATGCCCCGCATGAGCGGATACCAGCTCTGCCAGAAGCTCAAGGCCGAGCCGGCCACCCGCTCCATCCCCGTCGTGATGGTCACCGCGCTCAACGAAGTCGCCGACATGGAGCGCGCCCGCGATTGCGGCGCCGAGGGATTCCTCACCAAGCCCGTGCACAAGCCCGACCTCATCGCCAAGGTGCGCGAGATGCTCCGTCTCTCGTAAGCCGCGCCGCTATCCGAGCCGGCGCAGCACCGCCCGCACCGGGCTCGCGTCAAACCCCATGAGCCGCAGCGGGAGCGCCGACAACTCGTACTCCCCGGGCGTCACGTCGCGCAGCACAAGCCCTTCCAGGATCGCCAGGTCATGCCGCGCGATCGCGTGATGCGCCGGAAGGTCCTTCGACGAAAACACGTCCACGCTCGGCGTGTCGATCCCGATCGTGATCACGCCTCGCGCCGCCAGAGCGTCGATCAGCCCGACCGAGAGCCCCGCAAAATCCTCGTTCCACGCGCGCGGATCGGGAAACGTCCCCGTCTTCAGGAGCACGCGCGGATGCCGAATCTGCTCCGGCGCCACGCCCAGGTCGCGCGCCTCGATCCGCTCGCCGCGCCGCACCCGCGCCTCCACCACGTGGCACGCGCCGAGATAATGCTCCAGCCGCTGCTCCCCGACGGACCGCCCGCCCGCCGCATAGTGATTCGGCCCGTCCGCGTGCGCCCCCAGGTGCACCGTCGATCGCATCGTCGACAGCGTGATGTTCGCGCCTGCCGAGAGATCGCACAGCACCTCGCGCGACAGCGGCGTATCCCCGGGCCACACCGCGATCTCCGGCGACAGCGCCGGCGAAATGTCGATGATCGGTCCGCCGACCGCGCGCCCCGCCGTCTCCGCAGCCGCGCCCTCCCCGCGCCGCCACGCCGCGTGCACCGCCCGCACGCGCTCCGCCCACGCCTCGTCCCCCAGCGACGCCGCGCTCCCCACCGGAAGCTCCGCCACCACCAGGTCATACAGCCCCTCGAGCGCTCGCCCGCGCCGCCGCGCCTCCGCATACGGCACCGTCGAAAAGCTCACCAGGTGATACTGCGGCTCGCACCCCTGCGGATCGATCCGGTGCAGCGCCTGTTCCACGCGCTTGCGATAAAGGAACGCCGCCGAGCCCACCTTGTCGCGCATCTCCTCGAAGTTCTCGATCGCCATCTCCGCGATCGCATCCGCGTTCGGCTTGCGCAGGCGCTCAAACTCCTCCAGCGCACCCGCCGCATCACCCAGCGTCGCTCCGCCCTTGCCCGCCGCGCCGCGCCCGGACGCTCCGTGCCGCCGCAGACACTCCACCAGCGCCTTGCAATCCTCAAACGCGCAATTCATCCCCTGCCCGTAGAACGGCACGATCGCGTGTGCCGCGTCCCCCAGCAGGCACACCCGCCCGCCGACCCGCCACGGCAAGCACCGCACCGTCACCAGCGAACTCGACGGGTTCCTCCGGAAGTCCTCCACCAGCGTCGGCATGAGCGCCGCCGCGTCGGCGTAATGCCGCTCGAAGAACCCGCGCACCTCCTCATCCGTCCGCGGCGTCTCCAGCCCGTGCTCCCCCCGCATGGGCCAGAAGAGCGTGCAGGTAAAACTCCCATCCCGGTTCGGGAGCGCGATCATCATCGCGCTCGACCGCGGCCAGATGTGCAGCGCGCCCGGATCAAGCGCATGCTCCGCCCCGCTTCCCCCCGCCCTCGCGGGAATGTGCAGCTCCTTGTACCCATGTCCAAGATAGCTCTGGCTGTAGTCGAACCGGTCCGTCCGCTGCATCGCCGCACGCACCGGCGAAAACGCGCCGTCCGCCGCCAGGATCAGATCCGCCTCGACGCGCGTCGTCGCCGCTCCCGTCGCGGGCAGCCCGCCCCCCTGCACGGGCGAAAACACCGCCGCCGGCCGCGACGACGCCAGGTCCACATCCACGCAGCACTGATCGAACGCGAGCTCGACGTGCTCATGCTCCGCCGCCGCTTCGAGCAGCGTGAGGTTCAGCCCGCCGCGCGAGACCGAGTTGATCGCGTCGGCCGGGTTGGCCGAGTAGGGCTGAAACGTCAGCCGGCCTTCGGGCGAGTGCATCATGCGCCCGCGCATGGGGATCGCGTCGCGCGCCATCACCCGCTCGCTCAGCCCGGCCGCCGCCAGCGCGTCGATCCCCCGCGCCGAGAGCGCCAGGTTGATCGATCGCCCGCCGACGTACCCCTTGCGGCGCGGGTCGGGCCGGCGCTCAAACACCCGCACGCGAAACCCCTCCCGCGCCAGCATAACCGCCAGCAGCGAACCCGCCAGCCCGGCGCCGACGATCAGGATGGTTGGCTGACCGCTCACGTGCGCCCCACCACGCCCCCCAGAACCTCTCCAAACCGCCACACATCATGGAACGACGTATACAGCGGCACCGGCGCCGCGCGGATCACGTTCGGCTCCCGGAAATCGCAGATCACGCCCCCATGCTTCAGCGCCGCAAACGACTCCCGCGGCCCGCGATGCAGCACCAGCGACAACGCGCACCCGCGCTGCGCCGGATCCCGCGGCGTCACGATCTCGATCGGCGCACGCTCGCCCGCTTTCGCCCCCGCCCGCGCGTTGATCCCGTCGATCAGCCACTCCATGTACCCCGTCAGCGCCTCCGACTTCTCCCGCAGCGCCGTCATCCCCACCCGATCGAATATCTCCAGCGACACCCGTACCGGCGCCATCGAGAAGATCGGCGGGTTCGAAAGCTGCCACCGGTCCGCGCTCTCCACCGGCACAAACTCCGGCCCCATCCGAAACCGCGTCGCCGGGTCATTCCCCCACCACCCGGCAAACTGCGGGAGCGCGCGATCCCCGTGGTGCCGCTCGTGCACGAACGCCCCCGCCAGCCCCCCCGGCCCGCTGTTGAGATACTTGTACGAGCACCACGCCGCGAAATCCGCCCCGATCTCATGCAGCTTCAGCGGCACGTTCCCCGCCGCGTGCGCCAGGTCCCACCCCACCATCGCCCCCGCCTCGCGACCCGCCCGCGTGATCGCCTCCATGTCAAAGAGCTGCCCCGTCAGATAGTTCACCGCGCCGAGCATCACCAGCGCGACCGACCGCCCCTCGCGCGCAATCGCCGCGCAGATGTCCTCCGTGCGCAGCGCCTGCTCTCCCGCGCGCGGCTTGAGCCTCACGATCGCCTCGCTCGCCGAAAATCCCGCGTGCCGCGCGTGAAACGCCGCCTGGCTCCCCGCCGCGTATGAGTCCGACGGAAACGCCGAGTCCTCGATCACGATCTTGAACCGCTCGCGCGTCGGCCGGTAGAACGACACCATCAGCAGGTGCAGGTTCACCGTCAGCGAGTTCATGATCACCACCTCCCGCGGGTGCGCCCCCACCACGCGCGACGCCGCCTCGCGGCAGAACTCGTGATACGGCAGCCACGGATGCACCCCGTGCAGGTGCGCTTCCACACCCAGGTTTTCCCAGTCCGAAAGCTCCTGCTCCAGCGCCGCCCGCGCCGCCCGCGGCATGCACCCCAGCGAATTCCCCGTCAGGTACACGCTCGGCCCGTCAGCATCAACCCCCGCGTCCAGCTTCGCGCCGGAATCACCCGCCAGCGCGGCCCGCGCGGGAGGAATGCAGAACAGCGCTCGAAATGATCGGCACGGGTCCGCCGCATCCATCGCCCGCGCTGCCGCTTCACCCGGCCGATAGTCCATGCCCGATGGTAGTAGCAGCCACGCCGCGCGCGCTGCCGTTCCGACCCGCCGCCCGCCTTCGCGGGTATCCTCCGCCGATGCCCCCCGCCTCCGCCGGTGGATTCCGAGCCATCTGGTACACCATCCGCCAGGCCCGCGCCGCCGGCGGCCTCCGCCGCATGTGGTCCGCGCTCCGCTCCCGCAACGCCTGCAAGACCTGCGCGCTCGGCATGGGTGGTCAGCTCGGCGGCATGGTCAACGAACGCGGCCACTTCCCCGAAGTCTGCAAGAAATCCGTCCAGGCCATGGCCGCCGACATGCGCGGCCGCATCCGCGACGGCTTCTTCGATGAGTTCCCCCTCGACAAGCTCGCCCGACTCTCCCCGCGCGAGCTCGAAGCCGCCGGACGACTCACCCAGCCCCTTCTCGTCGATGCGGACGCCGCGGGCGGAGCGGCCCCCGATCGATACCGCCCCATCTCCTGGGACCAGGCCCTCGCGCTCGTCTGCTCCACGCTCCGTGCAACCGATCCCGCTCATTCCTTCTTCTACGCCAGCGGCCGCTCCAGCAACGAGGCCGGGTTCCTCCTCCAGCTCTTCGCCCGCCTCTACGGCACCAACAACGTCAACAACTGCTCCTTCTTCTGCCACCAGGCCTCCGGCGTCGGCCTGCGCAACACCATCGGCGCCGGCACCGGCACCCTCTCCCTCGACGACCTCGACGCTTCCGACCTCGTCTTCGTCATCGGCGCCAACCCCGCCTCCAACCACCCGCGACTCATGCGCACGCTCATGGACCTCAAGCGCCGCGCCGGCCGCGCCATCGTCATCAACCCCGTCCGCGAAGTCGGCCTCGTCAACTTCCGCGTCCCCAGCGACCCCCGCAGCCTCCTCTTCGGCACCCCCATCGCCGACCTCTACCTCCAGCCCCACATCGGCGGCGACATCGCCCTCCTCTCCGGCATCGCCAAGGGCGTCCTCGAACTCGACGCGTCCGACCAGTCGTTCATCGCCAGCCACACCATCGGCGCCGCCGAGTGGCTCGACTCGCTCCGCACGCTCGACTGGCCCACCATCGAGCGCGAATCCGGCGTGCCCGAACGCGACATCCGCGCCGCCGCGCACGCTTACGCCCGATCCAAAAACGCCGTCTTCTGCTGGACCATGGGCATCACCCATCACGTCCACGGCGTCGACAACGTCCACGCCATCTCCAACCTCGCCCTCCTCCGCGGCATGATCGCGCGCCGCGGCGCAGGCCTCCTCCCCCTCCGCGGGCACAGCAACGTCCAGGGCATGGGCACCGTCGGCGTCGTCCCTGTCCCCACCGACGCCTTCCTCCGCGGGCTCGAACGCCGCTTCAACGTCTCGCTCCCCAAGGCCCCCGGCATGGACACCCTCGCCTCCATCCGCGCCGCCGCCGAGGGTCGCGTCCGCGTCGCCATCCACCTCGGCGGCAACCTCTTCGGCTCCTGTCCCGACGCCGACATGGCCCGCGCCGCGCTCCGCAACATCGACCTCACCGTCTTCCTCTCCACCACGCTCAACACCGGTCACGCCCTCGGCCGCGGCGCTCGATCGCTCATCCTCCCCGTCCTCGCACGCGACGAAGAGCCCCAGCCCACCACCCAGGAATCCATGTTCAGCTACGTCCGCTACAGCGACGGCGGCCCGCGCCGCTTCGACGGCCCGCGCAGCGAAGTCGAAGTCATCGCCGCGCTCCTCAAGGGCACGCTCGCCGAACGCCTCCCGCCCAGCCTTCTCCCGGGCGACGACCACGCCGCCATCCGCCAGCACATCGCCGCCGTCATCCCCGAGCTCGAACAACTTGGCACCATCGATTCGTCCCGCCGCGAGTTCCTCATCCCCGGGCGCGCCCTCGCCGAGCCGAAGTTCAAGACCCCCTCGGGCAAGGCCGAGTTTCGCCCGGCGCCCCTCCCGGCCCACGCGCCCGCGCACGGCCACGACTTCCGCCTCATGACCCTCCGCTCCGAAGGCCAGTTCAACACCGTGGTCTACGAAGACGAAGACATCTACCGCGGCCAGACCCGGCGCGACGTCGTCATGCTGAACCCCGCCGACCTCGCACGCCTCGGCCTGCGCGAGAATGACCGCGTCCGCGTCACGAGCACCGCCGGCTCGATGGACGTGCTCGCCCGCGCCCTCGACATCCGCGCCGGCAACGCCGCGATGTACTACCCCGAGGCCAACGCCCTCGTCCCCGCCGCCGCCGATGCGCGCTCCCGCACCCCGGCATTCAAGCACATCCGCGTCACCATCCACCGCCGCAGCGAACTCCCCGTGCTCGCTTCGCCCGCGCCGGCCTGATTTCGCTCAGCACCCGCCGAAGTAAATGTTGATGAAGTCGCCCAGGTCGTCCGGATCAACCGCGCCATCCTGGTTGAAGTCGGCCGCCGCGCACGTCCCCGGCACGCCCGTCTCCCCGAAGTAGCAGTTGATGAAATCGCCCAGGTCGTCCGGGTCGATCGCCCCGTCCACGTTGAAGTCCGCCGTGCACGTGTCGATGCCGCTGAGAATGAACGGGAAATCCTGCGCCACGTCGGGCGCGAAATCCGGCTTGCCCGCGTCCACCGCCGCCACCCACTCGCCGTCCTTCAACTGCTGGCCGTTCCATCCGGCTTCGGTGCGCTGCCCGATCTTCGTCACCGGCGGCGAAAACGCCACGCCATCCACCGCTGCGGTCGTGTATTGCCAGTCGATCCAGTACGTTCCCGCGCCCAGCACCGTCGCGCCCAGGTCGGCATCGGTCTTCCAAATCAGCCGCGTCGTGTCCGGCGCCGGGCCCAGCGGCGTCAGCACGCCGTTGAACACGCGGAAGATCGTCGTCGCACTCGAACCGGTCAGCCGATTCGTGCTCGCATCGCCGAAGATCACCTCGCTCCCCGGCTCCCCCGGCGGGCCCGACCAGATCCGCACGCTCACGCCCGCAAAGGGCGACGCCCCCGGCGGCAGCGGCGCGCCCGTCTGATACCCGAAGAACGCCGCCGCGTCGAGCCGCCACACGCGCCCCGCGGGCACCGTGAAGTCATCGGCAAACCGGTACGCCCCGCCCACCCCGCCCGCATACGCGTGCGTGCTGAACCCCGCCACCGCGTTCGATTCACTCAGCGGCGAGCGCTGCAACTCGCTCCACGTGAACCCCATCGGCGCGGCCACGCCGCCCGAGGTCGTCGCCCCCGTGCTCAGGCCCGGGTCCGACGGCGTCACGCCGCCATTGCTGTAAATCTCGCTCTGTGCCGCGGCAGCGCCCGCCACAACAAGCAGTGCGGTCGGAGCGCCGATTCGGATGAAGGATCGGGTCATGGTGTGAACCTCGATGAGAATCTCGCGAACGGTCTCAAATCCAACTCACATCAGCGCGCCCGCCGCGGCGCGATCAGACACGCATCAGGCAATCACCCCGCGGATCGTCGGCGTATACCCGGGGAAGATCGCCCCCAGGTTCCCGCCGTTGCCCAGTCGCTCCGACACGATCTCCGCGAGGATGTCGCGGCAATCAATCGTCACGCCCAGGTCGACATTCGTCGACGGCTGGCTCGGCGAAAGCCCCGGCCAGTTCGTGATCACCCGCCGCCCGTCGACGGCATTGCCCAGCACCATCGTCATGCACCCGTACCCGTGATCGGTGCCCACCGTGCCGTTCTGCCCGAGTCGCCGCCCGAACTCCGTGAGCACCACCACGATCACGTTGCGACCCTTGCCCACGATGATGTCCGCATAGAACGCCGACATCGCCTTGCAGAGCGTGTCGATCTGCCGGTACATGGTGCTCAGCGGGTCGGTGATGCTGCCCGTCGCCTGGAGCCCCTGGTTGTTGTGCGTGTCCCACCCGCCGTAATCGATTGCGATCGCCTCGACGCCCACCTGCGCGTTGATGAGCGCCGCCGATGACCGCAGCGCGTTCCCCAGCGAGGTCGTCGGATAGTCCGCCGGGTCGTTCCCCGCCCCGATCGTCGGGAAGTAGTTCGCCGCGCCGATGTCGTTGAGCAACTGAATCGTCGCGATCGTGTTGTCGGCCGCGATGCCCGATTCGCCCCCGAACGCGTCGTACATGCTGTTGATCGTCGCCAGCCGCGAGGGCTTGGTCGCTGTCGTCCCCGCCAGGCCATACCCGTCAAAGTTCGACATGTTCGTCGGCGGGTTGCCCGTCCCGCTCTGGAACGCCGGGATCGGCACGGCCTTGTCCGCCCCGACGAGCGAGCGCTGCAGCCCGTCGGCGACGCCCACCGCGCGCAGCACGCCGTTGGGGTTGATCGGCATGTTCTGCGTCATCAGGTGCCGCCCGAGCCAGCCCGTGCCCACCGTCGGGTCGTTGATCTTGGCGACCTCCATGAACCGCTGCGCGTCGAAGTGCGACTTGTTGGTGTTGGTCAGCCCCGTCGCCTGCACGATCGCGAGCTTCCCGTCGTTGTACGCCGTCATGAGCGGCGCCATCGCCGGGTGGAACCCGAAGACCACCTGCCCGCCCGGCGCCGTCGCGCTCGGCGCCGTGTTGCCCGCGCCGGGATCAATCACCGCCGACGCTCCCGACCCGGGCGCCGTGAGCTTGATCGTCGGCCGGGCGTTGGCGTAGTTCGTCTCGTTCCACGGCGCCACCACGCTCATCCCGTCCATCCCCCCGCGCAGGTAGATCTGCACGATCACGTCCTGCGGCGCCGAGCTGTAGCTCGACGCGTAGCTCACGCGCGGGAAGCACGCCGGAACCGCGAACACGGCCGTCGTCGCGGCCATGAACTTGCGGCGCGACAGGCGCACGTATTCGTCGCAGGCGTTGCAGGTGTGCTCGTTCATGTGTGAACCCTTCGAAGGGGTTTGGAAATCGCTTGAGACGGGCGGGCGATCGACTCAGTGCCGGGATTCACGCCGGACCTCGGCGTGCCGCGCGGCTCAGATGTACTGGAAACTCGGGGATGACAGCGACAGGCTCAGCGCGTCGCGCTTCTGCGTGAGCGTCAGCGTGCTCGTCGGCAGGAAACTGCGCACCGCGTTCTGCTCCGCCGCGGGCCACGCCCCCCCGAACAGCGACTGGTTGATCTTCGCGATCACCTGGTCGCGGAGCGTCTGCGCCGGGAAGAACGCATTCACCGCCGCGGCGTCCACCGTGATCCCGTTGATCCCGCCGTTGGAGCCGCCCCCGTTGGTCATCATCGACGCCACGAAATTCCACCGCGGCAGCAGCAGCCCCGTCCAGTACTCATTCGTGTCCGGATACCCGTCCGGCGGACTCCAGTTGAAGTGCAGTTGCCCCGCCGACCGGTACTGGTTCTTCAGCGTCGCAAACGCCGTGATGTTCCCCGTCCCCGGCAGAATCGACCGCATCGCCGACGCGAACAACTGCACCGGCCGCTTGATCCGCGGCGTCGCATCCGCCAGCACGTTCGGATCGAGCATCGTCCGCAGCATCGTCTTCACGTCGCCCTTGGGCGTCGTGCTCAGGTACGCCGCGGCCACCGCGTCCACCACCTTCTGCGGGCAATCCTCGCCGATGAACCGCGTGCACAGCTTCCGCGCGATGAACCCCGCCGTCGACGGATGCGCCGCCAGGATGCTCAGCACCGTCTGCGCGTCGTTCTGCCCCCCGTTGGCCGGAATCACCAGCGGCTGCCCCGGGTTGTTCAGGTTGAACAGCGGCGACAGCGTCTTGCTCCCGTTGTCGTGCAGCGTCGCGTTGTAGCGGAACGTCCCGTAGTCGTCCGCGGTCGGCGGGTTGCGGCTCCACCACGTCCACCCCGTCAGGCAGCGCGAAACTTCGATCACGTCCTGCTGGGTGTACCCCGCGAGCACCGACACGCTGTGCAGCTCCAGCAGCTCGCGCCCGTAGTTCTCATTGAGCGCCCCGACGCGCGACACGTCGTTGTCGAGGTAGTTGAGCATCGCCGCGCTCCGCGCCGATGCGTTGAGCAACTGCTCGAAGGACGTCATCGCGTTGGGTCGGATCACCGACCGGTCATCGAGCAGCTTCAGCCACGTGCACGAATCGATGTTGATGTCGATGTTGAAGTGGTCCGACCAGAACTCCACCATGCGCTCGTGAAGCTGCCGCCGGCTGAACACCTGCCGGAAGATCGTCGCGTCCGTCACCGACGCCGTCACCGGCCCCGCCGCGACGTTCACCGCCTGCTCCCGGATCGCCCCGTTCGACGCGTTGATCCACGGAAACAGCCCGGTCGTCGGCGGCGCGCTCCCGGCGATCGCCGCCGCTACCGCCGGGTCCTCGCCATCCTCCCCGAGATTCAGATGATGCTCGAGATACCCGCTGTACCCCAGGCTCTGCGCCAGGGCAAACTCGCTCTCCGTGAACCCGAACGTAATCCGGTTCACGAGCTTCCGCAGCAGGCTCGACGGATCGACATCCGCCGACACGCTCGGGGGCGACGCCGCCGCCCAGCGCTCCGCCGCCGCGCCCAGCCCCGCAAACGCCGCCAGCGCCGCGCGCGACATCGCCCGGCGACGGCTCAACCCGCCTCTTCGCTCAACCGCGGACTGCCCCGACCCTTCCTTCGGGCCTGAGTTCGGCGGCGGGGTCGATTCCGCAGTCACGGCCGTGCTCAACTGGCTCATCTGGTTTCTCCCAGGCATCGGGCGCCCGCAAATCGCAGCGCGCCCGCTCAACTCAGCACCCGAAACACCGACGACATGCACGTACGGATACCGCTCTCGTTCAGGTAGTGCGTGCGCGACGCTGAGCTTCGACCGTCGCGGCGTGCGTAGGTGGGCCCCTCATGGCCGCCAGCGACGGTCCAACGCTCAAGCTATCGCCGAATTGCCCGATCAGCAACAAAAATGTCAATTCGGGAAAAATCGGCGCGAGCGCGCCCTCAAACCCGGCGACGCCGTCGGCCCATCACCATCAACATCCCCGCGACCGCCACGCCCGCCGCCCCCGGCGCCGGAACCGCCAGCACCGTGATCGAACCGCCCATCCCGCTGTACGTCCCGTCAAAATTGTCCTGCCCGTGCGGCGTGCAGTAATACTGAAACACCCCGGGCGTCTCAAACGTGTACACAAACGTCGCCCCCGCCTGAAACACCTCCGACTCCCAGAACTCCACCTGCCCTACGCACGAAACCACGTTGTGAAAATCGTGCACCCACACCCACCGGATCGTGTCTCCCACGAAAATCACCGGATCCACGATCGGGCCCTCGCCCGGCGGATAGATGCTCACGTCAAAATCAAACACGTACACATCCACCACGTCGGCCCGGGCCGCGCCCGTCCAGCCTCCAACGCCCACCGCCCCAGGCCCGCCGAGCGCCAGCAACGACACCACCCCAGCATGAACGCGGTTCATGACCACTCCTTCCTTCTCGCGCCGGCGACGAGCGCCATCACCGGCGAATCCGCCCCGCAAGCACCAGGCATGCTCAACGCCCTTCGCGCGCGAACATTGCAGCACGACAATCAACAATGCCGCCGACTTGCCCGGTTTGCCACCCCGCGACCGCGAATCCCGCCCTGAATCCGCCTCGACCTCCCCCACTCTCCCGCGAATCCGTGTCCACGTCCGAGAGCCGCCCGCGCCTCGCCCGGTGCGACGGTCCGCCGCCGCACGACGTACGATGCGCTTTCGCGGAGACCCTGCATGCACGTCGACCCCATCGACCCCAAGTCAGCCTCGCTGACGGTCAAATTCCTGATGGAAGACCCCGAAGGCCTCGGCCAGAAGCAGCCCGAGACGCTCGCCTACGCCCGCCCCGGCATGAGTCTCCTCGAAGTCGCCCTCGCCAACGGCATCAACGTCGAGCACGCCTGTGGCGGCGTCTGCGCCTGCTCCACCTGCCACGTCTACGTCGAACGCGGCGCCGACGCCCTCAGCGAATCGACCGAAGCCGAGGAAGACCGCGTCGAAGAGGCCCCCGGCCTTCAACGCAACAGCCGCCTCTCCTGCCAGTGCATCATCCAGGCCAAGGCGGCGGGCGCCGGTCCATCATCCGCCGGACTGCCCACGCCCATCCAGGTCCGCGTCCCCGCGTGGAACCGCAACGCCGTCAAGGAAGTCCCGCACTGACCTCCCCCCCCCCCCCCCCTCGCGCAGCCGCGGCCACCGCGCCGGACGATCCCCTCCTCACCCCGGACCGGCCCATGCCTCACGATTCGTTTCATTGGCTCGATGTTGACCTGATCGGCGAACTCCTCGCCGAGCGCCACCCCGCGCGCGACCCCTTCTCCGTTCGATTCACCGAACTCCGCGCCATGGTCGAATCCCTCCCCGGCTTCGCGCCCGACCCCGACCACCCCGTCAACGAAAAGATCCTCGAAACCATCCAGTCCCACTGGCACGAATCCCGCGCCGGCAATCCCCGCGACGAGGACTAGATCCCGGCAGCGCACCCACCCTCCCCCGCCCCCGGCGGGGGAGGTGGCCGAGTCCTCGAGGCCGGAGGGGGAATTCCCGCCTTTCATCACCTTGCCCTCTCCTCCTTGACTCCGGTCTCCTGACCGCTAACCATTCGGTTATCAATGCCCGGCCCCGCGCCCATCTCCCCCGCGCGCCTCGACCGCGCCTTCGCCGCGCTCGCCAGCCCCGCGCGACGCCGCATGCTCGACCTTGTTCAGGCCAACCCCGGCCTCTCCATCGCCGATCTCGCCGCACGATTCCGCATGAGCGCCGTCGGCGTCCTCAAGCACGTGCGCAACCTCGAGCGCGCCGGCCTGCTCCTCTCCCGCCGCGAGGGACGCGTCCGCCGTCTCTTCTTCAACCCCGTCCCCATCCAGCAGATCTACGACCGCTGGACCGACCGCTACACGTCGTTCTGGTCGGCCCGCATGGTCGACATCAAGGAGCGGCTCGAAGCCCGCGCGGCGTCCGCGCCGGCCGATGCCCCCGCTCCGCAGCGAAAGGTGGTGCGCAGTGCCTGAGTCCGCTCTCAACGTCTCCGCCGCGAGCGACGCCGCCGCCGCGCGACGCGTCTTCCGCGTGTCCATCAACGCGCCCGTCGATGCCGTCTGGCGCGAAATCACCCGCACCGACGCCCCCATCCTCTGTTTCTTCAACTCGCAGATGCACCTCTCGCGCCAGGGACTCGTCCCCGGCTCAAAGCTCGCCATGCGCTCGCCCGACGCGCGCAACACCGGCGTCGTCGGCACCATCCTCGAAGTCGATCCCCCGCGACGCTTCAGCCACACCTTCCGCTTCACCAACTTCAACGACCCCGAATGCATCGTCATCTACGAGCTCCGCCCCGAAGGCGCCGGCACCGAGTTCACCCTCACCATCGAAAACCTCCCCGTCGGCACCAGGACCGCCAAGCAGATGGTCCAGGGCAGCTCGATGATCACGAGCACGCTCAAGTCCGTCCTCGAGCACGGCAAGCCCGGCTTGGGCATCCGCTTCCTCTTCACCCTCATGAAACTCTTTCCCGTGCCCAAGGCTTGCCGCAGCGAGCACTGGCCGGTCTGATCCGACCGCCACGCCGCGCTCACTCCGTTTCTTCACCCTCCCCGGCCCCCGGCGGGGAAGGTGGCCGAGTCCTCGAGGCCGGTGGGGGAACTCCCGCTCGACCACCACACATCTCGGCTTCAAGCCCTTCCACCCGTCGCCGCTTTCCTCGCGCGCAAACAATCCCCCATGCTTCGCACATTGCTCGCCGCGCTCCTCTGTCTCCTTCCTTCCCTCTCCCTCGCCGCCGACAGGCCCGAACGCTGGGGCGGCGAGATCGAGCTCGGCGCGGCGGGCGGCGGGATGAAAATGACTTTCGAGGTCACCCTCGCGCCGCCGAGCGCGCCCAACGCGGCATGGACCGGCACGCTCTCGCTCCCCATGCAGGGCCTGAAGAACGCGCCGCTGCGCGATGTCGCCTTCGACCCGGCGACACGCGAGATGAAGTTCACCCTCGGCCTCGACAACATGCCCGAGGCACGCTGGGCGCACTTCACCCTTACGCGCGACGCCGCCGCCGATCCGCCCGGCGCGCTCGGCCCCACCGCCGCCGGCCACATGGCCCAGGCCGGCATGAAGGCCAAGGTCACCATGCGCGTGCTCGCCGAAGGCGAAACTGCCGGGCCGAATCGCCCGCAGACGCCGCGGCCGCCGTTTCCCTACGCCGCGCGCGACGTGACCTACACCAACACCCTGCCCGGCGCGGGCGGCGGCACGCTCGCCGGCACGCTCACCATCCCCGAGCGCGGGCGCTTCGGTCCCGGCCCGCACCCCGCCGTCATCCTTATCTCCGGCTCGGGTCCGCAGGACCGCGACGCCACCCTCGCCGGGCACAAGCTCTTTGCCGTCCTCGCCGACGCGCTCACCCGCGCGGGCGTCGCCGTCCTGCGCGTCGATGATCGCGGGATCGGCGGCTCGACCGCGCCCAAGCACGGGCAGGAGACCAGCGACGACTTCGTGACCGACGTGCGCGCGGGTCTCGCCTTCCTCCGCGCGCAGCCCGAGATCGATGCATCGCGCCTCGGCCTCATCGGCCATTCCGAAGGCGGCATCATCGCCCCGATGGTCGCCGTCGCCGAAGCGCCGCCCGAAAAGCCCGCCGCCGAAGAGCAATCCGCCGCGAGTCCCCGTGCCGGCGTGCGCTTCATCGTGCTCCTCGCGCCCCCCGCCGTCCCCGGGAGCGAGGTCATGAAAGAGCAGATGATCGCGCTCCTCCGCGCCGCGCGCGTGCCGGAAGAGGCCGTCGCCGCCCAGAGCGCCGCGCAGACTGCGCTCATCGACGCGATCGCCACGGGCGGAGGTCACGCCGAGGTCCAGGCCGCGGTCACAAGGCTCGTGCGGCTCCAGATGGGCCTCGGCCCCGACGACGAGCCGCCCGAGGCCATGCGCGAGCAGTTCGATCAGCTCGTCAACCTGAGCACCGCCCAGATGATGCTCCCGTGGATGAAGCGGTTCCTCACGCTCGACCCGCGGGCGCATCTGCGCCGCTTGCCGCCCGATCTCGCCGTGCTCGCGCTCTTCGGCGGCAAGGACCTGCAGGTCCTCCCCAGCCAGAACGAAGGCGAAATGCGCAGCGCGCTCGAAGCCGCGCGCGTGAGCGACGCCGCCGTCGAAACCTTCCCCGACGTCAACCACCTCCTCCAGCCCTGCGGCAAGGGCCGCACCGGCGCCGCCACCGAGTACGAACGCATCGAGGAAACCATTGACCCCAAGGCCCTCGCACGAATCGTGGAATGGGTCGCCAAACGCGGCAAACAGTAAGTAACGAGTAACGAGTAACGAGTAACGAGTAACGAGTAACGAGTGACGAATGACGAGCGCTCCGCCCTCACCTTCCCCCGCCCCCGGCGGGGGAGGTGGCCGAGTCCTCGAGGCCGGTGGGGGAGTTCCCCGCTCGACCACCAGTCCCGTTTCCCCCAATCACTGCATGATTCGCCGTCAGCGTGCCCCGAGCAGATCCGCGACCGCGGCCTCCGTCCTGGCGGCGTCGGCGGGCGAAAGCAGCGAGAGATTCACGCGCACGTTGCACGCGGCACACTCGCCCGCCGCCTTCGCGAGAATCGCCGCCACGTCGAGGTCGCTCACCAGGCGCGGGTTGGTGATCGGTCGAAGCCGCCCGATCAATCGGCGCAGGTCGGCGCACGCCGCCAGGCACGCCAGCGGGGCGGCGACGCTCGCGGCAATCGCGGCGGGCATCTCCGACGCACGCCGCGCGTCATCGGGCGGCAGTTTCTGCAGCGCGTTCAGCCACGCGTACGCCCCGGCATCCTCGGCGGCGAGCGTCAGGAACAGCCCGCGCGCGCGCTCGAGATACGCCGACGCTTCGGCGAGCGCGGTCTGATGCGCCGAAAGATCCTTGCGGCCGAGCGAATAGGCGACGACCATGCCGCCGGTCGCCGCCGCGAGCGCACCCGTCGCACAGGCCACCGCGCCGCCGCCGGGCGAGGGTGTCTTGGCGGCGATCGCGCCGAGCAGTTCGCCGAAGGGGCGCGGCGCGATCTGGTGCTCTGGGGACGGCGAGGTGGGAGCAACATCGGCGCGGGAGGGAGTGGACATCGCGCGAGTGTACGCGCGGCGGCTGTCAAGGCGCGCCGCTCTTTTTCCCGCGCACTTCCACAATTTCGCGCGCAATCGTGGTGCTTGTGACGGAGAGCCCTTTCCAGCCGCGCGCGCCGGGGAGGACCAAAGGCCCCACCCACCCGCGCCGGACGCCACCTGAGCCATCGTGGTGCATCTCCACCTTTGCGCGCGCAGTCTGACTCAGGAATTCACCCGCCCCGCGCGCCGGTCACCATCCCATTCCCCACCGGTCTTGCGGCGCTCGGCCGCCTCCCCCGCCCGGAGGCGGGTGAGGGTGCGCGACGGATGCGCTGCCCTCACTCGCACCCGCCGAAGAACGCGTTGATGAAGTCGCCCAGGTCGTCGGGGTCGACGTTGCCGTCGGCGTTGAAGTCGGCGCCGTCGCAGGGAGGCTGCGTGAAGAAGCAGTTGATGAAATCACCGAGGTCGTCGGGGTCGAGGTTGCCGTCGCTGTTGAAGTCGGCGGGGCAGTAGATCACGAACAGCCCGCGCTCGAAGGCCGGGCCGGTATTGGAGATTCGCACCAGCCACTTTGGCGGAAGTTCCATCGCCTCGAAGGCGCCGAGGACCCGGCTGAACGAAACCGGCGGAATCGCGCGGGCGCCCGGCGCGATGAGGCGTCGGCGTTCACCCGACACCGGCGTGTGGGACGGATCGACGCGGACCACGAGCGTCCCGCCCAGCGTGATGTCACTCGGATGCGCGGTGGTGATGAGATCGGGGACCGAAAACGTGGTCAGTACAAAGCTCGCGAGCACGTCGTGTCCCGACGGAAAGATGTCGAACTCGGCGCTTCCGGATGCATTGAAGAGCCCATCGCCGAGCAGGGTGATGACGCCTGGCGCCGCGGCGGCGCCCGGGTCGATGGTGCCGGCGACGACGACGGAGTTGTTGACGCCCGAGTTGAGGAGACCGGAACCGGAGACGACGGCATTGCTGGGAAAGCCCAGTCCGGCGCTGCAGGCCACGCTGGCCACCGACCCCGCGCCGGACGTGTTGGGGAAGGCCACGTTCGGGACGATGGCCTGGTTCTGGTCGTTGAGGGTCACGGCGAACTCGTCGGTCATGGTGATCGTGCCGCCATTGCCCTGAAATCCCCCGGTCGAGGCCCCGTTGCCCATGGAAAGTGGGCCGGTGGCGATGATCGTGGAACCGCTATTCATCATGACGCTGGTCGAGGGAGAAAACGCGCCGGAGCCGGTGAACCCGCCGTCGCCGGTGAAGATGATGGTGGTGCCGGTGATTCCCTGTCCGAGGCCGGTGAGCATCTTGGTGAAGGTGAGGCCCGTTCCGAGCGCGTTGATCGTGCCGAGGTTGCTGATGGGCGCGTCGACGGTGCCGCGCCCCGAGAGCGTAAAACCGAGACCGACCTTCAGCGGAACGTCGGCGACAATCCGTCCGCCGATCCCGATGGAGCAGTTGTTGAGGTCGCGGAAGCTGCTGGGTTCGCCGCCGATGGTGAGCGTGTGCGATCCGACGGTGATCTGCCCGCTGTTGGTTAGCTGGACCGGGTGCGAGATGCTGGGCTGGAGCTGGAGATCGCCCGAGAGCGAGATGGTGGACACGGCTCCGACGAGCCTGAGCGGCCCGGCGATTGAACCGCGGAGCAGGTAGGTGCCCGGGTTTCCGCGAAGCTCGATATCCGCGGCATCGACCGCGCCGCCGTCGAGGGTGAACGTTGCGCCGTCGTGAACATGGAGCTCGCCGTCGGTGAAGAGCAGGCCCCCGTCGCGCACGGTGAGCGAATCGCCGGCGCCCCAGACGTTGACGCTGATGGTGGAGGGCGAGGCGGCGTCAACATTGACGGCGCCAAAGGGCCCGATCTCGAGGGAGCCGGTTCCACGGGCGAGGGCGGCGGTGCCGCCGAGGTTGAGCGAGCCGGTGATGTTCCAGGTTGACGGAGCGCCGGCGGTGCCGTCGACGGTGATTGTGCCCGAGCCGGAGTTCTGAGCGCCGACGTGGACGGCGCCGGAGTTCATGAGGGCGCCGGTGTGGAGATCGAGGGCGCCGGAGCCGGCGTCGCCGATGATGACGGAGCGAGCGGCGGGCGTGCTCACCGTGCCGCCGACTTCGATCTGGAGTTGGCCATCGGAACCGGCCAGGTCGCCGAGCACCAGGTCGCCGGATGAAATCGAGAGCGTGGCATCGGCCACCTTGAAGAGACCCGCGCCCGCGCGACCGACGACGAGGGCCTCGAAGGGCGCGACGGGCGCCGAGAGCGACGCGGTCGCATCCTGCTCGAGGAAGAAGATGGGCGAGCCGACGGAGGAATCGAGGACATAAAGGCCGTTGCGCGGCTGGAAGGAACCCCCGCTGACGCGGAAGGTGCCGCCGAGGAGATTGAGGAAGCCGCCGGAATCGGACCCGATGAACGAAGTGGTCGTGTAGGTGCCGCCGGTGTTGACGGTGAGCGTGCCGGCGCCGACGCCCTGGGGGTCGCCGACGCGCGTGGTCCCGGCGACGACGACGCGGCCGCCGCTGTTCACGGTGAGCGTGGCCGAGCCCGCGGTCGCGCCGATCGCGGGGTTGTTGCCGAGGTGAAGGGAGGTGGCGACGTTGATCGTGGCGGGGGAAGAGACGATTCCGCCGGTTCCGGCAACGGTGACGAGGCCGGTCGAGCCGGGGTTGAGCGCGACGAAGAGCTCATCGACATTCACGAGGCCCCCGTTGGAGACGTTGAACGACCCGGTGCCCAGCGCGCCCACGGTCAGGTCCTGACCGGCGTTGGGGAGGTCGAGCGTGGAGGAGGGCGCGGGAAGCGGGAATCCGCCCGCACCGCTGACCGAGAGCGTGCCGTCGCCCGTGCCCGCGGCGCCGAGGATGACATCGTCGGCGGGGCGGACGAGCGCGCCGTCGGTGACGTTGAGCGTGCCGGCGCCGGCGTTGCCGATGACGATGTCGCTGCCGGCGTTTGTCGTGGAGAGGAATGAAGGCTCGTTGTCGATCGTGAGCGTGCCGGTGGCGCCGGCGGAGTTGCCGATGCTGACACCCGAGCCGGCGTTGAGCGCGCCGCTGGAGAGGATGGCGGTGGCGAGATCGGGAGAGAGGTCGCCCACGCGGACGAAGCTGCTGGTGTCGTGCGCACCGGTGATCGAGAGCGTGACGGTGCCGCGTTTGAAGGTGTGGGAGAGGGCGGTGGGGATGCTCGCGGGGAAGGTGACGGTGTACGTGCCGACGAGATTGAAGGTGAGCGTGTCGGCGGCGTCGGGGACGAGGTTGGGATTCCAGTTGGTCGCGAGCGCGGCGGAGCCGCCGGCGGCGTTGCTCCACGAGAGCGCATCGGCTCGCGCGGGCGTGGAGAAGGAGAGCGCCGTGCCGGCCATCACGAAGAGCGCGGCGGGACGAGAGGGGGGGCGAACGTTCATGGAAGGCTCCTTTCACAGCGGCGTGCGCGAGGGCCATCGCCGATGTGGGTGATGCGCCGAGGACGTTCGCCGCGGGCCGCAAACTTCGCGGCGACTGCCGAAAAAGTGGCGCGGGCCCTGGAAGGCTGCTCCCAGGGCCCGCGGCCGAGGTGGTTGCTGGTTGGACGTCGAGATCCGCACCCGGCACAAGCCGAAATGGATTGCGCGCGGGCGCGGACAGCCGGTCATGCGCCGTTTGCGCAGAGCGCGGGCCACGAACCGGAAGATTTACGGGCGCGGCGGAGGAACGAACGGATCCTCGCCAGCGGCCTTGAGGGCCTCGCGCCATTGCGTCGCTTCGGCGGTTCGCCCCATCGATTCGCAGGTTTCGATGAGCCGCTCGAGCAGTTCAACCCGGGCGGAGCGACCGCGGAGGTCCGAACCGAGGGCGCCGATGCCTTCGATGAGCAGGGCCCGCGCGCCCTCGGGGTCGCCGGTGTCGACGAGTGCGCGTGCGAGGAGCCGGCGCGTCTCGGCGATCTGATCGGAGCCGCTCACGAGCGACTTCACGCGGACGGCGAGGCTGTGCCGAAGCGGTTCGATCGCCTCGGCGGGGCGCTTCAGGGCGATGAGGATCGCGCCGAGGGTGGTCTCGACGGAGGCGGCTGCGGCGTGATCGACGCCGAAGACCGAGCGCTGGATGCGCAGGGCTTCGAGGGCGACTCTCTCGGCTTCATCAAGACGATCGAGACGGTGAAGCACCCAGGCGAAGTTGTTGAGCGCGCTGGCGCGGTGCGGAACGACGAAGAGGTCCTTGCTCGAGTCGTAGAGCGCGATCACGCGACGGAGGCGAACCTCGGCTTCTCCGTAGCGCCCGCGATCGACGAGCACGCCGGCGTAGTTGTTGAGGAAGCGGGCGGCCGAGGAGGGCGTCGCCTCGGGGTGGGCGTCGAGCCACGAGAGGACGCGCGCGTAGAGCTTCTCGGCGTCGTCGAGCTCGCCCATCTCCCAGGCGATGAGGGCGACGGACTCGATCGCGGCGATGGTGTGCTCATCCTCGGCGCCGAAGAGTTCCGATTGGAGCTTGACGTATTCGTGCAGGTGCGTCGAAGCCCTGTCGAAGCGGCCGGCCTTGCGCTCGATGTCGACGAGGTCGGCGAGGACGGAGGCGTACTTGATGGAGCGGCGGCCGTGGACCTGCTCGATGAGCGGCTGGGCGAGGTAGGTGTATCGCGCGGACTTGTCGATGGCGCCGAGGCCGTCGTAGGCGAAGCCGATGGCGAGGTACAGGGCGGCGCCGATCTGGGGCTTCTCGGGCGGGCGGCGTTCGAGACGGGCGGCGGCGGAGTCGAGCAGGTCGAGCGCGGAGAGGCCGGCGTCGCCCTCCTGCACGGGCCGCGCGCGATTGAAGACCTGGGCCATGAAGTCGGCGACGGCGCGGGCGACTTCGGCTTCGCGCGCCGCGGCGTCGGCGCTGCGCGTGGCCTGCTGGCGGGCCAGTTCGGTCTCAGCCCGGCGCTGCTCGGCGCGGCGGTAGAGCGCGGCCATGGAGATCGCGAAGATGATCGTGCTGGCGACGAGGGCGACGAGCAGGGCGCTGATGCCCCGGTGCCGCTCGACGAGCTTGCGGAGGTGGTAGGTCGCCGACGGCGGGCGCGCGGCGATCGGCTCGCCCGCGAGGTATCGACGGAGGTCGGCGCCGAGTTCGGCGGCGGACTGGTAGCGGCGCGCGGGGGACTTTTCGAGCGCCTTGGCGAGGATGGTCTCGATGTCGCCGCGGAGCGGACGCACGATGGAGCCGGCGCGCGGCGGGTCGACTTCGAGGACGACGCGGGCGGCATCGACGAGGGGCTTGCCGCGGAGATCGAGGGGCGCGCGGCCGGTGAGGAGCTCAAAGAGGATGACGCCGAGGGAGTAGACATCGCTGCGGGTGTCGACTTCGTGGCTGCTCCCGCGGACCTGCTCGGGGCTCATGTATTGCAGCGTGCCGATGACCTGCCCGGCGTCGGTCTGCATGGTGGTGACGGCGGGAGCGCCGGGTGCGGCGTGGTCGCCCAGGACGCGGGCGACGCCGAAGTCCATGACCTTGGGGTGGCCGCGCGCCTGAGCGTCGGCGCGGAAGGGGGCGACGGTGTCGCCGGCGTCGCGCGATTCGACGAGGATGTTGGCGGGCTTGAGGTCTCGGTGGATCACGCCCTTCTTGTGGGCATGCTCGACGGCTTCGCAGACCAGGGCCATGAGATTGAGGCGCTGATCGGGGGAGAGGGCGTGCCGCTGAGCGAACTCGATGAGCCCGATGCCTTCGACGAACTCCATCGAGATGAAGGGGTGCGAGCGTCCGGCGTCATCAACCAGGGAGCCGGCCTCGTGGATCTGGGCGATGCCGGGGTGCTTGAGGCGCGCGAGGATCTCGGCTTCGTGCTCGAAGCGGCGCAGGAGCGCGCGGGAGAAATGCGGCGCGCGGATGAGCTTGAGCGCGACGGTGCGCCGGGGCTGATCCTGCTCGGCGAGGTAGACCACACCCATGCCGCCCGCGCCGAGGAGGGAGCGGATGCGGAACTTGCCGAGCGTACGGCCTTCGAGGCATTCGGCGGGGTCATCGAGGGCCAGGCCGCCGGCGGCTTCGAGCGCGCCGGCGGGTGTGCTCAGGAACGTGCCGGCGGAGGCATGAGAAGCGAGGAGCGACTCGACCTCGGCGCGCAGGGCGGCGTCGCCGGCACAGCGGGAATCAAGGACGTCCGCGCGGCGATCGGGAGGCGATTCGGCGGCCTCCTCGAAGATCGAACGGACGAGGTTCAGGCGATCACGATCCACGCGCGTCCTCGGAGCCGTCGCCGCCGGGGGCATCGGGCGCGGCGCTCATCTCGCGGTGGAGCCAGGTGCGCGCGAACTCCCAGTCGCGCTTGACGGTCCGCGGCGAGACGTTCATGACCTCGGCGGTCTCATCGACCGAGAGCCCGGCGTAGAAGCGGAACATCACCACGTCGCGCAGGCGGTGGTCGAGATTGGCCAGGCGGGACATGGCCTGGTCGAGGTGCTCGAGGTCGATCGTGTCGGCATCGGCGGCGGCGGGCTCGAGGTCGGTTTCGAGGGCCTGGCGGCGGCGGCCGCCGCCGTGACGGAGGCGCTTGCGCTGGCGGGCGCGCTCGATGAGGATTCGGCGCATGGCCTCGGCGGCGGCGCCGAAGAAGTGTGCGCGGCTCTTGAAGTGTGCGCCGGTGTTGCCGACGAGCCGCATGTAGGCTTCGTGCACGAGGGCGGTGGGCTGGAGGGTCTGGCCGGGCGATTCGTGGGCCATGCGCGCCCGCGCGAGCGAGCGAAGCTGGTCATAGACGAGCGGGAGCAGGCGCTCGACGGCGGCCTCCTCGCCGCGATCGAGCGCGGCGAGCACGGCGGTGACTTCGGAGACGGCAGGCTGGGCGGGTTCTCCCGGCACGGATGGGCACCACCTTGCGGGCCGCGACGGGATGGGTCTGCGGCGGACCGGCTCAGGAGAGTGTACCTTGAAAATCGCTGAGGCGGGAGGGCGTGCCGGCGTTCATCACTCGCGGCGCACGGTCTTGTCGGACCATGAGCCCAGGTAGAACGCCTTGACGTCAACGCGAAGCTGAACGCGGTCGGCGTCGCGGATGTACATCATGTGCCCGGATTCGTAGAACGTGTGGCCGATGTTGCCGCGGAGCGACGGCTCGAGGCCGAGGTGCGAGATGGTCCAGGTCATGGCGTGCGCGGGCGTGGCGAAGTCGTACCACCCGCTGCACGCGAGGACGCGGAGGTTGGGGTTGACCGACATCGCCGACCGCAGGCTCTCGGCGACGTTCACGTAGCGGTTGCGCGCGGGGTAGTTCCAGGGCTGGACCTTGCCGGTGAGGATCTCGTAGTTGAGGTCGGATTCGAACTTGAGCTCGCCGCGGACGTAGGCGTTGAGCGCGGCGGTGTAGGGGCCCTGGATGGCGGAATAGCTGGCGTCGTACTCGGGGTTGGAGCCGGCGTCGGCGCGATCGATGCCCTTGAAGCGGCTGTCGAGGCGGCCGACGGTGCGCGATTGGGCGCGGAGCAGCTCCTTGCGGAAGTCGTTGAGCGTGGGCCGCAGGTTGCAGCGCTGAATGAACTCGGCGGACAGGCCGGTGAGCTCGGCGAGGCGCGATGCGATGGCCTGGCGGCGCGCGGCCGGGAGGGCGTCGCCCTGCATGAGCGCGGCGAGGTACTCGCCCTCGGCGAAAGCGATGGATTCTCGGATGGCGACGCCGAGGTCGCGGTCGAGCGGCGGGCGCAGGGCCTTGTGGAAGAAGGCGGTGGCGGTGTAGCTGGGGAGGTAGAGCGGGAAGGGGGTGTCGTTGCCGAGCTCGAAGGAGGTGGTCTGGAAGTTGAGGATGGGGGAGACGAGGACGATGCCGTTGAGGAAGACGCCGAGGCGGTTCTGGAGGTCGGGGGCGAGGGCGCTGGCGCGGGTGGTGCCGTAGGACTCGCCGCAGAGGTACTTGGGGGACATCCAGCGGCCGGTGCGGACGAGGAAGAGGCGGATGAAGTCGGCGACGGCGCGGGTGTCTTCTTCGAGGCCGTGGAACTGCCTGGGGTCCTGGCCGTCGGCGGCGCGGCTGAAGCCGGTGCTGACAGGATCGATGAAGACGAGATCGGTGAAATCGAGCCAGGAGTCGGGATTGTCGATGAGGCCGCCGGGGGGCACGGGCATTTCGCCCTCGGAGCCCATCTGGACGCGCCGGGGGCCGAGGGCGCCGAGGTGGAGCCAGACGGAGGAGCTGCCGGGGCCGCCGTTGAAGGCGAAGGTGATGGGCCGGCGCGCGCGAGCGTCGGGTGAATCGGCGCCTTCGCCGGTGCGCTCGTAAGAGACGTAGAAGACGCTGGCCTTGGGGCTGGCGGCGGTGTCGTCGAGGAGCGGGAGCGTGCCGGCGGTGGCGCGGTAGGCGATGCGCTCGCCGGCGATGGTGACCTCGTGATTGGTGACGACGGGCTCGGGGGCCTTGGCCTTGGGATCGTCATCGGCCGGGCGCGGAGCGAGGGCGCCGGCCGCGGGGAGGGAGGCGCCGAACCAGAGGAGCGGGACCACGACCGCGAGGCAAACGCGCATGAGCGCACTCCTGGCTATGAGGATGACCCGGCGGGAGCGAGCGGCAGAACGGACGGGATCAGGCGGCCTTCTTGGCGCTCGTCTTGGCCGCGGCGAGGGCGGTCTTGACGATCGTGTCGAACGTGGCCGGGTCCATGATGGCGATTTCGCTGAGCATCTTGCGGTTGAGCGCGATGCCGGCGTTCTTGAGGCCGTTCATGAAGACGCTGTAGCGGGTGCCGCGCATCTTGCAGGCGGCGGTGATGCGGGTGATCCAGAGGGCGCGGTAGTCGCGCTTCTTGGCGCGGCGGTCGCGGTAGGCGTACCACCCGCTGGAACGGATGGCCTGCTTCATTTCGCCGCGCTGCGCGGTGCGGCTGCGGCTGTATCCCTTGGTCATCTTCCGCAGGCGGGCCTTCTGCTGGGTCCGGGCGGCACCTTTGCGAACGCGTGGCATGGATCAGACTCCGACAAATCGTTCAACGACGGGGCAGGCCGAGGAGTGAGGCGTGGCCTGACTTGGCGCCCGGCGGAACAGTGGCTGGTGTTTTCGGCCCGGCACGAAGAGTGACGGGCGCGCTTCAACGATCGAAGGGCTCAGGCTTTTCTGGCGGCGGCGGCGGCGGCCTGGGCAGCGCGACGCTCTTCGGGCGAGGGGCTGCGCTTCAGGGCCGTGCGCGGCTGGTCGCGCCCGCGGACGCGGCGGTGGAGCATGAGTTCGAGCTGCTCCATCTCGGCGTTGGAGGCGATGCGCGTCTTGCGCAGGCGGCGGAGGCGGTTGGGCGATTTGCCGCTCTTGAGGTGCTTGCTGTTGGCGCTCTTGTGCTTGACGTACCCGGTCTTGGAGATCCGGACCCGCTTGAGCAGACCCTTGTGCGGCTTGTTCTTGGCTGACGACATGGACAATCTCCGAACCTCGCGGCGGACGCTCGTGCGAGGTCCGGTCCACAACGGGCCCCAACCTTAGCAGGCAGGCAGGCGCGCGACCACTCAGGCGTGCTGCACGGCGGTGCGTGTCGGCATCGGGGCGCCCGACGGCACCCGACAACTACCGAATACCCCGGCGTCGAATCGGGGGTATCCTTAGGGCGATGACTCCTCGCGCCGAGCGGATGTTGATCCGGCGAGTGGTGGCGGGCGATCGCGCTGCCGCGGAGATGCTGATCCGCGCGCATCAGGCGGGGCTGTACGCGTACCTGCTGCGGCTGGCGCGTCGGCCGGAGATCGCCGAGGACATCACGCAGGAAGCGTTCGTGCGGGCGCTGACGCACATCGCGCGCTATGACCCGCGGTTTCGGTTCAGTACGTGGCTGTTCACGATCGCCAAGCGGCTGTATGTGAACGCGCAGCAGCGGCTCGCGCCGGTGTACGACTGCGATATTGTCGGGTCGGCCGGTGCGCGGAACGCGGGCGACGGCGCCGCGGGGGCGGTGGCGGCGCGGCAGGAGAGCGAACGCGTCGTTTCGGACGCGATCTCGCACGCCATCGAAGACCTGAGCGAGGATCAGCGCGAGGTCGTGGTGCTGTTCTACCAGTTGGGTTGGGCGGTGGAGCAGATCGGCGAGTATCTGAATCAGCCCGAGGGCACGGTGAAGAGTCACCTGCACCGCGCGCGGAAGAAGCTCCGCGCGGCACTGGCATCGCACCCGGCGCTGGCCGAGGCGACGCGCGTGACGGTCCGGGCGGCCCGGCCGGCGGAAGGGAGGGCGCTTCCGCAATGAGCCAGCGCCGAGGGCATGAGATTCTGAACGGGCCGATCGGCCCGGTGATCCGTCGCGGGTTGCGTGCGGAGCGTTCGCCCGACCTGGTCGACCCGATCATGGCGCGCCTGCAGGGTTCGCGGGCGATGCGCGCCCAGCCGGCGAGCAGCGCGGGCGCTTTCGGGGCGGGGCGCGTGGCCCTGATGCTGGCGCTGGTGGTCGGCGGGGCGGCGGCGTTCAGCCTCTGGGCGCCGGAACGGCGCACCGGGGCGCGAGTGGTGGCCTCGGCCGGCGCGACAGCCGAAGTTGAAGCGACTGCGGCGCCCGCGCCGGCGGAACCCGTGTCGCGCACGGTGGTGCTGGCGGTCAGTCCGCTGCCGGACCGGTCGATCGAGCCGGGGTTTGCACCGGGGACGGTGGCCGGGCAGGTCGAATCGACGCTGCGCGAGGACAACGACTGGCTGGCGCTGCGGTGAGGCGAGCGCGTGAATCGGCGGGCCGCGCGGCCGGACCGAGGGCGACTATCCTTTTGGTGCACGCCACGAACGCCTGGCGGCGGCAGCCGCCGGGGAAGGGATGACCATGAACGCCGCTTCGATTGCCGGCACGAACCCCGCTGGAACCACCGTCGCCGCCCAGGCGGGCGCCGCGGCCGCCATCAACGGGCGCGCTTCGTCGGGCCGCTGCTTCAACTTCGGCGCGGGGCCGTCGGTGCTGCCGGAGGAGGTGCTGCGGCAGATCCAGGAGGACGTGTGGAACTATCGCGGATGCGGGATGGGGATCCTCGAGATCAGCCACCGCGGTCGGCTGTATGACGAGATCGTGGCGGAGACCGACGCGCTGATCCGCGAGATCGGGAGCATCCCCGCGAACTACAAGGTGCTGTTCATGACCGGCGGGGCGACGGGGCAGAACTGGCTCGTGCCGGCGAACCTGCTTCCCAAGGGGGGCACGGCGGATTACATCGTGACCGGGTACTGGTCGGAGGGCTCGTTCAAGGACGCGCAGCAGTACGCGGCGTGCCACAACCCGGGCGGGAAGATCCACCTGGCGGGGACGAGCAAGGACAAGAACCACTCGTATATCCCGGCGGACGAGGCGTTTTCATTCTCGGAGCGCCCGGCGTACGTGCACATCACGACGAACAACACGATCTTCGGGACGCAGTTCCGGCGGGTGCCGCGCGTGCCCGCGGGCGTGCCGATCGTCGCTGATGCGTCGAGCGACATCTTTTCGGGGCCGATCGACGTCTCGAAGTATGGGGCGATCTACGGCGGGGCACAGAAGAACATGGGGACGACGGGGGCGACGTTCGTGATCATCCGCGATGAGCTGATCGAGAAGGCGAGCAGCGAGATTCCGCGGATGTGCCAGTATCGGACGTTTGCGAAGGATGAGAGCCGGCCGAACACGCCGCCGCACTTTGCGGTGTACACCGTGGGGCTGATGGCCAGGTGGATCAAGTCGCAGGGCGGGCTGGCGGCGCTGCAGAAGAAGAACGAGGAAAAGGCGGGCTTGATCTACGCGGCGCTCGACGAGTGCGCGGCGTTCTGGGCGTGCCACGCGCGGAAAGAGGATCGCTCGCTCATGAACATCACGTTCCGGGCGAAGGGGGGCGAGGTGCTGGACGACGGATTCATGAAGCTGGCGAAGGAGCACGGGTGCGACGGGCTGAAGGGGCACCGCTCGACGGGCGGGATGCGCGCGAGCACGTACAACGCCTTCCCACGCGAGGGATGCAAGGTGCTTGCCGACCTGATCCGTGATTTCGCGAAGAAGCAGGGGTAGGCCGAGCGCCTGACGGCTCGACATGGGGCGCGCGTCGGCGGCGGAGCGGCGGGCCGAGGGCGCGATTTATCGGACCGGCGGCTCGCACGCAAGCGGCCTGCATGGCCCAAATTCGCGGGCGAGGGGTTGCCCGGGCAGTACTTTTGAGTAGACTGGTCCTGTTCGGCAGAGGAGAGAGCCTTCTGCACGAAGACCGTTCGGAGCAGGCGTGCTGATGTGGTGCGCCAGGGATGCTCCTCCGTTCCGGCGTCCGCGCCGGGCCGGCGTCGACTCGCGGAGACGCGGGCGGTCTTGCGGAGCGATGAGGAGAGCGCCATGCGTCGTACCTGCCTTGCTGTTGCGAGTCTGTTGGTTTGCGCGGGCCTGCCTGCGGCGGCCTCGGCCGACCTGGCGCGGCTTGAATCGAACGCCAACCTCGCGGATGGAATCCTGACGAATCTCCCGGGCCTGATGTCGCACCGCGACCTCGATCCGGGTTCGCTGGCGATCGCGGCGGGCGATACGTATGCCGCCGGGGTGCTGGGCCAGACGACCACCCAGGCGGCGTTCATGACGGCCGCCGCCGGGCGCGTGACGACGCACACGTACGACCTGATGTCGTCGCTGCACGGGACGCTGGTGGGGAGCAACGCGATGGTGAACATCACCGAGTCGCAGACGCTCGTGGCGCCGGGGCACCTGCGGGTGGCCATCTCGGCGCTGACGGCGGACGGCTCGACGCTGTGGATCAGCGGGCTGAACATCGGCGGGAATCCGATCACGCAAGCGCGGTTCGACGTGGGCGCGGGGATTTCGACCAACGGGCTGCTGTGGGACAACGTCCCGGACCCGATCCTGTCGGTGACGATCACCAACGCGCTGTTCGCGGATGGGATGCTCGTGGCGACGTCGGCGGCGCTGATCAATGGCCGCACGCTTCCGGAGATGGGCGCGGTCGTGGTCTGGAACGGCGTGGTCGGCTCGACGATCGACGAGACGCAGATGGTGTTTGACATCATGTTCGTTCCGGCGCCCGGTGCGGCGGCCGTGGGCATGATGGCGGGCGTGGCGCTGATTCGCCGGCGGCGTTGATCGCGGCGGGAACGGCATGACGACTGCACGCCGGGCGCTCGGATCGAGCGCCCGGTTTTTCATTGGGCCGTGCCGCGGACGGGACCGGGGTCAGAGGGAACTGAGTGCGGCGGCGAGAAGCCTGAGGCGGCGGTCTTCGTCGAGCGCTTCGTTGATGGCGCGGGCGAGGCGGAGGCGCTCGTCCGGATTGGATTGCAGACCGTTGGCGCGGACATAGGCGATCAGGGCGCCACGGATGGCTTCGCGCTGCTCGGGGGTTGGGTCGACGGCCTCGAAGATGCGCTCGAGCTTCTGCTGGAGCGGGCGGAGCGTGACTTCGTAGGCCTGGCGGATCTCTTCCTGAAAGAGGGTCGAAGCGAGGCGGGCTTCGACGTCGACGCGGAACTGGCCCGGGCGCTGCTCCTGGTCGAGCCATGCGTCCCAATACTCGTGGACGATGCGCGTGAGCTCGGCGTGCTCCTTCGGCGCGAGAACGGCGCGGAGCCGATCGAGGAGCGGGTCGCGCTGCTGGTCGGGGTCGAAGCTCTGGTGCAGCTCCTGGGCGAAGCGCTGGACCTTGGCGCGGTCGCCGGCGCGCTGGGCGTCGGTCGATTCCTTCACGAGGTCGATCCTTGCCACGAGGTGGGCGCGGAGCTCGCGGTCGCGCGCTTCGATTTCGCTGATCGCGGCGGCGCGGCGGTCCGGATCGATCTCGACGAGGTCGAGGGCCGCGCGCTCGGGACGGCCCTGGATGCGCACGAGGCGGCCGCCCATGTCGCGGCGGATGAGCGAGTGCCCGGCGCGGTCGTCGATGCGGGGGCCGCCGAGGGGGTCGGGCGCGGCGGCGGGAGCGCGTTCGCGCGGTTCGGGAGTTTCTGAGGGAGGCTGAGCCTGCACGAGCGCGGCGCCGGCGAGCAGCGCGAGCACGACGGGCACGCGGGCGAGTTGACGAGTCATGTCGGGACTCCTGGCGCGAGCGTGCGGCGAGGGTCAGAGGTCGAGGTAGGCGCGCAGGCCGTGGAGGCCGCCCTCGCGCCCGAAGCCTGATTCCTTGTAGCCGCCGAAGGGGCTGGCGGCGTCGAAGCGGTTGTAGGTGTTGAGCCAGACGACGCCGGCTTCGAGGCGGCGGGCGACTTCGAGGATTTTGCTGCCCTTGTCGGTCCAGACGCCGGCGGCGAGGCCGTAGGGCGAGTTGTTGGCGCGGGCGATGGCTTCTTCGGGCGTACGGAAGGTGAGGACGGCGAGGACGGGGCCGAAGATCTCCTCGCGTGCGATGGTGTGGGCCGGCTGGACGCCGGTGAAGAAGCACGGGCGGCAGAAGTAACCGCGTTTGGGGAGCGGGGGTCCGTCGGGCTCGCAGAGCGTGGCGCCTTCGCGGGCGCCGAGGCGGAGGTAACCCTGAATTTTCGAGAGCTGCTCGCGGGAGTTGATGGCGCCGACGTCGGTGTTCTTGTCGAGCGGGTCGCCCACGCGGAGGCTGGCGAGGCGGAAGCGCAGGCGGCGGGCGACCTGCTCGGCGATGCCTTCCTGCACGAAGAGGCGCGAGCCGGCGCAGCAGACGTGGCCCTGGTTGAAGTAGATGCCTTCGACGATTCCCTCGACGGCCTGGTCGATGCTCGCGTCGTCGAAGATGATGTTGGCGGACTTGCCGCCGAGCTCGAGGGTGAGGCGCTTGTGCGTGCCGGCGCAGGCGGCGGCGATCTTCTTGCCGACCTCGGTGCTGCCGGTGAAGGCGATCTTGTCGATGCCGGGGTGGTTGACGATGGCGGCGCCGGTGGCGCCCGCGCCGGTGACGATGTTCACCACGCCGGGAGGGAGGTCGCACTCCTGGAGAATCTCGGCGAGGCGGAGCGCGGTGAGGGAGGTTGTTTCGGCGGGCTTGAGGACGCAGGTGTTGCCGCAGGCGAGCGCGGGGGCGAGCTTCCAGGCGGCCATGAGGAGCGGGAAGTTCCAGGGGATGATCTGGCCGCAGACGCCGACGGGGCGCGGCGGCGTCGGTCCGGGGAACGCGTAGGGCAGCTTGTCGGCCCAGCCGGCGTAATAGAAGAAGTGCTGAGCGGCGAGGGGGATGTCGACGTCGCGCGATTCCTTGATCGGCTTGCCGCCGTCCATGGTTTCGAGGACGGCGAGCTCGCGAGCGCGTTCCTGGATTCGGCGGGCGATGCGGAAGAGGCACTTGCCGCGTTCGGCGCCGGGGAGCGCGGACCACGCGCGGAGGGCGCGTCGGGCGGCGTCGACGGCGGCGTTCACGTCGGCTTCGGTGCCGGCGGCGATTTCGGCGAGGGGCTGCTCGGTCGAAGGGTTGATGGTGGGGAAGAAGGAGGAGGCGTCGGCGAAGCGGCCGCCGATGAAATGTCCGTAGCGCGGGGCGATATCGACTTTGACGGTTTCGGGCGCGGGGTCGTAATCCCAGACGCCGCGGAGGGTGGGGAGCGTTGGTGAGGAGGCGGAGGGGCGGCGCGTGGAGGGCGGGCGAGGTGCGTGGCCGTTGAGCGCCGGGCCGGCAGGAGCGGCGGCGCGTGCGGCGTTGCGCGACGGCTTCTTCGATTGTGAGTGGATGCGCTTGGCCATTTCGTGCTCGCGCGGTATGGTACACGCGGGACGGACGGGGTCGCTCGGGGGCGTGCGAAACGGCGGGAACCTCCCCGCGGGATCGCGGATCGAGCGGCATCACTGGAGCGCGTGTGAAGCGAATCATCAGCTGGACAGCGGCGGCGGCGGCGACGATCGTGGGCGTCGGAGCGACGGCCGCGCAGACGGAGATCGCGTTGGCGTTGATTCCCGGCGGCCCGACGCAGGTGTCGGCGGCGGCGAGCCCGCCGGGCGACCCTGGGCGGATGTTCGTGCTGTCGCGCAACGGGACGATCCGGCTGTACGACCTGGCGCTCAAGACCTGGCACCCTGAGGCGGTCACGAGCATTGCGACCGACGGGAGCAGCAACGGCGTGACGGGGCTGGCGTTTCATCCGCGCTTCGCGGAGAACGGATACTTCTTCGTCTGGCGCGGGAACAGCGTGGTGCGGATGCGGATGGTGGGCAACCCGCTCACATCGACGGCGGCCGAACCGTCGTCGCTTCAACAGGTGATTCGCGTGGCGTCCGGCGGCGGGCAGCATGTCGGCGGGTGGATCGGGTTCGATCCCTTCGACACGACGGGCATCCTGTGGATTTCAACCGGAGACTTCGGCAACTCGCAGAACGGCCAGCGGATCGACAACCTGCCGAGCTGCATCCTGCGCATCGACATCGACGGGGCGGATGAGATTCCCGGCACCGCGGATGACGACGGGTTCCCCGAGGACAACCTGCGGCTGTACACGATCGCGGGCGACAACCCGTTTGTCGGGCCGGCGGTTCCCGGAGAGGACGAGATCTGGGCGTACGGACTGCGGAACCCGTATCGATGCTCGTTTGACATGCTCACGGGCGACTTCTGGATCGGCGACGTGGGGGCGGGCCGGCGCGAGGAGTTGGATTTTCAGCCGTTTCATCACGTCGGGCTGATGCCCGGGATGGAGGGGTATTCGGGCGGACGGAATTATGGGTGGTCGGTGTGGGAGGGGTCGTTTTGCAACACGATGGCGGGAACGTGTGCCGCGACGGCGCAGACAGCGCCGGTGGCGGAGTATCCGCTGAGTGGTGTGCCGTTTCCGCCGCTGTTCATTCCGCGCGGGAGCGCGATCATCGCGGGGTATGTGTATCGCGGGTGCCAGATGCCCGGGCTGCGCGGGTGGTTTGTGTTTGGAGACGCCGGGAGCGTTTCCGGATCGCCCGATTTTGTGTGGGCGGTGCGGCTGGAGGACGGCGCAGCGGTGGAGGCGCGGGAGCTCGCGCCGATCACGCCGTCGGCGCTGTATGGGTTTGCGCAGGATCATGCGGGCGAGCTCTACATGTGCGGGGCCGGCGGGCTGTATCGGCTCGGCCCGGCGGACACGAGCGGACGCGACGTGAACAACAACGGCGTGGTCGATTCGTGCGAGCCGTACTGCGGTGCGGATTTCAACGGCGACGGCTCACTCGACCCGGATGACCTGGGCGACTTCATCAATGGGTACTTCAGCGTGCCGCCTGGCGCGGGCGCGGACTTCAACGCGGACGGGAGTGTGGACCCCGACGATCTTGGGGACTTCATCAACGTGTACTTCACGTGCGAGCGGTGAGGTCGGGCGGGGCGTGCAAGGGTTCGCCGCATTCGGAGCAGGCGGGCGAAGGGCCGCGCGGGTAGGCGCACGCGGGGCAGAGGCCGCGGCGGCACCGGGACGCGCGGCGGAGGAGATTCACCGCGCCGGTCAGCGGCAGGCACGCGGCCGCGAAGAGGACCGCATCGGCGGCGAAGGCGAACGGGCGGACCACGATCGGAAGGCGCGCATCGGGACGCGTGCCGAGTGCGCGCGTGAACCATTCGGGACAGGCGAGGCCCTGGTTGAGATCGAAGGCGGGCGGGGCACCGGCGGAGCGCCAGGCCTGCCAGGCGCCGGGGCCGTCGAGCTCGCGCGATTCGAGGCAGGGGAGGGGCCAGCCGAAGGCGCGGACGCGCTGGAAGGGAAGGCTGAGCACGCGCTGCACGGGCGACGCGTCGTTGGGGGCGAGGCCGGGGAGATCGGGCACGGCACTGGCTTCGGTCAGCTCAACGCCGGCGCGGCGAGCGCGCGCGACGTGCTCGGGCGGGGGCCAAGCGCTCGGAGGCGTGACGGGCCAGCGGCGGACGGCGTTTGCGACGAGGGGGAAGGGGTCGGATGAGAGGACCGCCAGCGACCAGGCGACCAGGAGCGTGCCGACCGAACCCGCGAGCATGGCACGGAACAGCATGCGGAGCACCAGGGATTGTTGCGGCGTGGGTGCCAGCCGAATTCGAGGGAACGGACGAATCGGGGGCGGGAGGGGTGTGGCTGGTGGCACGGGCCCCAACAATCCGATAACCTGTGGGCCGCCGCGGTGATGTTCGCGTCAACGGGGCGTTCGGCTTGGTTCCTGTTTGGCTCCCTCATGTCAAGATACTTCGACAGCTTTCTGGGTTTCTTCAGCGTCGACATGGGCATCGACCTGGGCACGTGCAACACGCTGGTCGCGATTCGCGGCCAGGGCATCGTGCTCAACGAGCCTTCGGTGGTGGCGGTGCGCAAGGGGACGAACCAGGTGCTGCGCACGCCGGACGGGGGAGAGGCCGTCGGATGGCGCGCCAAGGAGATGCTGGGGAAGACGCCCGGCGCGATCTCGGCGATTCGTCCGCTGAAGGAAGGCGTGATCAGCGACCTGGAAATCACGGACGCGATGCTGTCGTACTTCATCCGCAAGGTGAATGGGCGGACGCGGTTTGTGGGGCCGCAACTGGTGATCTCGGTGCCGTCGGGGATCACGGCGGTGGAGAAGCGTGCGGTGAAGGACTCGGCGTTTGCGGCGGGAGCGCGGCGCGTGTACCTGGTGGAGCAGCCGCTGGCGGCGGCGATCGGCGCGGGGCTGCCGTGGACGGAGCCGCAGGCGAGCATGATCGTGGACATCGGCGGCGGGACGACGGACGTGGCGATCCTGTCGCTGGGCGACATCGCGGTGGTCGAGTCGCTGCGCGTGGCGGGCGACGACTTCGACGAAGCGATCATCAACCACATGAAGAAGACGTACAACCTGATGATCGGGGAGCAGACGGCCGAGCGGATCAAGATCGAGATCGGCTCGGCGGCGCCGACGGGAGACGAGAAGACGATGGAGGTCCGCGGGCGGGACATGATCAGCGGGCTTCCGCGCAAGACGGTGGTGACGAGCGAGGAGATCCGCGAGGCGCTGCAGGAGCCGGCGGCGGCGATCTGCGACGCGGTGACGCGGACGCTGGAGCGGGCCGAGCCTGAGCTGGCGGCGGACCTGGTGGAGAACGGGGTGTGCCTGGCGGGGGGCGGGGCGCTGCTGCGTGGGATATCGACGGTGCTGCAGAACGCGACGGGGCTGACGGTGCGGATCGCCGACGACCCGCTCACGTGCGTGGCGCGCGGGACCGCGGTGCTGCTCGAGAGCATCGAGGAGGTCAAGGCGATTCTCGAGAGCGACCAGGATGCGTGAGCCCGGCGAGAATCGGCGCGGCGCGCGGGCTGGAGCAACCACGACGTGACCTGACCCATGGCGCGACCCGTCGTCCAACACGGCAGCAGCCGACTGGCCCTCGGGTTCGTGGTGGTCGCGCTGCTGCTGAGCACGCTGCTTCCGCCCGGGGCGCTGCGCTGGACGGGGTGGCTGGCGCAGCTCGTCGAGCGGCTGGTGATTCCCGTTCAGGCGCCGGTGGAGGCGGTCATGCGCCGCATCACGGCTCGGCGCTCCGGCGACGAGAGCGACAGCCCCGCGCTCGACGAGGCGCGGGATCAGGCCGAGCTTTTTCGCACGCTCTATCGGCAGGCGCAGGAGGACGTGGCGCGCCTGCGGAACACGATTGACGATCTGACGGCGGGCAGAGTGATCCAGCCGGGGATGGGGGTCGTGCAGATTCCCGCGCCGGTGATCGGCTCATCGGGCGGGACGGGGTCGAAGATCCTGAAGGTTCGCGCCGGGAGCGACCTGGGCGTGGCGGCGGGTGATGTCGTCACGTTCCGGGGGATACACATCGTGGGGCGGGTGATGTCGCAGGTTGATGCGAAGTTCTGCTGGGTGCAGGCGTTGACGGACCGGGCATCGGGCGGGGCGAACCTGGAGGGGCGCGGCCGGATCACGGGGCACGTGTTTCTGGATGGCGCCGATCCGCGGCGACCGGTGGACCCGTCAGCGCAGCGGGTGACGTGCCTGCTGGCGCCGACCTCGGACGGGCGATTGTCGGGAGACGCGCAGTACGTGGTGCCGACGGCCGATCGCGCGGCGCCGGCGATTCCGATCGGGTCGGTGGTGCGACTGGTTGACGACCGCTGGCCGGCGACGGCGCAGATGCTCGTGCTCGGGCGGGTGGTGCGGGTTGATCCGAAGCCGAACCAGCGGCTGGTGGTGACGGTGGAGCCGCAGTATGACCTGGCGGCGCTGCGCGAAGTGATCGTGCGCGTGATGGGTGATCCGAATGAGCGAGAGGGCGCCGGGACGGGTGGGCCGTCGGGAGGGGGCACACCATGAACCTGCTCCCGGTGGCGGTGATCGCGTATGTGCTGGTGGGGCTCGACCAGGCGATGTTCGAAACGCTGGAGGTGGGCGGGTGCTCGCCGCGGCTGGTGATTCCGCTGCTGGTGTACGTGGCGATGTATGCCCCCGCGCGCTCGGCGCTGTGGCTGGGGCTGTGCGTGGGGCTGGCGACGGACCTGCTTTCGGCGATGACGATCCGGAACATCGGGCTGAGCGAACCGATCGGAGTTCGCCTGATCGGGCCGAACGCGGTCGGGTATCTCGTGGGGATGTACGCGGTGATCGTGCTGCGCGGGTACATGATCAAGCGGAGCCCCGGCACCCCGCCCGCGCTCACGCTCGTGGCGGCGTCGCTCGCGGGAATCGCGGCGGTGGCGATCGTGTCATTCCGGTACCAACTGCATACGACGTTCCGCCTGATCGACCCGGCGTCGTGGGAGTGGAGATCGGGGACGGAGCTGCTTCTGCGGCTGGGGGCGGCGCTGTACACGGCGATCGTCGCGATTCCGCTGAGTCTGCTTTTCAGGCCGCTCACGCGGACCATGGGCCTTGATGACACGCCGCACCGGCGGCGGAACTAGGGCCGCGGAGAACCGGGACGGGAGAGCGCGGAACGAATCGCTACACTCGCGTCATGCTTCCGATCGTGGTGTATGACGACGGTGCGGGCGAGCTTTCGCCGCTGACTGATCTGCGGGCGGCGTTCGACGTGCGCACGGGCGCGCTCACGACGCTGGAGCGGCTGGAGCGGGTCATGGGCACGCGCGTGGCGGGGCTGCGCGTGCCGGCGGCGCTTGCGGGGGTGACCCGCGAGCGGCACCCGGGCGTGCCGGTGAACGCGCCGATCGGTGCGGGCGGACGTGTGCTGCTGTGCAATGGGCGGGCGCCGCTCCTCACGCGCGAGGCGCTCGAGGAACTCGAACGGCGCGGCGGACGGCTCGTGCGCGGCACGGGCGGCTCGACGGCCGCCCCGCAGCCCCCCCACTCCGCTCACCCGCACGCCCTGATCGTTGAAGCGGGCGAGATCGACCGGGTGCTCAGCCAAGCGCCGGGCGCGGGCGGGCACACCATGACGTTTCCCGGGGCGAGCGCGCTGCCCGGGCTGCTGACGCGCCCCTGGCATGTGCGCGCGTGCCGCGACGCGTGCCTCGATGCTGACCTTGCGCTGCTGGGCGCCGCGATCGAGAGCGTGCCGCCGCCGGGCGGATGGGAGGGCGTGGGATCGGTTCACATCCGCGGGCATGACCTCGACGTGCATCGTTCGGCGCGCGTGTTTCCCGGCGTGGTGCTCGATTGCGAAGCGGGGCCGATCGTGATCGATGAGTACGCGGTGATCCGGCCCGCGGCGACGATCATCGGCCCGGCGTACGTCGGCCCGCATTCGACCGTGCTGGATCGGGCGATCATCAAGGGGCACACGGCCGTCGGTCCCTGGTGCAAGGTCGCGGGAGAAGTGGGCGGGACGATCTTCCAAGGCTTCGCCAACAAGGCGCACGACGGGCACCTGGGCGACTCGTGGATCGGCGAATGGGTCAACCTGGGCGCGGGCACGACCAACTCGAACCTGCTGAACACGTACGGCGAGGTGACATGCCGGGCGCTCGTGGGCGGCGCGCCCGGGCCGAATGAGCGGACGGGCGAACAGTTTCTCGGGGCGATCATCGGCGATCACGTCAAGACGGCGATCAGCACGCGCATCATGACGGGGGCGATCGTCGGCACGGGCGTGATGTGGGCGGCGACGGGTCCGCTCACGGGGACGGTTGAGCCGTTTTCATGGGTGACGGATCGAGCAGGGGGGGGCGCGACGCCGCGGAGGTTTGCGCCGGAAAAGTTTGAAGCCGTGATGCGCGCGGCGATGTCGCGGCGGAAGGTGACGCCGAGCGCGGCGTATCTGTCGCGGCTCCACGAAGTGATGAAGGACGAGGGCGGCGGGGCCGGCGCCTCAGCGGGCACGGCGCGCTGAGCGGCCTGGGGGCGCGGGGGCGGGAACGCGCGCGGGCGGCGCATACCATCCGCCGATGACGCGACGTGTCGTGATTACCGGCCTGGGTGCTGTCACGGGATTGGGCGTGGGAATGCCCGCGATGTGGGACGCGCTGTGCCGGGGGCAATCGGCCCTCAAGCCCATCACGCGCTTCGACCCGCTCGGCTTCAACAGCCGCCTTGGGGCGGAGGTCAACGGGGGGTTTTCGGCCAAGGAGTTTGTCCCCAAGCACTACCGCAAGGCAGTGAAGGTGATGGCGCGGGACATCGAACTGGCGGTCGTGGCGGCGAAGTTCGCGGTGGAGGACGCGGGACTGGTGACGCGCGGCACGCTGCCCGAGGGTTCGACCGACGCCACGACGTACAGCCCGGATCGCGTGGGGTGCCACGTTGGCGCGGGGCTCATTGCCGCCGACGCGGATGAACTGGCGATGGCGTTTTCAACCGCGCGGCGCGAGGGCGAACCGAACCGGCTCGACCTTTCGACGTGGGGATCGCGGGGGATGGAGAACCTGACGCCGCTGTGGCTGCTGAAGTATCTGCCGAACATGCTCGCGTGCCACGTGACGATCATTCACGGCTGCGAAGGCCCGAGCAACACGATCACGTGCGCGGAGGCGAGCGGGCTGCTTTCGGTGGGGGAATCGACGCGCGTGATCGAGCGCGGCGACGCGGACGCGTGCTTCTCCGGCGGGGCTGAAAGCAAGCTCAACCTGATGGGGCTGCTGCGGTTTGAGTTTGCCGATCGACTGGCGGCGACGGGAGATGAGACCGACGGCGCGACCATCGTGAGGCCGTTCGACCTTGCGGCGCGGGGCGGACTCATCGGCGAGGCGGGGGGGATCGTGATCCTGGAGGAGCGCGAGCAGGCCGTGAGGCGCGGTCGGCCGGGGTATGCGGAGGTCGCCGGGATCGGTGCGTCGCACTCGGCTCCGCCCTTTGCCAGATCGGGCGGCGGGGAGCGAGACGGCGAGGGGTGCCAGTGCGCCATCGAGAGCGCGCTCGATGACGCCGAGGCGCGGCCCACGGACATCGACGCGATTCTCCCGCTCGGGAGCGGGTGCACCGACACTGACGGGGCGGAGGCGGCGGCGCTCGAGCGCGTGTTCGGCCCGCGTCTTGCCGACGTGCCGATCATCACGCTGGCGCCGATGGTGGGGAGCTGCGCGGCGGGGACCGGGGGCATGCAACTGGCGGTGGCGGCGCAGGCGGTGCGTGAGCAGCGGCTGCCGGCGCGATTGCACGCAGGCAAGCCGCGGCTGGGAATCCAGGCGGGCGCGGCAGAGTCGCGTCCGGCGACGCTGCGAAACGTGCTCGTCGTCACGGGCTCGCTCGCGGGACAGAACGCGGCGGTCGTGCTGCGGCGGGTTGAAGGGTGAGCACCCGCGCGGCGTGACCCCATCGCCAAGGCCGGGGAGCACGCCGACGGGATCGTTGGACAGGAGATGCCATGACTGACTTTGATCGACGCGAGTTTCTGATCGCCGCGGGGGGGCTCGCGGCGGTTTCGCTCATGCCCGAGGTGTTGCCGGCGGCGCTGCGGCTGAACGAGTCGCTGCGCGTGGGGCTGGTGGGCGTGGGGCGGCAGGGCCGCGCGATCCTTGCGGAACTGGCCAAGATGCCGGCGATCAAGGTGGTCGCGGCGTGCGACACCGACGAGGCGCGGCGCACAAGCGCGGCGACGCGCGCCCCCGGCGCCGAGGTGTTCAGCGACCATCGCGCGATGCTCGACAAGACGAAGGACCTCTCGGCGGTGATCATCGCGACGCCCACGCACGAGCACAAGAGCGTAGCGCTGGACGCTGTTGCCGCGGGGAAGCACGTGTATTGCGAAGCGCCGCTGGCGCACACGGTGGATGACGCGCGGGCGATTGCGCGGGCGGCGTCGGGCGCGCGGAAGGTCTTCGCCGTCGGACACGAGGGGCGGAGCAACCCGGTGTACGGGCTGGCGCGGACGTTCTTCAAGACCGACGCGTTCAAAGACATGATCTCGATGCGCGCGGCGTTTGCGCAGAAGACGTCGTGGCGCGTGCCCGCGGCCGACGCGGCGCGGGAAAAGGTGCTCAACTGGCGGCTCGATCCGGAGCTTTCGACGGGGATGATGGGCGAGATCGGCTCGCACCAGCTGGACGTGTTCCATTGGTATCGCGGGCGGTTCCCGGTCGCGGTGCGCGGGCGCGGGTCAATCCGGCTGCACGCCGACGGGCGAACGCTTGCCGACACGGTGCACGCCGACCTGGAGTTTGACGACGGCGCGATGCTGAGCTACTCAGCAACGCTGGGCAACAGCTACGAGGGTCGGTACGAGATCATGCAGGGGAGCGCGTCGGCGATCCGGCTGGCGTGGACGCACGGGTGGATGTTCAAGGAGAGCGACGCGCCCACGCAGGGCTGGGAGGTCTACGCCAACCGGCAGCAGTTCCACCGCGACGTCGGCATCACGCTCATCGCCGACGCCACCAAGCTCGCGTCGCAGAACAAGCTCAAGGACGGCGTGGGCCTGCCCGAGAGCTCGCTGTTCTACGCGCTGGAGAAGTTCGCCGGGCTGGCGGGCGGCGGCGACGGGAGCGGCGGCGGCGCGGGCGAATCGACCAAGACCAGCATCTGCACGGCGGAAGAGGGCTTCCGCACGGCGGTCGTGTCCATCCTGGCGGATCAGGCGGTGCGGCGCAACACGGAGATCCGCATCGATCCCGAGCAGCTCAAACTGTGAGCGCCGGCGGCTGAGCCGCGGCCTGGACCGGCGCGCCCGCGCGGCGGGCGGCGGCGGCGAAATCCTGCAACGCCGCGACCCCCCAGTCGGCGATCTGCATCGCGCGGATGGCCCGCACCGCGGCCTGAGCGCCCGTGACGGTCGTAACCATGGGGATGCCCAGGCGCACGGCGCCGGCACGGATCTTGCCTTCGTCCGTCTTCCAGCCGGTGCGCGTCGGCGTGTTGATGATGAGCTGGATGGACCCGTCGCTCATCGCGTCGAGCACGTTGGGCCGCACGCCCGAATCGAGCTTGTTGAGGACCGTGGCCTGGATCCCGGCGGCGGCGAGCGCCTCGGCGGTGCCGCCGGTTGCGAACAGGGTGAACCCAAGAGCGGCGAGGTCGCGCCCGATCTCGATGGCCGCGGCACGGTCGCCCTGTCGCACGGAGAGGAATACGTTGCCCCTGGTGGGGAGGAAGACGCCCGCGCCCATCTGGCCCTTGGCGAAGGCGAGCGGGTACTGGGCATCGATGCCCATGACTTCGCCCGTGGAGCGCATCTCCGGACCCAGGACGACGTCGACGCCGGGGAACTTGCTGAACGGGAAGACCGAGACCTTGACGGCGTACGCCGCGGTGTCGGGGACTTCCTGCACGCCCAGCGCGTCGAGCGTCTTGCCCATCATGACCTTGGCGGCGAGGCGGGGCCACTGCACGTGCTTGGCCTTGCCGACGAAGGGGACGGTGCGCGAGGCGCGGGGGTTGACTTCGAGCATGTAGATGCGCCCGTCCTTGATGGCGAGCTGCACGTTCATGAGGCCGCAGACGTTGAGCGCCCGCGCCAGGTCGCGCCCGATCTGCTTGATGCGGTCGACGGTTTCCTTCGGCAAGGACCAGGGCGGGATGGTGCAGGAGGAGTCGCCCGAGTGGATGCCGGCCTGTTCGATGTGCTCCATCACGGCGCAGACCGCGGCACGGCGCTTGGGTGCATCGGCGTGGGCCAGCGGGTTCTCGTGCGTGGGCACGAAGTCGGCGATCACGTCGACATCGCACTCGGTGGCGTCGGACAGGAACCGGTCGATGAGCACCGGCGCGTCGTCGAGGTCGGAAATGATCGCGGCGGAGGACATGAAGCTCCGCAGGGCGCGCTCGTCGGAGCAGATCTCCATGCCGCGGCCGCCGAGCACGTAACTGGGCCGGACGAGCACGGGGTAGCCGATGCGGTTGGCAATTTCGACGGCCTGATCGAGCGTTCGGGCGATGCCCGAGGGGGGCTTTTCGAGCCCGAGCCGGGAGAGGAGCGCGTCGAATCGGTCGCGGTCCTCGGCGAGGTCGATGGAGTCGACGCTTGTGCCGATGATCGGCGCGCCGGCCTTGAGGAGGCCCTTGGCGAGGTTGAGCGGCGTCTGCCCGCCGAACTGGACGATGACGCCGTGGACGAGGCCCTTCGGGCTGTTCGGCGCTGCGCCGAGCGGGCGCCCGTTCAGGCGCTCGATCACGTTGAGCACGTCTTCGAGGGTGAGCGGCTCAAAGAAGAGGAGGTCGCTCGTGTCGTAATCGGTCGAGACGGTTTCGGGATTCGAGTTGATCATCACCGACTCGAAGCCGAGCTCGTCGGCGGCGAAGGCGGCGTGGCAGCAGCAGTAGTCGAACTCGATGCCCTGGCCGATGCGGTTGGGGCCGCCGCCGAGGATGATGACCTTCTTCTTGTCGCTGACGCGGATCTCGTCGTCGATGATCGTGTCGCCGGCCGGTGGGGCGTTCGTTGCTGCTTTTCCCGGCGCGGCGGAAGGTGGCGAGACGACGCGAAACGGCGTCTCGTACGTCGAGTAGTAGTACGGAGTGGCCGCTTCGAACTCGGCGGCGCAGGTGTCGACGAGCTTGTATACCGGCTCGATGCCGAGCTTCTGGCGGTGCGCTCGAACTTTCAGGACGGTGTCGGGCTTGATGTCGCCGAGGTAGAGGTAGGCGAGCTGAGCGTCGGAGTAGCCGAGCTGCTTGGCGCGGCGCATGACGTCGGGCGTGAGCGATTCGAGATCGTTGAACTCAAGCAGCTCGAGCTCGAACTCAACGAGGCGGGCGACCTGGTCGAGGAACCACGGGTCGATCCGGGTGATCTCGTGAATCCGCTCAGGGGTGTACCCGAGCTTGAGCGCGTAGCGGATGTAGTAGAGGCGCCCCTGGCTGGGCACGGCGAGCTTCCGCGTGAGCTTGTCCTCGGGAATCGGCCACTCGACGACCTCGCCGTCGGCGGTGCGAAGCTCCGGGCCGGTGTGCGCTTCGGGCTTCACACCAGGCGGAGCGGCGGTTTCGGTCTCGGTCGAGGGGATGAGCACGTCGGTGGCGGCGTCCCAGGGGTTCTGGATGTGATGGGCCGCACCGAACGCGCGGAGCGCGACGAGCCACTTGTCGTTCTTGTCGAGGCCGAGCCCGAAGCGCTTGACCTCCATCGAGCGGATGGCCTTCTGGAGGGACTCGCAGAACGTGCGCCCGATGGCCATGGCCTCGCCGACGGATTTCATCTGCGTCGTGAGGGTCTCGTCGGCTTCGGGGAACTTTTCGAACGTCCAGCGCGGGATCTTGGTGACGACGTAGTCGATCGAGGGCTCGAAGCAGGCGCTGGTCGTGCCGGTGATGTCGTTGCGCAGCTCGTCGAGCGTGTATCCCACGGCGAGCTTGGCGGCGATCTTGGCGATCGGGAACCCGGTGGCCTTTGACGCGAGCGCCGAAGAGCGCGAGACGCGCGGGTTCATCTCGACGACGACCATCTCGAACTTGCCGTCGCCGGGGCGCGGGTTGACGGCGAACTGCACGTTGCTCCCGCCGGTCTCGACGCCGACGGCGCGCATGATGGCGAAGGCGGCGTCGCGCATCGCCTGGTATTCCTTGTCGCTGAGCGTCTGGATCGGCGCGACGGTGATGGAGTCGCCCGTGTGGACGCCCATGGGGTCGAAGTTCTCGATGCCGCAGACGATGACGCAGTTGTCCTTGCGGTCGCGGACGACTTCGAGCTCGTACTCCTTCCAGCCGAGGACGGACTGGTCGATCTGAACCTGGCCGATCATGGAGGCGCGCAGCCCGCGGATGACGATGTCCTCGAACTCCTCGCGGTTGTAGGCGATGCCCCCGCCGGTGCCGCCGAGGGTGAAGGCGGGGCGGATGATGGCGGGGAGGCCGATCTCTTCGAGAAAGGCGGAGGCTTCGTCGAGGGTGGTGACGGTCTTGGCCCTGGGGAGCTTGAGGCCGAGGCCCTCGCAGATGTCCTTGAAGAGCTGGCGGTCCTCGGCACGGTGAATGACCTGGCGGTTGGCGCCGATCATCTCGACGCCGAACTCCTGGAGGACGCCCATGTCGAAGAGCTTGCAGGCGCAGTTGAGGGCGGTCTGGCCGCCGAGGGTGGGGAGGACGGCGTGAATGGGGTCGCCGATCTCGCGCTGCTTGCGGATGATCTTGGTGACGGCCTCCGGCGTGATGGGCTCGATGTAGGTGCGGTCGGCCATCTCCGGATCGGTCATGATGGTCGCGGGGTTCGAGTTGACCAGCACGACGCGGTAGCCCTCGTCGCGGAGGGACTTGCACGCCTGCGTGCCGGAGTAGTCGAACTCGCACCCCTGCCCGATGACGATGGGGCCGGAGCCGATGATGAGGATGGTCTTGATGTCAGTGCGTTTGGGCATCGCGGCGGGTTGGGGCTATGCACGACCTGCTGGGGACACGACGCGCGGGGCAGGCAGGCCCGCGGGCGCGTCACGCGGTTCGATCACGACGCCTCCACGAGCGCCGCGACTCTGCCCCGACACAACGTGTTCACAGGATGCCGGGCGGATGTCCGCCAAGGGTAAGCCGTTGCCCGCGCAAGGGAAAGCGCCGCGTGCCGGAGTCGCCCGGGTCACCCGCAGCCGGCGAAGTACGCGTTGATGAAATCCCCCAGGTCGTCGGGGTCGACATTGCCGTCGGCGTTGAAGTCGGCCTGCGGGCAGGGCGGCATCTGGAAGAAGCAGTTGATGAAATCCCCGAGATCGTCCGGGTCGAGGTTTCCGTCCTGGTTGAAGTCGGCAGCGCAGGCGGGCGATCCCGGCTCGACGGTGACCTGCACGTCGTCATCGTGAAAAGCGCCGAACGTGTCGGTGACGCGCAGGGTGAGGGTCGTCACGCCGACGGGGAGATCGAGCTGAAGTGCGGGCGAGCCGCTCTCGCTGACCACGGTCGGGCCGATGGACCAGCGATAGCCCGTGGTCGGGGAGAGGCCGTCGTCGGGGTCGGAGGAGCCGTCGCCGGAGAGCATCACGGTTTCGCTGCCCGACCCGTCCGCGTCGATGACGGTCTGGTCGTCGCCGGCACTGGCCGTGGGGCGTGCGTTGACATTCACGACGACGGTGTCGGTGCCGACGAGGCCGCCGTTGTCGAAGCAGGTGAGCAGGATGGTGTGGACGCCGACGTTGAGGGAGACCTGGGGCGTGGGGCTGGTGCCGATGGCGAGGATGGTGGATCCTTCGCTCCAGCGGTAGACCTGGATGGTGCCGTCGTCGGTGCTGGCGGAGCCGTCGAGGGTGACGAGCTCGCTGCCGGATCCGGATTGGTTGTTCACGACCTGGTCCGGGCCGGCATGGGCGACGGGAGGCTGGTTGACGGTGCCGGGGACGACTTCTCCGGTGAGGTTCACGAGCTTGGCGGGCACATCGGGATCGTTGGAGGCGATGATGAGCACGCCGGACTTCATGCCGGGGGTGGAGGTGTCCATCGAGATGGTGTGGGTGTTGGCGCCGCCGCCGGCGGCGTCGACAAAGCTGCCGGCGGGCGCGCTGAAGACGGAGGTGGCGTTGAGAGAATACCGGAGCGCGTCGATGCCCTCGGCGGACCAGAGTGCCACGTTGCCGGCGTTGGCGATGCTGACTTCCTGTTCCGCCGTCGAGCCTTGAGTCACCTGCCCGAAGGAAACGCTGTTCACCGAGCCGACCTTGGCGGGGACGCGGAAATCGGCGATGATGGGCAGGTGGCCGCCGCCGGTGGCACTGGTTCGCAGCGCTTCCGCGATGGTCTGGCCGACCATGGTGTTGCCGACGGTGCGGAGAGGCATGTTGAACGATCCGCCGTCGTTGCCCCAGCAGCGGTAGGTGTGGTTGGGGTCGTTCCAGGTCGTGGTCGAGTACGCGGGGATCGAATTGCCCGGCCCGGGCACAAACATGTACGAGAGCCCGTCGGAATCGATCAGGCCGGCGGACATCAGGATCAGGTCGTACCGATCGTCCATCTGGCCCGTGGCGGCAGGATCCTGGGTGTGCACGATGCGGTACTGGCTGGTGTTGTTCCAGGTGCCGGGTGTCGCGATGGGGTCGAATACGCGTCCGTCGTCGTTGGCCTGCGTGCCGACAAGCTCCTGAAAGTCAACCGCGCCCGACGACTGGATGTTGGTGTCGCCGGCGACCATGAAGAGGTAGCCCGCCGGGAGCGCGCTCGAGCCGGCGGGGTTGGTTCCGCCGTTGCCGGGCACCCACGCGGGATTCGTGTCGACGCCCTCGGCATTGTCGCGGATGCGCTGGCACTCGATGAGCCGCCGACCCTGCGCATTCTCGCCGGCGGGGCAAGCCGAGTTGGAACCCTGGGCCTTGAGGTGCACGCTGTAGGCGCCGATGGTCGCGCCCGGGGCGGCGTAGCCGACGGGGCGGAAGTCATAGCGGCGCGTGTGCCGCGGCTGATTGCACGTGCTCGATGAACCCAGCGCGATGGTCCACGTGGCGAGGTACTGCACCTTGCTCGAGCGGTACAGGAACGCGCTCTGCGTGTCGGGCCCGCCGAGGAACGGGGCGGCGACCCAGTCGCCCGGCGAGCCGGGCGCGCTGTTGAGCACGTTGCGCAGCGTGGTCAGCCCGGCGGCGGAGATCATCTCCTGAATGATGATCACATCCGGCGACATCGACTGACCGGCGAGCGCGAGCCCTGGGGGAATCACGCCGTAGAACGATGTGGCGAACGACGCATCGCGCGAGTTCGACGGCGGCGTGCCGTCGCTGTTGTAGTTGGTGATGTTCCAGGTGCAGATGCGAAGCTGTGCGAGCGTCGGCGCGGCGGCCACCCCGCCCACGACCCCCGAAAGCACCATCAACAGACACGCCTGCCCTGTTCGCACGTCCGGTCCTCCATGGCCCACAGCGCCCGGGGCGCCGCTCGGGTGATCACGATCACATCGTACGTTGTCGGCGATTCAGCCTCGACCGTTTCAGCACGGCACCCCGAAGTAGGTGTTGATGAAATCGCCCAGATCATCGGCATCGATGTTCCCGTCGCCGTTGAACTCGGCACCGGGGCAGGGCGGAAGCGCAAAGTAGCAGTTGATGAAATCGCCGAGATCGTCGGCGTCGACGTTGCCGTCCTGATTGAAGTCGGCGAGGCAGGGGTTGGGCTCGGGGAGGACGGCGATCCACCCCTGCGGGTTGCCGTCGGGATCGGTGCCGTTGCCGACGATCGTCCGGCCGTCGGCGGAGACCGCATTGGCGACCTGGAGGCTCCAGCCGGTGAGGTCTTGGCCGGCGTTGACGAGCGTGTCCCTGATCGAGTGCACGCCGTCGGCGTCCCAGAAGACCGCTTCGCCGAGGAACCCGCTGGTTTCCGAGGTGCCGTAACCCACGATGATGGACCCATCGGCGGAGGCGTCGTTGGCGGAGGAGTTGAACTCGCCGCCGGGGAGATCGCCGAGCCCAATCACCTGGCCGCCGATCCATTTGCAGGCCTCGGTGCCGTTGGGCGAATCGGAATCGCCGACGACGACCATGCCGTCGCCGCTGATGCCCCACGCCTGGGCGAAGTCGAACCCGCCGGCGATGGCCGGGAGGTGCTGGGCGGTGATGGTGGTGTCGGGGTGGACGGTCCAGACCACCGCGCGCGTCGTCAGGGAGATGCTCGACTGCCCGGCGATGCGCGTGCCGTCGGCGGAGACGGCATAGGCCGTGCTCGTGTCATCGCCCGGGAGCGTGCCGAGGGGGCGGAGCATGCCTGTGGAGGCGAAGTGGGCGAAGGCCTGGCGCCGGTTCATGCCGCCGACGTCGGAACTGCCGAAGCCGACGGTGACGTTGCCGTCGGCGGAGACGGCCTGAGCGCTGGAGAGGTTGGAGCCGCCGGGCAGGTCGCCGAGCGAATCGCTCGCGTCGATGAGCGTGTCGGTTGCGCGGAAGGCGTTGAAGAGGGTGCCGACGGTGCCGTAGCGGCTGAAGCCGACGATGACGAAGTTGTCGGTGCAGTCGTTGGCCACGCTGAGGAAGTTGGAAGGCTGGAGCGCGCCGAGGGCGACCAGTCCTTCGCTGTTGCGTTGGAAGGCTTCGGTGAGGCCGCCGCTGTCGGTTGAGGAGCTTTCACCGACGACGAAGTTGCCGCTCGGGGAGATGCCCCACGCGTAGCTCTCGCGCACGACGCCGTCGAGAAACCCGACGCCGTTGAACGACTGGGCGCTTGCCGCGGCGGCGGTCAGCAGCAGCATCAGAGCGCCAGCACACGAAGCGCGCACGCGAACCCTGTCCATGGTCGATCTCCCTGACCCAACCCGCCCGAAAGTGCCTCTCGCACCGCGGGTACGGGCACCGGTCGAACCGAATTATTCCTCAAGAATTGCCCACATGCACCCCCGCGTTTCCCATTTTGCCGAAACGGGAGGTCCCCGGCGCAGGCCTCAGGCCATTTCCCGAGGGAGTGAGAACCTGGGCCGAGGCAGCCGTGCGCATCGACAGCCCTTTTGACGGATTTCATCGCACCAAGGGTGCCTTGGAGGCGGATTCGTGTCAGGATCATCGCGTGGCTCCGCCACTATTCCAGCGGGATAGTTGCGATTCGTGCGTACCGAACAGAACCCGTTTACGCCGTTGCGGTTCATGCTTCGGAGAAGGTGGCCGGGGCGCGCAAATCCCGTGCAAGACCGCATGGGAGGCGGATTGTACGGTTTGACCAGCCTCGGCACGCCCCCGCGCCTCGTCGGTCGGCGACTTCGCTGACCTCAAAGGAGACTTCGATGCTTTCACGCCCCACGCCGGTCAATCACTCGATCCGTCGGCTCGTCGCACTCGCGGGACTGGCCCTCGGCAGCAGCGCATTCGCGGGCGGCGGGCAGGTCTTTTCGGAATGGATCGGCCCGTTCAACGGGAACTTCAGCACCTCGACGCACTGGCACAACCTGATCGTGCCCGACTCGCCCGGGGAAGTGTTCCTGCTCAACGGCGGCACCGCGCAGGTCAACGCCAACATTACCGTCGACAAGTTCGGGCTCGGCGGCGGCACGCTCAACATCAGCCCCGGCCGCCTCGTCGGCGTGCGCACCCAGACCGACAACCTGGGCGTCACCGGCATCTTCGGCGGCGGCATCATCGCCATGAACTCTGACGGGAACCAGGTCACCCTCCGACTGAGCGGCGCAGCGGGCTCCTACGCCATTCACGGCAACAGCGGGAACCCCACGTCCATCCTGATGTCCAACACGACCGCGAACGTCATCGACGGCACCGCGACGGGCATCACCTTCGTGAACGAAGGGCTCATCAGCGGGTCGGGCCAGATTGGGCAGAACGGGCTCATTCTCGAAAACACGGGAACGGGGGTGATCCAGTCCAGCCACATCGGCGGCAACCTGATCATCGACGCGGCCGCCGCGGGCGGGATGACCAACCGCGGGATCGTGCGCTCCACCGGCGGGACGCTCACGATCACCGGCAGCACGGTGATGCAGCTCGACTTGGGCGAGCTGAGCATCAACAGCGTCACGCCGGCCATCCTCAACGTGAACGCGTCCACCATCATCGGCGGGCGATTCCACGCCTCGGGCTCGAGCCCGAGCACGCACTACATGCTCATGACGGGCAGTTCGATCCTCGACAACGTGAGCATCGAGGGTGGAACGCGCATTCCTCCGGGGCACCTGTGCTTCATCCGCAACGGGTTCACCACGCCGGGATCGAGGCTGTTCCTCGATTCGGACGGGAACCAGAGCACGCTGCGCATGCTCAACGATGTCACACTCTCGGGCGCGGGGGGGATCGACTGCACCAACACCACGGCCAACGTCTTCGACGCCAACGTGACCAACCTCGTGATGACCAACAACCTGCTGGGGGGCATCCGCGGGTCGATGCAGCTCGGGCAGAACAGCCTCGGCGTCATCAACAACACGTTCGTCGAGAGCATGGGCACGTCGGGGCTCATCATCGACCCGCCGACGGCTGTGCCCTTCGACAACAACGGGATCATCCGCGCCACGCCCGGCTCACCCGTGCGGCTTGTCAACGGCGCGTTCGAGAACACGGGCGGGTTCTTCATCGCGCAGCACCCGTCTGAGTTCACGCTTCAGAACGTGCGCGTGGACAACGGAACGCTCGCGGGCGAGCAGCCGGGCGGAGTGTTCCAGTCCATTTTCAGTTCTGTGCTTGCCAACGTCACGCTCACGGGCAGCACGATCCTCAATCTGCCCCCGGGGCACTTGACGTTTGTCGAGAGCGGGATCCACAACCAGGGCGTCATCGCCATGAACTCCGACGGAAACCAGAGCACCATGCGCTCGCTTTCGGCGATCGTGAACTTCACCGGCGGCGGACTGATCGCCGGCACGGACACCCTTGCCAACGTCATCGACGCCAACGTGACGAACCAGCGCATGGTGAACATGGACAACACGTTCCGCGGGAGTTTCCAGATCTGCCAGAACTCGCTGCAGTTTGTGAACAACCACCTGATCGAGGCGCAGGGAAGCTCGGGGATCCAGATCGATCCGCCCACGGAGTTCGGCTTCGAGAACAACTCGATCGTCCGCGCCCTCACCGGATCAAACGTGCGGTTCGTCAACGGCTTCGTCGAGAACGATGGCGCGCTCATCGAGGCGCAGGACGGCGCCGTGATTCACTTGCAGGCGGCGGAGGTCCATTCCGGCACGCTTCGCACGCTCGGCTCCGGCTCCGTCTCCTCGACGTTCAGCTCGGCCCTCGATGACGTGGCGCTCGACACCGGGTCGAGGCTCAACCTTCCGCCGGGACATGTCACATTCATCCGCGATGGAATCGTCAACCGCGGCGTCATCGCCATGAACTCCGACGGGAACCAGAGCACGATGCGCTCGCTCTCGGCCATGGTGAACCTCACCGGCGGCGGACTGATCACCGGCACGGACACCCTTGCCAACGTCATCGACGCCAACGTGACGAACCAGCGCATGGTGAACATGGACAACACCTTCCGCGGGAGCTTCCAGATCTGCCAGAACTCGCTGCAGTTTGTGAACAACCACCTGATCGAAGCGCAGGGAAGCTCGGGGATCCAGATCGATCCACCCGGGACGTTCGGCTTCGAGAACAACTCGATCGTCCGCGCCCTCACCGGATCGAACGTGCGGTTTGTCAACGGCTTTGTCGACAACACCAGCGCGCTCATCGAAGCCCGGGACGGTGCCGCGATCAACCTTCAGAACGTGGAAGTGAGCGGCGGCATCCTCCGCACGCTGGGCACGGGCGCGATTGTGCCCACGTTCTCCAGCGTGCTCGCGAACCTCACCATCGACGCCGGCTCGACTGTCAACATGCCGCCCGGGCACGTGACGCATGTCCGCGGAACGCTCATCAACTCGGGCACGATCCGCCTCAACTCCGACGGGAACCAGGTCACGCTGCGCAGCACCGGGGGCGACATCACCCTCACCGGCGGCGGGACCATCCTCTGTTCGAACACGACCGCGAACGTGATCGATGCGGCCGTGACCAACCAGCGCCTGATCAACGAAAACAACACGATCCGCGGGGCGGGCCAGCTTTGCCAGAACGGCCTCAGCATCACCAATCGCGGCTCGATCATTGCCGACGCTTCAGCGGGCTTGCGCATTGACCCGCCGGGGAGCGGCTCGTTCGTGAATGATCCCAGCGGCGTGATGCGGGCCGAGAGCGCCGACATCACGATCTTTGCCGGGCCGTTCTCCACCGCCGGGAGCGTGGTCGTCAACCCCGGGCGGCTCATTCATCGCACGTCGGGAACGTGGGTGCAGAACGGCGGCAGCGTCACCGTCAACGGCGAGCTGCAGGTGGATGCGGGCAACTACGACCTCCAGGCCGGCGCACTCCGCGGCACCGGTCTCGTCGACGCGAACGTTGACAACTCCGCCGGCACGCTGGCGCCGGGCGCGTCCGCCGGCACGCTGACGATCGAAGGCAACTACACGCAGGGCGCGATGGGCACGCTGGAGTTCGAGGTCGGCGGGATCATGGACCCTTCGCAGAACGACACCGTCAACGTGATCGGCGGGGGCAGCGCCACGCTCAACGGCACCATCCGCATCTCGCGCCTCAATGACTTCGTTCCACCCCTCGGGCAGGGCTTCACGGTCATCGCCACCGGCGCCAACCTCCGCTTCGGCACGTTCACCAGCATCGACTCGCCGGACTTCTGGCACATCGAGTATCTGAACAATGCCGCGGTCGCGGTGTTCGATGGCGTCGGGCCGGACGACTGCCTGCCCGACTTCAACAACGACGGCAACCTCGACCCTGACGATCTGGGCGATTTCATCAACTGCTACTTCTCCATGCCGCCGTGCCCCGAGGCGGACTTCAATAATGACGGCAACATTGATCCGGATGATCTCGGCGACTTCATCAACGCGTACTTTGCCGGGTGCTGATCGACCGACTGCAACGGGTTCATCGGAGAAACACCAATGCGCTTTATGGTGGTGACGGCCGGCGTGGTCGTGATGCTGATATCCGGGCCGACGTCGGCTCAGAACCTGATTGCAAACCCGGGGTTTGAGCAGGGCAACGCAGCGTTCCAGTCCGACTACTCGTTCTCCGCAGGCGGAAACTGCTGTGAAGGGCAGTACACCGTTCGCGGCAACGGGAGTTCGTTCAACGGGTCTTTTGTCAATCCGCCGCCGTCATCGACGGGCAGCACGCTCATGATGGTGATCAACGGCTCGAACGTCGCGAACCAACGGATCTGGTACCAGTCCATCGGCGTGACGCCCGGACAGCGCTACACGCTCAACGTGCGCGGGTGCACCGCCGTGGCGGGCGGTCCGGCGATCATCCAATGGCAGGTCAGCGGCGCGCTCGTCGGGACGGGGGTCTCGCTGCCAAGTCAAACGGGGATGTGGGTCGATATTGACGCGGAGTGGACCGCCCCGGAGGGGGTCACATCGATCGAGCTGGCCATCAGAGACCTCAACACCGCAACCTTTCCCAATGATTTCTATCTTGACGATCTGGTGATGCTGGCCGCGGACGAACCATGCGCCCCCGACTTCAACGGGGACGGCAATCTCGATCCTGACGACCTGGGCGATTTCATCAACTGCTACTTCTCGATGCCGGCGTGCCCCGAGGCCGACTTCAACAGCGACGGGAACACCGACCCCGACGACCTCGGCGACTTCATCAACGCGTATTTTGCGGGGTGCTGAGGGGTGGATGGGGTGATGTTGAGCGCGCGACCTCGAGGCCCCCGCCCACCGGCGCCTCGAGGCGCGCCCCCGACTGCGTCCGGCGTCGAAGGACAAGAGCCGGTTGGCGCGTCGGACGCTCCCGTACCATCTGACATGAGCCAGCGGGTCTCCGCGCACAACACGCTCTCGCTCGACTTTCGCGCGGAGGCCGGGCGCCTCGGCCCGCCGGTCGTGCCGATCATCGACGCTCACTCGCACATCCACGGAGCGGAGGCGAGCCGCCTGTACGACCGAGCGCGGAAGCTCTTCGGCGTGACGCGCACGTACTCGATGACGCAACTGGCCATGGCCCCGCGCGTGGCTGAGAGCCTGGGTGAGTCGATCCGCTTCATCGCGATCCCAAGCTGGGCCGAGAGCGATCGGCACGCCTCGCACGGGCGCGGGTACCTGAAGACGATCGAGCGGTTCCACGCGGAGCTCGGCTCGCGGATGCTGAAGCTGTGGGCGTCCCCCCGGCTGCGCGACCTCGTGCCGGAGTTTGCCGCACCGGGCGGCGCGTTCGGAGCGACGGATCTCGTGGAGATTGATTCGCCGGCGCGGATCGCCCACTGTGAGCTCGGGCAGAAGCTGGGCATGATGTTCATGGTGCACGTCGCCGACCCGGACACGTGGTTTGCGACGCAGTACCGGGATCCGGCGCGCTACGGCACGAAGGCCGATCAGTACGCGGGCCTGGAGCGGATGCTCGATCGTTTTGCGTCGCCGTGGATCGCGGCGCACATGGGCGGATGGCCGGAGGACCTGGCGTTTCTTTCCGGGCTGCTCGAGCGCCATCCAAACCTGCACCTTGACACCTCAGCCACGAAGTGGATCGTGCGCGAACTGAGCCTTCATCGGCGCGAGGACGTAGTCGCTTTCTTTACGCGCTGGCGCTCGCGGCTCATCTTCGGGAGCGACCTGGTGGTGATGGAGGACCAGCTCTCGCCCGCGAAGTCTCAGCAGGGGAAAATGGCCGACCTCGCCAGCTCGCCCGAGCAGGCGTTCGAGTTGTACTGCAGCAGGTACTGGGCCCTGCGCACGATGTTCGAGACGGATTACGACGGCCCGTCGACGATCGCCGATCCCGACCTCATGCTCGTCGATCCGGCCAAATACGGCGAACTCTCAAGCCCGCGGCTGCGCGGGCTGAGCCTGCCGCCCGATCTGCTCGCCGATCTTTACCGCGGGAACGCCGAGCGGCTGATCGAACGCTGGTGGGTGGAGCACGCCTGACGCGCGCGCGGGTGCGGACCGGGCACGCGCGGGTCAGGGTGTCGGCAGTGCGGGCGTGGCGCGCACGAGCGATTCCATGCGGGCGGCGATGGCCGCCGTCGCCGGCTCGTCGAGCGTCGTCCGAAGCGATCCCGACGCGCGGGCGGGCCCGAGCAAATCATCGAAGTTGGCCGTCGCGCGGCTCAGCCGCAGCGTGCCCTGAACAAGCTGCCCGCCGAACTCGCGCGCGCCGGTCGAATCGCTGGGGTAGAAGAACCCGCCGCCGCTGTAGATCCCGACCGCGCCGCTCGAGAGGATGGCCTGGCGAATGGATGCGTTGCAGGCGGTGGGATCAATCGGCGTGCGCCCCGCCGACGGCACCAGGAACATGTGCACGTGCACGATCGTGCCGCTCAGTTCAGCAAGCGGGTCTTTGGCGTCGGCGAGGCGTTCAAGGGGCAGGTCGGTCAGGTACAGGTCCGCGGTGTTGGCGTCGGAGCTGACGTAGACGCCGAAGGGGAGATTGGGCGTGAGGACTGAAGGCGAGCCGACCGACTCGACGGAGAAAACGGTCGTGGAAGGGGTCCACGTGCACCCGCCGAGCGCAAGCACTCCGGTCAGACCCGCCAAGACAACCGTCCGCAGCCTCACTCGCGTCATGCAGGGAGGATACCCGATCCGATACCCATTCGGTGCTCCACCCCCGAAGCCTCGCGGCTGTTTCAAGCAGACGCGATGTTCGGCAGAATGCGAGACGGCCTCATCCGCCGGGGCGATCATGTCGTAGAATAGGGGTGCGTGGGTTTCGATCGGAGATACGCCATGCGCCACACCCAGTCACGCGTTTTGGCCACGCTCGCTCTGACCCTCTCGGCGGGAGCGCTCGGACAAGCGAACGCGCAACCGGCCGCGGGCCAGCCTGCCGTCCAACCGGCGCCAAGCACGCGGCCGAGCGGAACCCCGGCCCCGGCGCCGGGCCAGCGGATCGTCAGGCCGCAGATGATCACCCCGCCGCCGCGCGATCATGGCCAGCCTCCGGCGGGTCGCCCGTCGGCGGCACCGACGGGTCACACGCCCATTCCGCGGATCAACCCCGGCACGGGCACATCGGGGGCGACCGCCCCGAACATGCAGCCGATCACCGTGCACGGGCAACGGGCACCCACGCCGTTCTGGTGGGGGCCAACGTTCGGCCGGCATGAGCCGCGACGACGCGGACCGATCCCCGGCGCCTATACGCCCATGGGCCGGCCCGCGGTCCTTGTCCAGCCGGATTACTACCCGCCGCCGGGCGAGCCGCGCCGGTTTCAGAGCGAGTTGGCCTACGGCCCGCTTGCTCCGCCGCCGCCGTCTCTGCCCGATGACGGCTTCGGCCCCATCCGACCGATCACCGATCCGAATCCCACGTCGTCGTTCCGCGCGACCTTCCGCCCGACGCAGGAGGTCGCGGTCTCCATCGGCGGCTTCGGCGACGGGCTCGGCACCTTCGTCAACGGACGCATCGACAGCGACCGATTCCGCCTTGGGTTCACCCTCGGCGGCAACCCGTTCATCGTCGACCGGCACGGGTTCGCCCACGACGTCGGGCACTTCTACCGATTCTCTCGGCACCGGTCCTTTCACTTCGGCTATCCGCTCTTCTACTCATCCGGGTACGACGGCCGGTACTCATCCTACTACGCGCCCATCTATGGGCAGCTCGTCACTATCGATCCGCGGGCGATCGACCCGGCCCTGTACACCCCCAGCCAGGCGCCGCCGGTGCAGTTCGACGAATCGCTGCTCAGCGACGTGGAACGCGGACACCTGGCCCTCGAGCGCGGCGACGCCGGCGATGCCATCGGCTTCTACTCAACGCACCTCGCCGCTCACGACTCCGACGCGGACGCGATGCGCTGGCTCGCGACGGCGCTGCTTCTCAACAGCAAACCCGCCGAAGGCGTGGCCATGATGATCATGGCGTACCAGACCGACCCGGCGCTGGCCGGCTCACCGCTCATTGCTTCGCGCTTCGGCGGCGACGCGGCGCTCAATGCGCGCTTCGTCGCGGCGGTCGGGTACGCCAACTCGACCCGCGGAAGCTCGGCGTACTTCACCGCCAGCGTCCTCGCCCAGGCCCTCGAGAAGCCCTTGGTTGCCCGGCGCCTGCTCGAGAAAGCCCGCGCGGCGGGCCTCGACCGCGCCGTGCATCGCGCGTTTGAGCAAGTCCTCGCCCCCTGATGAAAGCCCGGGAGACGTGGGGGCGGAGCCGTGCCATGATCGTTCTTCGAGCAAGCGTGCCGGTCCTTGCCGCGTGCCTGACGCTCGCGCCCGCGGGCGCACAGACCGAGCTGCCGGCCGTGCGCATCGTGCGGATCCAGACCACGGTGTGGGCGCCGGCCTACCACGACCGGCCCTTCATGGGCGTGCAGACGACCGTCGAGCGACCGCTTCGGAGCGGGTGGTATGTCGTGGGCGCCGGGCCGCGCCGCCCCGTGCCCGTGTTCGTGTCCGAGCGGGTTGTTGACGATGAGCCGGAGCTGATCCACGGGTTTGACCGGTTCGTGCTCGCGGGGCTGATGGACACGCCGGCGCAATCCGACGAGGGGCCGACGCCCGATCGCGCGCTGCTGGAGAACGCACGCGACCACCTCCGTCGCGGCGAAGATCAGGCGGCGATCGAGAACTATCGGGCACACCTGCAGGGCGCTCCTCGCGACGCCGTCGCGCGCCGCGAGCTTGGGCTCGCGCTCCTCCGCGCGGCACGCATCGAGGAAGCCGGCGACACGTTGTTCGAGGCCTATCACGCCGATGACGCGCTCACGGGCACGCCCCTCAGCCTCGAGCTGATCGGCGGGAGTGCCGGGGCATTCTCGCCCCTGGCCACTCGCGCGTTCTCCATCGCGCAGAGGCGCGACGACCCCCGGTCGTGGCTCATCGCGCTCGTGCTGGCGCAGGCCGACGGACGAGTTCGCGCGATGAAGAAGCTGGCGCAATCCGCCCGTCGCGCCGGCCTCGATGCGGCGATATGCGAGCGCTTCGCCCAGGCCGACGCCAGCGCAGCGCCGGCGCCCGCGTCGACTCCGAGCACCGCTCCCAGGCCCGAAACGCCGGTCACGAAGCCGACCCCGCCGCGTTGACACATTCCTGTGTCATTCCTGTCCCCAACACCCGAGCCCGAAACAACCCCTTCACGACCCGTGTGTGCGCCGGGCCGCGGAGGGCGTGTGTTTGTGGGTGTTCGGTTCGTACGAACGAACACCTGCTCCGCCCTCTCTTTTCATTTCGGCTGGACCGCCTCGGCGTAGTCCTTGTTCTGGTGGAGCTGCACCTGCAGCATTTCGAAGTATCGACCCTGCCGGGCGTAGAGCTGATCGTGCGGGCCGGATTCGACGATGGTTCCGCGATCGAGCACGACAATGCGGTCGGCGTGACGGATGGTTCCGAGACGGTGGGCGATCACGAAGCACGTGCGGCCGCGCATGAGCTCGTGAAGCGAACGCTGGATGAGCGCCTCGCTCTCGCTGTCGAGGTTGCTCGTGGCTTCGTCAAGAATCAGAATTCGAGGATCGGCGAGGATGGCCCGGGCGATGGCGATGCGCTGTTTCTGCCCGCCCGAGAGCCGCACGCCGCGCTCGCCGATGATCGTGTCGTACTTCGCTTCGAATCGCTCGATGAACTCGTGAGCATTGGCCGCGCGGGCGGCGGCGGAAATCTGTTCGGACGTTGCCCCGCGCCGCGCGTAACCGATATTGTCGGCGACGCTTCCGTCAAAGAGGAAGACGTCCTGTTCGACGATGCCGAGGAGTGCGCGGTAGTCGTCGATGGGAATCTCGCGCAGGTCGACGCCGCCGAGGAGGATGCGTCCGCGCGTCGGATCGAAGAAGCGAGCGACGAGATTGCAGAGCGTGGTCTTGCCCGAGCCCGAAGGCCCGACCAGCGCGATGGTCTCGCCCGGCTGCACATCAAGGTCGATCTCGCGGAGCACGAACTCGTCGTGGTTCGGATAGGCGAACCAGACGTCTTCAAGCCGGAGCGCCATCGTCGGCGCGAGGGGGACGCCGGGCGTGCGGCCCGTGTCCTGAGCACCGGCGGCACCGGCAAACTCGACCGGCTCTTCGAGCACATCAAGGCATCGATCGAAGCCGGCGAGGCTGTTCTGAAGCTCGGAGGCCGTGCTGACGAGGACTTCGAGGGGGCCGAGCAGCATGAGCAGGTAGGTGGTGAACGCCACGACGTCGCCGATCGTGAGCGCGCCGCGCGTGACCTGCCACCCGCCGTAGACGAGGACGCCGGCTGAAGCGACGGGGATGAGCAGGGTCCAAACACCCTCGAGGAGCCGCGACCACCACCAGGCGAGCATCTCCTTGCGGGCGATGAGATGGGCGTTGCGGGTGTATCGGCCGGTCTCGCCGCGGCGACGCCCGAAGGCCCGGACGACGCGGATGCCCGAGAACGCCTCGGTGGCGTGCGCATCGCCGGCGGTGCGCGTCTGCTTGATCGAACGGAACACCGGGCGGATGCGGGCGATCCACGTGCGATGCGAGAGATAGACGGCGGGCCCGGCCAGCAGGCCCGCGATGAGCATTCTCCAGTCGAGCAGAGCCATCGCCGCCAGGCCGCCCACGAACGTGATCACGGCCCGCAGGGGGTTGTAGAGCACCGAGAAGAGCATTTCGCCGATGACGCCCGCATCGTCGCGAACGATGCTGGACACCCCGCCGGACTTGAGCGCGTGAAGTCGATGCAGCGGGAGCTGCGCGAGATGATCGAAGACGCGCCGGCGCATCTCCGTCTGTGTGAGCTTCGTCAGACGGGTCATCTGCCAGCGCCCGGAGAGCTGCACGACCAGGCCGACGCCCGCGACGAGGACCATCGCGGCGCCGAGGAGCAGGAGCAGTTCGAGCCGGTCGCTCGGCAACCACTCGGGGAGCCCGGCCGGCCCGGGCGTATCAAGGATGATGTAGTCGAACGCGACCTTGGTCGAGAGCGGCAGAACCAGGCCGATGAGCGTGTTGAGCGTGAGCGTGAGAAGGGCCGCGACCACCTGGCGCTCGTGCCCGCGCAGCAGATCGCGAAACGCTCGCGCAAGCTGCGGTATGGAGCGGTTGGCGCGACGCTTGCCGTCGGCCGGCGTTTCGAGCGTCCAGTCGCGGGGCCTTGCGGGCTTGCCGGGGGACTCGCCCTTGGCGCCGGGCTTGTCGGCTGTGCTTGCGGGCGTGGCCGACGCCTTCGCCCGCTCTCTCAGGAAGTCTTGAAATCGTTGCTTGCTCGAGAGCGGGGCTCGCGCCATGGGCGATGGTATCGCCGGCTCCGCCGAACGCGGCCGCGCCGTCGTTCAGGAGCGGCCGAGCGCCCGGAGCAACCGCTTGCGTGCCTCGGCGGCGTCGGCCCTGCCCTCGGCGAGCTTCATCACCGCGCCAACCAGTCGCCCGATCGCGGCGTCCTTCCCGCCGCGCACATCGGCGGCGGCCTTGGCATTGTCCGCGATGGCCCGCGCGACCCAGTTGTCCAATGCCGCGTCGTCCCGCACGGTGAGCAGACCAAGGCGCTCGGCCTCCGTCGCGGCATCGGCACCGGGGTTCCCGGCGTCCGCGAGCGTGCCGAAGAGTGCGTCGGCGTTTCCCGCGCTCAGGCGCCCGTCCTCGCGCATCGCCGCCATCGCCGCGATCTGCAAGGCGCTGACGCCGAGATGCTCAAACCGGACCGGCGGCGATCCTCGCGCGTGGTCATCGTCCCGGCCCGCGCCTCGGGCCGCGTTGACGCGCTTCGAGCCCGACTGCAGCAGGATGTTCGCGACCGCCTTGCCCGCCCGCGATTCGGATAGCCCCAGGGCCATCGCGGCTTCCACGCCGGCCTCATAGAACCGCCCGTCCGCCGGTTCATCGATCAGCGCGGCCGCCTCCTTGGCCGAGAGCCCCAGCGCGTCCATATACCGGCGCTGCCGCTTCACGGGCGACTCGGGCAGCTCCGCCGCGACCCGCTCGACCCAGGCGCGTTCGATCGGCACCGGCAGCAGATCGGGATCGGGGAAGTAGCGATAGTCGTGCGCGTCCTCTTTCTCCCGCTGGAGTACCGTCGCGCCGCGGACGTCGTCCCACCCGCGCGTCTGCTTCGTCCCCGGACCGAAGACCCGGCCCTCGCGCGCCCAGCGCCCGGGCTGCTCGCGCGCCTCGAATTCGATCGCCCCGCGGACGGCCCGGAACGAGTTGAGGTTCTTCACCTCCACGATGGGCGTCGTGACGAGCCGCCCGTCGTCGAGCGTGAGCTCGCAGTTGATGTTCGGCTCAAAGCGCATGTGCCCCTTCTGAAGCACGCCCTCGGTCACCCCGAGCCAGCGGCACAGGCGGTGCAGCACCTGGCAGAACAGCACGGCTTCGTCGGCTGAACGAAAATCGGGCTGGGTCACGATCTCCAGCAGCGGCGTGCCGGCGCGGTCGAAGTCGACGATCGAAAAATCGATCGCACCACCCCCCGGCGCCTCGTGCAGCAGCTTGCCCGCATCCTCCTCGAGATGCGCACGGATGATGCCGATGCGCAGCGAATCCGACGCGCCCCAATCCACTTCAACCGGTCCCCCCCCGCTGCCGCCTCCCCCTCCGCCGCCGTCAACCTCTTCTGTCCCCTGCCCCCCACCGCTCCCGCCTCCCCGTCCGCTGGCGGAGCGCGCCACAGGACGAGGAAGATCGATTGCTCCATCGAAGCACAGGGGCAGGTCATACTGGCTGATCTGATACCCCTTGGGCAGGTCGGGGTAGAAGTAGTGCTTGCGATCCCAGCGCGTGACCGGCGCGACCCGGCACCCCAGGGCCAGGCCCACGCGGATCGACATCTCGACGGCTTTACGATTGGCGACCGGGAGCGCCCCGGGCAGGCCGAGCACTACGGGATCGAGGAGCGTGTTCGGCGTGGCGCCTCCGCCGTGCGCCGGCGCCGATCCTTGGTCGGAGGCTCGGGCGGGGGAGCACGCTCGGCTGAACATCTTGGTCCCCGTCGCCAGCTCGACGTGAACTTCGAGGCCGATCTTGAGCTTGGAGGCGACGATGGCGGACACGCCCGATCGTAGCGGAAGCCCTGCCCCGGGCGTGCCTGCGCGTGAAGCCGCCCGCGCGAGTCGCTACAATCCGCCCATGCCGACGGAGTGGTCCGAGCACATCCTCATCAGCGAACTCCAGGACGAGCCGCAGCTCACCGAGGAGCTGGCCGCCGTGTACGAGCGCGTATGCGCCGAGGCGCCGACGAGTCCGAAGAGCGTGGTGCTGAACTTTTCCGCGGTGACGTACATCTCGTCCTCGCACCTGGCCCAGATGCTCCGCCTTCGGAAGAAGCTGGTGGACACCGGCAAGACGCTCGTGGTCTGCTCGATGAGCGACAACGTGTGGTCGGTCATGCTCCTGACCGGTCTCGATCGCGTGTTCCGGTTCGCGCAGGATCCGATGACCGCCCTCGCCACGCTGCAGCTCGAAGGCGAGACCGGCGCGTGAGCGAGAATCTCGCCGCGACCTCGGCCCCCGGCGGCGCCGCGAACTCCGCCGCCGATCGACCCGTCATCGAGCTCCGCGGCGTTCGTCGCGTCTACTACAAGCCCGACGGGTCCGTGCTCGTGGAAGCGCTCCGCGGGATCGACCTCTCCATTCCGACCGGCCAGTACGTCGCCATCATGGGCGCGTCGGGCTCGGGCAAGTCCACGCTCATGAACGTGCTCGGGTGCCTCGACCGGCCCACGTCGGGCGAGTACTACGTCGACGGTGAGAACGTCGCGGCGATGGAAGACGAAGCGCTCTCGGCGTTCCGCGGGCGGAAGATCGGCTTCATCTTTCAGGCGTTCAATCTCATCCCGCAACTTTCGATCCGCGAGAACGCCGAGGTGCCTCTGTTCTACCAGGGAGTGCCTCCGCGCGAGCGGCACGAACGCTCGCTGCGGATGCTGAGCGTGGTCGGCCTGGGGGATCGCGTGAACCATCGGCCCAGCGAGCTTTCGGGCGGGCAGCAGCAGCGCGCCGCCATCGCCCGCGCGCTCATCACCGAGCCGGTCGTGCTGCTGGCCGACGAGCCCACGGGCAATCTCGACTCGGCCACCGGGCGCGCGGTGCTCGAGGTCTTCGATGACCTGCACCGCCAGGGGATCACGATCATCATCGTCACGCACGACCCGGGCGTGGCGGAGCGCACGCAGCGCATCGTGCGCCTGAAGGACGGGCTGGTGGATTCAGACGAGAGGCGCACGCCCGTCGCTCAGCACTCGCCGAAGTAGGCGTTGATGAAATCGCCCAGGTCGTCGGCATCGACCGCGCCGTCAGCATTGAAGTCGACGCGCGGGCACGGGGGCGAGCCGAAGAAGCAGTTGATGTAATCGCCCAGGTCGTCGGCGTTGCGGTCGAAGTCGCCGTTGAAATCGGCGGAGCAGAGTTCAAAGGACACGAGCAGCGCCGCGCCCGCCGGTCCGACGGACCCCGGGCGCGCCGGCAACTCGCCCGTCAGGATGGCAAAGCGCCGGTTGTCGGCAAGGTCGAGCCCGTTTGAGCCGAGCGAAAGGAGCGTCTCGCCCGTGTTGCCGACGCTCGTCACCCCCGCGCGGGCGAGCAGATCGGCGTTGAAGAGCACGCCGGTCGACTGCGCGGGCACGGGGTCGTTCCACGCGATCAGGCACATGAAGTCGCCCGAGTCGTCGGTGCGGACAGGCGACCCGCCGCCGGCGATCGAGGTGATGGGCCGGCCCGACAGCCCCGGCGCGTCATCGCCCGAGCGGAGCAGGACCACGCCGTTGCGGACGAGCACGCGCGTCTCGCCGCCGCCCGCGCCGCCGGGCGCCAGCGCCGCCGCGAAGAGCACGTCGCCCCCATTGCCCACGTCGGCGGACGACGCGCTGCCGCTGAGCGCCGCCCACATCCGCCCCGGCACCGGCGAGGGCATGCCCTTCTGGGCGAGCACCGTGGTCGTGTTCAGGTACAGCGCTTCGTTGACCGCTTCCTGCTCCGGCGTCGCGCCGGCGAGCGTCACCAGCACCACGAAGTCGCCGAGGTCGTTCTGGGCGGCGTGCTGGCTCGCGTCCGAGATCGACACCACCGGGCGCACCTGCCCCAGAAGCGTGTCGCCCTCGAGCACCAGGCGCGTCAGGCTCACGCGCTCGCCTTCGGGCGTGAGCTGCACGCGCACCGCGGCGCGGTTGCTCGTGCCCGGGAGACCGAAATCATCCACCGAAGCGATGAGCAGGACTCGGTCGTGCGCGTTCACCCGCGCGACATGAAACGCGGCCCAGGTTGCAAAGCGAGCGTCGGAATACGCGACGAGATCGGAGAACGCAAAGAACGCCGGCGCCGGCAGGCCCGGCCGGCTCGCGAGCACGCCCTGACCCGGAAACCCGAACTCGTCGATGAGCGAAAAGTTGAGCGCTGCACGGCCGGTCTCGGCGAGGTGAGCCGTCGTCGCGCCAAACCCGCGGAGCATCGCCGGCCCGAACGGCGCGTTCATGCTCATCCCCTCGCTGAACACCACGTGCGGCGGCCCCAGCCCCGCGCCGCGCAGGATGACTTCGGGCGGCGCGCCGGGGCCCGTCGCCGCGCCGTTGGCCATCACCAGCCACTCGCCACGACCGTTCACCGCGACCTTGTCCACCGACGCGATCGGCACGCCATCGACCACGTCGCCCTCCACGACCACGGGCGTGATGCTGTGCGGCGGCAACTCGCCCCGCGCCGAAACCGGCAGCAGGAACGCAGCGGCCGCCATGGCAAGCCACGGCGTGGGCGATCCTTCAAACTCCCGGCGGGCGCGGCGCGACCGGACCGGCCTTTTCGCGGTAGTGGGCATGTCCATAAGCATGCACGCGCCCAAGCCTTCACGCAAGCCGACAAACACCCGCCTTACGGGCATCCGCTGAAGAACAGGTTGATGTAGTCGCCCAGATCGTCAGGATCGACGCTCAGGTCGGCATTGACATCCGCCAGGTCGCACGGGGGCACGCTGAAGTAGCAGTTGATGAAGTCGCCCAGATCATCGGCGTCGATGTTCAGGTCGGCGTTGAAATCAATGCTCCCGGGCGCGCCGGGGTAGTTTGCCGGGTCGGCGGGGTCGGCGCACACGTCGAGTTCGTCCGCGTCGAGGAACCCGTCGCTGTCGCGATTGGCGCCGAGGCGGACCTGCGTGCCAAGGGCCACGACGGTGAGCGTGAGCTCCTGATTGGCCGCCGCGGTTGCGAGCAGGTCAGCGTGGGCGATCTGCTGGCCAGCGCGGTCGGTCTGCCAGGTGCCGGACCCGGTGTAGTACGCCCCGCGATCCTCGGCGTTCCAGCGGCCTTTGGCGATCAGCCCGACCCGGTTGAGATTCGCCTGCCCGAGCATCTGCGTGAGACGCGTGCTCTCCGCCGCGCTCGGCGGACCGGCCAGCGTGAGCTGCACGCCGACGCTCGCGCGCGTGTCCTTGCTCGCCGGCCCGGGCGGCACCAGGACGTTGCTCACCACGCCCGGCGCGAGGTCGGAACCCGAGAACGACAGCATGAACGCCACGAGGTCGGCCACCTCCTGGTTGCTCTGCACGTTGAACGCGGGCTCGCTCACGAAGCGCTCGATCGAATCCACCGATCCATCATGCAGCACGCCATACCCGGTCGTGTTGCGCGCCTGCGTCGTGTTGAACCCGGTTTTCTTATAGATCGTCCGCGTGTGCGGCACCTTGATGCTCACGTTCGAAGATCCGTCGACGCTCACCAGCCCAAGGTGGCGCTCGCCCATCGGTCCCGGCGCGATCGGCACATGCTGCGCGCCGTTCCATGTCGAATCGGGCCCGGCGCCCGTCGGCAGCGTGTGGCACGTCACGCACGCAAGCGCCCCGCCGTCGATGCGGCGCGCCGTGCTCCGGTACACGTTCATCCCGTTCACGGCGTTCCCGTCGGGCAGGGGCAGGCCCGCCGCCCCGAACCGGCCCGTCGTAAAGTGACCGGGCAGCGGCAGGCTCGTGGGCAGCGAGTTGTCGAAGTTGCGGAACGGGTTGGGCGGAAGCGTGATGCTCGCGAGGAAATTCTCAAACTCCTGCATCTCGGCGGGCGTGAGGTTCGCGTCGTCGCCCTGAAGCCCGATGAACGCGCCGTTGAACTCCTCGATTCCGAGCCGGTCGCCGCGCCAGTGGAACGGCTCGAGGCCGATGATCGCCTGAAGCGTCTGCGTCGTCATCGGGCCCTTCATGGGATGGAACGGCTGGAACGCCGGCTGCGCAAAGGGCGGCGCGAGCCCCGGAATGCCGAAGCCGAGGTTGCGGCCGGTGAGCGGATCACTGCCCCCGCTCGGATCGCCCAGGTCCCAGGCGAGACGGTCGTTTCGCGCATCGACGTGACAGCTCGCACACGAAATGTGCCCGAGGCCCGAGTTCTTGTGCGTGTCATAGAGATGCTTGCGCCCCGTCCGGATCACCGTGGGCGTCGCGTCGTGGAACCCCACGCGCGAGACTTCCTCGCGCACCGTGGGGTTCACGATCGAGACCGATGCCCCGAACCGGTTCAGGACGAACACCCGGCCTGAAGGCCCGTGGAGCGCCAGGCCCGTCGGCCCTTCTCCCACTTCGATCGGCGCGGACCCGCCGACGCGCGACCCGTTCTCATCGATGATGATCAGGTTGTTCGAGCCCAGGCCCGTGACATAGCCGATCAGCCCGCCCGGCTCCCATTCGATCGCCCGCGGATCGCCCAGCGCGAGGTCGCGCTGCGCCTGCGGAATGGTCGCCTCGGCATAATCGAGATGCGCGTTCAGGTCAACGATGTCGGGCGCCGCCGGCGTCATCGGGTGCACCGACGCGAGCTGCACGCGGATGAACGTCCCCTTGACGTTCGGCTCGAAGCGCACCTCGTTGCTCGCCGCCGTGCCCACGAGCGTCACGCGCCCGCTCACCGGGTGCACCGACAGCGCCATGCACATGTTCATGAGCCCGGGGATGTAGGTCACGCCCAGCGCGTCGGCATTGATCATCGCCACGTCGTGGTCGTACAGGTCCCACCCGACCGGCCGGCCGGAGCGCGACGCGTTGGCGCCGCTCACCAGGTCGGTCCAGTCGCCGTTGTTGTCGTCCTTCCACGCGCCCGCATCGTTCTTGCGCACGATCAGCCCCACCGGCATGTTCACCGAGCCCGCGGCACTCCGCGCCGGTTCGAACGACATCCCTGCGTTGGGCGGCGGGTTCACGCCGCCGTACGGCCCGAGCGGGTCGCTCACGACGTTGGGCGGGAAGGCGAGCGCCCCGCCCATGATCCCTCCGCCTCCGAGAATCGTCGTCTTGTTCCCCGACTCGAACACGGCACAGAACACCGTGGAGCCGTCGGGACTCACCGCCAGCGCCCGCGGGCTCTCGCCGAGGATGCTCACCGACGCCGGCGCCGCGGCGAGGTTCGCCGGGTCGAACACCAGCACCTCGCGCGTGGTCTGGCACGACACGAAGGCCCGTCCAGCCGCCCCGGCGAAGACAACATCGCACGGCTCGTCTTTGGTGCCCAGCGTTGCGCGCACGCGGAGCGTGTCGAGGTCCACCACGCTCACCGAGTCTGAGACGTGGTTCACGACCCACGCTTCGTTGTTCGACCGCGCCCGCACCGACACCGGATCGAGCCCCACGGGTACGGACCCGATGCGCACCAGGTCGCCCCCGGAGCTCACCGCGAACACTTCAAGACGAGCGTCCGCCGTGTTCACCGCCAGCAGGCGCGTCCGATCGGGGGTCAGGTCCATCGGGTGGACGTGCGGCGACTCCCAGTTCACAAACGCGCCGATCGGGGCCTGAGCCGCCGCCAGCCCGGTGATCCCCGCGCCAAGGGCCACGGCCATCGCCACTCGCACATTGCCCATGTTGCCACTCCCACAATGACTGCGTCCATCACAATGGACTCATCGCCAGTCCCCGTCGGACAAGCCTCGTCCAGTCTACCACCGGTCCTTGGGAAACCCGCCGGTGCCTTTCAGAATCCGATCAGGAATCGATCAAAGTTTGACCCGCCGCGTCTCCTGTGGTCGTCCGACGGAACCAAAGCCCACGCAGCGGCATATCGATCTGGTGGATCCATATCCTCTGCCGCGGGCCGATGGACCCCGCCGCCCCGTTTCGCACGTCAGAGCCGCCCAACCCGAGGCCCTCCCATGACTGCCCGACTTGCCGATGTGAAGGTCCTGCTCGTCGACGACGACCCGGACGTGCTCGAGGCGATGGACGCCGCCATGAAGACCGAGGGGGCCGTGACCCGGACCGTCGCCGACGGCAACGAGGCGGTGGGCGCCTGCCAGGAGTTCACGCCCGACCTTGTCGTGCTTGACATGATGCTCCCCAAGCGCTCGGGCTTCCTGGTGCTCGAGAAGATCAAGGGCTACGACCGCTGCCCGGCGGTGATCATGCTCACGGCCAACGAAGGCAAGCGCCACCAGGCCTACGCCGAGTCGCTGGGGGTCGACCGGTACATGTTCAAGCCCGTGCCGCTGGAGCGGCTGCTCGCCGTGTCGAGCGAGCTCGTGGCGGCCCGTGCGGGCAAGCAGGCGGAGACGGTGCATGAAGACGCTCCCGCCCCCGCAAAGAAGGCGAGCACGCGCAAGCCGCGCGAGACATGAGCGGGTTTTTGCCCCTTGCGCGGGCCCTCGGCTATCCTGTCTGCTGCCGTGCCCCGCTCTTCACGACAACTCGTGCTCACGCCCCTGGTGGACGCGCGCGCGGGGGGGTCGGGCGGCGGGAATGATGACGAGCCCGCGATCCTCGGCCCGGTCGGGCAGGTCACCGCGGCGCTGGCCCGCTACAACACCGCGCCCGACGGGCGCCCGCACGACTCCGCGACCGGCACAGCGTCGGTGTCGCTCTTCGGGCCCGGGCTCGTGATGGAAATGGTCCCGATCGACGGCGAAGTGCGCCAGATCATCGTCACCATGACCGACGATGACTTTGCGTTCCCGGTGCTGCTGCGCCTGTGCCGCGAGCAGAAGTGGACGATGCTCGACCCGGAGACGGGCCGGCGCTTCGGGCCGTGATGGATTGATCAGGCGTGCTGTTCACGCGTGCGGGCGCGCCCCGGGCTGGCCCGCGCGGATGCCGATCTGCTTGAGTCCGCTGGCGATCGCGGCGAGGTCGCCGGCGATCTCGGCGCGGATTTCATCGATCATCGGGCGCAGCACGGGGGGAATGGGCCGGGCCGCGCCTTCGGGGAGGTCCTCGCCCGCGGGCCGGTCGTGCCCGAGCAGGCCCGCCCAGGGCTTGAGCTCGGTGAGCAGCCCGGAGAGGCCCGACACGAGCTGCGCCGTCCGCGCCACGGCCTGGTCGGCGACGTCGCGCGCGCGGCGGACGTGCGTATCCAGCGACGTGGTGTGCGCCCGCAGCTCGGCGGTCTTGTTCTCCACCGCCGCGAGCGGTTCGCGGATCATCCTGTCGATCTCGGCCCGGCCGTCGCGGAGCGCGCGCCCGGCGTCGTCGGCGGTCCTGAGCCCGTCGGCCAGCTCGGCGCGGGCGCGGTCGAGGCGTGCGAGCAGCTCGCCGACGTCGGCGCGGCGGGATTCAAGCTCGGCGTCGAGCTCGCCCCGGACCTTCTCGAGCGTCTGGTCCGCCCGGCCGAAGCGCGCGAGCGTCTCCTCGGCGGCGCGGCGCGCCGCGCGGGCCCGGAGGATGAAATCGGCCAGCGAGCCGGGGAGCGCCAGGCCCTGCGATTCGATCGCGGCCTCGGCGTCCTCTTCCTCGGGCAGGGCCGTGGACAGGCCCACGAGGGCTTCGACTTCCCCCGCCGCTTCTTCGGCCCGGATGAGCATGTCGGCGAGGTGCTGCCGGCGCTCGTCGAGGTCGGTCTCGGCGCGGGAGAGCGCCTCGGCCACGCGTGATTCGGCCGCGTCGGCGCTGCGCGTGAGCGAGGCCGCGGCGTCGGTCGCCCGCGCGAGGGCGGCGGTCACCGACCGCTCAAGGGCGTCGCGCTGCTGGCCGGCGGCGGCGGCGAGGGAGAGGCGCAGCTCTTCGCCGTGGCGCGAGAGGAGTTCGCACACGCCGTCGAACGACCGCCGCGCGTGGGTGGCGGCGTCCTCGAGGCTGCGGACGCCCCGCGCCTCGTACCCGCTGATGGTCTGGCGGGCCTCGGCGAGCCTGGTGTCGGCGGTGGTGGTGAACAGCTCGAGCCGGCGCGCCAGTTCCTCGCAGCGCTGCTCGGCGGCGGCGGCCTGTGCCTCGGCCCGGGCGGCGCGGGCTTCGCACGCGGCGGACGCGGCGTCGAACCGGGCGGCCAGGTCGGCCCCCAGCGCTTCGGCGCGGCGCGCCAGCCCTTCGGAGAGGTCGGCGGTGAGGCGCTGGGTCTGCGCGCGGGCTTCGGCGAGGGTCGCCGCGGCCTGCTGGACGGCCCCCAGGAGCTGCTCGACGCGCGCGGCGCGTTCATCGAGGCCCGCGGTGGCGCGGGCGGCGGCTTCGAAGCGGGCGGTGTGCTTCCCCGCGACGTCGCGGAGGCTCATCACCGCGGCGCCGGCCTGCTCGTGGGCGAGTTTCAGCGCCGCCGTCTCGCCCGCGGCCTGGTCGATGAGGGCGCGGAGGGTCCCGGCCAGGTCGTTGAACGCCTCGCGGTCGACCACGCGCGGGGAGAGGAACACCTCGCGCCCGGGATGGTCGGCGCCGTTCCGCGGCGCGCGGGCGCCGGCGGGGGGTTGCTCGGCCGGGGGCTCGATGGTCTTGACAACGGGCATGCGCGCGCTCCGTGCGGGAAGGGAAGGGGCGGGCCGGGGGGATTCAGCGGCCGCGGGCCGGCGCGGGGCGTCCGCGCCGCGTCGCGGCGGGTCCGCGCCGGGGTTCACCAGGCGCAGGGAGTGCATCGGCATGTCGGCATCGGCCGGTCGAGAAATGCGCTTCTTCAGTTCCGCGGCGGCGCGGGGGGGCGCGGGGCGGGGACGGATCGTCGCGGCGGTGCGTGGGCGTGCGATGGTTCGGCTCCGAGGATGGAAAAGCGCCCCGAGAGGATGCGGGCCCCGGGGCGGATGATGATGTTGGCCGCGGCGCAGTCCCCCGCCCACACCGCCGAGGGCCCGATGACCACCGGTCCGTGGGTTCTGACGTGGGCTTCGAGGCGACCGAGCACCGAGACGCCCAGCGAGGCGGTGACGGCGGAGGCTTTCAGGCACCCGCGCTCGCCGACCACCACCACGCCGCAGGAGAAGACCTGCGCCGCCGCGTGCGCCCCCTCGACGACCACGTCGCGCACGTGGATGGCCTTGTAGCAGTGCGGGCACGAGAGGGTGATGGCCCGCGCGGGCACGTCCAGGCCGCGGGCGCAGTGGTAGCAGCGCACGGCGCGGGTCGGATGGGCCGGGAGGCCGGGGTGGACAGGCGGGCGGAGGAGGGGCACGCCCGGGACGGAGCAAAGCCCGGGCCAGCCGGCGTCCTTCCAGCTTCGAACGGTGCGGGCGCGGGTGTGCATGAGCGCGCCGGCAAGGCCCGGGTTTGGCCCTTCGGCCAGCCCGGACGGTCAAGGAAGCCACTTCGTCCGGCGGCGCTCCGCGCCGGCCGACCCTCCAGGGGAACTGAAGCGCCGTGGCGCCCGGGGGGGGCGCCGTGGCGCCCGGGGGGGGCGCCGTGGCGCCCGGGGGGGGCGCCGTTGCGCCCGGGGGGGGCGCCGTGGTCCCGCGGGGGGCGGGATCGGCGCGTGATTCGAGAGACGCTCAGGCCCCGCCCACGGCCGACTTGCCGCGGCTGAACTCGGCGAGCTTGGCCTCGAACCCGGCCAGGGACGACTCGATGTCGGCGGGGGCGGGGGCGGAGGCGGGCGCGGGGGCGTGGGACGGGTTCTTGCGGGCGCGGCCGGATTCGATGGGGATGGCGCCCGAGGGCGCCTCGCGCGCGGCCTTGACGGCGGCCTCGCCGACGCGGCAGTTGCCGACGAAGCTGGCCCCCTCGGCGACGATGAGGCGCGCCGCGACGATGTCGCCGTTGATCTGCGCGCCGGCGTTGAGCTCGAGGCGTTCGCGGGCGACGATATCGCCTTCGATGGCGCCGTCGACGACGATGCGGGCGGCGTCGATGCTGGCCTTGCAGGCCGCGCCCTCGCCGATATTGAGCTCGCCCTTGGAGGTGATGCGTCCTTCGAGCCGCCCGAGGACGCACGCGGCGGTCTCGAAGGTCATCTCGCCCTTGATGTGGGTGTCGGGGCCGATGATGGTGGCGGCGCCGGCGAGGTGGGCGGGCGCGGCGAGGTGGGCGGAGTGGTTCACGTGATCGGGCATGAGCGAAACTCCTCGGGAGCGGTGGTGGAGGCTTCCTTGACGCAACGACGCCGTCGCCCGCCGGGCCCTCCGGGCCGCGGGTGAGAGGTACTTCGGCCACCGGCGTCGGGCCGGAACAGATTTCGGACGGGGCGAG
>JBFXBS010000010.1:94932-131642 GCA_050182995.1 Phycisphaerales bacterium | reverse complement strand
GCACTGTAGCGACACCATATAGTGTCAACGCACAAGTGTAGCCGATACGTCACATGCCCGCCGGGAGCCGTCCATGCCACACCCGATCGCCCGCCGCCTCGACCGCCTGGAGACCGCCCGCCCCGACCCGCACGCCGACGACCGCCGCCTCGTCCTCCGCGCCTTCACCGGCGACACCAAGGCCATGCTTGCGATCGGCCCGCGCCTGCGCCGGGGCATGGGACTACCCGACTGCGCCTCGTGCACCCACCCGCCCCCGGGCGGCTACCGACTCGACCCCACGGCCCTGCCCCGCACCGACCCCAGCCTGGCGGCCGCCATCCGGGCCCTGCTCGCAGCGGTCAAGGCCAACGCCGTCGCCCGCGCCGAAGAGCAGCACGGCGTCAGCATCCGCGACCTGGCGGCACGGGTGGGGATCGACTTGGGCCCCGGACCCCGGCCCGGTTCGACAGGGTGACGGTTTTCGTGCGGGAGCGTGAGGATGAGGTGCGTAGCACAACCAGTACCGTTGCAGCGGCGTGCTGACTAACACACGGGAGAGAAATAAAAGTTGATGAAATCACCAAGATCATCGGGGTCCACAAATCCGTCATGGTTGTAGTCCGCCTGAGGGCAAATCCCCGGCGTGGCTGCCTCGTCGAAGTAGCAATTGATGAAGTCACCGAGGTCGTCTGCATTAATGACCCCGTCTGCATTGAAGTCAGCAGGACAGTTACCTGGGCAGGTGTCGATTCTTCCGTCGTTGTTGCTATCAAGGGCAAAGCCGTTGATGATGTCACAGATGTCGTACTGGCCGTTGCCGTTGCAGTCGGCGGCCTTGTCCGCCCTCAGTTCATTCTCGTCCGGCAAGCCATTGGGTGGGGTTGCGCCCTGTGGACAGTCAGGAAATATCTGGAAGAAGTGGAAGTCGCTCCAAATCGCCGGAGGTCGGCTCGGGCCGGAAACTTCGCCGCACCGGAGTTCTTGGAATTGGCTCGAGTCAATCCGTGTGGTAACGCGAAACAGTCCCACAGGAAAGCCGTCAAAAGACGCCCCGGATGGCAAGAGCGCCACCCGGTGCTCGGGGAACGCGACGGCGAACCGAGAGCCGATGACACTGCCCGCGTTCTCGCCAACGAACATTCCTAACCTCGTCCTCCAATCGACGGCGACGGGCGGCAGCGTATCCAGGAGGTCGCCTTCGTCGAAGCCGGCGCCATAGAGATCCACTGTGACCGGGCTGGTCGCTGGCGTTGCGGCGAAGAATGACTGGAGCGTCACCGACCCGAAGTTGGAGTCCGACGATGGCTCCCCATCGGACGTGGCCGGCGTGTCGTCGATCGGATGTCGATGGAACGGCACGAGGCCGATCGAGCCGCCGCCGATGAGCGTCTTGCTCGCGGTGTATTGCGGGGCCTGCAGCGGATCCGATGGCAGGCGACGCGTGTTGCAGACGAGTGCGTTGGGCGGATCGTCGATCCCGATCCACACGTCGCCGCGCCACATCGTCAGCACCTGCTGGGCCACATCGTTGTTGCCGTGAATGATCACGCGCCCGCCCAGACCGGTCGGCTCGCCCACCGTGACCGCACCGTAGTTGGCGATGCCCTGGCCGGTCAGTGGCTCGGCCACCGTGCCGAGCTCGCCGAACCATGAGAACGCGCCGCGCGGCGTTTGCTCAGAGAGTAGCACCGGGGGCAGAAAGCACAAGGCCGACTCTTCCTGCGGCGTTCCCAGACAGTTGCAGAGGTTGTTTTCAAGGTCGGTGAGCGCGAGGCGGAGGCGGACGATCTGGTCCGCCATGAGCGACGGGACGTGAATCTCGCCCGCGACCCACCCCGAGACATCGAGCACCGGAGCGCCCGTGATCCACACGTCGGCGATCGGCCCCATGCAGCCGATCTTGGCATCCGTCACGACGGTGTAGCGCTCCGAGTCCAGCACGAATGGCGCTCCTGTGACTTCGTCAAATCGAAGTTTGCCCGACCAGAGCACCCCTGAGTCCATGCCTTGTCCGTTGGGATTGGCGCCGGAAGTGAACCCAAGGTTGAGCGACGTGATTTCCGGAACCTCTATGCGTGGGCGGTCAAACGCGAGCCGATTCGGGAGTGTCGAGACCAACTGCGTCACGCGCACGATGGACAGCTCGCCGATGCGCGATTCAGCGCGGATGAGCCCGTCGATCGCTTGACCGGCGATCGGAGCTGCCGAAAACCAGCTCTCGACGGTCGAACCCGCGGCGGGGAGCGGCGGCGGCTGGAACCCCGCGACCTGAACGCCGGCGAATCCGATCGGGAGGTCGGAGTATGGGAAGCCGAAGTCGGGCAGGTTGGGTTCGTCGTCCTCATTGATGGGGACGCCGATGCTCAGGAAGGGGATCTCGCCTTCCCCGGCTTCGGTCCCGACCGCGGCGATGGTCCCCTGGAAGAAATGTCCGACCTTGATCGGCGCGGTGAACGTCCGGGCGATGATGTTGGACTGAATGCCGGTGCGGCCGATGATGATCGGGGCCTTGGCGACGCCGCGCACGACAATCCCGGCGAGGCCGGACGACGTGGTCGGCTCCGGGACGCTGTAGAGGTTGAACGCGCGCACCTCCCCTTCGAGGTCGCCGCCGGTCTCGATGAGGTTGAGCACGCCGTCGATGTCCGGGCCAGCGTCGTTGAAGGCGTCGAGGGACGCGCCGGCGACGATCGAGGCGTTGATGTCGGCATCCACGGGCTCGGTCGCGCCTTCGATGATGCAGCGGACCTCGCCGATATACGATCGCGCCCGAATGTTCGTCGGCGCTTCGGGCGACGGCTTGCCGATCGGTCCGGCGCAGAGGATCGACCGGATGCGTCCATGCGCCGGGTCGCCGGGCCCGCCCACCTCGCCCTCGGCGATGATGTCGCCGATCCGGCCGGGAGAACCCGCCCGGGGGAACGGGCCGACGATGACGCTCGCGATCGACGCGACTTCGACGTACCCCGTGCAGCCGCCGCGGTCCTGGTGGACGGCCTGAATCCGGCCCGTGATGCTGTTGCCGGCGCGGACCTGGCCGATGAGGTCGAAGCCCTTGGCGAAGCGCGACGGGTAGACGAAGTTGCCCGCCTCGTTGTTGCACGATGGCTCGGGCATTGCGAAGCCTTCTTCGTCCTCGCCGATCGCCGTGATGTCGGCGTGAATGTCGCCGCCGAGGAAGACGAACTGCTGGGTCACCTGGTCAAACTCGACGCGCCCGTTGGCCTGAATGCGGTAGACCTGCCCGACATTGATCGTGTCGCGGACGCCGTTGTTGAGGGCGGGGTCGATGCCCACGTCGCCTGCGACCGCGAGCATAACGCGCGTCGTCGGGAGGAGCACTGGGTCGACCGTTAGCGAGCGGAAGTCGAGAGCGCCGACGAATTGAACTGAGTTGAGCCGAGGATGCAATACAAAATCGCCGAGCCTGTTATCGCTGTTCGGATCAGGGTCCGCAGCCGAGGGCGGCCTTGCGACGATTACGCGGATTTCTCGTGGGATGACGGGGTTGTTCTGAGTATCAAGTCCTATCGAGATCGTCACCGGTCCGATGCTCCTGGTCGGATCACCATCGAGAGCGCTGGTGTCATAGATCCACACGACATCGAAGTCGGCGCATCCGGGCTCGTTGAAGTTTGTGCATCCCGCGGCGCTGGCCAGTTGGTGCGTGTTCAGGTCGACGTTCCCGCCCGAGTCGACAGAGATATTTGGAACGTCGACGTACGTGCCGTTCTGATGCCTTACGCGCGCTTTGATCTGGGCGAGGGCGTTCGTGCAGAGCGTGCCGAGAACGGCGGCGATGACGACAGACGATCGGATAACCATACACGTCTCCTATGTGTCAACACGGAGACGCAGCATACCAATATCAGGGTCGATGTGCCGGGGGCCGGAACAGCGCTGGCGATTCGGAATCCGAAGTCGTATGGGGAGAAGCTGGGAAAGTCGTCACCAGAGTTTCCAACGAGGTCGATCACGATTCCGCCCGATGGGGTTGACCATGCCGTTCCATCTAGTCTCCGCCATCGAACCCCAAAACTCCCCGTCAGCACCTCCTCGTTCCACTCTGTTGTCGCCCCTGACGCATCCAAGAGCCCCCACGGCGATTGCACGGTGGGGTAGGCCCCCAGCAGGATCGCAAAGGGGTTCATCCCGGGGTGCGTGAACTGGTCCCAGCAGCAGTTGGATTGGGCCAGCCCGCCGAACGCGCCGGGCGGGCCGAAGATCGGCTGCGTATCGCTCGTGATGCTGTAGGCCCAGTACCCGCCCTCGCCCTCGCCGTAGCGATTCGGATCGTAATGAGCCGCCTTGATCCACTCGTCCCAGGTCGGAATCCAGTACCGCGCCTCAGGATTGTGCGTCAGTTGGTCCGTGAAGATATTGCCAATGTAGCCAAACGTGCTCACGTCGTACGCGCCGTTCATGAACGCAGCACGATCGGTGGACTTGTTGTTATGAAGCCAGTTGCAGTACATCGCCGCCATGCGCCAACTGATGTTGCCTACCGGGCGCATCTCGTTCCCCGCCGGGACCCTGAACCGCTGCCCGCCGTTCTGCGCCGGCGCGCCCACCGCCCCCCACGTGCTGGGCGCGACCACGTGCGGCAGACGGTCGTTCGCCGGCCGATCCAGCGCGGCGTTGAAGAACTCGACCCACTGCTCCGTCGTCACCTCGAAGCGTCCGATGCGGTACTCATAACTCACCGCGCCGCGCCCGTTCGCCGACCCGCCCGGCGGCGGGTTGCCCGTGAACGGCGCATTGCCGGGGTCGCCAATAGTGACAAACTCAATGCCCTGATCGTGCGTGATGATCGCGCCGCTTGCCTGCGCCGTCGGCGAGAGCGGGATCGATTGACCCGCCGCCGACGGAGCCATTGCCCCAACCAGCACCGACAACAAACCGACCCCCGTCGCGGCCATGGCCGCTTTCGTTTTCATGGACACGACCTCCCCTTCAAAGGTACTCCAAGATCGGTGAATGGACCAGAACAAGCCCCCAATTTGGACCGCCCTCCGCGATGCATCGTCGATGGCACAAGTGCCAGACCATGAACGACCACAAGTCTTTATGCGGCAAGTGTTTATGCAGTTCGTTGATAGAGCGATCGTCTGCCAACGCCCGCCACACTGGATCGCTTTGGCGGTAGAAGCGTGCCAGTGTGCCCTAGCCTTTTGAAGCGTCCGACAGAGCGAGTCTCGCTGCTGGTGGCGTTGGGGCCCCTCGTTCTTTCGATACGCTTCGCCCATGGCAGACAGCTCCAGGCGTGGCCGCGCTAAGTCCAAGCCCTCCAAGAAGGACGACGCCGCCAAGAAGGGCTGCACGCTCAACGGCTACATCAACAACTACGTGATCTGCATGCAGCAGTTGGAGCGCGTGAGAGATCAGTCGAGGACGGACGATCCGCCTCCTCCCGAGGTCATGGAACGTTACCGGAAGGGCGACTTGAACTTCGGCTACTACCCCTCGTCGCCGCGTGACCGCGCATGGCAGGAGTTCAACGAAAAGTCGTGGCCCGTGTTGGCTACCTGGTATACACCGTCGCTGCTCGAAGCCAGGCGAGTCGGGGCGCTCGCGCCGATCGCGGCAGCGTTGCTCGAATGTCAACGCGCGATTGCGGAACTCCGTCAGGCCGCGTATGACGCGAAGGATCGCTACGACCCCAAATTCTGGGATACATGGCATCGGGCCAACGACGCGATTTTGGAGCTGGATGCGCTGCGACCGCTCGTGCTGGAACCGATAAGCGCGAAGACGAAGCTCGAAGGTGAGAACCTCGTGCTACGATTAACGTGGGAAGAGGCGAGCGTGGCGGCGCGAAGGCTCTTGGCGAACGACGACACATTTGCGACGAAGACGGCTCGGGAATGGGCGGACGCAATCGGGTGTTCCGCCGGTCTGGTAGTGACATTGCCGTCCTGGAAAGCGATCCAGGAAGGGAAGAAGAAAGCCGCCGGCGTTCAGAAAGACTCTTCACACCCTCCCGTTGTCTCGCTCACGAAGTCGCTGGAACAGAACGTGGACCAGTCTGGCAGGCTCGGGAAGGCGATCGGCGCCTCAATCGGCGCGACACCCACCCCCCGAGAGATCGCGTTGAAGAACCTGATCCAAGAGAGCGAGCGGGACGCCGAGCCCTCGTCGACGGACGACCGACTCCTGCCCCCTCCGAGGATCAATCGACGTCGTCCGTGATCGTTGATGGGGCAGCGGTGTTCATGAACAACACCGATCGAATCCAACGGCAATCACAGGGTTTGCTGCTGTTCACCGTGAACGACCCACTTCGAGGGGAAGCACCTCTCGAAGTGAGCCGACCACATGAGCAGACCGTCCGAACCCAGGCTGATCACCGTCGGAGTCATCGCCCGCGAACTCGATGAGCCGCTGCATCGGGTCGTGCGTGTCATCGGCACCCGGTCGTTCATCAGGCCGCGGGCGAGGGCGGGCACGCTCCGCCTGTTCGACGAGCGGGCGAAGGAGCAATTCCGGCGAGAGCTGGACGCGATCGATGCTCGTCGCGCTGACGCGCCGGGAGGGCACCGTGGGTGACGTCCTGACCGACTTCGCCCGCGTGTCGAAGGCTCGCCGCTGCCCGATCTGCGGCCGCCCGGACTGGTGTCTGGTGGATCGCCGCGACCCGCCCGCCCGCGCCATCTGCCAGCGAATCGAGTCGCAGCGGCCGTGGGGTGAGGCGGGGTGGCTGCACATCCTGCGTGACCAGGGCCTCGTGCGGACCGTGCGGACCGTGCGGACCGTCCGTACCCAACTTCCACAGGACGGCCCCCGGTTCAATGCGATGGCGGTCGCGTACACCGCCAACCTCCGTCCGGGGCAGGTTGTGCGGCTGGCCGGGGGATTGGGACTGACGTGGAGCAGCCTGCGGCGGCTGGGCGTCGGCTCGACCGGGACGGCCTGGTCTTTTCCAATGAGCGACGCCCTGGGCAAGATCATTGGAATCCGGCTGCGCTCGCCCTTGGGCGGCAAGTTCGCTGTCGCCGGCAGCCGCCAGGGGTTGTTCCTGCCGGCGGACCTCGACGGCTCGGCACAACTGCTCATCGCCGAAGGGCCGACCGACGCGGCCGCACTCATGGACCTGGGGTTCGACGCCGTGGGCCGTCCCAGTTGCTCGGGGGGAGCGGCGCTCGTGCTGGCGCTCGTCAACCGCATCCGCCCCACATCGGTCGTGGTGGTGGCGGACTCCGACCCGCCGGGCCAGCGCGGCGCAGCGTCGCTGGCGATGCAGATAGCGGCCCGCGTCAGGGACGTTCGTGTCATCACCCCGCCTGCGGGCATCAAGGACGCCCGCGCCTGGAAGCAGGCGGGGGTCACCCGAAACCGGATCGTGGAAGCGATCACCGCCGCGGCGCCGGTTCGCCTGCGGATCAGGTCAAGGAGGATGTGCAAATGAGCGCCGAACCGCCCGCAGTTCCACCCCCGTCCGACGCGGGCATCGAGATCATGTACCAGCGGTTTGGTCGCAGCGGCGGCGTGAACCTATCCATCAGGATCGGCGGGGGCGAGCCGTTCACCGACCGCGTGGTCATCACCGACGCGGCCAAGCGGGCGGCCTTTGTCGCCGGGTTGCTGCGGCGCTTTCAAGGGCTTGAGGAAAGCCAGGTCTCAGCGGAGTTCGAGCGCGTCGCCGCGGAAGTTGCTTCGTCTCTGGCGGACAGCAACGACGACAAGAACGCCGACGAGGCGTCGCACGCCACCATGCTCGTGGCGCTCATGGAGGCGCGCGGCGAGCAGATCGAACTCTTCCACACGCCGGGAGGAGACGATTCGGCCGGATACGCGAGCCTCTCGGTGGAGGGCCACCGAGAGACTTGGGCGCTGAACTCCCGGACGTTCAAACGATGGCTCTCGCGCGAGTTCTACCTTCAAGAGGAGGCGGTGCCCAGCGGCCAGGCGCTCGCGGATGCGATCAATGTGCTGACCGCCAAGGCGCTGCACGAGGGGCCGGAGTACGCGGTCCACCTTCGCACCGCCGAGCACGAAGGAGCGATCTGGCTGGACTTGTGCGACACCAAGTGGCGGGCGGTGAAGGTGACCGCCGGCGGTTGGACGGTCGAGGAGCGCGACATCCCCGTGCGGTTTGTCCGCAAGCGAGGGATGCTCCCTCTCCCGATCCCGGTGGCCGGTGGATCGATCAGCCTGTTCCGGAACGTCGTGAATCTCCCTTCGGACGATCAGTGGATCTTGGCGGTCTCGTGGCTGATTGCCGCGCTGCGGCCCGGGCGTCCGCTCACCCTACTCAACGTCAACGGCGAGCAAGGGTCGGCGAAGTCCACGCTCTGCAAGATGTTGAGGATGCTCATCGATCCGGCCAAGCCGCCGCTGCGACGGCCACCCCGCGACGACCGCGACCTGATGATCGCCGCCAACAACTCGGGCGTCGTCGCCTACGACAACATCTCGGGCCTGAGCGCCGCCCTCTCCGACTCGCTCTGCTCCCTGGCGACCGGGGGAGGATTCGCCACTCGAGAACTGTATTCCGATGACGACGAGAAACTGTTCGACGCCTCGCGTCCCGTGCTGCTCAACGGCATCGAGGACTCGGTCATCCGCCCCGACCTGCTCGATCGGTCGATCAACGTCATGCTCCCGAAGATCGAGGACGGCGCGCGGCGCGACGAGGACGAACTGTGGCGGGAGTTCTACCGGGTGCGCCCGCGGATCCTGGGGGCGATCCTGACGGCGCTCAGCACGGGCCTGCGCAACCTCCCGACGACCGCGCTATCCGAAAAGCCTCGGATGGCCGACTTCGCGCACTTCGTGTGCGCCGCCGAGCCGGCGCTCCCATGGGAGGCGGGTGAGTTCATCCGGGCCTACCGGACCAACCGAGCCGACGCGATGGGCGCGGCGGTGGATGCGTCGCCGGTGGCGCTGGCGCTCCTCACGTTCATCGAGGAGGTCGTGTCGTGGGAGGGGACCGCTGGCGACCTGCTGGAGTCGCTCAATGGCCGGTACCAGCGTGACAACGTTCCCCTTCCCAAGGACTGGCCCAGGAACCGCAAGGTTATGGGGAACGACCTCCGCCGGATCGCCCCGGCGCTCCGCGCTATGGGGGTGGAAGTCCAGGTCCCCAAGGGGCGCGTCGGCCGCAAAAGGCGGCTCATCTTCCGAATTCTGCAATCACCGGGAACACGGTCCGCATGGTCCGCATCGTCCGCACGTCCTCGTTTTGAGGTCAGGAACGGGCTGCAGCCGACCCTTGGTGCGGACCATGCGCCTCCGGCTGCGGACCATGCCGCGCCTCCACGGTCCGCGTCCGGCGCCCGGCCGGACACCGATTCTGAGTCGGCGAGGCCACTTGCGGACCATGCGGACGATGCGGACCATCGTCCCGGAGACATCGCAGGCCGGGGTGATGACGACGAGGAGGAGTTCATTTGAACCTCCCCGCGCTGATCACCGAACTCCGCGAGGCGGGCGCGTCGCTGCGAGCCGTCGATGGCCGCGTGGGCGTCTACCCGCGCTCGGCGCTGACTCCGGCGCGAAGAGAATCCATCCGGGAACACCGTTCGGCCCTGCTCGCCATGCTCCGAAGCGGGCCGTGGGCGCTCCAGGTCCCGCCTCCCGCGTCGGCGGTCGATCCGGAACCGGCGATGTGCTACTGCGGCCACCGCGACTGGTGGCGACCCGCCAACGACCCCGCCGAGCCCGGCACGGCGCCCTCCCCGACAGCCGGCTGGACCTGCCGGCATTGCCATCCGCCGGCGCGGCCAGACGCGGCGGCGTGGGCCCAAGGAGGTGCGCCGTGACGCCCTCGGCGACCCCAACGCCCCTGACCGTCGACGCCGCCGGCGCCGCCGCGCTCGTCGGGGTGAGTCGGTCGTTCTGGATGAAGATGCATGCGCAGGGCCGCACGCCCGACCCTATCCGCCTCGGCCGCCGCGTGCTGTGGCGCGTGGCGGACATCGAGACGTGGGTCGCCCGCGGCTGCCGGCGCGAGCGCCATTCCCGCATCAAGCCCGCGTCCCGCGGAGCGCGACCATGACATCGATTCATCGAGAGGCGCCGACCGTGCTGCCGCATGCCAGAACTGCTCGCGTCCGCCTTGCAATCCGGCCCGTGCCGCGCAAGGTGTCCTCGACCCTTCTGGAGAGTCCCGAACCCCTATGAGGTTGTTCCGCCCAACCTGGTCCCACCCCGAGCGCGGCGGCGACTCGCGCACATCGGCCCGCTGGACGGCGGAGTTCCGCTGGCGCGGCAAGTTGTGCCGCCTCGGCCTGTTCACCGACCAGCGCGCCTCGGTTGAGGTCGCGCGGCGGATCGAGCGACTCATGGCGCTCCGTCAGGCGGGCGACGGCCCCGACCCCGAGATCGCTCGCTGGCTGGAGCAAGCGCCCAGGCGCGTCGTGGCGTACCTCGCCAAGCACGGCATCCTCGACCCGCGCCGCGTCGCGGCGACGAAGACCCTCGATGAGCACATCGACGATTGGCGGACCGCGCTCCGGAGCAAAGGCTCCTCGGAGCGGCACATCGACCTGGTGGTCTCGCGCTCCCGGCGGCTCGTCGCCGAGTGCGGCTTCTCCGCGTGGTCGGACATCCGCGCCTCGGCCATCAGCGACCGGCTGGCCATCCTCCGACGCAACACCGTCGACCGCGACGGCACCATGCTCTCTCGCGGCATCAGCCACCAGACTTCAAACTTCTACCTCAGTGCTGTAAAGCAGTTCGCCCGCTGGATGGTCCGCGACGGGCGCGCGAGCGAATCGCCCCTCCAGCACCTCGAACCCCTCAATGTCCGCGTGGACCGCCGCCACGATCGCCGCGCCTGGCAGCCCGACGAACTCCGGCGAGTGATCGACGCGGCCGAGCGAGGGCCCGACCGTTACGGGATGGCCGGGCCGGACCGGGCGCTGGCGTACCGGGTGGCGAGCGAGACCGGTCTGCGCGCCGGCGAACTCCGCAGCCTGACCCGCGCGTCCTTCGACCTCGACGGCGACGCCCCGTCGGTCACGATCGAGGCCGCGTACGCGAAGAACCGCCGCCAGGACACGCTCCCCCTCCGCCCGCAGACCGCGGCGCGCCTGCGCGAGCGCTGGGGACGCAAAGCGCCCGCCGCGCTGGTATGCAGCCTGCCGCGCCGCGAGATCGTGACCCGCATGCTCCGCGCCGACCTGAACGCCGCGCGTGAAGCGTGGCTGGCCGAGTCACCCGACGCGCTGGCCCGTAAGGCCCGCGAGCAGTCGGACTTCCTTGCGTACCGCGACCGCGCGGGGCGGTTCCTCGACTTCCACAGCCTGCGGCACGGGTTCATCTCGTTCCTGGTCGCGGGCAACGTCCATCCCAAGATCGCGCAGCGCCTGGCGCGCCACGGCAGCATCGCGCTCACGCTCGACCGCTACACGCACCTGCTCGGCGGGGACGACTCGGCCGCGCTCGCCGTGCTGCCGGACCTGAGCGCCCCTCCGGCGACCCCCGCAGGCTCGCCCGCCGCGCCCACCAAGAGCCGCAAGACCGGGTGATTCCGCCACATCAACAGACCAGGCACCGCCAAGCGTTTCGCATCGCGCTTGGCGCGCCGCTTGGCGCGCGGCCGCGGACGGTGGGAGACCACCGTGGACGCTGGTGGACCGAACCCTCGATGTCCAGCATCGCGCCCGCGTGCGCGACACGGGCCAGATTCCACGCGTGCCGCGCCGGATTCGGCCCCGCATGCCGCTGCCGCTACGATCGGGCACATCCCCGGTGGGGTGGCAGAGTGGTCGAATGCGCCGGTCTTGAAAACCGGTAACGGTGCAAGCCGTTCAGGGGTTCGAATCCCCTCCCCACCGCTTGAATGCAGACGGCAACGCCCCTGGGCAATCGGCGTCACGCACTTGGCACGCGCCAAGGCATTTCGACTCCTGACCTGTGAATCCGGAGCGCCGGATTGTTCGCCCCGGGATTGCCGGAAACCGGCTTCAGCACCACTCTTCCCCATGACCTTCTTCCTCGAAATCGTCCGCCTCGGCCTCACGAATCTCTCGCGGCACAAGCTCCGCGCGACGCTCACGGCCCTGGGCATCATCCTCGGCGTGGCCGCGGTGATCGCGATGGTGTCGATCGGCGAGGGCACCAAGCGCCGCGCGCTCGACCAGATCGAACGGCTCGGCGCCCGCAACATCATTCTTCGATCGCAGCGTCCGCCCGAGTCGGCCAACCAGCAGAGCGGGCAGCGCACGAGCTTCATCAGCCGGCACGGGCTGGAGCGGGTCGACGTGCGCGTGCTGCGCGAGGCGCTTCCCGCGGCGGAGCAGATCGTGCCGCTCAAGGAGGTCGGCGGGCAGATCATCAGCGGCGAACTGCGGCGGACGAGCCAGGCGTACGGCACGACGCCGGAGCTGCTCGAAGTGGCGAACCTGCGCGTGGAACGCGGGCGGTATCTCACCGCGGCGGACATGGAGAGCCGGCTGCCGGTCGCGGTGCTGGGGCATGAGCTGGCGAAACTCATGTTTCCGTTCGAGGATCCTCTGGATCGCACGATCCGCGTCGACAGCAAGTCGCTGCGCGTGATCGGGGTGCTCGCGCCGGTGGGGCTCTCCGGGGGCGCGGGGGCGGCGCTGGTGGGCCGCGATCTGAACTTCGACCTGCATGTGCCGATCTCGACGGCGCTGGAGCTGTTCGGGGACATGGTGGTGCGCTCGACGTCGGGGTCGATGCAGGGGGCGGCGGTGCAGGTGTCGGAGATCTACATCGTGGCGCCCGCGCGCGAAGACGTGATGACGTACGCGGCGCTGGCCGAGCGCGCCGTGGAGGTGCGGCATCCGGGCATGATCGACGTGACGATGATCGTGCCGTACGAGTTGCTCGAGAATGCGCGGAAGAGCGCGCTGACGTGGAACCTGGTGCTGGGCGCGATCGCCGGGATCTCGCTCCTGGTCGGCGGGATCGGGATCATGAACATCATGCTGGCGACGGTGACGGAGCGCACGCGCGAGATCGGCATCCGGCGGGCGCTGGGCGCGACGCGACGGCACATCACCTGGCAGTTTCTGGTCGAGTCGGGCGTGCTCTCGGCGGCGGGCGGGCTCGTCGGCGTCGGACTGGGGATCGGCACGAGCCTGGCCATCGGCTGGGTGGTGCCGCTGCTGCCGCGGCTGCCCTGGGTCGGCCGATTCGTCGCCGCGGATGTTGATCTGCCGACGGCGATCACGCCGTGGTCGATCATCGTGTCGTTCTCCGTCGCGGCCGCGACCGGCCTGATCTTCGGTCTGTATCCCGCGCAGCAGGCGGCCAAGCAGGACCCGATCAGGGCCCTGCGTCACGATTGAGGTCCGCGGTGCGTGCGCGGAAAGCGTGGGGTCACGGGTGGCCGCTCTCCCGAGGGCACACAAGTCGAAGCGACTTGTGTGGCACGGGGAATGCCGAGGGCACGCACATCGAGGGCGACTGGTGTGGCACGGGGAGTTCCGAGGGCACACAAGTCGAAACGACTTGTGTGGCACGGTGTACGGTGCACGTGCGCGTGCGCGGATGGATTGGTTACTTGAGGACGGACTTCAAGTAGCGGCCGGTGTGGCTCCGGGGATTCCCGGCGACCTGCTCAGGCGTGCCGGTGGCGACGATGCGGCCGCCGTCGTCGCCGCCTTCGGGGCCGAGGTCGATGAGCCAGTCGGCGCGTTTGATGACGTCGAGGTTGTGTTCGATGACGACGAGGGTGTTGCCGGCTCCGCCGACGTCGGCGAGGCGGTCGAGGACGGCGGTGAGTTTCCTGATGTCTTCGAAGTGGAGGCCGGTCGTGGGTTCGTCGAGGATGTAGAGGGTGTGGCCGAGCGAGCTGCCGTCGCGGATGGCATCGATGCCGCCGCCCTTGCCGAGTTCGGTGGCGAGCTTGACGCGCTGGGCTTCGCCGCCGCTGAGGGTGGTGGAGGGCTGGCCGAGCTGGATGTAGTCGAGGCCGACTTCGTGGAGGCAGGTGACGAACCTGGCGATCTTGGGGTGGCTCTCGAAGAAGCTGACGGCGGCTTCGACGGTCATGCCGAGGACGTCGGCGATGGACTTGCCGCGGTAGAGGACTTCGAGGGTTTCACGGTTGTAGCGCTTCCCGGCGCAGACTTCGCATTCGACGAAGACGTCGGGGAGGAAGTGCATCTCGATCTTCTTGACGCCCTGGCCTTCGCAGGCTTCGCAGCGGCCGCCGCCGTTCCTGGCGGAGACGTTGAAGGAGAAGCGGCCGGGCTTGTAGCCGCGGATCTTGGCTTCCTTGGTGGTGGCGAAGACGGTGCGGATGTCGTCGAAGATGCCGGTGTAGGTGGCGGGGTTGGAGCGCGGGGTGCGGCCGATGGGGGACTGATCGACTTCGATGATGCGGTCGACGTCCTTGTGGAACTTGGCGGAGTCGTGGACGCCGGGAAGCTCGCGCGAGCCGAGGAGGTGGCGTCGCGCGGCGGCGAGGAGGATGTCGTTGACCAGGGTGGACTTGCCGGAGCCGGAGACGCCGGTGACGCAGACGATGCCGCCGAGGGGGATGGAGACGTCGATGTTCTTGAGGTTGTTGTGGCGGCAGCCCTTGAGGAGGATGGCGCGTTTTTCGGAGAGGGGGCGGCGGCGAGCGGGGATCTCGATGCGGCGGAGGTGGCCGAGATACTGGCCGGTGATGGAGGCGGGCTCGGCGATGATGTCGGCGACGGTGCCCTGGGCAACGACGCGTCCGCCGTGGATGCCCGGACCGGGGCCGATGTCGAGAACGTGGTCGGCAGAGCGGATCATGTCTTCGTCGTGCTCGACGACGAGGACGGTGTTGCCGATGTCGGCGAGGTGGCGGAGGGTGGCGATGAGGCGGTCGTTGTCGCGCTGGTGGAGGCCGATGGTGGGCTCGTCGAGGACGTAGCAGGCGCCGACGAGGCCGGAGCCGACCTGGGTGGCGAGACGGATGCGCTGGGCTTCGCCGCCGGAGAGCGTGGCGGTCTTGCGGGAGAGAGAGAGGTACTCGAGGCCGACGCCCTGGAGGAAGCGCAGGCGGTTGTTGATTTCCTTGAGGATGGGCTCGGCGATCTGGCGCTGCTCGCGGGAGAGCGAGAGGCCGGCGATGAAGTCGACCGCGTCGTTGATGTTGAGGCGGGAGAGTTCGGCAATGTTGAGGTGGAAGAGAGAGGCTTCGGCGATCGGGCGCTGGGCGTCTGCAGAGCGCAGAGCGGTGCTCGGCGCCGCGCTGCGGACACCGGCGGTGCGCTTGGTCCTTGCCTTCTCTGCTGATCCCTGATGCCCGGAGCCTGCTGCCTTTTCCGGTCTGCCGATCACGGACGCGGAGCAGACTTCGCGCGGGTCGATGGCGTGTGAGGAGTGGAGAAGAACGTGCAGGGACTCGATGCGGAGGCGGTCGCCGTTGCAGACGGGGCAGGGCTTGTTGGACATGAACTGCGACAGCCATTCCTTGACCGTCGGGTTCTGGGTGGAGCTCATCCACTCGGTGAGCTCGGGGATGGCCCCCTTGAGGCGGAGCTTGGGGTAGCGGGCCGTGTCTTCCTTGGTGGTGCCCCAGACCGCGATGCGGCGGACGTCGGCAGGAAGATCCTTGAACGGCGTTTCGTAGCCGGCGCCGGTGATCTTGCAGAGCTTGCGGAGCGAGCGGGTGAACCAGGCGCGGACGGCTTGATTCTTGTTGTAGGCGGCGATGGCGCCGCGCTGGAAGGAGAGCTCGTGGTTGGGCACGACGAGCTCTTCGGAGAGCTCGAGGAGCGTGCCGAGGCCGGAGCATTGGCGACAGGCGCCCTGGGGGGAGTTGAAGGAGAAGACGCGCGGGGAGAGTTCCTCCATCGCGTAACTGGGGTCGTCGGGGTCGGCGAAGCGCGTGGAGTACGCGACGTCGCGCCACTCGGCCGTGCCCGGTTCCTCCCACGAGATGATGACGGTGCCGTCGGTGAGGCGGAGGGCGGCTTCGATCGACTCGGCGAGGCGCTGGCGCGAGTCGTCGGCGAGCGAGAGGCGGTCGATGACGGCTTCGATGTCGTGTTTTTCGTAGCGGCCGAGCTTGAGCGGGTTTTCGGAGGGGTCCTTGAGGACCTCGCGAAGCTCGACGATTGTGCCGTTGACGCGGGCGCGCGACCAGCCCTGCTTGGAGAACTCTTCGAGCGCTTCGCGGTGGAAGCCCTTCTGGGCGCGGATGACGGGGGCGAGGATCATCACGCGGGCGGGCGCGCGATTGGAGGCACCGGGGGATTCCGATTCATCCCGGAGCGTCAAGGCACCCAGAACCGAATCGACGATCTGGGTGGAGGGCGTGGCGGAGATCGGCTTCCCGGAGCGTTCGAGGACGGCGCCGTCCTTTTTGGTCTTGGTCGGGCGCCAGGAGAACGCGGTGCCGCAGCGGGCGAAGAGGAGGCGGAGATAGTCGTAGATCTCGGTGGTGGTGGCGACGGTGGAGCGCGGGTTGCCGGAGGCGGAGCGCTGCTCGATGGCGATGGTGGGCGGGATGCCTTCGACCTCTTCGACGTCGGGCTTTTTGAGCTGGTCGAGGAACTGGCGCGCGTAGGCGGAGAGGGACTCCATGTACTTGCGCTGGCCCTCGGCGAAAATAGTGTCGAATGCCAACGAGGATTTGCCGGAGCCGGAGAGGCCGGTGATGACAACGAGACGGTCGCGCGGAATGTCGACCGAGAGGTTCTTGAGGTTGTGCTCCTTGGCGCCGCGGACGCGGATGAGGCGCGAGGCGTAGGCCCGATCGGCGGGGCCGGCGGACGCCACCGGCGCGCTGGCGGAAGTGGCTGAATTCCCGGCGATTTTCGTCTCCACGATCTCCCCTTGGTCGGCCAAGGCTGCTCCGGGTCTGGGTGTCATGGCGAACCTCGGACGATGGTAGCATGACGTTAGGGTTGATGTCCAGCGGGATGCGGAAGGCAGCGCGCGAGGTGCGCCGTTCGGGCTCTCCGGACCTTATCTGGCGCGGAAGTGGGGACGGGGCGACGACTCGTACTTCTTGCAATTGGGGTGAGGACCGAGCACACTTTCCGTTGAAGGCGCGACGGCGCTCGTTCGAGTGCCGCACAACTTGAGGAGAGAGACCATGCGTTCATCGTCGCATCGCGGCACCGTGCACGTTCTTGGCGCGTTGGGTGTGTTTTCGCTTGCGGGCAGCACGATGGGCCAGAGCGTGATGACCCAGGATTCCGGCTGGCTGCTTCGGCCGATTGGCGAGTACGTGACGTTTGCGGACCGGCTGACGCAGGACGTGCAGATCGGGCCGGGCACGGATCGACCGACGCGGCAGTACGAGTTGAGCAGCACGTTCGGGGTGGCGGGGCAGCCGTTCGGGACGCAGCGGATGGGGCACCGCGCGGGGTCGTTCAACCCCAACGGGACGACCAACGAGTATCGCTACACGCTGTCGTACCAGCGGATTTTCACGATCGCCAATGAGAACGGGACGGTGTTCATTCCGTCGCTGCTCAACGCGGTGATCGGCGCGAATCGAGGCGGCGCGGGCGGGTTCTGCGGCGGGTCGATCACGGGCGAAGCGGTGCTGCAGCGCGAGACGACGGCGGGGATGGGCGACTGGGTGAACGTCGGGTTCGCCAACGGCGAGTTCTACAGCCTGTCTTCGAACGGCGGGCTGAACAACCAGGAGTTCAACAGCAACTGGGACATGGATTCGTTCGACATCACGGGCGGCGCCCGGCGCTACCGGGTGATCACGAACCTGAACGTGTCGGGGACGGTGACGCTCAACACGCCGCTGGGCGCGGCGGTGGGGACGGTGGCGACGTTCGGGGAGGCCGACAGCGCGTCGCGCGGCGGATTCGTGACGTCGCTGGCGGTGATCCCGCAGGGGTACAACGGGAACTCGCGCGAGGCCATCCGTGCGGTGCAGGCGCGGAACGACTTCGGCGTGACGGGCTTTGCGCAGAACGTCGGCGTGCTCGAAGGCGGGCAGGTGTACGACCAGCACGGGTCGCTTGCCGGGCGCGTGACGTGGGATGGCGGGCTGGTGGCGAACCAGCGCAATGAGCACACCCTGGCGGTGGCGAGCATCATCGGCTCGCGCTCGATGAACACGTCGGAGGCGGGCGTGTCGCCGGATGTGCAGATCATCTCGACCGACCCGGCGAACTTCGCCAACACCCCGGCGGCGCTCAACAGCGCCATGGCGCAATCGTTCGTGGTGAACATGTCGTTCGGGAGCCCGGCGCTGACAGCGAATGTCGTGGACGCGGCGGTGAACGCCCGGCCAAACGTCACGCTGGTGATCGCGGCGGACAACACGGGGACGGGGCAGGCGCCGGGGACGGACCGGATGACGCCGCCGTCGAAGTCGTGGAACGCGATCCACGTGGGCTCGCTGAACCGGGACTTCACGCGGAAGGCGCCGTTCTCGTCGTTCAATGACACGGGCACCGGGCCGTACATCACCGTGGTGGCGCCGGGGGAGTACATCAACTCGGCGTCGGTGGGCGGGGGCCGCGGCGACAATGCGTCGAACACGTTTGCGCGCGTGTTCACGGGGAACGATTTTGACAAGGCGGGCGGCGCGGTGACGGGGGACATCAGCGGGAACTCGTTCGCCGCCCCGCACGTGACGGGCGTGGTGGCGCTCATGGGCGAGTACTCCGACTTCAACCCCGGGTTTGATGCGAGCGCGTACGACGGGCGCGTGGTGCGGGCGATCATCGCCAACTCGGCGAGCACGCAGGGCATCCGGCAGACGACGGCGGCGGGCGCGGCGGGCAACGCGTGGAGCCAGACGACCAACAACGGGATGGCCACGCCGGCCAGCCCGCTGCTGGTGACGCGCTCGCTCGATGCGCAGCTCGGCGCGGGCATGCTCGACGCGGCGAACGCGCTGCGGACGCTGGCCTCGGGCGAGGTGCGGCTGGCCGACAACAACACCGATCAGCACTTCATCATCGACGGCGCGGCGCACCTTGCCAACAGCGCGATGAACCCCGGTCGCGGGCAGCTCTATGGGCGGACGGGGTTCTGGGACATGGAGAATGTCGAGGCGCACAACGGGATGGACCCGGGCATGGTGGATTACCTGCTGGGCGACCTGGGCACGGGCCAGGTGCGCAGCACGCTGACGTGGGACCGGGACGCGACGCGGGCGACGCCGGCGGCGCTGGAGCTGTCGATCTGGCTGGAAGGCGTGAGCGCCAACAACATGATCGGGTGGGACCCGCTCGACTTCCTGCTGGCGCGGACGACGGCGACGCTCACGGAGAACGTGAAGCTGCTGGACTTCATCGTGCCGCTGATTGATATCACGACGCTGCCGGGGTATGACGCGGAGCCGCCGGAGGACCGGGCGTTCTTCCTGCAGGTGCGGAACATGTCGAACTACGACGTGACGTACGGGATCGTGGTGCAGATCCCCAGTCCGGCGGGCTCGGGTCTGCTCGCGCTCGCGGGCGTGCTGGCGCTGCGGCGGCGGCGGGTGACGTGAGGCTGAGCGGGAGGGGGAAGAGAGGAGAGGCACGAGTCGCGAGTCGCGAGGGAGTCGCGAGACGCGAGGCACGAGTCACGAGGAAGAAGAGGAGTCACCGCGAGCACCCTCCCCCGCCCCCGGCGGGGGAGGTGGCCGAGCCTTCTAGGGAGCGTGGCACACAAGTCGGCTCGGCGACTTGTGTGTGAGGCGATGGGGCAGCCTTGCCGGAGTTCGACTCGGGAGGTAGGCTGACGCGGTGATTCTGCGGGACGACATCACAGCGCACAGAAGTCGCCGGGCCGACTTCTGTGGCACGGGCCAGACGTCTGTGCCACCCTGCCGCTGGGGAGCGTGGCACACACGTCGGCTCGGCGACGTGTGTGTGTGTCTGGCGAGCAGCGGGCGTTCACGACGATGGCTTCGGGAAGCGAGGCCGCCGTGACTCTGCGCGTCGACATCACGGAGCACAGAAGTCGCAAGGCCGACTTCTGTGGCACGTGCCAGACTTCTGTGCCACCCTGCCCGAGCCTTCTAGGCCGGTGGGGGAACTCCGAGTTTCGTACCCGGAACTGCCAGTTTCGTCCCCGGAGCTGCGCGCCGCGGCCGTGAAACTGTGTCTTTCACGGCGTTATCACTGGGGACCTGTCCGGCGAACAGCCGCCGTTTCGGCCCGCGCTGCTCCCGCGCGGCGTTTTTTCCGGACCGCCGTCCGCGCTGCCGCTCACCGGCCGCCCTCGCCGCCCCGGATGCCGGCGCCGCCCGCGGGCGCGGAGGCCGGATAACTCCGGAAGAAGTTGCGCGGCGCCGCCAGCGCGCGGTCAGGAGCGTGGCACACACGTCGGCTCGGCGACGTGTGTGTCTGGCGAGCAGCGGGCGTTCACGACGATGGCTTGGGGAAGCGAGCGGCCGCCGTGACCCTGCGCGTCGACATCACGGAGCACAGAAGTCGCAAGGCCGACTTCTGTGGCACGCCGATCAACTCTGTGCCACGCCGACGCGGTGCTTCACCCGATCGGAACCCGGGACTCGGGAATCAGGACCCGAAACTACCGCGGCTCAGGAGCGACGTCACCCGCAGGTGCGGAGGTGGACGCGTTGGACGGAGCGGATGAGGGTGCGGCGGGTAAGGGGGGTGCGGGGGGTGAGGGGGGAGGAGGTGGATTGCGCAGCCAGCGTGCGTAGAGGAGCATGCCGACGAGCACGAGTCCGACGCCGAAGCCGAGGAAATAGGTGCGGAGTTTCTCGCCCGTGCGCATGCCCGTGGCGGGATCGCGGTCGTCGGGCGGGTTGTCGGCGAGTTGGTGATGACGGTCGTCAGTCACGCGGCGTCTCACACGGACTGGCCGGCGAGTTCACCTGTCTGGGCCACGAGGTAGAACCGCGCGACGACGACGGTGAAGGTTTCCGTCGGCTCGTCTTCGAGGGGGAGCGGCTCGGCGGAGGCGTCGGCGCCGGGCGCCTCACCGGCGTCGGGCGTGTGAATCTCTTCGACGAGTGCCGGCAGCCGGCGCATGGTGTACTCACCTTCCATGGTTCCCCACGGCGTGGCGAGCGGGCAGTAGCTGGTGTACTCGAAGGACTGCCCGGGCGGGATGGTGGGCTGGCGGCCGACGACGCCGTCGCCCTCGACTTCGTGCCGATGGCCCGCGGCGTCGACGATGATCCATCGGCGGGCGAGGAGGGTGACGGGCGAATCGGTTTCGTTGGTGACGCGGACGCGGTAGCTGAAGACGAACTGCTTGCTGTCGGGGTCGGAGCGGGCGGGGACGTAGACAGGCCACGTGCGGATGCGCACGCCGGCGGTGACTCGCTCCGATCCGTACGACTTGGTTTCCATGGCCGAGTGGCTCATGACCGCTCCCGTTGGGCGATGAAGCGTAGCCCCGCGCCGGGGCCGGGGAGCGTGATGCGAGGCGCGAGGCTGCGACCGGGTCGCCGAGGCGCGCGGTGGAGTGCGGTCAGGGTCCGGGCGGCGGGGAACCGGACGCGGGCTCGCGCGGCGTGATGCGCAGGGCCACGGTGGAGCGATCGGCGGAGAAGCGGAGGACCGTGGGAAGATGGGAAAAGACGACGGCTTTCGAGGTGATCCGGGAGTCGAGGTCGTCGCTGGTGAGGTCGACAAAGGCGACGGGGACTTCGCCCTTTTCGCGCATGGCGCGGATGAGGTCCTTGGGGCCGGTGATGGTGACGTTGCGGATGAAGGGCTCGGGCACTTCAATCGACCAGGAGGCGCCTTCGGTGGGCGGCACGGCGATCCAGACGGGCATCGTGGGGACGGTCCATGACTCGGTGCGCGAGAGCGGGCGCACGGTGGCGGCGATCCGCGCTGGAGAAACGGAGACGCGCGGGCTTGTCGAGAGCGGCTCGGGGAGGGCGACGCGGGCCGTGAGCGTCTGAGACTGGCCGTCGCGGAGGCGCGAGAGCTGTTCGGCGTCGATGATGGCGGAGATTGGACCGTCGGCGAGTCGAGCGATGAGGCCCGCGGGGCCGCGGATGGAGACGCTGGAGGGCTCGAGGGTGGGCAGGCCGTCGAGCTCGGGGGCGGCAGCGTCGGTGTCGGCGAAGCGGAGCGAGACGGCGCGCGACACGGTCGTGAGGGCTTCGAGTTCGACGCGGACGCTGGGGGGATCGACCAGTTCGATGGTGACGCCCGCGCCGCGCAGGCTGGGCAAGCCGCGGAGAGCCTCCGCGAGATCAATGACGTGGGTGCCGGAGGTCGCGGGAACGCCTCGGGTGCCCGGGGTGAGCTGGACGGGGGTTGAACCGCCCAGCGCGCGGCGTGCGCGGTCGAGCGCGGAGGTGGACCCGCGAAGGCGCAGGTTGACAGCGCCGGCCCAGGCGGGGTCTTCGACGGCGACGACGAGGCCCTGGCCCTCGGCAAAGACGAGGCGCGGAGCGAGATCGTCGGTGGAAAGGCTGGCGGACTCGGCCCACAGCCAGATGAGCGTGGTCACCAGGGCGACGAGCCCGAACGTCTTTGCGTGCTGCGCGATCATCGGTTGGCCCCCTGGGCTTCGCGTGCGGCGGCGGGCTCATCGTGCGGCGGCGCACTGACGGCAGGAGGGTTGTCGGGCGGGGGCGCGGCGGCGCTTTCGGGTGGCGATTCGGCTGGGTGGTGCTCTTCCATCGCCCCGGGGGAGCTGGACATTCGCCCGCGGAGAAGCTCTTCGAGCTGCGCCGGCGTGAGACCACGGACGAGGCGACCTCGCTCGGAAACGCTGATGGTGCCGGTCTCCTCGCTGACGACCACGACGATGGCGTCGCATTCGGTGCTCACGCCGACGGCGGCGCGGTGGCGCGAGCCGAGGCTTGCGTCGGGCATCGCTTCGGGCTCGGCGAGGGGGAGCTGAACACCGGCGGCGGCGACCTGGCCGTGGGAAATGATGACGGCGAGGTCGTGGAGCGCGGTGCCGGGGAAGAAGATGGTCTGAAGGAGCGGGGCGGAAACGTCGGAATGAACGGGGGTGCCGCCCTCGACGATGCCCTTGAGGGGGACGTCGCGCTCGATGACCATGATGGCGCCGAAGCGGGCCTTGCTGAGGAACTTGGCGGCGGCGACGATTTCCTCGATCACGACATCGGCGGTGCGGGCCTGCCGGCGGAAGAGGGGAGCCTCGCCCAGGCGCGTGAGACCGCGGCGAAGCTCGGGCTGGAAGATGACGATCAGGGCGATGGCGGCGAAGGTGAGAAAGTTGTCGTACAGGAAGGTGAGCCGCTGGAAGGAATCTCGCTGCCCCACGATGCGCGTGAGCAGCGTGGCGATGAGCATGAGGAAGAAGAGACCCTTGAGCGTTCCGGCGGCGCGCGTGCCCTGCACAAAGCGGATGACGAGGTAGGCGACGATGCCGATGAGCAGCACTTCGAGCGCGACCTGCCACCACGGGTACGACCCGATGCGCTCGAACAACTGGATGATCCGGTCAAATGTGCTCACGGTTCAGACTCACGGCTCACGCGCCCGGCGAGCAGACGTCTCGCCCGCACCCGCTTCCTCCTCCTCCGCAGGCCCTTGCCCCCCGCTTCCCGCCCGATGCCGCCCGTTCCCGGTCCTTCATTCTGCCCCGGCCGGTGGTGAATGTCGACCCCGGCACGCCGCGGGCGCGCGCAGTCTATCGCGTTCATCGGGCGGAGGCACGGGTACGATGAAATGATGCCACTGATCGTGAGGGAGTATCACGAGACACCCAACCCCAACGCGGTCCGGCTGGTGCTGGATCGGCAATCGGGCGGGCCCTTTCCGGAGGGGTTGAGCACGCGGTGGTACACGAGCGCGGCGGCGGCCGCGGATGACCCGCTGGCGCGCGAGCTCCTGGCATTACCGGGCGTGTCGGCGGTGCTCATCGGCGCGGGGTGGCTGACCATCAATAAGGATGCGCAAGCGTCCTGGCGGGCGATCAAGCGGAACGTCGAGCGCGTGCTCGCGCGGGTGGAGTAGCACATGACTCGAGGCGCGACGGGGGTTCTGGATCGGCCGGCGGCGCGCACGGCGTGCGCATCGAAACCTGATCCGCGGGCGGTGGAAGCATGGTTCCGGGCGGCGGCGCGGCGGCTGCCGTGGCGCTCGGAGCCGCGCCTGCCGTACCACGCGCTGGTGGCCGAGGCGATGCTGCAGCAGACGCAGGTGTCGAGGGTGGTCGAGCACTTTGGGCGGTTTGTCGGGCGGTTTCCGAGCGTTGAGTCGCTGGCGGCGGCACACGAGCAGGAGGTATTGGCGCTGTGGTCGGGGCTGGGGTACTACCGGCGGGCGCGCTCGCTGCACGCGGCGGCAAAGATGATCGTGACGCGGTTCGCGTCGCTTGTGCCGAGCGAGCCGGAAGAACTGCTGGCGCTCCCGGGCGTCGGGAAGTACACGGCGGGGGCCATCGCGTCGATCGCGTTTGGGCGACGGGCGGCGATCGTTGATGGGAACGTGCAGCGCGTGCTGATGCGCGTGCATGGGCGAGAAACCGACCCCGAGGCGCCGGCGACGCGCCGGTGGGTGTGGCGGGAGGCGCAGCGGCTCGTGGATGAGGCGGACGATCCGGGCGCGTTCAACGAGGGGCTGATGGAGCTTGGGGCGCTGGTGTGCGTGCCGGCGCCCGCGGCGCCACGGTGCGGCGAGTGCCCCTGGAGCGCGTGCTGTCGGGCGCGCCAGCGCGGGCGGGAGCGGCGGATTCCGCGCGCGAAGGCGACGCGGGTGCCGCGCACGGAGTACGCGGGCGTGCTCGTGTGCACGCGGCCGGGAGACGGAGCGGTGTTGCTTGTGCGCCGCGGCTCTGAGGGCATGTGGGCGGGGATGTGGCAGGCGCCGACGCTGGAGGACGCGGCGCGCGAACCGGGGGAGGGCCGAGTGGCGCGCGAAGCGGGCGTGCCGGATGCGGCTCGGGCGGCGATCCGGAGCGTCGGCGCGTTCACGCACCGGACCACGCATCGCGTGCTGGAGTTCAAGGTCTGGCACGTGGACGCGGCGCCGGCGGACCGCGGGCACGAGCGGCGCTGGGTGTTGCCGGGGTTGCTCGGCGGGGTTGCGTTGTCGGCAGCGCAGCGGCGAGCCATCGAGATGGCGCTGGCGGCGGCGCGAAAGCGCGGCGCGCCGGGCGGGCCGGCGATCAATCGCTCGAAGGGTGCTCGCCCGAGCGCGCGGGCCCGGCGACGACGCGCGACGTGAACTCGGCGACGGCGTCGCGCAGGGAAGACTCCAGGAAGACTTCGCGGTGTCCCGCGCCGGGAATGATGCGGACGCTGACCGGCACGCCGGCGCGGGCGGCGCTGGCGGCAATGGCGAAGGCGTGATACGAGCGCGTGCTCTCGTCGTCTTCGGCGTGGACGACCAGCAGCGGCGGGACCGGGCGCTTCTGCCCGAGCTGGGCGACGGTCGGCGCCGGGTCGAGGTCATTGCCGATCAGCCAGGCGTAGCGCGAGAGGCCCAGATCGTCGAGCGCGTCGGCGGCCCGGGAATACGTCCCGCCGATGACCAGGCCCGCGACGGGGCGGGCTCTTGCGACGGCGGCGGCCGGGGGGCCCCCGAGGCTGTAGCCCATCACGACGATGCGGGCCGGGTCGACATCGGGCCGGGCGGCGAGCGCATCGAACGCGGCGATGGCGTCGTCGGCGGTGGTCCGGCGCGTGATGCGCTCCAGGGGCGAGGAGCGTCCGAAGCCTCGGTAGGAGACCATCATGAGCGCCACGCCGGCGCGCTCGGCAATCGGGCTGAGGTGCGGGAGAAGGCGATCGATCGTGAAGAGCGCGCCGTGACAGAACAGGAGAGCGGGCCGGCGAAGTGGTTCGGGGTGAAGGTCGTCGGCCCTGATCGCGCCGGTCGAGGCGCTGTCTGAGTTGTCGAGGTGCTCGCCGCAGGCGGGATGGGCCGTTGCGGCTTGCCGGGCGAGCATGGGCCCGGGGACAAACCAGGCATGCACGGTGCCGCCCGAAACCGGGATCGACATGTCCTGCACGCCTTCGGGCGTGGCGAAGGACTTGAGCGATGCACGGTAGAACCGTGATTCGATCGAGCACCCGCTGAGCGTCCACGCAGCGACACCCAGGGCGGCGAACAGCGCGAGCGCTCGAGCGGGCATGCAGGACGTGGGCATGGAGAAGGGTAGTGGGGTCGGAGCGGGAGCTTCTCGCGCGGGCGGACCCGGGCGCCGTCGGCGGAGCGGGAGATGTCCGCCGCAATTCGTGTTGTTATCATGCGGCATGCAATCCAGAGCGAAAACGGTCGAGGAATACATCGCATCGCTGCCGCCGGATCGGCGCGAGGCGGTTGCGGCGATTCGCAGGGTGATTCTTGCGAACCTCGACAGGGGGATTGAAGAGGGGATGTATTACGGGATGATTGCGTACTTCATTCCGCACAGCGTGTACCCCCCGGGGTATCACTGCAACCCGGATCAGCCGCTGCCGTTTGCGGGGCTGGCCTCGCAGAAGCATCATCTGTCGGTGTACCTGATGTCGGTGTATGCGGATTCGCCGGAGGAGAAGTGGTTCCGGCAGGCGTGGGCGCGCACGGGGCGGAAACTCGACATGGGCAAATGCTGCGTTCGATTTCGCACACTCGAGAACGCGGCCCTCGACGTCATCGGCGAAGCCATCAGGCGCGCCAAGGTTCCGGCGTTCATCGAGTACTACGAGACGGCGATCCGGTCAATGAACAAGACCAGGGACCGGGCGGCGCGCGGAGCGGCGAGCGATCGCCCGGCAACCCGGGCAGCGGCGAAACGCGCGTCGGGCGGGACGAAGAAGAGCACGAAGCAGGGCGCGGGAAAGAGCGCGCGCATCGCGGGTGCGAAGCGCCCGGCGGCCCGGGCCAGGAATACGGTGTCGCGCCGCTGAGGCGTTGACGCGGGCGCCCGGGTCTGGGGCTTCTCTGGTACACTCGGGCCATGACCGATTGCGTGCGGCGAAAGGTCGCGCTCCGGCTCCTCCTGACGCTCGTGTCGTTGCTGCCGCTGAGCGCGTGTGGCGCGCCGGCGCAGGCGGGCGCGCGAGCGCGGGAGCCGGGGGTTCACGCGGATCGATCGCCGGCGGCGGCGGCGTGGCCTGAGACACTTCGCGGGCATCTGCTGCTCATCGGCGGGGCGCTCGACAATGAAAATCGAGCGGTGTATGAGCGGTTCATCGAACTCGCACGGACGTGTGCCGCGAAACAGGGCGCGTTGAACGCATCCGCTGCGACCTCCGGTCCGCTGGTGCTGATTGCGACGGCCGCGAGCGCGAATGAGGACGCCGCGGCGGAATCGAAACGGAGCGTCATCAGTCGATATTGCCCCGAGTGCGCGATCGAGGTGATCGGGCGGACGAGTGCCCCGGGGCGCGCCGAGGCGCTGATCGGCCGGGCGCACGCGATGTTCTTCACGGGCGGGGACCAGAAGCGGATCACGACTCGATACCTCCGCTTGCCGACACCGTCGTCGGAGGGAGCGCCGGGCGAAGAGTCGCGTCACGAGCGCGAGCGGATGATCGACACGGAGGAGGCGGCGGCGATGCGTGCCCTGCTGGCGCGCGGCGGCGTGATCGCCGGGACCAGCGCGGGCGAGGCGATGATGTCGGACCCGATGTTTCTTGGAGGCGGATCGGCCGAGGCGCTGGGAGTTCGATCGAGCGGCGCGACCGCGAGTGCGGAGGACGAAGACGCACCGGCGAGCGCGGCGCCGGCGCCCGGTCCGCGCCTCGGCCAGGGCATGGGGTTCGCGCCGCACCTCCTCGCCGACTCGCATTTCTTTGAGCGCGATCGGTTTGGCCGGCTTGTAGCGGCACTGGAAGTGTCGGGGCGGCGCGTGGGCGTCGGCGTCGGGGAGGACGCGTGCGTGGAGCTGGACCTTTCGACGGGCGTGATGACGGGGCTGAGTGCCGCGGGCTCGCTGCTGGTTGATGCCGGCGGGCTCGTCCGCGAGGGCCCGCATCGTCGCGGTGTGCGTGCGAACGTGATCGCGCAGGGCGAACGAGTCGACCTGCGCGAACTGCTGGGCTCGCGCGCGGCGCCGGCCCCGCGGTTCACGGAGACGTGCGAGAGACTGGAGGCGGGCGCGACGCGTCCCGAGCGCCGGACGGCGTCGTGGCGGTTCTTCACGCGTGCGACGGCGGCGGATGCACCGGCGCTGCGGCTCACACTCGATGGGTATGAGCAGGTCGCGTGGCCCGCCGGGGGCGGATGGGCCGCGCTGGAGATCAGGCCGGCGGCACCCGCTGAAGAAGAACAGCGACTCGCGCCCGCGAAGGCCCGCGCACCGGGCGAGAGGTGAGCGCACCCCCTACGCTCCGCGTCGAAGGGAGCCCGCATGGCGCTTTGGGGCGGACGATTTGAAGGCCGGCAGTCGCCGCTGTTTCGGCGGTTCAATGACTCACTGCGGTTTGATCGGCGGCTCGTGTACGCCGACATCGCGGGGTCGAAGTGCTGGGCGCGGGCGATTCACTCGGTGGGCGTGCTCAACGACCAGGAACTCGCGTCGCTGGTCGGGGCGCTCGAGGCGATCGCGCGCGATCTCGGGGCGCTCTCGATGAGCGATGACGGCCCGTCGATCACCGACTCGGGCGAGGAAGATGTGCACTCCTGGGTTGAGTCTGAGTTGATCCGGAGAGTCGGGCAACTGGGGAAGAAGCTGCACACCGGGCGGAGCCGGAACGATCAGGTCGCCACTGATCTGCGCCTGTGGCTGGCGGCGACGATCGGGCGGACGGTGGAGCTCGTGCGCGCGGCGCAGGAATCGCTCGTGGGCCTTGCCGACCGGGAGCGCGCAACGGCGGTGCCGGGGTACACGCACCTGCAGCGCGGGCAACCGATCGTGCTGGGGCATTGGGCGCTGGCGTATTTCGAGATGCTCGACCGCGATGCGGAGCGATATGAGGATTGCCGGCGGCGCGTGGCGGTGTCGCCGCTGGGGTCGGGGGCGCTGGCGGGCACGGCGTACGCGATCGACCGCGAGGCGCTGGCGCGCGACCTGGGCTTCTCGCACGCGACGCGGAACAGCCTGGACAGCGTCGCCGACCGCGATTTCGCGCTCGAAGCACTCTCGTGCTGCGCGATCACGGCGATTCACCTCTCACGAATGGCGGAGGATCTGATCCTGTTTGCTTCGAGCGAGTTCGGATTCGTGCAGCTCGACGATGCCGTGACCAGCGGCAGCTCGCTCATGCCGCAGAAGAAGAACCCGGACGCACTGGAGCTGATTCGCGGCAAGGCGGGCCGGATTCTCGGCGCGCAGACGGCGCTGGGCGTGACCCTCAAGGGCCTGCCGCTCGCGTACAACAAGGACATGCAGGAGGACAAGGAGCCGCTCTTCGACGCGTTTGATCACCTGGCGCTGAGCCTGGCGATGATTCCGCCCGTGCTTGACACCGCGCGCGTGGATCGCGCGGCGTGCGCGGCGGCGGCGCTGGGCGACGGCACGGTGCTCTCGACCGATCTTGCCGACTTCCTCGTCGGCAAGGGCATGCCCTTCCGCGATGCGCACGAAACGGCGGGACGCCTGGTGCGCGAATCCCTGCGCTCGGGCACGCCCCTGCACAAGCTGCCGCTCGCGACGATGCGCTCGGTGGCGGGCTCAGCCGCGGACCGGCTGGACGAAGGCGTGTTCCGCGTGCTCACGGTCGAAGCGAGCCTGTCGCGGCGATCGGCGCTGGGGGGGACAAGCCCGCTGCGCGTGGCGGAGGCGGTGCGCGACGCGAGAAGCCGCCTGGCGCGTGCGCGCGGCACGCCGCCCGGCACCCCGTGAGCCTGCTGAACCGTTTCCGCCGACCCGTCTGCTCGTGACACACACTGGAGGCCGCATGAACCGGGACGCGCTCCGCACGATGTGGGATCAATCGTGGGCCGAGGTCACGTGGGTCGCGCCGTGGGTGAAGGCGATCGAGGGCTTGACGCCCGAGCAGGCGGCGTGGTCGCCCGCGCCGGGTCGGCATTCGATCTGGCAGATCGTGAACCACGTGTGCTTCTGGCGCGAAGTGACGATGACCAAGCTCGACCCGTCGCGCACGTCGCCGCGGGCGGAGGATGCCGCGACGCTGAACTTTGAACCCCCAGCCGCGATCACGTCCGGCGCCTGGGAGCAGACGCGGACGCGGTTCAAGAAATCGCACGATGACCTGGCCGCCATGCTTTCGCGGCCGGACGCGAGCACGGAGCGGCCGGCGGGGCACTTGGTGCACGATGCGTATCACCTCGGTCAGATCATGTACCTTCGGGCCCTGCAGGGATTGCCGAAGATCGAATAACCGGGCTGGCCTGGCGAACTGAACGAGGGAAGCCAAAGCCTCAGGGCGAGATGGTCCGATGGACCCTTGGGCTATGCTGGTGGACCGCCGGCATCCAATCAGATTCCAAACAAATGTTCCTCATTCGCCGAGCCAAGGCTGACGACGTTCCCACGCTGCTCAAGCTTGCGAAGATGGTTCATTTCATCAATCTCCCGGCGGATCGGGAGATCATCCAGGAGAAGGTCGCCTGGTCGAACCAGTGCTTCCTGCTCGCGGCCGATGCGGAGGTTGGAACGGCCAAGCGCCGGTCGGGCGAGTCAGCGGCGACGAGCCGCAACGGCGCGAGCGCGCGGGGCGCGACGCCGACGCCGCACGGCGAGATCTCCAGCGGACTGCGGACGCTCACGGGGCAATCGCCCCTGTTCATGTTCGTGCTCGAGGATCTGGAGACCAAGGGCGTTGTGGGCACGAGCCAGGTGGTCGCGCGGATGGGCGGGCCGGGGCATCCGAACGTGTCGCTGCAACTGGCCAAGAGCCAGAAGTGGAGCCAATCGCTGCAGATCGGGGTGACGCACACGGTCGCGAGGCTGCACCTGGATGAGAGCGGACCGACGGAGATTGGCGGCCTGATCGTGCAGCCCTCGCTCCGCGGGCATCGCCTCAAGCTCGGGCGGCTTCTCTCGGTCGTGCGCTTTCACTTCATGGGCCTGCACCGCGAGCTCTTTGCCGATCGTGTGCTGGCGGAGCTCATGGGCGTGATCTCCGAGCACGGCGAGAACCCGTTCTGGGATCACTGCACGCGGGCGTTCATCAACCTCACGTTCGACGAGGCCGATCGCTTCTGCCAGACGAGCAAGGAGTTCATCCTCGCGCTCTTTCCGCACGAGGACATCTACCTGTCGCTGCTGCCGCCCGAGGCGCGAAACGTGGTCGGGTCGGTCGGCACCGAGACGGCGCCTGCGCGGCGGATGCTCGAGCGCCTGGGATTCAAGTACTACGACCGCGTCGACCCGTTCGACGCCGGCCCGCATCTCGAAGCCGACATGGACGCGCTCGCGCCGGTCGCGGGGACGCGTCGACTGCGATTCGGCGAGCCTGCCAGCGGCCGGCGCGCCGCACGGCTGTCGACGCCGGCGATCGTGAGCACGCTGGATGAAGACGGAGAGTTCCGCGCGTTGGAGGCGGGGTGCTCGTTGGAGCGAAACGGGCGCGTGACGGTCGCGCGCGAAGTGATGGACGCGCTCGCGGCGTCGCCGGGCGTGGAGTGCGGGTTCACGCCCATGAGCGCGATGGGAGGCGCTCCGGGCGAGTCGAAGGCCCCACGCGGGGCGGCGCGTTCAGGCTCAGCGCGACGGCGGCGGACGCGCTCCTGAGGTCACGGGTTGTCTCTGGTTTCGCCGACGCGATCCATGCCGCACGCTTCGCTCAACAACCCGCCGGGCGACCTGATCGGAGGCGCGTGGATTCAGCCCGCGGGCGCAACGCTGGAATCTCGCAATCCTGCGCGGCCGGAACAGGTCGTGTGGAGCGGGCGAACGGATCCTGCGCATGTCGACGCGGCGGTGGCGGCCGCGCGGCGGGCGCTGCCGTTCTGGTCGACGCTCGCGGGATCGGCACGCGAAGCAGTGCTCCGGCGTTTCGCGGAGCTTGCCGCGGCGCAGCAGCAGCGCGTCGCCGAGGTCATCTGTGACGAAGTCGGCAAGGTGATGTGGGAAGCGCGGCAGGAAGCGGCGCTTCTCTCCGCGAAGATCGACAGCACGCTCGACGCCTCGCCGGAGGGGGGTCGGCGGCGCGTCACCGATTTCTCGCTCGCACTCGGCACGACGCGCCAGGGACGCTGCCTCTTCCGTCCGCACGGCGTGATCGGCGTGCTCGGACCGTTCAACTTCCCGGTTCACCTGCCCAACGGGCACATCGCGCCCGCGCTCCTGATGGGCAACACGATCGTCTTCAAGCCCAGCGACAAGGCGCCGGCGTGCGGGCAGGCGCTGATCGAACTCTTCCAGCAGGCGCTGCGTGAGGCGATCGATCCGCTCCCGCCTGAGGCCGCGGGGGTCATCAATCTCGTGCAGGGCGGCGTCGACATCGCGTCGACACTCGTGCGTCACGAGGGCCTCGACGGGATCGCGCTCACCGGCTCCTGGCCCGTCGGGCGTGCGGTCCTCGAAGCGAATCTCGACCGGCCGGGCCGGATCGTGGCGCTCGAGCTCGGCGGGAACAACCCGGTGATCGTGATGCCCGATGCCGACCTGCGCCAGGCGGCGATCGAGATCGTGCGCGGCGCGTTCAACACCACGGGGCAGCGCTGCACATGCACGCGCCGCGCGATCATTCATGCGAGCGTGGCCGACCGGTTGATTCCCGCCATCGGCAAGGCGGCCAGCAACCTGATCATCGGCGACCCGCGCGCGGCGCACCCGGTGTTCATGGGCCCGATGGTCAGCGCCCCGGCTCGCGACGCGGTCTTGCGGTTTCAGGACACGGGGCGCTCGGTCGGCTCGGGCGAGGTGCTGGTGCCGTGCATGCCGGTCGAGGTCGCCGGGTGCGCCGGCGGGTTCTTCGTTTCGCCGGGCGTGATGCGCGTCGAGCGGTTCGGCGCGAGCACGGGTGACGCTCCGACAAGCCGGGAGCAATCGGCGAGCGCGGACGTTGAAGTCTTCGGCCCGCTTTTGCGCGTGAGCGTGTGCGATTCGCTGGACGACGCCCTCGAACAGGCGAACGCGACGAGGTTCGGACTGGCCGCGTCGATCTTCACGCGCGATGCGGGGGCGATCGAGCGATTCCTCGTCGAATGCCGAGCCGGGTGCCTGAATGTCAACACCGGCACTTCGGGCGCGAGCGGGAAGCTGCCCTTCGGCGGTCTCGGCTACTCCGGCAACCACCGCCCGGCGGGTTCGTTCGCGCTTGACTACTGCGCCTATCCCGTCGCCGCGATGATCGAGAGCGGCCAGGGCGCGACGATCGCTGAGGGGATGAGGTTCGAAGCGGACTGGATTCGGTAGGCGACGCAGTCCCGGTCAAAACGGCGCCGCGGCCGCGACTTCAACTCGCCGCCCGGTGCCGGGCTCGTCGAACTCCAGTCGCTCGGCGTGCAGCATGAGCCGCGGGGCGCTCGCGCTGTCGCCGTAGAGCACATCGCCGAGGATCGGGTGCCCGATCGCCGCCAGGTGAACGCGAAGCTGGTGCGTGCGCCCTGTGCGCGGGCGGAGTTCAACGCGCGTGCGACCGTCGAGCCGCGCGAGCACTCGCCACGCGGTCTCTGCCTCTCGGCCGTGCACGTGGTCGACGATCTGCCGCGGGCGATGCTCGATGTCGGCGCGCATGGGGAGCGTGATCGTGCCCTCGTCGGACCCAAGAAGCCCCTCGACGACGGCGACGTACCACTTGCCGACGGTCCGGGCCTCGAACTGGCGCGAGAGGGCACGCTGCGCGTCTTCGTCGAGGCCGAGCACCATGACGCCGGAGGTGTCCATGTCGAGCCGGTGGGCGATGAGCGGCCCGGTCGCTCCGGGGAACCGATCGCGAGCCCACGCCGCGACGCACCATTGGTTTGCCGCGCCTTTGCCAGGGACGGCGAGCAGGCCGGAGGGCTTGTCGACGACGATGAAGCGATCGGCGCGCAGCACGACGTGCGGCTCGAGCACGCCGATGGGCTGCTTGACGGGTTCTGCCAGGCCCGAGTCGTCCACCGCGATGCTCCCTTGGGGTGCCGGTCGGCCGGCGCCTTGCCTGCGCATCGTTCGCTACCATCGCTCATGGTGACAGGCTTGCTCGTTGCTCTGACCGTGGCGGCGTCGAATCCGGCTGCGTCATCGTCTCAACCCGCGACGAGTGCGTGGGCCGCGGACGAAGCGCCGTTCCTCACCCGGCACGTGCAACTGACCTTTCCCGACCGGTTCGTCCGCGCGGGCGAGCAGTATTTCGATCACCAGTCGCCGCCGAAGTGGGTCGTGTTTCAGGCGATCGAGCGACCGGCGGCGGGAGTCGAGCCGGACACACACTACGCGATGTTCGCGGCGGAGCTCGCGCGCGACGCCGACGGGCGGGTTACGGGGCTTGGCGAGGCGATCCGGCTGAGCCCGCCGGGCTCGGCCAACACGTGCGGGTGGTTTCATCCGACGTCGCCGGGGACGGTCATCTTCGGCTCGACGATCACGCCGCCGGAGAGCACCGATTCGCCGGGGTATTCGCGCGATCGGCAGCGTTACTCGTGGCAGTTCCCGCGCGAGATGGAGGTCGTGAGCGTGTCGGGCGTGGGTTCGCCCGCGACGAAGCCGGCGAGTCCGACGGCGCTCTTTTCACGCCCCGGCTATGACGCGGAGTGCTCGTACTCCGCCGACGGTCGCTTCCTGCTCTACACACACGTCGACCCGACGACCAATGACCCGAACATCTGGGTGTATGACACCCGCACCGATCGGCATCACGCACTGGTCACGGCGCGCGGGTACGACGGCGGGCCGTTCTTCTCGCCGGATGGCAAGTGGATCACCTACCGCTCCGACCGGCGCGGGAACAACGTGCTGCAGCTCTACGTCGCCGAGCTCGCGTTTGGAAACGACGGCGATCCCGCCGTGCCGATCGGCGTGCTGCGGGAGATTCAGCTCACGAGCGAAGCGCCCGGGCGACCGGAGCGCGAGCAGGCGGTGAGCTGGTGCCCCTACTTCCACCCGAGCGGGAAGTACGTCGTCTACGCGACGAGCGAGGTCGGGCATCACAATTATGAGGTCTTCGCGCTTGAGATCGACGCCGACAAGCCCGCCGACCAGCTGCGCCGGTCGCGCGTGACGCACGCGGCTGGCTTCGACGGTCTGCCGACATTTTCGGCCGACGGATCGCTCATGATGTGGACGAGCCAGCGCGGCGCCAAGCGCGAAGGCGAAGAGCGGCCGAGCAGCCAGATGTGGCTGGCCGAGGTCGTGGGTGAGCCGGCATGGACCGCGGGGAAGTAGCTCCGACTCTCAGCGCTGTGCAGGCGAGCATTCTCACACGGCGCGCCGGCGCAGCCACACGAAGAGCGCCAGCACCAGGCACATCACTCCCGCCGCGATGATCGCCACGCTCAGTGGGTCACGACGCGACGCCGCCTTCGGAATCTGTCCGGCGACCAACTCGTCGTCCGTTCGCCGGATCGGTACGGCGGACTCCCGACGCTTCGCGGCTTCCATCGCCTTTGCATCAGGTCGACCAGACGCATCAAGTATCTCACCGGTCGTTCGATCGCGCAGCCGCTTGGCGACTCCGGTCCACTCGAACTCACGAGCATCGGCAAAGCCAAGCGTCTCTGCATGATCGAATACCATGCCGAACCACCCGTCGCGCGGCGCTCTCGGCGAGTCCGCGCGCAAGCCGTCCCCGGGCTCGGTCATCACGCTCGCAAGCATTTGAGGATGCCGCGCCGGATACACCTCACCTTCGAGGAACCCTTCGGTGTAGAACCTGAACATGCGATCGCCTGGCCAGGCGAAGTCCACTTCAACCACTTCGCCCGTGGCGCGGAGAATCGTCGCGCGGATCTGAGCTGCGGCGGAGTACACCATCATGTGTCCCGCATCGGCGCCCGGAGCCTCCATGCTGTCGGCCGATGTGAGCAGCGCACGAACTGTGCCGCGGCACAGGTGCCCCCACGACTCGGTCGCCAATCCCCGCTGACAATCGGCCGAGCGCGACGCGACATGAGGACCACCGCTCGCATCGACAGAAATGTTGCTACGATCTGCCTGGTCAACCCCGAGCTCTCGAGCTTCGATGACCGTCGCGCCACACATGATCCTCACCGTTGTGGCTCTCTCCGGTGGGCCGCCCATGGTCAGGCTCCGCTTCTCCAGCCGCACGCACTCCCCTCCGTCGCTGACGATGCGGACGACCGATTCGATCCACAGGTCAGCGCCGGGCGACGCCGTCGGCACTGCTTCCGTGACCTGCGGCATTGCGTTTCGAATGTTTGTGGATGTGATGTTGCGATAGTTGCTGATTTTTCGCCCGTGCACCTCGAAGCCCAGCGGCATCGAATACATGGCGGCCGACCGCTCCAGCAGTCCTCGCATGCCGGGTTCCGCTCGCGAATCGCGCGCCGACGCGGACGCTGCCAAGGCTGCCGCAACCAAGAGCAGACTCCCGGGCGACCTTCCCAAGCCGCGAGCGCTGTCCGCCATGTCCGCCTCCTCTCACCGCTGATCAATCCTCACGACTCGGGGCCGCCGGGCTCGCTTTCGGGGCATTCATGCACACCTTCGATCAGCGACGATGTGGTCTGGTAGGGTACCGCGTTCTGTGGTGTGATGCAGATGCACGTTCCGCCTGTGAGGCTGCATGTGCCGGAATAACAGGTCACGTCGTACGGCGGCAGCACCGACCGCGTCGTCAGCCAAGTCGTACCAGGAACGACCCAATACACCGTCCCGTTGCAGATCGTACACGCGGCGCCCTGAACGCTCGGATTCGGGTTCGGACCATCCGAGTTGAGCATCACGATGTCGACGCACTGACTACTCCCATGCGCCGCGATCAAGCAAAGGGCCAAGATCCCACATAACCAACTCCCGCTCAAACCGCTCGCCGATCGATTTCTGTCTCCTGTCATGCGTTTTCTCCTGGCATCTTGTAACCGATCAACGGAGAATGGCCTATGTCTCAAACCGTACCCGGGGGGGGGGGGGGGGGACGTCAAGGGGTCTACAAAAGTGGGATTAAATGCGGCAATACACAA
>JBFXBS010000010.1:0-94922 GCA_050182995.1 Phycisphaerales bacterium | reverse complement strand
CCCCCCCCCCCCCCCCCCCCCCCCCCACCCCCCCCCCCCCCCCCCCCCCCCCCCCCCCCCCCCCCCCCCCCCCCGCCCCCCCCCCCCCCCCACGTCACGGGGTCTACTCAATGTGGATTACATGCGGCAAGACACAAGAGGCCCGCGGAAGATCGCGATGCGTGATGTTCACGTCCGCACGCCATGCGTTTTCCATCATGGAAGTACTGGTCGCGATCGGCATCATGCTGATTCTGACCGGCTTGCTCTTGCCCCAGGTCTCGCGCACTCGTCAAACGGCCAGGCAGATCACCAGCCTGTCCCGGATTCGCGATCTCGGCGTCATGACCACCATCTATGCTCAATCACACCGCGATCTCCCTCCAGTCATCTTCGCGCCGGTGTATTCCCGCGGGCCCGGCGACATGCAGACCGTGGTCGTCAACGGGCGATCGATCAGAGGCGCATGGTTCAACAACGGCAACTATTTTCACGCGGCGTTCAGCCCGGTGCTCCCCGCTGCAGCGCTGCGAGACCCCGCCAACCCGCGCACCACGGTCGAGCGCGTGGACGGAGTTGCCACGGCACGATTCAGCGACTACGCCATCGCCAACTGCTTCTACGCCGCACCGACGTACTGGGACCGCTTCACCCAGCGCGGCCCCGAGCAGTGGGCCGCTCAGCCGCTCACCTCGGTCCATTTCCCCGCGCAGAAGGGATTCATGAAGCAGATCACGGTCTATGACCAGCCGAGTTCGCCCACCGGCTACCCCGCATGCTGCTACGACGACGTCCGCAGCGCTGTGCTCTGGGCCGACCTCGCCGCGACGACTGAAATCCAGGCCCGACTTCGCCTCGGCGTGCCCAACTTCTGGCATCACGGCCTGCCCGCGCCTCTGCCGGTATGGGCGCACGGCGCGCCCATCGACAGCACCGAGCACGGCGTCGCGGGCACTGATCGCTAGGCGCAGCGAGCGACTCCCAGCATCGCCTCGCGACCGCCGGGGGCGCTCGCCACCGCTCCTCGCGGGCTCTACCCTTCCCCATGACTTCCGCCTCCATCCGTGCTCTGATGACCGGCCTGGTTGATTACGCCGGGCTGTTTCCGCCTGCCAAGCTCGACATGAATCGAGCGGTGGTGCGCTACGCGCAGCATCGAGCGGGTCCGCACGCCTTTGGGTTGTCGCGGTTTGTGTGCCCGGTATCGCGGCTGGACGAGTTCGCCGCCGCCGCTGCCGCGTACCTCCCCGATCTGAATGCGATTCCCGCGGGCGCCGCCGTGGGCCGCGAGGACCGCGGACTCGCTCACGCGGCACACCATGGAGGGCCCGGCGCCGCGACGCCCGGCGACGCCGCTCCGCCGGAGCCATGGGCGCTCTCAGTACTCATCGACGGCCCGCTCGATCAGAACCTCGAAGCGATCACGCGGTTCAACGCGGCACACTTCAAGAATCATCACGCCTCCGCCGTCATTGACACGCTCGAGATCAAGGTCGCCACGCCCGAGGCGATCGACTTCGCCCTCGAGCACCTTCCCGAGGAGCTCTATCCGTTCTTCGAGATCCCCATCAGCGGGGACGTGCGCGGGTTCGCGGCGGCCCTCGCGGGGACAGGCGGCGGCGCGAAGATCCGCACCGGGGGCGTGACGGCCGATCTCTTCCCGACGCTCGAGCAGGTGTGCGATTTCCTGTTCGCGATGCACGCATCCGATGTCGCGTTCAAGGCGACCGCCGGGCTGCACCATCCCATCCGCGGAAGCCATCCGCTCACCTACGAGCCCGAAGCGCCGACCTGCACGATGCACGGGTTCATGAACCTGTTCCTGGCGGCGGCGATGGTGCGCGAGCTTGATGTTGATCGCGCCACGGCCCTGCAACTGCTCGGCGAGCACGCGGCCGAGCCGTTCACGTTCGATGATGCGGGCGTCACCTGGCGCGGGCTCCACCTGCCGACGGCCCAGCTCGAAGACGCGCGCGAGACCTTCTGCATCTGCTTCGGTTCGTGCTCATACACCGAGCCGGTCGAGGACCTTCGCAAGCTCTCGCTGCTCTGAGCATCACTTCGCACCGGCACGCGACAGCCACTCCGGCAGTTCGCGCACACGACCGGCGCCGTCGACGCACCCCAGCGTGGTCGTCGCGGCCATGAGCACTTCTTCAGCCCCCCCACTCACGCCGCCCGACGCTCGCTCGTCCACGCGCACCACCTCGTAGCTGTGCTCGATCTTCACGCGGCCCGTGCGCTCGACGCGCGCCCGAACCTCCACCAGGTCGTCGTATCGCCCCGGCTTGCGATACCGGCACTCGATCTTCACGATGACCAGGAAGAACCCCGCGGCCTCCATCTCGCGATAGGTCACGCCCGCCTCACGCAGGATCTCCGTCCGCGCCATCTCCAGCCACGGCAGATACGCCGAGTGATGCACGTACCCCATCGGATCGCATTCGCAGTAGCGGACGCGAAGTCGCAGCGTGCCTGAGCTTCGAATCGGCGTTCGCGGTTGCATTGCCCAGTCTACCCACTCTTCCGGTTCGCCCGCGCTCATCCCCGATTCGGGCTCCGCCTCACGGTGTGATCCTGCAAATCGTGGATGCGCCTCTTGACAGCCCGCCGGCCTTCGGCACAATCTTCAGAGCAACGCGGTGTGAAATGCGCCGCCCGATCGAGGAGAGCCCACGCATGCGTTCCATCCTGTGGTTGTGCCTCGGCGCCTTCATGGCGCCGGCGCTCGCGTTCGCGCAGATCAGCGTCACCGGCATCACGCCCGATCGGTGGGGCCTTTCCGACGAATCCTTCGGCGCCGGCGGGGGTGTCGTCGAAGATTTTGAGGATTCCACGCTCATCCCCGGGCTTTCAATCCTCTGGGAGTCCGCCGCGGGCGATGTCGGCCCCGTGACCTCACTGCCCAACCTCTTCGACCCGGGCGTCAATGATCCGCACGGCAACGCGTTTGTCGGCGCCGTGTGGGATGGCTCGCGCTGCCTCGTCAGCCCGCGCGGGAACCAGACCTTTCCATACACGCAGGCCGCCAACTGGGGCGACGTCGTTCTTCAATTCGACCCGCCGGTGCACGCCGTCGCCTTCAGCATCCACCAGGCCGAGCTTTCCCCCACGCTGCGCATCAACGGCGTCTCGCGGGGCAGCCTCTTCGGTCTCGCCGGCCTCGCCGCGGGTTCAGGGCGCATCGGCTTCGTCATCATCGAATCATTCGGCCCCGAACTGATCTCCTCGCTCGAGATTGACAACGTCGGCGGCGACGGCTTCGCCATCGACCACCTCGTGTCGTTTGACACAGACCCCGTTCCGATCGTGGTCTCCGGCATTCCCCCCGCTCAGTGGGGCGCAGCCGATGCCGACCTCGGTGTCGCGGGGGCGGTCATCGAAGACTTCGAGGACTCGACGCTCGTTCCCGGCCTGCGGGTCGAGATCAACTCGCCGCTGGGCGATCGCCCGGCCTCGTCAGTCCTCCCGCGCACGTTCAGCCCGGTCGCGGACGACCCCTTTGGCGACGGCTTCGACATGTCCACGTGGGACGGTTCGGCGTCTCTCCTGAACACGCGCGACAACGCTTCACACCCGTACGGCGAGGTCGGCCACTGGGGCGATATCGTGCTTCGATTCGATCCATCCGTCGCGGGCGTCGGGTTCAGCATGGGCGAAGCCGATGCTGATGCGCAGCTCATCATCAATGGCCGCGACTCGGGACCGCTGCTCGCTCAGGCGGGGCTCTCGATCGGGCCGCGGCAGGGCTACATCCGCATCGACGCGGTCGATCCCGATCGGCGGATCGAGTCCGTTCGGATCGCGAACGCTCGGAACCTTCCTTTCAATGACGGGATCGCGATCGACCATGTCGCGCTGCTGGGCGTCGCTCCGCCGTGCCCCGCCGATTTCAACGCCGACGGCGTAGTGAACCCCGACGACCTAGGTGACTACATCAACTGCTACTTCGCGCTGCCGCCGTGCGACGGCGCGGACTTCAACGCCGATACCAGCGTTGACCCCGATGATCTGGGTGATTTCATCAACGCGTACTTCTCCGCAGCGTGCTGAGGCTTTTCCGTCCGTACACTTTCGAGTGCCGCCAGCTCCGCCTTCACTGAGTCCTCTGGCCTGCACCGCCGCGGCGTACGCGCGGGCGTGCGCGCACGCGGGCGTTCCTGGCGGTGCGCCCGGGGCGCTCGATCGCTACGCGCGCTTCTACCGCGAAGGACACACGTGCGGCGTCGCTCCCGGGGCGCGGGTCGTCTTGCCCGATGTATCCCGCGTGCGGCGCTCGGAGAGCGACGAAGGGGTCGTGGTCAAGTTCAGCCTGAGCGTGCCGCGCTCCGCGGCGCCCGATGAGGCTGGTGCCGACCGGCCGCTTGCGTCGTCGGGTGTGCCGCTCACGCTCGCCTCGCCCGAGCCGACCCTTGAAACCGAATCGGTGCTGATCCCGATGATCGGGCGCAACCGTCGGCGGGCGTACACGCTGTGCGTATCCAGCCAGGTCGGGTGCGCGATGGGCTGTGCGTTCTGCCAGACGGCACAGATGGGCCTGATCCGCTCGCTGACGCCGGCGGAGATCGTCGCTCAGTGGTTCGCCGCGCGCTGGCTCATCGAGCGCCCGGACGCCGACGCGCCAATCCGCAACATCGTGTTCATGGGCATGGGCGAGCCGATGGACAACCTGGAGCGCGTGATCGAATCGATCAGCATCCTCACCGACTCGCGCGGGCCGGCGATCGCCATGGGTCGGGTCACGGTCTCAACCGTCGGCCGGATCGACGGCATCGAGCGCCTCGCCGAACAGGTTCGCCAGCCGGGCTGGCACCGCCTGGGCCTGGCGGTCTCGCTCAATGCGCCCGACGACGAGATTCGCTCGCGGATCATGCCGGTGAACCGTGCCGCCCCGCTGGCGCGGCTGCGCGAATCGCTGCTCGCCTGGCCGTTCTATGGGTCGGCGCATCTGTGCCTCGAGTACGTGCTCATCCCCGGGGTGAACGATGCGCCCGAGCACGCCGAGCTGCTCGCCGATTACGTACGGGGACAGGGCGTGTGGTCGCCTGGGCCGGCGCTGCGCGGGATCATCAACGTGATCCCCTACAACCCGCGCGATCACTCGCCCTGGCCGGCGCCGCGCGAGCCTGATGTCGAAGCGTTCATCGCGCGCCTCCGCGCGCGCGGAATCTACGTCAAGCGCCGGCGCACCAAGGGACGCGACGCCATGGCGGCGTGCGGACAACTCGGCAACCCCGCGCTGCGCCGGGCGGCCCGAGCCACGCTCGCTGCTCCGACCTGATCAGGGAACGCTCGGACACGTCACGGCACGCCGGCGTAGGTCGGCTGGAAGAGCGTGTTGCTCCCGCCGTAGTCCACGCCCTTGAGCCCGTAGATCGTGTGCCGGAAGTACGGCGGGCCGATCGGCGTTCCCGTCGGCCATGGCGGATCGCCCACCGAGGGGATGGGATTGCTGTAGTCGATCCAGGCAACGGCAACGCCGCCATTCGGCGACGCAGCGGACGTGGTGTATCCGCCCTTGTTCACCTCCGACATGGGAACAGTCGTGACATTCCCGGCGAAGGTGGTCACCTCGATCTTGGCGCCCCAGAATATGAACGGGAACCCGCTGCGCTTGCTGCAGCACTGGTACTGCGTCGTCCCGTAGTTGTGGACCTTCTGCGCCGGGAACAGGACATCGCCCAGCTTGCGATTCCCAAGCCGGTATCGCCCCTGGCCCCCGGGGTTGTATTGGAACAGGCCCCACTCGACCGACCGGAGGAACCCGCCGTCCGACGATTCCTTGTCCGGCGTGAACGTCGCCAGCGAGAGCGTGTAGCTGCTGCTGTACGGCCACCGATGGTTGGTGGGCGGCGGCCGCCCCTGCGCCTGCAACTCCGCCGCCGCGCGGATCGGGTCCTCAGCCCAGCGCTCGCGCAACTTGTCATTCGGGTCTCGCACCATCGGCTCCGGAAGGCGCGCGGCGAGATAGTCGAGCAGCACGAGATGGCTGTAGTAGATGTGCGGGATCCAGTTCGGCTGGTCGGGGAACAGGTTGGTGCCGTTGTCGCGGTTGGGGGCTCGCCGGCGGAAGATGTCCACGGCCTGCATCGCCGCGGCGCGAACGTCGTCGTTGTTCCCGAGGGTGCCGGGATTGAGCGCGGGCCACGCGGTCTGCTGGTTGATGCCGGCGCGCCACGTGAATGCCCAGAGGCGGTCCTGAAACTCCGAGGCGTATGAGTGCGTCGCCGACGCGTACTGCTTGAGGTTGCTCTGGCCCTGGCTCGACCGGGCGGCACAGCGGGCCTGGCAGAGCCCGGGCAGGAGCAGTGAAATCAGCAGGGCGATGATCGCGATCACCACCAGCAGTTCGACGAGCGAAAAACCACGACGCCGATACGCGCTCAGCATGGCTCAGCCCTCGGGATGTCTGCGCCCGAACGGGCGCGTGAGATCACGGGACGGCGGCCATCACCTGAAGGGTTCGCTGGAGCCGAAGTCGACCCCGCGAATGCCCCCGACAGTCCAGCGGCAACGCGCTTGGGACACAAGGTCCATGGGCGAGTTGGCGGACCGCGGGTACCCGAGGCGCGCGTCATAGCCCGCGGCGGGGTAGACGATCGTCTGGCGAGTGACGGTGTTGTTGGAGTTCAAGTATCCGCCGAAGCTCATGTCGCTGCTCTTGACAACGCTCACCGACCCGTCGAAGGCGACGAGCGTGATCGCGCACTGCGGTTCGAGAAAGATGAGATCCTTCTTGCCCAGTCGATTGATGCTCTCCCACATGTGGGCTTTCTGGGAGGCGAACTGCACATCGGCGAGGCGGAGGTTGCCGAGGCGGTAGGACTGGTTGCCGTGGTTGTAGACATACGTGCCGAAAGCAGTCCCCGATTGCCTCAGCGAGCCGCCCTGGGGCGTGAACTTCGGCGGTGCGTAGGAGGACGGCGAAGTCTCATAGCTGCTGCTGTAGAGCCAGCGGGGCGTGAGCGTGCCCAGGTGCCGAGCGGCTGCCGCCTGCGGGCTGGGGAAAACGTCGGCCTGCCACGCGCCGCGGGTTCTGTCGAAGGGCGAATGAATCATGGGTTCGGGCAGGCGTGCCGCGAGGTAATCCATGAGCACGAGATGGCTGTAGTACACGTGCGGAATCCACGCGGCCTGGCGCGGGAAGTTGATCCATTGCGGCTGCGAGCGCCTCCGGATGATGTCGACCGCCTGGCTGGCGGCCGCCGCCACGTCTTCGTTCACGTTCACCAGGTCGCCGAACTCCGTGACGAAGTTCACGCGATTCGTCGGTGGCGACGGCGCGCGCCACGTGAACGCCCAGATGCGGTCCTGAAAGTCGGCTGAGTACGACTGCGTGCTCGTCCCGAACTGCTTCAGGTTGGCGAAGTTCTGCTTCTGGCGCGCGTTCTGCCGGGCTTCGCGCAGCGAGGGCAGAAGAATTGAGACGAGGAGCGCGATGATCGCGATGACCACCAGCAATTCCACGAGCGTAAACGCCCCGCGTTCGCGTCGATCAGATCGCATGTCGAAACCTCCACACACAGGCCAGAGAACCCGGCTGCTCGGGGCGCGGAACCGCACCCGACAAAGAGCGTACCTCGCCGACCGGGCCAGTGCAAGCAAAAACCGCGCCGGTGGATTGTTCCCGCGCGCCGCCCCGACATCCATGCTACAAACCTGCATGATTCAGACTGCCGACGCCACGCCAACGTGTCCTTCACACTTCGATCAACAACCCCGACGAAGTCGCCGCGTGTCGGCGCTCGGGATGGACCTCATTCGGATTCCCAAGCCCGCACTTTTGTTACTCACACTTTGGTGTACCTGTAGTGTTCCAGGGTGCGCGACGTCGGAGACCGCCGGATCTGCCCCAAATGGGGCACCTCCGTCAACGGGAAATGCCAAACCGGCATCGGAAAGCCGTCCGATCGCGCTCGTGGATGGCGAGCCGGTTGGGGCGGCGGAGCTGCAGCCGTGGCTGATGGAGCTGGCCGGCGGCACGGCCTTGCAGGAACTGGTCATTGATCGGCGACTGGCACAGGCTCTGAGCGAGCGACGCCTGGCGCTCACGCCCGAGGCCGTGGAGCGCGAACGCGACCTGCTGGCGCGGACGCTTGCCCATGGAGCGGGGCCGCGAAGCGGAGCGGACGGATTGCCGATGCTGACGCCCGATGAGCTCTCGGCGGCCCTGGCGCGCCTGCGACGCGAGCGCGGGCTGGGCGATGCGCGATTCGCGGCCCTGCTTCGCCGGAGCGCGGGGCTGCGCCTGCTCGTGCAGGATCGGGTGGACGTGCGCGCTGATGCCATCCAGCAGGCGTATGCCATCGCCTATGGCGAGCGCGTGCTGGTGCGCATCATCGTTGTGCCGACGCAGGGTGAAGCGGCGGCGATCCGCGATCGTCTCCTGTCGCCGGAGGCGGCGGGCGACCTGTCATCACGGTTCTCGATCGAAGCCCGGACGCATTCGATTGATCCATCCGCCGTCCGGCGCGGCGGCGACGCCAACGTGGAGCGCGGTGCCGGGGCGATCGAGCCGTTCAGTTGCGAAGACCCGGCGTACCCCAGCGTGATTCGCCAGGCGGCCCGCGCGCTGGCGCCGGGCGCCGTGAGCCCCGTGCTGGCGCTCGATCGGGGGTACGCACTCCTGCTGCTGGAGGGCGTCATCGCGCCGACGCGTACGGAGCCGGACCCCTCGCCGGAGATTCGCGCCGAGCTCGAAAGCATGGTGCGACTGCGCCTTGAGCGACTGCAGATGGATCGGGCCGCGTCAGAGCTCCTGGGCCGGCCGGGCGTGAGCATCCTGGACCGCAGCCTGGAATGGAACTGGCGCGGGCTGGAGAGATGAGCGGCGGCCGGTGCTGAAGGATCAACGATTCTCGAGCGCGCTGTGAGCCTCCGCTGCCCAGCGTTCCAGGCTTGCAAGAGACGAATCGCTCGAGGACAGCGCACGCGCCTGCATGGCGCTGAGCAACCGAGGCCCGCCGCGCTCGAGCAACTGGGCGATTCGCGAGCACACGTCGCTTGCAGCATGGAGGCACCTCAAGAATGGTTCAAGCGGGTCGTGGCCTCCCGCTTCAACTCGCGCAAACGCCGCCTTGATGATGTCCGGCGATTGCGAGAGCACCGGATCGCTTGGATGCTCGGCGCGCAGCCGGGCCGCGGCCTGTTCGATACGGCGGCACCCGTCGCGCAATTCAGTCAGGCGCCAGAAGAGCGCGGAGGAGCTCAGGCCCGCGTCGCTCACGGTTCCCTGAGCGCTGCCGGGACGACCCCACTGGCTCAGGTGAGCCTGGTAGTGCGCGCGGTCGAGATCGACGGCGCGGCGGACGGCGCCGGCGAATCGCGTCAATTCCTCTTTTTCGAGCGCATCGGCCCAGCGAGCGCACGCGTCGAGGTCGTCGGCGCGCTCGCGGAGTCGCTCCATGAGCCCGGCGAAGTCCTGCGCTACGCGCGCCGCCTTTTCGGTGCGCCCGCACGCCGCGGTCGACACGTCTCCCCCCGCGTGATCGATCCCGGCGAGGATGGCGGTCACAATCTGGGCTTCGGTGCCGGGTTGACCCGCGAGACGGGCGGCGGCGGGCGCGATGTCCTGGGCGCTGATGATGGCGCGGCTCAAGGCCATGCCGTCGAGAGCTGCGCGGGCAAGCTCCCTGCACGACTCGGCAAGCGAGCTCGCCTGCTCGCCCGCCGACCGGTCAAACACGCGACGAAAGCGGTCGATGATCTCGCCCACGCTCGCGGCGACGCGCGGGCAACCGCTCCGCACGAGCGTCTGCTGAACTTCGCGTGCGCGGCGAAGAGCCGTGCACTCTTCGAGCTGACCGCGCAGGTTCTCCACGGCGGCGAGTGAGCGCTCCATCTGTTCCCAGGCCTCCGGGCTCTGGCGGAACCTCTCGAGCTCATCGCGCGTGGGGTCTGTGGAAGCCACCTGTTGACCGGCGGGACCGCGCGCGCGACCGATGATCCGGAAAGGATCGACGTACCCCGCCGCGATGAAGCCCTGAACCGCCGAGCGAAACTCCGGGTCGTCGATGGCTTCGACGATCGAGCCGCGCGCGTCACTGATCGGGCCCACCCACGCGCGGTGCGCGGAAACGAGTTCGGCGAGCCGGGCGCGGAGGCGGTAGTCACCCGCGGAGTCGCGGCTGGGGATCTCCACGCGAACGCCGCCGGTCCGGTGGACGACGACGGCGACGCAGACGATCGCGGCGATGAAGAGCCCGGCGGCGGCGATCGTCGCACCGGGGTAGAGGCGAGCGAGTTCCACAGGGTTGCGCGGGCGGACGCGCACGCGCGGACGGCTGCCGCGAAGCACCTGGCGCAAGGCCGCCTCCAGCTCGCCCACGTTGCGGAAGCGGTCCGCCGGTCGCTTCTCCATCGCCTTGAGCAGGATGTCGTCCATGTCGGCCCGCAGGGCCCGAGCGTGTTCGAGGGGTTCAAGACGCCGATCGCGCGCGATCATGATCCGCCGGTTGCTCTCAAGCGTCGAGACACGCTCGCTCGCTCGCGGCGCCGGCTCCTCGGCGAGCGTCCGTGCCATGCCCGCGAGCCCGCGCGCCAGCAGGTCCTGGCGATCGAAAGGGGTAACGCCCGCGAGCAGTTCGTAGAGCAGCACCCCGAGCGAATAGATGTCGGATCGCTCGTCGATCTCCGCAAGGCCGGGATTGGCTTGTTCCGGGCTCATGTACTCGGGTGTGCCGATGACGGTGCCCATCTGCGTGAACAGCGTGAATTCCGCCAGGGGTCCGTGCATCGACTTGGCAATTCCGAAGTCGATGACCTTGAGCACGGGCTGACGCCGGCGCACGCTCACGAGCACGTTTCGCGGCGTGAGGTCGCGGTGGACGATCCCCGCGTGGTGTGCGTAGGCGATCGCGTCCGTGAGCCGGAGGAACAGCGTCACGCGCGCGGGAAGGGTCAGCCGGTACCGATCGGCAAACTCAGTCAGCGGCCGGCCCGGAACGTATTCCATCACGAAGTACGGTCGGCCGTCGACGAGCTCGCCCGCGTCGTGAACCGTCGCGATGCCCGGGTGATTGAGCACCGCGAGCGCCTGCCGTTCGGCGGAGAAGCGCGCCAGCACTTGCGCGCGATCAACGCCGCCCTTGACCACCTTGATCGCCACGTCGCGCCGAACGGGGTGAAGCTGGATCGCACGATACACCAGCCCGAAACCGCCCTCAGCGATGTAACGGACAATGCGGTAGTCGTCGATCCGCTGTCCCGGGACGAGCCCGAGTCCGCTGGACTCGAGCAGGATGCCTGCGTCGGTGCGAGTCACCCGCACCCTGGGCGCTTCAGTCACCGGACCGACCGATGAACCTGCGAGTGTCGATTGACCTTGGACAAACTCGGATGTCGGCGCGGGTTCCATGGCCGCCACGATTCTGCCTGAACGCCGCCTGGAATCAGGCTCGTTCAGGCACGATCAAAATACCATCCCGGCGTCTGCGCGTCAACGGGTCGGCGGGCGGTCGTTTCTCCCGCTCGCCCTCGCGCCGATCCGCTGTTCATGCCGGCGTCGGCGGGTTTGCCGGTGGCGTGCTCGGCACCGCGATCGAGACGGGCGCGGCCGGTCGGGGGGCCTGAGCGGGTGTCGCGCCGGCCGCGGGCGTTGCCGGGTCGGCCTTGGCCTTCTTGGCCTGTTCAGCCTTCTTGGCGGCGGCGGCCTTGGTGCGGTCGGGCGCGAGGATGATGCTCGCCGAGGGGCCCATCCAGCGCGGCTCACTCTCGCACTTGGAAATATCGGCGAGCTTGTCGCGGATTTCGCGCAGGCGGTTGATGCCGAGCTCGCGGTGGGCCATTTCGCGGCCCTTGAATCGCTGGGTGATCTGAACCTTGTGCCCGTCGGTGAGGAACCGGCGCGCCTGGTTGACGCGAATCTCGACGTCGTGGGGATCGATCTTGACCGATCGGCCCAGACGGATCTCCTTCATCTCGCTCGCCTTGGCGCCTTTGTTCTTGCTCTGCTTGCTCTGCTCGTACTTGAACTTCCCGTAGTCCATGATCTTGCAGACGGGCGGGCGCGCGTCGGGCGAAATCTCGACCAGGTCGAGTCCGGCCTCTTCCGCCATGCGCAGCGCCTGCGACGTCTCGACGACGCCGACCTGCTCCCCGTCGGCGCCGATCAGGCGGATCGGCGTGATGCGGATGAGGTGATTGACGCGAGTGCGGGACTGTCCGCCTGGGGGACCAAATCGGGGTGCGCGAGTGATGAGCGAGCTCCTGGGGTGTTGCGTCATCGCCCGGCGACGCGTGTCGCCGCGACGTGACTGATCCGTCGAACTTCAAGATGAACCGGGGTCATGAGCGAAGGCGCGGCGCGTGACGCGGATGAACGGTCGTCTGGATCAACGCGGTCGCCTCCCGGGGTGCCGGGGCGAACGTGCCCCGACCAAGAACACTAACCCGCACCCCGACCGGATGCAAGGGGGGCGAGCCAAAAACGAACGCCGCGACCCGAAGGCCGCGGCGTTTCCCGGGAAAGTGGAGGCAAGGGGACTCGAACCCCTGACCTCATCCATGCCATGGATGCGCTCTACCAAAACTGAGCTATGCCCCCGGGCATTCGGATTTTGACCTCGACCGGGCGGCCGGTGCGAAGCGAGCAATGGTACGGGAGATCGGACCGCACGGCAAGCGACTCGCGGAGCGTGACACGGTCAGGCGGTCGAGACGCCGAGGTGGCCGGAGATTCTCCCGCGCTTCGGGGCCGAGTGGGCGGCGCGGTCTGTAGGGTCTGCGCCGTCGATGCCGACGGCACTGAGGTTTCACCCGCAAAGTCAGTCAGGTTGCTCACTCCGATGCGCGGAGGGTGGGCCAGCGTCCGATCACTGTGCCGCGGGCGAGTGTCCGCGGGAGCCGCGTGATGTCCGGGATGAGTTATCAGCACATCGGACACAACCCCAGACATGGGCCGGTGGTGATCTGGTCGCTGGATCATGAAGGGACGGTTCATGAAGACCGCCGGAGCCAGGGGGAACCCGACCCGAGCTGGATCGACTGGTCACACGAGAACTGCTTCCGCGAGGTGAAGGCGCGGGCGGTGGGGCGTGTCGAACTCCAGAACCGCGCCGGGTCTATTCATATCAGCGACCCCGAACTGCTCCGCTCGGAAGTGAAGCTCTGCCGGGTGCTCGACGCGCTCGATCGGCGATTCCCGCAGACGCGCTGGTTCGTCTTCGGGCCCGGGTGCAACGGAGCGACGATCGCCGAGCTGCTCGCGAAGGCGGCCTGACGCCCACCGTCGGCATCTCAATAAAAAAGAGCCTCCGCGAGGGAGGCTCTCAGTCGTTTCCGGTCATCGAGGCGACGATCAATCCTCGCGCTCTTCCTCGAGTTCCTCTTCGCGGTGCTGCATCTGGGCCTTCAGCCGTGCGAGGATCGAGCTGTGCATCTGGCTCACGCGGCTCTCGGAGAGATCGAGCGTGGCGCCAATCTCCTTCATCGTCATTTCCTCGTAGTAGTAGAGGACGACGATGAGGCGTTCGGCCCGCGAGAGGCCCTTGGTGATGAGGTCCTTGACGTCGCGTCGCTGCGTTTCGCCGAGCGGGTTGCGCTGCGACTCGTCCTTGATCACGTCGATCTCGGTCACGTCCTTGTTCCCGTCGGACTGGAAGGCGCGGCGATTCAGGCTGACAGTGGAGACGGCCTTGGAATCGCGATCAACCTTCTCGAACTCTTCGCCCTCGACGCCGAGAATGTCGGAAAGCTCGGTCTGCGTCGGCATGCGCCCGTAGGCCATGTGGAACGCGTTGCGGGCGGCTTCGACCTTCGACGTGCGGTGGCGGACGAGCCGCGGGACCCAGTCCATCGCACGGAGCTCGTCGAGGATGGCGCCCTTGATGCGGGCGGTGCAGAAGGTTTCGAACTTGACGCCGCGGGAGAGATCGAAGCCGTCGATCGCGTCCATGAGGCCGAACTGGCCGGCCGACACGAGGTCGCCCAGGTCAACCTCGCCCGGGAGGCGGGCGTAGGTTCGCTCGGCGACGTAGCGGACGATGTGGAGGTGCTTCTCCCAGAGGAAGTTTCGGATGGCTTGGGAGGAGGTCTTGTGGTACTCCTCCCAGATGTCGTTCATGTCCATCTTGGCGAGCACGGCAGGCGTGAAGACTTTGGCCGCCTTCACCTTCGCCTGGGCGTCGGTGGACTTGCGGGTGCGCGGACGCGCAACGGGACGTGCTTGATTCATGGCCGGCTCCTTGACCATTCATCGGACCGCGACCGCGAGAAACGGCCGCTTGATTTGGGTCCAGAACGCCCATCCTTGGGCCTGGATCGACTCCAAGGTAAGGCCTGAACGGGCGATGTGCAACTGCGAAGGGTCATTGTGAACAAACGGTGTCTAACGTGCGGGCGAAGCGTCCGCTTCTGGCTCGGCGGGCGTCTCAGCCGCGCGTTTGAGCTCGGCGACGCGCGCCGCGAATGCGTGCTGCGCTGCCGCACCGATGCCGTACCCGGCAAGAAAGCACATGAACAGGGCGAGCAGCGCTCGCGAGAGGACCACGCTGAGTTCGTTGCCCGCGCCCGCGCCGGCGATGATGGCGACGGCGAATCCCGTCAGTCCCATGCACGCCGCGATCACTCTTGCATGGTCGGTGTTCACGTCCGGCTCCACCTGGGCGCATCGACAGCGGGTCGAAGTTGAGCCCCATGTTTCGGCTCAACTCGCCCGCAGGTTGAGCAGCAAACACCGCGCCCGGGCGGAACGCGCGCGTTCCGGGGCGTTGTCAACGGCACACGCTGCACAATCGCGCCTCGCTACCGGACGCTCAGGCCGCGGACCATCCCCCAGAGGCGGCGCGAGAGGGGCGCATGCCCCACGACCGATGGTGGGTCTTCCCCTCCCGCGGGATCGGTCTGTCCGAACAGGGTGCTGATGGCGTGGGTCGCGAGGGTCCGCACCGCTCGGCTCGCCGGGGCGCTGGGTGAGCGCAACAGGAACGGTCGCCGCGCAAACACCGCGGCACGCACGTGCTCATCCTGCGCGATCCATCCGCCCCAGCGCGGCGAGCGGCCCAGGAATCGCTGGGCAACCGCGAAGATGCGATCGCGTGTCGCCTCGGCCTGGGCGCGATCCGCCGCCCCGTTGACCACCAGCGCCAGCCGATCCAGCGCTCCGGTTGTGAGCGTCATGCACTTGATCAAGGCGTACGCATCGGCGATGGCGGTCGGCTCCGGGGTCGTGACGATGAGACCGAGGTCCGCCGCGGCGAGCATTCCAGTCACCGTGGGCCCCACGCCCGGAGAAGCATCGATGACGATGACGTCGCTGGCCTGGTCGAGGTCGGCGATGGCGCCGAGCAGGCGATCGCACCCGGCTTCGGTGAGTTGTTCGCTGCGGAGCAGGCCCGCGATGCCCGGCACGAGGCGAAAGCCGCCGGGAGCGGGAACGGCGATCTGATCGACCAGCGGCGGAATCGCGGCGAGCGCGTCCACATCGGCCCCGTTGAACACGCGATCGAGCCGGCGATCGGGATGCAGGCCGCAGAGCACGTCGGCGTTCGCCACGCCCAGGTCGGCGTCCAGGAGCACCACGCGGAGCTTCTGATCCGCCAGAGCGATGGCGAGATTGACGGCGATGTTGGTCTTGCCGACGCCGCCCTTTCCGGATGCGACGGTGAGGAGCCGCGCGCCGCGGGCGGGGCGCATCTGAACGGCGCCGCGGCTGAGCAGGTGGGCGTCGGGCGGGCGTGACGGCTCCATCGATCGCACAAGCGAGCGGAGGCGTGAGGCCTGGTCGCCCGCTCCCGCCCCCACGGCCGCCCCGCTCTCGCCCGCGTCGCGGCGATCGGCGGTTTTGGTTGCCGCGAGGGTCATGCGGCAAGACTCCCGTCGAGGATGAGTCGGGCGAGGCGATCGGCGCGCCCGGGTTCGATGTCGTCGGGAACTTCCTGCCCGGTCGTGACGAAGCTGAGCCTGGCCTTGAGGCGCGTGGCGACATTGATGAGCACGCCGAAGCTCGCCGCCTCATCGAGCTTGGTGAAGATGACGCGCGAAGGGCTCACGACCGCGAACTGGTCCGCCGTGCGCAGCAGCGCGCTCTCGCTCGCCACTGACGCGAGGACCAGGTGCACCTGGTGCGGCTGGGCGGCGTGGAGAAACCCGCGAAGCTCCTCGAGCCGGGCCGAATCGCCCGGTGAACGGCCGGCGGTGTCGATGAGCACCACGTCAAAGTCGCGGCACGCCTCGATCGCCTCGCTCATCTGCTCGGGCGAATGCGCCACGTGGAGGGGCACGCCGATGATGCCGGCGTAGGTGCGGAGCTGATCGACCGCGGCGATGCGGTAGGTGTCGGAGGTGATGAGCGCGACGCGCTTGCCGTGACGCAGTCGATACGCCGCCGCGAGCTTGGCGACGGTGGTCGTCTTTCCCACGCCGGTCGGCCCGACGAGCGCAATGGCGAGCGCGCGGCCGTCGGCGGTGCGCGCCGGGGCGGCGGTCGCGGGGTCGGTGGGGATGAGCGTCTCGAGTTGCCGGAGCATCGACTGGCGCACGATTCCCTCATCGCCCAGCTCGGCGGGCGTCAGCTCGTCGCGGATGGTCGAGGCGACCTGGTCGGCGATCTCGCGCGAGACGTCGTTCTGAATGAGGCGCATGTAGAACTTGAGAAGCGGCTCGGGCATCGTCGGGCACGCGCCGGCCGCGCCGTGCTTGGCTGAAGTCTGGAGCACCTGCGCGACCATGCACTTGATCGCCGCGAGCTCATCGCGAAGGAGCGGGGAGACGCCCGAGGAGCCGATCGCGTTGGCGTGGGCGATCTCGGAACGTGCGCTGTCGAAGTCGGCGGTGTTTGGGCGCGCGGCCTGAGGTGTCGGTCCATCCGCGCGAGGCGCGACGGCGGAGGCGGGCGCACCGTTGCGGGCGGCAGCCGGGGCGACGCCGTAGGCGCGTTCGATGGCCGAGGCGGGAGCCGCGCGGCGATCGGTTCCCGAAGCGTCGGCCGCGCCGGACTTGGGCGAATCACCCGTTCCGCGGCGGCTGGGCTCAGCGGCGGAGCGCCCGGCAATGCCTCCATTTCGACGCAGCTCGAGCGGGTTGACCACGTTGACACCCACCGAGGCGGTGATCTCGATCATGGGCTTGCCGAAAAAACCCAGAATGGAGCCGGCCTTGTAGGAGCGTGTGTGGAGAATGACCGCGTCCTTGCCGAGGTCCTTCTTGACCTGCGTAAGGGCTTCGCCGATGGTCGGCGCGCGGTAGGTTTTGAGCGTGGTGTTGGCCATCCTGGCGCCTCAGTGAAAGGGCATCCTGCCCTCGGGAAGGGTTCATGATCGGGCGTGAGAGGCCGAACTCGGCATTTTTTTCTTTGTCGGCGGGATTTGCGCGTCGGATCATGCCGCGGCGGCCTGGTCTTTCGCGTCTTCCGCGCTCGGCGGTGCGATCATCGCCAGCGACTCCAGGTCCACGCCGCTGGCGACTTCGTTGTAGCCAAGAACGGCCGCGGCTGGGAGGTGCGGCTCGATCAATTGACGGACCACGCCGCGCACGGGCGGGGAGGCGATTACGACCGGTTGATGCCCCGACGCGGTGACCTTGCCGAGCCCTTCGACGATGCGTTGCGCGACCGCCGCGGCAACGGGCGCGGGCATGTTGAGGCTCGTCCCGGCTGCGCCCCGATCGATGTACCCGCTGACCAGGTCTTCGAGCGCCGGGTCAAGGGCGACGCAGACGATCTTGGGGCGAGCCGAAGGCGGATCGCCGGGCGCCGGGGGCGTCGCGTACTGCTGACAGATCGAGCGCCGCAGGGCGTTGCGCACGTACTCGGTGAGGACGTCAAGGTCCTTGGTCTTGCTTGACCAGTCGGCGAGCGTCTCGAGGATGGTTTCGAGATCGCGGATGGGCACGCGCTCGCGCAGGAGGTTCTGCAGAACCCGGTGCAGGTCGCCGGTCTTGACGGCGCCGGGGACGACTTCCTCCACGAGCTTGGGCGCCTTGGTCTTGAGCTGCGCGACGAGTTCGGTGACTTCCTGCCGCGTGAGCAGGTCGGCGGCATGCGTGCGGACGACCTCGGTCAGGTGGGTCGCGAGCACGCTCGAAGGATCCACGACGGTGTAGTTGAGCGTTTCGGCCTTGGTCTTGAGGGCGGGGTCGATCCAGCGCCCGTCGAGGCCGAACGCCGGCTCCTTTGCCGGGAGGCCCTCGATCGGACCGGAGGCAACGCCCGGATCGATGGCCAGCAGCTTCCCGGGAATGGTGGTGCCGCGGGCGACGACAGCGCCCTTGATCTTCAGACGATAGTCGGTCGCGCCGAGCTGCAGGTTGTCGCGGATGCGGACGGGCGGCATGATGAGCCCGAGCTCCACCGTGAGCTGGCGGCGAATGGCCGAGATGCGCGAGAGCAGGTCGCCCCCCTGCTTCTCGTCGACGAGCGACACGAGCCCGTAGCCGACTTCGAGTTCGATCGTGTCGAGCTTGAGCAACTGCTCGGGGTCGGGCTGCGCCGGCTTGGCGGCGCCGGCGAGCGTCTCCTGCTGCTGCTGGCGGGCGGTTTGGCGCGCCGCCCGGGTGAGCGTGAGCGCCAGGGTCGCCAGCACCAGCGACGTGCCCAGCAGCGGGATGGTCGGCAGCCCGGTGAAGGCGACGATCGCCAGGAAGCCGGACGTCACCCACAGGCCCGTGGGCTGGCTGCTGAGCTGGCCGGTGAGTTCATCGCCGAGCTGCGCTTTCGACCCCGAGCGCGTGACGATGAGGGCCGACGCGATGGCGATGATGAACGACGGGATCTGCGCCGTCAGCCCGTCGCCGATGGTCAGCTTGGTGAACGTGTCCACCGACTGCATCACCGGCCAGCCCTTGTCGAGTGTGCCGACCGCGATGCCGCCCAGGACGTTGACGGCGGTGATGATGATCCCGGCGATGGCGTCGCCGCGGACGAACTTGCTGGCGCCGTCCATCGCGCCGAAGAAGTCCGCCTCCTGCCCGATGCGTTCGCGCCGGCGCCGGGCCTCCTGCTCGTTGATGATCCCGGCGTTCAGGTCGGCGTCGATGGCAAGCTGCTTCCCGGGCATCGCATCGAGCGTGAATCGGGCCGCGACCTCGCTGATGCGCGTGGCGCCCTTGGTGATCACCACGAACTGAACAATGATCAGGATGATGAAGATCACCGCGCCGACATAGAGCGACTGGCCCGCGACAAACGTGCCGAAGGCCATGATCACTTCGCCCGCCACGTGCAGCGCCTCATCGGGCGAACGCGCCTCGGCGGAGAGCACCAGGCGCGTCGAGGCCACGTTGAGCACGAGGCGGAAGAGCGTCGTCGCCAGCAGCAGCGACGGAAACACCGAGAACTCCAGCGGCTCCTTCATGTAGATCGTGGTCATCAGAATGACCACCGACAGGCTGATATTGAGGCAGATCAGCATGTCCATCGCCGCCGGCGGGATCGGCACGATCACCACGATGAGCAGCGCCACGAAGCTGAACGGAAGTATGAGCCCGCGGTAGCGACGGACAAGCTCGACGGGATTGAACCCGGACCCGGCGGGACGCAGCGTGCGCGCCGAAGGGCCCGCGGCCTGTGCGGGGCGCGATCCACCGGCCGGCGGTCGAGCCGGGGCCGCGGCGACACTTGATTGAACCTGTCCCTTCGCCATGCTGCTCCACTCGCACGATCACACACACCTGCCCGCCCGCGTTTGGCCGCGAGCGCCGACCGAACCGAGCCTCATGCCGCCGCGTGCTGGTTCAGGCGGTAGACGTACGCCAGCACTTCCGCGACGGCCTGGTAGAACTCCGGCTGCACCTCGCGCCCGACATCGACCCTGGCGTACATCGCCCGCGCGAGCGCCGGCTTCTCGACGATGGGCACGCCGTGAGCCGCGGCGATCTCGCGAATCCGAAACGCCATGTAGTCTGCCCCTTTCGCGACGACGCGCGGGGCGGCCATCGTCTCGTCGTACTTGATCGCCACGGAAAAATGCGTGGGGTTGGTCACGACGACGTCGGCCTGCGGCACGCTCTGCCTCATCTGCTGCACGAGCATGCTCCGGGCCATGCGCATGCGCCGGCCCTTCACGTCGACATCACCCTCGGAGCTCTTGCGCTCGTCCTTCACTTCCTGCTTGGTCATCTTCAGATCCTGCGTGTGCTGCCAGCGCTGATAGAGGTAATCCGCCGCGCCGATGACGAGCATGAGCGCGAGCATCCACGCGGCGACCTCGAGCAGGATGGCCCCCATGTGGTTGAACGCCGGGACGAGCCCGAGCACCGGGAGCGCCGCGAGCTCGGGGAACCGGCGCATGACCGCCAAGAGCACGACCGCGGTGATCACCGACAGCTTCACGACCGCCACGAGCGTCTTGAGAAGGTTGCGCCTGCTGAACAGCTTGCCCACGCCCTTGATGGGATTGAGACGCTCAAGCTTGGGCATGAGCGGTTCAAGGGTCAGCAGCCACTGCACCTGCATGAGCTGCGCCCCGAGGACGATGAGGAACATGACGCCCATGAAGGGCGCGACCGACAGGCCCGTGCGGCTGCTGATCCACCCCAGCAAACGCGGCACCCCGCCGAGCCCCTCCGCGGCTCCGGGCGCCTTGCCCGCGAGCACTTCGCGCATGATCTCGAGCAGGTCGGTCATGAGCCCCCCGCCGAAGACGATGAGCAGGACGACCGCGCCGATGAGGTCGATGGCCCCGGAGAGCTCGTGGCTGCGCGCGATCTGGCCCTTCTTGCGAGCGTCGCTCAGCTTGCGCCCCGATGGGGCCTCCGTCTTTTCGCCCAGTTCCTCGGCCATGGTGTGTTGCTCAGGTGCCCTGGCCCCCCGCCGCGCCGGCCCACTGGAGGACCAGCCGCGCTGTTTCGCTCACGTGATCGCTGATCGCCGTGGTCCCCGCGCCCAGGCCCGCGAGGATGGCTGCGAACCCCAGCAGGATCTTGATCGCAAAGCCGATGCTCATGATGTTGGCCTGCGGGAGCGTCTTGGTCAGGAGCGCCATCGCGACCGTCTCGATCAGGATGATCCCCATGAGCGGGAGGCTCACGCGCGTCGCCAGGTCGAAGCCCGACCCGAGCAGGTTCACGAGCAGGTCGACCGGCGCCATGACCACGCCCGAGCTGGCCAGCGGGATCGATTCGAACGTGCGTGCCACCGCGATGAACGTGCCTTCGAGCCCGCCGATCGTGATGAACGCGCCAAGGGCGATGTACCCGAGCAGATCGCCCAGCATGTCGGTATCGATGTCGAGGCTGGGGTTGTAGACCTGCGCGAGGCCGAAGCCCATCTGCTGGCCCATGAGCAGGCCGGCGAGCTGCACCGCCGCCACGGGCATCATCATGAGCAGCCCGATGGAGAACCCGATGAGCGTCTCGCCCGCGACGGCGACGCCGATCGAGAAGACGTCATGATCCTGCGCCACGGGGAGGGCCGCGCCCGAAGCCGCGGGCGCGACCGCGGGGTACATCGCCGCCGCGAGCGCGAAGGCGATGAGCACGCGCGCCTGCGCGGGAATGGTGGTGCCCCCGACGAGCGGCGCGAGGATCATCGCCCCGGCGACGCGGAACGTCGCGAGCATGAAGGGCAGGAGATGGTTGAGCAGTTCCGACATGCGTCCACGAAGCGGTCAGCGAAGCAGGAACATCTCCGAAGCGAACGCGATGAGCCGGGCCGCGATCCACGAGAGCAGGAGCATCGTGACGAGCAGCATGGTCACGATCTTGGGGACGAACGTGAGCGCCTGGTCCTGGATCTGCGTCACCGACTGCACGATGCTGATGATCAGGCCGACCACGACCCCCGCCGCCAGGATCGGACCGGCGATCTTGAGCGTCACGATGAGCGTCGTGCGCACGAGGTCGAGGATGTGTTCGTCGTAGGGCATGGGTCGGAGGCGTGCGCGGGAAATGACGAAATGAGCGTCGCTCGATGCGTCCGGCGGCCGAGAGAACTACCCCGTGAGCAGGCGCACCGCCGGCTCGATCACCGGCCACGCGACGCTCACGCTCGCCGGCGCGACCGGCTGCGCGAAGCTCGTGAGCAGGCTCCCCACCACCAACTGCCACCCGTCCACCATCACAAACAGCAGCAGCTTGAACGGCAAACTGATCAGCACCGGCGGCAGCATCATCATGCTCATCGAAATGAGCAGGCTGCTGATCACCATGTCGATGACCAGGAACGGCAGGTAGACCTTGAACCCCATGAGAAACGCCGTCTTCAGTTCGCTCAGCACGAACGCCGGCACGAGGCAGATCATGTCCACCTGGTCCTCGGTGATCAGTTCCGGGCGGCTCGTGTCGACGCCGCGGTAGTTGAGCGTCATGAGCAGGCTGCTGCCGTTCCCGCTCACGCGGATCTGATCGAACATGAAGTCGCGCAGCGGCTGCTTCGCCCGCGACCACAACTCCTCATAGCTCGTGATCTTCCCCGCGCGATACGGCTCGATCGCCTCGCGGTTCACGCGATCGATCGTCGGCGACATCACCAGCAGCGTCATCGCCAGCGCCAGACCCGTGATCACCTGCGGCGGGGGCAACTGCTGCGTGCCCATCGCCTGCTTCAGGAGCCCGAGCACCACGATGATCCGCAGAAAGCTCGTGCACATGAGCATGATCGACGGCACAAGCGTGATCACCGTCAGCACGAGCATCACGTTGATCGCCGTCGAAAGCCCGCCCTTCTTCGCCGGGCCTCCCCCGCTCCCGGCGTCTCCCCCACTCGCGCCCGGCAGCGCGTCGCCCGCCGACGCGAGCACCGCGAGCGGGTTCATCGGGTCGGAGCTCTCGCCGCCACCGAGCAGATCGGGCGGCGGCGTCACGCTCGGCGCCGTCGACGTCGGGAGATCGTTCGGCGGACCAAAGGTGTCCTGAGCCTTCGCCGGCGCGGGAGCGAGCGCAAGCACAGCCGCCAGCGCACCGATCCACGCTGCGGCGATGAGGCGAGCACGCCCGATCACGCCGCACGCTCCTCGGGCGCCATCGCCGCGAGGCGAGCCCGAAGTTCGGCAACAGGATCAACGCGAGCGGCCTGCTCCACGCGCGCCGGGCTCAGCACCGACGTCGCTTCACGCGCCCGGGCCTCGTCCCAGAGTTCCGCCGCATCGCCGTCGGGGGTCAGGAGTCGCCGCCGGCCGTCCGTCGCCTCGAGTTCAGGCTCGACGGCGCCCTCACCATCGCGGGCGCGCTCGAGCAGCGACTGGAACTGCCGCGCCATCGAGCGCCCGTCGGCGGCTTCAACCTTGCAGAGAATCGACGCGACATCCTCGGGATCGGCGATCTCCGCGAGGGTTGTCATGGTCGGTCCGGCCCGTCCGCCGCGGGACTGCGCGAGGAGCAGCACGCGTCGATCGACGCGCAGCAGGATCAACGCTTGGGCCCTTGAGAGCGGATAGCGCCCCAGGATTTCAAGGATTCCCGCGGGCGATCGCCCGCCCGCGCCGAGCGCTGACATGAGCGCTCCGTCCCGCCGCGCGAGCCGCCGCGCCACCCACGCGCACGCAAACGCCAGCCCCAGCACGCCCGCCAGCGGCAAGAGCGTGCTCAGGAGTGTTCCCGCGGCCGTCGGCTCCGCGCGGCCCCTCGCGGGCGCATCGGCATCGGCGCCCGCGAGCCCGGGAAACACGAGTCGGCCCGGCGACGAAGGCGCGGGTGACGCTTCAGCCGGTGCAGTGCCTGTGTTTGTTCCAGCAGGCATCTCGACCCGAGACTCCGGCGGCACCGACGCACGCGCGGGGGACACCGCGCTGGCGCTCAGAATCACCATCGCCGCCGTCGCCCAGAATCTCACTGAAGTGCTGTTCACGCGCCATCCTGGCCATTGAGCGAACGGCTCCGCCGTCGCACGAACCCTCGACAGTTCACGGGTGTCGCGCCCGAGCCACCCGTCACCCCGCCGCGGCGTGCGGCGAGTTGATGATCTCGCTGATGCGCACGCAGAAGCTGTCATTGAGCACAAGCACCTCGCCGCGCGCCACGGCTCGGTCGTTCACGTACACGTCCACCGGATCGCCCGCCAGCTTGTCGAGCTCGACCACCGAGCCTTCGGTCAGCCGCAGCACGTCTTCGACGAGCATCTTCGTGCGCCCGAGCTCAATCTTCACGTTCAGATTGACGTCGCTGAGAAGATCGATCCCCTCCGGGTTTCGCGCCTCCGTCCCTGGGACAAAATTCTGCACCGGCAGCGGCTGCGGCTCCGCGCTCGCATGACCCGCGGGCTCGGCCTCGGCATTCGCCCCCGCCGCCGCCTTTGCCTTCGCGATGGCCGCCTGGGCGGTCCGAAGAGCCTGAGCCTGCGCGGTCTCATCGGTCGCCGTCGGCGCGGCAGACTTCTCGGCGCCGCTCGCGGGCGCTGCGGGAACGTCAGCTCCCGATCCGGCTGGTGGTGCCGCCCCTTCGCTCCCAGCCGGTGTTGCATCCTGCTCGGCCATGGCCAAACCTCCGCGGCGTCCTGCCGCTGCTCCGAGTTCCGGTCATCGGCCCTCGCGCGTCGTCCAGTGCAGATTTGAGTATCCCTGCGCAGCAGTTGCGCTCTGCTTTCGCGCCACGGCCTCTCTCGCTACGCTTGCCAGCCATGTCAGCCGCACCCTCGCCGCCGCCCGTTGCCCAGTCAAACCGCCCGCGCGCACCCGATGTCGCCGCCCCCCCCGGCACAACGGGCGTTCTCCTGCGAAACCTGTCCCTCCCGGGCAAGCTGGGCGTCGCGGGCCTGCTCCTGGTCTTCGGGATCGGCCTGCTCGCGTCACTGAAGCACATCGAAACGCACTACCAGAATCGCGACGAACGCCCCGGGCTGACGCGCGACGACATCACCGCCGCGTACGCCGGCCTTCGTGCCCCCTCGGCGCTCCTTGAAGTGGCTCGCGGTCGTCACCCCTCGACGCCGGGCGGAACGGTTGTGGTTCCTGACTCCCTTCGCACGGCCCTGGAGAAGTGGCTCGCTTCGCCCCAGATCGCGGAGAACTTTGACAGCATGGAGTTCTCCGATCCGACGGCCCGCGAGCTCGTCGCGGCGTCGTGCGCGTCCTGCCACTCGATGCGGGCCGATCCCGGCACGCCGGGCCTCGGGCGGGCCGCGTCCATCCCCCTCGACACGTGGGAACAGGTCAAGCGCTATGCCTTCGAGCGCACACTCGAACGCACGCCCGACCGCGTCAAAACCATCAGCACGCACACGCATGCCCTCTCTCTGGCCACCATGGGCGCCGTGCTCCTCGTGCTCGCCATGCTGTCAACCTGGCCGCGATGGCTCACCGGGCTCTGCGTGTGCGTCATGGGCCTCGGACTTGCCGCCGATATCAGCGGCTGGTGGCTCACCAATCACTACGCGTGGGCGGTGAACCTCATCATCGTGGGCGGCGCCGGGTTCAGCGGCGGATCGGGGCTGCTGCTGCTTCTGTCGTTCTTCGAACTCTTCAAGCCCCGCCGGGCCTGAATCGCGACAACGTCTCTCACACCGCGGTCACCCCCGCCCGCACGGCACTCATGGATTCGAGCAACGCCGCGGGCGTGTCGGCGACGCACACCCGCTCGCGAAAACGGATGCGCAGGAACCCCGCGCTCTGCATCTGGTCCATCATCGCCAGCAGGTGGTCAAAGAACCCCGCCGTGTTGAGCAGACCCATGGGCTTCGCGTGGATTCCAAGCTGCGCCCACGCGACGATCTCGAAGAACTCGTCGAGCGTGCCCACGCCACCGGGGATGGCGACAAAAGCGCCCGCCCGCTCGGCCATCATCATCTTCCGCTGGTGCATCGTCTCGACCACGTGCAGATCGCGCAGCCCGGTGTGCGCCGTCTCCATGTCCACCAGTTGGCGGGTGATCACCCCGAACACATGCCCGCCGCGCTCCAGCACCGCGTCGGCGACCAGCCCCATCATTCCCGCGCGCCCCCCGCCGTACACCAGGTCGATCTTTCGCCGGCCCATCTCCAGCCCCAGCTCGCTCGCTGCCGCGGCAAACTCAGGCCGATTCCCGATCGATGACCCGCAATAGACGCACAAGGGCGAGATCCCGCTGGGCATGGCGGAGGGTACCCGCAGCGCGGCCCGGTCGCCTCGCCGGCGCGGGCCCTTCCGTTCTATCATCCGCCCGTGATTCCCGCCTCGTCTGCCGCGCCGTCATCGCCCGACGCTCCGCCCGCGCCGTTCGACGCTCCACTGGTCGAACTTCCGCCGATTCTGCAGGCGACCGCGCCGGAAGAAGGCGCAGGCCGCCCACGCGCCGAACCGAACGGTGCTGAGGCATCGCCGCGTCCGATGAGCGCGTCCGCGCCCGCCTCGTCGGTGGGCCTGGATGTGCGTGCCCTGCTCGACACCGAGGCGCACGATCCTCTCACGCTCCTCGACCGGCATGTCAACCCCGCGTTCGCGTCGGTTCTCCGAACCATCGGCTTTGATGCGCACTTCACACGCGGCGAAGGAGCCTACCTCTTTGACGATCGCGGTCGGCGCTACATCGACTGCCTCGGCGGATACGCCGTCTTCAACTGCGGACGCAACCACCCTGTCGTGCGCAACGCCCTGGCGCAGGCGCTCGAGCTCGACCTCCCCAATCTCCCCGGCGTCGGCACGTTCCGCGTCGCCGGTCTGCTCGCACGCGAACTCCTCGCCGCCATGCCCGGGGCCGAATCTGCCCCGCCTGCCGAGCGCCTGGGCAAGGTATTTTTCGCCAGCGGCGGGGCCGAGGCCATCGACGCCGCCCTCAAGTTCGCCCGCGCCGCCACGGGCCGCTCGCGGATCATCCACTGCTCCCGCGCGTATCACGGCTTGACGTACGGCGCGCTCTCGATCAAAGGCAACGCCGAGTTCCGCGATGGCTTCGCCCCGTTCCTCGAAGACGTTGCCGAAATCCCCTTCAACGACCTCGCGGCCCTCGAACGCGAACTGGCCCGGTCGCCCGGCGCCGCGGCGTTTGTCGTCGAGCCCATCCAGGGAAAAGGCGTGCACATCCCGGCTTCGGACTACCTGCGCGAGGCGTCACGCCTGTGCGCCCGGCACGGTGCGCTGCTCGTTCTCGATGAGATCCAGACCGGCATGGGACGGACGGGCCGCATGCTCGCGTGCGAACACGACGGCGCCGGCGCCGATTGGCACCCCGACATCGTGGTCCTCGCCAAGGGCCTCTCCGGCGGGTACGTCCCCGTGAGCGCCGTGCTCATGAAGGACCGAATCCACGCGCGCACGTTCTCGAGCATGAACGCCTGCGCACGGATTCAGAACACCTTCGGCATGAACGACCTCGCGATGGTCGCCGGGCTTGCCGCGCTGCACGTGATGCGCCGCGAGCGCCTCGCCGAGCACGCCGGCGTCGTGGGCTCGCGCCTCCTCGCCGGTCTGGGCTCCATGGTCGGGCGCTGCGAGATGGTCAAGGAAGTGCGCGGGCGCGGACTGATGATCGCCATCGAGTTCCAGCGCCCGTCTTCCACGTCGCTGCGCCTCGGGTGGGATCTGCTCCACCGGCTCGACCCCAGTCTCTTCTGCCAGGCCATCATCATGCCTCTGATGAGCGACCACCGCATCATCGCCCAGGTCGCGGCCCATCGCGTCGACGTCATCAAGCTCATCCCCCCGCTCGTGCTCAGTGCCAACGACGCCGACGAGATCATCGTCGCGATCGACTCTTGCGTCGCCGCGTGCCATCGCTTCCCCGGCCCGGCGTGGGAAGTCGGAAAGAAGCTCTCGAGCGCAGCCGCCCGGCGCTTCGCACCCATGTAAGCCCGGCTCGCCCGCCGCAACTCGCGATCGCCGCCGCGGTCTTTCCCTTGATTTTGCATGCAATCACTGCATACTCATACCATGTCCCCGAAGGCCCGCCGACGCCAGGTGATCCTCGACGTTCTCGATCTTGAGCAGCCGATCGCCAGCCAGGATCGGCTGCGGACGCTTCTCTCGCAGCGTGGGATCGCCTCGACCCAGGCCACGCTCTCGCGCGATCTCCGCGACCTCAATATCCACAAGAGCCCCGCGGGCTATGTCCGCTCGACCGGCGCCGACCCCGCGACGGTCGCCAGCCCGCAGGCCGAGGCCGCCGTGCGCGGGTTCATGCTCACCTGTCACTCCGCCGCGAGCATCGTGGTGCTCAAGACGCGCCCCGGGCATGCGCCGGCACTGGCGACCGAGCTCGATCGGGCGGCACTCCCCGGGAGCGCCGGGAGCATCGCCGGCGACGACACGATCTTCCTCGCCGCCGTTTCTCCCACGCGGGCCAGGGCGCTCGCCCGTTCGTTCCGCGCCCTCGTGACTCGCGCCTGACGCTCCGTACGATCCGGCGTGTCGCACGCTCCCTCCATGAAGCCGCTCTCGACCAAGGACCTCGTCACATCGGCGTCGCTCACCGAGGAAGACCTGCGGCTCCTGCTCGAAACCGCCGCGTCGACCAAGCGCGACATCGCGCCCTTCCGGCACGCCCTCGACGGGCGCTCGGTCGTCCTGCTCTTCGAGAAGCCCTCGCTGCGCACGCGCCTCACCTTCGAGGTCGGGGTGCACCGCCTCGGCGGCCAGGCGATCTACTACGACCACGCCAAGGAGCGCATCGGGCAGCGCGAAACCACAAAGGACTACGCGAAGAACCTCGAGCGCTGGGTCGCCGCCATCGTCGCCCGAACCTACGCCCAGGCCACGGTGGAGCAGCTCGCCGTTCACGCGCGCATCCCCGTCATCAACGCCCTCTCCGACGCCTACCACCCCTGCCAGGCCCTCGCCGACGTCCTCACGCTTCACGAGCGCTTCGGCAAGCTGCGCGGTCTGCGCGTCGCATACATCGGCGACGGGTGCAACACCGCCGTCTCGCTCATGCATCTCTGTCCGCGCCTCGGCGTCGAACTCATGGTCATTACGCCCGCGGGCTATGAGCCGCCCGCCGCCGAGACCGGCTTCGCCATGGGCCTGGCCATGGAACGCGGCACGCGCCTGAGCGTCTCGAACGACCCGCGCGACGTGAGCGTCGCCGGCGGCGTCGACGCCGTCTACACCGACACCTGGGTCTCCATGCACCTCGAACACGAAAGCGACGCGCGCGAGCGCGCCTTTGCGCCCTACCAGGTCAACGCCACCCTCATGTCGCGTGCCGCGCCCCACGCCGTCTTCATGCACTGCCTCCCCGCGCACCGCGGCGAGGAAGTCACCGACGACGTCATCGATTCTCCGCGCTCACTCGTGTACGAACAGGCGGAGAACCGCCTGCATGCGCAGAACGCCGTGCTGCTGCACACGATCGGTGTCCGATAGGGACCGCGCCGTTCATTTAGCAATTTCGCACGGTTTTTCGGAAAGTGGTCTCAGCCCGCCCGCATTTGTTGGCCGCTCCGGGCGGTATGTGCGCATGCTTCTCACCGGGACGCACCCGGCTCACCGCCCGCCCATCGGAGACTGCACATGCGCGCTCACTCGACCCTGTCCGTTCTCGCCCTGCTTGCGCTCAGCGCCGCCGCCGGCGCTCAGGTCAACGTCTACCGCCTCGGCATCCCCGACTTCGATCAGCGCCGCGCAGGCCTCGCCGGCGATGGCGGCATGCACTGCGTTCCCACCTCCTGCATGAATCTCTACGCCTATGCCGCCAACCACGGCGTGCCCAACGCCACCGTCGGATTCCCCGGCCCGCGCAACTGGCAGAGCCCCGCGAACTACAACGCCGGAACCCAGCTCGTCAACCTTCTCGGCGGCTTCATGGGCACCACCGCCGCCAACGGCACCAACGGCAGCGGCGCCGAGAACGGCATGGCCTTCTACAACATCCTCACCGGCGGCAAATTCACCTCCGACGTCTACTGGGCCAACGGCGGCTTCGCCCCTTCGCCCAACGGTGTGAGCTTCCACATGCTCCTCGGCGGGCTCGTCGCGGTCTGCTACGGCCGCTATGAGCAAAGCCCGACCACCGGCGTCTGGACCCGCGGCGGCGGACACTGCATGTCGCTCGTCGGCGTTCAGGACTTCGGCGGCGAGTTTCTCGTCCGCGACCCCGCCGCCGATGAAGGCAACGTCGCCGGTCGCCTCACCATGCAGTCGCCCTTCCGCACCGAGAAGTACACGATGAACCCGGTCGCCGCCAACTTCCGCTACGCCGGGCAGAACGGGTCCAACTTCCGCGTGCAGTACCACTTCGTGGAAAAGGGCGTGGGTCGTTTTCTCGACACCGTGATGGTCATCTGGCCGCAGGTCGCCATCACGCCCGTCTCACTCGGCAACGTCCCCACGATCAAGTTCATCACGCCCTTCTCGCTCACCAACGAGCCGCAGCAGATCGAGCGCTTCGTTCAGCTCCCCAACCCCACCACCGTCCACGACCTCTCCCTCGCCCTCGACAAGGCCCACATCTACTTCACCGCGCACCACGTCCGCAACGACGGCACGCTCTACCGGCACAACCGCGTGACCGACGAAATCACCGAGATCATCCCGCTCGACAACCCCGGCAAGATGACCGTCGACCGCTGGGGACGCATCTGGGCCGCCGACGGCTCGGTCATCAAGCTTGTCACTGACAACGGCCTGCTGCTCCCCGCTGTTCAGACCATCGTCCTGCCAACCGATTCAACGCCCGATGACATCTTCTTCGATGATCGCACCGACGAGGCCCACATCCTCTCGACGTCCAACGACCGCCTCATCATCGCGATCGCCGACGGCAGCGTCCGCGCCAACCTCCGCCTCCCGCCCGGCGTCGATCTCCAGGGCGACGGCAGCGTCGTCCCCTCGCCCGACGGAACCAAGATCTGGCTGGCCCATCAGGCCGACGGGATCATCCGTGAATGCCAGGTCGCCGCGGGCGCGCCCGTGCTCACCCTCCTCCGCACCATCTCCCTCCCTGCCGTTCAGTCGATTCGCTCCATGCAATTCGACGACCAGGGACACCTCTTCATCTCCAACGGCGTCGACATGCACGAGTTCATGGAAGACGCTGCCAGCGGGCGCTGGGTCGCCGTGCCCAACTCCGTGTGGTCGGGCCGCGGCGCCGGCGCCGCCATGCACTTTGGCCGCAGTCGCACCAACTACGTGCCCGATGAAATGGGCCCAAGTGACGTGAACATCCTCAACGGCGAGCCCGGCAACGGCGGCTCGTTCCCCGATTGCGAGGCCGGCATCGTCGACATCAACTTCGACGGCAACGTCGACCCCGATGACCTCGGCGACTACATCAATATCTACTTCGCGCCCCAGGACCGCTTCCGCGATGGCCGCGCCGACTGGAACCAGGACGGCAACCTCGACGCCGACGATCTGGGCGACTACATCAACGCGTACTTCGGCGGCGGGTGCAACTGACAACGTTCCGGCATAACCCGACTCTCCGAGTCGGGTCCGGCTCTGGCTGCGGGTACCCCGACTCTCCGAGTCGGGACTTGCTCGCTCAAGACTCACGCCGCGCTTCCACCACCTCGCGCATCACCTTCACCAGCTCCCCCTTCACCTCCTCCATCGACGGGCATCGCTCCCCGAGTTCTTCGCGCAGGCTCGTCACTTCACGCCCGGTCAGCCCGCACGGCACAATGAGCCGGAAGTGCTGCAGGTTCGTCGTCACGTTGAGTGCCAGCCCGTGCATCGACACCCAGCGCCGCACGCGCACGCCCATCGCCGCGATCTTCCGCGCGGACCGCTCCGCCCCGCCCGCGGCGCCCGCGCGCCGCACCCACACGCCCGTCGCTGACGCATCGCGCTCTCCACGCACGCCGAACCGCGCGCACACCTCGATCACCACGCCCTCAAGGAGCCGCATGTATTCATGCAGGCGAAGCCCCGCGGCATTCAAGTCGATGATCGGGTACGCCACGATCTGCCCCGGCCCGTGATACGTCACATCGCCGCCGCGATCGGTCTCCTCGACTTCCACGCCCGCCAGCGCAAGCACCTCGCGCGACGCGACCACGTTCCCGCTCGCTCCCGGCCGGCGCGACACCGTGACCACCGGGTCATGCTCGACCAGCAGCACGTGCCCGAGCATCGGCTCTGCCGAATCTCGCGACCGCACCACCCGCTCGACCATCTCCTCCTGCCGCGCGTACGCCGCGCGATACCCCATCCGCCCGAGGTCCGTCACGCCCACGCTCGTCGGTCCGTTCCGCATCGCTCGGAATACACTACGCCATGCCCCAGGTTCATCCCACGGCGTTCGTCGCACCCGAGTGCGAGCTCGCCGACGACGTGAAAATCGGCCCCTACTGCGTCCTCACGGGCTGCGTCGTCCTCGGTCCGGGCGTCGAGCTGATCGGCAACGTCTACATCCAGGGCCCCACGCGGATCGGCGCGGGCACCACCCTTTACCCGTTCGTCTGCGTCGGGTTCGAAGGGCAGGATGTCAAGTTCAAACGGGGCCAGGCGTCCGCCGGCGTCACCATCGGCGAGAAGTGCATCCTCCGCGAACACGTCACGGTCAACGCCGCCACCCAGACCGAGCGGCCCACGCGACTCGGCGATCGCGGCTTCATGCTCATCGGTTCGCACATCGGCCATGACGCGACCGTCGGCAACGATGTGACCTTCGTGAACGCCGCGGTCGTCGGCGGTCACGGCGTCATCGGCGACAACGTACTCCTCGGCGGGCAGGCCGCGGTGCACCAGTTCGTGCGCGTCGGGCGCTTCGCGCACATCGCCGGCGATTGCGCCGTCTCGCAGCACGTGCCGCCGTTCTGCACGGTGAACGAGCGCAACCGCATCGGCGGGATCAACCGCGTGGGCCTGCGCCGCGCGGGCATGTCGCGCCCGCATATCACCGCCGTCGTCGAGGCGTACACGAGCATCCTCCGCGACCCGCGCACCAATGAAGTGGCGATCGCCGAGCTGCGCGCCCTGGCGCGCCGCAGCGAGTGCCCCGCGGTCACCGAGATGGCCGACTTCATCGAAGCGTGCAAGACGACCGGCCGCGGAATCGCCCCGGGCATGGGCAAGCCGCCGCGCGACGCGGTTGCGTGGTTTAAGGCCGCGGCACGCATCTCGCGCCAGGACCTCCCCTCGGACGAAGAACCCCTCGCCGATATGTGACGCCGCTACGCTTCCGCCGCATGGAGGCGCCGCGCTCCGAAACCATCCTGCCCGCCCACGGACTGCGCGTGTTTGCCAGCGGGTCTATGGGCAACTGCTCGCTCCTGCGCGTCACGCTCGAAGGCTCCCCGCGGCACTACCTGATCGACCTCGGCCTCTCCCCGCGGCGCACGCGCACGCACCTCGCGGCGTGCGGCCTCACGCTGCACGACCTCGAAGGCGTCTTCATCACCCACTTCGACAGCGACCACTGCCACCCCGGCTGGTGCACCGCCATCGAGCCCGCGCTGCCGCGGCACGTCGAGATCTTTCTGCACCGCTCCCACCTGCGCCGCTCGCAGCGACTGGGCCTCCAGGCCGCACGCTTCGCGCCCTTCCGCGACGGGTTCAACACACCCTCGGGCCTGCCCGTGCGCGTTGTGCTCTCCGCCCATGATGAACTCGGCGCATCCGTCTTCCGCATCAGCACGCCCGGCGGCGAGCTCGGCTTCGCCACCGACCTCGGACGCGCCACCGACGCGCTGGTCAGCCACCTGCGCGGCGTCCACGTGCTCGCCATCGAATCCAACTACTGCCCCGACCTCGAGCTCTCGTCGGGTCGCCCGCCCCAGCTCATCCGACGCGTGATGGGCGGCCACGGGCACCTCTCCAACGAGCAGGCGTTCGAAGCCATCCGGCACATCGCCCCGCGCGACCACGTCGTGCTGCTGCACCTCTCGCAGGAATGCAACACGCCCGACCTCGCACGCCGCCTGCACGAGGGCCTGGGCTATCCGCTGACGATCAGCCTGCAGCACGAGCCCACGCCGTGGGTGCCGCTCGCGCGCGCGGGCGACGCCGCGACGGTCACGCTGCGCCCTCGGCTCGAGCAGGCGATGCTGTTTCGATGACGAGGTTGAAGCCGACGAAGGCAACATCGAGGCACGCGGCGTCGAGGCCCACGGCTTCGAGGCGTTCAGTCAGGCTTTCGTCCTCTTCCGCGTCGCCGGAGTCTCCGCGGCGGGCTTGGCCTTCGGCTCGGGCGCCTTGACCTCGTTCGACTTGGTTTCGGCGGGCTTGCTCTCGGCCGGCTTGTCGGCGTCCTTGGCTTTCTTGTATGAATCGGAGCGATAGTCGGTGATGTAGAACCCCGAGCCCTTGAAGAGCAGCGCCGCGCCCGTGCCGATGAGCCTCGACACCTTCTTCTTGCCGCAGGACGGGCAGACGGTGATGGGCCGGGCAGTCATGGACTGAAACCGCTCGAAGCGGTGCCGGCACGCGTTGCACTGGTACTCGTAGGTGGGCATGGGAAGATCGCCGAAGCACCAGGTGGCAAATCAGGAGCACGCGACGATGACTTGAGCCGGTCGGACGACGCGCTCATTGACGGTGTAACCGAGGCGCGCCAGGCTGACGATGTGGCCCGCTTCCACGCCCTCGCCGGGCTGCTGCATGACCGCTTCGTGGCGCGTCGGGTCGAAGGCGTCGCCGCGGGCGGGGCGGATGATGCCGACGCCGTGGGCGGTGAGCGCCGTGAGGAGCTCGTCCTTGATCATGGTGACGCCGGCGATGATGGCGCCCGCGGTGGTCTTGGCCGGGTCCTGGTTGAGGGCCATGTCAAAGTGATCGACGACGGAGATGATCGAGCCGAGCACGCCGCGGGTGGCCTGCTCGCGCGCCTGCTGCTCATTCTGCCAGGCGCGGCGCTGGTAGTTCTGGAAGTCGGCGAGGGCGTGCTTGTGGGCGGCGACCGCCTCATCGCGCTCCGCGGTGAGGCGCACGATCTGCTGATCGAGCTGCTCGATGAGCGCCGCGGTCTCATCGGGGCCGTCAGCGCCCGCGCTACCCGCGTCACTCGGGCCGCCACCGGGCGTCTCGTCGGGCTGGTTCTTGGAGCGGAACGGGTTCATGGGTGTATCAGGTCTCACGCCGGCCATGGAGATCTTCGTGCAAAGCCCGGACCAATCCGACATCCCGGCGATTCGCTCCGGATGCCGCACCGCGAGCGCTCGCGGGCCTCAGGAACCGAACGCATCCTTGACTTTCTTCCAGATGCCCTGACTTTCTGGCAGGACCGATTCGCTTTCTTCTGCCGCGTACTCCCGCATGAGCCGCTCCTGATTCTTGGACAGCTTCGTGGGAATCTCGATGCGCACGCCGACAACGAGGTCGCCGCGACGCTTGCTGCGCACGTCGGGGAGCCCGTACCCGGGAAGGCGGAGGATGCTCCCGTGCTGCGTGCCCTTGGGAATGGTGAGGGTCTGCCGCTCACCGTCAAGCGTGGGCACGTCGACCTCGGCGCCGAGCGTGGCACGGGCGATGGAGACGGGGAGCTCGAGCAGGAGGTCGCTGTTGTGGCGCTGAAAGATTTCGTGCTCGCGCACGCGCACGACGACATGCAGGTCGCCGCGGATGCCGGCGCCGCCGGGTGATTCATCCGGTCCCGGCGGCTCACCCTCGCCGCGCACGAGCAGGCCCTGTCCGTCGGCGATCCCCGGGGGCACGCGGACGGAGAGTTTCCGGTTCTTGGGGACGCGCCCCTTGCCGCGGCACGTCGCGCAGAACTCCTTGACCACCTGTCCGCGCCCGCCGCAGGCCGGGCACGCGACGACCATGCGGAACATGCCGCCCAGGCCGGTCTGCTGGACCTTTCCCTGCCCGCCGCAGTGCGGACACTTCACGGGCTTGGAGCCGGGCTTGGCGCCCGTGCCCGTGCAGGTTTCGCAGATGTCGAGGCGCGTGAAGTCGACCTCGCGATCACATCCGGCGAGGACGTCTTCGAGCGTGATGGAGATCTCGGTTTCAAGGTCGTAGCCGCGCGCCTGCCCGCGCGAGCGCCGCCCGCCCGCGCCCGCCCCGCCGGAAAAAATGTCGTTGAACATCGAGAAGATGTCCTCGACATTCATGCGGTTGAAGTCGTGCGTCGCCGGACCGCCGGCAGCGCCCTTCAGCCCCTCGCGCCCGTACTGGTCATAAATGCGGCGCTTCTGGTCGTCGGAGAGGACTTCGTACGCCTCGGCGGCCTCCTTGAACGACTTCTCAGCCTCGGCGTCTCCGGGGTTGCGGTCGGGATGGTGCTTCATCGCCGCCCGGCGATAGGCGCGCTTGATCTCCTCCGCGTCAGCTTTCTTCTCGACGCCGAGGATCTCGTAGTAATCGCGGGTGGAAGGCATGTCTAACGCCGCGCCATGACTTGGGGAAGTGGATCGAGCGGAGATACTTCCTGCAGTCCGTCCCGAAAACAGGAAGCTGACTCATCGGCGTCATTTTGCGCCGGGTCGATTGGCGATCTGAACTCTTGCAACGCACAACCCGCACCTCGACATCGGATCTTCACATCAAAGCCATCGGTGGTGCCTTGTTGAACACCGGACTTCCAACTGTACCCGCCAATAATAATCTGTGATCCCGGAAGCAGCACTCGCTTTTTACATGTTGTCGGGTAATCAGGGAGAGATTGACAATGCTCAGCCAAGAATCGAGACAGAGGCATTGACTGCTGCGCTTCTAAATCAAATACCGGGCGCGACCCCTCATTCTTGACTAGAATGTTAAATGTTCCGTCCTTTCCAAATACATGAACGTATGCGACAACCACAGGTTCCCGCTGCTGCACGCGATTGGAAGTTGCTTCGCGTAAGAGTAGATAAGTGACGACGCAGTACACAGCAGTGATGACCACCATCACCCACGTGGCAATTCCACTAGACACCGTCCAACAGTCCGCCGGCAAGGTACTCGTGGACATGAATCGTGCCCGCGGCCTTTCGGGCGCGGACGCGTAGATTCAAGGTGTCTCACGACACCGCGCCGACGGCGGGCTCCGCATCTTCCTTCAGCTCGGCGATCATCACCTTGGTCGTGAGCATCAGCCCCGCGACGCTCGCCGCGTTGAGCAGCGCCGTCTTGGGAACCGTCGCCGCGTCGATGATGCCCGCCTTCACGAGATCGGTGTATTCGTGCGTCTGCGCGTTGAAGCCGAAGCCGCCCGAACCTTCCTTGACCTTCTCGACGACGATATCGCCATCCTGCCCGGCGTTGACGGCGATCTGCTTGGCGCACGCCTCGACCGCCGTCGCGACGATCTGGTAGCCGATCTTCTCATCGTCGTTCTTGGCCTTCTTGCCCGCCGCGAGGATGGCTTCCTGCGTGCGGATGAGGGCGACGCCGCCCCCGGGCACAAAGCCCGACTTGGCCGCGTGGCGCGTGGAGTTGAGGGCGTCGTCGACGGCGTCCTTCTTCTCCTTCATGGCGACCTCGGTGACGCCGCCGACGTTGATGATCGCCACGCCGCCGGTGAGCTTGGCGAGCCGCTCCATGAACTTCTCGCGGTCGTAGTCGGAGGTGGACTTGTCGTGCTGGCTCTTGATCTGGGCGGCGCGAGAATCGATGTCGCTCTTCTTGCCGGCGCCCTCGATGATCGTCGTCTCGTCCTTGTTCACGATGATCTTCTTGGCGCGCCCGAGCTCGCCCAGCTCGATCGACTCAAGCGAGCGGCCCACGTCTTCGCTGAAGAACGTGCCCCCGGTGAGTACCGCGATATCACCCAGGATGCTCTTGCGGCGATCGCCGAAGCCCGGGGCCTTCACGGCGCAGATCTTCAGCACGCCGCGGAGCCGGTTGACCACCAGCGCCGCGAGCGCTTCGCTCTCGACTTCCTCCGCGACGACGAGCACGGGCTTGCCGCTCGCCGCGACCTTGTTGAGGAACGGCAGGAAGTCAGCAAGATTCGCGATCTTCTTCTCATAGAGCAGGACGTAGCAGTCCTCGAGCACGCACTCGGCCGTCTTCGGGTCCGTCATGAAGTAGGGGCTGATGTACCCCTTGTCGAAGGCCATGCCCTCGACATACTCGAGCGTCGTCTCGGCGGCCTTGCCCTCCTCGACCTCGACCACGCCCTCGGGACCGACCTTGTCGATCGCCTCCGCGATGAGCTCGCCGATCCGCACGTCGTGCGACGCCGAAACGGTGGCGACCTTCACGTAATCGGCGCGCCCCCGGCACTTGGTGGCCATCTTGTCGATGGCCTCGGCGCCGGCCTCGGCGGCCGCGTTGATGCCGCGCTGGATCGCCACGGCGTTGGCCCCCGCCGTCACGTGGCGCAGGCCTTCAAGGAAGATCGCCTCGGCAAGCACGGTGGCGGCGGTGGTGCCGTCGCCGGCCTCGTCGTTGGTCTTCTTGGCGACCTCGGTCACCATCTTGGCGCCCATCGACTCGAAGGGCTCGGGGAGCGTGATCTCTTTCGAGACCGACACGCCGTCGTTGGAGATCGAGGGCCCGCCGTAGGACTTCTGAATGGCCACGTGCCGGGCCGAGGGGCCCATCGTGACCTTGACGGCCCTGGCGAGTTGGATGACGCCCTTCTTCATCTCGAGGAGGGCGGCGTCGTCGAACATCATTTGCTTGGCTGGCATGTGCGGAGTCCTTTCAAGGATTTCTGTCGTTTGGAGTGGTCAATCGACTTCAGCGGTTCGGCACGAAATACGCGTTGATGAAGTCGCCAAGGTCATCCGGGTTGACTGCAGAACCGCGCCGCCATCCGCCACGACATGTCGGCGGGGAAGTTCTCCGAGCCGGTCACGGCGTGGTATTGGCCGTTGCCGTCGTATCGCACCCACAACCCCACCAAACCGTTGGCCTCTGCGTCGCCCCCGCCGCTGGTCCAGTGCGGCGCGTAGGCGCGAACGAACTCCACCCATTGGCCGACGGTGACTTCTGTCTCACCAATGCGGTAGTCCTGGTTGACGGTGCCGCGACCGGTGTTTTCAGAGAGTGGGCCGCCGTCGTATGGCACATTTCCCGCGGCTCGGACCGTGCGAAACGCGATGCCCTGTTCGACGGTGCGTTCCTGTGCGAGCAACGCGCTGGGAGCCACCCAAAGACACACCGCCGCGACACGCGCGAGCGTTTGCACGGTGAGTTGTCTCATGGAAAGGCTCCTCTAAAGCGCGATCGGCCGCACGTTGACTTCTCGGGTTGCGCAGCGCCCGCTCGCCAGAGCGGGTGCCGCTGTGTGGATGTCAGCAGGAGGCCGCGCGTCAACCCTCAATGACACCGAGCAACTCCGACTCCTTGATGATCAGGTGCTTTTCGCCCTTCACTTCGACTTCGGACCCGGCGTACTTGCCGTAGACGACCGTCGCGCCGACGCGGACGGACATCTCGGCGCGCTTGCCGTTCTCCAGGCGCTTGCCCGGGCCGGCGGCGACCACCTTCCCTCGCACTGGCTTCTCCTTGGCCGACTCAGGAAGAAAGATGCCCGAGGCGGTCTTGGTCTCGGCTTCGATGGGCTTGACAAGGACGCGGTCTTCGAGAGGCTTGATCGACATGGAATTCTCCGAGTATCCAGATGCTCAAAATCGCCAATTGGCCGAGGGGCGGCCGAGTTACGACACGTTTGGTGGAGGAGCGGGCGCGGGAGTCGGAATGAAGGTCGGGGCTGGCGCGGGCTTGTGGCGGCCCGCACGCCAGTTCATGAAGAGCTCGAACGCGATGGGCATGACCGAGACCACGATGATCCCGAGCACGACAATCTCGAAGTTCTTCTTGACCCACGGGATGTTGCCGAACCAGTGCCCCGCCAGCACGCAGATGAACACCCAGGCAATGGCGCCCGTGACGTTGTAGAAGACGAACTTGCTGTAGGTCATTGCCCCGGCGCCCGCGACAAACGGCACAAAGGTCCGGACGATCGGCACGAACCGGGCAAGCACCACGGCCTTGCCGCCGTACTTCTCGTAGAACGCGTGCGCGCGGTCGAGGTGCTTGCGGTTGAGCAGCCTGCCCCAGAATCCGAGCCCTTCGCCGCGGAAGACGCGCGGCCCGATGAACTTCCCCACGTGATAGTTCACGGCGTCGCCGAGAATCGCCGCGACCGTGAGCGTGGAAAGCAGGACCCACAGTTTCAGGCGCGTGGCTTCGCCGTCGGATGACGTGAACGCGCCGAGCGCAAAGAGCAGCGAATCACCGGGAAGAAACGGCGTGACGATCAGGCCGGTCTCGGCGAAGATGATCGCAAACGCGATGCCGTAGATCCACGCGCCGTACTGCGCGATCAGCTCGCCCAGGTGCGCATCGAGGTGCAGGAAGATGTCGAGAATCTGTTGCATCGGACTTGTTGGCTGCGAGTAACCCGACTCGCTGTATCAGGCGTACACGTTCCCTTTCATGGTCGCGTCGATCAGACCTTGGGCCGCACGCTCGTGGGCACCGAGCCCCCGGGCCCGCCGGCGCCCTTTCGGAGGTTGTGGCCCTTCTGCGAAGGGTCGAAGTGCTTGCCGCCGCTCTTGCCGGCCTTGTCGCCGCCGTCCGCGTCCGGATCCACCGGCGGGATGACCGCCTTGGGCGCGGGCTTGGGGAACCCGCCGCTGGAGTTGCCGAGTTTGTTGAAAAGGTCTTTCGCGCTGGCCATGTTCGTATTCCTCACTCTGACGAAAGGAGCGGACGTCGCGCCGGAGAGTCAATGGCTCGCCCTCGCGGAGCGGTAGCTCAGAAGCCCATCCCGCCCATGCCGCCCATTCCACCCATGCCCGGCATGCCGCCGCCCATGCCGCCCATGCCACCCATTCCGCCGCCGTGACCATGCGAGTGGCCGTGGTCGTCTTCGTCCTTTGGCGCGTCGGTGATGACGCAGTCGCTCGTGAGCAGCACCGTCGCGACGCTCGCGGCGTTCACCAGCGCCGTGCGATCGACCTTCGCGGGCGTCAGCACGCCCTGCTTGAGCAGGTCGCCGTACTCGCCCGTGAGCGCGTTGTAACCGAACGAGGCGCCGCCCTTGCCGTCGCTCCCCTCGATCACCTTCGCCACCACGACCGAGCCCTTGTCGCCCGCGTTGTCGGCAATCGTCGCCAGCGGCACCGTGAGCGCCCGGTACACCGTGTCCATGCCCGCCGCGAAGTCATACTTGAACTGCCCGACGTCCTCCGCCGTCACTTCGCCTTCGGCGGTGGCCTTCTTGCTGTACACCGTCTTCCACTCGGGCAGCCCTTCGATCGCCTTGCGGGCGCGGACGAAGCTCACGCCGCCGCCGGGCACAACACCCTCGGCGATCGCGGCGCGGGTCGCGTGCAGCGCGTCCTCGACGCGCGCCTTCTTCTCCTTCAGCTCGGCCTCGCTCGCGGCGCCGACCTTGATCTGCGCCACGCCGCCCGAGAGCTTGGCGAGCCGCTCCTGCAGCTTCTCGCGGTCGTAGTCGGACGTCGTCACGTCGATCTCGCGGCGGATCTGCTCGATGCGCCCCTGGATCGACTTGGTGCTCCCCGCGCCCTCGATGATCGTCGTGTTGTCCGCGTCGATCTCGATCTTCTTGGCCATCCCGAGCTGCTTGAGCTCCACCTTGTCGAGCTCGATCCCCACGTCCTTCATGATCGGCTCGCCGCCGGTGAGGACGGCGATGTCCTCGAGCATCGCCTTGCGGCGATCGCCATAGCCCGGCGCCTTCACCGCGCACACCTGCAGCGTCCCGCGCAGCTTGTTGATCACCAGCGTCGAGAGGGCCTCACCCGTCACATCCTCGGCGATGATCACCAGCGGCTTCTTCGCCTGCATCACCTTCTCCAGCAGCGGCACCAGCTTCTGCACGCTCTCAATCTTGTCCTCGTGAACGAGCACGAGCGCCTTGTCAAACTCGCACTTCATCTCCTCGATGTTGGTCGCGAAGTTGGGCGAGAGGAAGCCGCGGTCGAACTGCATCCCCTCGACAACCGTGATTTCCGTCTCGCGGGTCTTCCCCTCTTCGACCGTGATCACCCCGTCCTTGCCGACCTTCTGGAACGCGTCGGCCATCATCCTGCCGATCTCCGCGTCGTTGTTCGCCGAGATCGCGGCCACGTTCTCGATGTCCTTGCTCCCGCTCACGGGCGCGGCAAGCTTCTCGATGTGCGCGCCCGCCGCCTCGACCGCCTTCTTCATCCCGCGGACCAGCGCGTTGGGGTCAACCCCCGCCGCCACGTGCTTCAGACCCTCGCGAAAGAGCGCCTCGGCGAGCACGGTGGCCGTCGTCGTGCCGTCGCCCGCGTCGTCGCTGGTCTTGCTCGCCGCCTGCTTCACAAGCTGGGCGCCCATGTTCTCGACCTTGTCCGAGAGCTCGATCTCCTCGGCGACCGTCACCCCGTCCTTGGTCACCGTCGGCCCGCCCCACGACTTGTCGAGCACCGCGTTTCGCCCGCGAGGGCCCAGCGTGGCCTTCACGGCCCTCGACAGCTTCTCAACCCCGGCAAACAGGGCGTGGCGGGCATCAACATCAAACGCAAGTTCTTTGGCAGCCATGGAGTTTTCCGGATTTCGAGCGCTTCGCGGCAGCCACCCGTCGGCACAACCCGACGGAACGACCGCGTGACTTGCCGAAGGCAACGCCGATGCCAGCAAGCCACCTCCGATTCCGCGTCGATCCGGCCTTTGTCCGGGGTTCGCCCCCCGCTTCACCTGTCACCGCCACATCCCGCCAGTCCTTCCGCTGCCGGAATGGCAGGCGTGAAGCTCGGTCCGTGCCCCCAATGCCGCCCGCTCAAGCTTTCCCCGGGGGCAGGTCGGCGGCTCGCGACACGATCTGTCCCGCCCGGGCCAGCGCCTCGTCCAGGCTCTCAAACACGTTGTCCAGGCCGATCCGGTCGATCAGCCCGCTGCGGGTCATCTCGAACAGCGGCTGCGCGTGCACGCCCCCAAGCAGCAGCACCGTTCCACGCCGGCGACACCCGTCGTGAAACTCCTCCAGCGCGTGCATCGCCGTCGCGTCGATGTGCGGCACATACCGCATGCGGAGGATGAACACCCGCGGCGGGCGCTCAAGCTGTCGCAGCGTGTCCTTGAGCGTGTCGGCGACGCCGAAGAAGAACGGGCCGTTGATCTCGTAGACCTCGACGCCCGGCGGAACGCGCTTCTCCACGACCTTGCCGGGGTCCTTGGGGTCGGGCGCGTCGGGTTCCTCGCCCGCGACGATCTCGTCGCGCATGCCCGCGATCGTGGAGAGCTGCGCCATGCGATTCATGAATAGGAAACTCGCCAGCACCATCCCCACGCCCACGCCGATGGTCAGGTCGGTGAACACCGTGAGCCCGAACGTCGTGAGCAGCGTGAGGATGTCGTGCCGCGGCGCCCGCAGCAACGCGCGGAAGTGGTCGATCTCGCAGATGTTCCACGCCACCATCATGAGCACCGCCGCCAGCGCCGGCAGCGGCACCGCCTTGGCCAGCGGCGCCAGCGCCATCATGAACACCAGCAGGATCACCGCGTGCAGCATCCCGGCGATCGGCGTCGTCGCGCCGTTCTTGATGTTCGCGGCCGTCCGCGCGATCGCCCCCGTGGCCGGCAGTCCGCAGAAGAGCGCGCTGGCGATGTTGCCAATCCCCTGCCCGATCAGCTCCTGATTCGAGCGATGCCGATACCCCGTCATCCCGTCCGCCACCACCGCCGACAGCAGCGTCTCGATCGCGCACAGGATCGCAATCGTCGTCGCCGCCGGAACCAGCTCACGCACCATGTCAAGCGTGATTCCGGGCACGCGCGGCCCCGGCAGGCCGCTGGGGATCCCGCCGTAGCGCGTCCCGATCGTCTCCACGAGCGGTCGCGCATGAACTCCATCGAAGACGTCCGCCGCGCTCGACCAGCCCATCGCCCACACCACCGCCGCCGACAGCGTCACCGCGACGATCGCCCCGGGCACGCGCGGCACCAGGCGGCGCAGCACGATGAGCACCGCGAGCGACCCCAGCCCCACGCCCGTCGCGTGCGCGTTGATCGATCCCGCGTGCTGCGCCAGCATCTGGATCTTGTCGACAAATCCCGCGGGGATCGTCGCCGGCCCCCCCTCGGGCGTCAGGATCGTCAGCCCAAGCAGGTCCTTCACCTGCGACGCGAAAATCGTCACCGCGATCCCCGCGGTGAACCCCGTCGTCACCGGATACGGGATGAACTTGATGAACCCGCCGAATCGGAACACGCCCAGCAGGATCACGATCACCCCGGCCATCATCGTCGCCACCACCAGCCCCTGATACCCGTGCGCCGCCGCGACCCCGAACACGATCGGGATGAACGCCGCCGTCGGCCCGCCGATCTGCACCCGGCTGCCTCCCAGCAGCGACGTGAGGAACCCGGCAATGACCGCCGTGAACAGGCCCATCGCCGGGGGCGTGAGCCACGGCGAAATCCTCTGCAGGTCATCGGCGACACTCTGCGGAATGCTCGCGATGCCCAGCGCCATCGCCAGCGGGAGCGCGATCACCGCCACCGTCAGACCCGCGGTGAAGTCGCTCACAAACTTTCGCGACGTGTAGCCCTCTTTCAGGCACGTGATCACCTTCGGTCCGTGCCGATCCAGCCAGCTGCCCATGGGCGCCGAGCCTTTCCGGCCGACCGGCCTTCGCACGCGTGGCGCTCAGCCGGCAGCCCTGCGCGGCAACATACGCCCGCGCAGGGCGGGTTTTCAAGCCCCGCGAAAGCCGCTCAGCCGCGCTTCACGCCGATGGATCGGGCCGAACAGCCCGAGTCTTCATGACTTCGTCCATGACGGCCGTCGCGAATGAGCCCGCCGGCAGCTCGAACCGGCACAGCACATATGGCCCGTGATCGTCAGCGCCGGCCTCGACGTGCGCGCCGGCGAGCGCGACCTTCAGCGGCCGTCGATCGCCCGCGAGCTCCTCCCCCCACTCCTGCCGGAACGCCTCGAACGATCCGGGCGACAATCCCGCCGCCGCGAGGTGTTCGACCTCGAGCGCTCCGATCGCGCCGCTCGCCGTCGGCATGCGCAGGCCCCACATCGGGCCTGAGGCGCTGATCTCGCCGGCGCTGAGGCGTTCGAGCGTGACCGGGTCGCTCGCCGTTGCCGCATCGACGCTGAAGACCGCGCCGTTCCCGTGCTTGAAAGCCAGGTCCCCTTCCACGATCCGGTCCCAGGTCCCATCGCGCAAACGCCGGTCGAGCACGCCGTTGAAGATCGCCGACTGGAGCGCCGAGAGATAGAACGATCGCGCCACGTAACTCACGCCCTTGAACGCCGCCCGCGGGGTGCGGCCCACCGCCAGCCCGTGCAGCACCCTGATCTCCGCCTCAGCGCCCTCCGGCAGCAGATTCGCCGCCTCAGCAAACTCGCCGCGCTCGATCAGCGCTCGGATCGGCTGATGCTCGGGCGAGGCGTCCTCCGGCGCGAGCAGCAGCTCCCACACGGCCAGCGCGGCATCACCCGCCACCAGCGCCCGCCCGACCCGGTGGTTGTTCTGCGCATGCCCGAAACGCTGCTCGCCGAACCGGTTGGGCATGCCCGTCGCCGCGAGCGCCGTCATCGTCGCTCGCGCCCGCGCGGCGCTTTCGTCCGTGGGCGCGATCATGTCGCGCACCCTGATCTCAAACCGGTTGCCCCGCAGGTGCCCGCGACGGAGCTTGTTGCCGTGCCGGGTCGCCTGCAGCACCGAGAGCTTGCCGTGCCAGGGAAGCTCCGGCACCTGCTTCGCCGCCCCCGGAAGGTGCACCGTCACCCATTGGCGAGTGACCGCGTGCTTGTCCTTGAGCCCCGCGTACCCGATCGCCCCTTGCCCGACGCGGTAGTGCCGCGCGAGGATGGCGACCATCTGCAGCGTCGAGAGCCCGGCCTTCTCGATGAACAGCGCCAGGTGCTCGCCCTCCCCAGAGGGCTGGTACGCGGGGATCTCTTCAACCACGAAGTCCGCCGCCCGGACCTTGATCTCGCCGCCGATCCCCGGCAATCCCGCGGTGAGGTACTGATCCGGGTGAGCGCGCGGCGGGAACGACTCCCGGGCGAACGCGGAAGTTGGGCGCGGCAGAGACGGTCGCGATGGAAGGGGCTGCTCGCTCACGTGGGCTCTTGCCCGGGGAGCATAATCCCTCGCTTCCGACACCTCACGCCCGCGGCACGCCACGGCTCCCATCGAAACGTCAGGAATCTGCGAATCGACAGAAGTCATTATCGGACAATGACTTGCACGCACCCGCTTGAGTCCAATCTCAAGAAAACCCGGTGATTGCGCCGATACCGACGTGACAAGCGTTTCAACTGCTCAAGTTCGACCGTGATTTGACCGATAGAACAGGTGGACGGATCCCCAGGTTTGCTCGGCATGGAATCGCCGGCACGCAGCGGCATCTCTTCGCCTGAAGCAACCCCCTCGGCCCGCCTCCACCCACGCAAGGTCGGAGCGGCACCGCGAGCAACGGAGAAGTCCTCATGAACAACATTTCCCCCGCCAACTCCTCACCCGCGCTCTCGATTCACGCCGCGCGCCCCACGGCCAAGCCCGGCCCGGCGCCCGCCGGCGAGCCCCGCCTCACGCTCGCCCCCGTCGACCGCGTCGACATTTCGCCCGAGGCCCGGGCCGCGGAAAGCAGTGCCGATCGCGTGACTCGCGTGCGGCAGCAGCTTGCCGACGGCACCTATCTCCACCCCGACAAGCTCGACATCGCCCTCGACAAGCTGCTCGATCAGCTTGGTTGAGACCGCTGTTTGATGCAGACCGACTCGAGCACCCGCGCCGCCGCGGGTGCTTTTTTTTTCGATCAAGCCCGAACGTCCGAGAACGCCCGCCGCTCGTCTTTGCGCGGTGATCTGCCGGTGGACAACCGGCGGACACTGCGCGGGTTGTCCACATTTGCGCATCGTGTCTCAAAATGACTTGCTAATCCCAAAAAAAAATATAGGATTCCCACGCTTTGCATCCTTGATCCCACGATTCGCCCCTCAGAAGCACAGCCGTGGTCTTCACCGGTCAATCCGAACTCTCCATCGACGCCAAGCAGCGTCTGGCGATCCCGGCGAAGTACCGGAATCAGTGGAATCCCCAGCGCGACGGCGGCGCCTGGGTCTGCGTTCCCTGGGACCGGACGCTCCGGCTCTACACCGAGGGGCTCTTCTCTCGTCTGGCCGATGCCTTTCCGAGCACGCTCGCACCCGACGGCAACGTCGCCGAGTTTGACCGGCAGTTCTTCGGGTCCGCCGAACGCCTCGAAGTTGATTCCGCCGGGCGGCTGACGATCCCGAAGCGTCACCTCGATTTCGCCCGTCTCGGGAGCGACGTGATGATGGTCGGGGCCCGCGACCGGCTCGAAGTGCACGACCTGAAGGAATGGTCGATGTTCGCACCGGGCAAGCATGCCGGGTTGCCGCAGCTTGTCGAGAACATGAGCAAGCTTGGTCAGATCCCTGTGATCCACGCCGGCGCCACGGATTCGGCCCCGGCAGGTCAACCCCGGGACCACGCCCCGGGTGGAGGCGGAGAGCGCGAAACAACCACGGACGGTTGAACGCTTCCCGCTCGTCGGTGGAAACGCCGACGAGCCGGGTTTGGAAACATCGGAGCGGCCGCGCACGGATGCGCCCCGCCTCGACGCCGACGTTCGGCTTCGAGTCTTGATCACTACGCACGCACTACCGCGATACACGACCGCCGGTCTTTGCCACGCCGAGCGGATGGACGAGCAGGTCAGAGTCAGCGGCGCCCGAAACGCACGGACGCGTTTGGGGCCGGGCACGGACGCCCGTTCGGCACGCCAGGGACGGCCCGCCGAACCGCTCGACCAACTGGCTCATTCGTCCGTCCGCTCGGTGCCTTTGCTCGACGGTGGTTCCGCCCGCACGTCACCGTCCCCGCGCGTCCACGCCCACATCCGGATAGTCGATGAACACGGCGTCGACGCCGCGGCTGAACAGGCGGCGGGTTGCTTCGGGTTCGGCGCCGAGCGTCCACGTGGCGACGAACAGCCCGTGCGCGCGCGCGAAGGCGATCAAATCGGTCCGCGGCCTGAGGCTTCCTTCAGGCGGCTCGAGCAGCTTGCGGCTTGGGCCGAGCCCCTGAACGAAGGTCGCCGCGTCGGCGAGAAGCGCGGGGTCGGGGTCTTCGCCGAAGGTCCACGCGAGCGGCAAGGCGCATTGTTCCTCTTGCCTGATCCGGCGCAGCGCTTCGAGGTCAAAGCACTGGATCGTTGCGCCGCCCTTGTCGGCGCCGAGGCTGGTGTAGCCGTGGGCGGCGAGCGCGCGCACGAGCACGGGCTCGATCGGCATGCCGCTGTCGATGTGGAACCGAGGCGACTTGGGCTCGGGGATGATCCCGACGCGCCGGCCGGTGCGCTCGTTGAGCGTCTGAATCAGCCTGATCATCTCGTCGAGCGTCGGCACCGTCAGCCCGCCGACGGATCCGCACGCCGCGCGGCGATCGGCGCGCCCGATCACGCTCAACTGCTTCACCTCGGCGAGGGTGAGGTCGGCGTAGTACCACTTGCCATCGGGGCGAGCCCTGCCCGGGAACATCTCGGCGACGTTCGTCACGCCCTCGGCAGTCAGGTCGTGCACGCAGATGAGGACGCCGTCGCGCGTGAGCGCCACATCGGGCTCGATGATGTCGGCGCCCTGCCCATGGGCGAGGGCGTAGGCGGCGAGTGTGTGCTCGGGCAGATAGCCGCTCGCGCCGCGGTGGGCGATCACGAGTTGTTGCCGCGTGTTCGCCGCGCTCCCCGAGATGCAGCCCGCGAGCGAGCCGCCGCCGGCCATGATCAACACGGGGAGAAAGGCGCTCGCGAATCGACCGGGCAGGCTTGACATGGGGCGACGATACTCCGCCGACCCAGTCCCTCGGCGCGTGCCGGCGTTCTTTGCAGAACTTTTGCCGTGGGGGGTCGAGGGCGGCTTGACTGGCGGGTCCGGGCCGGATTTGCTCACGTGCCGCTGATCGCTTTCCGGTCGCCGGCCGAGGAGCCGCCATGTCTACGCCGCGCAGTCGATTCGTCCCTGGCTTTCGCACCACCGGGCTCGCGCTGGTCGCGGCCGCGGCCACGCTCCTGAGCGCTGTGACTTCCGCACCGGGCGAGGAACCCGAGCAGGCCCAGCCCGCCGACAACATCGGGCACACGCGCCACACGCACCATCACAACCCCAGGCACCCGACCGAGGCCCCGACGGCCAAGCGCTTCACGACCAGTCGCAAGAGCGACATCGTTCTGCCGTTGCCCACGGAGCAGGACGCGTTCTCGTTCGTGGTCTTCGGCGACCGCACGGGCGGGCCGGTCGACGGGGTTCGGGTGCTCGCCGATGCGGTGCGCGACACCAACCTGCTGGAGCCCGACCTGGTGATGACCGTGGGCGATCTGATCAACGGGTACAACGACACGCCGCAGTGGCTCGAACAGATGAGCGAGTTCAAGGGGATCATGAACGAGCTGATCTGCCCGTGGTTCCCGGTGGCGGGAAACCACGACGTCTACTGGCGCGGGCCGGGCCCGAGGCCCGCGGGCGAGCACGAGGGCAACTACGAGATGCACTTCGGTCCGCTGTGGTACGCGTTTGAGCACAAGAACTGCTGGTTCATCGCGCTCTACTCCGACGAAGGCAACCAGGAGACGGGCGAGAAGTCGATCAGCAAGCCCGAGACGCAGAGGATGAGCCCCGAGCAACTTGAGTGGCTCAAGACCATTTTGAGCCGCGCCAAGGACGCGGAGCATGTGTTCCTGTTCCTGCATCATCCGCGCTGGCTGAAAGGGAACTACGGCGACGACTGGGACAAGGTGCACAAGGAGCTTGTGGCCGCGGGGAATGTCACCGCCGTGTTCGCCGGGCACATTCACCACATGCGCTTCGACCCGCGCGACGGGATCGAATACGTGACGCTCGCCACCGTGGGCGGGCACCAGGAAGGGCGCGTGCCCGGAGCCGGGTATCTGCACCAGTATCACGTCGTGACCGTCCGCAAGGACCAGGTGGCGATGGCCGCGTTCCCCGTGGGCGAGGCGATCGACGTGCGCGAGCTCACCGGCGCCCTGCAGGACGAGTGCGTGCGCCAGCACGAGCAGAAGCTGGCGCCGGTCGACCGCCTGAAGCTCTCGTCGCAGGGGAGCGTCGACCAGCTTGTGCGGGTGACGATCCCCAACGCCACGTCGCGAACCATCGAGCTGACGGCGGCGCCCGACAGCGCCGACGCCCGCTGGATCTTCGAGCCCGATCACGCCCACGCGCGCGTCGAGCCGGGCGCGAGCAAGACCTTCGAGTTCCGCGTGGTTCGCGCGGTCGGCCATGCCGACGACTGGTTCCGCGACGCGGCGATCCTCCTCAACACCGACGTGCTCATGCCCGGGCATCGCTACGCCCTGCCGGAGCGCACGCTCGCACTCGACGTCGATGCCGACGCACTGCCCTCGCCCCGTCCCGGGCGCGACCTGGCGATGAAGTTCGACGGCGACGACGCTCTCGCGATCGCCAGCGATGAGCTCAACCTGCCCGATGGGCCGTTCACGATCGAGTGCTGGATGCGCGCCGACCGCTTCGGCTCGCGCACCGGGCTCCTCGCCAAGACCGAGCAATCGGACTTCGGCATCTTCGTGAACAACGGCCTTCCGGAGTTCTCCGTGTTCCTCGGGCGCGCCTACTCGACCGCGCGGGCGACTTCGCCCGTGCCCGCCGGCGCGTGGACGCACATCGCGGGAGTTTTCGACGGCGCGCAGGTGCGCATCTACGTGGGCGGGCGGCTGGCCGGGGCTTCGTCCGCCGGAGGGGGCAAGCGCCGTGTGAATCAATACCCGCTCATGGTGGGCGCCGACGTGAGCGGCGAGGGGACGCCGGTCTCGCACTTTGCGGGCCTGATCGACGGCCTCCGCGTGAGCGCCGGGGCGCGCTACGAGGGAGAGTCGTTCGAGCCGAAGCGACGGCCGGAGCCGGACGCGCAGACCATCCTGCTTGCGAACTTCGACGGCATGCTGGGCCGGCGCGTGTGGGCAGATCGGCGCGCGGGCGCCGAGGCCTCCGCCGCTCAGCGAGCGCTGGTCGGCCAGACGCACGGCGCTCCCGCGCTCGTGCCGGCGGAGTGAGTCTGGCCATCGGGCGCACCCGCGTCACCCGCTACACTTGCGCGTGTTCCAACTGCTGCTCACGCGCCGCTATCTCACGAGCAAGATCATGCCCCTCGTCGCCGCCGGCGCGGTCGGGCTGTGCACGCTCCTCGTGCTGGTGACCTGGTCGGTGATGGGCGGGTTTCTCGAGACGCTGCTCGGCTCCGGGCGCACGTTCGTCGGCGATGTCAAGATCAGTTGGCCGACCGTGGGCTTTGCCCACTATGACGACCTCTGCAAGCGCCTCCGCGCCGATCCGAAGGTCGCCGGCGCCACGCCCCTCATCGAGACGTTCGGGCTCATCGGCTTCGACGACACGCGGATGGACTACGTGAACATCCTGGCGATCGACCCCGCGACCTACGGGCAGGTTGCCGATTACGAGTCGGCCCTCTGGTGGAAGCCGCTCGATTCGCCCCTGCGGAAGGACCGCGAGCGCCAGGATCCGCGCCTCGATTCGCGCGAGCGCCAGATCCTAACGCGCGCCTACGAAGACGGCAAGGCCCTTGCCGAGCGCGACCCCGCGACCGGTGAAATGCAGCCCGCGATCTGCCTGGGGATCGAGGTCTCGCGCATGTCGGAGCGCCGGCCCGAGGGGTACTACATTCCGCGGCTCGCCGGACAGGGCACGCCCGAGGGGCGCGTCGTCGACCAGCGCCAGTTTGCGCCGCTGGCCAGCGTGAACATCAGCATGCTCCCGCTCGACAAGAACGGGCGCAGCATCGACATGGCCTCGCGCCGATTCCGCGTCGCCAACGAGTTCCGCACCGGCATCTACGAGATCGACCGGCGCACGGTCTTCCTCCCGCTCGACGTGGTTCAGCGCATGCTCAAGATGGACGCCGCCGAGCGCATCGACGCTGCGCGCATCGACACGCTCGACTTCGGCCGCTCCGGCCCCGGCGCGCCCCCCGGCCGCGAATCGTTCAGCGACCCGGTGGTCACCGGGGTCGATCCGGCGCGCGTGACGGCGGTCTGGGTCCGGGCCGCGCCGGGCGTGGCGCCCGACGTGCTTCGCGCCCGCTGCGCCGAGATCTATGAACGGTTCGCCGCTGACCACCGGGGCGATGTTCCGTCCATGGACCTGATCCGCCTGAACCCGCACCTGATCGCGACGTGGGAGCAGACCAACGCGGTGCTCGTCGGCGCGGTGAAGAAGGAAACCGTCACCGTTCTGATGCTCCTCATCATCATCTCGCTGGTCGCCTCGGCGTTGATCCTGGCGATCTTCTGGGCGATGGTCGCCGAGAAGACGCGCGACATCGGCGTGCTTCGCGCCATCGGCGCGGGCGGGAGCGGCGTCGCCGGGGTCTGGATTCTCTACGGCCTCGTGATCGGCGTGATCGGCGCGTTCTTCGGCGGCATCGGCGCGACGCTCATCGTCCGCAATGTCAACGAGATTCATGAGTGGCTCGGGCGCACCACGGGCGTGCAGGTCTGGGACCCGCGCGTCTACTACTTTTCCGATATCCCCAGCCGGATCGACCCGGCTCATGCCGCCCTTGTCCTGACCATGGCCGTCGCGTTCAGCGTGCTCGGCGCGCTCGTGCCGGCGATCCGCGCCGCGCGCATGGACCCCGTCAAGGCCCTGAGATTCGAATGAGCCACGCACGTTCGAGCACGACTTCACCCCCGACGCCCCCGCCGACGCCCGCGCACCTTGCTGACGCGCGCGAAGGCGCGCCCCCCCGCGGCACCGATGTCCTGCTCGCCGCCCGCGCCCTCCACAAGACCTACCGCCTCGGGCGCGTCGACGTACCCGTGCTTCGCGGCGTCGATCTCGATGTCCGCCGCGGCGAGTGGCTCGCCATCCTCGGCGCCTCCGGTTCGGGCAAGAGCACGCTCCTGCACCTGCTCGGCGGGCTCGACCGGCCCGACTCGGCCGGGCGACATGCGGGCCACCCCGTCAGCGCCATCGAGTTTGAAGGCCGCTCCATCCAGGCGCTCTCACGCTCGGCACTCGATCGCTACCGAAACCAGTCCGTCGGTTTCGTCTTTCAGTTCTACCACCTCCTTCCCGAGCTCACCGTCGTCGAGAACGTCACGCTCGCGGCCATGGTCCGCTTCGGCCTGGGCACCTTCGCGCGTCGTGACTCGCTCCGCGCCGAAGCTCTCGCCATCCTCGAGGCCCTCGGACTCGGGCACCGCCTGCTGCATCGGCCCATCGAGCTCTCCGGCGGCGAGCGCCAGCGCGTCGCCATCGCCCGGGCGCTCATCAACCGCCCGCCCGTCCTGCTCGCCGACGAGCCCACCGGCAACCTCGACCACGCCACGGGCGAAAAGATTCTCGACATGCTCTCGCGCATCCGCGCCGAGCGCGGGCTGACGGTGGTCATGGTCACGCACGACCGCGAGGTCGCCGCCCGGGCCGATCGCATCGTCCACCTTGTGGATGGCCGGGTTGCTCCGGCCTGACCGGCGATCCAGGCCGATCGCGGCCGCTTCGGACCGCCGCCACCGTGTTCGCGCCCTTCGGTATACTGGGTGACGTCCGCCGTGTCCATCGCGCGGGAGACGACCTCGCCCGCCTTCTCGAGATCAACCCTTCCGAGGGAGCTCATCGATGCCGCCGCCCCCCGAGCACGACTCCGGCGTTTCTCGCCGCTCGTTTCTTCAGACGCTGGGCGTTTCCGCCGCCGCGAACTCGCTCGCGGTCGCCGGCGCGCATGCCGTCGAGCTTGCCGAGGCCGCGCCCACCGACGACGGCCCGGTGCTGCTCGGCCCCGAGCCCGCGCGCGTCGTGCTCCGCGTGAACGGCAAGGAACAGCCTGTCACCATCGACCCGGGCACCACCCTCATGGACGCCCTCCGACTCAAGCTCGACCTCACCGGCACCAAGGACATCTGCGATCGCGGGTCCTGCGGCGGGTGCTGCGTCATCATGGACGGCAAGCTCGTCAACAGTTGCATGACCCTCGCCGCCGATGCCATCGGCGCCGACGTGCGCACCATCGAAGGCCTCGCCGATGGAGAGCGCCTCCATCCGCTCCAGCAGGCGTTCGTCAAGCACGACGCGCTCCAGTGCGGCTACTGCACCCCCGGCCTCGTCATGGCGTGCAAGGCCGTGCTCGACAAGCACCCCAAGCCCACGCTCCAGCAGATCAAGCACGGCCTCGCCGGCAACATCTGCCGCTGCGGCACCTACACCAACGTCTTCAACGCCTGTCTCGAAGCCAGCGGGCAGGAGCCCCTGATCGACAAGTAGCTGCCGCCGCGGTCTCTGCACACTCAGGACTCAGGACTTCAGGAAACAGCTCAGCACGCCGGACTCCGGACTCCTCCCATGCCCCAGCCGACCACCAACCTGCCGCACACGCCCGTGCTGCCCACGACCAACCGACCGCGCAACGCCGGCAAGTCGATGAGCGACGACGCCTCGCGCCTCGACGCGATCGCCAAGGTCACCGGCCGCGCCAAGTACGGACGCGACCGTTACCTGCCCAACTCGCTGTTCGCCGCCTTTATCCGCAGCCCCTGGGGCGCGGGCAAGCTGGCAACCGTCGATCTCGCCGCCGCCCGGGCCGTGCCCGGCGTGCTCGAAGTTGAACTCGACGAAACGCGCGCCCGCGGCGGCACGCGCTACCACGGCCAGAACGTCGGGCACATCATCGCCGAGTCGCTCGAAGCGCTCCGCCGGGCCCAGCGCGCCCTCAACGCCTCCTGGAGGCGCGGGCTCGTCACCACGCGCATCGACGACGGCATGGAGGAAGCCGGCCCTGACGCCGCCGGCGCCGAGCCCAACGAAGACACCGTCGCCCTCCTCGCCCAGTGCGATCACGTCCACGAAGCCATCTACACCACCGAAGTGCAGACGCACTCGTCCCTCGAAACCCATGGCGCCGCCATCGATCACAACGGACAGGAGGCCATCGTCTACGCGAGCACGCAGGGCACCTTCTCCGCCGCCGACGGGCTCGATGAACCCCTCGGCCTCCCCCGCGCCAAGTTCAAGGTCATCTGCGAGTACGTGGGCGGCGGTTTCGGCAGCAAGCTCGGCGGCGCGGGCAAGGAATCCACGCTCGCCGCTCGCGCGGCCGCCAAGTACAAGCGTCCCTGCTGGTGCTTCTGCAACCGCGAAGAAGAACATCTCGATACCGGCAACCGCCCCTCCGCACGCGTGCGCGTCCGCGTCGGCTTCGACAAGGACGGCTCCATCAAGGGCGGTTTCATGCAGACCTGGGGCGGCGTCGGCGCAGCCCGCGGCGGCGGCGGCGTCCGCATCCCCACCGGCCGCTACGACCTCGGTCAGATCCAGCTCGGCCGGCACGTCGATGTCTCCTTCAACGCCGGCACGCCCCGCGCCATGCGCGCCCCGGGTTGCCCGCAGGGCGCCTTCGCCGAGGAACTCATGCTCGATGAGATCGCCGCCGCCGCCGGCGTCGATCCGCTCACCCTCCGCCTCCGCATCTGCACCCTCGACGACCGCAAGAAAATGCTCGAAGCCGGCGCCGAGATGATCGGCTGGCGCTCCCGCCCGCGCACGGGCAGCCAGACCGGCGCCATCCGCCGCGGCATGGGCGTCGGGTCCTGCGCATGGGGCCACGGCCGCGCCCGCTCCGAGGCCGAGGTCGTCATCGCCGCTGACGGCTCGGTCCTCTGCAAGACCGGCTCACAGGACATCGGCACCGGGCAGCGCACCGCCATGGCCATCGTCGCGGCCGAGGCGCTGGGCGTTCCACTCCCCGTCGTCAGCGTGCTCATCGGCGACTCGACGCTCCCGATCGCGCCCGGCTCCGGCGGGTCGGTGACGCTCGCCAACACCGCGCCCTCCATGGCCGCCGCCGCGAGCGACGCGCGCACCAAGCTCCTCGAACTCGTCGCCAAGCACGCCGAGGCCCCCGTCGCCGAGCTTTCGATCGAGGGCGGCGAGATCAAGCGCAACCACGAGCCGCTCATGACCTGGGCCCAGGGATGCGCCAAGATCGGCCCTGCCGGGATCGTCGGCCGGGGCGAAAACTCCCCGCAGCGCGGCCCCGGACACTCCGAGGGTGTGCAGTTTGTCGACCTGCGCGTCGACACGCAGACCGGCATCGTCTACGTCGATCGAATCATCGCGTTCCAGTCGTGCGGGCGCGTCGTCTGCCGCAAGACCGCCGAGAGTCAGATCATCGGCGCCGTCATCCAGGGCCTTTCGTTCGCCCTGTTCGAGAATCGACTGCTCGACCGCAACACCGGCGCCATGGTCAACCCCAACATGGAGTACTACAAGATCGCCGGCCCCGGCGACATGCCGCTCATCGAGCCCGTCCTCTGGAGCGACGGCCAGACCGTCGTCAAGCCGCTCGGCGAACCCCCGGTCATTCCCACCGCCGGCGCGATCGCATGCGCCATCTTCAACGCGCTCGGCACGCCCGTCCGCTCCCTGCCGCTCACCCCCGACAAGCTCCTCGCCGTCATCGGCTGACATCACGTCTTGACGCTCAGGACTCACGACTTCCCCAGGACTCCCCTCATGTCTTCCTTCGCCATCGCCACGCCGAAGTCCTACGCCGAGGCCTCGGCCATCGCCACCGATCGGCGCTTCCGCCTGCCGGTCATCAAGGCCGGCGGGATCGACGTGATCGACCACCTCAAGGAAGGGCTGATCGAGCCCGATGTCGTCGTGAACATCCGCCGCGTGCGTGCCCAGGGCGAGCCGATCTCGCTCGCCGGCTCCACGCTCCGCATCGAGGCGACCGCGACCCTCACCGAGATCGTTGAATCGCCCCTTGTCGCCCGGCACGCGCCCGTTCTCGCGCAGGCGCTCGCGAGCGCGGCGACGCCCGCCGTGCGCAACGTCGCCTCCGCCGCCGGCAACCTGCTTCAGCGCCCGCGCTGCTGGTATTACCGCAACGACCAGTTCGACTGCCTCAAAAAAGGCGGCGCGCAGTGCTTCTCCGTTGAGGGCGAGAACCAGTATCACGCGATCTTCGGCGACGGCCCGTGCCACATCGTTCACCCCTCCAACCTCGCCCCCGCGCTCATGGTCTGCGGCGCCACCATCCACCTCACCGGCTCGAAGCGCGAGTCGCTCCCCATCGCCGATCTCTTCCACATGCCCGACACCGGTGTGACCAGCGAGCACACGCTCGCTCCGCCGGAAGTCGTCACGCACATCTCCGTCGACGCCGCCCCCGCGAGCGGATGCTGGTCGATCAAGGCCAAGCAGAGCCACGATTGGCCGCTCGCCTTCGCCGCGGCGTCGCTCGAACTCTCGGGCGGCGTCATCCGCCGGGCCCGCGTCTGCGCCGGCGCGGTCGCCCCCGTGCCCTGGGCTTTGCCAAAAGTCGCCGAGGCTCTGGAGGGCGTCAAGATCGATGACGACGCCGCCCTTGTCAGGGTCGCGGCACGCTCGGTCGAAGGCGCCAAGCCCATGACCGGCAACGCCTACAAGCTCAAGCTCCTGCCCGTCGCGGTGGTCCGTGCCGTGTTGAAGGCCGGCGGGCGCGCCGTGGAGATCGAATCATGAACACCACCCGCGATTCCTTCGAGCCCGTCGCGCTCACCATCACCTGCCTTCACCTGCGCCACAAGCTCATGTACGTCGATGATCGGCACGCCACGCCCGGCCTCGTCGATGACTCCTCCTCCACGCGCGTCTTCCTCTGCCTCAAGAGCCACGACGCCCTCGGCCCCGACGGCGAACCGGTCAGCCCAAGGCTCTGCAACTCATCCCGTCCGTGTCACTGCGGCGACGCCTCCGCCCCATCCACGCGACCCGGCCGCACGCCCACGGCGTGAGCGCAGCGCCACCGGCTCACCGCGCCGCGCCCGGCGCGTCCAGCACCCACTGCTCATCCACGCTCCGCACCGTGAGGCCCAGCGTCGTTGCGCGCTCCTGGATGCGCTCGCCCACGAGTCCCACGCCCGCGACATACCACCGGTCCGTCACCACGCGCACCTTGGGCAGGCCCAGGTCCGCCGTGAGCACGAGCCGTACATGCGTTGCTTTCATCGGCTCGCCGCCGCGCAGCCGCACCACGTCTTCGCCCACGTGCGTGATCTCGTGCCTCGCGCGGCCCTGGTGGCGAATCACGCCCGGCTTCCCGATCGGCCGCACGATCATCCTCAACTCCTGCGTCGTCACTTCGCCCGCACCGAGCCCCGCCGGAACAATCACCAGCGCCGGCTCGAACCACGTCACGACACCGTCGCCCCGCTCGACCGAGTGCGAAAGCGCAATCGAGCCCGCGGCATCCTGTCGCAGGTGCGCCACGCTCAGCGGCTCATCCGCGCCGCTCACGCCGGTCGCGTCACACGCGCGGCGCGTCGAGACCCACGCAAGCGCTCCGCTCGCCGCGCCTTCGGGGTCGGGCGCTTCCTCGATGCAGATGTGCCCCGGCTCACCTTCGCCGACGCGCGCGAATCGGCGCACGCCGCTTCCCGCCCGCTCACCCGCGACCGCCGGGTCGAGCGAACCCCGCCCCGGCCCCTCGCTGACGACTTCCCACGCCGGCGCGCTCGGCGCCTCAGCCTCGCCGCTCCGGCATCCGCCCGCTCCCGCGTTCGCCGCGATCACCAGCCCGATGATCACCCGCGCCCCCGCGCGCGTCGCCCGCCGCATCACGGCACATCCTGCAGGCGGATATCGACCACCACCGGGTAGTGATCCGCCGCCCACCCTTCCGGCGCGGGCGTGTTCCGCCAGTCGACGCCCTCGGGGCGGGTCATCGTCCCGAGCACGAAGCGCGTCTCGAGCACGACCTCCTTCCACCCCTCGCTCGAAAAGAGCATGTGATCGATCACGCGCCCGGAACTGTGCGTCTGGATCGTCGTGTCGCGCGCCGGCCGGTCATCAAACGCGTCCTTGAGCCGCGGCCCATCGGGCGCGACGGTCAGCGTTTTCATGCTCGCTTCCGAGAGCTGCGCGTTGAAGTCGCCAAGCACGACCACGTTCGCCTTCGGGTTCTCCTTCTGAAGCGCCAGCACCTCGCGCGCGATCCCCTGCGCCTCGCGCTCGCGCCAATATCCACCCGGCCCGCCCGACTTCAGATGCACCACGAACAGCGTCAGCTCATACTTCGCCGCGCTGCCAGGCGCGCCAGCGCCCGGCGCCTCGATCGTCACCCGCAGCGGCGACCTGTGAAACCTGATCGGCTGGCCCGCATAGTGATTCGCCTCGCGCCCGAACTTCTCCGGGTGCGTGCCGCCAAGCTCCTGCCCCACCCACTGCTTCACGTCCTTCACCGGGAAGCGCGACAGCACCGCCTGCTCGATCCCGCGCTCATCCCCCGCGTCGAGCGACACCACATGCTCATACCCCATGTCGCTCAGGAACTCGTCGCGGAACCACAGCAGCGCCTCGCGCGACTCGATCTCCTGCAGCGCCAGCACGTCGGCGTCGATCCGCCGGATCGCCTCCGCCGCCGCTTTCCGGTGCGACACCGGCTTGGTCATCTGCGCATCCTCGTGCCGCCCGCTCAGCGCCGGGTCGTCCTTGTCGTCAAACAGGTTCTCGATGTTGTACGACGCCAGGCGCATGGTCGCGCCCTTGGGACTCGGCCGCGCCTTCGGCTCCGCCACGCCATGCCGGCGCACGCCCGTCGGGGCGGTCGGCGCTTTCGCCGCCGGCTGAAGACCCGCGGCCGCCGCCGCGATCTCGCCCGAGGACCGTTCCGGCTCCATCGCCGGCTGCGATCGCACCGCGACGACCGCCGCCGCCCCTCCCAGCACGCCCACGAGCAACATCATCCACGCGTTCCGATTCATGGATACAGGCATCGTCAACGGTATTCCGCCGACCGCGCTCTTATCCTTCCGCCGTGGCCCTTCGCACACGCTCCCTGACGTTCGCCTACTCGCGCGGCACGCCCGTGCTCCGCGACCTCACGCTCGACTTCCCGCCCGCCACTCTCACCGCCGTCATCGGGCCCAACGGCAGCGGCAAGTCGACGCTCCTCCGCCTCCTGCTCGGCGCCCTCGCGCCCGCCGCCGGCGCCGTCGAGATCGACGCCACGCCCACGCGCACCCTGCGCGGGCGCGCCCTCGCCTCGCGCTTCGCCTACCTCGCGCAGCGCCCGATCGTCTCCGCCGATTTCAGCGTCGCGCAGGTCGCTTCGCTCGGTCTGCTCGGCACGCCCGACCAGGGCCAGGTGCACGCCGCCCTTCGCGAGCAGGACCTCGCCGATCGCGCGGGCGAGCCCTTCGCCAGCCTCTCCGCGGGCCAGCAGCAGCGAGCCTCCCTCGCGCGCATCCGCGTCCAGTGCTCGCTCGCGCCGCCGGCGACCGCGCCCGGCGAGCGCGGCTCCGCGACCCGCTGCGTGCTCGCCGACGAGCCCGCCTCCGCGATGGACCCGGCCCACGCGCTCGACGCGATGGAGTTCCTCCGCTCGCTCGCCCACCCCGCGCCCGACCAGGCCGCCCTCCCCGGGCGCGCCGTCATCGTCGTCCTCCACGACTTCTCTCTCGCGCGCCGCTTCGCCGATCGCGCCGTCATTCTCGATGGGCACGGCACCCTCGCCGCCGCCGGCCCCGCGAGCGATTCCCTTGTCCCCCAGGTGCTCGAACCCGTCTTCCAGACGCGCTTCGCCGCCATCGGGAGCAACGGCCTCACCGTCCTCGCGCCCCTCGAACGCGTCTCCGCCGCCGCGACGCCCGCCTGCACGCCCGTCCCGCCTCGCTGCTGATAGAATCGCCTCATGCCCGGCTGGCAGATCAACCTGATCGTGCTCGCGATCGTCATGGGGTTCTCAGGAATCACCTGGGTGTTGCGAAAGCTGCAGGAGCAGCGCATGCGCTCCGCCGCCGACCGCGAGCGCGAGCGCCGCCGAATGGAGTATCTGCGCACCGGCCGCGACCCCGATGCCGATGATGCCCCGCGCGGCCCCGTCGATCCTGCCGACGCCCAGGCCCGGCTTCGCGAACTCGCCGCCCGGCGTCAAGCCCAGCTCAAGGCGCTCCGCGGCCAGAAGCCCTCGCAGGCCGAGCCGACCGAAGCCCCCGCGCCTCGTCCCGCCCCGGGCGAAGTCGTTCGCGCCGAACTCTGGCCCGGCGGGCCCGTGATCGAAGTCGGTCGAGCGCCCGGTCGGGCGCCCGTTCCCGCGGCTCCGCCCGTGCGACCCGTCCCGCGCGCCGCGCCCAAACCAGCCCCGCGCGCTCCCGCGCCCCGGCCTGCTGAATCACGCCGCGCCGGCGCTCAGCTCGAGCCCCCACGCGCCGCGCCCAGCCGCGCCTCGGCACGCCCGCCCGCCGCTTCGTTGCGCGCCGAGTCACGCCCCGCCGCGCCCGCGCGCACGCCCGAGCAGCGCCCGGCTCGTCCCCGGCCATCCGTCGCCGCCGGCACCAGCGATGACTACGACATCGCGCCGACCCTCACCGCACAGTTCGATCGACCCACCACGCCCGAGCAGTGGCGTGCCGCGCTCATCGCCGGCGAAATCCTCGGGCGTCCCCTCGCCCTTCGCTCGCCCGGCGAACTCCCCGGACTCTGACCCGCAGCGCCCCCGCCCCGTTCAGCCCGCGGCTCCGCCCGAGCGCCCCGTGAGGGTCATCCCTCCGACCGCTGCTCCCAGCCCGAGCACGTTCATGAGCGCCGCATGCCCGAGCGCCGCGCCCACGCGTCCCTCGCGCAGCATCGACGCGAACTCCAGTCCGAAGCTCGAATACGTCGTGAACCCGCCCAGCACGCCCGTGAACACGAGCAGCTTCAGCCGCGCGGGTGCGCCGCCCGGCCCGCTCCCCCACGCGCCCGCCAGCAGGCCGATCACCAGGCACCCGAGCACGTTGACGATGAGTGTCCCCGCGGGATAGTCGGGAAACGCCGGCCGCGCAAGCGTGATCGCGCCGTGCCGAAGCATCACCCCGATCGCCCCGCCGAGCGCGACGATGAGCAGATCGATCATGTCCTAGCGTAGAGCCCGACCACGTGGCGCATCGACACCACGCTCCGCGGGCCGTCTCACGTCGTCCGTTGCGTGCGCGTCGCCGGCATGAGCACCACGTCGGCCGGTTCGATGCTCAGGACCAGGTCCGTCCCCGGCTCGCCCGCCCACGCCGCCGATCCGTTTGCCGCCGACGCTTGCGGATTCAACACCGCCACCTTCACCCGCACCGCCCCACTCCCCCCACCACCACCCCCACTCCCGCCTCCCGCATCACCCCGCAGTTCAACCACCAGTTGCGCCAGCTCTCCCAGGTACGTCGACTCGACCAGCCGCCCGCGCAGCAGGTTCCCGGTCGCCCCGGCCGCCTCGCGTTCATCCAGCACGCGCAACGCCTCCGGCCGGATCGACGCCACCAGCCCCTCGCGCGCATCCGCTTCTCTGGCCGCCGACGTGCTCCGCAGCATCCCCGCGCTCGTCCGCACGATCCGCCCGTCTCCCGGGCCCGGCTCCGCCTCGGCCCGCGCCACGTCCAGGAAGTTCGTCTCGCCCAGGAACTCCGCCACAAACCGCGTCCCGGGCCGCCGATACAGCTCCGCCGGCGATCCGATCTGCGCCACGCTCCCCGCGCTCATGATCGCCACGCGATCGGCCATCGAGAGCGCCTCCTTCTGGTCGTGCGTCACGTACACCGTCGTGATCCCGCTCTGCTTGCAGATCCGCCGGATCTCCCCGCGCAGCTCCACCCGCAGCTTCGCGTCCAGGTTCGACAGCGGCTCATCAAGCAGCAGCACGTCGGGCCGCACCACCAGCGCCCGCGCCAGCGCCACCCGCTGCTGCTGCCCGCCCGAAAGCTGGTTGGGCTTCCGGTCCGCAAACGTCTCCATCTGCACCAGCGCCAGCGCCTCGCGCACCCGCCGCTGCGTCTCCTCGCGCCCGATCTTCCGCACCTCCAGCCCGAACGCCACGTTCGCCGCGATCGTCATGTGCGGCCACAACGCGTAGCTCTGAAACACCATCCCCGTGTTCCGCTTGTTGGGCGGCAGATGCGTCACGTCGCGCTTCCCGCCCGGGGTCTCAAACTCGATCCGCCCGCTCGTCGGCTCCGTGAATCCCGCGATCATCCGCAGCAGCGTCGTCTTCCCGCACCCTGACGGCCCCAGCAAAAAGAACAGCTCCCCCGGCTCGATCCGCAGCGACACGCCCGCCACCGCCGGCGCGCCGGCACCGAAGCTCTTCACAATCTCCCGGATGACGACCGCCGTGGACATGGAGTCGATTATTGCCCCACCCGCGCCGCGCATCGCTCCAATCCATCTCCGCCTCCGGTCCACGCTATCCTCGACCCATGCGGACCCCCTTCGTCGGCGGCAACTGGAAGATGAACACCGACGCCGCCTCCGCCGCTGCTCTCGCGCGCGCCATCGCGCAGGGCGCCGCGAAAGACCGACACGCCGAAGCGGTGGACATCGCCATCTTCCCCCCGTTCCCTTACCTCCTCCCCTGCGCCGAAGTCCTCCGCGCCGCCGGCTCGCCCGTCTGGCTCGGCGCCCAGGACTGTTACCTCGCAGAAAAAGGCGCCTTCACGGGCGAAGTCTCCCCGCTCATGATCAAGGACTGCGGCGCCGGCTGCGTCCTCGCCGGGCACAGCGAACGCCGGCACGTCATCCACGAGGGCGACGACCTCGTAAACGCCAAGCTCCGCGCCGCGCTCGCCATCGGCCTGCGCGTCGTCCTCTGCGTCGGCGAGAAACTCGAACAGCGCGAAACCCGCCAGACCGACACCGTCAACGAGCGCCAGGTCCGCCTCGGCCTGCGCGACGTCGCCCCCGCCCAGCTCGCCCACCTCACCATCGCCTATGAGCCCGTCTGGGCCATCGGCACCGGCAAGGTCGCCAGCCCCGACGACGCCCAGGATGCCCACCAGAAAATCCGCGCCGTCGTTGCCGATATCTTCGGCCCAGCCGCGGCCAACGCCCTGCGCATCATCTACGGCGGCTCCGTCACGCCCGCCAACGCCGCCGGCCTTTTCATGATGCCCGATGTCGACGGCGGCCTCATCGGAGGCGCCTCGCTCAAGGCCGACGATTTCCTCGCCATTGTCGCCGCCGCCGCCGCCCGCGCCGAGCGCGCCGCCTGATTCAGTTCACGCCGGCCGCGCCCGCAGCGCCTCGATCGCCTCGGGCACCAGCTCCGCGAGTTCCGTCGCGAGCATCCCCGCGTTCGTCCCGTGCCGCCTCACCCACAGGTCCGACGCCGCCCCGTGCGCCGCGACCCCGAGCCGCGCCGCGTCAAACAGATCAAGCGTCGCACCCGCGGCGCCCGCCGAGCGCCCCCGCGGCGACGTCGCCCCGCGCACGAACTGGGCCGCGATCCCCGCGATCACCCCCGCCAGCACGTCCCCCGTTCCCGCCGTCGCCAGGGCCGCGTTCCCCGACGCATTCACCCACACGCGATGCCCGTCCGACACCACCGTTCCCGGCCCCTTGAGCACCACGATGCACCCCAGCCGTCGCGCCAGGTGCGCCGCCGCTTCGGGCCGCGTCGCCGCGCTCGCCGGGTCTTCGTCTACGCCCACCGTCGCGGCCAATCGCCGAAACTCTCCGACGTGCGGCGTCAGCACCGCCGGCGCGCGAAAGTCGCGATGCAGCTCCGCGATTCCCGCCAACGCCGTCAGCGCATCGGCGTCCACCACCACGGGCGTCTCCCCCTGCACCGCGCGGAGCGCCGCCGCCGCCGTTCCCGCCGAGACGCCCATCCCCGGCCCCACGACCAGCGCCTCGCACGCCTCGAGCGCCGCGTCGATCGCCGCTGTCGCTTCGTGCGCCTCGACCAGCCCGTCCGCATCCACGCGCATCGAGACGCCCGTCGCCGAGGGCGCAATCGCGATCGCCTCGGCGAGGATCGGCTCGGGCATCACCATGCGCGCCCGCCCCGCGCCCGCGCGCAGCGCCCCGATCGCCGCCAGCGCCGGCGCCCCCACCATCCGCACCGCTCCCGCGCAGCACCCCCCCACCACCGCCACCGTGCCGAACGTGCCCTTGTGCCCCGAAGGATCGCGCGCCGGAAACGCCGGCAGCGCCTCCGACTCCCCGCCGGCACCGCCGCCGACCTCAGGCCCGCTCTCGCTCACTTCTCGCTCCCCTCAACCGTGATCCGCAGGCGCTTGATCAGCGGCGCCAGCGCCACCATGAAGTTCTCGTTCTGCCCTTCCCCCAGCGCCGAGAGCCCGAGTGTGATGTGCGTCGCGTCAAACGCCGTCGCTCCCGGAAGCGTCGCGTCAAGATCGACCCAGCGCGACCCGCCCGCTTCGCCTTCCTTCTCATCGCCGACCGGCAGCCACGCCTGCGCCCACATGTGATACCCGAAGACTCCCTTCTGCCCGCCGAACTCGTCGACGTAGGTCAGCCCCGACACCACGCGCGACGGAATCCCCGCCGCCCGCAGCAGCGCCGCCAGCAGCACGCCGTGCTCCGAACAGTCGCCCGTGCGCGTCCGCGCCACTTCTGAGGCCGACGCAAAGCCCACCGACATCTCTTTCGTCCGGATCGCGCGATGCACGAAGCGCCGCAGCCGCTCCGCACGGCGCGCCGCCGACGCCTCCTTCGCTTCCTCTCCAAGCGCCTCGTCCATCATCTCCACGATCCGCGGATCGTCCGCCTTGAGCATCGCGCTCGGCCGCAGGAACACCGGGTCATCCCCCGCGGGCGAGCCGCGCTCCGTCGCGCCCTCCGCCGGCTTCATCGTCACATGCACTCGCACGGTCCCCGGACCCAGCCGCTCGAACCGCTGCGCCGGCGTCACCGGCAGATCGTCGATCCGTCCCTCGGGAATGCTCAGCACATACACGCCCTCGCGCTTCCGCCGCGGGTTGCTGATGGCCTGCCCTTCCGGTTTCACCAGCGTGCTGTTGAGCAGCTCAGGCGGATCGACCGGCGACAGCGCCAGCTCCCGGTCCGCCAGCGCCTGCACGAGCTTGATCCCGCCGAAGTCGATCTCCGAGCGCACCATCTCGCCCGCCTCATCCACGAACTCCGTCATCGCCGCGTCGGGATACGTATCGACCTCGACCTTCCACTTGATCGCCGGCACCTCGCGCCCGAAGACCTCCGTGCTCGTCCGCTCCAGGACGCTCCGCGTCGACTCGACCACCATCAGCCCGCCGCCGGTCGGATCATCCTCGATCGTCCGCGACGTGATCCGCTTCTCCCCTGCCGCCAGCCGCCGTTCGATGTCGCGCGCCGCCGCCGCCGGCGTCTTCCATTCGCCCGCGGGCATCTCCACATCCGAATCCGTCACCTGCGAGCCGATCTTCGTGCGAACCTTGACCGCGCCCTCCGCCCGCTTCCCCGGGCCGTCGGCGCGCGGAAACGTGTACGTCTTCTCCGTCGGCATCGCGCCCAGCCGCGTCGTGCTCGACAGCGAAACCGGCTCGCCCTCCTTCGTCTCCACCCACACCGACTCAGTCGAGATCTGCAGCGTGAGCGGCCCGCGCTTGATCTCGATCTTCATGTACGTCCGCGTGCGGATGTCCTTCGCCCCATCCCCCCCCGCTCCCTCCACCTCTTCCTCACGCGACACCATGTGCCCCGCGCGGCTCCCTTCCATGAGCACGACATACCAGCGCTCCGTTGCCGGGGCCCCAGCCACCGTCGCCGCCGCCGTCGCCGCCCATGCCCACGCGGGCGCGCCGATCAGCCACGCCGCCGCCGAAATCACGCACAACCAGTGACCGAACCACGCCCCCGCTGTTCGCCTTGCGCTCATGCCCAAGGGTATCGCCGGCGCCCGTCCCTCACCCGCTCACCCGAGCAGCCCCTCCATGAGGGTCCGAAGCTGCTCGCTGGCGAGCTCGGTTGCAAAGAGCGCCGCACTCTGCAGCACCTGGTTCCGCACCAGTTCCGCGGTCTCGCGGGCATAGTCGGTGTCTTCGATCTGCGAGCGCGCCTTGCTCGTTTCTTCGAGCTGCTTCCGGGCCGCGCGGATCTCCGCGTCAACCGCCTGCCCCCGCGCGCCGATCGCCGCCCGTGAGCCGGAGATCGTCCCCGCCGCCGAGGTCACCGCCCGTTGCGCCGCTTCCGTGTCGCCGTCGATCAGGTTCAGCTTCCCGCCGCGCGCCAGGTCCGCCAGCGAGAACGCGATCGTCTCAGGCTCCCCGTCGCCCGCCTCGCGCGTAAGCGTCCCGCGCCCCAGCGACGACGTGCTGAACCCCTGCAGGATCTGCTCGCTCTTGAACCGCGACGTGTTGGACAGGTGATCGATCGTCTGCAGGATCGAATCCACCTCGATCTGCAGCCCGCGCCGCTCGGCGTCGCTCAGCGCATCTCGGTTCGCCCCCGTCACCACCAGCCCCTGCAATTCGATCAGCAGGTCGCTCAGCACGCTCTGCGCCCCGTCGCGCGCGCCCAGATACGCATCCTCCTGCAGCAGCGCCTCGATCCTCCCCTGCAGCTCGCGCTCGTCGCCCTTCAGGTTCGTCACCGCCACCGACCCCGCCGGATCATCGCTCGCGCGATTGATCCGCTTCCCCGTCGCCAGGCGCTCCAGGCTCGTCTCCACCGCGCGCGTCGATCGCGCCAGCGCATGCCGGCTCACCAACTCCGCGGCACCCAACACCGGCGAAACCACGCCGGGATATCGGTCCGATCGTCCAGCCGATTCACGCGGCCCCGCCTCGCCTCGCTCCCCAATCCCGACCGAAATTCCGACCCATAAGCCGATCCTTTCCCCAAGCCCGCTTCGTACCATTCCGATCCCAGAGAGGGTCGGCCCAGCGCGGGCGTCTCCGCGTCAGTCCAAACGGAATCCAATCATGTGCGGAATCGTCGCCTACGTCGGCGCCAAGCCCTGCCGAAACCTCCTCATCGAAGGTCTCAAGCGTCTCGAGTACCGCGGGTATGACTCCGCCGGGCTCGCCATCCTCGACGCCGGCAAGCTGAACGTCGCCCGCGCCATCGGCCGCGTCTCCCAGATGGAGGAAGTCGTCGATCGTCTCCAGCGCGCCCACACGGCCGCTGGCCCCGCCCCTTTCTCCGGCACCACCGGCCTCTGCCACACCCGCTGGGCCACCCACGGCGGGGTCACCGACTTCAACGCCCACCCCCACCGCGATGACCGCCACGGCATCGCCGTCGTCCACAACGGCATCATCGAAAACTACGCCGCCCTCAAAACCTACCTCCAGGAAAAGGGCCACGTCTTCACCAGCGAAACCGACACCGAAGTCCTTGCCATGCTCATCAGCGAGCTCTACGAGGGCGACCTCGAAAAGGCCGTGCAGGGCGCGCTCCGCGAAGTCACCGGCGCCTACGCCATCGCCGTCATCTGCGAGCGCGAGCCGCACACCCTCGTCGCCGCTCGAAAGGGCTCGCCCCTCATGGTCGGCGTCGGCAAGGATGAGTACATCGTCGCCTCCGACGGCGCCGCCATCATCTCCCACACCTCGCAGGTCGTCATGCTGGGCGATTACAACGTCGTCAAGCTCTCGCGCGACCCCAGCGGCGGCAACGGCACCCTCCACACCACCGACATCCACAACACCCCCATCACCCCCAAGGTTCAGCAGCTCGAAATCGACCTCGAGCAGATCGAGCTCGGCGGCTACCCGCACTTCATGCTCAAGGAGATCCACGAGCAGCCCGCCGCCCTCCGCAACTGCTGCCGCGGACGCATCGACACCAAGGAAGGCAAGGTCGTCCTCGGCGGCATCATGTCCTTCGCCAAGGAGTTCACCAAGGCGCGCAAAGTGATCCTCACCGCGCAAGGCACGGCCCTCCACGCCGCCATGATCGGCCGCTACCTCATGGAAGACCTCGCCAAGGTCCAGGCCCAGACCGAGTACGCTAGCGAGTTCCGCTATCGCAACCCCGTCATCGAAGAGGGCACGGTCGTCATCGCCGTCTCGCAATCGGGCGAGACCGCCGACACCCTCGCCGCGCTCACCGAGGCGAAAGAACGCGGCGCCCTCGCCATCGGCGTCGTGAACGTCGTTGGCTCCACCATCGCCCGCGAAACCGACGCCGGCGTCTACCTCCGCGTCGGCCCGGAGATCGGCGTCGCCTCCACCAAGGCCTTCGTCGGCCAGGTCGCCGCCCTCACCATGGTCGGCCTCTTCATGGCGCGCAGGCGCATCATGTCCGCCGACCAGGTCGCCGAACTTCTGCGCGCCCTCGACCAGGTGCCCGCGAAGATCGAGCGCATCCTCGAATCCGCCGACCGCATCCGGAAGGTGACCGAGAAATACATCGAGCGCGAAAACTGGCTCTTCCTCGGGCGCGGGTACAACTACCCCACCGCCCTCGAAGGCGCCCTCAAGCTCAAGGAAATCAGCTACATCCACGCCGAGGGCATGCCCGCCGCCGAGATGAAGCACGGGCCCATCGCCCTCATCAACGAAGGCATGCCCGCCGTCTTCATCGCCAACAAGGGCCGCCAGTACGAAAAGGTCATGTCCAACATCCAGGAAGTCCGCTCCCGCGGCGGGCACGTGATCGCCGTCGCCACCGAGGGCGATGAACAGATCAAGAAATACGTGCAGGACGTCCTCTACGTCCCCGACGTCCCCGAGCCGCTCAGCCCGATGCTCACCGTCGTGCCACTCCAGCTCATGGCCTACCACGCCGCCGTCCTCCGCGGACACGACGTCGACAAGCCGCGCAACCTCGCCAAGAGCGTGACGGTGGAGTGAGGACTCTCGTTCGAGTTCCTCAGCACCCCGCGAAGTAAATATTGATGAAGTCCCCGAGGTCATCGGGGTCAACATTCCCGTCGTCGTTGAAGTCCGCTCCATCGCACGGCGGCACGCCGAAATAGCAATTGATGAAGTCCCCGAGATCATCCGGGTCGACGTTGCCGTCGCCGTTGAAGTCCGCCGGGCAGGCGTCATCACCTTCGAGGTACACGATCCCGCGCGCATCCGCACCGCCCAGCGCGGCGATCGCCGCATCCGTCATCGCCTCATCCGCAAACAGCAGGTTCGCAATATAAAATGTCTCGCCACGCCCCTGCAGATCGGCAAAGAGGCACACCGTTGAGCCCAGCGGCGTCGCCCGCCCCAGGTTTCCCGGCTCCGCCGGATTCGGCAGCAGCGACCACGGGCTGGGGAACTGCCCCCACGCGTTCCAGTCCGCCATCGGCACCGGCGTGCCCACCGGCTGCGTCGAGAGTAGATCCGGATATCGCGGATCGGTCGACTTCACCGAGTTGTACAGCCACCCGGCGTTGCCGTTGGTGCCCAGCAGCACGCCGTCGACGAACACCCGGCTCTGCCCCGTGCGATACGCCTCCACCGCGATGGCGACGCGCATCCACCGGCCGGGCCCAATGAGCGTGCTTCCAAGGTACGCGCCCGTGTTCGTCTGGCGAATACCGATCGAGCCCTGCCCGCCCTCCTGCCGGATGAACGCATCCGCCGACTCGGCGTTGTTGTGATTGTCATCAAAGATCGCCACCGGAAACTCCGCCGTCCACGACTCGGCGGGAATGTAGATGTCCATGATCATCGTCCACGACGCGAGCTTGTCATCGGGCCAGAAATCGCGCGTGTTGGGCCACAGCGCCAGACCGATGCCGCGGCGCAGGTCCGGATTCCCCGGATCACTCAGGTTTCGCGGCGGGCTCACCCGGTACACCTCCGCGTCGCTCCCGTTGATCGCGCTGATCCCGAATGACGACGTCGTGCCAAAGGCCGACTGCGCCGCCGTCACGCCCGTCGGCAGCGGCGGATTCGGATACGACGGCAGCGTCATCGTGCCCCCCAGCACCGCGCCGAACGCCGGATCATCAAGATACCGCAGCCGCGATGGCCCCGACCCGGGCGCCAGTCCGGTCTCCTTGACCGAACGCAGGTCGCCTCCGAAGTGCCACTCGCTCGCCACCGCCGCCGGCGGCGTCCACGCTTCGAGCGTCGCGCCGCCCGAAGTGATATTCAACCCCACCAGGCTCGGCTTCACGATGTTTCGGATCGCCGCCTCCGCCACTCCATCCGCCCGCACATCCAGCGCCAACGTGAGCCGGATGTCCGACCCCGAAACCGTCGCCGCGACCGTCTCCGCGTACACCCGCGCCGGGCGCGTCCCCGACGGATTGCGCATCGCTCCATACGTGATCCGGTACATGCCCGGCGCTTCCCCCACGTTCACGATCACATCACCCAGCGGCGTCGCCGACGGAATGATGAGCGCCATCAGGCCCGTCCCCTGAACGCTCGGATTGAACGTATACCGATACCCACCCGCCGCATCAAGAATCGCCGGCGCGCTCGTCCGCACCACGTCGGGCGGCGTCGTCGTGAACAGCGGAATGCTCGCCCCGCCCATGCCGATGTTCACCACCGGATCAGCGGCGGCCACCGACGCCAGAACACCAGCCAGACCAAAACCGAGCGGAGCGACGCGCCGAACCGTGGACATGAGATCCTCCCGTAATGCCCACGAATCTACCGCGAGTCTTTCCTCGTGCAAGGGGCCTTGTGCGGTTTTTCATTTGCACAGTGTCCCCAATTGGGCTAGTGTGCGCCATGCACAGGCCGGACGACCAGCGACTTCGCCCTCCGGCGTTCACGCTCGTCGAACTGCTCGTGGTCATCGCCATCATCGCCGTTCTCATCTCCCTCCTGCTTCCCGGCCTCGCCGCGGCAAGGGAAATCTCACGCCGCACCAAGTGTGCAAGCAACGTGCGGCAGATCGTCGCCATGGCCGCCCTCTACGCCGGCGACAACCGCAAGGGCATCTACATCCCGAACTTCTTTGACTTCGACGACAACCTGGGGTGGTTCTATTCCGAGGAATACACCACCAACACCGAAGCCTTCGTCTGTCCCTCAACTCGCAACCTGGTTCGCACCGAGCCGCTCCTCAGCACGACCGACCCCGACTTCGTCACCATCTACGGACGCGACTTCGTCTCCGACCTCTTCTGGCCCGCCGCCGACCGACACCACGATGCCGGCGGCCACTCGTACGAGGTCCGCGCCTGGTACTCCGCAGGAAAGTACCCCAACTCCGACCGCGTGGTCTACAGCGGCGGCCTCTCCGTCGGCGAGCAGATCGGTTGGGACCGCACCCGGCATCCCACCATCTTCTCCGAGATCACCAGCAACGTGATCAAGTCCACCAGTACGCCCAGCGCCCCCTCGCCTGACCGCGTTCACCTCATCATCGACAACGACAACGACCAATCGTTCCTCGCACCGGCTCGCGGCCGGTCCGACGGCGTCAACAACTGGCCCGACCCCTGGAACAACCACGGCAAGGACGGCTACAACGTCGGATTCATCGACGGCCACGCCTCCTGGTTCCCCGCCGATGAATCGCTTATCAGAATGTACCTCGACGGGCACGAAGACCCGCCCGCGAACTTCTCGCAGGTCTCCCCCTACCGCCGACGCGGCATCACCCACCAGGGACGTTCGTTCTTCGAGTACTACCTCCCGTAACCCGCCGGTGCCGCGCCCCTTCCGCCATCCGCTCGATCGTCCTCACCGGACATCAGCCCCTGTGCCCGCTCACTCCGCCCGCGCCGTCGGCACCGGCAACGCGCCCCGGAAGCCTTCCTTCATCAGCACCTCGCGCACCTTCATCCCGTTCTGTCCGTCCCTCGGCGCGATCGGGTGATCCTTCACTTCGATCTTCCCGTTCTTCAGCTTGGCGAGCTGCCCCGGGTTGACTCCCTTCTCATCGCCTTCGATCCGCACGATCACCGCGTATGGGCCGTTGGCCCCGGTCTGATGATCGCAGGCCGTCACGATCACCGCCCATTGCTCGTCCTCTTTCACCACGAACACGAACTCCGTCCCCGACGCCGCCGCCTCCACGCGCTGCGACTTCACGACCGGGCGCATCCCCGCCGCGAACACGATCCCCGTCTTCACCTCGATCTCCGGCTCCGAGTTGTGCAGCGCCACGACCGCGGGCGCCAGCGGCCCGCCGTGCAGCGCGTACGGCTCGATGCGGAAGCTCACCACGCGCTTCTCGCGCGTGATGCGGATCGCCGTCGGGCGCGTGAGCTTCATCGTCTCACCCCGGCTCGCGAGAATGTCATCTCCAAACTCGATCGACTGGTGCTTCTCGCACGCGCAGAGACCCATCGCTCCACCCATCAGGACCGCGCCAAGCAGCGCACGCCGAACGCTCGATCGCCACATGTGATCTTCCTCCAACGTCATTCGGCGTCGCGTCGATGCAGCCCAAGCCACCCCGCGATCGCCATCGTCACGAGCATACCGATCCACGCCGCCAGCGGGTTGGTCAGAATGCCCCAGGCGTGCAGCATCGCCATCGATGCGCAAAACAGGCCGAGCGCCCCTACGCCCGCCGCCGCGGCCTCGGCCCATCGCCCGGGTCGCCGCGGCCTTCGCATCATCCACACCATCCCCAGCCCCGCGCCCGCCGCCGCCAACAACCCGTCGGCCCACGCCGCGGTCCGCCAGCCAAACGCCCGGATCAGCGCCTCGATCGTCTGCGCCTGCACGGCGAACCCGCCCACGCGCCGCCCCTCGCCGCAGTGATACCGATCACGTGCATCCGTGTCGTCGCCGATGACCACCACCCGCCCCTTCAACCGCTCGCTCAGTTCCGCCGGCGATGCGCTGAGCGCCCAGGCGTAGTCCATGCTCGCCGCCTCCAGGTCGGCATCACTCGGCACAAACACGGGCAGAAACGCAACCAGGTCCCCGCCCTCGATGCCCAGCCCCGCGCGGTCCGCCTCTTCGCGCAGCACGATGCACGACACCAGCACCGGCGCCCGCGCGCCCGTCTCGACCATGATGTGCGTGTCATCCCACGGCCGCACCCGCGGCACACGCGCCCCCGGGCCCGCCGCCGCGAACGCCTCGAGCGCCAGCGATCCGTACCCCTGCGCCGCCCCGGCGCTCCCGAGCTTCATGAGCGCGATCTCCGCGTCGATGTTCCCGAGCTCCTCGTCGTAGTTGATCGTCACCCCGCCGACGCGCGCCCCGCGCGGGCGCTCGTCGCTCCCGCGCCACACCTCGCCGCCCCAGCCGTTGGTCGCAAAGCACACGGCCATGCCCGGCCCTGCATCGGCGCGAAGCGCGAGCTGCTCGTCATACTCCGAGCGCGACTTGAACTGAATGTCGAACGCCGCCGCCCGCACGCCCGCCGCCGCGAGCCGGTCCAGCAGCCTCGTGTGCAGGAATCGCAGCGTGTGCGCGCGATCAGGCTCGGCTCCGTCCGCGTTCGCAGGGCGCAGAAACTCCTGCCTCGCGAGCGCCTCGGGGTCGGTCTTGTCGGTGATCCGCACCATGCGCACGTGCTGGAACGGATCGCCCCCGATGTCGAACAGTTCAAGCCGGCTCTGCACTTCCTGCACGGCCCACTGCACCGAGAGCCCCGCGGCGCCGGGCAGGAGCAGGCTCGCGCCGAGAAACGCCACCAGGGCCCCGTCGAGCCACGCGCCCGCCGCCGCCCCGCGACGGCCCAGCAGGGCGAGCGTCCGCTTGCGCACCTGGTACGACATGCTCGGCGGCGCGGCCATCACGGGCACGCCCGCCAGCAGCCGCTCGACATCCGCCGCGAGCTCCGTCACGTGCTGATATCGCCCCGAGCGCTCGGGGTGCATCGCCTTGAGCGCGATCCACTCGAGTTCGCCGCGGAGGGCGCGGGCGAGCCCCGGCGGATCGGTCCCGCGTCGCGCCGCGACCCCGTCCGCCTGCGCGGGTGGCAGGCTCGCAAACCGCCGCGCGGGCGCGGGAATCTCCACCTCCCGGATCACCCGCTGCAGTTCCATGAGGGGCATGCCGCGCAGCGCGCGCGTCTCCCTCGGCGGCGAGCCCACGAGCAACTCATACAGGAGCGCCCCGAGCGAAAACACATCCGCCCGCCCGTCGATCCCTCCGCCCGCGGGCGAACCGCCGCTCCTCACGCCCGCGCCCGCCTGCTCCGGGCTCATGTACTCCGGCGTACCCATGAGCCGTCCCGCCTCGGTGTGCAGCGTCCGCTCGGTGAGCAGCCCCGCGGGCGCGAGCGCCTTGGCGATCCCGAAGTCGATCACCTTCACCTCGGCCTGCTCCGGCCCGCCCGCCGCCGCGTCTCGAACCAGCACGTTTCCCGGCTTCAGGTCCCGGTGGATGATCCCGCACGCATGCGCATGGCCCACCGCGCGGCACACCTGCGCGAACACGCTCAACCGCCCCCGCAGCGAGAGCGACCGCTCGTCGCAGTACTCCGTGATCCGCCGGCCTGGCACAAACTCCATCACGAAGTACGGGCGATAGCCGAGTTCCGGCCCGGCGGCGCCGGCGTCGAAGATGCGCGCCAGCCCGGGATGATCCATCATCGCCAGCGCCTGCCGCTCCTGCTCGAAGCGCGCCACCACTTCGCGCGAGCCCATTCCTGCGCGGATGATCTTGAGCGCGACGATCTGCACGATCGGCTCGCGCCGCTCCGCCTTCCACACCGTTCCGAATCCCCCCTCGCCCACGATCTCGATGAGCCGATACGGCCCGATGAGCATCCCCGGCGACTCGGTCATCCATTCCGGCCGCGGCGAAGCCGGCGCGACGCCGGGCCCGCCCGGACCGACCTGCGTCGGATCACTCCCGGGCGAGCGGGAATCCGGATCGTGTGCGTGGGGAGCGTGGTCGGACATGAGGACACCGTGCGCCGGATCATAACTTCACGCGAGCATCGCGTTTCCGCACGAGACTTCCAACACCACAAGACACCGCACACCGGCCTGCAAATGTGTACGCTTTGCTCGTGGAGCCGCCGCCCGCCAATGCCGCAAAGATCTGCATCGTCTGCGGCAAGGACTGCTCGAAAGTCCCGCGCCTGCGCGATGAGCGGGGGCGCTACACGTGCAAGGCCTGTGCGACGCCGGCCGCTGAGGCGCCCGCGCCGCCCGTGCCGGCTGCGCAAGCCGAGGCGACGCGCGCCGAGCTGAAGTCGGCGGCTGAGCCGGTCAGGCTCGACGACACGCCGTACGAACTGGAGCCGATCGAGGCCGCCGCGCCCGCGCCGGCAGTGCCGACACGTTCGGGCGCGCGCCGGGCCGAGAGCACCCGCGCCGAGCCGTGCCCGGCCTGCTCCACCAGGATGCCCGCCGGGTCGATCATCTGCATCAACTGCGGCTTCGATCGGCGCAAGGGCTTTCAGAAGGGCACCGGCGCGGGCGCAAGCCGGCGCCACGGCGGCGAGGTCGCCTGCCCCGGCTGCGGGTACGACCTGCGCGGACTCACCACGCCCAAGTGCCCCGAGTGCGGCGAGGTCATCTCGCCCGAGGGCATCCGGCGCAAGCGCCGCGAGCGCGACGACCGCCGCCTGTACATCAAGGCCTACGCCTCGCCGATCTTTCTTCTCGTGTTCGGCGGCGGCATCGCGGTCTGGCGGGCGCTGGCGCTCGGCGCGTCGCTCGAGATGCTGGCGATCATGTTCGCGATCGAACTCGTGCTCTCGCTCGCCATCTACGCGATGTTCGCGTTCTGGTGGATCGGCTTCGCCTCGTCTCTTCATCTTTCGGCGCTGCAGCTCGCCGCGTGCCTGGCGTGCATGGAAGCCGCGCGCATGACCGCCAGCGGCGTGCTCCAGGGAATCCCCATCGGGATCATGGGCACCATCGTCGTCTACGGGTTCATCATGTTCGCGACGGCGCTCCTCATGGCCAAGGTCATGGACATGGACATGGAGGAAGCGTCGATCGTCTGCACGGGGATCGCGCTGGTGGCGTTCTTCGTGCCGCCGGTGCTGCACCTGATGGGCTGGATGTGATGGCCGGACCGTCGCGCTTTGCGCGCGCGCCGATGGTCAATTCACCACGATCGCATGGGAGCCCCGTGGCGCGGCGCGCGCCGCGGGGGTACCAGGGGCCTGACCACCTCGTCGGAACGCGACCTGGAGCCTCTGGGCGAGAGTGACTATCCGCGCGCGCGAAATGGCGGACATGCCGGATTTTTTGGAACCGCCGGCAGGCTCAGGCGTCGTGCCTCACGCCCCCGGGAGAGGCACCGGCGCGGCAGGGGCCGATCGCGATGCCGCGCGCAGATGCGCGAGCCCATACCACAGCGACATGAAGAACATGAGCAGCGCCGCCCAGCTCGGCATGCCCAGCACGCGGAACGGGTTGCGCACTTCGTCGCCCATCCCCGGCGGCAGGACCAGGCTCGCCCACATCGCCGCGACGCAGACGCCCAGCGCGATGCGACCGCCGCGGCTGATCCGCCCGTGGATGAGCACCGCCAGCGCGACCATGACCGGGAGCAGCACGAGAAAGAAGTGCCGAGCCGTCGACTGCGGACTGAACACGAGCGTGGCGACGATCAGCCCCGCCCACTCGAGCGCGATCATGCCCCGGCCCGCGGGCGAGGCGTCATCCGCCCGCGGCGTGCGCCCGGCGAAGAGGTTGAACCCGTGCCGGCGATACATCCACCATCCGAGGGCGAACGCGCCCGCGGCGAGGAGGGCCGTGCCCGCCACAGGCACGCGCGAGGACCACTCCATGTGCTCGGCGAGGCGTGCCAGCGTGCTGGGCACCGAGACGCTTCGATGCCAACTCAGACCGTAGAGCGCGACGCCCTCTTCGACCGCGAGCTGCTCGCGCGAGCCGAGCATGCGGAACAGGGCGCCGAGGGTGTCGCGGAGGAAGCGCTGGTTGGTCTCCCAGCCCCAGAGGAGCGAGCCGGCGGTCGCGAGCGCCACGCTCGACAGGATGAACCACGCCGCCGCCGACCAGCGCGCCCGTGCCAGGAAGTACGGCAGAAACGCGAGCGACTGGTATTTGAAGTTGGCGATGAACCCCATGCACCAGCCGGCGAAGCCGGGCACGCGCCCGACGGCGGCGAGGGCCAGCACAAACGCCAGCAGGATCGGTGCGTCGGTCTGCCCGAGGCGGAAGTCGCTCTTGATCTTGTCGGCCATGACCAGCGAGGTGAGGAGCATGACGGGGGCGAGGGCGCCGAGATCGGTCGGAAAGCCGAGGCGACGGTGAATCTCGCGCGCGCCGATCCACACCGCGCCGAGTGTGAAGACCATGCAGAGCAGGGCCCAGGCGGCGCCGGCGTATTGAAAGCCCAGCGGCACGAGCGGCGCCTGCGAGATCGCGAACATCGGCAGGTAGCCGTAGCAGTTCACGTGCTGGCGGTAGATGTCCTCGCCGCGAAGCACGGCGCGGGCGGCGAAGTAGTAATGCTGGTAGTCGCCGATGAACGTGCGCCGGACGGTGAACGTGAGGCGGTGGTCGCGGCGCGCATCGGCGTCGGCGAGGGCGGCCGCCAGCGACTCGGCGGAGGTCACCGGCGTTTCGCCCGCGCGCTCGATGAGGTCGTTGGGCGCGATCCCGCGCGGCGGATCGGCGGCGGTGACGAGCACGCCACGGGTCTGCTCGGGCCAGCCGAAGATGGCAATGTCGGCGGGCGTAATCTCGCGGACGGTGAGGCCGAGGAACGAGTGCCAATCGGTGGCGACCGAATCGGCACCGGCAGCCGAAGCCGGAGCGGCGGCGCGTTCGAGCGTGAGGGGCACGGGCCGGCCGGCGCGGAGGAAACGGTTGGCCGCGGAAAAGCCGAGGAACCCGATGAGGGCGATGGTCCCCGCGAGCATGAGCCACGCGGCGGCATGGGGCCGCGCGGGCCGTTGCCTGGGCTGAAGGGGCGGCGGAGTGGTCGCGGGCGGGTGCGTCACGAGTGATCAGCGGCGGCGCGGGCCGCGGAAGAGGGTCGTGATGGTATGGAAGCGGGCGAGGCTCGGCGCGTGCGGCGGCACGGCGGGCGCCGGATTCGGACCTACGATCGCCGCGATGGAAGCGGTCGTTTATGAGCAGATTGCCGAGCTCGAGGATTCGCACTGGTGGCACGTGGCGCGGCAGCGGATCATCGGGACGGTGATCGAGCGGTACGGACCTCCGATGCTGCGCGATGCAGCGGCGCCGGGAGCGGTGCGGCCGCGGTTGTGCGACATCGGATGCGGCGCGGGCGCGCTGCTGCGCGACATGAGCGCGCGATTTGACGTGACGGGAGTGGATTCGTCGCCGATCGCGCGCGACCTGTGCGCTCGCGCGGGGATCCGCACGACGGACGGGACGCTGCCCGACGGGTTGCCGCTGGAGCCGGGGCGGTTTGACGTGGTGGTGGTGGCGGATGTGCTCGAGCACGTGGAGCGGGACGCGGCGTCGGTGCGGACGCTGGCGGGGCTGCTGCGTCCGGGCGGGATCATCGTGGCGACGGTGCCGGCGAACCCGTGGATGTGGTCGAGCCATGACGAGGCGGCGCACCATTTCCGGCGGTACACGCGCGGGACGCTGCGGGCGATCTTTGAGCCGGGCGTGAACGGCGCGCCGGGCGAGCGGCTGCCGCTGAAGCGCGAGCTGCTGAGTTCGTACAACTGCTTCCTGTTTCCGCCGATTGCGCTGGTGCGCGGGGTCGGGCGGCTGATGTCTCCGCGGGGGCGCGCGGGTGGCGCCGGGAACGCGGGCGGCGACGGCACGGAGCAATCGGAATCGGATCTGGCGCGCGTGCCGGAGCCGATGAACTCGATTCTGTGCGGGATTTTCGGGCTGGAGCGGCATCTGCTGGGGCGTGTGCCGCTGCCGCTGGGGGTGTCGCTCATCGCGGTGTATCGGCGCGTGTGACGGCGGCGCGAAGCTGGGCAAGCGAAGATGGGGAAGCGCGAGAAGCGCGGCGTGCGGGCAACCGCGGCGCGGCGCTCGCCGTACAGTGTGGTCCACTAATACACCCGGGGCGAATGGAGCGAGAGATGACGCGAGCGATGATGGTCTGGTCGGTGACGGCGTGCGGAGTCCTGGCGTGGGCCGGCAGCGCGGCGGCGGTGACGCGGTATGTTCGCGCGGATCTCGCGAGCGGCGCGAATGACGGCACGAGCTGGGACGATGCGTATCGCGGGCGCGACGGCGTGACGCGGGCGCTCGCGGCGGCGGTCTCGGGCGATGAGATCTGGGTCGCCGCGGGGCTGTATACGCCCGTGCTGCCGGTCGCCGAGGGCGGCACGGGTTCGCGGACGACGTCGCTCGCGCTCAAGAACGGCGTGGGGATCTACGGCGGCTTTGCGGGGACCGAGACGATGCGCTCGCAGCGCGATTTCGCGGCGAATGTGACGATCCTGAGCGGGGACATCAACCGCAATGACGCGGCGTATCCCTCGACGGCCGGCTGGGCGGAGAACAGCAACCACCTGATCACCGGCGGCTACCCGGGCGGGACGGCGGTGAACGCGACGGCGGTGCTCGACGGGTTCACGATCACGCACGGCCTGGCCAACGGCGCGAGCGCCTCGGCGCATGAGCGCGGCGCGGGCATCAGCCTGCTGAGCGGGTCATCGCCCACGCTGCGGAACCTCGTGATCATCCACAACCGCGCGACCTTCGGCGGCGGGGCGCTCTACCTGAACCAGTCGAGCCCGCGGCTCGAGGATTGCCGGCTCGAGAGCAACAACGGCGGCTCGTTCGGCGGCGGGTGCGACATGGCGTCGAACTGCGCGCCGGTGTGGCTGCGGTGCGTGGTGATCGGGAACATCGCGGCCCGCGCGGGCGGAATCGAGGCGTTCAGCAACTGCTCGCCGCAACTGCTCAACTGCCTGATCGCACGGAACACGGCGACCGGGAGCAACGGCGGCGGAGCGCTTTTCGTGAACGCCTCGACGGTGACGCTGCGCAACTGCACGGTGGTGTTCAACACGGTGACGGGCGGCGGACCGGGGCCGGCGGTCTCGGGCTCGACGGCGAACTTCAACAACTCGATCGTCGCGTTCAACACGGGGGCGGCCCAGTTCAGCGTGACGCCCGGGCAGGCGTACTCGTGCGTGCCCGGCGGGCGAACCGACGCGGGGAACATCGCGGCGACGCCGGTGTTTCTTGATGCGGCGGGTAATGACTTCCGGCTGGCGGGCGGCTCGGCGGGGATCGACCAGGGGAACAACGCGCTGCTGACGGCGGACATGATGGTGGACCTGCTCGGCGCGGCGCGGCGCGTCGATGACCCGCTCACGAGCGACGCCGGCGCGGGGAGCGCGCCGATCGTGGACATGGGGTGCCATGAGTTCGTGCCGCCGGTGGACGTGTGCGCCGCGGACTTCAACGCCGACGGCACGCTGGATGCGGATGACCTTGGCGACTACATCAACTGCTACTTCGGCGTGCCGGCGTGCGGCAGGGCGGATTTCAACGGCGACGGCGAGGACAACGCGGACGACCTTGGCGATTACATCAACGCGTACTTCGCGGGGTGCTGACGTCGCGGGAGCGGCGGCGCGCCGGTGGCAGAGCGCGAATCAATCGTAATCGAAGAGGCGGTTGTCGTCGGCGTTGCCGGTCCAGCCGGTGCGCGGGTCGCGCGCGGGGTCGCCGTAGATGCCGCTGGACCAGGTGAAGGCGCGGCGGTCGGGGGCGACGTGACCATCGAGGCGCGCGGCGAGGGCGACGCCGGGGTCGGGAGCGCGGGCGTGGTGGCGGAAGTGGATGGAGGGATCGGGGCGTTGACCGGGGAGATCGGGCCACCAGCGCGGTTCGAGGAAGGAGTATTCGATGATGCCGAGCGGGCCGGGCGGGTCGACGAAGGCGGCGTCGGCAAAGGCGAGCGTCTCGGCGGGGCGTGCGAAGCGCGCGAGCGCGGAGCCGGAGCGGTCGGAGACTTCGACCCAGAGATCGGCGCGGCGGGCGCGGACGGCGCCGAGGAAGCGGTAGTTGTATCCGTAGCCGCCGCAGGAGCGCTCGAAGCCGCGACCAGCGGCGGCGAGGGCGGTGAGATCGGGAGCGAAGGTTGGACAGAGGCGCGTGGTGGCGGCGCCGGGGAGGGCGGTGTCTTCGCCCAGGTGATGTGAGAGCGCGCCGCCGGAGGGCGTGAAGGCGTGAGCGACGGCGTTGCGCGAGCCGTGCCAGCGGTCGAGATTGCGGAGGGCGTTGGCGGCAGCGGGCGGGGCGGCGCCGCGGAAGTCGGCGGCGTAGGCGTGAACGGCGGCGGCGAGCTGGCGGAGATTGCTGGAGCAGGCGGCGGCGCGGGCGGATTCGCGTGCGCCGGCGAGGCCGGGAAGAACGAGCGAGAGGAGAAGGGCGATGATGGCGAGGGAGATGAGGATTTCGATGAGCGAGAAAGCGCTGCGCGAGCAGGGGCGCGAGGCTCGTGCCGGTGACGGGCGGGAGCGGGATGGGCGCGGAACGTTCATGAGAAGTACGCGTTGATGAAATCGCCGAGGTCGTCGGGGTTGAGGTCGCCGTCGGCGTTGAAGTCGGCGCGCGAGTCGGCGAGGAAATAGGCGTTGATGAAATCGCCGAGGTCGTCGGGGTTGACGGCGCCGTCGGCGTTGAAGTCGCGCGGGTCGTGCGGCGGGGCGAGGCGGACTTCGGCGACGGCGCTGAGCTCGGTGGAGCGCTCGCCGAAGAGCGGGCTGATGGATCGGAGGGCCGTGGAGATACGGATGAAGTCGATGTGGATGAGCGACGCGGGCGAGCCGGTCGCGGGGTCGACGGCCCAGTCGAGATTGATCGCGTCGCCGCCGGCGGAGCCCGGGGTGATGCCGAGGGTGAAGGGATCGTCGGGGACGACGTAGAAGGATTCGGGCGCAGCGGCGGGGTCGTCGATGGCGCCATCGGAGTCGAGATCACCCAGGACGCAGGTGGGCGAGCAGTCGGCGTAGCCCCAGACGATCTCTGAGGCGGATGAGGTGACGAGGACGACGGGCTGGAAGATGGGGTCGAGGAGTTCGAAGGTGGAGGTGGACCAGGGCGCGGCGTGGCCGGGCGGGATCCACGCGGGGTTTGCCGGCGGGAGCGCGGGGTCGAGCGTGTCGGCGTCCCAGGTCTGGCTGGCGCGGGCATCGATCGGGCGCGGCGGGAGGTGGGAGCCGCGGATGACGAACCAGGGGTCGTCGGCGAGGCCGTTGCGGTTGAGGTCGGGGGCGACTTCGATGACGCCGGGCTCGGCCCATCGGCGCGCGGGGTCGCCCGCGACGAGGAAGGCGTTGGAGAAGATGATGAGGTCGAGGCCGAGGGGGTTTTCGGGAGAGGGCGGCTGATTGAGGATGGGGTGATCGAAGGCGAGCGTGATGGCGCCGCCGAAGCCGCCGAGGGAGACGAGCTTGGCGGTGTCGGGCGAGGCGGCGCCGCCGCCGATGGGAGGGCCGAGCGCGCGGGCGGGGTCGTTGAACTCGGGAATGTTGACGAACTGGCCGGGCGCGGGATCGAAGGAAACGACGCGGGACGCGAAGGGGGACTGGGCGAGCGCGGCGGCAGGGAAGAGCGCCAGGAGCGAGGACGCGGCGGATTGGACGCCGAGCGTGGTCGGTGAGGAACGTGCGTGGTCACGCATGGCGGCGCCTCCGGGTTGCGGCGGCGGCGGCGAGGGCGAGTGCGGCGATGGGGCCGGGCGCCGGGACGGCGTAGCGGAAGAGCGTCGCGCCGTCGGAGATGAGGAGCTCGTCGGTGGCGAAGTTGAAGCGGATGGCGTACTGCGCGCCGGGGCCGGCGGGGCTGAGGCGGAGCTGGGCCGCGAGCGGATCGATGGGCGCGCCGGCGAGCGCGGCAGCGATGCTGCCGGAGCGAATGACGGCGGCGGAACCGAAGTCGCCCGAGCCGGAGAAGAAGTCGCCGCCGCCGATCAAGAGGTTGCCGGCGGTGTCGAAGCCGAGTGAATCGGCGGAGAGGGCGCGGGCGACGAGGGTGCCGGAGAGGAAGTCGGCGGGCGCCGGCGCGGCTTGAAGCGTCGCGAGATCGAAGGCGCGGACATGGCCGGTGGTGGCGCCGCCCGCGGCGTCGAAGCCGGCGCCGACGTAGACGCGGCCAGCGGCGTCGAGGGTGACTCCTCCGCTGCCGTCGGCGATGTTGCTCATGAGCGTGCGCGCCTGTTCGCCCGGCGCGGCGGAGGAATCGATGCGCGTGAGGACCGGGCCGGCGCCGAAGCCGGTCACAAGAAGCGTCGAGTCATCGGCCCACGCGGCCTGGTAGTTGGGCGAGGCGATGGCGGTGGTTGCGGACGGGCCGGACGTGGAGAGCGCGGCGACGCTGACGAAGTGGACGCTCGCGGCGGGGCCGAAGTTGTTGTCGCCGAAGGCGAGCATGGTGCCGCTGGGGCTGACGGCGAGGAAGGAGGGGCCGAAGCTGGAGACGGCGGAGGCGGGGACGCTGCCGAGGGTTGCGGCGGGGTCGGGGAGGCGGACATCGGCGGCGAGGAGGGAGGTGCCGCTGAGGAAGACGACGCGCCCATCGGGGAGGATGTCCCACGGGGCGGCGACGCCGGCGATGCCCGGGGGCACGGCGAACTGGCCGATGAGTTGATAGGGCGGAATGTCGGCGCGGAGCGCGGCGGTCGGCGCGAGGCACGCGGCGGCGAGGAGGAGGGCGCTGCGCGCAGCGCGCGGGCAACGCGCGAGCCCGAGGACGGACGGACGATCAGAGCACTGAAGCGGCATGAGCGGACCCTTGCGATCGTGCCGATTCGCGCGGCACGGCTCCCGGTGACTCTTGCGCGCGTGCGCGAGAGGAAGGGCCCAGGCGGGGGGTGGTCGGAGCGGCGGCGAGCGGGAGCGGCTCGCGCCGACTGCCGACGCCCCGAATTTCGCGAGGGCGACCACGGCAACGTCTCGGCAGGTCTTCCGGCTCGGGGCTTGGCCCGCCCGGCCCGGCCTTCCCACCTCGACGCGGCGCACGAGCGCGGCGGCGAGGCAGTGGCATGTGGACCGAGCGGACGCCCCATACGGCGGCGCGTCCGCGGTGGCCTTGGGTCGATCGAGGCGATGAGTTCGCCGCGACGGCCCGCACCACGCTTCCCTTTTCACCCGGGAGCTGAACGCTCACGGGCACCGAGACGGGTGGAAGATAGCCGAACGGGCCGGGATGTCAAACGGCAAGGGACCGGGGAGGCGGAGAGGCGGAGAGGCGGCGTGACCCTCGGCGAGCGGCACGGCACGGGGCACGGTTCGTTCAGCGTGCGGGATTCGCGCGGAGCCATTCGGCCATCTGGCGGGCGGCGCGGGCGCGGTGGGAGAGCAGGTTTTTTTCAGCGGGCGAAAGCTCGGCGCTGGTGCGGGAGTAGAGGTAAGGCGCGTCGGCGACGAGGAAGAGCGGGTCGTAGCCGAAGCCGTTTGTGCCGCGAGGCACGGCGTGCGCGTGTGGGGCGGGCAGGCCGATGCGGCCTTCGCAGGTGCCGCGGGAGGTGTGGAGGAGGCGTGGGGCGGGGTGATCGGGCGCGACGGGCGCGGCGAGGGCCATGACGCAGACGAAGCGCGCGGTGCGGCGTTCGAGCGGGACGGCGTCGAGCTCGCGGAGGACGCGGCGGCGGTTGTCGTCGTCGCGCTGCTGGCGGGAGAGACCGGTTTCGCGGCCGTCGGTGGCGTAGTGAGAGGAGATGACGCCCGGCGCGCCGCCGAGGGCGTCGACTTCGAGGCCGGAGTCGTCGGCGAGGCACGGGAGGCCGGTCTGCACGGCGTAGGAAAGGGCCTTGATGGTGGCATTGTCGAGGAAGGTGTGGCCGGTTTCGGCGGGTTCGGTGAGGCTGCCGCGGGAGGCGAGACGGGGGTCGTCGAGGGCCAGAAGGTCGAGCGAGGGGACGGCGGCGGCGAGGATGGCGCGGAGTTCGGTGACCTTGTGGGGGTTGGAGGTGGCGAGGACGAGCATGGGCGGGGCACGATAGCGGCGTGCGGGAGCGTGCGTGCGGAAGGGGGTTGTGCGAACGCAAGCCGAGCGGACGATGGGAAAGCGGGCGCGTACGCTCTGAGCCAAATCGCCGAGTCCCGCGGGAGACAGCGCGGGAGCGGGGGAACCAGTTTGTTGGGGCGAATCGCGCGTTGCGTAGGGCCAGCCTTTCGGCCCGAGCCCGTCAGCTCACCTCGCAGGCGTGGAAGGGAAGGACCAACCGGAAGCTCCGGTGGTCATCCGCTGCCGAGTTCGGGAGCGAAGGCGCATGAGCGAGCATGAGTCGGCGGGCGGAACGGCGCGGGGTGTCGGTGCGCGCGGAGGCGAGGCGGCGAAGGGAGCGAGCGAGGGAGACGATGGGGCGCGGGCGCCGCGGCTGAGGTGGTGGGCGCGGGCGGTGGTGGTGGTGGGTCGGGCGGCGACGTGGATGGTGATGACGCCGCCGAGGGCGGGCGCGCGGGTGTGGTCGCGGCTGAAGCCGACGCAGCAGCTCGTGCTGGGGTTTGCGGTGTACGCGCTGATGGGGGTGGCGCTGCTTTCGGCGCCGATGTCGCAGGCGCGGCCGGTGGGACTGATTGACAATGCGTTCAACGTGGTGAGCGCGATCTCGACGACGGGCCTGACGACGGTGAGCGTGGCGGACTCGTACACGCGCTTCGGCGAAGTGGTGATTCTCGTGCTGTTTCAGCTCGGCGGGGTGGGGTTCATGACGCTGTCGTCGATGTTCATTCTGGCGCGCGGGCGGGTGCTGTCGGATGAGCGGCTGGGGGTGCTGCGCGCCGGGTTCGCGGTGCCGCACTACTTTGTGATGCAGCATTTTCTGGTGCACGTGGTGGCGTTCACGTTTGCGTGCGAGGCGATCGGGGCGGGGGTGCTGTGGTGGCGGTTCTCGGCGGCGGGCGTGGAGGAACCCCTGTGGTGGGCGGTGTTTCACGCGGTGTCGGCGTTTGCGACGGCGGGGTTCGGGCTGCACAACAGCAGCCTGGAGCCGTTCGCGGGGGACTGGGTCATCAATCTCGTGGTCGGGGTGCTGGCGTACTTCGGGGCGATCGGGTTCATCGTGGTGCAGGACGTGTGGTACTCGATCAAGCTGCGCGAGCGCATGCTCACGTTCACGTCGAAGGTGATCCTGTGGATGACAGGGGCGGTGTTTGTGCTGGGGACGATCGGGCTTCTGGTGATTGAGCCGAGCGTGGAGGGATTGCCGCCGGGGCAGCGGGTGGTGGCGTGCGCGTTCCAGGTGATGACGGCGTCGACGACGGCGGGGTTCAACACGATTCCGATCGGCGGGATGTCGGCGGGCGGGCTGGCGGTGCTCATGGTGGCGATGCTCATCGGGGCGTCGCCGAGCGGGACGGGCGGGGGGATCAAGACGACGAGCGTGTCGGCGATCCTGGGCAACCTGATGAGCGTGGTGCGCGGCCGCCCGTCGATTGTGTGGCTGGGGCATGAGTTGCCGCTGGCGCGGGTGCTGCATGCGTTCGCGGCGACGTCGGTGTACCTGATCGGCCTGGCGGTCGGGGTGCTGGCGCTGGCGATCAGCGAAGAGCACGGGTTTCTGGCGATCGTGTTCGAAGCGGCGAGTGCGATCGGGACAGTGGGACTGTCGATGGGGATCACGGGGTCGCTGACGCCGGCGGGGAAGGTGGTGGTGATGCTGCTGATGTTCGCGGGGCGGCTGGGGCCATTGACGCTGGGGCTGGCGTTTCTGAAGCAGGAAGGGCGGGTGACGGGCGTGCGGAGCGACGACCTGGCGGTGTGAGAAGCGGGCCCCTGTTTGGAGGACGGCGAGGGAGGGAGGCGGGGCCGAGGGCGGAAAACCGGTGGTGCGCGGGTTGCGGGGGCGGTATCTTTATGGGAGACTCGGCGCGGGGAAGGGCGCAGGGGCGGCGAGCGAACGAATCCACCAACTGAAAGGGCCAGGCCATGTCCGAATCGAACCGCAGCGACGCGACGCGTTCCACGGGATTTGATCCGCTGAGCGGGTATCTGCCCTCGCGGCGCGACTTCCTGGGCACGGCGGCGGGAAGCCTGGCGGCGGCGGCGATCGCGGGCGTGGGCGCGGGGGCGGCCCGCGCGAGCGCGGGTGTGCGATTGGACGAGCCGGTCGGGAAGGCGGCCAAGCGCGCGGCGCTGAAGGAGGGGCAGACGATCCGCATGGCGGTGGTGGGCACGGGCGGCATGGGCACGGGGCACTGCGGCGCGTTTGCGAAGCTGAACAAGGAGCGCGGGGCCAACGTGGAGGTCGTGGCGCTGGCTGATCCGTGGCCGGCGAACATGAACCGGGCGCACCAGAAGCTGACGGAGGAGTGGCAGACGGGGGTGGAGGTGACCCGGCACGCGGACTATCGCGAGCTGCTGAAGCGCGAGGATGTGCACGGGGTGCTCATCGCGACGCCGGAGCATTGGCACGGGCAGGTGGCGCGCGATGCGATTCTCGCGGGGAAGGACGTGTACTGCGAGAAGCCGATGACGCTGCACCTGGAGGATGCGGTGCACCTGCACCGGATGGTGAAGGCGAACCCGGAGATGATCCTGCAGGTGGGGACGCAGAAGATGGCGCTCCCGTCGTATCGCGAGGCGACCAAGTGGGTGGCGGAGGGGCTGATCGGGACGCCGACGGTGAGCCAGACGAGCTATTGCCGCAACACGCCGAAGGGTGAATGGAACTATTACCATGTCGATCCGAACTGGAAGCCGGGGAAGGACGTGGACTGGGACATGTGGTGCGGCCCGCTGGGCAAGCAGGCGTGGGATCCGTACCTGCTGAACCGGTGGCGGCGGTACAAGCTGACGAGCACGGGGATCATCGGGGATCTGCTGGTGCACGTGTTGACGCCGCTGATGATGGCGGTGAACCAGGGCTGGCCGGTGAAGGTGACGGCGAGCGGGGCGCACCTGATCGACAAGAAGATGGAGAACCACGACACGGTGAACATCATCGCGGAGTTCGAGACGGGCCACCAGATGATCGTGATCGGGGCGACGAACAACGACACGGGGCTGGTGCCGATGATCCGCGGGCCGAAGGGGAACATCGAGGTGAACGACGGAAGCATCCGGTTCTCGCCGCAGAAGCCGTATGCGGAGGAGGCGGAGTCGCGCAAGCCGCAACTGGCGAACATCGGGGACGACCAGGACCAGCACCGGATGAACTGGCTGCAGTGCATCCGCACGCGGCAGCAGCCGGAGGCGAACTCGGAGTCGGGGCTGCAGGTGATGGTGATCGTGGACCTGGCGACGCGCTGCCTGTGGGAGGGCGGGTCGTGGAAGTTCGACCCGTCGACGATGAAGGCGACGCGCGTCTGAGCGGCGCGGATGGGACGGCATGGAACCAGCGATCGAGCCCGTGCGCCAGGCGTGCGAGGCGATGGGCACGCGCTTCGAGATCGTGCTGCCCGTCGGGAGCGAGGCGGAGCGCGCGCGGCTGGTCGCGGCGGGCGAAGCGGCGCTCGACGAAGTGCGCGTGTGGCATCGGCGCCTGAGCTTCTTCGAGGCGTCGAGCTTTCTGTCGCATGTCAATCGGCACGCGGCGGCGGCGGCGGTCGCATGCGAGGCGGAGTTCTTTGAGCTGCTGCGGCTGTGCCGAGACGCGTGGCGGCGGACGGACGGGGCGTTCGACCCGGCGATCGCGGGGCTGATGCGCGCGGGCGGTTTTCGCGGGGCGGCGCGGGATGAGGAGGCGCTGAAGCGCGCGGCCCGGCGCGGCGGATTTGCCCGGGTCGAGATCGACGAGACGGCGCGGACGGTGCGCTTCGGCGAAGTCGGGGCCGGCGGCGCGGCGGAGGTGGCGCTGGATTTCGGGGCGATCGGGAAAGGGTGGGCGCTCGATCGCGCGGGGGAAGTGCTGCGCGAGGCGGGCGTGCGCGCGGCGCTTCTGCATGGAGGGACGAGCAGCGTGCTGGCGATGGGCACGCCGGGGAACGGGGAAGACGACGATGCGTGGGTGGTGGGGCTTGCGGGCGCGGCGGGCGGCGAATCGAGCGGGCCGGACGTCGTGGCGCGGCTCCGGGATGGGGCGCTGGGAACGTCGTCGCCGAGCGGGCGCGAGGTGGTGGATGAGGCGGGTCGGGCGCACGGGCACGTGATCGATCCGCGCACGGGTGATTCGGCGCGGGCGGCGCGGCTGGCGGCGGTGGCGTGCCCATCGGCGGCGTGGGCGGATGCGTGGTCGACGGCGCTGCTGGTCGATCCGGGGTTGGCCGAGCGGATGCCGGGGGGCTGGGAGTGTGCGATGGCGGAGGATGAGGCACCGGGGTGGCGGGTCTGGGGCGGCGGGCGGGTGATCGCGAGGCCCCCAACCTTCCGCGGGGGCGGGTGAGGGTGGATGGGTATGGCCCCCGCGGGGCTTGGAGGGTGAATGGGGTGGGCGGGGAAGGCTGGGGGGACGTGGGTGAATCGGCATGGGGAGAGGCATTCTCGCGCGATTTGGAGTTGACGCCGACTCGGGGTCAACGATGAATGCACTGGTGAAGCCGCGACCTGAACATGCGAGTGGGAGCGCGTCGGCGCGAGGCGCGGGGCCGTCGCGCGGCGGGGCGGGCGGTGCGCGAGCGGCGACCCACGCAGAGAGTGCGTCGGCGTCAGGCCCCACCCCCCCACCACTCTCGCTGAACGCACCGGTCGCGGGCGTGTCGGCGGGGGCGGAGCCGGCGCTGCCGGTGATCGAAGTGCTGGAGCGGGCGCGGGCGTCGATCCACCGATTCGTGCATGTGCGCGCGGGAGGAGACGGGCACCTGGTGGATGAGGTGATGCAGCAGTTGTGGATGGCGGCGCGGCGCGGGCCGTCGCTGGCGGCGTCGGCGGCGGAGGCGTGGCTGCGCGGAGCGGCGCGGAACCTGATCGCGAATCACTGGCGCGGGGTGGCGCGGCGGCCGGCGAGCGTGCCGATGGCGGATCCGTCGCTGGCGTCGGACCTGGGCGAGCGGATGACCGACCCGAGCGTGCCGCTGGAGGTGCTCGGGCGGGTGGAAGCGCGGAACCAGCTTTTGCTGGCGCTGACGGAAGTGGAGTCGGCGGAGCAGGACCTGCTCGTGCGGTTTTATTTTCAGGGGCAGGCGCAGGCGCTCATCGCGCAGGAACTGGGGATCAGCGAGCGGGCGGTGGAGGGGCGGCTGCACCGGGCGCGGCAGGCGCTGCGGGCGCGGCTGGGGGCGCTCGAGGGTTGAGGTTGATGAAGGACGGAATCGACGCGGGGGGCACACGCGAGGACCATGTATGGACGGGCACGACACGACTTCGATGACGAACATTCCTTCCGGGCATGATCCGCACGATGAGCGGTTTGACGCGAGCCTGCGGGCGGCGGCGAAGGGGATGACGATTCCGCCTGAGCCGGCGGCGGCACAGGTGGCGCGATGGCGGAGCGGCGCGGACGCGGACGTGCACGGAGCGGGGCGGGCGGGCGTGCCCCGCGGGCGGCGGCGGATGTTCGCGGGGATGTCGGCCGCGGCGGCGATGATCGCGGTGGCGGCGGCGGCGTTCTTCGGGCTGCCGGTCTCGCGCCCGGTGCAGGCGGGGACGATTCTGAGCAGCCTGCGCGCGGCGAGTGTCACGGGGTTCCGCGTGACGCTCATGGAGCTGCGCGGGAATGGCGCGACGCTTGATGGGGAACTGGAAGTGCACTTCCCGCGCGCGATCGCGCTGGAAAAGCTGCTCGACGAGCACGGGCATGACGACCTGCCCGAGCCGAGTGCGGTCGTGATGAAGGTGGACCTGGCGATGGGGGACGAGGCGGTGGTGCCCGGGCTGCGGGCGCTGGCGGCGGGGGCGATCACGGATGAATCGACGTGGTTCTATGCGCGGTCGAGCGAGATCCCGGCGGAGATCATGGAGAGCGGGAAGGTGCCGCCGGTGGCGATGGTGGTGTCGGGGTTTTTGCGCGGCGGGATGATGGTGGACCTTGGCGCGGGCGTTCCGGGCAAGCTTGATGCGGAACAGGCGGGGGATCGTGCCGAGCACGGGCGGCGGGCGATGGAGATTGGTCTTGATGCGGACCGGGGCGAAGTGCAGGCGCGGATTCGCGAGCGGCACGCGCGGCACCGGGCGCGCAAGGTCGAGATCGAGAAGTACGTGCCGCAGATTCGCGCGCTGCTGGCGGGCGACGCGGGTGCGGCGGATCTTGAGGACATCCGCAAGCTCCTGCAGAAGCACGCGGCGAAGGAGGGCGGCGGCGCGACGGTGCACGCGCTGGGGAACGGGCGGTACATGCTCGTGGCGGCGGGGCCGGGGGATGACGGGCAGATCGGGATGATGCGCATCGCGTATGCGCAGGGGGCGGGGGTCGAGTGGGTGGAGTTCAGCCGGATCGAGGGGCTGCGCGGCGCGGTGCGGATTGACCTGCTCACGTCGCCGATGGACCCGGCGAAGGCGGACAAAGCGAAGTGGATCGAGGAAGGGAAGACGATGCTGATCTCGCCGGAGATGATCGAGCAGTGGATGCCGATGCTGGGATTCCCGGCCTCGCCGAAGGGCGGGAAGACGGGGCGGCCGGCGGGAATGCCGAAGCGTGACGAGGCGCCGCCCGTGGATCCGAACGCGGCGTGAGTTGATTCGGGAGGCGAGCGGTGCGCGGCGGAGCGAGCGGCCGGGGCGTCAGAGACTCTTGAAGGCGGACTTGGCGAGTTCGGCGGCGCGCTTGTGGTCGACGATCGGGAGCGGGTAATCGACGCGCGAGCGCACGAGCGGCGGCGGGTCGTGGATGTCATCGCCTTCGACGCGCGAGAGTTCGGGCACCCAGCGGCGGATGAACTCGCCCGAGGCGTCGAAGCGGGCGCTCTGCGAGGCGGGGTTGAAGATGCGGAAGTATGGGGCGGCGTCGGTGCCGGTGCTGGCGGACCACTGCCATCCGCCGTTGTTGGAAGCGAAGTCGCCGTCGACGAGAGATCGCATGAAATGGCGTTCGCCGAGGCGCCAATCGAGGAAGAGGTCCTTGGTGAGGAACATGGCGGCGATCATGCGGAGGCGGTTGTGCATCCAGCCGGTGGCGGCAAGCTGGCGCATGGCGGCGTCGACGATGGGAAAGCCGGTGCGGCCCTGTGTCCAGGCGCGGAGGCGCGCGGGGTCGTCGATCCAGCGGATGCGATCGGTCGCGGGCTTGAAGGCGCGGCCCATGCTCACGCGCGGGAACGCCGCCATGACGTGCGTGTAGAACTCGCGCCAGATGAGCTCGCTCATCCAGGTTGCGGGGCCGGTTGTGCCGGCGTCGATGCGCCCGCGATTGGCTTCGGCGGCGGCGGCGAGGCATTGGCGCGGGGAGATGGCGCCGATGGCGAGGGAGGGCGAGAGGGTGCTGGTGCCGTCGAGTGCCGGGAAGTCACGGTCGTGCGCGTAGCGGGCGATGGCACCGGAACAGAACCGCTCGAGGCGGCGTCGGGCTTCGGCTTCGCCCGCGGGCCAGAGGGCCGGGTCGATGGGCGAATCGAAGCCTTCGACGGCGGCCGGGACGGGGTCGGACGCGACGCCTGTCGGCGACTGCGCGCGCGGCGTGCCGACGGGCTGCCAGTCGGTTTCGTGAAGGCGTTCGAGCCACGCGCGCTTGAACGGCGTGAAGACGGTGTAGGGCGTGTCGCTCCCGGTGAGGACGGAGCCGGGGGCGAGGATGACGCGATCGGTGAACGTGCGGACCTCGATGCCGGCGGCGGTGAGGAGGCGGCGGGCGGCGTCGTCGCGCCGGCGCTCGTTGATGGGGTACTCGTCGTTCCAGAGAACGCGGCGGGCGCCGAGTTCGCCCGCGGCACGCGCGACGGCGCGGGGGACGTCATCGGGCGTGGCGGCGGAGCGGACGAGGAGGGGGATGTTGAGCGCCTGGAGCGTCTCGGAGAGGCGGGAGAGTGTGCGCAGGATGAGGTCGATCCTGGCGGGTGCGTCATCGTGCCGGCGCCAGTCGCCGGGGGAGAGGACGAAGAGTGCCGCACGGGGGGATTCGGCGGCGTGGAGGGCGCGATTGTCGGCGGCGCGCAGGTCGGCGCGGAGCCAGACGAGGTCGCGGATGGGGCCGGATGCGGCGGGGCGCGTGTTCGGAACGGAAGGCACGGACGATGGTACCGGCGCGGTGGAGCGTCTATGATTGAGGCCATCTCCCGTCGCTCCCGAACCCGGCGTGTTGCCGGCTTGTCGGGGGCCGAATGACCACGACGGAGCACGCGATGTCGCAGTTTGCCCGCTTTACGCCGATGCAGAAGATCAAGGTCGCCAAGAAATCGGCGGCCGGGAAGTTGTACGTCGACTACAAGGACATCGACAAGCTGCGCCGGATGATGTCGCCGAACGGCAAGATCTACGGTCGCAAGCGCCTGCAGAGTTCGGCGGGCGAGCAGCGGATGATCGCACAGGCGATCAAGCGGGCGCGGTTCATGGGGCTTTTGCCGTATACGAGCGCGACGCTGTAAATCGATGCGTGCGGTTCCGCAGAGGCGATCGCCCACTCGTTTCGATTCGCTCGGCCGTCGCGGCTCAGATTCCGTCGGGCGCGGGAGTCGGTGAATCCGCGGCCGATCTCGTGGCTGCTCGCGCCGCCGAACGAGCGATCGAGTTGCGGCCAAGATTCAACCGGCTTCGGCGGCGAGTGCGGAGGCTTGAGCATGTCGCGCGATTACAGACCACTGCTGGAACGGATCGGGCCAGGCGCGGGCGGTTCCGGCGGGCGCGAGGCGGCCATGCGCGCCGTCGTGGACGCGATCTGGGATGAGTTTGGAATCGGGAGCCCGCGCGAGGGCACGTCGAGCGGCGCGGTGTCGTGGGCCGGGTTCTACGTGTGGTCGAAGTCGTCTCCCGAGGAGATGACGCTCGGCCCGCGGCGCGACAAGCCGGCGTGCTCGCCGATCGGGATGCACGGAGCGTGCGGGCGGTGCTTTTCGTCGCGCCGGGCGCTGGTGGTGACCGATGTCGCGAAGTTGGGTGCGGGGTATATCGCGTGCGACCCGCGGGATCGATCGGAGGTGGTGGTGCCGTGCGTGAATCCGGACGGGAGCGCGTGGGGCGTGCTGGATCTCGACAGTTATGAGGTGGATGCGTTCGACGCGTTTGATGCGTTGTCGCTGACGCGGCTGATGCGGAGCGCGGGGCTGACGGCGCAGGTCAGCGATTCGGAGGGGGATGTGGAGGTGGTGTGAGGCGTGAGGTCCGGGGGGTTGGCGCTTGAGGTTACAGCTTGGCGCTGAGGCCGAGGGTTGGCGCTTGAGGCCGAAGGGTTGGCGCTTGAGGCCGGGGGGTTGGCGCTTGAGGCCGAGGGTTGGCGCTTGAGGCCGGGGGGTTGGCGCTTGAGGCCGGGGGGTTGGCGCTTGAGGCCGAGGGATGGCTCTGAGGTGAGCTGGTGGCCAAGCCGACTGGCGCCGAGGCCGATGAGGGATCGCCGAGAGTGTCGCGCGGTGCGCACCGGGCGATTCAGCCTGGCCACGCGCGCGGATCTTGGCGGGTTGACAACATCGTCGCGTGCCTGATCGCTCGTGTGCGGGCGGCGGCACTCGAAGAGTGGATTGAGCCCGACAAGACGAGAGCGACGAACAGAGCGAGTCGGACGCGGGAGGAGAGGGACCGGAGGGACCAGAGTGACGAAAAAAACAGAGGAACGAGAGGGACGGGAGGAGCGAGAGGGACGAGAGGGACGAGGGGGACGAGAGGAATGAGACGAAGGAGACGGACGAGAAGGAGGATGGCGAGCGAAACGAAGTGAATCGGGCAAGGGGCTTGACCGAAGAAAGGCGTTCGCTACCCTTTTGACCCTCGAAGCCGGCGGGACCGAACCAAAGGCGAATCAACGAGGAAAAACGATCGGATCGGTGCAGAACCAATCGATCCTCCATAGCTCAATGGTAGAGCGAGCGGCTGTTAACCGCTAGGTTCCAGGTTCGAGTCCTGGTGGAGGAGCTTC
>JBFXBS010000009.1:0-148488 GCA_050182995.1 Phycisphaerales bacterium | reverse complement strand
GCCGTCATGATGGCCCGGTCGGTCGGACACATTTCATCGAGCGGCCACGCAGCGCCGGCACCACCGTCATGCAGTGTCGCCATTGCCCGAGCACCCGTGAGGGTCCACGCGGCCACCGCGTGGCCAGCCTCATGGAGCGAGAGCGTCCATCGGTTCACGATGTCACCTCCCCCAGGGCGTTGGCGCATGCACGCTGCGCCGCGCCAGCGGAGCCGTAGACCCCCGCGACGTGCCAGCCGTGATCGCGGTAGACCATCGCGAGATAGAGGCGCCGGTCCCGACCGCAGGGGTGACGCAGCACGGGCATGGACGCGAGGCGACGACATGCCACTACGCGAGCGATCCACACGCCATCGCGTCGGCCGTCGATGTGGGGGCCGTCTCGATCCGCCGTGACCCAGTAGGAGGACCATTTCAGCACGGGCGTCCTCCCTCTGGCGAGCGTGTCTCACCATCAGCGGCGAGCCAGACTTCGCCAAGCCCGTCAGAGTTCGCCAACGTTGAGACTTTGGCGGTGTTGGCGGATTCTGGCGAAGTGTGGTTTGGCAATCCCCACGTCCACGGCCCGCGATAGCCGTCCGGCGCGGCAACAACTCCGAGGCGGGCGCGGGCCCGATCGAGGGTGCGGTTGCTGATCCCGGCTGACTTCGCCGCCGCCTTCACTTCCGTGCCGGTCTTGCGGCCGTGGGCCAGTTCCGCTCGCAGGAAGTCCGTGGCTTCGGCGAGTGCGCCCCCATCGTCACTGCCCTCGCATTCGGCGGCGAGAGCGTCGTCGGCGCGCATGTTCACCGGGCTCGGCTCCCACTGGATCGCCGGCGGGATGCCGCCAATATCGAACGCCAGGCCGGTACCTTCGGGCGCGAGGTTGTTCTTGCCGCTCAGCAGGAGCCTCCGCCGCTTGTCGTCGGTGTCGCGCGTGAGATGCCAGACGGCCCGGGCGATGCCCGTAAACGCCCTGCTGCCGATGGCCAGATCGTCAGCGATGGTGCCCGCGCTCTTGCGCCGGTGTGCCACGATCAGCACCGCCGGGCCGTACCGCTCCGCCAACTGCGCCACAGGGGCGAGCACAGCGCGAACCTCGTTGTCCCGGTGAGAGTCAGTCCCGCCGCCGATGAAGCTCCCGATGGGATCGATGACGATCAGGCGGCAGGCCGGCTGCCGCTCCAGCGCCTCGGCAAGCGCCGGCAGGTCTTCCAGGGTGAACATCGCCTCGACGAGCCGACCGCCCTCGCCGCGCCGGCGCACGGTGGCCAGCAGATGGACGCGGCGAACATCGGCACCGTGGGCATCGAGCCGCGGGCGGATGGTGTCGTGCGGATCATCCTCGGCCGAAACCAGGATTACCGACCCGCACGGGCACGGGCTGCCGTCTGGCCAAGTGCGGCCCGTCGAGACTCGTGCCGTCATATCCGTCGTCAGGAAGCTTTTCCCCTCCCCTGGCCGGCCTACCAGGAGGGAGATGCGGCCCAGCGGCACACGCCCGGGCCAGAGCCATTGCACCTCGCGCGGCTCCACATCCGCGAGGCACCGCAGCACGGGGCCGGGCATCTCCGCAGCGCCCGCGGCGTTCTTGTCACCGCCTTGGCTCATCGGCCCACCCCGCTCGCGCCAGCGGCCTTGCGGTCGAGGTGCTCGCGGAGGTCGGAGAGCCGCCAACGGACGATCCGCTCGCCGAGCCGGATCGGCGCGGGGATCTCTCCCGTCTGCGCCATCCGCCAGACGGTTCGGGGGTTGACGCCCAAGAGTTCGGCCACCTCGCGGACGCTGACAACGGCAACGTCCGCCATCCGATTCCTGATCTCATCCATGAGTGCTCACCCAGAGCGCCGCCGCGGCGCAAGACGACGTGGGCCGCGGACGCACCGTGCGTCGCGGCGGGCCATTGGGTGGTTGGATTGCTGGATCGGTCGGTGGCTGGCTCGATTGGGTGCGTGGTCAGGTCTGGAACCCCAGTACCCATCTACGCATTTCTCCCCGGGAGTGGCGAGACTTGGCGGGACTTTCAGGGAATCGGCGCTCCCTGGCCTTCCCTATATCTGCGCGCGGCCGGAAAACTGTCGCGCGGTGCCGGCGTATCGGTCATCTTCTGTCACGGCCTGCACCTGTACCCCTCTGCCGGACCGGCCGACTTGTTGCGCCGTGTCCCCACAGAACGTCTCGCCCGTTTCCAAGCCAAGTGACGACCCGAAGAGACGGCTTGTGCTGATTCCGGTCATTGCCGAGACGCGAGTGGTCATCTAGAGGTCAATTATGCAATCGGGCTGATCTCTGCGCGCGGAATCTGGATAATTCTGGCGAATCGAGAGGTTGATCCAACTGTCGTCTCGCGTTGACGGGGCTGGCCGCAGCGTCGATCGTTGACGGCGCACAACAGGCCTGGCCTCACGGCGATACGCTGAGTGTTGAAATCAGAGGAAGGCTCGTCGAAACCCGGGTTGGACAGACCCGAACGCCTCCCGTATACTTGGCCAATGGCCCAGCGGAGGACGCCGACAGCCCGGAGCAGGAAGCGAAAGGGCCGTATGCCGCCTGAGCGAATCAACGCCGACAAACCGCACCTCTGGAAAGCCGATGTCGCGGCGTCCGTTGACCAGTTCAATCAGTGGTTCATGGAGTTCGCGCCGCAGGCGTTCCGCTCGACGCGCGTCAAAACGACCGAGCACGTCAAGGCCGCGCTCATCGCCACGCACGACCTCCGCAACCTCGATGCGGCGACGCTCCGAGCGAACCCCAGCGCGCTCCCCACGCTCCGCATGTGCACCGCGCCGCCGCTCGCGGTGGACCGCTTGGTGGGTCTTGCCAGCGCGAGCAAGTCCCTCATCGGCAGCATGGAGGAGGGCAAGCTCGCGGCCCGCATGAAGGCGGAACTGCTGGACGAGAACCTGGGCAAAGTTTGCCGCGTGCTGACGAAGCTCTTGGACCGAGACATCTTTCCGTGGCTTGACGCGAAGAAAGACCCGACCGACCACGAGCGCGACCGGGCATCGACAATCGTTGCCGATCGCCTGTGCAGTGCCGTCGCCAACCCGATCGTCCGCAACGCCCAGGAGCAGCGCCAACTCAAGATGGTGGGCGAATGGCTGGACAAGCGGGGCTATCGGAAGCAATCCCACGCGCCCGGGAAGCCGCTCACGGAGATGGAAGCAGGGACGTATTCATTCCGCATGAGTCTCGGCGTTGGGACCAGCGTCAAGGTGAACATCCCCATCGACGTGGTGATCCAACCGAAGAAGCCACGGAAGGACCGCCTGCCGATTCTCATCGAGGCCAAGTCGGCGGGCGACTTCACCAACACCAACAAGCGGCGCAAAGAGGAAGCGACCAAGATCCACCAGCTACAAGCCACCTTCGGTAAGGAAGTGTGCTTTGTCCTGTTCCTCTGCGGGTACTTCGGCAGCGACTATTTGGGCTACGAAGCCGCCGAAGGGATTGACTGGGTGTGGGAGCATCGCATCGACGACATGGCCAAGCTGGGACTGTGAACCGAATGATCGCGCAGCACCACAACACGACCGAGACGCAACGCCAGGCCATTCAGGCAGCCATTGACGCAACTAAATCGGGAGCCGAGCGGAATCGCCTTGGCCAGTTCGCAACGCCCAACGCTCTCGCCGTCGAAATCGCACGCTTCGTTCAGTCGCTCATCGGCCCGCGCCGCGGCGGCATCCGCTTCGCCGATCCGTCCATTGGTTCAGGCAGTTTCTATTCCGCCGCGCTTGCGACCTTTGGTCCCAAGCGCATCGAGAGCGCTGTCGGCGTTGAGCTCGATCCCGCCTTCGCCGACGCTGCCCGCGAGCTGTGGGCCGATGCGGGGCTGGATGTGGTGCGCGGTGACTTCACCCGCGTCGTCGCCAACGGCTCGTGTCCACCCGCGCCCAACCTGATCCTCGCTAACCCGCCTTACGTCCGCCACCATCACATGGACCGCGAGGACAAGGAGCGCCTGCAACGCCTCGCGTACAAGATGACCGGCGTGGAGGTCAACGGGCTGGCGGGCCTGTACGTCTACTTCCTCCTGCTTGCCACGGCGTGGATGGAGGATGACGGCCACGCCGCCTGGCTGATCCCTTCGGAGTTCATGGACGTCAACTACGGGGCCGCGCTCAAGCGCTATCTGACCGATCGCGTGACGCTCATCCGCGCCCACCGCTTCGACCCCGACGATGTTCAGTTCGGCGACGCCCTTGTGTCGTCGGTCGTCCTGGTGTTCAAGAAGGCACCGCCGACGCCGGGCCACGAGCCCGAGTTCACGTTCGGCGGCACGCTGCGGAAGCCGCACGCGAGCGACCGTCTCACACTGGATCGCCTGCGCGCCTCGCACAAGTGGACGATCTACCCGAGCCACGCCAAGAACGACCGGCACACCCTCAGCGACGGCAACGGCCCGATGCTCGGCGATCTCTTCCGGGTCCAGCGCGGCATTGCCACGGGCGACAACAAGTTCTTCATCATGGGCCGCGCCGACGCGAAGCGCCGCCGCCTTCCCGCCAAGTACCTGCGGCCGGTTCTCCCCAGCCCGCGCCATCTTAAAGACACCATCATCGACGCGGACGAAGGTGGGTACCCGCTCATCGACCGCCAACTCTGCGTGATCGACTGCGACCTCCCTGAGCATCTAGTCGAACAGCGCCACCCGGCCCTTTGGGAATACCTGCAAACCGCCGCAGCCCTCGGCGTCCGGGATGGCTACCTCGTCGGCAAGCGCAGTCCTTGGTACAAGCAGGAGCAGCGTGAGCCGTGCCCGTTCCTCTGCACATACATGGGCCGCGGCTCAGATCAAAAGCAACCCTTCCGCTTCATCCACAACCGATCACAGGCCATCGGCACGAACCTGTACCTCATGCTCTACCCCCAGAACGGCCTCGCGGACATGCTGCGCAAGCACCCGGCGCGTGCCACCGAAGTCCACGAACTCCTGGCCAAAGTCACCGGCCATGAACTTCGCGGCGAGGGGCGCGTCTACGGTGGTGGACTAAACAAGATCGAGCCGAGCGAACTGGGCCGCGTGTCAGCGGCGTCGTTCGTCGATCGCTGGCCGGAACTGGCGGCGAGCGTGCGGCGTGACGAAATGGCGGGGCTGTTCTGCTGATCCGGCAGGGGTGCCGGCGGCCCGCAGCCTCGGCATCCACCTACTCCGCTCCGTGAGCGGGCTTGCCCTTCACCAAAAGGTCGTCGGGAAAGTCGTCTGGGATCACGCCGTTGGTGATGCGCGTCTTCAGGAATGGCGTGGGGGTTCGCGTCACGAGCGTGCGTGACGCCTCCTGAAACTGGCAGACCGCGGTCCCTTGCTTGAAGAACGGCTCCGGGTCAATCGCGTGAGTGGCGTGGGCGTTCAGAAACAGATAGCCACCGTCGGCCAGCGTTTCCCTGTAGTTCGTGGGGTGAGCCTCTTGGAGGTGCAGCGTCCCCGTCGACACCATGTACCACTGCGCGAACACACGCTCCTTTTCGTGTCCGAGTCTCAGCGGATCAGCGAAGAACTTGCTCGTGGTGGCCCGCGGATTGAAGTAGACCGCGCTGACTTCTATGTTGCCAGGATCAAGGAAGAACCCGAACGGCACTGTCGTACCGCTCGCGGTCCGAAACGACTCGACCCTGCGGTGGCCGACCTCCTCCAGATAGCCGGATGCAGTGGGCGCCACGATTGGATCACAGTACTGGTACAGCACACGGGTCATCGCCCCGAAGCCCTGCATGACAAAATGCGGCGTGTCGTACGGGCTTACGCACAGCAAGAATGGCCGATCCTTGACGGCGGGCTCGTTTGCATAGGTGCGGTAGTGCTTCAGCTTGCCGTGGAGCGCGCCGGAGAACTTTGCGCACGTCTGCTCGTAGAACGCTTCGCGGTCGAGCGGCACTTCAAGAATCGGCGTCCATACCGGGGCCTGCCCTGGGCTGGAATCGATGATTTTCGCCTCGGCGGCGATCGGCCCCTGCGGCGCCCCGAGCACGAAGTCCGGCCGATCCTTCGGGCGCGACACGGTAAACCCAAGACTCAGGAACATCCTGTAGAGGTAGATCTCCCAGAACACGGGGGAAAACCTGGTCTGAAGCTCGTGCGCGATGTTCCCGTTCGCGTCGGGGTAGCCGTCGGCCCATCGCTGAAAGCACGCTCGATCAGTTGGATTCGCCGCGAGCGAGCGAAAGTGCGGGTGTAGTCGCTCCTTCGGCAGGTTCGTCGTCCAGAGGTCAGTGGGCTTGGCCGCGCACATTCAGGATTCTACCTGCGGGCCTGAGTGAGCCGTCACCTCGGCGCCGCACATGCGTCGGCCCCAGGCATCAGCGTTCAGCGTGCCCGGGCTCGCCTGGCAGTGAAGCGAGGAATTGCTCGCCGCGCTTTCGGGTTGCGCCGCTGATCGCGTCCTCTTGAAGTGCGGCCTGGTACCCGCCCGGAAAACTCTCCCCATTTCCCTGGGAAAAGGTCAACATGATGGCGTCGGGCGCGTTGCCGAGTTCTACAAGCCGAAGGAATGAATCGAATTCGCTGATCGAGAGGAGCTGATATGGCAGGTGGTCGCAGCCCTCCTTCAGAAGGCAGTCGCGGACTTTGCCACGGAAGAGGAGGCCGTTGCCCGAGGGAATGGAACCGTAGGTGACGACAATTCCATGACACGGGCGAGCGGGCAAGCCATGCACGGCCCACTTCCCAGCGCCGATCGCGTTGGCGTGCTCCGTCAGTTGCCGCACTGCGCCCGCGACACGATTGACCAGCGCATCCGCGTCGGCGGGTTCTCCAATCATCAGGAGCTTCGTGCTCGGCCGGAGTGCCTTGCACTCGATCAACACCGTTGCTGCATCGCCGAGGACTGCGTGGTCGGCATTCTTGGACGGCGGGGACGCGCGAACCGACGGGACCAGATTCGATTCGGACCACACTCGGCCGTTGCCGCATGCGCTCCGGGCGAGGTCGCCGACGAGGTATGCGAAGCGAAACCCGAACGGCCTCGTGAACGCCTCCCCATCCGCTTCAAGCGCGTCGTAGTACATGCTGAGGGTCGTACGCGCTATGACCAGGTGCGGGTCCGGCGCGACGAACCTCGCGCCCCCAACGTCGATCATCGGGTACCGCCGCAGGAGGTTGAAACGGTACAGCTCGTAACGAGAGTCGCCGGCGGATGAGCTCGCGTCTCGGGCCCTCTGCTTGAAATCGGCATGGCTGATGGATGCAAGCTCGAGGAAGCGGCTCCAGTGTTCCGTGACGCCGGCACCGACCTCTGACGGGCGGTTTGCGATCAAGTCGGTCGTGATCGTGCCCGCGAGTTTGACTCGTCCACTGTGGGCCATGCGAAGGGCACCGGCGACGAAGCCCGCTCGCATGAACACTTCGGGGTTCATCCGTAAGAGTTCCCGCACTCTGGCAGGGATGTCAACGGACTCATCCGCACCTTTGGGCATTTGGTCGGTGAAGAGCGCAACGGCCAAGCCATAGGTCTGCAGGAGGATGTCAATGGGCCTCTGTTGAAGGCCCAGATATCGGATCGCCCAACCTGTGGGGTCGGACTGCGCCCAGCCTGGATCTTCCATCGCGGGATCGTGATCGATGATCTCCCAAAGCAGGCCGAATAGCAGCTTGAAATCCTCGGTCCCCATCGCGCGATTACTCGGGCCGAGGCTCTGCAAGAGGCATTGCCGTGCGGCGAGGTGGACCAGGAAGGGAGCTGGGGGGAGACGACACGCGCTCACGAGGTTGCGGATGACGGGATCGCTTTCCTCGCCACGCCACGCCGCCAGGACATGATTGCACATGAGCATCGCGCTCTGGACATCGATCGGGCGAAGCAGCTCTCCCAGCCTTTGGAACTGGCGCTTGATGTTGAACGGGGCGGACGGCATTGGGCCATTGTTGCGTCGCCGACAAATCTCGAATGCTGCCAAAGCCGCCACAGTCGCGTCGTGGCCTCGGACCTCGGCCCCTTGTCGGAGCGCTGTTGACGCTGGGAAGCATGTAGACGGCCATTCTGCCGTCGCTGGCGGCGCGGATGTCGGTGCGTGGCGAAGGGCGGGTCGTCGGGCGAGAACACGCCGCGCTCGGGTCCGTCGGCACGGGCTTCCTCGGAGCCCCGACCGGCGGGGCACTGAGGGGCGGCAGCCCCGGCATTCGTGGCTTGACTTCCCTTGCCGACGTGGAAACCCTTCACCACGGCTGCCCTCATGGACCGCTAGGTCTGGGTCGCCGGGAAAGTCGGGTCGTGGCAATGCCGCCGCCCGCGCACATTCAGGAGGCCACTATGGCCGTTTCCGCTCCCGTGACGGGCGCTCGCCCCGTCGAACTCCTTCTTCATGTGACCGATTTCAAGTCCCAACCGTTGCCCGGTGTGCCCGGCGCGAAGGTGGGGTCGGCGTTCTTGAGCGCCGCCGAACTCGTCAAGCATCTTCTGCTCGACGACTGGCTCAAGGTCAACCCCCGCGTGCCCAACCGCAACGCCAAGGAAGTCTTGACGGGGCATGTCGTGCGCGGTATCCGCGAGACCTTGCAGGGTTCGCCGGGCGACTTTGCGATCAAGAATCAGGGTCTGTACCTGCTCGTCGAGGAGATCGGCGAGTACGACAGGATCAGGGACGGCGGTCGCCTGCGGTTGAAGATGAGCGATCCCATGGCGCATGGGCTCTGCAACGGCGGCCACACCTACTCGGCGATCCGTGAGTACGCCGAGACCGCCGATGATCCGAAGACGCTGGAAGAGGCGTTCGTCCGCCTGCACATCTTCGAGGGAATCGATCCCGACAAGGTGCCGGTCATGGCGGAAGGGCTGAACCGCTCCAAGCAGGTGGACGACCCGAGCCTTCAGAACCTGCGCGGGCTGTACGACTCCATCCGCGAGAAGATGGAGGGCCAGCCCGGCGCCGACCAAATCGCCTACCACCAGGGCGAGAATGGCGAGTACTACATCACGGAGATCGTGCGCTCGCTCATGTTCTTCAACTGCGAGCGCTTCGACGACCGGCGCCACCCCAACAACCTGTACCGCCAGCAGAAGAAGATGGTGGGCATGTTCGAGGAGGACTACAACAAGAAGCCGTCGCCCATCGGCCTGATCGTGCCTCACACGCACGAAATCCTCTCGCTGATGGACCAGATCGCGAAGGCGACCCCTGCGGCCGCGAAGAACATGCGGTTCGAGTTGGGTCGCATGAGCGACGGCGGGAAGGCCCGTGCGGGGAGCGATAAGCACCGTAACACGCCGCTCTACTTCATCAACGAGAGCATGGACTACAAGATTCCCAACGGCTGGCTCATGGTCATGCTCGCGGCGTTCCGCGCGAACGTGAAATGGGACCTCGCTAAGGGCACCTTCCAGTGGCGCGTCCCGCTCGAAACGCTCCTGCCCGAGGTGATCGACAACCTTGTGCGCGTGTGCGTGCAGGAATACCGGGACAACAAGGTGAAGCCCGACGAGATGGCGCGCAACGCCTCGATCTACGAGCAGTGCTACGACAAGGTTGCCTTGACCTTGCACAAGCGCGCGGAAGCGTGACGCACGCTCGATAGCAGCGATGACCCTCAGACGCCCCGCGTATGAACGCGGGGCGTTTCTTCTTTTTGCCACCCTTCTGGTTCGTCGTGCCGGAAGGTCGCGGTCCCTGCAGGCCTGCTAATTATCCTCTTCGTCGTCGTCCTCGTCGTCGTCGGGCATCTGATCCCAAGCCTCGCACATCAACTTCAACTGGCGGGTCATGATGCGCCGGAGGTGGTCAAGGTCGTCGTAGTAGTTGACCATCCGACTCTGGATGTTGCCGAACCTGGGCGTGTCCTTCTTCGCGATGAGAAGGATGAGCGACCGATCAAACTCGCGGTCGCACAGGCCAATCTCGTGGGCGACACTGGGCCGCTCGTGCGTCAGGTCGATCACGGCGAAGTCGCAGTGGTCCACAAGCGCCTCAATGGCCTCATCAATGCCCGGCGAACCGGCAAACTGACTCTGGTGCGCTCGCCGTGCCGTCAGGTCGAACTCCTTGCAGGCCTTGCGGATTACCTTCCATGCTTCTTCGCTTCCCTCGCGTCCGAAGGCCATGCTCACGAAGACATCCGAGGGGACCAACTCCTCTTCGTCGTCGGCCTCGTCGTCAAGTTCCTCGTCGTCGGTTTCGTCGTCGTACATGAGGTCGATTGTACTGCGCGCTGCGGGGGTGCCGGGGGGCGACGACCGCCGGCATGGACAATGGAGCGCCTTCACGTAGAATCCTCCATGCAGCGGCATGAGTGGTGGAGAGCCATCTACAGGGAGCGGAGGTATTTGGAGCACCTGTCGGCCGCCGACCTCGTTCAACGTCTCCGGGACGTGATGAACAACATGGTCAACATCACGCCCGAAGCAAAGCTCGGCTTTCACAAGGTCGATCCGGTGGGCGAAGCGTGGTGGATTCGGTTCACTCACGTTCTCGAAGAGTACTCGTTGCGAGGCCAAGGACTTCCATACGACGTGATGCGGGAGCATCAACTGCCGGACGTCATTTGGCCCAAACGCGGCAAACTGGCACGCAGCGGCAAGCCCGGCTGGCAGCACATCCTGCCGACGCTGCCGGAGGGCGCGGTAGTCAAGTACGGAAAGCTCGAGTTCCTGCGTCCCATGCTCGAGCATGGGCAGATCCGACTCTGCCCCGCCTCATTCTACAAGGACACCTCCCTTGGCCCGCACAGGCACGATGACGAGCGGGTCCGAACTACGCACCAACACCCTTTCGGCACCAAAATCCGTGTTGTGCAGCGAGCCGACGGGACGTCAGTACCCAACGGACCTGAATCGCCCGTTCTCGGCAACATCACTACGCGTGTAGAGAGCTGGGACTACTTCGTATGGTGCGGGTCCGGCGCGCTGGAGCCACGCCTATTCATCGACTTTGATCACGCGGATGCGTGCGTGATCGTCCGCGACGTGCGTGCTTTCGCACAGCGGCTTGGCTGGGCGGCTTCGCAGCATATTCTCGGAGCCATCCCATCGGTGGGTGCCATCGAAGTTGAATGGAAGGGCGTGCGGTACTTCGATCCTCACCTGCCCCCAAAGCCACCAAACGACCGGCTGCCTGTTCCTTGGTCGAAGCCCCTCCGCTACGCCTATCAGCAGGAGTACCGGATCGTCATCGAGGTTTTCCCGTCTCCTGCATCCACTCTACCGGTTCTCAATCTGTGCCTTGGTCCTTTGTCCGACATCGCTGAACTCGTGTACGTCGGTGAGATGGAAGGGCACACCCATGTCGGGAGAGGCTCGCTCGTCCCACGCGGCAAGTAATTGCGCGACCTGTCTTGCGCCGCCACCGTCGCCGCGCACACCTCCGACCACGGCTCCACTCCCCGCGCTCGACCCGCACCGCGATGTCGAGTCCGCATGCCTGCGATGTCTGGGGGGCTGCCGGGGAGCGGTAGCCCGCGGCATCGGCGGATCATGGTCGCTTCCACACCACTCGCGCGATCGATTTGAACTTGGACAAACCCAGTTGCCCGCGCTCATTGCGCGACTTGGAGCCCGGCGCGACAAGGGCTGCCACGATCGCGTCCCGCTCCGCCTCATAGATGATGGTGGGCTCAAAGTCCTCGTCCAGTACCACGACGATCGCCGCATCCCAGTCGTGCTTCAGGTTGATCTTGCTGAGCCGCTGCCCGGGCTTCGCGCCGGGAAGCAAGACGCGCCCCTTGACCTGCACCCGGCGCGTGCCATTGGGGGTCGTTCTCACGGCGTCGTAGCCTTGTTGACGAACCGGCGCGAGGCACAGACCGAGCAACCGGCACGCTTCGTACTCGGCGACTTCGCCCGTGATTCCAAGCGGCCTCCCCGTTCGTTTGCGGTACTCCTTGGCGAGGCGCTTGGCCTGCTCAATCAGGTCCGCGATCGCGGCGGGGTCAACGGTGTGGTCGTTCGCGAGGCCACTCATGGCAGCATGGTACAACGACTCGGTGTGGTTCTCGTTGACGGCGGGTGCCCGGGCTGATGGCTGCCGACGGCGGCGCGACTCCCTCCCACCCATTCTCACTCGATCATGGGGATCTGCCCATACGTCTCGATGCCGCGGATGAGGGCGATGAACGTGTTCACGTTCTTGAGCGGGTGCCGCACATACTGCGGAAACCAAAACACATAACGCCGTGGCGGCGCCTGTTCGCTGCCAGCGTAGTGCGCGGCGAAATTGGTGAGCACCAAGCATGTCTCTACCGCGGGTTCGGTTGGGCTTGGTTGCGGCAAGCTGTCGAACATCCGCTGCATCTCCGACCACCACGGAATGCCGTGGTCGCCTGCGCCCGCCTGCGGCGGAAGGTTGAGGTCGATAAAGATCGCGGACGGCTTGTCCGTCGGGCACTGCCGAAGCGCCTCGTTGTAGTAGCGGTGTGCGACGAAGCGCATTTCCTCGGGCTTGGGCATCTCGCCAGGCTGGTTCAGCGTCCCGCGCACGTGCCGGCTCTTGACCTCGACGGCGATCGTCTCATTGGTGAGTGCTTGCGTGGCCTCGAACTCGCAGTGCTTGTCGGTCCCGTGTATCCACTTGATCCCGAAGCCGCAGCGGACCAACGAGGCGGCGATGGCGAATTCGTAGCGTGCGCCCTGGAACTGATCGTGCGACCGGAGCCGGTCCAGGACTGTGGGATCAAGTGCCCCGGCGAGCCGCAGCCGGTACAGGTCGTCAGCAAGCCATCCGAACTCGGTAACATCGCCCGTACGAGGCACGGGGAAAATCTGTCCGCGAACATGATTCGGAGGTGCCGCCTTCTTCGACGCGTCGCAGACGCCGAACCACCATCGCATGACGGCATGCCGGTCTTCGACCGGGAGCGCATATTGCGCGTTAGCCCACGGCTTGCCAAAGGTGTACTTCAGATGATCCGAGAGCACGTCCAACAGCGCTTCTTTCAGAGGACGGCGGACCTCCCAGTCGCCGATCTTCCAGAGGATGTGGTCGGGATGGAGCCAGCGCTGCGGCATCGGCGACTGCGACGGGATCTTCTTAGCGAGCAGGGAGCACGCATGGAGGCTCTCCTGAGAGATGTTAAGGTAGGGGCAGTCCCCCGCCATACCCTCAGGGGGCCTCCAATCCCGAACTGTGGGCGTTGTGCTCACAGCCGGATATTACTCGAGTGAGCCAGCACCGCTCACGCCGCCACCGTCGCCGCGCAGACCTCCGACCACGGCTCCTGATCGCGGCGTGTGTTGATCCAGGGATTGCGCTCGGACATGCAAAACAAACTCTGTCGCCAAGCGCGGCTGTTCCCGCGGGCGTGGTTGCCGACGGTGGTTTTCCAAGTACCTACGCCAGGGGCGTGCCCGCGGTGGGCCAGACTCCGCCAACTTCGCCACATTCCGCCAGGGTTCCGGCGTTGGCCGACTCTGGCGAACATGGCGGACTGTGGACGGCCGTGCCGGTGGCCCGGGCGTGGCGAACCGGCGCGTTCAGCGCCCGGGAGCGGACGCCTGCACCATCGCCGCGATGCCGGCGCGGACGGCGGGCGGGAGCGCCGGCCATGCCACGACAACGGCGGCCAGGTCGGGCGGCAGGGGGGATTCGGCCCCCGGCGCTGCGATCGGCGCTGCTGGGGCTGGCGGGATGTCGCGCAAGTCCGCGTTTTCCCGATGGTTGTGCGATTTCCCTCGTTGACTGTCGATCCGGTGGTTGCGGGTTCGAGTCCCGTCCGCCTCGCTTGCGTAAGCCTCGGTGAACCCGAGGCTTATTGCTTTTTGAGGCGGTGTCGGTTGACGTGGTTTTGGTCGTTTTTGGCCCACATGCGTCCGACATGCGTCCTGAACTCGGAGCTCCGGCTTCGTCGCGTGTCATCGCCTCCAACGCCTCGCGTGCACGGTCGCCATCCTGCGTCTCGGCCGCCAGGTAGTACTCCTGCGTGGTCGTGATCTTGGCGTGTCCCATGTACTCCTTGAGCACGTGCATGGGGATGACGCGCGCCAGTGCATGTCGAGCAGGAACCTGGGGCCAAACCGGTTCATGAGGAGCTGGGGCGTGGGCTGTGGTTGAAGCCAGCCGGATCTGGTGAGTTCTGCCCTCGCCGCTTTCACCGTCCGGAGGTCGAGCCCGAACGTGTCGGCAATCCACGATGCCTTGCACGTGCCGCCGGCCACGCACGCCCCCGAGCGGTAGTACATGCCGCGGAGCAGGTGGGCGAAGGCAATCGCCAGCACCGCGGGACGTGCGCAGTTGGCAAGAAACCGGAGTATGCGTCGCGGGACCGGGACCCGGCGTCGGTGATTCTGGACTAAGGCGCGTGTGCACGGGTCCAACATGGCGACCAGCGAGTCGATGTCCGGTCGTCGCGACGAGAGCCTGCCCGCGGGAAGTCCGGCGGATTCAAGCCGCCTGAGCGATGCGTTGATTCGTCGTAGGTCCGTGCTGCCGGTGAGCCGCTGGAGCATGCGCCGACGGGAGGACGCGCTCGAACCGGTGTGGCCCATCGACACACAGGTGACGACCTCGATGGCCGCGAGTCCGACGCGAACGTCGAGCAGTTCCATCTGCCCGTGCCGATAGCCGCGCCACAGCGCGAGCAGAGTGGCGGCGGGTACGAAGACAAACCCGCCATCGGGCTTGCCGGTGATGACGCGGCCCGCGGTGTGCGGCCTGGGTGCGTTGTTCATGTTGGCTTACCTGTTCGGTCGTGCGGGACAGCCGCCGATCGCTGGAGCCGAATCGCAACACGCGCATGAGTTGCAGAGACTCTTGACAGGTCCCCGGGAACTGCGCTACTCACGGATGGTCTGCCGGATCTTTCCGCCCCCGTGGCGGGAGGGTGATCCGGTGCTCGACCAATCCGCGTGCTGGTCGGTTCGACACTGGCGCCGGTCATGCCGACCGGCTCCATCCCTTCATTCAGTCAAAGAGGTTGGACGCCCGTTCCTTCGCGGGCGTCTCGCCTTTCGGCCCCACCGTACCGCAACGGACGTTGTCCCGACAACAGGCAATCAGCTTCACTGCGCAGCGGCCTTGCGCCCGGTTCAACCACGTGGTACAGAGAAGGACAGCGGGCTGCCCGGCCATCGGACGGGTCTGCTCGCCCCAACCACATGGAGGACTATGGAATCACGACTGAAAAAGGGCATCTGCATCGCTGTCGGCAATCAGAAAGGCGGCGTTGGCAAGACAACGACCGCCGTCCACTTAGCGACGGCCCTGAGCATGCGCGGACACACCTGTCTGCTCATGGACCTGGACCCCTCCGCAGGCGCGACCAAGCACCTCGGAGTGCATCAGAACTCGTACGCCGGGGCACTCGAACTGCTGACCACGGAAGAGCCATTGGAGGCCCTGGTAGTGACCGAGGGATTGCCGGAACGGCTGCACCTTCTGCCGGCACGCCCGCAACTCGCCGAACTCGATTCCATGCTGTCCAAGTTCGTGGACCGGACGCGGGTGCTGGACCGAGCGCTCGCGGCGGCTCGACACCTGTACGACTTCATCATCATCGATACGCCCCCGTCAGCCGGAGCCGTCACGACGGTGGCCGCGTACTCCGCGGCGGAGTGGTTCCTGCTCGCCGCATTCCCGCACCCGCTGGCACTGGCGGGACTGAGCGAAGCCTGCCGCGACATCGCAGACGTGCGGGCGCGCCGCAATCCCGAGCTCGAAGTGCTCGGGGTCGTTTTCACGAATGTCGATGGCCGGACGAGGAAGCTCCGTGTCCAGCTCGATGACCTCGTGCAATCGCTCATGCCCGGACGTCGATTCCGCACGGCCGTGAGCCAGGCTGTCGTGATTCCGACCATGTCGGGGCTGGGCAAGACGGTGTTTGAGAACGAACACAGTGAACGACTGCTTGTGGCCCGGCAGTTCAAACGCCTCGCTGACGAGGTGGAGCACCGGACCCTCCACCGGGATCAGTTCCTCGGTGGGACACTCGGCGAACCGCCGGGATGGAACACGCCGGCGCTCCTTGCCATGGCCGATGATCTTCTGGAGGCGCACGGACAACATGCCTAAGCCTCTCGCTACACCCCCAACAAGCAGCGCCGTCGCCCGGTTGCTCGATGCCTCGGCTGTTTCTGGTGCGGTTGAACCACGCCACGCCCCGGACCGGGATCCCAAGCCAGGGAAGGACGAGGTAACGCAGCCCCGACGTCGCGCTCACCCCGTCAAACGCGAGGTTGTTCTCACCGAACACACGGCCGAAGTGCTGGATGTCCTCGTTGAAAGGCTGCGTGCGGCCACTCGCACGCGATTGAGTGCCTCGCACATGCTCCGGGCGATGATCACCGCGGTCGAGCCGGCCCTGAGCGCCGTCGAGGTCGAAGTGGCCTCTTCCGGGCCATGGCGGCTCCCAGCCAATGGCGAGCAGCACGACGCCAATCGGGCCGAGTTCGAGCGGCGGATGGCCGACGCCATTCTCGCCGCGCTGCACAAGCGTCGCTGGCCATGACAGCCGAACAGCGTTCTGGTACAACCGCGGCATCGCGGAGGTAACTCCGCGTCTGTCGGCAACGCGCAAACGACGCACCGGCATCATCGAGACGGGCAGAGCCGCCGCGAACCCGGCCACCAACCGGGCAAGCGGAGGCGGATTGACCACCCGCGCATGGTCTCTGACCCGTAGAGCCGGATGCCAGGAGACTGGCTCGTCCGGTTCGACGAGGGCTCGCTGCGGTTCCAAACCCCTGCAACCACAGGGACAATCCCAGCGTTCTACTCGATACTTCATGATCTCCGATCGACCGCTTCGTGGAACATTCCGTGACAGAGTGTTCCACGCCGAAGCCGGGCGACGAGGGCAAACCTGATGCTCATGATCAGGCGGTCACGAACGAAGTGGTGCGAATCCACCCAGGGGGGCTCGGGCGCAACGCCGCGCAAGCGGCAGCCCGTACAACCTTGGCCGGCGTGGGGAGTGTGCATCGCGGAGACGCGAGCACCCGGGGACGAGACGGTCCCCGGCGGCGCGGCCAAACACCGCGACGACGAAAAGCTCAACCACACAGCGGCCCGAAAGGGCTTGCCGGTAAGGCCTGCTGAAGACGGAGCCGAACCGCGAACATTGCGTGACGACGGGTACCGGGGAGCTTCTGGTTTCTGCCCCGGGAAATCGCCGCCCCAGGCGGCGCAAACACCGTTCCATCCGGAAGGATGGACGGGCGTCACACGACACGGGCCGTAACTGGCCCTAGCGACTTCAGCAGCAGGCACACGTTTGTGGCGAACTCGGGATGGTCCGGTCCCGCCGGGGTGGTTCCCGGTGCCCAGACCCGCGCAGGCGGGGTCAACTGGGTGATTGAAACGGGCCGGATCGGGAGAGTGCGGCAAGTACACACGGGGTGTTCTTACCCCGCGCCGGAACTGCAAGGCAGTGGTTCGGGCGTCGGCGTGCTACGGGTGGTGCCGGGCACAAGGCCGGGAGGAAAGCCGTGACGGGTGTTTCCCGTCTCGATGATGCCGCGGTCCTGCGGGGCGTGGACGCTCATGTCCACGCCCCGATTGGGGCCGTGTCTTGGTTGATGGTGCGGACGGCTGGTCCGCGACGCCTTGGCTGCACGTCGCGCCGGCGGCGCTTCGAGTACGACGCCTCAACCGTCACTGTCGGCGGGTCGGCGTCGAGGTCGAATGACCGGGTGGTCAGCGACTTGATCTCGCCAACGCGGAAGCCGGTCGATGCCGCCATGAGGTAGAGCGCGTCGCGGCGCGGGATGGTGAAGGTCCGAGTGCCGAGCCGAATCTCGCCCTTCTTCGGGCCGACCTTTCGCTTGTACCGCTTCGTGATGGTCACCGACTCGTTCGCGCCCGCGACGGCGAGCAGCCGGGCCAGTTCATTGTCGTCGAGCGCCCGCCGTTCGCGCCGCCGGTCGGTGCTGACGTTGAGCATCTTCACCCCGACCAGCGGGTCGCGGGCGAGGCGGTGGTTCGTCATGAGCCAGCGGGTGAATCCCTTCACCGCGCGGAGGTGGTGATTGATCGTCGCTGGGCCTCGGCCACCGGCCCGCAAGCGCTCGACGTGCAGGCTGAGCGTCGCGGCGTCGATGTCCGCGATGGTCTTCCAGCCAGCGGTCTTGCCCGCCTGCTGGATGCGGGCTTCGGTCAGGTCAACGTGCTCCTCCGTGCTGCCCTTGGCTGCCAGGTAGACGCGGTAGTCCGCGACGTGGTCGGCCAACGGGCGACGCAGATGGTCGGCCATGCGCTCGGCGGCCGCGTCGATCGTCCCTTCGCGCCGAGCCCGGGCCGCGTCCTCGAGTTGGCGGGCCAGCCGCTCGCTGAGGGCTTTGTCGGTGTAGCCGCGGCGGGTACGCCGGGAGCGTGGCACACAAGTCGGCTCAGCGACTTGTGTGTGTACAGCAGGGGACCGGCTTTGACGGCGCACAGCCCCGGAGGCCGTCTGACGCCGTGACGCTGCTGGGCATCGCGGAGCACAGAAGTCGCCAAGCCGACTTCTGTGGCACGTTCCGGACTTCTGTGCCACCCTGCCCAAGCCGACTTCTGTGGCACGTTCCGGACTTCTGTGCCACCCTGCCCAAGCCGACTTCTGTGGCACGTTCCGGACTTCTGTGCCACCTTGCCTGTTGGCCCCGCTGGAATCCTATACCATCCGTGCTCCAAACACCGGAGACGCCTATCGAAGCGCTCAAGGCCATCCCGGAGCCAACCGCGAAAGAGTGGGTCAGCGTGGCCTATCTCGAAGCGGTGGCGGCTCAGGCAGGTCTGAACACGAAGCGCCCGCGCTGGGATTCGGGGATCGACATTGAAGTCGGTTCGGACAGGTCCATGTTTGGGAATCTCCGCTTCCCGAATCTCTACATCAGTTTCCAACTGAAGTCTACGGAAAACTGGGAGGTGGCCGACGGGTCGATTGACTTCCGGGTTGACGCGGCCACCTACGACCGGCTCCGCGATAACGACCGCATATGGCCCATCTACTTGGTGCTCTACACACTGCCGCACTCTCGGGCGCACTGGATCGTGTCGAAGCCGGAGTGCGCGGAGTTCAGGAATCGAGCATACTTCGTCAGCCTGAAGGGTCTGCCTGAACTACGGGCGCGTGCCGACGGGAAGCGCCGCGGTTCACGAACAATCCGGGTACCTGCCACGAACCATCTATCCGCAGCGTCGCTACTCCGGCTGTATCGGGAAGCCTGCGAAGTCGCCCGGCAGTTGGGAGGTGCCATGTGATGAACCTCTCTGACATTGAGGCGGTTCTGAGGCGCGTGGACCCGCCTTCGGTTGCGAGGTTCCTCTCGAAGCGTGGGTACAAGCGCACTGGCGGCAAGGCTGGCGTGGTAGACGTGTTCGCAGGCACCACGGGCGACGTACTGCTGCTGCCGTTGAAGCAAGACGACAGAGACTACGCCCGCAGGTTGCACGAACTGGCGGAGTTGTTCACCACCGCCACCACCACCCTTGACGATGTGGTAGGGTCGATAGTGCTCCCCGATTCCGACATCTTCCGCTATCGAATCGAAACACCTGAGACGGCTTGGGGACACCTTCGGCTGAACTACACCCACGAAGCGATGCACGCCCTCTTCGACTTGCTCCAATACACGGCTGCCGGTGTGTCCAGCCAGCGGACGGACTACCGCAACGTATCCGAATCGGCGAAGGCATTCGCGGAACAGTGCAGATTCGGCCAGACTGAGTATGGCAGTTTCGTGCTGAAGGTTTTCTGCCCAACCAACCCAATCGGGGTGCGGGATGATCTTGGCGAGCCGTTCGGAAGAGTCACGACGCGCGCAGTGGTTGAGAACCTTGTGTTCTTGGCAGGCGAGAAGTCCGAAGACCCATCCGAACCTCTGCCCCCAACACTGAACCGTAACGTGGCAAGTGCTGTTGAACGGCTTCGTCCCCGCGTCACGCTCGGCGCGACCACTGAAGTTCGGATGCGATACTCGCCACTCACGGACGAAACACCGGGCCTTGTTGCCCCGGTTGTACCGTCGATTGAAGAGGTGGCGTCTCTTGATCTTGGCCCGTTCATCTTCAGCCGTGCCCAGCGCGTGCGGGATCGCTTGAAGAAAGCGGAAGAGTTTGAGCGCGAACTTCTTCGTGGGCATATCACAGACCTACACAAAGACAGACCCACGTCTGAGCACGAACAAAGCCACGAAGTCACGCTGGAAGTGAAGTTCGGTCTGAGTTGGCGGCAACTTCGGGTCAGGCTGTTGCCCAGACAGTACCGTGACGCAATGCACTGGCAGGATCAGAATCTACTGATTGACGTTGACGCTTTGATCGACAAGCGCTCTCGCGTGTGGTCTGTAGCCCAAATCTTCGGATTCCGTCCCGCTGATCGCGGAGAAGGTGGGCCGGGGTTGTTCGATGCTCCAAACCCAGACCCACCGCCTACGTTGATCGAAGGGGAAGGCGAAAGGCCGAACCCGCCTGCGCTTCCACCTCCCGCGCAGTAGGTCAGCCCCGCTTGTGCTCTCGGCACTTCAGCCGGAGCACCGGCCCCACGCCCGCGCAGGCGGGAATCTCGTCGATCCAGTCCGCCAACTCGTCCAGCGTGTCGGGCACGGGAGCGTGGCACATAAGTCGGCTCAGCGACTTGTGTGTATAGCAGGGGACCGGCTTTGACGGCGCACAGCCCCGGAGGCCGTCTGACACCGTGACTCTTCGGGGCATCGCGGAGCTCAGAAGTCGCCAAGCCGACTTCTGTGGCACGTTCCGGACTGCTGTGCCACCCTGCCACGTCCCGGACTGCTGTGCCACGCTGCCACGTGGTTGGACTTGTGTGCCGCTCAGCCGTCGAGGGCATGCGCGCGACGAAGTCGCCAAGCCGACTTCGGTGGCACGTGCCGGGTGCGTGGCACACAAGTCGGCTCAGCGACTTGTGTGTGTACAGCAGGGGACCGACTTTGACGGCGCACAGCCCCGGAGGCCGTCTGACGCCGTGACGCTGCTGGGCATCGCGGAGCACAGAAGTCGCCAAGCCGACTTCTGTGGCACGTTCCGGACTGCTGTGCCACCCTGCCTGCCTCATGGTCGATGCCCGCAAGTGCGCTGTAAGCCGACTTCGGTGGCACGTGCCGGGCATCGGTCATGTCACGCGCCGAGCTTCCGGGCCGGCCCGAATGCGCCTCGGGCACTCGTGCGCGGCCGCGCGCGTCGAGCGACGGCTTACTTCCTGGGCGCTTCCTTTCCATGGTCGTGCCCGTCGCCGTCCTTGTGGTCGTGGTCATCGTGACCCTTGGCCTTGCACTCCTTGCACTCGCCGTGCCCGAGTACGCGGAGACTTGTGCCCTCGCGCACCCAGAGGTGCGCACCTTCGCCATCGGCGGTGACGAAGTACTGCGTCTCGCTTCGGACCGGCTGAGACGCTCCCTGGCCCATCAGGATGGCCGCGAACGCGGTGAGGACCACGCCCGATGCAACGCCGACGAAGAGACTCTTGCGGTTCGGACTGTTCATGACAGGACTCCTCGGACAAAAAGGTGATGAGAGAACACGTGACGATCATCTCGAAGGCGCGCACGCCGACGGCCTGCGTGTGTCGCGGGGGGTTTCATGGGGCGCCTCCCGGCGCGGGAGGAGCGGGCGGCGGGGGGGGCGTAACAACAGGCGCGGGAACCGATCCCGCGTTCGTGACCGGACCGGCCGAAAGGGGCGCGGCTTCGGCGGGGGTCACTTCCAACGGACCTGCTTCAGGCTTCTCCCACTCCTGCGGAAGCGGCACCGGTCGGCCGCTGGGATCCCAGCCGGTGAAGATGCGATACAGCGCGGGGAGCACAACCAGCGTCAGCAGCGTGCTGGAGATCAGGCCGCCGATGACAACCGTTGCCAGTGGGCGCTGCACTTCGGCGCCGGTACCCGTGGCGATGGCCATCGGTACGAAACCGAGCGAGGCGACCAGCGCCGTCATGAGCACGGGACGAAGCCGCACGAGCGACCCGCGGATGATCGCCTCGTCGCGGGCGAGCCCTTCGCGCCGCAACTGGTTGATGAACGAGACCATCACCAGGCCGTTGAGCACGGCGACGCCGGAGAGCGCGATGAATCCGACCGCGGCGGAGATCGAGAAAGGCATGCCGCGCAGCCAGAGCGAGATGATCCCTCCCGTGAGGCCCAGCGGCACCGCGCTGAACACCAGAAGCGCGTACTTGACGCTCTTGAAGGTCGAGAAGAGCAGCAGGAAAATCAGCCCGAAGCAGATCGGGACCACGATCGTGAGCCGCTCCTTGGCGGCGACGAGGTTCTCGTACTGCCCGCCCCAGACCAGCCACTGCCCGGCGGGAAGCGAGATCGACCCGACGGCTTTCTCGGCGTCGCGCACGAACGAGCCCAGGTCGCGACCGCGCACGTTGCACTGCACCACGATGCGCCGCTTGCCGTTCTCGCGGCTGACCTGGTTGCGGCCCTCGGCGACATCGACTCGGGCCACATCCCCCAGCGGGATGAAGCCCATCTCCCGGGTCTGGACCAGTCCCGCCAGCCCTCCGGTGTCAGCGGCGCTGGCGAGCGCACCGACGACCCCGTGTTCTTCAACGCCGGGGAGCGGGATCGGCAGGCGCTCCAGCGCGTCGATCCGGCTGCGGATCTCTTCGGGCAGCCGCACGACCAGATCAAACCGGCGGTCCCCCTCGAACACCAGCCCCGCCTCGGCCCCGCCCATCGCCGCGGCGACGACCTGCTGGATGTCGTGGATGTTGAGCCCGTACCGGGCGATGGCCGCGCGGTCGATGTCCACGGTCATGACCGGGAGCCCCTCGACCTGCTCCATCTTGGCGTCGGCCGCGCCGGGGACCAACTGGATCGCCGACAGCACCTGCTGCGCGGTCCTGGTCATCGACTCGAAGTCGTCGCCGTAGACCTTGACCGCGACATCGCCGCGCACGCCGGAGATGAGCTCGTTGAACCGCATCTGGATCGGCTGGGTGAACTCGTAGTTGTTGCCGGGGACGGCGGCCACGGTCAGCTCGATGAGCTTGATGAGCTTGCCTTTGTGGCCCTCGATCTTGGGGCCTTCGTGGGCGTGACCACCCCCCTCCTCTCCGTGCCCATGCTCGTCATGCCCCCCGTGCGAGCCCAAGCGCTCCATCTCCTCGGTCTTCTCGGCGATGAGCCGGTCGAGCTCGGCCTCGCTGCGCCACTGGCTCGTGTCCTTGAAGATGATGAAGGTGTCCGACACGTTGGGGGGCATGGGATCGGTCGCCATCTCCGCGGTGCCCGTCTTGGAATAGACGAACGCCACCTCGGGGATGCCCGCGACGGCACGCTCGACGTCGAACTGCATGGACTGGGACTGCGAGATCGACGTCGACGGGATGCGCATGGCGTGCATCGCCAGGTCCTTTTCGTCGAGCGTCGGGACAAACTCCTGTCCCAGGCGGGTGAACAGCGCGGCCGATCCGACGAACGCGACGACCGCTCCCGCCACGATCGGCCAGCGCAGCCGCACCGAGAGCCGGACCACCGGCTCGTAGGCGGCCTTGGCCCAGCGGACCAGGAACATCTCGTTCTCCGAGACTCTGCCGCGGATGAGGATGGCCACCATCGCGGGCACGAACGTCAGCGACAGGATGAACGCGCCGATGAGGGCGAAGATCACCGTCATCGCCATCGGGTGGAACATCTTCCCTTCCACGCCCGTGAGCGCCAGGATGGGAAAGTACACCGTCACGATGATCGCCTGGCCGTACACCGACGGCTGGATCATCTCCTTGGCGGCGACCATGACCTCGTGCAGGCGCTCCTGGAGGGTGAGCAGCCGCCCCTCGTGGTGCTGCTTCTCGGCCAATCGCCGCAGGCAGTTCTCGACGATGATGACCGCGCCGTCCACGATCAATCCGAAGTCGATCGCCCCCAGGGACATGAGGTTGCCGCTGACCTTGGTCTGCACCATGCCCGTGGCGGTCATGAGCATGGAGAGGGGGATCGCCGCGGCGCAGATGAGCGCCGCGCGGACGTTGCCCAGGAGCAGGAGCAGCACGACGATCACCAGGACCGCGCCCTCGAGCAGGTTCTTCTGGACCGTCCTGATCGTCGCGTCCACGAGCTTGGTGCGGTTGAGGACCGTCTTGGCGCGGATGCCGGCCGGAAGGCTCTTCTGGATCTCGGACAGCTTGCTGTCCACCGCCGCGGCGACGGTGCGGCTGTTGGCGCCGATCAGCATGATGGCCGTTCCCACCACGACCTCCTCGCCGTTTTCGCTCGCCGAGCCGGTGCGCAGTTCGCGCCCGATGCCCACGCCGTCGGGCACGACGATGTCGCGGACGTGGATCGGCACGCCATTGCGCGTCCCGACCACGATCGACGAGAGCTGCTCGACGTTCTCGATGCGCCCCGTGGCCCGCACGAGGTACGACTCGCCCTTGTGCTCGATGTAGCCGGCGCCGGTCGAGACGTTGTTCTTCTCGATCGCCTCGATGACCTCGGAGAAACTCAGCCCATAGGAGACGAGCTTCATCGGGTCCGGCTGGACGTGGTACTGCTTGACGTACCCCCCGATGGCGTCCACGCCCGCGACGTCCTTGACCCCCTTGAGCTGCGGCCGGATGATCCAGTCCTGCACCTCCCGCAGGTAGGACGCGAGCTCGACGTCGGTCCGCAGCCGCCTCCCCTCGGGCGAGAGGTACGAGCCATCGGACTGCCACCCGGCCTGGCCGTCCTTCACAGTCGCCCCCTTGCCGCGCGGGTGCTCGAACTCGACGGTGTACATGTACACCTCGCCCAGCCCGGTGGCGATGGGTCCCATGACCGTCTCGACGCCCGGCGGGAGCGCGCCGGCGGTCTCGCGCAGCCGCTCGCCGACCTGCTGGCGGGCGAAGTAGATGTCCACGTCGTCCTCGAAGACGATGGTCACCTGCGCGAACCCGTTGCGCGAGAGCGAGCGGGTGTACTGAAGGCCGGGGATGCCCGCCATCGCGGTCTCCATGATGAACGTCACCTGCTGCTCGACCTCGACGGGCGAGAGCGAGGGGGCCACCGCGTTGATCTGCACCTGGTTGTTGGTGATGTCGGGGACCGCGTCGATCGGGAGTTTCTGGAGCGAGTAGACGCCCACCGCGGCGACCAGCGCGGTGAGGACGACGATGAACCAGCGGTTCTTGATCGAGAAGTGCAGGACGGCTTCAAGCATGGGAGGGGTTTCCTTCTGATCCGCCGGAGCGGGGAGCGGCGCGGCGGGCGCGCCAACGGTGCGGACGGGCGTCCGGGCGAACGGGACGGGCGCGCGGGAAAGGGGGACGGGCGGACAGGAAAGACGGACGGGGGTGCGGGTGATCGGGACGCGCGGCCGGCTCAAGCGGCCGGGCGTTCGGGCCGATGGAACGTGCGTCCGCACCCCCCGCGCGCCCGCGCGGGCAACACGGACGCACGCGGAGACGACCCCCATGAGCGAGCGACGCATCCCCCGGGCCGACGGCGACTTCGCCGCCTACGCGAACCACTACTACGACGAGGTCGAGAAGTTCTACGACGCGCACGGGCTGGACCCGTCGCTGCTGATCGATCTCCAAAAGGCCCTGATCGCCTGGAACGCGGCCTACCCCCAGCACGTCGCCGCCCGAAACGCCGCCGAGGCGGCCCGGCAGAGCAAGGACGCCGCCAAGCGCGAACTGGAGCGGCAGATCCGGCCCGTCTCCGCGTTCATCCAGACGTACCCCGCGACCACCGACGCCGACCGCGCCGCGATCGGCATCTCGGTCCGAGACACCGGCGGCGCGCCCACGCCCCCCCCCGCCTCGCGCCCGCTCCTGCTCATCGACAGCGGCGACCGGCTCACGCACCGCCTGCGGATTTTCGACGATGCCGCCGCGCCCGGCGCACAGAGCCGGGGTCCCCGCAAGGCCCGCCCGCGCGGGACGCTCGGCGCCGAGGTCTACCTCGCCGTCGTCGCCGCGCGCGAAGCCCCGCCCGCCGACCCCGCCTCGTACACGTTCGTCCGCACGGTGACCAGCAGCGGGGCCGAGGTCGCCTTCCCGAGCGAGCAGGGCGGGATGGCCGCGGCCTACCTGGTCCGCTGGGTCTCCGCCACCGGCGAGCCGGGGCCGTGGAGCGAGACCGTCACGGCGACGGTCGCGGCCTAGTCCGCGTTCTACAAAGAGTCCAGCATCTCGCGCGTGCCCGCCGGGCCGGTCACGTCGAAGGTGATCGGGCCGCTCGACGGCTCGACCGTGAGGTCGAACTTCAGGAACCGGCAGCAGCCGCGCTCCTGCTCGATGATCCCCGCGATCTCGGCCAGCAAGCCCGGCTTGGGCGAGAAGGTCATGCGGTGGCCGTTGGGCAGCGCCTCGCGTTTCTCGGCGCGCTTCAGCAGTCCCGGCAGCAGCCCCTCGCGCGTCGCGCTCAGTTGCTCGGGGGTCAGCGTGCAGACCATCGGCGGCTGGTTCGTCGCGCTCATCGCGGCGGCTCCGTTGGATGCGGTTCGATCCGCCGTGCCGCAGGCGGACAGCACGGCGAGCGGCAACGCGGCGAGGATCATGGATGTCGCGCGGTTCATCCCGGAGCATAGGTGGTTTGGCGACGCGCCCGTCCGCACATGCCGCCAGACGGCGTGCCTCGTCCGCTGGGTCTCCGCCACCGGCGAGCCGGGGCCGTGGAGCGAAACGGTCACGGCGACGGTCGCGGCGTGAGGCCTTGACGTGCCGTCCGCAGGACCCGCTGCGCGGGAAAGACAAAAGTCCGTTCACCACGGAGGCACAGAGCACACAGAGGAAGGCATCGTCTTCGGCCCCGACGGGGCCGCGGGCTGCAGCCACGGGTGGAGCGCCGACCGCCGCAAGGCGGGCGCAGCGCAACCCGTGGAAAGGATGATCGAAACACCCGCCCGCCCCGGCGGGGCGGAGGAGGGCACACCGCACGGGCCTGCCGTTACAATCGCCAACATGCCCGTCTACAAGATCACCACCGACCGCATCGACGCCCTGCCCGCCACGTCCTTCGTCGAGCGCGGCATCAAGGAGCGAGCCGACCTCCAGCGGTTGCTGCGGGCCAACATCGCGGTGGTGGCGCCGAATGTGCTCGTGATCGCCGAGGAGTTCGCGGAGTGGGACGACTCCAAGCGGCGCATCGATCTTCTGGGCGTCGACGACAAAGGCAATCTCGTTGTGATCGAACTCAAGCGAGACGACGACGGGAGCCACATGGAGTTGCAGGCCATCCGCTACGCGGCGATGGTCAGCCGCATGACCTTCGCTCGCGCGGTGGAGGTGTACCAATCGCATCTGGACAAGCACACGCCGGGTCAGGACGCTCGCGCCAAACTGCTCGAGTTCCTGCGCTGGGAGGAGCCGCGCGAGGAGGAGTTCGCCGCCGACGTGCGGATCGTCCTGGTTTCCGCCGAGTTCAAGAAAGAGATCACGACGGCGGTCCTGTGGCTCAACGAGCGCGACCTGGACATCCGATGCGTCCGGGTGATGCCGTACGCCAACGGCACCGAGACGATCGCCGATGTTCAGCAGATCATCCCGCAGCCCGACATCGCCGAGCGGTTGATCCAGATCAAACAGAAGGAGCAGGCGGAGCGCACTGAAAAGGCCACTCGGCACTCCGAGAGGCGGGCGTTTTGGAACGCCGCGCTGCCCGTTGTCGCAGCCGCTCTGCCGCGATGGAAGAACATCTCGGCGGGCGACGACGGTTGGCTCAACGCCACGTCGGGCAGGCCTGGTGTCGCGCTCCAGTTGTGGTCTTACGTCGATCAATGCGGCAGCAGCCTCTACCTTGACGGCGGGGCAATGCGCCCGACCTGGGCGAAGGCGATCTTCGACGCCTTGCACGAGAGCCGCTCGCAGATCGAGGCGGAGTTCGGCGGCCCGCTCGAGTGGAATCGCCTCGACGAGAAGCGAGCGTCGATCATCGCCAGCAAGTCGATCAAGACGGGCTACCGATCCCCGAGGGCCGATTGGGCCGCGGCACACGCCGCACTGGCGAGCGAGATGAAGCAGTTCGAAAGCGTTCTGCTGCCGCGTGTCGATTCGGCTGTTGCAACGGTCGGCGTGACCAAGTGACTCGCTGATGCAGGGGGCTGCCGCCCTCCGGCTCCCCCCACTGAAATGTCCGACACCAGCCGAGCACATCGGCGTTGCTTTCCCGCCTGTCGGCACAGGGCCCTCCCCCGCCCCGCCGGGGCGGTGGTCGTGCGCGTCACCGTCCCCACGCGTTGCGCCCGCGGAGCGCGGGCTCCACCCGTGGCGACAGCCCCGCGCCCCTCCGGGGCGAGGAGCGGCGCGGGATGCCGGCGCGTCCTCTGGCGTGCGTGCGGGTTGTGCGGGGCCGTCGTGCATCGGTGCTGGTCGTTGCCTTTCTCGCGGAGCGAAGTGACTTTCTCGCGGAGCGACGCGCCCCCATCGCGGAGCGAACTGGCTCAGTGCTCGTGGGCCGCCGAGCCCTTCCCGAGTTCGGCCTTGAGGATGAACGACCCCGCCTCGACGAACCTCTCGCCCTCGACCAGGCCCGCCAGCACCGGCACCAGTCCGCCCACGACCGGCCCGACCGTCAGGGCCCGCTTCTGGAACGTGTTGGGCTCGCCCGGGACCGGGACGAACACCGCGGGGCCGCCCTCGACCGTCTGCACCGCCTCCTGCGGGACCGCGACCTGCGGCGCGGGTTCGGCGCCGCCGGGTTCGGCCGTGACGATCTCGACCCGCGCGAACATCCCGGGCCTCACGGTGCCTCTCCCGATCGCCGTGCTGGGGACCTCGATGCGGACCTGCGCGGTGCGGGTGGTCGGGTCCACCAGCGGAGCGATGAAGGAGACGGTGCCTTCGAACTTCGGCGCGGCGGCCGCATCCCCCTGCCCGGCGGACGAGCCGATGGTGATCCACGCCTTCGCGCCCTCGACGATGCCCATGAGCTTGGATTCAGGAACATCCGCGAGCACCCAGAGGGAGCGCGTGTCGGCGAGGATCATGAGCGCCTCGCGGTCGGGGCCGACGAGTTCGCCCAGCGTGATCTCGCGCTGGACGACCTGCCCATCGATGGAGGCCTTGATCGCAAGACGCGGGTTGATCTCGCCGCTCTGCACGAGCGTGGCCACCTCCCCCTGTTTCATGCCCAGAATGTGCAGGAGGTTCTCCGCGGCCATCGCGGCGGCCTCGGCGGACCGCCACGCCGCCACCGCCGCCTTGTACTCGACTTCACGCTTCTGAACTTCCGTGAGCGCGATGCCCTCGGACTTTTCGTAGAGCCCCTTGGCGCGGTCCCAGGCCGTCATGGCAAGGTCCACGGCGGGCCGTGCCGTTTGGACGGCCGTCCGCTTCAGAAGGAAGTCGCTCTGGGCTTCGCCGAGTTCCGGGCTCTCAACGATGAGCAGCTCCTGCCCGGCCTTGACGGTGTCGCCCAGGCGGACTTTCACCTCGTCGGCCCATCCGCGGAGGGGCGAACCAACGTGGGCCATGGCCTCGGTGTTGAACGCCACGCGCGCGGGCGCGACGACGGTGGGCCGGAGCACCCACAGTTGCGCGGCCTCGACCCTGACGCCGTAGCGGTCGATGGCCTCGGCGGTGAGCCTGACCTCGTCGGCGTGCTCTTCCCCTTGACCGTGTTCGTGGCCGTCGCCTTCGGCGTGACCTCCGGCGACCTTTGGAGCAGGCTGCGCGTGGTCGTGCCCGTCGCCCTCGGCGTGCGCGTTCTTCCTTTCGCAGCCGGGCAGCGCCATCGATGCGAGCATGAGCGAGACTCCGATCACCCAGGCCTGCCCGGCCCCGGGGAAGTGCCGCGTACGTTTCGAGTCAGCGTGGATCATGGTGTGCTCTCGTGGGGGAAGTCAGTTGCGGATGGCGGTGCGGGAACGTTCGATCGCGGCAGCGTCCGATGGTGCAGACGGAGCCGGCGGGGCGGAGCGGTCGGCCGTGGGCGGAGTGGGGGGCGACGTGATGGCCCGCGCAACGCCCGGACCGCCCACGGCGCGCTGCAGCCGGATCAACGCAATCACGGCCTGTCGCTCGGCATCGATCGCTCGCGCCTGCGCCGTGCGCAGGTCCTGCTCGGCAAGGAGGAGCGGCGTGATGTCTCGTTCCACCAGGTAGACATCCTCCGTCACCCGGCGCCGCTGCTGCTGGAGCGGGATGAGTTCGTTGCGAATGCGGTCGAGATTGGCGCGGCCCGCGGCAAGCGTCTGGTACGCGACGCGAACCTCCTCAACGACCTTGCGCCTGGCCAGCGTGAGATGGTGCCGGGACTCGATCTGTTCCGCGGTGATGCGCGCACGCCGCGCCTGTCCCATGTCGAACACCGGGATCGGCGTGGACACGGACGGCCCGGCGAACCAGTCGTCGTCGCGCTGCGCTTCGATCCCCGCCCCGGCGCCCTCCCAGGGCAGCAGTCGTGCCAGGGCGTAGTCGTCACCCAGCGCAGCCAGTTGCCACGCGACCGCCTGCACCTCCGGCCGGGTCGAGAGCGCCACGTCAATCCAGCGCGACTCGGGCTCCGCGGCCAGCATGGGTGCCGACCACGGCTCCAGCATCCAGACCGCGGCGGATGACGGCTGGCCGATGAGGCGCGCCAGACGGATCCGATCTCCTCCGCGCTGAAGCTCGGCCGCGGCGATCTCCACTTCGAGTTCGACGCGCTGCGCGTCGAGAATCGTGACGTCCGTCGCCGTTCCCTCGCCGGCCTCCCGACGAGCCCTCGCCGTTTCAATCAGCTTCCTGAGCAGGGTCAACCGCTCCTGAAGCAGCGGGATCAAGGCGTCCTGGGCCTGCACGCTGACGTACCGCTCCTGCAGCTCCGCCGTCACATCGAGGGCCACGGTCACCGCCTCCGCGGCCGCCTGCCGCAGACGATGATCCGCGGCGCTCGACCGGCGCGGGATCTGGAGGGCCTGAATCAGATCCTGCGCGAGCGATGCCTCGATCTGCGGCTTGCCCGGTCCCCACCGAAGCACAATGCTGAGCACGGGATTGGGCAGCAGCCGAGCCTGGTCGGCGTCGGCCATCGCGATGCGAACACGAGCCAGCGCCGCCTGCAGGCCGGGGTCGGTCGTGACGCCCCGGCGAATCGCCTCGGCCAGCGTGAGCGAGTCGGCCGGTTGCTCACCCGCGGGCTCATCGACAGGGCCGCCCTCAGCGCGGAAGGCGATGGCTCCGTCCAGGCCAACGGCCAGTGCCGCGGCGGCTTCGGCCTGCGGGTCCGGACGGGTCGCGGCGCACCCGCTCAGAAAAACAGCCAGGATTGCGGCAGTACACGGGGCCGCAGCGCGGATCGGTCCCGCGCCGCCAATGGCGCGATTCTGCATTGGAATTCCTCAGAGGAACGACGGTGGGTACACAGAGCCAAAGACTCACAGGCAACGCCCCACGCCCGGACGGGCGCGCCGGCGCAGCGGCAGCCGTCGGCCGGGGATCCAGAACTGGAACCTCGGCCTTCCCCATCTACACGAGGAGCACGATCGTTCGAATGTGCTTCAGAGCGTCAGGCGGTCGCTCAGGCTCCGACGGAACCCAGCCAACCCGGACCGGCACCGACAGGTCAAGCCAGAGGTTCGAGATGGCCACCATCTCGGGAACGGGGTTGGCCAGATCGCTCAGCGGCCGAGGGAGCGCCTTTGCGAACTGCTCACCGGTGCTGATGGGCGTGTCTTGGCAGGGTTGGAGATCGCCGGGCTTGTCGCCCGATTCGCTTTCGCAGCTTGTCAAGCATTCGCCGCTGGTGCTCCGGCCGCATCCCCACTCGATCCGCGAGCCGCCAAGGCTGTCCTGGCAGATGACCATTTTGCCGGTGCACAGCGAGCTGGTCAGCGTAAACCAGATCAGGCAGAGCCAGATGAGCCCGGGATTGGAGCGGCGTCGAGGCATCTTGGAGCGTTCGGCAGCGTTGAAGTATATCGGCAGAATTTCCTCAGAACCGCGGCCGTTCCCGCCGCGGGGGAGCCCGGGGGGGGGAGGCGGGTGTGCCTCCTGCCACGGGACAATCCGGTCAGAAGTCGTTCCCGAGCCTCCCGAGCCGCAGGCTGTTGAGCACGACGCTCACGCTGCTGAAAGCCATCGCGCCGCTGGCGATGATGGGTGAGAGAAGCCACCCGGTGAACGGGAACAGCACGCCCGCGGCGACGGGGATGCCGACGACGTTATAGACAAACGCCCAGAACAGGTTCTGCCGGATCGTCCGCATGGTCGCGTGCGAGAGGGCGATCGCCTGCGGCACGGCACGCAGGTCGCCGCGCATGAGCGTGATGTCCGCCGACTCCATCGCCACGTCGGCGCCGGTTCCGACAGCCAGGCCGACATCCGCCTGGGCGAGCGCCGGCGCGTCGTTGATGCCGTCGCCGACCATGCCGACGACATGCCCCTGGGCCTGAAGGGCCTTGACCTTGTCGGACTTGTCCTTGGGCAGCACCTCGGCGAACACCTCGTCGATGCCGACCTGCGCAGCCACAGCATCGGCTGTGCGCCGGTTGTCGCCGGTCATCATCACCACGTGCAGGCCCAGCCGCCGCATCGACGCCACCGCGTCCCTGGACTCGGGCCGCACCGTGTCGGCGACCGCGATGATCCCGGCCTCGCGCCCGTCGATGGCCACGAACATCGGCGTGCGGGCGAGCGCCGCCAGCTCCGCGGCCTTATCCCGGAGTGAGTTTGCGACGTTCCGCTGTTCCAGAAGCGCCGACGTGCCGACCAGCATTTTTCGGCCGTCCACGGTTGCTTCGACGCCGTGGCCGACGACCGCTTGAAACCGGGTCGGCTCCTCGAGCCGAGCGCCGTTGGCGAGCGCCTCGCGCACGATGGCCGCGGCGAGCGGGTGCTCGCTGTGCCGCTCCGCGGAGGCTGCCAGACGCAGGAGTTCCGCCGCATCGACGCCCGCGCCGGCCGCTGGGATGATGTCGGTGACGGCCGGTGTGCCATGCGTGAGGGTGCCGGTCTTGTCGAGCACGATCGCGGTGAGCCTGTGGGCGGCCTCCAGCGCGTCCCCGCCCTTGATGAGAATGCCCTTTGCAGCGCCGCGGCCCGTGCCGACCATGATCGCCGTGGGTGTCGCCAGACCGAGGGCGCATGGACACGCGATGATGAGCACCGAGACCGCGGTGACCAGGGCCATGCTCAGGCGGGTGTTGTCGGGCGACGCGAACCACCAGGCCGCGAACGTGATCGCCGCGATCGCGATGACCACGGGCACAAAGACCGCGCTGATCGTGTCGGCCAGGCGGGCGATGGGGGCCTTGCTTCCCTGGGCTTCCTGTACGAGTCGCACGATCTGCTGGAGGGCCGAATCGGCGCCGACCTTCGTGGCTTCGATCCGGATCGCGCCGGTTGTGTTCATGGTCGCGCCGTAGACGCTGTCACCGGCATTCTTGACAACCGGCACGCTCTCGCCCGTCAGCATCGATTCGTCGACGGCGGACACCCCGCTCTCGACGGTGCCGTCCACGGGGATCTTCTCGCCCGGTCGCACCAGCACGCGGTCGCCGACCACGACCTGTTCGATCGGCACGTCCCGCTCGACGCCGTCGCGCAGCACGCGGGCGGTCTTCGCCTGAAGGCCGATCAGCCGCCTGATCGCCGCGGTGGTCCGGCTCGTGGCGCGAGCCTCGAAGTACTTCCCCAGCAGGATCAGCACGATAATCGCGGCGGCCGCTTCGTAATAGACCGGGACCATGCTCATGCCGCCCATCTCGCCCCCTGACGTCGCACTTCCCGCGGTGCCGGTGATGCTGGAGAAGAACCCCGGCCACACCGTGGCGGCGAGCGAGTAGAGATACGCGGCACCGGTTCCCATCGCCACCAGCGTGTCCATGTTGGCGCTGAAGTGTCGAAGGCCCTTCCACGCCGAGCGAAAGAACTGGGCCCCGCACCACGCCATCACCGGTGTCGTGAGTGCGAGCTGGAGCCAGTTGATCCACGGAACATTGAACGCGTCGATCCGGCCGTGAGACATCGCGATGACCATGACGGGGATGGACAGAACCGCCCCGACGGCTGTCTTGATCAGAAGCCGGCGGGATTCGTCGGCTCCCAGGCTCATGTGGGCGGCGTGGTCGTGCTCCTGGTGCCGTGCATCGTGGCGGTGGTCGCCGTGCTCAACCGGTTGGGCCGGCGGGGGCACCATGGCCCTGTAGCCGATGTCGTCCACCGCCTTGGCGAGGCCGGCCGGGTTTGCGATGTTCGGGTCATACTTGACGGTGGCGATCTTCGTCGCGAAGTTGACACTCGCCGAAACAACCCCGGCCCGCGTTGACAGTCGCTTCTCGATTCGATTCGCGCACGAGGCGCAGGTCATCCCCTCGATAGGCAGGTCGCACCGTGCCGTCGGGGGTGAAGGCCGGTGGTCCCGCTCCTGTGAATGGTCGCGTGGCGTCATGGGTCAGTTTTCTGGCGAGCCGGCGGCTCGTCATTCTCGGCGTGTACGGCCCATCACCAGCAAGTCGGACACGAGTGAACCTCAGAATGGTTCGCCGCTCGATGGCTCAGTGTTCGCGCAGAATCGGTCCCGAGGATACCACGGATCGGCCGCCCGACGCACGCGGTTGATACGCCCGCCGGGCGTGCACCCTGCGCGGCACGTCTCAGGTAGACTGGCCGCATGAGAAATCACGGCCATTGGATGCTCGCGCTCGTTCTGCTCCTTGCGGCCTCGTTCCACACGGGGTGTGCGTCGCCCGGAGGCGAGTCCGGCGCGCGTGCGCCGGCGGGCCGGTGGGCGATCGCGATTCACGGCGGCGCGGGCACGCTCAGCAAGAACGCCTCACCCGAACGGCTGGCGCAATACGAGACGGCCATGAGCGGCGCGCTGCACGCCGGGGCGGCGATGCTCGCCGAGGGGCGGCCCTCGCTCGACGTCTGCGAGGCGATCGTGCGCCGGCTCGAGGATGATCCGCTCTTCAACGCCGGGCGCGGGGCCGTGTACACCGAGATCGGCACGCACGAGCTTGACGCGTCGATCATGGACGGGCGGCAGCTTGCCTGCGGCGCGGTGGCGGGTGTGCGCACCGTGCGCAACCCCATCTCCCTCGCTCGGCTCGTGATGGAGCGATCAGGGCATGTGCTGCTCATGAGCGACGGCGCCGAGAAGTTCGCCGAAGCCATGGGCGTGGAACGCGTGCCCAACACGCACTTCGACACGCCCGAACGCCGCGAGCAGCTCGAACGCAAGCTCCGCGAGCGCACGCAGGGAAGCGATGCCGGATTCTCCGGGCCGGGCGCGCGCCGGGCGGATCGCGATTCGATTCGTGCGGCGAAGCGCGACGCCTACGGAACGGTCGGCTGCGTGGCGCTGGATGCACACGGCAATCTCGCCGCCGCCACGAGCACCGGCGGGCTCACCGCCAAGCGCTTCGGGCGCGTGGGCGATACGCCGATCATCGGCGCGGGGTGCTTTGCCGACAACCGGTCGGCGGCGGTCTCGTGCACCGGCACGGGCGAAGAGTTCATCCGGCACACGGTGGCGCGCGACATCGCCGCGCTCGTCGAGCACAAGGGCTGGTCGCTGGAGCGCGCGGCAAAGTTCGTCGTGCACGAGCGCCTGGCGCCCGACGACGGCGGGATCATCGCCGTCTCACGCAACGGCGAGATCGCGATGGTCTTCAACAGCGAAGGAATGTACCGCGCCGCGGGAGACTCAGGCGGAAAGCGCGAGATCGGCGTGTTCGAGGCCACCAGACCGGCCAAACGCTGATCAGCGCACCGGCCCGGCTTGCCCGCGCACCGTTTCAGGCCGGGCCGTCGGGACCTGAGGCACGAGCGGCCTCCCGCGCACGTGCCGCACGCTCTTCGTCCTGCTTGACGAGGTACGGCTTCAGCTCCGTGTCATACCAACGCTGCCACGCCTTGGCGTCCCAGCCCAGGTGCGCCGTTTCGCGGCCGCCCCAGGCCTTGGAGCTCAGGGAGACCAGCTCCTGGTGCAGGTCGCCGTTGAACTCGAAGACGAAAGCATTGATCACGCGGAGGATCACGCCTTCGGTGATGACGCCGATCTGCGGGTCGAAGGCCACGGCGCTCTCGCCGACAACGGGCGTGAGGTCGGCGACGAACGTGCGCTGCGTTCCGACCAGGATGTACGCGAGCGATTCATCGGGCGTGTCGGGCTGCCCGCCGTAATAGCCGCCGGAGGGTCCGGCCTGTGCCGCGGCCATCATGGGGATCGCGTCGACGAGCCGCAGGATGTTGGCGAGGCGCCCCGCGGCCGTCGCGTGCGCAGCCTTGCCGGTCGTCAAGCCCGTCGCAATCACTTCCTGCGTCGTGATCGGCACCGAGCCCGATTCACGCACCCGGCGCGACACACGCTCGGCCGCCTCGCCGCGAAACACGGGATTCGGATCGAACACGGCCGCCCACGCCAGTGCCGCGTCGCCCGCGTCGTTCTTCCGATCCGCGAGGTGATCGAGCACGGCGGCGCGAATGTCGGCGCCCTCATCGCGGAAGACGTCGACCATCGCGGCCAGCGCCGGGGCCTCGGTGAACGCTCGCACCTTGATGATCCCCGCCTGCCGGATCTCCGTGCGCTCGATCGCGCCGAAGTGCTTCAGTCGGATGCGCGAGAGCTCCTTGGTCGCCAGTCGCTTCCGGAGATTGAACTCGGTCGCGGCCTTCTGCTCGGGTGAGCTCGGGTCCGGCGGCGGCGCATACACGTACACCGGCTGACGCACGCCCCCGGTCGGCAGGGCCAGCCCGTTCACCTGGCCCGCGGCCAGCGATCCAAAAGTGAGCAGCGCGGCAGCGCCGGCCAAGCAGCGGCACAGGGTGCACATGGAATTCCTCCCTCGGCCGTTTCTGCGCGCCGAATCAGGCTCTTCGCACGACACTATACCACCCGAAGTCCTTGCAGGTTCCGGACTTGTGGCCGAAGCCCAAGCCGAGGACCAGCCCTTGGGCGGTTTACCGATGAGCGAGCATCACCGTTCCGGGTACGCCCAGCCGGCGCAACGCCTTCTCGGCCTCGGGACGCGAACCGAACGGGCCGATCTGGGCCGCGAAGAGGGGCTTTCCGGTCTTCGGGTCGGTGGTCGTGACGACCTTGGGTGAGGTCAATCCGGCCTGAGAAGCTGGGCCGCGGGCCGAAACGGTGACCTGATCCGCCTTGATTCGACTGGAAAAGGCGCCAAGCTGGATCACATACTGCCCGGCAGGAGCCGGTACGGGAGGAGCAGGGGAGCCGACGGGAGAGCCTGTGATCGGGCTGCTCGGAGTGACCGCGGGCGCTCCGCCGGCGAGGCGGGATTCGATCGCGCCGCGGAGAGCCGGATCGGTCGCCGCGGGCAGGGCCTGGGCAAGTTGCTCAGATGCCTCTCTGGAGCGGCCCAGGCGGGCATAAGCGTCGGCGGCCAACAGCCGGGCTCGGGCGGCGTCGTCTCCGGTGAGTTTGTCGGCGCCGGTGGTGGCGAGCGTTGCCGCGCGGCTTGGGTTGCCACGGTCGAAGGCGATCAGGCCGAGGGTCCAGTTCGCGGTGCCCGAGACTTCGGGGGTGCGGCTGCTGAGCAGCGGAATGAGCCAATTTTCGGCCTGCTCCGGACGGCGCAGGGCGTAGGCGGAGAGCCCGGCCATGAGCCCCGCGCGCTCCCGGGTGACGCCGTCGGAGCGCTGGTGGGCCGCGACGGCTTCGTCGTAGGCCTGCGAGTACGTGCCGTTCTGATAGCTCTTGATGAACGGCTCGGGTTCGCCGGCAGCGGATTGCTTGGAGGCGCATCCGCCGCCCACGAACACCCAGGCGAGCAGGATGCCGACCACGACGAGAGCAATCGCGCGATTCATGCGCAAGGCTATCGGCCTGCCGGGCGTGGAGGGGTGAAATCTGGCCGGCTGCACCAACGAATCAGGGCACGGTGAACCCGCCGTCGACGCGCAGGTCCAGGCCGGTGACGAAGCTCGCGTCGTCGCTCAGGAGGAAGAGGACGGCCTTGGCGACTTCGTCGGCGCGGCCCGCTCGGCCGATGGGGTGAAGAGCCTTGAACTGCTCGCGCACCTGGTCGGCGTTGCCGACGGCCGCCACGAAGCGATCCATCATGTCCGTTTCGATCGCCGCGGGCGAGACGGCGTTCACGCGCACCTTGAGCTTGGCGGTTTCGAGCGCCGCGGTGCGCGTGAGGCCGATGACGGCGTGCTTGCTGGCGATGTAGATCCCCGCGCCCGGCATGCCGATTGAGCCCGCGATGGAGGCGTTGTTGACGATCGAGCCGCCGCCCGCGGCGGTCATGACGCGGATCTCGTGCTTGAGGCTCAGGAGCACGCCGAGCACGTTGACATCGAGGACCTTGCGGAACTGCTCAGGCGTGGACTCGACGAGCGGCACGCCCATGAGCTCGACGCCGGCGTTGTTGAAGGCGTAATCGAGGCGGCCGCTGCCGGCGATCTTGGCGCCCGCTTCGACCGCGGCGCGCACGTGCGCTTCATCGGTGATCTCACCCTGGACAAACTGGGTTCGAACGCCGAGCGCGGCGGCCTCATCGGCGACGGCCTTGCCCTCGGCGGCGCGGCGTCCGGTGAGAACGACGTGCACGCCCGCGCGGGCGAGCTCAAGCACGGTGGCGCGGCCGATCCCGCTCGTGCCCCCGGTGACGAGTGCGCTCTTGCCTTTCATGCTGCTCATGGTCGATCGCTCCTGTCGGACGGGCGGGGCGCTCCCGCGCGTCCATGCTTCGATGATTCGATAACCATCGAAGTGTCGGGGCAAAGTAGGCGACCCGTCCCGGCGAGTCAAACCGCCGCGGATGAAGATCGCGCGGCGGTCCGGCGCGCGGCGCCCGAGAGGGCCAGCCGCCGGCGCAGCTCGGCCTGGTAGGCAGAGAGCACGCCCCGGTTCACGCGGAAGTGACCGCACTTTCCTTCCTTGCGGCAGGAGACCAGCCCCGCGGCGGCGAGCTCCTTCACGTGGTGCGAGAGGGTCGCCTGCGTGATGGGCACCTCGGCGACCAGGCACATGCACGCCAGTTCGCGATGGGCCGCGATCTTTTCAAGAATGGAGAATCGGCGCGGATCAGCCAGGGCGCGCGAGATGGCCTGAAACTGGCTGTCACTCAGAGCGGTGCGGCTCACGGGTGGCTTCCCGCGGCGCCGGCGCCTTCTCCGCTCCCGGGCCATGTCCATGTGCGCTCGGCGCGGGCGGCTTCGACGATCCGCTCGGCGGTGCGGACGTTGGCAAGCCCCGCCGTCGCGTCGATCTCCGGGCGCGAGCCGGTGCGCACGGCCTGGAGGAAGCTCTGAATTTCGGCGACGATCGGCTCCTCATCGTCGACGCTGAGCTCCTCGATGTTGACCAGCTCGGCCCACTTGAGGTTGGTCAGGTCTTCGCCGTCGCGAAGGGCCTTGCGCACCTCGATCATCTGGGCCTCGTTGGCGGTGCGCCGGATGACGATGCCCTTCTTGCTGGCGTAGTCGATCTTGACGTAGGCGTTCTCGCCGGTGATGCGCGTGACGCGCTCGGTCTTGAGGGCGAGGCGGCTGGTGGAGATGCTCGCGACGCAGACGCCGTGGGGCGTGCGCCAGGTCAGGCGGGCGTTGCACACGTCTTCGTGCTGGGTGATGACGGGGACGCCGCTGGCCTGGATATCGTCGGGCTCGCGTCCGCCCATGAGCATGATGACGACGTCGAGGTCATGGATCATCATGTCCATGACGACGCTCGTGTCGACGCTGCGGAACGTCATGGGGCTGACGCGGTGGACCTCGATGAACCGGGGAATGACTTCCTGCCCGTTGCGCGTCTGGCGCTGCAGGGCGCGCATGATCGGGTTGAACCGCTCGATGTGCCCCACCATCAGCAGCGCACCCGACCGCTCGGCGACATCCTTGATCTGGCGGGCTTCCTCCGCGCTCCCGGCCAGAGGCTTCTCGATGAGGCAGGCCACGCCCGACTTGAGCAGCGGCTCGGCCTGGGCGCGGTGGTGCGTCGTCGGCACGGCGACCGAGACCACATCGACCCCCGCGGCGAGCAGCTCCTCGACCGTCGCAAAGGCCTTGCAGTTGAACTTCTCGGCGATCGCCTCGCGCCGGTCCTTGTTCTGGTCGACGACCCCGACGAGCGTGGTATCGGTGAGGTTGTGATAGACGCGCGCGTGGTGCTGGCCCATGCGCCCGACGCCGACAACGCCGCAGCGGAGCGCTCGGTGCGCGGGCGGAGGCGGAACGACAATCGCCGGCTTGGCGGAGGAGTGGGTCGTCATGGGTGCAGGCCGATGATCCGGCGGCCTCGGGCATTCTCGGGCGCTCGGGCGGATCGATGCGCGGGCGAGCGAGCGAGCGGCCGGGGTCGACGGGCGGCGAACCGACGCGGACTAGAGCTTGGACAGGGCGTTGACGAACTCCGCCTTCGGGCGAAGCCCCATGATTCGATTCACGATCGCGCCATCCTTGAAGATCAGGACGGTCGGGATGCCCTGGATCTCAAACTTGACGGCGATATCGCGGTTGTGCTCGGTGTTGAGCTTGCCGACCTTGACCTTGCCCTTGAACTCTTCGGCGAGCTGGTCGATGGTGGGACCGAGGAGCTTGCACGGGGCGCACCACTCGGCCCAGAAGTCAACCACGACGGGGGTCTTGGAGGCGAGCACTTCGTTGTCAAAATTCGCCGTTGTGAACTCAACGACGTTGGGATTGGCCATGTCTGATCTCCTGAAAGGGTCCGTCCTTTCGATGACGAGTTTAGGCTTCAGGGTTCGACGGGGCGTGTTCGGGTGGGCCGGAACCCGGCCGAAAGCACCAGCGGCACGCGATCGCCGCGGCTGATCGCCCACTTGGGGGGTGAGGAGCTCGGTGGAGGTTGCGGGGGCCTGAGAATCAACATCCGGGTCCGAAATAGGCGTTGATGAAGTCGCCCAGATCGTCCGGATCGATCTGCGTGTCGCCGTTGAAATCGGCGAGGGGGCAGGGAGGCGTGCCGAAGTAGCAGTTGATGTAGTCGCCCAGGTCATCGGGGTTGACGCTGCCGTCGCAGTTGAAGTCGACCGCACAGAGCGTGAGCGTGGCGACGGGCGAGATGTTCGCGGCGCACGCGCTCGTGACGACGACGTCGAAGTCGCCCGCCTGGCTGGCGGAGAATCCCTGAATGGTGAGCGTCGGCGAAGCGGCGCCGCTGATGACCGCGTCCCCGGGCTGAGGGCCATTGGCCAGCGGCATGCCGTTGCGGCGCCATTGGAACGACTCGCCGCCGAGGGCATCGGGGGTGAGCGTCACACTGAGGGCGATCTGTCCCCCCCGGCAGACGGGCGTGTCGCTCGGCGCAGTGGCGAAGGCGATCGGCGGACAGACGACGCGGAACTGCCGCATCATTTCGTTGTCCTCGTGCTCGAGGACGTGGCAGTGGTGGGGGAAGAGGCCGGCGTAGCCGTCGAAGCGCGCGATGATGCGCGAGATCGTCAGAGGCGGGACATTCACGGTGTCCTTCCAGCCGGCGTCGCTGGCGGGCGGGGGCGTGCGCGGTCCGGTGGGGGAGACGTTGCCGTCAACGATCTGGAACGGCTGATGGTCGAGAATCTGGAAGGAGACGAGGTGAAGATGCATCGGGTGAGAAACGCCCGAGCGGTTGATGAACGACCAGACCTCGGTGTCGCCGAAGCGGGGGAACTCGGTGATGTCGTCCCAGTGCAGATCGTTGATGGCCCAGAGGTCGTGTCCGCAGATGGGATCGGGAATGGTGCGGAGAACGAAGTCGCGATGCACGCTCGCCTGCGACTCGGGCGTCCGCGGGACCGAGGCGAGGTTGGTCGGCACGCCGGGCGTGTGCCCGGGCGCGTCGATGACGTTGAACTTGAGCACGTCGGCGACCACCCCTTCTCCGGGCTCGCCGGGGAAGGGCGCGGGCGCGGAGTTGAGGAGCATGACCTGCGCGCCGACCGGGTAGATGCCGAAGTCCATGATCACGTCGGCGCGTTCGCCCGGTGCGATGGTGATGAACGAGAGCGAGACGGTGCGGGCGAGCAGGCCCTGGTCGGAGCCGATCTGCCGGATGGGAAAGCCATCGCTCTGGGCGAGGCGCAGCGTGCGGGAGTTGCAGGCATTGATGATGCGGAAGCGGTACTTCCCCTGCGCGACGTTCATGAACGGGGCGACCTTGCCGTTGACGACGATGAAGTCGCCAAAGAAGTGCTCGTGCCAGTCGGCGGGGTATCGGAGCGTGCCGTCGGGGTTGAAGGAGCGGTCTTCGATGACAAGCGGGATGTCGAACTGCCCGCGCGGGAGGTTCAGGGCGTCGTCGACGCTGTCGCGAATCAGGTAGGCGCCCGCCAGGCCCATGTAGACGTTGAGGCGCGTGAGGCCCAGCGCGTGATCGTGATACCAAAGTGAAGCGGCGCGCTGGTCGTTGGGATAGGTGAAGAGGGCTGACTGGCCGGGGGGATAGGCGTCATCGGGGTTGCCGTCGCTCTCGGGGGCGGTGCGCGTCCCGTGGAGGTGCACGACCGTGAGCGGCGCCTGCCCGGTGAGGTCGGGGCCGTGCAGGCAGGTGTCGACGGGAAGGTAGTGGGTGGTGCGCAGCGCGCCTTGAGGATCGCGGAGGTCGTTGACCCACTCCACCGTGACCGGCTGCCCGCGCCGAGCAAGGATCGTCGGGCCCGGATGCGTGCCGGCATAGCCCCAGACGCGCGTCGGCGGGAGGTCGCGGTGCATCTGGTGCGAGAACTCGGTCATGGCGAGTCGGTAGTGAGCCGCGCCGCCGGCCGTGCCGGACTCGGGTGTGGCGATCGGCGGGATCGGGAGCGCGTCAACGTAGGGCGTGAGGACGATGGGGCAGACCACCGAGCCGCAGGGGACGTTGTGCCCGCGGTAGGTCCCGGACTGCGCGGCGCACTGAGCCTGCGTGAGCGGGGCGCAAAGCCCGGAGGGCAGACAGCACGCGCCGATCGGCGGCGGGCAGGGGCTGGGGTTGCACGAGGTGCCGTTCCCGCGATAGGTGCCGGAGAGCGCCGCGCAGTCGGCCGACGAGCGGATGACGCACGAGCCGTCGAGCAGGCAGCAGGCGCCCGTGCCGGCGGGAGGCGTGAACGTAACGGTGAGCAGGGGGCGAGCGCCGAACGTGGAGTTTTCGCGCGTGTCGAAACGCTTGGCGGTGATGCCCCCGCTCGCCTCGCCGCCGATCATGATCCAGCCGTGATTTGTCGCCGCGTTCTCGACCCAGGCCTGGACATCGCTGGCCATGCCCGCGCCGGACCAGGTGTAGAACCCGTTGCCGCCGACGGAGGTTGTGGCGCTGGCGCCGGCTGCGAACGTGCCGCCGGGCGTGGACCAGGGAATGGTGTCGAAGAAGCGGTGGGACCAGGTGGCGTCGCCGGGAAGGGCATCGCCGCCGCGACCGCCGCCGCCGAAGGAGATGGACGCGGCTTCGCCCCAGGATTCAAGTGTCCGGAAGAGCCCGATCGAGTTCGAGCCGCCGCGCGTGCGCGACATGCTGAGGCGCAGCGACGCGGCCGTGACGACCGAGCCGGGGGGAATCGGCGAAAGGTCGAAGCGGATGAGCGTCCGCCGGATCTCGCCGTTCTGCGTGCGCCCGACGAAGCACCACTCGCCCGCGCCGTTGCTCTCGGCGCCCGACTCGGCAAAGAGCGTGTTGTCGGCGAGCGCGGAAAGGACGATCGAATCCGCCCGGGCCGGCGCGGCCGCACCGATCGCCCACGTGATCATGCCGATGAATGCAACGCGGACGAATCGAGTCATGGGATGCATACTCAGTTTCGCCGGCGCCGCCGACCCGCGGCACCGACGAGAACCATGCCCGGCAACGCCGCGCCGGGTGAGGGAATGTAGGTGATCGTCAGCAGCGGACGAAGTGATTCGTCGCTGAATTCGCGCGAGAGGAAGCGCTTGGAGGTTGACGGCACGGACTCATCGCCCACCACCGCCCACCCGAAGTTGGTGGCGGGGCTGTCCAGGAACGACTGAGCGTCCGCGATGAGCGACAAGGTCGAGAGCCAGGTGTACGCACCCGGACCCTCGACAAGCGTGGACGCGGAGCTGAGCGGATCGAACGACCCGCCCGGCGTCGCCCAGAGTTCGGAGTTGAAAAAGCGGTGAAGCCACGTCGCGTCGTTGGCCTCCGCGGGAGCGCCCCCGCCGCCGCCACTGGCGCCGCCCGCGGCCGAGGCGCCCTCGCCCCACGACTGGAGCAGTCGATGCACGTTGACTTGCCGCGGGCTCATGTTGTTGCCCGACTCGACCAGGCGCAGCTCGACGCCGGTGATCGTGGAGCCCGCGGGGATGCTCGAGGCCAGGTCAAAGCGGATCACCCCGCGGCGGACCGAGTTGGTCATTCCCGAGTTTCGCCCGGCGAAGAACGCGCCGCCGGCGCCGCTGCTGAGTGCGCCCGTGGCGTTCTCGTAGAGCGTGTTGTCGGCGACGGGCTGGAGTTGCACAACGTCGGCGTGTGCCGAGGCGCAGAGAATGACCGCCGCGCTGAAAAGCATGAATCGGGAGAGCATGATCTCGAGCCCCTTCCTATTGGATGCGCCGACACTCAAGTATGCACCGTGATCGCTCGGGAGCAAGCGGGAGGGGGCCGGTGAGGTGTCAAGAGAGGGGTTCTGAGCGCGAATCTCTGGAGAGACGGGCCCCAACAATCAGGTGTGACCAGCCCGAGTGAACCCGTCGCGGCAGGCCGGAGTGAAGCCCGGCTGATTCTGCTTTCAGGCCTTGGGGCCGACCAAAGGCAATGGGAGCCGCAGCGCCGCGCGTTTCCGGACGCGATCGCCCCCGAATGGGCCCAGATTGAATCGGGGGAACCACTTGCGGGGTTCGCCCGTCGCTTCGGCGAATCACTTCCGATCGGACCGCGCACCGTGCTGGCGGGGTCATCGTTCGGCGGGATGCTCGCGCTCGAGATCGCCCGGCAGCGCGACGTGAAACCCGCGTGCGTGGTGCTGCTGGGGAGCAGCCGGAACGCGCGGGCGGTCAACCCGGCGCTTCGCGCCGTCGAGTGGCTGGCGCGAGCGATCCCGGATGGTGTCGTGGATCGCTGCCGATGGGTTGGCCTGCCGTTCGTGGGCCGAGGCGGGGGCATCTCGCGCGAGCACCGGCGCCTGCTGCGGCAAATGGCCAGCGAAGTGCCTGTGCGGTTTCTGAGGCGCGCAGCACGCGCGATCGTCGAGTGGCCCGGGTGCCCTGATCCGTGCGTGCCGGTGCGACACATTCACGGCGACCGCGATTGGGTCCTGCTCCTGTCGCGACTGGGAGCAGCCCGGCCCGACGAAGTCGTGCCCGGCGGGGCGCACGTGATCAACCTCTCGCGCGTCGAGCGCGTCAACGCCTTTCTCGCACAGTGCATCGTTGAAGCAGCGGGTCGAACAACCGCCCCCGTCGCCGGCACGAGCGGACGCATGGTGCCGGTCGGCTCGCGTGACGACGCCGCGTAGGATGGCTCATGGCTCGACGAAGCCCGCTCCTGCGTGATCACGAGCAGGCCGAAGCACTCCTGGAAACGTACGGTCCGATCGAACCGGCGGCGAGTGCGCGCGGCGCGAGCGCCCCGTCCCCGGGCGCAACCGGCTCGCCGCGACCCGATCCCGTGCGCGTCGTGCAGACCTTCGGCGATGTCGATCTCGAGTACGCCGCCATCCGGCGCGGATGCGGATTGATGGATGTTCCCATGCGCGGCACGATCGAAGTGACCGGGGCCGACCGCCTCGAGTTTCTCGGGCGCATGCTCACGCAGGAGCTCAAGGGCTTTTCGCCCTGGCACGTGCGCCCGTCGTTCTGGCTCTCGCGCCGGGGGCGGGTCGAGGCCGATCTGCGGCTGATACAGCTCCCCGATCGGCTGTGGCTCGACGTCGACGTGCACGCCGCCGCACGCACGCTCGAAGGGCTGTCGAGCTTCGTCATCGCCGAGGACTGTTCACTCGTCGATCGCACGCAGGACATGCACCGGCTCGCGCTGCACGGCCCATCGTCCAGCGCGCTCCTCGCGGCGGCTTCCGAGCACCGCGCGGGCGAAGAGCTCGGTGCGATCCGTGAGGGGCGCTCCGCCCTTGTCGAGATCGCAGGTCACGAGGTCATCGTCGATCGGCACGACACCGCGGGCGAGATCGGCCTCAACCTGCTCATGCCCGTCGACGCCGTGCGCCCGGTCTGGGAGCGGCTCATCGAGATCGGATGCCCGGCGCTCGAAGACGCGCTGAGCCTCACCAGCCCGCCGTACCACATGCGCCCCATCGGCTGGGCGGCGTACAACGTCGCGCGGATCGAGAGCGGCACGCCGCTGTATTACCTCGACTTCGGCCCCGATTCGCTCCCCCACGAGACCGGCGTGATGGACCTGCGGGTCAGCTTCACCAAGGGGTGCTATCTCGGGCAGGAGATCGTGGCGCGCATGCAGGCCCTGGGGAAGCCCAAGCAGGTGCTCGCGGCAATCAAGCTCCCGACCGGGCACCTCTCCACCGGCTCCGACCCCTCCGCCGACGCCGATGTGCCCGAGGTGCTCCAGCCGATCACCGGGGCGGCGGTCTTCCTCGCGCCGGAGGGGAGCACGCCGGCTCCAGGCGCCCGGCCCAGCGAAGGCGCCGAGCCCGTCGGCGCCGTCACCAGCTCGGCGGTCAGCCCGATGCTCGGAGGCACGCCCATCTGCCTGGCGATGCTCAAGACCGCGGTGGCGACGCCCGGGCGCCGCGTGCTCGTGGACGTGGGCGGCGGGATGCTCGAAGGCATCGTGCTCGAAGGGCTCCGCGCCTGGAAACGATGAACATCAGCGCGGGCCGACGATCCTGAAGTTCGCATCGAGCGACCCGCCGCGGACCGTGCAGCCCAGATCGCGCAGCCAATCGACGAGCGCGGCATTGCAGTTGTGCGCAATCCAATAGCGCCGGCTGTCGGGCACGAAGTCCATGCCCATCACCGCGTTGAACACGGGCGGGCCTGCGCCGTCAAAGCGCCCGTCGAGGGCGCGCCGCAGCGACTCGGCACGCGAACGATCGACTCGCAGCTCCAGAAGCTCCTCCGCATACACCACCGTTTCGAGCGCTGCGCGCGTGCACGGCACACCCAGCGTCCGCCTTCCGAGCGTGCCCCGACCCGGGAGCAACACCACGCCCGGCGCGCGCCACAGGTCGTCCTTGTTCAGCGCGAACCACTCGTAGTGCCCGTAGGCGTATTCCGCCGTCGCCGCCGGTTCGCGCGGCAGAAGAATCGAAGCGTGATACCCAAGATCGGCGATGAAGACGCTCACGGGCTCCTCGGGGCGGGTCGGCGGCGAAACGAGGTACGCGCACCCGGGGGCCAGCGCCAGAGCGAGAATCATCGCGGCAATCGACACGAGTCGATTCACGTGGGCGGCTCCTCACGGCAGCTTGGCCGTCTCGATGTCGTCGGCGTTGTCGGCGATGCCGTCCGGCCCGCAGCTTGAGAACCAGAACTGCCGCCCGTCGGGAGTGCGGTGATACCGGTACGGGTTGCCCCAAGGGTCGATGGTGGGGATCCCTTCAGTCTGGGCGAGAGCCTCGGCCGAGGGGAGCTCGCCCAGCGCCCGGAAGACCCCGAGCGTGGCCTGCTTGAGCTCGCCGAGCTCGCGCCCGCAGACCTGAAGCGGGGGTACGCCGCCGGGGTTGGCGGCCGTGCCCGCGGGCGCGGACCCGAAGCCCAGCGCCCGCCCGAGCATCCCCACGCCGCCAAAGGCGAAGAAGTAGCCCCCGACGAGCAACGCGGCCACGCAGACAAACACTCCGGCGATCGCGCCGGGCGTGAACAGGGGGCGGGCAGGCCGATCTTCCTGAGGTGCGTGCATGGGGTGAGCCCGCGGCGATCGAATACTGTACAGACACTGATGCCCAGCTCAAATGTCAACGATCGATCGAAGGTGGTGGGCGGACAGCCGGGGACGGGCGCGCCCGCGGCGGGCACCGGGGCGCCCGGGCGGTCTTCACCCTGGCCCGTCGTTGTCGCCGCGGTGATTGTCCTGGCGACGGCGATCGGCTTGGCGCTGGTGATCTCCCGGGCGGCCGCGAAGACTCACGAATACGAACGAGCTTCCGCCGACGACCTCATCAAGTCCGCGGTCGCCATGATCCGCAACGGCGAGGCGTCGCGGCTGGTCGAACTGTTCCACGTCGAGCGGGTCGAGGCCAAGACGGTTCTTCGCCGCGTGGGTGAGCTTCTCGGCTCGATGCAGTCGCTCGGCGGTGCCGTGGCCGATCGCTTTCCCGACGAGGTGGCGCGCCTGCGTGACGAGGCCGTCAAGAAGGCCGGCGAGACGAATGCCGCGGGATCGATCGCGGCGGCGCTCCAGAACCGTCCGTCCTCCGCCGGCGCGCGCCGGCGCGGGCCCCCTTCGCCGCAGGACCAGCGGACCTTTGAGGACTTCGCCAAGGCCGTCTTCGCCGACCCCTTTGGCTGGATCGACGCCAACGCCGACCGATTGACGACGGAGTACGTGAGCGATGACCGTGCGGCAGTGCTCTTCGACGGTCAACCCCTGCCGCCGGTGGGTCTGCTGCTCAAAGAGGTCGAGGGGCGCTGGTACATCGACGTGCCCACAAACCTGCCGGGCGCGTCGCAGTTTCTGCCGCAGACGCGACACGAGTACTCGATCCTCGGATCGCTGATCCGCGTGCTCGACAACGTGATCAAGGAGCTTGCCGACGACGTCCGCGAAGGCAAGATCGGCCGCGTCGAGCAGCTCGCCGAGAAAGCCGGAGAAAAGGCGTTCGGCCCTGCGGCGATGGTCTTCATCGTCTACGGCAAGGAAATGGACGTCCGCCAGCGGCGCGAACGGGCCATGACCGACTACCGGGCGGCAGCCGAGCAGTGGATCGCCGAGCGCACCCAGCTCAAGTCCAGCCTCGGGCCCGACTGGTTCACGCGCCTGGTCGAGGCGATGGATCAGCTCGCCATGGAGGAGCTCGACAAGCTGCTTCGTGTCGACACCGGTCGCTCGCGACGCGATCCCGACCGCGTCACGCCGGTTTTCAAGGGAATGGGAGTCGCAACTTTCGAGCAGACGCTCGAGGAATGGCTCGCCGGGCGCGGCGCGAGCGTCACGCTCGCCTCGGCGACGCGCGACGACGTCGATGCGGTGATCGCCGCGGCGACCGGCGTCGCCAAACCCAGAGGCGGGAAGTAGGTCGTACCATTGCGCATGCCGACGGTCGACCGGGTCATGGCCGAGCAGCGGGCCGCGAGTTTCACGCGCCGCTCGCTCAAGGGCGCAACGAAGCCCGCGGGGCTGCGCCTGGCGCTCTCGATGGTGGATCTGACCACGCTCGAAGGCAAGGACACGCCGGAGAAGGTCGCGAGCCTGTGCCGCAAGGCGGCCTGGCCCGGCGACGCCGACGAGTCGCTCCCCCCGGTCGCGGCGGTGTGCGTGTACCCGACCATGGTGGCGGGCGCGAAGCGGGCGCTCAAGGCGCTTGGAGATCGCGGTGCGCAGGTGAAGATCGCCGCGGTCGCCACGGGCTTTCCCAGCGGGCAGTATCCGCTCAAGGTGCGGCTCGATGATGTCCGCCGGGCGCTCGACGCCGGAGCCGACGAGATCGACATGGTCATTTCACGCGGGGCGTTTCTCGCGGGGAACGAGCGGCAGGTGCGCGACGAGATCGCCGCGACGGTTGAGGCGTGCGGGTTCGAGCGCGCGCCGGCCCGGGCCGCGTCCGGCTCGCGCACCGCCCGGCCTCGCGATCCAGCCCGCTTCGCGCACCTCAAGGTGATCCTGGAGACCGGCGAGCTCGAAACGCTCGACAACGTGCGACGCGCCAGCGATCTGGCCATCAACGCGATGCACGAAACCGGCCTCACGCGCCACTCCGGCGCGGGCTTCATCAAGACCAGCACCGGAAAGGTCGAGCCCGCCGCGACCATGCCGGTCACGCTGGTGATGCTCGAGGCGATCCGCGATCACTGGCTCAGCACGGGCGAACTCGTCGGCATGAAGCCCGCCGGCGGCATCCGCACCGCCAAGCAGGCGCTCCACTACCTTGTGATGCTCAAGGAGACCCTCGGGGCCATTCCCGGCGCGGCCGGCGAGCCCGGCGCCTACCTCTCGTCCGACCTCTTCCGCTTCGGCGCCAGCGCCCTGCTCAACGACCTGCTCCGCCAGATCGCCTGGTGCGACGGCAAGCGCTACGCCGCTCGATACGACTTCGCGGAAGCGTGAACCACCGGCGGCTGGACGTGCACGCGACACGCCCGACGCGCCGGCGCTGCCGATGCTACTACCCTCGCCCGTGAGGCTCGATCGCGTTCATGTCGTTGATTCACACACCGAGGGCGAGCCGACGCGCGTCGTCGTCAGCGGCGGGCCCGACCTCGGCGGATCGTGGGGCACCAGCGGCAGCGGCACACGCGGGGCCAGCGTCGCCGATCAGCTTCGCGCCTTTCGCGAGCAATTCGACTGGTTCCGTTCCGCCGTCGTCAATGAGCCGAGAGGGAGCGACCCGCTCGTCGGGGCCTTGCTCTGTCCCCCGGCTTCGCCCGGCGCGGTCTGCGGCGTCATCTTCTTCAACACCTCCGGGTTCCTTCATGCCTGCGGGCACGGCACCATGGGCGTCGCCCGCACGCTCGCCCATCTCGGCCGCCTCGCTCCCGGCTTCCACCGCTTTGAGACGCCCGCCGGCGACGTCGGCGTCACGCTCGGCACGCCGGCCTCGGGGAGCGGTGCCGCGCCCGGACCAATCTCGATCGACAACGTTCCCTCCTTTCGCGCGGCGTCCGGCGTGAGCATCGAACTCGACGCGCCCACGGCCGGCGCGCTCGGCGTCCCCCGGCGCGTCGCCGGCGACATCGCCTGGGGCGGCAACTGGTTCTTCCTCATCGATGACCATCCGCTCGAGCTCGACCTCGCCAACGTCGAGCGCCTCACGGCGTTTTGCCGAGCCGTCCGCCGCGCGCTCGCGCGCGAGGGTGTCGTCGGCCAGCGCCCCGGTCGCCGCGAGGAGATCGATCACATCGAGCTCACCGGCCCCGCGCAACGCCCCGGCTGCGACCGGCGCAATTTCGTCCTCTGCCCCGGCGGGGGCGGCTCGGTCTACGACCGCTCGCCCTGCGGCACCGGCACCAGCGCCAAGCTCGCCTGCCTCATCGCCCGCGGCGCGCTCCGCGAAGGCCAGACCTGGCGCCAGGAGAGCATCATCGGCACCGCCTTCGCCGCGACCGCACGCGTCCTCCGCGGCACGGACGTGCCGCCCGGTGCTGCGTCTCCCTCGGGCGATCCCACCATCCTGCCCACCATCACCGGTCATGCGTGGATCACCGGCGAGGGCGCGCTCGTGATCGATCCGGCCGACCCGTTCCGCTTCGGCATTCCTCACTCGGCGGAGCGCACGCCCTCATGACGCCCGAGCCCTTCGATGTCGTCATCGCGGGCGCGGGGATCGTCGGGAGTGCGTGCGCGTGCAGGCTCGCGGAGGCCGGGCAGCGCGTCGCGATCATCGACCCCGGCCCGATCGGCAGCGCCGGCGCCACCGCCGCGGGCATGGGGCACATCATGGTCTCCGACGATGCGCCGGCCCAGCTCGCGCTCACGCGCCTCTCGCGCCAGCTCTGGGATCAACTCGCGCCGCGCCTGCCCAGGGACTGCGAGCGCGTCGTCTGCGGCACGCTCTGGATCGCGGAAGACGAAGAGGAATGGCGCCTCGCGCACGTGAAGGCCGAGCGCCTCGGCGCTCACGGCATCGGCGCCGAGCTGCTCGATGCCCGCGCGCTCGAGCAGGCCGAACCCAACCTGCGCCCGGGCCTGGCCGGCGGCCTGAGACTCCCCGAAGACAGCATCCTCTATCCCCCCTGCGTCGTCCGGTGGATGCTCCAGCGCGTGGTCGACCTTGGCGGCGACGTCATCATCGGCCCGCGCGTCAACACCATGCGCGACCGCGTCGCGGCCCTCTCCGACGGACGGCACTTCGAAGCGGCACACCTCATCAACGCCACAGGCGTGTGGGCGCCCGAGCTCGCCGCCGGCTTCGATCGTGAAAGCGCCGAGCTGCCGGTGCGTCGGCGCAAGGGGCATCTTCTCATCACCGAGCGCGCCCCGGGTTTCTGCACGCACGAGATCATCGAACTTGGGTATCTCAAGGCCGCGCACGGGCACGGCGACGAATCCGTCGCTTTCAACATCCAGATGCGCGCCACCGGCCAGCTCCTGCTCGGCTCCACGCGCCAGTACGGTCGCGACACGCCCGAGGTCGAACCGCGGATGATCGCCCGGCTCGTTCGCCGCGGCGTCCACTTCATGCCCGCGCTCGCGGGCCTCAACGTGCTCCGCACCTGGACGGGTTTTCGAGCGGCCACGCCCGACTCGCTCCCGCTCATCGGTCCCTGCGCCGACGACCCCAGCGTCGTGCTCGCGACCGGTCACGAAGGACTCGGCGTGACGACCGCGATGGGAACGGCGGAACTGATCGCCGCCCACGTGCTCGGGACCGTGCCGCCCATCGCGCCGGAGCCGTATCGGCCCACGCCCGCGCGCTGCGGCGCCTCGGAGCGCCTCCGTGCGTGACCGCCGAACCATCACGATCTCCGTGGACGGGCAGGCCCGCACCTCGCGGCCGGGCACATCCGTCGCCGCCGCGATCATGAACGCCGGGACCCTCGCCCTGCGCCGGTCTGTTTCCGGTGAAGGGCGCGGCGCGCTCTGCGGCATCGGTCACTGCCACGAGTGCCGGGTCACGATCAACGGCCGGCCCAACGTCCGCGCGTGCCTCGTGGCGTGCCGGGACGGCATGGACGTCCGCCTCGATGGAGTCGGCGCACTCGGCCCGCGCCCGCTCGCCGCGCCGCTCGATGGACCGCTGCGGGACCATCCTCGCGTCGTCGAGGCGGATGGCGCGATTGTCGGCGCGGGCCCCGCCGGGCTCGTGGCGGTCCAGGCGTTCACTTCGCACGCACCCCGAGCGCGGGTTCTCCTCATCGACGATCAACCGACAACAGGCGGACAGATCTGGCGCGGCGACGATCATCGCCGCCGGCGCGCCGACGCGATGCTGCGCAAGCGAAACGTGACGCACCTGCACTCGTGCGCGATCGTGCAGCCCCTCGGACCGGGGGAGCTGCTCGCCTATGCGGGTGACGAAGCAGCAGGCGCCGAGGCCGTCCTCATCCGCGCCCCGAAACTCGTGCTCGCCACCGGCGCGCGCGAGCTCTTCCTGCCCTTCCCCGGGTGGACGCTCCCCGGCGTCCTGGGCGCGGGAGGTATTCAGGCGCTGGTCAAGTCCGGCCTCGACATCCGCGGCAAGCGCGTACTCGTCGCCGGCTCGGGCCCTCTGCTCATCCAGGTCGCGGCGTTCCTCGCTCGCCGGGGCGCGCGCGTGCTCGGCGTGGCCGAACAGGCCGAGCCTGACGCCGTCAATCGCTTCGCGCGCGGGCTGTGGCGCTGGCCCGGGAAGGCGGCGCAGGCCGCTTGGCTCCGCGCGGGCCTGCTCGCCAGCGGCGTGCCCTATTGGACAGGCACGTGGGCAACCCAGGCTCTCGGCGACGGACGCGTGGAGCGCGTGCGCCTCGCGGGTGAATCGGGCGAAGAGCGAGAGGTTTCCTGCGACCTGCTCGCGTGCGCCTTCGGCCTCGTGCCCAACACCCAGTTGGCCGCGCTGCTGGGATGTCAGATCGACGGCGGCGCCGTCCACGTCGATGCGCATCAGGCCACGTGCATCCCGGGCGTCTTCGCCGCGGGCGAAGCCTGCGGCATCGGCGGCGTGGACGTCGCGCAAGAAGAGGGGCGCATCGCAGGTGCGAACGCCGCCGGCGCGAATCCGGCGTTTCGCTCGAACCCGCGCACGCGCCTCTTCGCTCGACAGCTCGCTTCCGCGTTCGCGCTCCGGCCCGAGGTCCGACGTCTCGCCCGCGCCGACACCACGCTGTGCCGCTGCGAGGACGTCTCGTTCGACGCCACGCGCGCGTGCGCTTCGTGGCGCGAGGCAAAGCTCCAGGCACGCTGCGGAATGGGCGCCTGCCAGGGGCGCACCTGCGGACCCGCGAGCGCGGCGACTCTGGGCTTGATCCCCACCGACGCCAGACCACCCCTCTCGCCTGTTCCGCTCGGCCTGCTCGCAGCCATTCCCGGAGATGAACCGTGAAACCCTTCGACTGGCGCGGCGTCTTCCCGGCGATCACCACCCCGTTCACGCCCGACGGCGACGTCGATCTGGAGTTCATGGGCGAGCATGCCCGGTGGATGATCGATCGCGGATGCTCCGGCATCATCGCGCTCGGGTCGCTCGGGGAGGGCGGAACGCTGGACCCGGCGGAGCGACGGCGCGTGCTTGAAACGCTCGTGGCCGCCGCGGGATCGCGCGCGCCCGTGGTGGCCTCGGTCGCCGCCATGAGTCAGCGCGAAGCGCTGCGTCAAGCCTCGGAGGCCGAAGCTGTCGGTTGCCAAGCGCTCATGGTCTTGCCGCCCTACGTCTACCCAGCGGATTCCCGAGAGCTGCCGGCGTACTTCGAGGCCGTGATGGCTGGCGAAGCGGGTGTGACCGGGGGCCTGCCGTGCATGCTCTACAACAACCCCGTGGCATACGGGTTGGATATGCAACCCGATGAGATTGCCGACCTCGCCGCGAAGTGTCCGCGGTTACAGGCCGTCAAGGAGTCATCGGGTGACGTGCGGAGAGTGACGGCCCTGAGCGCGGCACTGCGGAAAGAAGTGCCGATTCTCGTCGGGGTCGATGACCTGCTCGTGGAGGGCGTTTGCGCGGGCGCGACGGGGTGGGTGGCCGGGCTTGCGAACGCGTTTCCGGAGGAGTCGGTTCGATTGCTCACCCTCTCGCGGGCTGCATCGACGGGCGATGAGCGGGCCGCTCGCGACATGAAAGCGCTTTACGCGTGGTTTCTCCCGTTGCTGCGCTTCGACACCGGGGCGAAGTTTGTGCACCTCATCAAGCTTGTCCAGGAGCGAGTAGGTCGCGGGTCGAGCAGGGTGCGGGCTCCTCGGCTGGCCTTGAGCGCGAGCGAGCGCGCGAACGCGGAAGCCGTCATTTCGCGTGCCCTTGAGAGCATTCCACCCGAGATTGCGTGAAGAGTGACGCCTGCATCGGGGGTTGTGGCGTGTCGGCAAAACCACCAGATTGTCAGCACTTCGCAACATTCGCGATGTCTGTTCGTTTCGTGTGCCGCACCGGGTGGTATAGATTCGGTGCGGTTCGGGAGCTGGTGCGGCGATCGCTCGATCGCCCCGAGTTATCCGCGCGGGCCGTCTTCCATGAGTTCAGGTCGAGAAGCCATCACCAAGGCCACCGGGGTGGTGAAATGGTTTGACCCGAAAAACGGTTTCGGGTTCATCATCGGGCCCGATGGGCAGGACATTTTCGTGCACTTCTCGAAGATCGAGGGGGAGGGGTTCCGGGTGCTCCGCGACGGCGCGAACGTCGAGTACGACGCCGTCCTCCAGAACAAGGGGTGGCATGCCACGCGGGTGGTTCGGCTCGATGGCCCGGGGGAAGACGATCGGCGTCACGCTCACGCGCGCACACCCCGCCGATAGGCATGAAGCATTCAGGCGCTCCCGCTCGTCGAGTGAAAGGCGATCACGCCGCGCGCGGTTTCGAGTTGCAGCTCTCCGTCGTTCCCCACCCCGATCACGCGCCCCGATTCGAACGTCCCGTCGGGCCGGCGAACGTCGAGCTGTTCACCGTAGCGCCAGAGCACCTCGCGGAGCGAATGGGGCGCCGACGGGGCCGAAACCGGAGGACGAGCCGCGTCGGCCACCGCGCAGGCGAGCCGCACGGCGAACTCGACATGATCGGCGGCGGGCCCGGGGTGTCCGAGGGTCGCGGCCGCCGCGCGAACTTCAGCCGAAAGATCCTGTGGCCGCACCGCCAGGTTGACGCCGATGCCCGCGAGAACCCACGATCGCCCCGCGTGCGCCACAACCTCGGCGAGCAGCCCCGCGAGTTTCCGATCGGCGAGCATGATGTCATTGGGCCACTTGAGCCGCACGGGCTCCGGCCGGCCGAGCTCGAGCGCGGCCGCCGCGCAGACCCCGTGAACGGCCAGGCCGAGGTCGAGCCCCAGTCGCGGTGAAGGCCGCTGCCCGGGTTCGAGCGGAACGCACACGGTCATCCAGACGCCCCCGGGCGGGCTCTGCCACCCCCGGCCATCGCGCCCGCGACCGGCGTGCTGCGTTCGTGCGAGCACGGCGACGGGTTCGATCGGCAGCAGGCCGGCGTCGAGCGCTCGCCGCGCTTCGAGCTGAGTCGAGTCCACGGCTTCAAACGTGAGCAGGCGCACGCGCGGAAGGGGGGAGGGGGTGGGGGAGTGGGACGGAGCGGAGACCGAATCTCAGGTGCGAATGGAGAGCACATCAATCTCAATGCCCGACACGCTCAGCGAGAGCGACTTGCCCTGCGGGCGATGGCCCTCGGGAATCTGTTCGAGCGCATCGCGCGTGATCAGGATTTCGCCAGCGGCGGCGACATCTTCCCCGAGCTTGAATGCCCGGTTCACCGCGTTCCCCATCGCGTCCGGGCCTTCGAACACCAGGATCGTTCCCTCGTCGATGCCGATCGCCACGCGGATGTCCTGCTCGTCGGCCGTGAAGATGTTCATCGCGTCGAACGCCGACCTGAGCGCCCGGGCGGCGTTCACGGCGTCCAGCGGCGTCGGGAAGGTGGCGAAGAGATTGTCGGCGACGAACTTGACCACGGTCCCCGCGTGCTGCTCGACGATCGGCTCGCTCACGAGCTGCATCCGCCGCACCATCGAGAGGTAATGCACGACCCCGTGTCGCTGGGTGAGCACCGAGAACCCCGAGAGATCGAGCACGAGGACGGCGCGCCGGACACCGAAGCGCCGCCACACCTCGCGCTCGATCTCGGCGCGGGCGGCCTCGTCGGGAGCGCGAGAGAAGTTGAGGAGGAGGTCCTCGATCGATCGTGCGGCTCTCGAGTCCATGGCGCCGCGGAGCATAGCACACCGCGGCGCCAACCCTCGCCCGCGGCTCAGCAAGGCTGCCCAAAGAACACGTTGATGAAGTCGCCCAGGTCGTCGGGATCGACGTTGCCGTCGGCGTTGAAGTCCGCCTGGCCGCACGGCGGGATCGAGAAGAAGCAGTTGATGTAATCGCCCAGGTCATCGGGATCGACATTGCCGTCGGCGTTGAAGTCGGCCAGGCATGCCGGACGAGCGACGATCTGCACCCGGTCAGCGGTGTAGCGGACTTCGAGCGTGCCATTGCTCAGCGCGGGCAAGGTCACTGAGTCGAACGTCCCGACGACGAAGCCGTTTTCACATTCAACGATCGTGTAGGCCTGTCCGAATGGCGGCTCGGCTTCGAGCAATGTCACCACCAGCGAGCCCCTGAGGATCGCGTCGCCGTGCTCCACAACCACTCGGTCGCACGGGAAGCCCTGGTCGCCGGAGATGTCGGCGTGGAGCGTTCCTTCGCCGAAGAGCGTGATTGCGGATGATCCGTTGGCGAAGCCGCCTTCGAATCGGAGTTCGCCGACGCTCGACCCGCCGGGATGCAGGTGCCCGATGTTGACGATCGGCCCGGAAACGGCCGAGAGTCGCCCATGGCCGGTGAGTTCGCCGCGCAGCGCCAGTTCATCGGCATGGATCGAACCGCCGGCGATCGTGACCACGCTCTCGGGCTCAAAGCGGTGCGGGAAGACCGTGAAGGTCATGTCGTGCGCGCCGATGTCAAGGTCGCCCATCCATCGGACGAAGGTGTTTCCCGTGGGGATCGGGTTGACGGGCGGCGTGGGAGCGCTCGAGCCCTTGCACGTCAAGGCGCCCGTGAGCGTGACCTGCGAGCCGGAGTCGGACCGGAGTTGACCATCGATGACGCCGGAGCCCTCAAGCGTCTGCGAAGCCGGGAGCACCAGGGGGACCGAGTCGAGGACGTTGAACACAAGATCTGGACCATTGGGGATGTTGATCGTGACCGTTCGCGGGTTGGACGCGGGCCCGACAAGCGTGCCGCCGTCGAGCGTCGTCATCACGCCCAGAAAGGCGGATGTGTTCGAGCGCAGACTGACGGTGTGCGCACCGACCTGGAGCGGCCCATTGAGCACGACTGCGGCGTTCTCATCGACCCCGAGCGTGAGGTCGCCGTCGGCGACGATGGAAGCCTCTTCTTCGGAGGTGACGGGGACGCCGATCACGCCCGCACCGGTGAAACCACCGCCGGCGGCAAAGGACACGGCGCCCGGCGTGCCGCCGGATGTCCAGGTGCAGGTGGCGTCAGCCTGCACGGGCCCGTTGAAGACCAGTGCGGCCCCCGACGCGGTCATCATCGCCCCCGAAGCGTTGACCGCGGCGTGGATCCCGCCGTGCCCGCTGAGCGAACTGCCGGGCGCGAACGTGAGCTCCTCCGCGAAGAGATTCCCTCCGGCAATCGTGATCGCTCCGGCGGCCGATGCGTCGCCGTCGAGAATGTGGACCGTCCCTGCGTTCACGGCAAGGGTTCCAAGGTTCACGAACCCGGTGGTGGCGTTCGCGATCGATCCGACGAACAGGTCGCCCGAGCCGGCGCCGATCAACCCGCCCGGAAGGATGGTCACGTCGCCGTAGACGTTCCCGCTGCCCGTCAGCGTGCCCGAGATGTTCACGACCTCTCCGGCGATCTCGGCGCCGTTGGCGAGCGTCACGGCGCCCCGCAGGTCGACCGTGTTCACCAGCGAGTCCGGTCCGGCGGTGAGGACCGCGTCATCGAGCGTGAGGGACGAGCTTGAGTGAAGCTGAAATGTCCGGCACTCGAGCGTGCTGCCGTCACTGATGGTGGCCGTGGACATTCCGCCGGCTTGGCCAAAGGCCCCGCCGAACACCACTTCGCCGGAGCTGCGGATGCGGGCGGCGCCGGACATGGTGATCGTGCAGGTCGAACCCGGCTCGGTCGCGGTGCGGATGGGCTGGAACGAGTCGATCAGGCCGCCTTCCATGGTGATCGAGGCATCCCCGAGCACGCCGAACGACACGGCGGCGGCGGAGGCGTGCAGGTTGAGGCGCGACGCCGCGCCGATGATCGTGAGGGCGCCCGTGCCCAGCGCGTTGCCGCCCAGCACGTGCCGCTGCGACCCACCGGTGTTGCTCGTGGTGACCACCGAGCCCCCGAGGACCATCATGTGCCCATTCCCGAGTGATCGGCTGCCGATCTGAAAACCTCCCGCCAGGTCCACGGTTGCCCCCGTGAATCGGAGCACCGCCGGCGTTGCCGCGGCGGGCGAGTCCGGGAGGAAGTATGGTCCGTCGGTGGTCTTGGTGTACGAGCCGGTGACGTGGATCTCACCGCCCAGATGCCTGAGCACGCCGCTGCCGGGCAGAACGGCCAGCGAGCCGGTGGTCAGGAGGCCGCCGGTCAGGGTGAGCGCGCCCGCGCCGCCGTCGGGATCGCCGACGGTTACGCTGCCCGCCGTAATCTCGGCGCCCGGCTGCACCGCGAGCGAGCCCACGCCGGCAGCAGTCCCGAGGAGCGTGTTGCCGCCGACGATCATCGTGGGCGCCGTCAGCACCGACGCGAGCGGGCCGGCGCTCCCGACGATCAGTTCGCCGCTCACTCCCGCGGTCGTGCCGACAAGAACGTGGTCGGCCACGGTGATCAGCCCGCCGTCGAGAATGCTCGCCGCACCGACGCCCGCGTCGCCGACGACCAGGTCGCCCGCCGTGGGGTGGTTGAGCAGAAGTTCGGAGCGGACGCCGCCGGGCGTGGCGCCGGTCACGAAGAGGTCGCCATCCGAGCCGGCGAGCGAGCCGACGCGAACCGGCCCGCCGTTGACGACCAGGCGCGCGCCGTCCTGGAGGGTCATCGTGCCGCCGCCGGTGTTCCCCACCCGCACGCCGAATGACGATGTGCTGGTGACCAGCGTGTTGTCATCGACGAGCGTGAGCGAGCCCGTGCCCGTCGCGTTGCCCCCGACGGCGAGGACCCCTCCGACGGTGAAAGTCCCGGTGAGATCAACGCTCGAGTTGGACATCGCCGACAAGGCGACGACCATCTGGCCGGAGATGGCGTGCGGCGCGAACGCCGTGACCGACACGTCGCCGAAGTTGAAGTTCTGCTGCGATGATGCGGGCACGCTCGCCGGGAAGCCGACTTCATAGGCCGCGGCCACGTTGAAGTTCAGAATGTCCCCGGCGAGCGGGATCTGCACCGGGTTCCAGTTACTGCCGACCCCCGCCGAACCGCCCGCGGGGTTGTTCCAGGACAGCACGGCGCCATTCGCCGCACCCGCCGCAGCCATGGTGCCGGCAAGCATGACAAGGGTCTGGATCGCGCAGCCAGGTCGCATCTTCATGGAGGGCCTCCGGGCAGTTCACCGCCGTGCGGAACGCGACTCACCGTGAGCGCTTCCGCACCCTCATGTGCGAGAACCGTGAGGGGTCGAGGCCACAATCCTTCAGAAACAAAACCCGACCAGAACGCACGCGGAGCACAGGCACACGGCTTCGTCGAGCGTGCGGCTCAAATCAACACCCGATCGAGGATCGTTTGGTGATGCCGCGGCCTCGCGCAGAGCATGCAAGGCCGCCGGCGCTCAACCGCGCTCAGCACCCCGGCCCGAAATAGAGATTGATGAAATCGCCCAGGTCGTCGGCGTTCACCTCGCCGTCGCGGTTGAAGTCGGCTTCGCCGAGGCACGACAGCACGGGGAAATAGCAGTTGATGTAGTCGCCCAGGTCGTCGGCATTGACCGCGCCGTCGCCGTTGAAGTCCTGCCGGCACGGCTCGGGCGAGAGCGTCAGCCGCCAGTCGGCGACGACTTCAAAGAAGAAGGGATCGTTGAAACCCTGCGGGCGCGACTCCACGTACACGCTCAGCCCATAGCGACCCGGCGCCAGGTGCCCCGCGGTCGCGGCGTCACCCGTGATCGTTCCCAGACCCGGCAGCGCCCGGAGCGTCGCCGGGACGTACGACCCCACGCTCTGGGTGACGGTGTTGGTCGACGTGCTCAAGTTGCTGATCGTGAAGTCGACGGGGTCCAGTACCTCGAAGACGATTTCTTCCACGGTCCCCACGGCGGTGAACCCGTCCACGAGCGTGTGCTCGGCCTCGCCCGTGACATGGATGATCGTCTGCGGGCCCTCGTCGCGCATCTGAACCGCGGCGGAGGCGAGCCCGCCGCCCGTCGAGCCCGATCCCGCGCCCGATCGAGACTGCACGAGCGTCAGCGAAGTGTTCAGCGGAATCGGAAAGCCGGTACCGGTGAGCGATCCGGCAACGAAGCGCGCGCCGAAGTTGGAAACGCTCACGGGAACTCCGCGGCTCGTGATCACGCCGCAGTCGTTCTCGATCGAACACGTGTACACGCCCGCCTCCGCTACGGTCGCGCCGACGATGAACAGCTCGGGCACCAGCGGGTCAAGCGCGATGAACGCCCCGCTCGCCTGCGGCCCGCCCACGATCGGCACGCCGTCGCGCCGCCATTGATACGGCCCGGCGCTCTCGGGAATCGCAGACAGAACCACAAGCTCTCCGGGCCGGACACCCGTCCCGTCGGTGGGAGAAGCTTCGACCGGGCCGTTGACGCCCAGGCACTCCAGCGTCAGGTCGTCGAGCGCCAGGAAACTTCCGCCGGCGGTCTGGCGCCGTGGGTAGAACACCATGCGGGTGCTCGGGGAAGGGGTGACGAACTCGATCGAACGGAACTCCCACACGCCCGGCTGCGAGATCGTCGCCAGCGATCCGACCAGCGTCGATTGCTCATTGATGTCCACGACATGCACGTCATAGGTGCCCGGTCCGGTCCAGCCGAACCCCGTGGAGAGGAGCATCCACCCGCTCAGGCGATAGCGCACCCCGCCGCGCAGCCCGGATTCGGAGTCGGTGTGAATGCCCTGCTCGAAGCCATCCACGAGCTGAGAGAAGCCCTCTCCCCGCGCGCGCCCGGCGATGAACCGACTGCCGCCGTGGGCTTCGATCCCCGTGAAGTTGCCGCCGTCGAATGGGAACAGCCCGTAGAAGCCATCTTCGCTGTAGGTATCTGGGACGAACGGCGGCGGGTTGATGTTGCCCCACTGATCGGGCAGGAGGCCCGAGCCGTACAGGGGGAAGCTGGGAAGCTCGAACCCGGGATTGCGGAGGATGTTCTGCGCGCGAGCGGCGCCGGCCATGAACACGATCTCGCTCGCGGCGACGCACAAGGCTGACCAGCGGCCGGAACACGTGTTCATGGTTGCTCCCGCAAGGCCCCTGGGGGCGCGTTCAGTGTACATCACGGGGCGCGGGAAGCGAACACGCGCGGGCAACACAGGGCGGAATTCCGGGCGATTCCCACGTAGAATGCCTACATGGCTGATCTCAAGTCGCTCAAGAACATCTCCGAGGCCGACCGCAAGCTCATCGAGGACGCCGAGCAGCTCCTCGGGCCCGAGCCTTCGAGCATGGGCTTCATCAAGAACTTCTTCTGGGGCAACTGCCGGCAGGAACTCGTCTTCCCCTTCCCCGAGCAGGACCCGCGCGAGGCCGCCGAGTGCGACCAGCTCCTCGCCCGGCTCGATGAATACCTGCGCAACGAGCACCCGGCGATCCTCATCGACCAGGAGCAGGAAGTGCCCGCGTGGGTCATCCGCCGGCTCTTCGAGATCGGCGCCCTGGGCATGACCATCCCCAAGGAGTTCGGCGGGCTCGGCCTGGGCATCACCTCCTACAACCGCGTGCTCGAACGCGTCGGCAAGTACTGCGGGTCCACCGCCGTCGTGCTCTCGGCCCATCTCTCCATCGGCTGCGGCGCCGTCAAGCTCTTCGGCACGCCCGAGCAGAAGAAAGCCTGGCTCCCCAAGCTCGCCTCCGAATGGCTCAGCGCCTTCTGCCTCTCCGAGCCCAACGTCGGCTGCGACGCCGGCGGGCAGGAGACGACCTTCGAGAAGACCCCCGAGGGCGACTACATCATCAACGGCGAGAAGAAATGGGCCACCAGCGGCGCGCTCGCCGGCCTCTTCACCGTCATGGCGCGTGAGAAGACGCCCGACGGCAAGGGCAAGATCAGCGCCCTGGTCTGCCACCCCGAGATGGACGGCGTCGAGATCTTCCAGAAGAACCGCAGCAAGTGCGGCATCCGCGGAACGTGGCAGGCACGCATCCGCTTCACCAACGTCCGCGTGCCCAGGTTCAACCTCCTCCACGGCGAGGGCAAGGGGCTCAACGTCGCCCTCACCTGCCTCAACTTCGGGCGCTGCACCCTCTCCGCCGGGATGCTCGGCGGGGCCAAGCGCGCCATGGATCAGTCCGTCAAGTGGAGCCAGACCCGCTACCAGTTCAAGCAGCCGCTCGCGAGCTTCGAGCTCGTGCGCAAGCGCATCGCCCACATGGCCGCCCTCACCTACGCCATGGAGGCCGTCCTCTACGCCACCACCGGCATGCTCGACCGCAAGGACGAGGACATCATGGTCGAGACGGCGGTCTGCAAGGTCGTCAACTCCGAGTTCGGCTGGCAGGTCGTCAACGACGCGATGCAGATCATGGGCGGCGAAGGGTACATGACCGAGAACGAGGTCGAGCGCATCTTCCGCGACTCGCGCATCAACCTCATCGTCGAGGGCGCCAACGAGGTCATGCAGTCGTTCATCTTCGCCTACGGCGGGAAGAAGCTCGCCGAGAGCATGCTCGATCTCAAGAACGCCGTCACCTGGAACGGCGGGGAGAGCTTCGGCGGCAACCTCGGGCGGATCGGCAAGAACCTCACCCGCGGCCCGGTCTTCCGGCTCGCGGTATCGCTCGCCGCCGAGCTGTACCTGGGCGTGCGGCGCGCGGCCCCGGTGATCGACCGCGTGCAGCCGGCCCTGCGCGGGCACGCCGAGCGCCTCGCCGGGCTCATCCGCGAGCACAGCCACCAGTTCAAGCAGGCGTCGCGCCGCTACGAGGACGCGATCGTCACGCGCCAGGCCGTGCAGGCGCGCCTCGCCGACAACGCCATCTGGCTCCACGCGGCCTGCTGCACGCTCTCGCGGCTGGACATGGACCTGCGCACCGGCGCCAAGGCGGCGGCGGAGCTCGAGCGCGACCGGACGGCCGCCGAGCACTTCTTCGACCTCGCCGAGCAGGCCTTCCGCACGAACGTGCGCGAGCTCTACATCAACCCCGACGACACCATGCTCGCCTCCGCCGACGCGGCGCTCAAGCACGCGAACCTGCTGCCCAACAGCGAGTTCTCGATCCCCGAGCGCAGCCCCAACGCCGCGGGCACGGGCCGCACGCTCAAGCAGGAGGGCATCAAGCAGTTCCCGGGGAACGCGGCGGAACAGATCGCCTCGCACAGCTACGCGGGCGCGGGAGTTGGTGGGGGGGGTGGTGGTGGGGGTGGGGGGGGTGGGGGTGGGGGGGGTGGTGGGGGTGGGGGTGGGAACGGCCGGTAATCGGCGAGGGCAGAGATTGCGCGGCGCCGTCGCACACCGCGCCGGTGTGACACAGTTGCGCACCGAAGGAGCATGAGCCCTGCGGCGCGGCTTTTCAGCCCCGCAGCGCGGTCCGTCGCTCCCGCAGCGCGGTCCGTCGGTCCCGCAGCGCGGTCCGTCGCTCCCGCAGCGCGGTCCGTCGGTCCCGCAGCGCGGTCCGTCGCTCCCGCAGCGCGGTCCGTCGCTCCCGCAGCGCGGTCCGTCGCTCCCGCAGCGCGGTCCGTCGGTCCCGCGGCGCGGTCCTTCGGACCCGCGGCGCGGCTTTCGGCCCTTTGACGCGGCGCGAACCTCGGCAGAATCCGCGCTCCGTCCCTCGATCCCTCCCGCCGATCCCCGGCGGCCTACACGCTTTTCGGACGTCGGTCTGGTCAGTGTCCCCGGTGCGCCGGGCCCCGCGCCAGGTGCCGCAGGAGTTCGGGAAGCTGCGCGGCAAACGCCCCGCGCGTGAGGACCGCCGACGCCCCGGCTTCCTGTGCGGCCGCCAGCGCCGCCGTCGCCACGTGCGGGCCGAACGCCACGATGGCCATCGAGATCGTGTCGCTCCCGGCTGCGCGGGCCCGGCGGATCAGCTCGACCGCCTGCGGGTGCTCCAGGTCCGCGATCAGCCCGACCCCGCACGGCACGCCCGCCCGCCCCCGAACTTCGTCCAGCCGGGCCTCCAGCATGTCGAGGGTCCGGACCGGCCGGGCGGAAATACCGAGGGAATTGGCCGTTTCCTTGATCCGTGTGGCCCACAGCAAATCCGCCGCGCAGAAGAGTATGATTGCTCCCCCGTTTTCCGGCCCGCCCGCGCCAGGCTGAACGAGCGATGGCGCGGGGGCCGGCGATGAGGCCGGTTTCGGCTCGCGGCTTTCGGCCTGCTCGCGCTCTTCGTGCATGAGCGAGCGTAGGTATCGAGAGCGTGCGCCGACCGATTGCGTGATCGTCCCGCTCGTCCGACCCGGCTCCTCCGACCCCGCTTCGAGACTTCCCATGCCAACCACCACGGCCCGTCCCCGCAAGTCCGCCCCGTCCAACAACGGCAAGCGTGAGCAGCACAAGAACCCGCTCATCGCCGAGGTCGGGCTGCCCAACGATCCCGACAACCTCTACACGCAGACCGTGGGCGTCATGCTCCACGCCGCCGAGCTGCTCGGGCTCCCGCACGAGGTGCAGGTGATCCTCGCTCAGCCCAAGAACGAGATCATGGTGCACTTCCCCGTCCGCATGGACAACGGCGACTACCGCCTCTTCAAGGGCTACCGCGTCCAGCACAACAACGCCTGCGGGCCCTACAAGGGCGGCATCCGCTATCACCCCGACGTTCACCTCGATGACGTCAAGACCCTCGCCCTGCTCATGACCATGAAGACCGCCCTCACCCGCCTGCCCTACGGCGGCGGCAAGGGCGGAGTGAAGTGCGACCCGCGCAAGCTCTCCCGAGGCGAGCTCGAACGCGTCACGCGCCGCTTCTGCACCGCCATCAGTCCCATCATCGGGCCCGACTACGACATCCCCGCGCCCGACGTCAACACCAACGCCCAGACCATGGCCTGGTTCGCCGACACCTACGAGGCCCAGAGCGATCACCGCAACTCGTGGGACGCCATGCGCGTCGTCACCGGCAAGCCCGTCGAGATCGGCGGCTCTCTCGGCCGCGAAAAGGCCACGGGCCAGGGCGTGGTGGATGTCTGCGCCGAGCTCCTCCCTGAGCTGGGCATCCAGATCAAGGGCATGAAGTTCAGCGTGCTCGGCTACGGCAACGTCGGCTCGTGGACCGCCCGCATCTTCCACGACATGGGCGCCCGCCTCGTCGCCGTCCTCGATCACACCGGCGGCATCCGCAACGACCAGGGCATCGACGCGCACGCCCTCGCGCACCACGTCGCCAAGAACGGCGGTGTCGGCGGCTTCGGCGCGGGCGCCGGCAAGAAGCCCGGCACCGGCGCCACCAAGATCGACGCCGACGAGTTCTACAAGACCCAGGTCGATGTGCTCGTGCCCGCCGCCCTCGAGCAGATGATCAAGGAGCGCGAGGCCAGGATGATCAACGCCAAGGTCATCGCCGAGGGCGCCAACGCCCCGACCACCCCCGCCGGCGACCGCGTCCTGAACCAGCGCGGCGTCGAAGTCTTCCCGGCCATCCTCGCCAACGCGGGCGGCGTCACCGTGTCCTACTTCGAGTGGGTGCAGAACAAGTCGTGCACGACCTGGGACGAGGAGAAGGTCGACCGCGAGCTCAACAAGTACATGGTCAACGCCGCCCGGCGGACCGTGCAGGCGCGGCAGAAGTTCAACTGCGACATGCGCACCGCGGCCTACATCGCCGCGCTCGAACAGGTCGGCAAGGTGTACGCTGTCCGCGGCATCTTCCCGTGATCGACCACTTCCGTTGATCTGCGCCTATGAGCCCCGGCCGCGCATCCGGGGCTTTTTTGCTGCGCCGCTGGTCGCTGCGAGCAGGACCGCCCGCCGGCGCGAAGCCGCGCGGTTCGATGCCCGTTCGCGTCGCGCGTCGTAGACTCTGGCATGGGCACACCGGCCGAGCCAGGCGCCAGCGTGATCTTCGATGACGCCGCGGCCGCGGCCCTCACGGCGGAGCACGCCTGGCGCGATCTCCATCCGTTCGTCGCCGGCAGCGCCCCGCGTGACGCTCGCGCTGAGCGATTCGCCCAAGCCCTCGACGCGCTCGCGGGGGCATTGGAGGCGCGCCGAGCCGACATCCTGCGCATCAGCGCCGACGAAACCGCGCTCCTCGAAGCCGAGCTCGCGCCCGAGTTCGCCCGCATGACCGGCACGCTGCGAATGTTCGCGGGCGTTGTGCGCGCCGGCACGTGGCGCCGCGCCGCGCACGACCCGCCCGCGTCGCCGCCCGCGCTGGCGGTCGGGCCGAACTTCGATCTCCGCTCGGAGCTTGTCCCCCTCGGGCCCGTCGCGGTCTTCGGCGCCAGCAACTTTCCCCTGGCCTATGGCGTCTGCGGCGGCGACACCGCCAGCGCCCTCGCGGCCGGCTGCCCCGTCGTCATCAAGGAGCACCCGGCCCACCCGCGCACGGGCCGGCTGATCGCCCGCATCGCCGGCGCGGCCGTCGAGACGGCGGGCCTGCCGGGCGGCGTCTTCGGCTACGTGCTTCACGAGAACCCGTCCGATTTCAGCGTGGCCGAGCGCCTGGTCCGCCATCCCGCAATCCGCGCCGTCGGGTTCACCGGCTCCGAGCGCGGCGGAATGGCTCTCGACCGCCTCGCGCGCGAGCGCACCGACGCGCACGGCCGGCCCGATCCGATCCCGGTCTTCGCCGAGATGGGTAGCGCCAATCCCGTGTTCATCACGCCCGGCGCGATGGCGACCAGCGCCGACGCGATCGCCGACATGCTCGCGTCGTCCATCCTGCTCCGGCACGGGCAGCAGTGCACGTGCCCGGGGCTGGTGTTCGTCGTGGACGATGCCGCGTCCGACGTGTTCATGGCGCGCCTGCGCGAGCGGTTCGCGGCGGCCCCGGGCCGGGAGATGCTGACTCCGTGGATCGCCCATCACTATCACGAGGGGATCAGCGCCATCGAAGACGCGGAGCGCGTTCATCTCGAGCATGTGCCGACGGGGATGAATCCCCCGCGCGTCTCATCCGCGATGCTCTGGAGCACCACGCTGGAGGAGTATTCGGCGCACCATCGCCTGCACGGCGAAGTGTTCGGTCCGTCGGTGGTCGTCGTGCGGCTTGCGGATTGGGGAGCACAGGCAGATGCCCCGCTCCGCGGCAGTCTCACGCTCTCCGTCTTCGCTGACGCCGACGACCCCGCCGATCTCGGCCGCGCGCGCGACCTCGCCGCTCGCCACGCCCACGGCGCCGGCCGCATCATCCTCAACGGCGTCCCCACGGGCGTCCGCGCCTGCGAGGCGATGGTCCACGGCGGCCCGTTCCCGGCGACGAATCGGCCCGACACCACGGCCGTCGGCCCGCGCGCGATGGAGCGCTGGTGCCGGCCCGTCTGCTGGCAGAACTGGCCCGAAGCGCTGTGACGTCCGACTCCGCCGCCCGATGCATCGTGCCCGCGACGCGCTAGCGGCGCGCGGACCGGCGCCCCTTGCCCGCCCGCGGCGCGCCGGCCCGCTTGGCGGCGCGAGGTCTCTCGGCGCCGGTCGCCTTGGCGGTCGTCGGCTTCTTCGGCCGGCGCCGCGGTGTGGAAGGCCGGTCGGCCGCCGGGCGTTCGGCCCGGTCCTGGCGCGCCTTCCCCGGCCCGGGAGCCGGCTCATCAAAGTACTTCGCCGCGTCCTCGCCCGGATGCTCAACCGACCAGTCGACATCCTCCGCTTCGCTCGCCGAGAGCGCGGGTGCCGCCGCCGGAACGTCGGCCTCGGCGTCCTCATCGCGCACGCGCGCGATCTCTCCCTCAGCCGTTTCGATGACCTCGTCGCGACGGCGCCCGCGGATGAGCAGCTTGATCGGCACTTCCGTGAACGGCAGCTCCTCGCGGAACCGGTTCAGCAGAAACCGCTGATACGTCGGGGTGAACAGCTCGGGGTGATTCACCACGCACACGATCGTCGGCGGCGAAACCGCGACCTGGGCCACGTACAGCAGTTTCGCGAACGCGCCGCTGCCGCTCGGCGGTCGCTGGTGCTCCAGAATCCCGCGGACCACGCGGTTGAGCTTCCCGGTGGTGGCGCGGGTCTGCGACTGGTTGAACAGTTCGAACGCGAGATCGATCGTCTCGCGCACGTTCCGGTCGTTCCTGGCCGACATGAACGCAATCGGCGCGTACCAGAGTCCCTTGAGCTCCGCCCGCAGATACTCCTCGTAGTGCCCGGTCGTCACCGGCCGCGGGCGCCCGCGCTTGGCCCGCCCGTCGGCGAGCGGACGCCCCTCCGCCAGGTCCCACTTGTTCACCACGATCACCACCGGCTTGAACGCCTCGGCGATCATCATCCCCAGTTGCTTGTCGACCGCCGAGATCGGGATCGTCGCGTCAACCATGAGCAGGCACACGTCGGCCCGCTCGATCGCCAGGTGGCACCGATCCAGCGCCCACCACTCAATGCGGTCCTGGAAGCTCTTGCGCTTCCGCAGCCCCGCCGTGTCGATCGCCACGAAGCTCCGCCCGTCCATCTCAAAGCGAACGTCCACCGCGTCGCGCGTCGTCCCGGCGATCTCGCTGACGATCACGCGCTGCTCGCCCGCCAGCGTGTTCACCAGCGTGCTCTTTCCCGCGTTCCGCTTGCCCACGATCGCCAACTGCATGTCCGGAGCGACCTCGCCGGGCGCGGCGCCCCCGCCCGCGGCCCCGCGCACCGTTCGACGCACGATCTCGTGGAGGCGCTCGATCAGGTGCCGACGGTTGTAGTTGTTCTTCGCGCTCACGATGATCGCTTCGCCGAACCCGAGCGTCGCCGCTTCGAACGCGTGCGCCTCCCAGCGCGGGCCGTCGCACTTGTTCGCGAGCACCACCACGCGACCATGCTCGCTCACCGGCTGCGTGCCCGCGCCGCGCGCCGCGCGATCGCGCGCCCTCGGGCCGCCAAGGCCACCTTCGCGGAGCAGCCGGGCGACTTCCCGGTCCTGCGGCGTCACGCCCGCCTGCGTGTCGATCACGAACAGCACCAGGTCCGCGGAATCAACCGCGAACGCAATCTGCCGCTCAACGTCGGCGCCAAGCGGTGCGAGGTCCTGCCCGTCGTTCGAGACGCGCCGCCCTTCAACCGTGTACACGCCAAACCCGCCGGTGTCGACGAGTTCAACCCGGATCGCCGGGTCTTCGGGCCGCTCACCTTCCAGCGCCACGATGGCCGAGACCCGGTCGCGCGTCGTGCCCGGCGTGTCGTCCACGATCGAGACCCGCCGCGCCGCGAGCATGTTCACCAGCGACGACTTGCCGACATTGGGCCGGCCCACGATCGCAATCCGTGGGAGCGTGTGGGCGGAACGGGGAGCCTCTCGGGAGGCCGCGTCGGTTGGTGAAGGAGGCATGGAGACCGGAGTTTATGCCCCTCGCGTGCGCGGCCCCTTCCATCGTGGAACACCTGCGGGGCTCGGTCGCCCGGCCGTCGGTGTCGCGGACCGCGCCGAACCTCGGCACCCTCGGCCCCTGCCCCACCGGACGGCATTCCCTTCGCCGCGCATCTCTGCTGGGGTCGCTGAGGGCGGCACCGGCGCGTCGCTCCAACGGACTGAGCGGCACGGGCGGATTCCGCAGGCCAGGCCGCCGGGCTCCGAGCCCGGCCTGTGGAGAATGCCGATGCCCTCCTTCAGCCGCAGCCACGGCGTCCGCTGCCGCCGCGCTCACCTCAAGCCCGCGCTGGCCGGCGTTCTGCTGAGCGCTGCCCTCTCACTCCAGGCTCACGCGGGCACCGCGCCGGCGAGCTACCTCCTCACCGCCGTCGCGCGCACCGGCGGCCCCGATCGCAGCTTCGGGGTGCCTCCCGATTCCACCATCACCGGCTCGCGCCCGGGAATCAATCGCGCCGGTTCGGTCGTGCTCCGCTTCCACGACACGGCCTCGCGCGCCGACGGCCTCATGCGCTTCGACCCGCGCTCGGGCCGATCCACCGTCATCCACGTCGCTCCGCGCCCCGATCCGTTCGGGCTTCAGCCCGTGCTTTCGCCGCTCGTCGCGGTTTCGGGCGATGTGCTCGCCGTGCCGCGCGTGGATGACCCCGGCCGCATCGAGCTCCGATCGCTCTCGGGCGATCTCCTCATCTCCCGCCGCCTCGCGCACAGCGGCACCGGTCCCATCTCGCGCGTCGAACTCTCCGGCCCGCACCTGGCCATCTCCTCGGGTGACCCCGGCTCCGCGCTCCTCGCCGCCACGACGCTCAGCGCCGGCGATGTCGTCGTGCAGCGTCTCGTCGCCGCCGGACCAGACACCGGCATCTTCAGCCTTGGCCCGGCGGCCCTGCTCTCAAGCGGCGAAATGGTCTCGCATGCCACCATCAACGCCGGCGACGCGCTCGTGCAGTGGGACGATGCCGGCGTCGTCTCGCGCCTCATCGTCGCCCTTGACCAGCCCGGCCTCTTCGCCTTCGGCCCGTACATCGACGCCAACGACCGGGGAGACATCGTCGCGCCCGCGCTCCTCTTCGGCGGCCAGTGGCAGCTCCAGCGCTTTGACGCCGACGGCGCCCACGAAACCCTTGCCACCGAGGGCGTCATGAACCCGGCACAGACCGTCATCACGCCGGGCACGCTGGCCCTGTGGACGCCATCGCTCAACGAGCACGGGCACGTCGCGTTCATCGCCACCGACGAATCGGGCCCCGCCGTCTACTCATCGCGCGCACCGGGCGACCTCCAGCGCGTCCTCGGCTTCGGTGATCAGGTGATCGTCGGCGAGGACCGCGTGCTCATCGGCCTCGGCCACGGTCCCGAGCGCCAGGTCACGCTCTCCGACGCGGTGCTCAACGATGACGGGCACATCGCCGTCGTCGTTCGCCTGCGCGACGGCACCAGCGCGCTCGTGATCGCCAGGCCCGTCGATCCCTTCGATTGCCCCGCCGACTTCAACGCCGATCGCGTCGTGAACGCCGACGACCTCGGCGACTTCATCAACGCCTTCTTCTCGGGAGACGCCGACGTGCGCGTCGACTTCAACCGCGACGGCAGCGTCGATGCCGACGACCTGGGTGACTTCATCAACGCGTTCTTCGCCGCCGATTGCGGAATCTGACGCGCCCCGCCGAACTGCCGGCTCACGCCTTCTTCGGCGGCTCGTCCTCGTCCTCGCCGAAGTCGAAGTCCTTCAGCAGATCGCTGAAGTTGTCATCGTCGTCATCATCATCGCCATCGTCCTTGGCCGGCGGCTTCTCGCCGGGCGTCGGCGGCGCGATGACCGTGGGGGGCGGCGCGCTCGGCCTGCCGCTCGGCCCGGGGCTCTTGGCTTTCGTGGGTGCGATCGGCGACAGGAACTCGCCCGTGTCGTCGTTGTCGTCGGTCACGCTCCCCGCGGCGTAACTGTCCTTGGCGTCGATCGTCTTCGGGTGCCCATCCATCCGCACGACAAAGACCACCGGCCCCACGCTCAGCAGATCGCCCGGCGCCAGCTCGGCCTGCCGAACCCGCTTGCCGTTGACGTACGTCCCGTTGGCCGAACCCAGGTCGGCCACGCTCACGCCGTCGCCGTCGTCATCCACCCGCACTTCGCAGTGCTTGCGCGAGACGCTGCTGACGGGAATGCGGAGCTTCGCGGACTCGTCGCGACCGATGATCGTCGCTTCGCGGGCGAGCTTGATCTCACGGCTGCTCCCGTCCGATTTGACCATCACCAGGCTGACATCCACGGCAAATTCCTTGGGGGCGAATCGTCCAAGCCTAGGCGGGCGAAGCGCGGTCAAGCCGCGCGCACCGCCGTCCTGCCCCTTTCGAGCCGGATTTCACCGCCGATCGACACGCCGCGGGCGGCCGCCTCCCCTTTGCCTCCCTCGCGGCGTACCCTGCCGCCCGCGATTCCCTCAGGACCGGGCTCATTCTCACCGGCCCCGCCCGGCCGCGGCCATCATGAGGAAGGACCTCCCATGCTCGGAAAGGTTTTCAAGGCGTACGACATCCGCGGGACCTACCCCGATCCCCTCAACGAAACCATGGCCAGGCAGATCGGCTTCGGGGCCTCTCGCTACCTCCTCCAGGACGCCAAGGCCGCCGGCGACGTGTCCCCCATGATGCGAAACGTCGTCGTCGGACGCGACATGCGCAAGAGCTCCCCGGCCCTCACCGACAAGCTCATCCAGGGCATCACCGACCACGGCGGAAACGTCCTTGACCTCGGCATGGTCGACACCTCCTTCATCTACTTCGCCATCAACCACTTCGATTGCGCCGGCGGCGTCATGTGCACCGCCAGCCACAACCCGCCTCAGTACAATGGCTTCAAAATCAGCAAGCGGCAGGCCAAGCCCGTCGGCGAGTCCACGGGCCTTGCCGAGATCCGCAAGTACGCCGCCACCGTCGATTTCGTCAACAACTTCGTCTCCGCCAAGGGCCGCAGCGAGAAACGCGACCTCTGGGACGCCTATCGCAGGCACGTCCTCTCGTTCCTCGACCTCTCGCCGCGCAAAAGCCGAAAGCCGCTCAAGGTCGTCATCGACGCCTCCAACGGCATGGCCGGCACCATGATCCCCAAGGTCTTCGGCCGAAAGGGAAAGGACGTCGAGGGCCTGGAGATCATCGAGATCAACTTCGACAACTCCAAGGGCGAGTTCGTCCACGAGCCCAACCCCCTCGTCGCCGAGAACGTCCTCCAGTGCCGCGAGGAAGTCGTCAAGCACAAGGCCGACGTCGGCTTCTGCTACGACGGCGACGCCGATCGCTGCGTCGCGGTCGACGAAAAGGGCAAAATCGTCGGGTGCGACCACCTCACCAGCGTGCTCGCACAGCACTTCCTCAGGCAGAACCCCGGCGCGTCCATCGTCTACGACCTCCGCTCCACCAAGGCCGTCCCCGAAGACATCCTCAAGGCCGGCGGCAAGCCTCTCCGCAGCCGCGTCGGGCACGTCTTCCTCAAGGCCGCTCTCGCCGAGTCGGGCGCCGTGTTCGGCGGCGAGCTCTCCGGCCACTTCTACTTCAAGGGCAACTTCAACGCCGACTCCGGCGCCATCGCCATGTGCACCGTTCTCACCGTCCTCGCCGCCTCGGGCAAGACCCTCTCCGAAATCATCAAGCCCGCGGCTCGATACGCCCAGAGCGGCGAGATCAACTTCAACATCGAAGATAAGGACGGCGCCCTCGCCCGCCTCAAGGACACCCTCGGCACCGCGCCGGGCGCGCTCCTCGACGAACTCGACGGCGTCACCATCGACTGCTGGGCCAGGGACGCCTGGTGGTGCAACGTCCGCAAGAGCAACACCGAGCCCCTCCTCCGCCTCAACCTCGAAGCCAGGGACAAGAAAAAGCTCGACGAAATGCTCGCTCGCATCAGCCCCATGCTCGGCCAGCGCGTCGCGCACTGAACCCTTCTCCGGTCTGCACTCGGCCGCAGCGAGATCGGCACGGAGAACCAGCCTCTCCCTCGCCGGTTCACCCTGCCCATTTGCTCGTGGATCCCGATGACACTCGCCGCCTTCCTCCAGCACTGGTCCCTTTCGGAACACCCGTTCCGCGGGGAGGAAGCACGCCAGGATCCCGTCTTCTCGCGCCTCGCCCTCCTGCCCGCGCCCTCGCCCACCGATCGGCCCTTCGGCCCCGTCGGCCTCCCACGCGCCGGCGCCAACGTGCAGCACCCCGACTTCGAGAAAATCGCCGGTGACTTCGCCCTCCCCTCCGCCGCCATCGTCTTCGGCGAAAAAGGCAGCGGCAAGACCGCCATCCGCCTCCAGCTCGCCGAGCACATCGCCGCCCACAACGCCGCCCCGGCACACGCCGGTCGCCGCGTCCTGCTCGTCCCCTTCGATCATCTCAACGACATTCTCGACCGCTTCGTCGCACGCGTCCGGCCCTCGATCCGCGATAAAAACGCGACCATCGTCGACGTCCTGAAGCGCTTCCGTCTCGCCGATCACGTTGACGGCATCCTCGCCCGCGCGGTTCCACGCGTCGTCGATGCCGTCCTGGGCGACGCCCCCGCGCGCCCAGCCTCCTCGAGCCCCGGCGCCGTCGGCGCGACCGCTCCGGCCCCCGCCGGCGAGTCCGCCTCGCGCGTCGACATCGTCCGCGCCGGCGCCGACGGCAAGCCGCCCCCCTCCGCTGACCTCAAGCGATTCGCGCGTGCTCTCGATCTGGGCACCAAGCACGATCTGCTTCAGCTCCAGGCTGTGTACGACCGGCCCGATGACGCGGACGATCGCACGCGCCGCCTCCGCCGGCGCCTGGGCCTCAGGCGATCCTGGATTGACCGCGCCGAAAGCCTCTGGGTCGCCCTCGGCTGGCTCGCTCCCGCCGCCGTCCTCGCCCAGTACATTCGCGACGGGCACATCCGCAACGGCCAGCCCGATCTCGACCCCATCTGGACCACCGCGTTCTTCACCGCCCTCGCCGTCTGGGTGCTCTTCCTCTTCAAGCGCGCCCTGAGCGAGCGCCTCATCATCGGCCGCATCGCCTCGCGCCTCCGCCGACAGATCCGCGTCATCCCGCGCAGCGAGCGCTCCTACGCGCGCTCCATCCGCCAGTTGCCCCGCGCCGCGCGCGCCGCCGCCGCGCTCCCCCTCACCGACGCCGAGGATCAGCGCTACGCCATGCTCGACCGGCTCCGCCGCGTGCTCGCCGCGATCGGGTACTCCGGCGTCATCGTCGTCGTCGACCGCCTCGACGAACCCTCCGCGATCGCCGGCGACGTTGAGCGCATGCGCGCCATCGCCTGGCCGCTCCTCAACAACAAGTTTCTCCAGCAGGAGGGGCTGGGCATCAAGCTCCTGCTCCCCGCCGAGCTGCGCCACGTGCTCTACCGCGAGTCCGCCGCCTTCTTCCAGGAGGCCCGCCTCGACAAACAATGCCTCGTCGAGCGGCTCGCCTGGAGCGGGCCGATGCTCTACGACCTCTGCACCGCGCGCCTCAACGCCTGCCGGCCCGCCGGCGCCCAGCCCATCTCCCTCAGCGACCTCTTCGCCGATGACGTCACCCGCGGCGACATCGTCGACGCGCTCGAGCAGATGCACCAGCCACGCGACGCATTCAAGCTCCTCTACGCCTGCATCGCCGAGCACTGCTCCAATGTCACCGCCGATCAGGCCGCCTTCAAGGTCGGCAAGCCCGTCCTCGACATGATCCGCAAGCAGCAGACCGAGCGCGTCCGACAGCTCTACATGGGCGTCCGCCCGGCGTAGCCGGTCCTCCGTGCCTTCGGTCAATCACCTCGCGCATCACCCACGCGCTCTCCCGTCAGCGACAGCGGACCGTGCCCCCGCACGCGCACGCGGACAATCCGCCCGGCCATCGCCCGCGCCCGCGCTGCCGGCTCGTCGAAGAACACGATCAGGTCACCCTCGGTGCGGGCGGACATCTGAACGACGCCCCCGCCTGACGCCTCCGCTTCGTCCTCGAACGCCGCAATGTGGCTTTCATCCGCGCTGCTGTCCATCACGCACGCCGGCGCCCCGGCTTCGCCCCCGACCGGCTTCCCGCTCACCGTCAGCGCGATCCCGGCGCTCGTTCCGCCCGGCGCCTCGCGCTCGGCACGCCGCCGCTCTCGCTTCGACACGCCCTCCACCATCACCGCCAGCTCCATCCCCACAAACTCGCGCCCCACCTCTTCGCTGATCCGCCCCTGCAGCGCCAGCAGCTCGGCATTGCGCCGCCGCTTCACCGCCTCCGGGACATCATCCGCCATCTTCTCGCTCGCGATCGTCCCCGGCCGCTCCGAATACTTGAAAATGAAGCAGTTCTTGTACCGCGCCTTCTCCAGCAGCACCCGCGTCGCCGCGAAATCCTCCTCCGTCTCCGTCGGGAATCCCACGATGATGTCCCCCGCGACCGTGAGCGGGCGCCCGATCGCCGGCTCGTGCAGGTGCGCCCGCGCTCGCTCCAAGAACTCGAGATACTCCTCCACCGTGTACCCGCGATTCATGAGCCGAAGCATGCGATTGCTCCCGCTCTGCGCCGGCACGTGCAGATATCGGCAGATGCGCGGATGATCGCGGATCACGCGCAGAACGTCGTCCCCGAACGACCGCGGAAAACTCGTGACAAACCGCAGCCGCGCAACGCTCGGCACCGCCTCGTGTATCATCGCCAGCAGGTCCGCAAACGTCGTCACCTTCTGACCGCCCGCGCCCGCCCCGCGATACGGATCCTCATACACCCCGTCGCGGATCACATACGCCCGGCCCTTCTGCGGCTGCACGATCCCGCCGACGCTCACCGCCGCCCCATGCTCAAACCGATAGTGATTCACCGTCTGCCCCAGCAGCGTGATCTCGATCACCCCCGCGTCCGCCAGCCGCCGGCACTCCTCCACGATCGTCTCCGGCGGACGATGCACTTCCGCTCCGCGCGTCGACGGCACCACGCAATACGAGCAGAACTTGTTGCACCCGCGCGTGATCCGCACGTACGCGCTCCGCCCGCGCTCCTCCGCGTCCTGCGCGCTGAACGACCGCGACAGATCCAGCAGCTCCAGCTCATCCGCCGCCGCCGCCAGCGTCGACGACCGCCGGTTCACGTTCCCCTGCAGCGCCATTTGCCCCGCCGAGCGCAGCCGACTCCGCCCGTCCGACTCGCGCTCCGCCCCCTGCTCGAGCGACGACCGCGTCCGCACCGCGTTGTCGAGCAGCCGCGGCAACTTGTCCAGCTCCCCAGGCCCCACGAGCACATCCACCACCGGCATCCGGCCGATGAGCGCCTCACCCTCTCGCTCCGCCATGCACCCCAGCACCCCGACGACCAGCCCCGGCTCCGCGCGCTTCCGCAGCGCCAGCTCGCCCAGCCGGCTCCACACCTTCTGCTCCGCATGCTCGCGCACCGAGCACGTGTTGTACAGCACCACCCCCGCCTCCATCGGCTCCTTCACAAACCGGTATCCCAGCGCGCGCAGCGATCCCACCACCAGCTCCGAGTCCAGCTCGTTCATCTGGCAGCCGAATGTTTCGAGATACACCGTGTTCCGGGCCACGGGCCAATCGTAGGTGCCGGCGGCCCCTCCTTCCGAAATTCGCCCCGGCCCATTTGCCCTCCGCCGTTTGTTTTCCCCTACCCTCCCCCGTGGCTCGCATCCTCATCGTCGGCCCACATCCAGACGACCAGGAACTCGGCATGGGCGGGTCCGTCGCCCTTTTCGCGCTCCAGGGTCACGACGTCACGCTCCTCGACCTGACCGACGGCGAGCCCACGCCCTTCGGCGACCCCGCGACCCGCGCCCGAGAAGCCGCCGCCGCCGCCGCCGCGCTTGCCGACGGCGCGCCGCGCCCCATCCGCCGAATCCGCCTCGACCTGCCCAACCGCCGCGTCGAACACACGCTCGCAGCCCGCCACCAGGTCGCCGGCGTCATCCGCGCCACGCAGGCCCAGGTCATCTTCACGCCCTATTTCGAAGACGCCCATCCCGATCACCTCGCCGCGACGCGCATCGTCGAGGATGCACGCTTCGACGCCAAGCTCACCGGCATCGACATGCCCACGCCCCCGGGCTTCGACACGGCCGGCCCGCCGACCTACCCGCGCTGGCTCTTTCACTACTACGCGACCCACCTGCGGATCGTCCCGCAACCCAGCTTCATCATCGACACCTCGCGCACCGCGGCCGCCAAGCAGCGCGCCATCGCCGCCTACCGCTCGCAGTTCGAGCTCAATCCGGGCAACCGTGCCATCCCCGCATGGATCGCCCAGCAGGACGCCTACTTTGGCTCCCGCATCGGCGCCGCGGCCGGCGAGTGCTTCTTCGCGCGCGAACCACTCGGCCTCTCCGGCCTCGCCGAGCTTTCGCTCCCGGCGTGATACGCTCGTCCACGCGCGCACGCGTCCCTGCCCGGTTGTGCTCCCGGCCCTTCGCCCTTTCCTTTGAACCCCACCGCCGCACTTCTTGAGCCCGAGGTCCACGAGCTCATCAGCTCGGGAAACTACGCCGAGCTGCGCGATGTGCTCCACGGCCTTCCGCCCGCCGACGTTGCCGATCTCCTCTCCGGCATCAACCCCGAGCAGGCCGCCATCGCCTTCCGCTTCCTCCCGCGCGATGACGGCGCCGTGGTCTTCACTTACCTCGACCCCGCCCAGCAGGAAGCCCTCGTTCGCCAGCTCGGCGACCGCGGCGCCGTCAAGCTCATCGAGGCCATGCAGCCCGACGACCGCGTCCGCCTCCTCGACGAACTCCCGCCCGAAGTTGCCGCACGGCTCGTCGCCTCACTCCCGCCCGAGGACCGCAAGGAAACCCAGGCCATCCTCGGCTACCCCCCGCGCTCCGTCGGGCGACTCATGACGCCCGACTACATCCGCATCCGCTCCGAGTGGTCCGTCGCCCGCGCCATCGACCACATCCGCCGCCACGGCCGCGACGCCGAAACCATCAACGTCGTCTACGTCATCGATGACGCCGGCATGCTCGTCGATGACATGCGCCTCCGCACCCTCATCCTCGCAGAGCCCGATGCCAGCATCGAGAGCCTCATGAACCGCCAGTTCGTCGCCCTCCGCGCCGAACAGCCCCAGGAAGAAGCCGTCGAAGCGCTCCAGAAATACGACCGCGTCGCCCTCCCCGTCGTCGATTCCCGCGGCGCCCTCCTCGGCATCGTCACCCACGACGACGTCGCCGACGTCGCCCAGCAGGCCGCCACCGAAGCCATGCAGAAGCTCGGCGGCGTCGAAGCACTCGAAGAGCCGTACATCTCCACGCCCTACCGCGCCCTCATCCGCAAACGCGCCGTCTGGCTCTGCATCCTCTTCGCCGGTCAGCTCCTCACCGCCACCGTCATCGAGCACTTCGAGGCTCGCCTCGCCGCCGCCACCTTCCTTCTCGCCATGATGCCCCTCATCATCTCCTCCGGCGGCAACTCCGGCTCGCAGGCCGCCAGCCTCCTCATCCGTGCCATCGCCCTCCGCGAAGTCACCTTCGCCGACGGGTGGAGAATCGCGCGCAAGGAGCTCGCCATGGGCCTCTCCCTCGGCTCCATCCTCGGCGTCCTCGGCACCGGACGCATCGTCCTCTGGCATCACTTCGGCTGGGCCGACTACGGCGAGCACTACCTCCTCGTCGCCTTCACCGTCGGCACCTCCCTCGTCGCCATCGTCATGTGGGCCACGCTCACCGGCGCCCTTCTCCCCCTCGTCCTCCGACGCTGCGGGCTCGACCCCGCCACCAGCTCCACGCCCTTCATCGCCACCCTCATGGATGTCACCGGCCTCCTCATCTACTTCACCGTCGCCATCGTCGTCCTCTCCGGGAGCGTCCTGTGAGCGCCGCCGAGCCCGCACACGAATGGTTCGCCCGCCCCGACGCCCCCGAGGGCGGCGACGGCCTCCGCTTCTCCTGCACCATGTGCGGCAACTGCTGCACCGGCGTCCCCGGCTACGTCCTCATCGATGACGCCGAGACCGCCGCCCTCGCGCGCCGAGTCCGCCTCTCCGTCACCGACTTCCTTGATCGCTTCACGCACGTGCTCGAAGAAGGCCGCTCCCTCACCGAACGAAAGACCTCCTTCGGCTTCGACTGCGTCTTCCTCGACCGCGAGTCCATCCCCGGCAAGGCCGTCTGCGGCGTCTACGAAGACCGCCCCAAACAGTGCCGCACCTGGCCCTTCTGGCCGAGCAACCTCTCTTCGCGGCGCGCATGGCTCGAAGCCAAGCGCAAGTGCCCGGGCATCGACCACGGCCCCGTCACGCCGCTCACGCAGATCCGCGTGCTCCGCGATTCCTGCAAGATCTGACGCCGATTCAGGCTCGATCGCGCGCCCGCTCCTCAACGCCCAGCTCCCGCGCCACACGCTCCACGCCGAGCCATTCCATTCCGCTCGCCGCTTCGGGCGCCACCACGCGCACGCGCGGGCCGATCGGTTTCCATACCCCCGGATCAGTCGGCCCGAAGAGCGCGACCGTGCCCACGCCAAGCTGCCCGGCCAGATGCGTCGGCCCCGAGTCCGCGCCCACGAACACGCGCGCCCGCTTGATCTGCCCCGCCAGCTCGCCCAGCGCACGCACGAACCGCCCGCCCATCGACGCGAAAAGCCGCCGATCCACGGCTCCAAACTGCTCCTCCTCGACCTCCCCCGCCAGCACCACCGGCGCGCCCGCCGCTCCTCCGACCCGCACGACGTGCTCAAACAGCCCGCGCCATCGGTCCAGGCCCCAGCGCTTCGCCGCCGATCCGGCCCCGACGTGCATCACGATCGGCCCGTCCGGGTTCAATCGCTCGTCAGGCTCAGCGCCCACGCCGTCCGCACGCACCGCCCTCCACACCGAAGCACGCGACGCCGACCCCGGCGACCCCACCAACACCACGCGAGCCCCCGGGAACAGCCGCGCCGCGCCCTCGCGCCAGCGCTGCCCCGCCTCGCCCGCCGCGCTCTCGTCGGTAGCCACGAACGAATACACCTCGCGCACGCCCTCCTCCCGATCGCTCGGCCGCACGCCCGTCGCCCCTTCCCACACGCGCGTGAACCGCGGCTGCTCCATGCTCACCCCCGTCACGCCCAGCTCCGCACTCGCCAGCGCCGCCTTGCTCGCCGCCGCCACCACCGTCACCTCCCGCCCCGACTCGACCAGCGCCCGCGCCAGCGGCCACATCATGACAAAATCGCCCAGCGCCCCGGCATGCACCACCCACGCCCGCCGCCCGCCTCGCCCCGGCGCTTCGCTCATGCACCATCGTTGCCCCCTCCCCGGACCCTCGACTCCCCGAGCCCGGGGTCGCCTGCGCATCCGCTGCGCATCCGCGACGACTCAGGCCCGCACCCGCTGGCCTTCGCCTCTCACGCCGGGCACCCCCGCAAACCGCCTCATTCCGGCCCCGACCGACCACGTTTGCGCGCGAAATCGCGACACTCCATCCACATCTTCTGGCATTCTCCTCGCCGCGCGTTCATCCTCCCCCTCGCCCCATGCTCCGCGCCTCGCCCTCAACTCCTCATCACCTCGCGCAGCGCCCGCTTCAGGCGACGCGTCACTTCCTCCGCGCGGCAATCCATCTCGCGCGCCAGCTCTTCCAATCGCCTCGGCGGCCCCTCCAGCCATCCGAACCTCATCCGCAGCAACCGCCTCGATTCCTCTCCCGCCTCCTCCAGCCGTTCGCGAACCTCCTCAGGCGGCTCGAGCCACGCCTGCCACGGGTCCACGCGACGCGTCCAATCCGCCAGCACGACGCCTCCCGCACTCGGCCGCATGATCCGAGTCGCGCGCCCGCTCCCTTCACCTCTGCCCCCCTCAGCCCCGCCCCGGCCGCTCCGCCCGCCGTGCTCTGTCTCCCATCGGCTGATGGCGCGGTTGAGCGCGACGCCCGCTGGCGCCGCCACGCGGCCGCCCTTGAACGGGTCATACAGATCCACGCCCTCCCCGGGGGCGATCAGCGATTCAATCGCGACGCGGTAGAGCGATGCAGCCTCCGACTCATGCAGGTCTACCAGCGCCTGGCCCAGTCGCGCCTCGACCGTCTTCAAAAGCAGCATCCCCTCGCCGCGGGCCAGCTCCGCCTTCAGCCGCGAGGCCCACAGGAGGTCAGTCTCGATCCGGTCGATTTCGCGAGCACCCGGCGCCGCGCGATCCGCCAGCGCTTCGATTCCCCGCGCCGCCCGCCACCGCAGGAACGCCCACGCCCGCGCGCGCTCGCGTTCGACGCGCGGATCGGGCCATCCCGCTTCGAGCGTCGCGGCGACGAAGGCGCCGATCGACCTCGGACCGCGCGACCCCAGGCCCAGGGCCGCCCCGTTGGCGCCCAGGATCTCCCGCGCGCGGCGCTCGTCCGCGAAGGCGCTCCCGCCCGCGCTCGGGCGCTCCGGCGCAACCCTGCGCAGCATCGCCGCGCGCCGCTTCAGGCCGATCCGGTGGACGCTCGCCACGGTGCGCCGCACGCGCCGCGCGATCGCGCTCGCGCCTCCGCGCACGCCCGCGCCTCGCCACCGCAGCGCCCGCTCGATCAGCCGCGATTCGCGCTCGCGGTTCTGCCCGCGCGTCCGCGCCGCCGATCTTTCCGCCGGTTCCTCCCGCCGTGCCAGCAGCCGCCGGACCCCGTCGCGCGATCGCCCGTACCGCTGGCCCAGCCGCGCCGCCGATTGCCCGCGCGTCAGCCCCAGGCGCCGCCGGTACGCCTCCGCGCGCCGCCCCATCTCCTCCGCCTGCTCCGCTCCGATCCTCCCAAATCCGCGCCCACGCTCCAGCCGCGCCCGGTTCGCCTCTTCAAACCACGCAACCGTCCGCGGCGAGAACAGCAGCACCTCCTTGCCGTTGCCCGTCGGCCGGCGCGGATTTCTCGCGCGCCGGCCCGCCAGCCCCGCGCGCCGATACCGCTCGATCGTCCGCCGCGCAATGCTCCATTTCGCCGCCAGCTCCTCCACGCTGATCCACCCGGCGAGTTCGTCCCGCTCATACCGCGCGTGCACGCTCAGCCGCTCGATCAGCGCGCCGAGCTCCTGCAGCAGCGCCTCGCCCGGGATCGCCGCGGGCGACTCCAGCTCGGGCCGATACCCCGTGATCCGCCGCACGAGCTCGTCCTCGGTGTAGAGCGCGCCCGTGTCGAGCGTCGCGAGCAGGTCCTCGGCGCGCTCGACATGCCGGCGCGCCGTCCGCGCGGGGACGAAGCGCAGTTGCTCCGCCAGTTCCGCCAGCGCCGAGACCCGAAGCGTCGGAAGCCGTGGCATCGCTCACCTCGCCGGCACGCCGGGATCAGGATGCCGGCCCAGCATCGCCACGCTGACACCGGCAAAGACAAGCCCGAACGCAACGAGGTCGGTCCAGCGCAGCCGCTCGCCCATGACCACGATCGTGAACACACCGAACACGACCAGCGTGATCGCCTCCTGCAGAACCTTGAGCTGCGGAAGCGTGAACGGCCCGCCGTGCGCCGCGTGCCCCACGCGATTGGCCGGAACCTGCAGCGCGTACTCCGGCAGCGCAATCAGCCACGAAATCGCAATCGCCGCCAGCAGCGACCACCCCTTGTGCTTCAGGTGGTAGTACCACGCGAAGGTCATGAACGTATTGGACGCGATGAGCAGCAGAACCGTCACGAACCAGCCGGGGAGATTCATGACGCGAGGGTACCCGGGCGGGGCGCTCAGCGGTCGAGGCGAATGGGCAGACGCTCGGCAATCTCCAGCCCGAACGCTTCGAGTCCCGGCAGCTCGGTCGCGTGGTTGGTCAGCAGCCGCAGCCGGCGCACGCCCAGGTCGCGGAGGATCTGGCAGCCGATGCCCAGGTCGCGCATGTCGGGCGGGAGCGAGTTTCGGCTGCCGTCAGGGCGGACAAGATCGGGCGTATCGCTCCCCGAATCGTGCGCGCCGCTGCGGCGAATGGCGCTCAGTCGCTGGTCGAGCGCGGCACCAACGCCCTCGGGCCGCAGGTACACGATGGCGCCGCGGCCTTCGCGCTGCAGAGCACGCATCGATGCGCGAAGCACTTCGCTCGAGGCCGGCCCGCCGCCGTCGGGAGCGACGCCGAACACATCGCCCAGCACCTGGCGCCGGTGCATCCGCACCATGGTGGGCTCAGGATGCTCGATCGCCTGTCCGCGCGCGTCGAGCGCTCCGACTCCGCCGACGCTGAGCACGACGTGCGGCATCGGGTCGACGAGGCTCTCGAACGCGATGAGGTTGAACTCGCCCTCAGCCGTGCGGATGGGCGTGCCCGCGAGGGGTTCGAGGCGCTTGACGAGCGACTCGCGTGCGAGACGATGCTCGATGATCTGCGCGACCGAGCACATCTTGAGCCCGTGCTGCGAGCAGAGCTTCTCCAGGTCGGGGACGCGCGCCATCTCGCCGTCGTCGCGCATGATCTCGATGATGACCGCCGAGGGGTGCAGCCCGGCGAGCCGGCAGAGGTCGAGCGAACCCTCGGTCTGGCCGGTGCGGACGAGAACGCCGCCGGTGCGGGAGCGGAGCGGGTTGATGTGCCCGGGGCGGACGAAGTCGTCGGGGCCGAAAGCGGGATCGATGCACATGCGGATGCACCTGGCCCGCTCACGAGCCGAGACGCCGGTGGTGAAGCCGTGGCGCGGGTGCCCGTCGATGGAGACGGTGAACGCGGTGCCGCGCATGGTGGTGTTAATCGCCGCCTGCGGGTGCAGGTCGAGGCGGTCGCAATCCTCCTCGGTGAGCGAGAGGCACATGTACCCGCGCGCGACGCTGAGCATGAACGTGATCGACTCGGGCGAGACGAAGCTCGCCGGGAGGATCAGGTCGCCCTCGTTCTCGCGCTTCTCGTCATCGGTGAGAACGATCATCTTCCCGGCGCGCAGGTCGTCGATGATCTCACGGATGGGCGAGAAGGGCATGCCGACGATCGTAGGGTCGATCGCGCCTCAGCACCCGGTGAAGAAAACGTTGATGAAGTCGCCCAGGTCGTCGGCGTTGACGATGCCGTCGTCGTTGAAATCCGCTTGGAGGCAGGTGCCGGGGTTCGCGGTCTCGCCGAAGTAGCAGTTGATGAAATCGCCCAGGTCGTCGGCGTTGACGACGCCGTCCAAGTTGAAGTCGGCAGGGCACGGCGGCGCGCAGACGGTGGGGGGGTTGAAGTCGAGCGACCAGGAGACGAGCGAGCCCGTGTTCCCGTCGGCCGAGTCGGTGAGGGTGAGCGTCCACGTGCCGGAGATGGAGGCGCCGACGAAGTCGCTGAGGCGCGCAGGCGCGTTGGAGACGCCGCTGGGCCGGTAGTCGTCGGCGTCGATGGTCTCGCCCATCCCCGCGTCCCACAGGTCGACGGGCGCGGTGTCATAGAAGCGCAGGTCGTTGCCGGCGACGAGGTCGGCGCTGCTGCCGAAGCCGGTGACATTGCGCCCGACGCGCGCAAAGAGCGGGACGGTGATCGAACCGTTGGAGAGGGAGGCCGAGAGATCGCCCAGGAACGGGTGATTGAGTTCGAGCGTGACGACGAGATTGGCGATCGAGCCGTCCTGCTCGACGAGGATCGAGTCGGAGATTCCGGGCATGTTGTCGGGGATGGCAAGATCCATCTGCCCGTTGAAGATGCCGCCGAAGCCGGTCAGACCGCCGAAGACGTTGTCACCCATGTAGATTCCTTCGCCGGCCTCGCAGTCGGCCTGGGTGGCGATGGAGAGGGTGCTGCTGGTGCAGCAGAGCCCGGTGTTGGCGATGAAGCTGATGAAGATGGACGCATCGCCCAGGAGCGGGATGTCCTCGGTGCCGCCGACCTGGATGAAGAAGACTTCGCCTGGCGCGGCGTCGAACATCGCGTCGCTGCCGCCGGCGAGGCAAAGTTCCGGGCCGCCCTTGCCGTCGGGGCAGGTGGAGGTTCGCCACAGGGCGAGGCGCGCGAGCGTCGAGTTCACGCTGATCTGCCACGAGCCGTTGCCGATGACCTCGGGGGCGGACCAGCGGAACCAGACATCGGCGGCGATGGAGTTGGGGCAGCCGATGGGCCCGCCGGTGGTTGCGCCGGAGTTGTTGAAGGGGATCTCGGTGGCGCTGGTCTGGAAGGCGCCCAGGCACTCGTCATTGGCTGGGGGCTCGGAGGCCGGGGGCGTGACGACGAGCGAGAAATCACCGGTGACCGAGTCCATGGTGGCGACGCGGATGATGTAGGTGGTGTCGGATTGGAGGAAGGCGAAGGTGCGCGCGGCGCTGGAGCCCGGCCCGCAGTTGTCGGACTGGCAGGTCTGCGCGTCGACCAGGTTGGGGTTGCCGGACTCCGGGCAAGCAAAGTGCACGGAGACGACGGTGTCGAGGAGCGGGGTGCTGCAGGTGTCGATGGTCCAGAAGCCGGGGACGGTGGCGGTGAAGGTGTAGTAGACGTCGCGATTGTCGAGTCCGCCGCCGCAGGCGCCGCTGGCGTCGAAGGGGCTGACTTCGGTATTGGTGGTGCGTCCGGGGATCGAGTTGCCGAACTGGGCCGGCGAGATGAGCTCGGCGTTGACGCAGAGATCATTGGGCGGCGGCGGGATGACGACGCTGAGCATGATGGACCCGATGCCCGAGCGACCCTGGTCATCCATGACGGTGAAGGGGAGGCTTGCGGGGCCGAGCGAAGCCTCGGGCGCGACCATGACGAGGCGCGAGAAGATGCCGTCCTCGGCGAGCACGTCGCCGTCGGTTCCCGCGTCGTTGAGCGTCTCACTCGTGCCGCCGATGGCGGAGGTGTCGACGGTGACGACGACGCCGGTGCTGGGAGGATCGTCGCCCGGCGCGACGGTGACGGTGAGGAGGGTGGAGGCGCCCTGCGCGACGACGTCGGGGTTGGCGGCGCCCATGCCGCTGGGGTTCGAGCCGCCGACGACGAACTGGAACCAGACGACATCGAACGCGCCGGCCTTGGTGGCTGGGGCGGTCACGGTGCCGCCGGAGTCGGTGATGGTGATCCCCATGTTGAGGTTGGCGATGGAGCTGTTGTTGCAGACGAGATCGGGGAAATCGACGACGCTGCCGCTGCGGAAGGTGTCGTCATTCGGGCTGGCGAGGTTGTTGGCGAGGTTGAAGTTGGAGATGGCGAGGTAGTACGTGCCGCTGGAGAGCGTGCGCGTGAGGGCGTCGGCGCCGTCGTTCCCGGCGTCGGCGATGGCCTGGAACTCGGAGTCGTAGAGCCACATGTCGACGTCGTTGGTGTTGCCGCCGGCGGTGTCGCGCGCGAAGGTGATCTGCCCCGAGGCGAGCGTGTTCTCGATGATGATCGGCGTGACCGGATCGGACGCGAGGGTGACGGTGTAAGGCGCGGTTGTCGCGGGCGTGCCGGAGATTCGATAGAAGACCTGCTCCTGCCGCCCGAAGCCGTACCACTGGTTGAATCGCTGGGGCGTGGTGAGGGTGGAGGAGTTCTGGAAGGGAATGTCGGTGGTGGTGAGGATGTTGCCGCCGGCCTGGGCGAGGCCGCGGATCGAGCCGGTGTGTCCGGGCGTGGCGCTGGAGATGAGCAGGCGGTGCCGATAGATGCCGGCGGGCGCGCCGGCGGTTCGGATGCGGAAGGTGTCAAACGAAGGCGAGCCTGGGAGGGTGCTGGACCCCTGGCTTTCGCCGCTGATGAAGTCGCTGGCGGCCATGCCGATTTCGCTGCTGCCGCTGGAGGCCTCGGTGGCGGCGGTCTTGCTCTCGTTGGGTTCCGCTTCGGGGTTATTGATCGGTCCGCCCCCGCCGGCGAGCGCGAACGAGAAGCACATCCCGGCCACTCCGATCAGAGCGGCGGCAAAATACGACCGGTTGGATCGATGGATCACGCTCATACCTCCGCAGTGATGTTGCAACCTCGCCGGGAACGAAAACCGTTCGCGGTCCTCACCCCGTATGCCCGGCACACCCGCACCACCCATGACGACTCTACGTGGGCCAACTCGCGCTCTGCGCTCACGTCCCTTACGAAACAGATACTGCGCGGGGTCCACTCGGTCAAGGCAATTCAAAAGAGCGAGCGCGAACCTGCGGAGTTTGGAGTACTTTGGATGCCGAATGGATCCCGATCGAGGGAATTGACCGAGAGCGGCAGGCTTGTGGCGTGGATGGGCGCTGCTCAGCCGCAGGGGTTGAAGAAGGAGTTGATGAAGTCACCGAGGTCGTCGGCGTTGATGTCGCCGTCGAGGTTGACGTCGGCCTGTGCGCAGGGCTCGGCGCCGAAGTAGCAGTTGACGTACCCGGCGAGATCGTCGGCATCGACGGAGCCGCTGAGGTCGAAGTCAGGCGAGCGGACGCTCTTGAGGATGAGCGACGGCATGAGCTGGATGGGGCGCGACGCGCCCGGGTGCGACAGGCGAATGACCAGTCGATTGTCGCCGAGGTGTGCGGTCGAGGCGAGGGGCACCATGACGGCGCCCTGATCGGCGAAAGGCGTGCCGATGATGGCGGCGCCGGCGGAGTCGGGAGCATGCTCGACGTGAACGAGCTCGGGCGAGACGGCGACGATGCCGCCGTTCAGATCGCGCGGGTGGATGGCGAGGAGCGCGGAGGACACGCCGTCGGCAAGCAGGCAGGGCCGATCGACGATCGCCTCGGAGCGGATGGCGTCGGGCACGCCGATGAGCGTGGATCGGAACGCGGCGTACTGCTCGGCGAGCTGAAAGACGGGATCGGGGCTGTTGGCCTGCTGGTTGGCGATGTTGGCGAGGAAGAAGTAGGAGCCGTTGGCGCAGCCGGCGCGACCATCGAAGACGCCGCCGGGGTAGCTCTTGAGGACGAGCACGGATTGGTTGAGGCCGGACGCGGTGGTGGCGAGGTCGCAGCGCCCATCAAGATCGAAGTCGGCGGCGAGGAGGTCGGTGGCGGCGGCGGGGAGCGAGGAGTTTGCCGGGGGCGCGAAGGCGCGCATGCCGAGGTTTCTGAAGACCGAAACGGTCGAGCCGATCGAAGTGGCGGCGTCGCAGAGGCCATCGGCATCGAAATCGCCCAGCACGATTCGAGAAGCGCCGGCGGCGAGCGGGGTGCTGACCTGGACCCATCCCGCGGGGTCGGCCGGGTCGCGGAAGAGCGCGGTGAACCGCGAGGGTGCGGTGGTGACGACGGCGAGGTCGGTTGTGCCGTCGTTGTCGAGATCGCGAGCGGCGATCCACGTCGGGCGTCCGACGGTGGTGATGTCGGGCTCGCGGGTGAAGGTGCCGTCGGCGTTGCCGGAGAGCACGGCGAGGGCGGCGCGGCCGGATGTCGTGATGACGAGGTCTGGCGCGCCGGGGGCGCTGCCCGGGGCGAACTCGCCGGCGACGATACCTGTGGGCGAAGCGCCGGTGCCGAGGTCGGCGATCATGGTCGAAGTGAAGGAGGGCGAGCCGGGGGTGGAGGTGTTGCGAAGCAGCCAGACGTTGTGAGCGGTTTGGGCGGTCACGGCGAAATCGGGGCGGCCGTCGGCGTCGGCGTCGAGGATGGCGCCGCGCTGGGGCGATGTGCCGACGGAGCCGACGTTTGTCGCGGGCGTGGCGAATTGGAAGGCCCCCGCGGGCGAGAGCGAACCGCGGACGAGGCTGACGTTGGCCGCGGCGCCGTTGATGACGAGCGCGTCGGGCAAGGCGTCGCCGGTGAAGTCGGCGATGTCCGCGGATCGCGGCGGAGTGGCGAGCGTGACGGTTTGAGCGGCGAGCAAGGCGGGGAGCGGCGAGACGGCCGTGGTTGTGTTGCGGATGAGCGTGAGGTTGCTGGCGCCGGTGTTGACGGAGAGGAGTTCGGGGAAGCCGTCGGCGTCGAGGTCTTGGGCGACGAGGGCGGAGGGGGCGTTGCCGGTGCGGATGACGGCGTTGCAGCGATCTTCGTCGCCCGCGCGGGCGATGATCATGACGCCGACGTGAGCGGACTTGATTCCGGGTGAGCCCGGCGGCGGGCAGCCGCAGATGTCGGGCTGGTCGGAGTTGCAGGAGCAGCGTCCGTCGCCGCCGACGGCACGGACGGCTTCCATGGCGGCGATGACCTTGTCGCCGAGGGAGCCGGGAGCGGTGGTGAGGGCGAGCACGGCGACGTCGTTGACGCAGGGGCCGGTGATGACGTTTCCCTGGACGGCGTAGACGAGGGTGCCGATCTGGCCGGTGAGGCCGCCGGCGAAGGGGCCGTTGTTGCGGCCGGAGAAGGTGGCGGCGCGCCCCCGGGTGTCGATGATGCCGTACTGGCGGTTCTGGTGCTGGGCGTCGAAGGTGGCGAGGGAGGAGATGATGCTCTGAGGCGGCGTGTCGGCGAGGAGGAGGTTGCGGACGAGCGAGCGGTTTTGCCCGGAGGTTTCGACGAATGACTGCGCGGTGCAGGCGCCGACGCCGGTGAGCATGACGGGCGTGAGGCCGAGCATGTCCTGCCCGGTGAGGCAGGTGGCGGTGGCGAGGACAATTTCGCCCGTGCGGGTGTCGGCGACGAGGATCGACCAGGTGGCCTGGACGGTGCCCGCGGAGGCGGTCACGACGGCGATCGCGGCGGCGGGGGTGCGGAGGTGACGGAGCGCGAAGGACAAGCGGGACCGGCAGGAGGTGGGGCGGCGCACGGGTCTCTCCCTGGGGCTGCAAGGGGGGCGCGCGGGAACAGCACTGCCGGGTGTACCGGGGAGGCGTGGGCGGGTTGCCGGCTTTTGGGGGGATTCAGGCCCCGGCGGCGGCGCCGCTGGAGGCGGCGAGGCGCATGTTTCCGCCGGTGGCGCGCGTGGCGATCATGTAGGACTGGAGGTTGCGCCCGGGGCAGGCGGTGGGGTTGATTTCCTGGTGGGTGTAGACGCGGCCGATGGGGACGCGGAAGCGGAGCATCTGGGCGGCGACGAAACGGTCGAGGGCGGATGCCTGGGCGGCGGAGGGGCGGTGCCGGTCGAAGTTCCCGAGGCACATGATTCCGAGGTTGCCTTCGTTGTTGTCCTGGACGTGGGCGCCCTGGGCGTTGGTGCTGCGGCCTTCCCAGACGCGCCCGGCGGGATCGATGATGTAGTGATAGCCGATGTCGGCGAACTTGCGCTGACCGACGTGGGCGGCGCGGATGGTCTCGATGCGAGCGGCGGCATCAGAGCGGGAGGCGGAAGTGAAAGCGTCCATGCCGTCGTGGTGGATGGTGATGCGCGAGACGGGGAGCATGGGGTTGATGTCGCGCGGACGAGCGACGCCGGCGCGGGTCCAGGCGCTGCGCGGGAGAAACTCGGGGTTGGGTCCGGCCGGCGGGACCGAGGTGGTCGGTCGCGAGGGCGGCAACGGGCGCGGCGACGGGGGCAGGGGGGCCGGGCGCACCGGACCGGGGAGCGCGGCGAGCGGCGCGGAACGACATCCGGCCAGGGAGGTGATCGCCAGCAGAGACAGGCCGCCGACCAGTCCGGTTTCGAGAACGAAACGACGCCCGAGCAGTGGTGGATTCACGTGGAGAGTATCGGCGTCCGGCTAGCGGCCGCTGGAAAGACGAGGATGGAAGGCGCAAATCCGGGCGATCGGCGGCGCGGAAAGCCCGGATCGGTCCGTTCGGATGCGCAGGAGGGGGGGACGAGCGGCCGGGAGACGCCGGGTGGATGGCGCGCCTGGAGCGCGGGCGCCGGCGGCTCCTATGCTCGGACATGCCATTGACGCGCGAGCAGATCACGATGCGGGCGGCCAGGGAGCTTCGTGACGGGAACGTGGTGAACCTGGGGATCGGGATGCCGACGCTCGTGGCGAACCACGTGCCGGCGGGGATGGACGTGTGGCTGCAATCGGAGAACGGGCTGCTGGGGATCGGGCCGTTTCCGACGGAGGCGGAGGTCGACGCGGACCTGATCAACGCGGGGAAGCAGACGATCACGGCGCGGAGCGGGGCGGCGTACTTCTCATCGGCCGATTCGTTTGCGATGATCCGCGGCGGGCATGTGGATCTGTGCATCCTCGGGGCGATGCAGGTGTCTCAGGAAGGGGATATCGCCAATTGGATGATCCCCGGGAAGATGATCAAGGGGATGGGCGGGGCGATGGACCTGGTGGCGGGCGTGAAGCGGGTGGTGGTGACGATGGAGCACAACGCCAAGGACGGGACGCCCAAGCTCGTGAAGAAGTGCTCGCTGCCCCTGACGGGGCAGCGCTGCGTGGACATGGTGATTTCGGAACTCGGGGTGTTCGAAATGGACGCGGCGAAGCGGCGGTTCGTCGTGCGGGAGCTGGCGCCGGGGGTGAGCGCCGACGAAGTGAAGCAGAAGACGGAGGCGGAGCTGATCTTTCCCGGAGAGGTGAAGGCCGTGACGGTGTGAGCGGCACGGGCGGGACCCCTGGGCCACTGAGGCACGCTGATGAAGACCTTTCGGTGCACAGGGCGGGACGCGTTTGTCGGGGAGGCGCGCGAGTGGTGGGTGGAGGCGGCGTCGGCGGACGCGGCGCGCGAACTGGTTGAAGCGAAGGGGTTGCGCGGCGCGGCGATCGTCGAGGCGCCAGTGAGCGAGCGGCCGACGGCGGCGCCGCTGTACCGCATGCCGGGACCGGTTGTGCGATCCACGGCGGCGCGTCGGCGGACGCGGCTGATCCTGCTGGGGATGGCGCTGGGGCTGTTCGCGGTGGCGATGTTCCTGTTTGCGGTGAAGGCGTCGTCGCACCTGGGGCGCGGGAGGCCGCCGGTGCAGGGGGTGCCGTGATGCGGATTCGGCACGCGGGCGCGAGCTTGTGCGCGGCGGCGGGCGTGCTCGCGGCGTGGATGGCGGCGTGCGCGCCGGCCGGGCCTGGAGACGAAGCGGCTCCACCGGTTGCGCGGGAATCGGCGTCACCCGGCCCGGGGGATGAATCGGAGCGTGGATCGGTGGTGCGCAAGCCGTCGGCCAGACCGGTGCCTCCGCCGCCGCCGGGGAGCGCACCGAGCCGGGTCGAGCCTCCGGCGCAGGAAGCGCGATCGCCGCGAGCGCCCGAGCCGAGCCTGGTGCGGGGCCCGCGGGTCGAGGATGTGTATGTGTTCATCGCGGTCGCGAGTGCGAACAACCCGACGGGGCGGTGGAGCGAACCGGCGTTCGTGCGGCGCGGGTGGACGGCGATCGTCGATGATCACGTGATCCGGCGCTACATGCCCGGCGGCGGCGGGTATCGGCGGTTCTATGTGGATTCCCCGTTCGGGAAGGAGACCGACGCCAAGGGCGTGCCGCAGTTCGGTTTCTTCGGCGGCGTGCGCGTTTCGCCCGAGTCACCGTGGCGGAAGGGGTTCATCGACGCGTGGCGGCGAGCGACGCGGCTGAGCGGGATCAAGGTGGTGGCGTACCTGGGGAACCCGTACACCGACGCGGAGTTCAAGCGCGTGCTCGCGGCTGAGGGTCGCGGGGCCGCGCTGCGGATGCTCCGCGACGCGGTGGCGCCGATCAGGCTCGCGGGGTTTCACGGGCTGGGGATCGACGCGTCGTACGCGACGGAGGAGGAGTCGCCGCTGGCGGATCTGATGAAGGAGTTGCAGGACGAAGGGATGGAGGTGTACGTGGAGGGGCCGCCGAGCGCGGCGCAGCCGTGGCTGACGCGGTTCGGGGTGATCCGCACGACGTGGATGGCGCGGACGATGGACGAAGCGAAGGAGGCGGCGTCGCGCAAGCCGGGTGGGGGAGCGCGGCCGCTGGGGGTGATTGATCCGAAGGAGTGTCGCGGGGAGCGGATTCAGTTGCATAACGGGACGGCGCCGTGGAAGAGCGCGGAAGGGAAGCCGTGGGGCGACTGGGGGCCGAGGTGGATTCGGGAGTGCCTGGCGCAGGGAGAGTATCCGGCGCTGGGGCTGTCGAGTTTTCCGGGCGATGGGAAGCGGGCGATCGGGGTGGAGTGAGCCGGCGCGCTACTGTGCGAGCGGTCACGGCGTGCGGCAGGGAGAAGAAGGTGGTCGAGCGGTTCCCCGGCGATGACAAGCGGCGCGTGCTCGAGGCGACGGACCTCGTGCGGCTGGTGGGCGAGCACGTGGCGCTGAAGCGGAAGGGCCGCGAGTGGGCGTGCGTCTGCCCGTTTCACGACGATCACAACCCGTCGATGTACGTGGTGCCGCACAAGCAGATCTATCACTGCTTCGTGTGCGGCGCGGGCGGAGATGCGATCAGCTTCGTGATGAACTATCACAAGATGGGGTTCCGCGAGGCGCTGCAGCTTCTGGCGGACCGGGCGGGGATTGAGTTGGCGCCGTTGCCGCGGCGCGGCGGGGGGACCGGAGCGGGCGATGGGGCCGGGGGCGAGCCGGGCGGCGACCCGGAGGGCGGAGGCGGAGGGCTTTCGCGCGAGAGGCTGCTGCAGACGAACGCCTCGGCACAGGAGTTCTTCCGGGCGATCCTCGCGCACGCGGAACACGGGAAGGCGGCGCGCGCGCTGCTGGAGCGGCGCGGAGTGTCGGCGGAGATGATCGAGTTGTTCGGGATCGGCGCGGCGCCGGCGCGATGGGATGGGCTGATCGCGACGATGTCGCGGCGCGGCGTGGAGGGGCGGGTGCTGGCGGCGGCGGGACTGGCGAAGGCGCGCGAAGGAGGCGGGGGGGGCGGGGGGGGCGGGGGGTTTTATGACGTCATGCGGAATCGGATCACGTTCCCGATTCATGATTCGCTCGGGCGCGTGATCGCGTTCGGCGGGCGGCGGATCGACGACGCCGACGAACCGAAATACCTGAACTCGCCCGAGTCGCTCGTGTTCAACAAGTCGGCGACGCTGTACGGCCTGCCGATGGCGTCGGCGGCGATTCGCGAACGAAACTGCGCGATCGTCACCGAGGGGTACATGGACTGCATCGCGTGCCACCAGGCGGGCGTGCGGCACGTGGTGGCGACGCTGGGGACGGCGCTCAACGCGCTGGGGGCGCGGGTGCTGCGCCGGCTGTGCGAGCAGGTGGTGCTGCTTTTTGACGGCGATGAGGCGGGGCAGCGCGCGGCGGACCGGGCGATCGAGGTGCTGTTCGCCGAGCCGATCGACGTGCGCATCGCGGTGATGAGCAGCGTGCCGCTGATGCCCGGGGAGGCGCCCGCGAAGGACCCGGATGAACTGCTCAAGCGTGCGGACGGGCGGGCGCGATTTGAGGCGATGGTGGGGTCGGCCGTCGAGGCGCTTGAGTATCGGTTCGGGCGACTGAAGGCGCGCCTGGCCGGGCAGACGCTGGCCGGACGTTCGAGGTTGATCGAGGACGAGATCGCGCGGCTTGGGGAGCTTGGGCTGGCGCGCGTGTCGCCGGTGCGTCGGCACATGATCGTGCGGCGCGTGGCGGCGCTGGCGGGGGTGCCGGAGCGCGTGGTTGCGGAGGCGGTGTCGCGCCGGGCGGTGCGCAGTCCGGCCATGGCGGCGCCGGCGCCGGAAGCGGGAGCGCCGCCGCGCGGGCTGAAGCAGCTTTCGATCCGCGAGCAGATGATTGCGTGCGTGCTGAGTGATTGCACGCTGCTCGATGAACTCTCGGCGGAAGAGCGGGCGCTGCTGCTCTCCGGACCCGCGCCCGGGGAGGCGCCGGCCGAGCGGGTGGACGCCATTGCCGGGGCGATCGCGGACCTGATCGCGGCGCGCGAACGAGGTGAAACCGGGGGAGGCTCGACGGCGGGCGGCGGGGCGATTTCGCTGCGGGAGGTGCTTGGCAGGCTGGAAGAGGAAGGATCGATACGGCTGGCGACGCATATGTCGGCGAGCGTGGATGCGGAGACGGACGAGCAAACGGCGCGCCTGGCGCAGACGTGGGCGGATTGCGTGCGGCGCTGGCGCGTATCGCTGGCGGAGCAGATTCGTCCGACGGATCCGCTGGCCATGGCTGTGCGCGTGGTGCATGATCGAAGGCAGCACGGAGCGGACCCGAGGCGGATGCCGCGGCGGGCCCGGTGAGCGCGGGGAGCACATTCATGAGCGGTCGCCGGACGGTGGAGGGGGAGGCGGGTCGACGCGCGTGGCCGAGCCGTCCTACGCTCGAATCGCACCAAAGCTCCGTTGACGTTGGAACAAGCCAGGAGACCTCCGTGCACGCCAATCGAACCGCCGCAGTGGATGCGTTGTTTGTGGAGGGGACGAAGCGGGGCTGGCTGAGCTACGAGGAGCTCAACAACGCGCTGCCGGATGAGCTGGTGGACCCCGAGCGGATTCATGAGTTGCTCGTGGCGCTGGATCGCACGTCGATCGAGCTCGTGGACGAGATGGAGTACAAGGCGCGGCTGTGGCGCGAGGCGAAGCGGCGCGGGAAAGATCCGAGCACGATCGTCGAGTTGAAGCCGCCGGCGGATGGAGACGAGAACGGGGACCGCCCGTCGCGGGCGATGACGGTGGTGGGGGGCGAGCGGAACGGGGAGCCGGGGTGGACGAAGATGAACTGGACGCCGCCGGCACGGGCGGGCGGCGCGGGCGGGCAGGACCCCGGCGCGGCGCTGGCGCGGTCGCTCGCCGGGTCGCGCGGGCATTCGGGCGACGGCACGGGGAGCGGCGGGCGCGGCGGCCTGGACGACGACGAGACGCTGCTCGATGACGACGAGATGGACGAACTGCGGAGCGACCTGGCAGCGGAGGAGCTGGCGGTGCCGTCGGAGGGGCGGCGCGTCGACGACCCCGTGCGGATGTACCTCTCGCAGATGGGGTCGATTCCGCTGCTGGCGCGGCACGAGGAGATCCGGCTCGCCAAGAAGATCGAGACAATGCGGATGATCTTCCGGCGCCGGTGCCTGGAGAGCGACTACGTGCTGCATCACGCCGCGGCGACGCTCCGGCAGGTGCAGGCGGGGGAGCTTCCGTTTGACCGGACGATGCGGCTGAGCACGCTCGACACGAACGCGCGCGACAAGATCGGGAAGCGGATCGCTTCGAACCTGGCGACGATCGAGAAGCTCCTGGCGGTGGGGAAGAGCGACTGGGACGCGCTCAAGCGTGCCCGGGCGGCGGGGAACGAGGAAGCATCGGCGAGCGTGCTGGAGCGCATGGCTTCGCGCCGGCGGAAACTGGCGGCGCTCACCGAGGAGATGTCGCTGCGCACCGGGCGGATCATCCCGCTCATGCGCAAGCTCAAGTCGATGTCGCGGAAGATGAGCGAGCTTTCGGGGGAGATCCTCAAGCTCGAGCGGCAGAAGCGCGGAGCGGGGGCCGGGGCCAGCGAAAGCGAGGCGCTCGCGGCGATGCGCGAGGAGCTTGACGGGCTGCGCAACCTCGTGCTCGACGACCCCGAGACGCTCGCGACGAAGGTCAAGATCATCGACACGGCCTTCTGGGAGTATGAGCAGGCCAAGCGTGACCTCTCGGGCGGGAACCTGCGCCTGGTGGTCTCGATCGCCAAGAAGTATCGCAACCGCGGGCTTTCGTTCCTGGACCTGATCCAGGAGGGGAACACCGGGCTGATGCGCGCGGTCGACAAGTACGAGTACAAGCGCGGGTACAAGTTCAGCACCTACGCGACGTGGTGGATCAGGCAGGCCATCACGCGGGCGATCGCCGATCATGCGCGGACGATCCGCATCCCCGTGCACATGATCGAGACGATGAGCAAGCTGCGGAACATCCAGAAGACGCTGTTCCAGGAGACGGGCACGGAGCCGACGATGGACGAACTCGCGGCCCGCGCGGGGATCGCGCTGTCGGAAGTGAAGCGCGTGCTCAAGATCAGCCGCCAGCCCGCGTCTCTCGACAAGCCCGTCGGCGAGAGCGAGGACTCGGTCTTCGGCGACTTCATCGAGGATCAATCGGCGGGCACGCCGGTGCAGACCGCGGCGACGCAGACGCTCAAGCAGCGCATCGAGCAGGTGCTCAAGAGCCTGACCTACCGCGAGCGCGAGATCGTCAAGCTCCGCTACGGCATCGGCGACGGGTATACCTACACGCTCGAGGAAGTCGGGCGCATCTTCAAGGTCACGCGCGAGCGGGTGCGCCAGGTCGAAGCCAAGGCCATCCGCAAGCTGCAGCACCCGGTGCGGGCGCGGAAGCTGTCGGGATTCCTCGATGGCGCCGTGGTGAAGGACTACCGCGAACTGATGGCCGAGCCGCTGCCGACGGTGAGCGAGCGCTCGGCGGGCGCTTCCGGAGCCGCGGAGCGTTCGCGCCCGGCGCGCGAGCCGGTCGAGCCCGCGGACGAGACTGACCCCTTCGATAATTTCGAAGCCGAGCCGGCCAACGAAGAGACGGCCGACCTGGTCTGAGCCGGGCTCCCGGCGTCATTCCGTGGGCTCGATCAGATGTTTTCGGAGAGCCGGCGGGCGGCGGGCCCGAGAAACTCGAGCGCGGTGCCGGCGAGCAGGCGAGCGCGCGTCGAGCCGTCGAGATCGGGCATCGACTCGATGAGCGACCCCGGGTGCGTTTCGCCGAGCGGAAACGGGTAGTCGGAGCCGAGGGCGATGCGCTGGGCGGAGAAGAGGCGGAGGAGCGTGCGCAGGGCATGCTCGTCGTGCGTGAGCGCGTCGACGTAGAAGCGGGCGGGCGTCTGCGGGCGTGACGGATCGGCCAGGTATTCGAGCGGCGAGCGCGGGTTGTCGACGGCGCAGAGGTCCGGGCGGGCGATGTGCCCGTGGGCGATGCGACCGACGGTGCCGGGGAAGGAGCCGCCGCCGTGAGCGAAGGCGAGGCGGAGACGGGGAAGCAGATCGAGCATGCCGCTGGCGAGAACGGAGTGAATGGCGATGCAGGTCTCGGTGGGCATGCCGATGAGCCAGGGCATCCAGTAGCGCGTCATGCGTTCGGGGGCGAGCATGTCCCAGGGATGCACGAAGACGGCGGCGTCGAGGCGCTGGGCGGCGTCGAAGATGGGCCGGAGCGAGGGCTCGCCGAGATTGACCCCGGAGACGTGTGTTCCGATCTGCACGCCGCTGAGGCCGAGTTCGCGCGTGCAGCGTTCGAGTTCGCGGCAGGCAAGCTCCGGGTCCTGCATGGGGATGGTGCCAAGGCCGGCGAAGCGTGTGGGATGGTTCCGGCAGAGTTCGGCGATGTGGTCATTGAGAAGGCGAGCGAGGTCGAGCGCGTCCTGCGGGCGGGCCCAGTAGGAGAACATGACCGGGACGGTGGAGAGCACCTGTGCGGTCACGCCGGCGGCGTCGCACTCGGCGAGGCGGATGGCGGGGTCCCAGCAGTTGGCCTGAATCTCGCGGAACACGCGTCGGCCGAAGGGGGCAGGCGTGGCGGCGGGGTCGGTCGATCGCGGTGAGGCGAACGTCTGACACATGCACGCGCAGCCGGGCTTGGTGTGATCGAGTTCGATCCAGCCCGGATAGCCGGAGCGTTTGGTCCAGTCGGGCCAGCGTTCGGGGAGGATGTGCGTGTGAAGGTCGATCTTGAGCACGGGGGAGTGTACGAGAATCGGATCGGACCGCGTGCGCCCCTTTGGTGGGGAAATGGAGGGGAGGCTTGCCGCGGGGGACACGCGGGGGAAGTGACGTGCTGCCTAGCCTCGTGCGTGGTACCGCCTTTCACGACGCCTCCGGTGTATCCGCCCGCGCCGCCGGGGAAGTTTGCGGCGACGATCCAGCGGAGCAGCCCGGAGCTGCTCGATCAGCCGCTGGGCGCGCCGGACGTGAGCAAGTGCCGAGTGGCGATCCTCGGCCTGGCCGACGACACGGGCGTGGTCATGAACCACGGACGGCCCGGCGCGCGAGACGGGCCGGCGACGTTTCGCGCCGCGCTGGCGCGCTACGGGGTGGCGGCGCGGATGAGCGAGGCGCGGATCGGGCCATCGGCGCTGGTCTCGGAGCACGGCACGAGCGCCTTCGCGCGGCCCGCGTACCCGCACGTCTTTGATGCCGGGGATGTGATTCCGGGAAAGTCGCTGAGCGAGACGCACGAGCGCGTGTCGGCGGCGGCGCTCAAGCTGATGCAGCACGGGCTCATCGTCGTCGGCATCGGCGGCGGGCATGATCTGACGTATCCGCTCGTGCGGGCGCTGCACCAGTTTCGGCGGGAAGCGGGGGGGGCGGGGGGGAGCGGAGGGGCAGGGGGCGGCGAGACCCGCCCGCTCGTGGGTGTCTATGCGGATGCGCACCTCGACGTGCGCGCCGAGCCGGGAAGCGGCATGGCCTTTCGGGCGATGATCGATCATGGATACGTGGGAAGGCTGACCAACATCGGCGCCTCGTGGGCCGTGAACGCCGCGGAGCATGCGGAGTGGTTCGCGGCGAACGGCGGCGTGTTCGACGAGGCGTCGAGCGTTGACGAACTGCTTCGCGGGCGCGAACGCGAGCTGCCCTGGCCCGACTTCGTTTCGCTCGATGTCGACGTGCTCGATGCGTCGGCGGCGCCGGGAGTCTCCGCGGTGAACCCCGCCGGGATGAGCGCGCGCGAGTTGGAGCGCGTGGCGTTTGCCGCGGGCGTCTGCCCGCGCGTGCGGCTGATCGACATCATGGAGTTCAACCCGGTGTACGACGTCGATCATCGGACGGCGAGAGTTGTCGCGCACCTGTTTCTGAGCTTTCTCGCCGGGCTGGCGGAGCGCCGGGCATGAGCGGGTCGCCAGCGTCAGCGTCGGCGTCAAGGGCGGGCACAACGATTCGGCGGGCGGCGCTGCTTGGTCGGCCGGGGCTTTGGGACGTGTGCGTCGGGGATGGTCTGATCGCGCGTCTCGAACCGCACGCCGGCACGGCGGGGCGCCGCGAAGGAGACGACGCGGCGATCGACGCGGCTGGGCGGCTGCTGCTGCCGGGGTTTGTGGATTGCCACACGCACGCGTGCTGGGCCGATCCCTCGGGCGCGCCGACCGGGAGCCATCGGCTCGATGAATGGGCGATGAAGCGCGCGGGCCGCGTGTATCTCGAAATCCTGCGGGCGGGCGGCGGGATCATGGCAACGGTTCGCGGCGTGCGTGCGGCGAGCGAGGAGCAGCTTGCCGAACAGGTGCTGGCGCGGGCCGATCGTCTGCTCGCCAATGGCAGCACGACGATCGAAGTGAAGTCGGGCTACGGGCTCACGACGGGGGACGAGTTGAAGATGCTCCGGGCGATCCGCCGGGCGGCGTCGAGATTCGCGGGGACGCTGGTCCCGACGGCGCTGCTCGGGCACGCGATCGATCCTGACCAGCCGCGGGAGCGGTTCGTGCGGAGCGTGATCGTTGAGACCCTGCCGCGCGTGAGCGAGGAGTTTCCGGGGATCGCGGTTGATGCTTTCTGCGAGCAAGGGGCGTGGACGCTGGCGGAGTGCCGAGAGCTGTTCGAGGCGGCGCGGCGACTTGGGCACCCGGTGCGCGTGCACGCCGATCAGTTCACCAGCCAGGGCATGACACCCCTTGCGGTGGCGATGGGCGCGCGGAGCGTCGATCACCTTGAGGCGTCAACGCCGGCGGATCTGGCGGCGCTGTCGGGCGCACAGGGCACATGGGCCGTGGCGCTCCCGGCGTGCGGGTTTCATCTCGACGGGCGATACGCGAACCTTGGGCCGGTCGTGCGCGGCGGCGGGGCGTCGCGCGTGTGCATCGCGACGAACCTCAACCCCGGCTCGGCGCCGTGCTGGTCGATGGCGCTGGTCATCGCGCTGGGCGTGCGTCACGGCGGGCTCAGCCCCGAAGAAGCCGTGATCGCGGCAACCGCCAACCCGGCGCGACTGCTCGCGCTTGAAGACCGCGGCGTCCTCGAGCCCGGCCGACGCGCCGACCTCGTGCTCGTGGATGCGCATTCGGCGGATGAACTCGCGTTCAACTTCGGCGATTCGGCCGTGCGGCGCGTGTGGGCCGCGGGCCGGATGATCGGTTGACTGCGACCCCTCGGACCGCGCGGAGGCGACCGGGCCGTGGACAGGTGCGCTTCAAGGCGCGGGCGCGATTGAGTGATCGCGGAGGGCGATCTCGACCAGGCGCGAGCAGAGCGCGGGCATATCGGTCCCGGCGTGCCGGGCGGCCTTGGGCACGAGCGAGTGGTCGGTGAAGCCGGGCGTGGTGTTGATCTCGAGGAACCAGGCGGTCGGCGCTCCGGGGCCGGCGTCGAGCATGAAATCGGCGCGGGCGATGTGCCGAAGGCCCAGGGCCTTGAAGAGGCGGCACGTCTGCTTGGCGAGCTTGCGTGCCAGCGCCTCGGGCAGGTCGGGAATCTGCTCGCCCACGAGATAGACCGTGTCGTCGCGCGTGTACTTGGCTTCGTAGTCGTAGAGGCCGTCTTTCGGGCGGATCTCGATGATCGGCAGAGCCTGGGCGTCGATCACGCCGACGGTGAGCTCGCGCGCCGGCCGGTCGCCGCCGATCTTCGGCTCGATCATGTACGTGCGGACGGGCCGTCCGACGGCGAGGGCCGCGGCCTGTTCGGCGCGGATGGCCTCGACGGCGTCAGCGAATTGTCGCCGCGAGGTGCAGACGTAGAGCCCGACCGTCGAGCCCTCGTGCACGGGCTTGATGATGACCGGGAGCGGAGCGGGGCAGACGGGGTCGCGCGTGCACAGAATCCAGACCGGGGGCGTGGGGATGCCCAGCTCGAGGGCGACGCACTTGGCCGCGATCTTGTCCATGGCGGCCCGCGAGCCGCGGGCGTTGGTGCCGACGTACGGGCGGCCGTCGGCTTCGAGAATGTCCTGCAACGGGCCGCCCTCGCCCCACGGGCCATGGAGATAGGGAAAGAGGACGTCAGCGGGGATCGCGCGGAGCTGATCGACGGTGATCGTGTCGATGATGCGCCGTTCCACGTCGTACCGGCCCGCGGCGCGCAGCGCCTCGGCGATGCCGGTGGCGCTCTTGATCGACACCTCGCGCTCGGCATCGGGCCCGCCGCCGAGCACGAGCACGCGCTTCGGTGCGCCGGCCGGCGCGTTGGCATCCACGGCAGCAGTCGGCGCGGCGTTCACAGGCTCGCTCCCCAGATCACGACTTCGGGCTCGAGTGTGACGCCGAAGGACTCGAGGACACGAGCGCGGACCCGGCGCATGAGTTCGAGCACGTCGGCGGCGCGGCAGCCCGGGCCGGCCACGATGAAGTTGGCGTGCTGATCGGAGACTCGTGCCGTGCCGACGGCAAGACCCTTGCACCCTGCCCGGTCGATGAGCATGCCCGCGGAGACGCGTGTGCCGGGCGTGCCGATGTCCTTGATGGCGTCGATGAGTGTGGGGTTGCGGAAGCAGCAGCCGGCGGAGTGGGCGTTGAGCGGCTGCGTGGTCTGCTTGTAGGCGGTGATGTCCTTCAGACGAGCGCGAAGAGCGGCGGGGTCGGTCGCGCGGCGGAGGCGGAAGTCCACGTGCGTGACGATGAGCCCTTCGCGCACGAGCGAGCAGTGCCGATACGTGCATTCGATGCGGTTGCGCGGGATCGAGCGCGGCTCGGCCCCAGGATCGCGCGGCAGCACGCGCACGCTGGCGATGTGATCGCCGGTGGAGCCGTACTTGCCCCCGGCGTTCATGACGGTCGCGCCGCCGACGCAGGCCGGGATGCCCGCGAGGGTCTCAAGCCCGGCGAGTCCGGCGTCGACGGTGGCGTTGATGAGCTTGAACAGGTGAACGCCGGCGCCCGCGCGGACCGTGACGCCGCCGCGCTGGTCGGGCGGACCGATCTCGAACCCGGCAAACTCACCTTCGGAGAGGGAGACGACGAGCTCATCGACGCCCTCGTCGGCAACGAGGAGGTTGGCGCCGTCGCCCAGGATGCGCAGGCGCGGGTCGATCTCGACGCATGCACGGAGCTCGTCGAGCGTGCGCGGGCGAGCGAGACGCCGGGCCTTGCCCCCGATGCCGAACCACGTGGCAATGGGCTGGTCGAGCAGGATCTCCGGTGTGGCGGCCACGGGCATGGTGTCTCTCTATCGACGACGCTGGTTCACGGTGAAACGGAAAATCGAACCGAGGCGCTGAACGCGGCCCTCTTACGCGCGGGCCAGGAATCCTTCCGCCACCTGATTGACCGGACCGGCCCCCATGACCACGAGCAGGTCGCCCCCGCGGCAGAGGTGTGCGAGCTGCTCAATGATCGCTTCGAAAGGGTAGAGGTGCATCGCGTGAACGCCCTTTTCGCGGAGACGATCCACGAGGTCGCCCGCCGTCACCTTGTGCTTTTCTTCCTCGCTGTCGCGGACGAAGTAGATGTGGGGGACGATCACGACGTCGGCGTGATCAAAGGCGGCGGCGAACTCGGCGAGAAGGTGGCGCGTGCGGCTGTGCTGGTGCGGCTGAAAGACGCAGATGAGCCGCCCGCCGCGCTTTTCGGGGGCTTCGAACTGGCGCAGCGCTCGCAGCGTGGCCTCGACTTCGGTGGGGTGGTGCCCGTAATCGTCATAGACGCGCACGGAGCCGCCGGAGACAAGCGGGCGCTCGCCGAGCATCTGACAGCGTCGGTCCACGCCGCGAAACCCGCTGAGCGACCGTTCGACGGCGTCCCGCTCGGCACCCAGGGTGAGAGCAAGGGCGGCCGCCGTGGCGCCGTTCATGGCGTTGTGATCGCCCGGCAGGTTGCAGGTCCACGCGGCGACCACGGTTCCGTTCGTGCGCGGCGGATTGCGGAGCTCGACGCGCCGCGTGCGGGGGTCATAGGCCACCACCCAATCGGCGGCGGGCGAGAACCCGATGGTTTCGACGCTGCACGACACGCCGGCGGTCACTTCGCGCCGGTGGGCGCCGTCGTGGGCGATGAGGAGCAGACCGCCCTCGGCCGCCGGGGCGATGAGCCGCGCAAAGTGTGAGAAGCTCTCGACCACGGCATCGAGGCTGCCGTAGATGTCGAGATGGTCGGCTTCGACGCTCGTGATCGCGGCGACAACGGGCCGGTAGTTGTGGAAGGAGCGGTTGAACTCGCACGACTCGGCGACAAGAAAGCCCGGGCGGCCGGCCAGCCTGCCCGCGGGGACGGCTTCCCGCCCGAGACGGAATCCCGCGCCGCCGGCGGCGGGCGGTGCCCCGGGGCTGGCGCCGAGCTGGCGGCACGTGGCGCCGACGATCACGGTCGGATCGAGCCCGGCGTCCTGCAGGATGCATCCGAGCATGGCGGTGGTGGTGCTCTTGCCGTGGGTCCCGGCGATGCACACGCCGGTGCGTCCGATCATGCAGCGTCCGAGGGCCTCGGCGTAGGCGAGGGTTTCAATCCCGCGGTGCTGAGCCGCCAGGATCTGCGGGTGGTCGGGGCGGATCGCGGCGGAGGCCACGACAAGATCGCACTCATCAGGCAGACCGGGCGCGAGGTCCAGATCAACCGGGAGCCCGTCACGCACGAGTGCATCCGTCACGCCGGATTGCGACGCATCGGACCCCCGAACGATCGCCCCTCGGGCGGCGAGCATCCGCGCCATGCCTGACATCCCGCTGCCGCCGATCCCGATGAGGTACACGTGCCTTCCGGCGACGGCGAGCGGCGGGGGCGGACTGGGGAGCGGATCGGGCATGGCGGTCGTGCGTGCGGTCGGCCCAGGTTCTGCGCCGACGAGCGTGAGCGTGGGGGGAGAGGTCGAAGGGTGGGCCGATGGCGGCGTCGGACGCGGGTCGTCAATCGGCACGGCGCGCAGAGAGGACATGAGAACAATATCGGCGGCTCGAGCGGGATCGGCACAAAGTTGATCGGGCTGGTGTGCGTCTACCCAGGCCGAGGTCGAGGGGTCGAAAGAGAGCGCCGGCGTGCCGGGCGGGGCGAAACCCGCGGTACACTTTGCCGATCAAGCACGCGGAGGTGTACCGATGGGAATCTGGGACCGTCTGAAGCAGGAACTTGTCGACATTGTCCAGTACCTGGACGACACGAGCAACACCCTTGTCTACCGCTTCGAGCGGTTTCAGAACGAGATCAAGTATGGCGCCAAGCTCGTCGTCCGCGAGGGGCAGGCCGCCGTGTTCATCAACGAGGGGCAGCTTGCCGACGTCTTCAAGCCCGGCACGCACACGCTTACCACGGCCAACCTCCCGATCCTCGGCACGCTCAAGGGTTGGAAGTACGGGTTTGAGAGCCCGTTCAAGGCCGAGGTGTACTTTGTCAGCACGCGGCAGTTCACCGACCTGAAGTGGGGGACGATGAACCCCATCATGGTCCGTGATCCGGAGTTCGGGCCCGTGCGCGTGCGTGCCTACGGCACCTACACCATGCGCGTGTCCGACCCCGGCGCGTTCATCCGCGAGATCGTCGGGACCGACAACCGCTTCACGACCGAGGAGATCGTCAACCAGCTCCGCAACGTGATCGTGGCGGAGTTCGCCGACGCCCTGGGCGAGCATCGCCTGCCGATCCTCGACCTGGCGGGGAACCAGCGCGAGATGAGCGAGGAGATCGCCCAGCGCATGCGCCCCGACCTGGCGAAGATGGGCATCGAGCTGCCCAAGCTGCTCATCGAGAACGTCTCGCTCCCGCCCGAAGTCGAGCAGGCGATGGACCAGCGGAGCAAGATGGGCATCGTGGGCGATCTCAACGCCTATGCGAAAATGCAGGCGGCCGACGCCATGCGTGACGCCGCGAAGAACCCCGGCGGCGCCGGCGCGGTGATGGCGATGGGCCTGGGGAACGCGATGGCCGGGTCCATGGGGCAGGTGCTCGCCACGCCCAGCGGACCCGGTCCGGGCGGGATGCCCCCTCCGATCCCCTCGGCCGCCCCGTTGTTCCTGGTCATCGATGGGAAACAGCAGGGCCCGTTCGAGATGTCGCTGGTGGCGATGAAGAGCCGCGCGGGCGAAGTCGGCGGCGACACGCTCGTATGGCGACAGGGCATGGAGAGCTGGAAGAAGGCGCGCGAGGTGCCGGAGCTGGCGGCGATGCTCGCGCCGCCGGTGGTGCCCCCGCCGATCCCGCCGGCCTGAGAGACGACGGATTCGACACGACCATGAGCACGCACGAAGAACAGCCGGCGCAGCCGGTGCGGGTGGGCGGGGCGGCAGGCCAAGGCCTGCAGCAGTTCGCGTGCGCCAAGTGCGGGGCGAAACTGGAATTCCTGCCCGGCTCGCGGGCGCTGCGCTGCCCCTATTGCGCCCACGAGAACGCGATTCCCGCGTCGGTCGACGACCTGGGAGACGCGCGGCGCGTCGAAGAGCTTGACTTCGAGCAGGCACTTTCCGAGCTGCGCCGGCTGGGTGAGGGCGCCGACACGCGCCGTGTTTCCGATATCGAGTGCGGCGCGTGCAAGGCCATCTTCCTGCCCGCCGAGGGCATCACCGCCACGCGCTGCCCGTTCTGCGCCACCAACATCGTCCTCACAGCGCACGTGTCGACGGCGATCAAGCCCGGCAGCGTGCTGCCCTTCGGCATTCGCCGCGAGGAGGCGGTCGAGAAGTACCGGGACTGGATTCGAAGCCGGTGGTTCGCGCCCAACGCGCTGCGCTCGCGGGCCATGCTCGACGCCGCCCTGCAGGGTCTGTACGTCCCCGCGTGGACGTACGACGCGAACACGACCACACGCTACACGGGTGAACGCGGCGACGCTTACTACGTCACCGTCGGCTCGGGCAAGAACCGCCGGCGCGTGCGCCGCGTCCGCTGGTCGAGCGTCAGCGGCGTCGTGAGCAACACGTTCGACGATGTGCTCGTCATGGCGACACGCTCGCTTCCCGAGAAGCACCTGCAGCAACTCGAGCCGTGGGATCTCCATGATCTCGTGCCCTACGAAGATTCGTTTCTCGCGGGCTTCACCGCCGAGGCGTACGCGATTGACCTGCCCGGCGGGTTCGAGGCGGCCAAGGGAATCATGGCCCAGACGATCCACGCGACGATCTGCGCCGATATCGGGGGCGACGAACAGCGGGTGTCGAGCACGCAGACGACGTACCGGAACGTGCGATTCAAGCACCTGCTCCTGCCGGTCTGGATGAGCGCCTACCGCTTCGGGGAGCGGACGTTTCGATTCCTCGTGAACGCGCGGACGGGCGAGGTTCAGGGCGAGCGGCCGTATTCGTGGATCAAGATCACCCTCGCCGTGCTCGCGGGACTCGTGGCGATCACGCTCATCGTGCTCGCGGTCCGCGCAGGTAGTTGACCGCGCCGTGGCGGGGCACACGTTCAGCGCTTCGATCCGCCCACGCGGATGAGCGCCCCCGTCAGCCCGCAGACGAACCCGCCGAGCAGCACGATCGCCAGCAGAAGCGCCAGCGGCATCGTCACGCGCACGACCAGCAGCCGGACCGTGACCTCGTGCGCGTTCTGCAGCACGAGCGTGAGCAGCGCGACGATGAGAAGCGTCAGAATGATGATGCGGAATCGCTGGCCCATGCCCGCAGCGTATCCGAATCCGAGCGACTGTCCAGGCTTGCCCCTCAGGGCATAGAGTGCCGGATGAACCCCGCAGCGCACCACTCCCGCCGATCGTGCCGTCTGACGCTACTGCCTCTGTGTGCCGCGGTCATCTTGCCGGCCGCCGGATGTTCTTCGTCCGATCGCGCCGACCACGCGCCACCGGAAGATCCATATGCGAACGTCAACACGGTCGCGCACGATCGGGCGCTCTGGATGCGTCTGCTCGATCATCACGAGTCGATCCGGCGCGAGGTCACCTATCTGCCCACGGGCGTTTCCGCGACGACCGAATCCGACGACCCGGCGGTCGCCGCGATGATCCGCGAGCACGCCCACGCGATGGCGGCGAGGATGAAGGTCGGGGCCGACGTGCGCATCTGGGACCCGGTGTTCCGCGAGCTCTTCGATCGGTACCGATCGATCACGCTCACGGTGACGCCGACGCCCTCGGGCGTCACGATCGTCGAGTCTGCTCCCGACCCCGAAACGGTGTCGCTGCTCTGGTCGCACGCGGCCGGCGTCAGCGAGTTCATCCGCACAGGCCCGGCGGGTTCGGGGAAGGCGACGCCGAGGATCGCCCCCGGCTCACCGCCGCCGGCGCCCGAAACCGTCGCCGCCCGGCGAACCGCGACCTCGTCCTGATGGGGCCGGGACGAATGAGCCGTCTTGACGGACGAACTGCCGGAGTCGGAACGACCGTGGCCGAGGGCCTTCGCTCCCGCGCGCAGCCCGCGTACCATCGGCTGCACGGAGGCACCCATGGGCGATATCGCTGTGCGGAGCGCAGACGCGACCCACTCTTCGGACGACCACACCCGCGCCGGGCCGACGTCCACCGATCAGCCCGGCACCGAGGCCGACGCGCTGACGCTCGCCGCGCGCCCGATCGTCACCACGGTCGAGGCGCTGATCGTCGCGAGCGGCCGGCCGGTGCCGGCGCGTCGCCTCGCACAGGCTCTGGGGCTCGCGCCGCCCGATGGGGAAGCCCCCGACGCCCAGGCGCCCGCGCCCGACGCCCAGGTCGAGCCCAAGCCCGCGCCGCGTCGCCGGCGCAAGGCTGAGGCCGATCGTCCTGATCCTGAATCCATCATCCGCCGCGCCGTCGACCTGCTCAACGCGGAATACGAAAGCACCGCCCGCGCCTTCCGGGTCGAGGCCGTCGCCGGCGGCTATCGCCTGATGACACTCCCCGCGTTCGGCAGCGCCATCGCCGCGTTGCAGGGCGCCGTCAGCCAGTCACGCCTGAGCAAGTCCGCCGTCGAGACCCTCGCGATCATCGCCTATCGCCAGCCCGTCACCCGCGCCCATCTCGAAGCGATCCGCGGCGTCGCCTGCGGCGAGGTGCTCAAGACGCTCCTCGATCGGCGGCTCATCACGATCGCCGGACGCGCCGAAGAACTCGGCAGGCCGCTGCTCTACGCGACCACGCGCCAGTTCCTCGCCGCCTTCGGCCTCGCGTCGATCAAGGACCTTCCCTCCGCGGCGGAGCTGGGCTTCAAGCAGCCGGCTTGATCCGCCTGCGCGTCACGACCCCTCCCCCAGATCGCGTGCCCGGCGCCGGTGCTTGGCCGCACGGTCTTCGTCGCCGGCGCGAGCGAACCATTCCGCCGCCCGCGCGTGCAAGGAGCCCTCGTCGGCCGACCCGGCGCGCCCCTCGGCGGCCCGGGCATACTGCGCCGCCGCCTCGCCCGGCTTCCCCAGGAGGCCGAAGCACTCGCCGAGCGTTTCAAGCACATCCAGCCGCCAGCGGTCGGCGTCGTCGAGTGCCGCGAGCAGCCCCGCCGCCTCTTCGACCGCCCCTTGCCTCTTGAGCACCCGGGCCTCGCCGATGCGCCAGCGTGCCACGAGCGGCTGCAGCGCCTTCGCCTTGCGCAGGTGATCGAGCGCGAGGCCGAGCGAGTTCCCCTTGAGCTCCAGTTCGCCCATCGTCCCCCAGGCTTCCGCCAGGTCGGGCGCCAGGTTCACAGCCCGCACCAGGCTGGCCATCGCCGGCCCGTCCTGACCCAGCTTCACCTGGATCATCGCCAGGTACAGCGGGTACCGCGGCTCCTTCGGCGCCGCCTGCTGCGCCATCGAGTAGTGCTCAAGAGCCCGGTCGGTCAGCCCGGCGGAGTTGGCGATCGTTCCCGCGTCAAAGTGCAGTTCCGGCGACGCCGGCCCGATGGCGATTGCCGCCTCGATGTGCTTGTACGCCCCCGCAAAGTCCCTGAGCCCGCACTCGACCTGCGTCATGAGCAATCGCAACTCCGCCTCTTCGGGGCGCTCGGCGATCAGCTCCTCGAGCAGCCCCCGCGCGTGGACGTATTCACCCTGTACGAATGCCTCGTGGGCCTTCTCGACGCGCCAGCGGTACGCCGCCGCCGCGGGCGACCCTTCCGTCGTTCCGGCCGAGGCGCTGTTTGCCCCGCCGCCGGCTGCTCCACGGATGAGCAGCAGGAGGATTCCCCCGACGAGCGCGAGGAGCACGCCGAGCATCACGAACAGGGGCACCGCGCCGCCCATCCCGCCCGCGGGCTGTGTGCCGCTCATGCCCTTGGCGCCGCTCGTGTCATCCGTGTTCATCGGGGAAGGGTATCGGCTCGCGTACACTCTTGGCCAATGTCCGCCGGGTCGCCCATTCCGGGTCTCGACAAGCAATACGTGCCCGCGCAGCACGAGCCGCGCATCCGCGCCGCATGGGAGGCGGCCCGGGCCGGCGCCGCCGACCCGCGACCCGTTCTTGATGGCCGGGCCCGCCCGTACGTGATCTTCATCCCGCCGCCGAACGTGACCGACCGGCTCCACCTTGGCCACGCCCTCAACAACACGCTCCAGGACGTGCTCATCCGTGCTCATCGCATGATGGGATTCGAGACGCTCTGGATGCCCGGCACCGATCACGCCGGCATCGCCACGCAGACCGTCGTCGAGAAGCGCCTCAAGCGCGACGAGGGCAAGGCCCGCGCCGACTACGCCCGCGAAGAGTTTGTCGCCCGCGTCCAGGCCTTCAAGGACGAGTACGAAGCCACCATCACGAGCCAGCTCCGCGCCATGGGCTGTTCCTGCGACTGGGACCGCCAGCGCTTCACCATGGACCCGCAGTGCAGCCGCGCCGTCCGCGAGGCGTTCTTCCGCCTCTTCAGAGACGGCCTGCTCTACCGCGGCAAACGCCTGGTGAACTGGGATCCCGTCTCGCGCACCGCCCTCGCCGATGACGAAGTCGAGATGGAGGAGGTCGACGGACACTTCTACTACCTGCGCTACCCCCTCGTGCGACGCGAGCGCGACGATGGACCTGCGCGCCCCGTCATGTGGGGCGATCTCGCCGCCCGCGGGTACCCCGGCGCCGAAGCGCTCATCAAGGACCCCGATGAGCAGGCCTGGGTCACCGTCGCCACGACGCGACCCGAAACGTACCTCGGCGACACCGCGGTCGGCGTGAACCCCCGCGATCCGCGAGCACCGGCCCTCCGCGGCCTCTTCGCGTGCCTTCCCCTCGTCGGGCGCGTCATCCCCATCATCGAAGACGACTACGTCGTCATGCCCCTCGCGCCCGGCGCGGACCCCAGCGCCCCGGAAGTTGACCCCAAGGCCCTCTTTGCCACCGGCTTCCTGAAGGTCACGCCGGCTCATGACCCCAATGACTGGGAACTGGGCATCCGCCACAGGCTCCCCGTCATCAACGTCATGGCGCCGGATGCCTCAATCAGCGACAAGCACGGGTGGACCGACGTGGGCGGCGCCGACGTGTTTCTGGGTCTTTCGCGAGAGATCGCCCGGCGCGAAGTCATCGGTCAGTTCCGCCGTCGCGGCCTGCTCGAAGACCAGAAGCCCTATCGGCACAGCGTGGGCCACTCCTACCGCAGCCACGCGCCGATCGAGCCGTACCTCTCCGACCAGTGGTACGTGCGCGTGACCGACACGCGGCTCGCCGGCGCGGCCCTGCGCGCGCTGGACCAGCCTGCCGCGGGCTCAACCGCCACGCTCCGCTTCTTCCCCGAGCGCTACGCGCGTACCTATCGCCAGTGGCATGAGGGCATCCGCGACTGGTGCGTGAGCCGCCAGCTCTGGTGGGGCCATCGCATCCCCGTGTGGACGCTCATCCCCGACATCGCGGCGATCAAGAAGGGCGAGCGACTCGACGACAGCGAGTTCGTCGAATCGACCTTCCTCGCGCGCCTGCGCGACTCGATCAAGGCCTTCGCCGCCAAGCTGGGGATCGAGCACGATCTCATCCTCCGCGAGGAGACCCACACCCTCTGGCGCCTCTGCCCGCGCACCGAGCGCGCCGCCGGCGCCCTCACGGCACTTGAGCGAGCCCTTTCGCAGCGCCTGCTCACCGGCGCGGGAGAAGCGGGACCGGGCGAAGACGCCCTCGCCGCCGCGGGCTGCTCTCACGCCGCCGCCGAGGCCGCCGAGATTCTTCCCTGCATCCTCTTCCTCGAGCAGGATCCCGATGTGCTCGATACGTGGTTCAGCTCCGCGCTCTGGCCGATGTCCACGCTGGGCTGGCCTGATCGCACGCCCGAGCTGGCCGCGTTCAACCCGTCCAATGTGCTCTGCACCGCGCGCGAAATCATCACCCTCTGGGTTTCGCGCATGGTCATGTTCAACCGCTACTTCCTGGGGCAGGACGATCTCGGTCCCGATCGTGCCGGCGACGGCCGCCTCCCGTTCAAGGACGTCTTCATTCACGCCATGATCCAGGACGAGCAGGGCCGCAAGATGTCCAAGTCCCTGGGCAACGGCGTCGACCCGCTCGACATCATCGCGTCCCACGGCAGCGACGCCATGCGCTTCACGCTCTGCCAGATGACCACCAACACCCAGGACGTGCGCATGCCCGTCCGGCCCGACCCCGCAACCGGACGCAACACCTCGCCGCGCTTCGACCTCGGGCGCAACTTCGCCAGCAAGCTCTGGAACGCCGCGCGGTTCACGATCTCGATCCTCGATCAAAGCGGCCCGGCAGTCCCCGCCGGGCGCTCTTCCTCCCTCACGCTCACCGATCGGTGGATGCTCTCCCGTCTCGCCGGCGCGTCCGCCGCGTGCGAGCAGGCGCTCCGCGACTATGAGTATTCCGTCTACGCCTCCGTGCTCTACGACCTGCTGTGGCGCGACTTCTGCGACTGGTACCTCGAAGCCATCAAGCCGACCGTGGCGGGCAATCCGGCTCAGCGGGCGGTGCTTCGCACCGCCCTCGACGTGATCGTGCGCCTCATGCACCCGATCATGCCCTTCGTGACCGAGGCGATTCACGAGCAGCTCTCTCGCCAGCCGCGCCCGCCGGTGGAGGGCGTGACGCTCAGCGATGACGCACTTCTCTGCCGCTCGTCGTGGCCGGTGCTTGCGCCGAAGCTCCGCGATGCCGACGCCGAAGCCGCGATCGAGCGTCTGCGTTCGCTCGTGAACTCGATCAACCAGGTCCGTGCCCAGCACAACGTTCCGCCGCGCCGGCGCGTGGTCCTGCACGCCCCCGCGGACCTGGCGGGGAGCATCGAATCCGGCGAGGGATGCGTCGAGGCGCTCGCGGGCCTCGCGCGCGTCACCACCGAGGCCCCCGCGTCAGGCGAGCCCGCCGTTCCGGTCACCTTCGGCTCGGCCGAGCTTCGGCTCTCCAGCCTGGCAGATGCGGCGACGGTCGATGCGGCCGCCGATTCCGAGCGCCTCGTGGCGACGCTCATTGAGCGGGTGCGTGACGTGCGCCGGCTCGAGGCGCGCCTGAACGCGCCGGGCTACGCCGAGCGTGCGCCGCCGAAGCTGGTTGAACAGTCGCGCGAGCAACTGGCGTCGAAGTCCGCCGAGCGCGACACGGTGCTCGCCGCGCTGGCGGGCCTCCGCACCGAGGCCGGCGCGCGCCTGCGCGATCGCCTCGGGACGCTCGACGCCGCCATCACGCAGCTCGCGCCGCACCTTGCGCCCCCGCCCGAAGCTGCCCTCGCCGCCGCGAGCCCCGCCGAGCAGAAGAAGGCTCGAGAGGAGCTGAAGAAGGCGCGCGAGCAGCACGCGGCCCTCACCGAGGAGCGTGACGCCGCCCGCGCGGCGCTGGAGCACCTGGCGTGAGCCCCCGGCGCGCGATGGTTCCCCTCGCCGCGTACCTCCTCGCGCTCCCCGGCTGCGGCGCTCGCGCCCCCGCGTCCGCGCCTCCGCCCACGGCCGCCGCCTCGCCCGCGAGCCCGGCCGCCACGCCCGCCCCCGTCCGCGCCATCGGCGCCGGCGACCCCAGCGGCTCAGTCATCTCCCGCGAGCCCTGGCCGTTCGAAGACGCCCAGGGCCAGGTCATCCGCACCCGGGCGTTCTCCCTCTACACCACCGAGACGCATCACCTGATCGTGGACCGCCTCCCGGGATTCCTCGAAGCCGCCCTCAACCACTTCACCACCGCGCTCGGCCCGCTCCCGCCGCCCGCCGCCCGCCTCGACACCTTCGTCATGGCCTCCCGCGCCCAGTGGCAGCGACTCACGCTTCGCATGCTCGGGCCCGCCGGCGTGCCCGTCACGTACATCGAGCGTGGCGGCTTCACGCACGCCGGGCGCGCCTACCTCTTCGACATCGGCGCCGCCGACACCTTCTCCATCGCCAGCCACGAAGGGTGGCACCAGTTCTCACAGTCCACTTTCCGCCAGCGCCTCCCGCTCTGCCTTGAGGAGGGCGTCGCCGCCTTCATGGAAGGCCACCGCTGGCTCGGCAGCGACGTCGTCTTTCTCGGCTGGGCCAACCTTGAACGCTTTGATCGCCTGCGTGAAGCCGCTTCCCGGCCCGGCGGTCTGCTCACGCTCGACCAACTGTTCGACAGCTCTCCCGGCGCGCTGCTGTCACGGGGCCAGGCGGGCCCGCTGACCTATTACGCCCAGTGCTGGGCCTTCGTCCACTTCCTTCGCGAGGGCGAGAACGGGGCGCATTCCCATGGCTTTCGCCGCCTGGTCGCTGACGCCGCCGGCGGGCACCTGATGCAGTTCGTGGCGGCGCGTCTCAAGATCGCCCCCGGGGCGCGGCAGGGCGTCACCTTCGGCCCCACTCCGGCCCAGGTCATCCGCGCGTACATCGATCCCGACCTCGACCGCCTGCAGCGCGCGTTCGACGAGTTTCAGCGCCGCATCATCCGCACCGGCGGGCGCGACGCCGTCATCGAGGGCCGCTCGCCCCTCACCACCGCCGGGCGATGAGCCCGCAGCTCAGGCCTTGGGCTTGGCATCGAGCAGCGCGTCGATCTTCTTCTCCAGTTCCGGGTCATCCGGCCGCATGCGCGGATCAAACCGCTCAACGACATTCCCCTGCCGGTCGACCAGGTACTTGGTGAAGTTCCACGATGGCTCGCCGCCCGCCCGCGCGGCGAGCTGCTTGTAGAGCGGGTGGCAATCCTCACCCTTCACCGAGATCTTCGCGAACATCGGGAACGTCACCTTGAACTTCCGCGAGCAGAACTGCGAGATTTCCTCGTTCGTTCCCGGCTCCTGGCCGCCGAAGTTGTTGGCGGGGAACCCCAGGATCACCAGCCCCTTCTCCTTCTTGGCGTCGTAGAGCTTCTGCAGCCCCTCGTACTGCTTCGTGAGCCCGCACTGGCTGGCGACGTTCACGATGAGCACCACCTTGCCCTTGTAGGTCGCAAGATCGGCGTCCTTTCCATCGATCGCCTTCATCTTGTATCCGAGGACGTACGCGGATTCCTTTCCCTCGCTCTTCTGGGTCTTCTCGGCGGGCTTGTCCGCCGGCTTGGTCGCCGCGGGCGTCTCGGGCCTGGCGGGCTTGTCGGCGGGCGGCTCCTTCAGGCCCCATGCTCCCGCAGCCAAGACACCGACCGAGACCGCCACCAGCGCCGAGCCGATCAAGAGCTTGTTCATGCTGAAACTCTCCACGTGGGTCCATGAGCCTATGCGCCGCGCCGCCCGCCGGTCCGGGCGGGGCTCTGCCTGTCATTCGCTCCCCGTCACCCTTCCGATTCGTCCAGTGCCAGCCGGCACAGCATCTCGATCCCCACCGGCATCGCGTCGTCATTGAAATCAAAGTCCGGCTGGTGCAGCGTGGGATACGTCGCCCGCCCCGCGGGCCGAAGGCCCAGGCAGAAGAACACCCCCGGCACGCGCTGCGCGTAGAACGAGAAATCCTCCCCGCCCATCACCGGCGTCGGCACCGACTCCACCCGCTCGCCCCCGAGCGCCGCACGCGCCACGTCGAACCACCGGGCCGTGAGCGCCGGATCGTTGAACGTGACCGGATACCCGTCGTTCAGCTCGAGCTCCGCCGTGCACCCCAGCGCCGCCGCCGTCCCCTCGATCACCTCGCGGACGCGCGTCTTGGCCAGTTCGCGCGTCCGCGGCGTCAGCGCCCTGATCGTCCCCGTGAACGTCACCGCCTCCGGCAGAATGTTGTTGGCCGTGCCCCCTTCGATCCGCCCGATGCTCACCACCACCGACTCAAGCGGCCCCACGTTCCGCGAGACCACGGTCTGCACCGCCGTGATGCAGTGCGCCGCCGCCACGATCGTGTCGCGCGAGTAGTGCGGGTACGCCGCATGCGACTGCACCCCGCGGATCGTGCAGCGAATCTCATCCGTGCTCGCCAGCAGCGGCCCCGGCTTGGTCCCCACGTGCCCCAGGGTCATGTCGGGCCATCCGTGCAGCCCGAACACCCGCTCCACCGGCGGGCCGATGAGCGTCCCGTCGAGCGCCCCCGCCTCGCACAGCTTCGCCGCGCCCGCGCCCCCTTCCTCCGCGGGTTGAAACAGAAGCGTCACCCCCCGCGGCCGCGGCAATCGCGCGAGCACCCGCGCCGCCCCCAGCAGCATCGCCGTGTGCCCGTCGTGCCCGCACGCATGCATCACCCCCGGCGTCGTCGACCGATACGCCAGCCCCGTCTGCTCCTGAATCGGCAGGGCATCCATGTCGGCGCGCAGCGCCACCGCCTTGCGCGCTGCGCCCGCTTTCGCGCCCGCCGCGCCCTCGCCTGTCGCCGGCAGATGCGCCACCACGCCCGTCCCCCCGGCCAGGTCAGCCGCGTAGGCGATCCCCAGCCGGTCAAGTTCGCGACGCACGACCCCGCTCGTCCGCCGCTCTTGGTAGGCCAGTTCCGGGTGCGCGTGCAGATCGTGCCGAACAGCCCGCAACTCCGCCAGTTCCGCATGGATCAGCCGCGCCAGGTCGGGAACGCTCGCCATGCCCGATTGTAACGACCGCCCGCGACCACGCGGCAGGAGTGGGGGAGGAGAGCCCGGCGCGAGCCACCCGGCGCTGGCAACGAAAAAACCCGCGCGGCCATCCGCGCGGGTCCTGATTCACCATCCGATCTGCCGATTCAGTTCAGATCACTTCGACCAGTCCTCCGCCGGCCGCGATTCACCCGCGCCCTCGCCCAGCAGGAGCCACCAGGGGAACTCGCCGCCGCTCGATGACTGGTTGTAGATGTACTGGGCGTTGAGCGCCCGCTCGATGCGCTGGCTGGCTTCGCCGAGGTGGGCGAGCGAGTACGGATCGAGCCCGCGGTTGCCCAAGGTGCCGTCGATCTTGCCCTTCAGGTCGCGGAGGCGCGAGATCGCCAGGTTGCTGATGGCCTTGCCCGCCTCGCCGCGCAGCCCGCCGGGAAGCGTGAGGTTGATCATGCGCTCGAGGTGTTCGCGCTGCAGGTTGCGCCGCAGGGACGAGATCATCGGGTTGCGCGCGTTGAACGTGCCGCCCGACTTGCTCCGGTCCAGCTCGCTCCAGATCTCGCCCGAGATCGTGTCGAGCACCTCGATGAGCGTGAGCGCGTCCTTGTCCTTGGCTACGCGGAACTCGTTGTCGTACACGCGACGCAGCTTCACCGGGTTCATGATCTGCGTGAGCGCGCTCGCCTGCATCCCGGCGATCTGCTCGTGCACGGCCCACTCCGGCGTCGCCCGCCCGCCGCCCGGATCGTCGCGGCGATCCGCCGTCAGGTACTCCATGAGCTCCGGCGTGATCCCGTACGCCTCGTCGCGGAACGCGTTCTCGCACACGAACTTGAGCGCTTCGCGCTGCTTCTCGACCGGCACGACGCTGATCGGCGGGCGCCCGTTCGGATCGCCCTTGCGATCGCGGAACAGGTACGCCGTGCCCACCCAGTTCGACATGATCGACACCGAGTTCATCTGCATGTTGAGCGTCAGGCTGTACCCGTGCCGCGCCTTGCTCCAGCTCTGCCCGTTCTTCACGAACTTGTCGATGATGCGCCCGCGGCTGAACTTCGCCAGGTCAAGCCGCGACTTGGCGTAGTCCATCGGGTCCGCCGCCAGGTCATACCGCCGGATCGTCGGGTCCATCCCGTTTCCGTCGGCGTCCTCGTCCGACCCGAACTGCAGCTCGGGCTCCGCGACGCGCTTGAGCGCGTCCTTCGGGTCCCCGAACGTGTACCCGTACTCGATCGCCCAGAAGTCGTACGGCCCGATGTCGATCACGTTGTAGTCGCCCTGGAACTTCCCCTCGCCGAGGTTGATGTTCACCGGGGTGTAGTCCATCACCGACGTCGAGTAGGGCTTCTTGCCCTTGAACTCCGCCGAGTTGATCTGCGCGAGCGTGTAGGCCGAGGTGCCCTTGAAGTTGTGCCGGAGCCCGAGCGTGTGCCCGACTTCGTGCGCCGTCAGGTCCGCCAGCGCCGGCCCGACGAACCACTCGGGAATCCCGTCGATGAAGTCTCCCTTCTCCTCGGATTTCTTCTCGCCCTTCTCGCCCTTGCCCTCGGCCGGCTCGTCCTCGGCGCCTTCGAGCATCCCCGTGAGCTCCAGGCTCATCGCGGCCATCGACATCTCCAGGCCCTTGCCCTGCGCCAGCAGGCAGTCGGCCCCGTTCCGCGGACTCCGCTGGCTCAGGAACCCGCCCTCGAGCGTGTTCACATCGTCCAGCGACACGCCCTTCCCGCCGAACCGCGCGATCCCGCGACGCGCGCGTTCCGCCGCACGCTCCGCGAGGATCTCATCCCGCCGCTCCGGCGGCGCCAGCCGCACGCGCGGGTCCCACTGCGGGTTCTCCGCCAGCCACGAGAGCGCCTCATCAGGGATCGAGCTCATCGCCACATCGGGAATCACTTCATTGGTCTGCGACCAGAAGTGCCGGATCCATCCGTCCGTGAGCACCACGTCGGCGTCGAGAATCTGCCCGGTGAGCGGGTGCGGGCGGCTCGGCCCGATCGCGGTGCCCACGTCGTTCACGACCCAGCGGATGAAGTTGTACCGCGCGTCCTCGGGGTCCTTGTCCATGTGCGCGCCGGTGGCCTTGTCCTGGTAGTACACCTCGATCGCGTCCACCAGCCCCACCTTCTCAAACGCCTTGTTCCACCACAGCGCCCCGTCACGCACGTACCGCCGGTACCGCGCGGGCACCGTGTGCTCGACGTAATACACCAGCGGCTTCTTCGGCGGGCTCATCTTCAGCTTCGGCTCGGCCTTCTCAAAGTGCCACCGGTTGATGTACCGCACCCACTTCTCGTCGTCCTTGAACTTCCCCAGGTCCCGGAACCACGTGCCGAAGTACCCCACGCGCTCGTCCGACACCCGCGGCTGATACCCCGTGTTGTCCGGCACGATCATCACCGAGTAGTAGAACGTCTTCATCACCCCGCCCGCCGTCGGCATGGTGAACGCCACCTCGACGTTCTGCGGGAACGCCTTGGCCTTCTCGATCGTCGCCAGGCCCGGGTTCGCCCCGCTCGCCCCGCTCGAGAAAAAGCCGCCGCCCCCGAAGAACTTCGAAGCCTGGCCCGCAAACAGCGCCTTCGCGTCGATCACCGGCCCGCCGCCCGGGCCCATCGCCAGGATCGGCACGTCCAGCACCACCCGGTCGGTGAACGCGCGCTCCACCCCCGACTTGCTCTCCTGGTCGCCCGTCGAGCGGTTGGTGATCTGCGGCTCCATGAGCGCCAGCCGCTTGTCGAACCGCTTCCAGTACAGGTACATGTCCGGGCCCTGCAGCCCCGCGTACGGCTCGCCCGCCGCGATCGTCATGTTGAACAGATACTTCTGCCGCGCAAAATCCCGCGGCAGCTCCACGAGCATCCCCGCGTCCTTCTCCCGCTTGTACAGCGTCCACAGGCTCGCTTCCCCGTCCGCCGTCGACACCACCTTCTGGTAGTCCTTGCTCACGTCGGCAAAGGGCGGAAACTCCGGCTTCTTCTCGTCGCGGCCTTCCGCTCCGCCCTCCGGCCCGCCGCGGCTCGGCCGACCCGGCGCCGGCGCTTCTTCCTGCGCCATCGCCACGGGGAGCACGCTCCCGGCCACAAAAACCAACCCCGCCGCGCCGATCGTCCACGCACGCCAGTTCTTCATCGAAGCTCCTCGACCCGGTGGGTCTTCCTCGAGGTTGGTTGAGGGCCGCCCCGAATGGGGACGCTGCCCGTGACCAGCAAATCGAACACACTCAGATGCTTCCGACTTCTACTGCCGTCCATTCCCCCCGATGCAAAACAATAGCCCGCGCCCCGGATGCGCCCGCGCCCCGGGCCTCCCGCCCGGGCGCCGCACCGCTCCCTAGAGCGCCCCCGCCACCCATCGCAGGGCCCACCACAGCGCTCCCGCATACACGCCCGCCAGCAGATCATCCACCAGGATCCCCCATCCCGAGGGAAGCCGCTGCAGCCCTCGCGCCGGCGGCGGCTTGATGATGTCCATCGCCCGAAACAGCAGAAACGCCCCCGCCAGCCACGCCGCCCCCGCCGCCCACGTCCCCGTCCAGCCCCACGGCAGGAACATGAGCGTCAGGGCCATCCCCGCCGTCTCATCGGCCACCACCTGACCCGGGTCCTTCTTGCCGAACTCCGCCTCGGCCCAGTCTCCGAACATCACGCACGCGATGCTGAACACAATCACCAGCGCCCCCATCGCGCCCCACCACGCCCACCACGGCGCCCCCCCGGCCCACAGCAGCCCGGCCGCCGCCACCGGCGGCAGGGACCCCCACGTCCCCGACGCCGGGCGCAGCCGCCCGAGGCCGAAGACCGTCACCATCATCATGCCCATCGCCGGGGCTCGGGTCATCGTGTCTCCTCCATCCCGCGCCGCCGCGCCAGGGCCACGGCTCTTGCCACATAGGGCAGGCCCGAGAGCACCGTCGCGCACAGCGCCGTCCACACCGCGATATCGATCAGTTGCCGCCCCCACGGCGCGCCCTCGTGCGGCTCGCCCGCGCCCCACGGCGTCACCCGCGTCACCCCGATCGTGATGAGCACCGTCGGCACCGCCACGCTCTGCAGGAGCATCTTCAGCTTCCCGCTCCAGTCCGCGCCGAACTTCACGCCCCGCGCCTCGAGCACGCCGCGGATCGAGGTGACCAGCAGCTCCCGCCCGATGATCGTCACCGCCATCCACGGGTACACGCCCGAGAGCTGCACGCCTTCGCCCGCCAGCCGCCGGCGGACGCCCCCGGCCATCCCCGGGCTCCACGCCTCGTGGTACCAGAAGTCCGGCCCCGCCAGGAACACCAGCGCCCCGATCACGAGCACCTTGTCGGCGAAGGGGTCCATGATCCGTCCGAAGGTCGACTCCACCCGCCACCGCCGCGCCAGGTGCCCGTCGAGCACGTCGGTGAGCGACGCCACGATGAAGAGCGCCGCCGACGAGAGCAGGAGCCAGTCGATGCGCCCCGCCGCCGCCGCCGAGCCCTCGAAGCGCCACAGCGTGAGCACGCCGAAGAACACCAGCGCCATCACCACGCGCGAGGCCGTGAGCCAGTTCGGCATCGCTCGCTGGTACGCCGGGATCGTGTCCCCATCAGGCACCGGTGATAGTAGTGGAGCGCCGCGCCGCGGCGCGAGGTCACGGGCCCGCTGCGCCGCTTGCCGCCAGTTCGGTGCGGAGCCGCTCGAGCAGCCGCCGGGTCGCCGCGATCCCTTCGCGCTCGGGGAGCTTGTCCCCTTCGTACTCGATCCCGATCCGTCCGCGGTACCCCGCCTTGAGCACGATCCGCAGCATCCGCCGGAAGTCGAAGGTCGTGTGGTCGCCGGTGGCCGGATCGAAGTCGTAGCTCTTGGCGCTCACGCCTTTGGCAAAGGGCATGAGCTCCTCCATCCCCTGGTAGCGGTCATACTGCTTGGGATCGAAGTTCCCGAAGTCCGGCAGCGTCCCCACGCGCGGGTGCGCCACGAGCTTCATGACCCCCGACAGCCACGCCCCGTTCGACGAGAGCCCCCAGTGGTTCTCCACGATCACGTTGATCCCGAACTCGTCGCCGCGCTCGCACAGCCGCCGCAGCCCGTCGGCCGCCAGCTTCTGCTGCTCCTCGAAGCTCCCCCGGCTCGCGGCGTTCACGCGGATGGAGTGGCACGAGAGCGCACGGGCCGCCTCCAGCCACTTCACGTGGTTCTCCACCGCCCGGGCGCGCTTCGCCTCGTCGGGGTCGCCGAGGTCCCCTTCGCCGTCGCACATGATGAGCACGCTCGCCACGCCTTCATCCTCGCAGCGCTTCCGCAGCGCCCGGGTGTACTCGGCGTCGCCCTTCTTCCTGAAGAACACGCTCACGTACTCCACCGCGTCGATCCCCAGGTCGCGCTTCGACGCCGCGGGGAAGTCCAGGTGGTCGAGTTTGCCGCTCTGGAGCTCGCGGTGCAGCGACCACTGCGCCAGCGAGAGGGTGAAGAGCGGGCGCGGGTCATCGCGGCCGGCCCCCTCCGCCGCGGCGCCCGCGGCGCCGGCCCAGGCGAGCGGCGCGTGCAGCCCGGCGGCGCGCGCGGCCCCGGCGACGCCCATCACCGCGCCCAGCGCCAGCATCCGGCGCCGGCTGAGCGGATCGGGCGGCGCCGCGGCGAGGTCGGGGCGGATGAACCGGGGCGCGGCGGGGGTGTCCATGCCCGGAGCGTAGCGCGAGGGCCGCGCCGGCTCGCTACGATCCGGTCACCGCTCCCGCCTGGCGAACACCCCGTGCACCCCGGCCCCTCCAATCTCACCCCCGGCCCGCCCGACCTCGACCGCGTCCGCCGCGTCGTGGACCTGGTGCGTCCGCACGTGCAGGCCGACGGCGGCGACATCGAACTCGTCGGCCTCGAGCCCGGCGGGGTGGTCGCCGTGCGGATGCTCGGCTCCTGCCACGGCTGCCCGAGCAGCGACGTGACGCTCGCCTCCTCCCTCGAGCGCAACCTCAAGAGCAACGTCCCCGGCGTGACGGGCGTGCGCGTCGTGGCCTGACCCCCCCGCCACCTTCCGACACCGCGCAGATGCTGCGCTGAAACGCGTCCGCGCAGGCCGCTCCACGGTCCCAAAGGAACACTCCACGGTCCTCGAAGAGCGCTCCACGGTCCTCAAAGAGCGCTCCACAGTCCCAAAGGAACGCTCCACGGTCCTCGAAGAGCGCTCCACGGTCCCAAAGGAACGCTCCACGGTCCTCGAAGAGCGCTCCACGGTCCCAAAGGAACACTCCACGGTCCCCGAGGAGCGCTCCACGGTCCAACCAGCGCTCTTCACGCCAAAACCGCCCTACCCGCACGCCGCCCACGCCTCGTCCAGCCGCTTCCCCGACACCGGCTGCGCCGTCCCCAGCTCCTGCGCAAACAGGCTCACGCGGAACTCCTCCAGCATCCAGCGGTACCGCTCCACCGCCGCCGGCAGCACCCCCGGCCTCATCGCCCACGCCGCCGCCTCCGTCGGCACCACCGGCGCCGGCCGCCGCGAGGCGGGCAGCGCCGCGGCCCCGCGTCCGGCGCCCCGGCCCCCGCCCTCCGCCGGCGCGGCCGCCCCCGCCTCCATCGCTTCCCCCGGTGCGCCCGTCGCCGCGGCCGCGACCAGCCGCTGGGCCGCCCAGCCCGTCCACCGCTTCCAGTGCGGCGCCAGCTCGGCCAGCGCCCGCGCCTCCCGCGGCGAACCGTCCTCCCGCAGCTTCATCAGCCGCAGCCACATCGCCTCCACGTACCGCGGGTACTCCTTCAACCGCGCCAGCGGCACCTGCCGCAGGAACCCCCGCGGCATCAGGTACGCCGCCTGCTCGCGCAGGTCCGCCACCGACGCCGCCCACGTCCGCGGCGTGCCCCCGCTCAGCCGCGCCGCGATCCGCTGCCGCGTCTCCAGCACCCGCGCCGCCAGCCCCGCCACCTCGATCGTCGCCGCCCCGATCCGCCCCCAATTCCCCGTCTGCCGCGCCAGAAACGCCTCCGCCGTGCGGACCGGCTCCTGCCCGGCCAGGAACGCCCGCTCCACCACCAGGTCCACCAGCGACGCCACGAGCTCCCCCGGCTCGCCCGCGCCGGCGATCGGCGCGAACCACTTGAGCATCGACTGGAGATCCCCCGGCGGACCCAGGGCGCGGAGGCGGTGCACGACCTCCTCGCGGCACGCAATCGCCAGCAGCCGCCGCACGCCCCCGTGCGTGAGCAGCGCCGCCGCCGCCGGCGTCTCCGCGAGCGTGAGCGCCGCGCACGTCCCGCGATCCACCAGCGCCGGATAGCTCACGATCACCGGCCCGGCGCCGTCCCCGCCACCCCCACCCCCCGCCCCCGCCAGTTCCACGCGCTCGGGCAGCTCGCCGAAGTCCCACGCCGTGAGCCCCTCCCGCGCAAAGCGCTCCCGCGCCACCGCCGCCAGGGCCTTGCGCGCCCGCGCCGCAAACCGCTCCTTGAGCGCCGCCACGTCGCGCCCTTCGCCCAGGACCTCCCCCTGCGCATCCACCACGCGCACGTTCAGCCGCAGGTGATCGACAATCCCCCCGTCCCCCAGCGGCCACGCCGCCACCGGGACCTTCACCCCCCGCAGCACCTCCACCGCTTCGCTCAGCGCTTCACCCATCGCGCCCTGCCCGAACACGAGCACCCCCGCAACTTCCTCCGCCAGCGCCGCCAATCCCGACTTGGTCCCCCCCCCGCCCCCCGCGCCCCCCGCTCCCCCCGCGCCCCCGCCTGATCCTGCATCGAGCTGCGTCCGGTACTGCTTCGGCAGCGAGCGCAGGAGCGCCGTGACCTTCTCCCGCAGCCGCCCCGGCACCAGCCACGCCGCCCGCCGCTCATCGATCTGCCCCAGCGCCGTCAGCGGCGTCACCAGCGTCACCCCGTCGTGGTCCTTGCCGGGTTCAAACGCATACTCCAGCTCCAGCCCGCCCGCCCACCGGTCGGGAAACGCCTCCGCCATGCCTCCGCCGCCGAGCAGGAGCCCGTCATCAGCGACCACGTCCCCGATCGAGAGATCCAGCAGCGCGGGCGACGCCTTCTGCGCCTCCCGGAACCACGCCTCGAACGTGCTCATGCCGAACACGCTCGCCGGCACGCGCGCGTCGTAGAACGCAAACAGCGCCTTGGCGTCCGCGGCGATCCCGTCGCGGCGCAGCTTGGCCTCCAGCCGCCGCACCTCCTCGAGCACCGCGGCGTTGCGCGTCTCGAAGCCGTGCGCGCGCCGTCCCTCGGGCCACTCCCCCTCGATGAGCGCGTGATGAATGAAGATCTCGCGCGACGCCCGCGGGTCGATCGGCCCGTAGTGCACGCGCCGCCGGGCCACGAGGACCAGCCCGAAGAGCGTCACCCGCTCCCACGCCGCCACCTGCCCGCCCTCGCGGTTCCAGTGCGGGTCGGTGTACGAGCGCTTCACCACGTGCGTCGCCAGCCGCTCGATCCACTCCGGCTCGATCTTCGCCGCCGTGCGCGCATAGAGCCTGGTCGTCTGCACGATCTCCGCGGCGACCAGCCACTTCGGCCCCTTCTTGAAGAGCGCCGATCCCGGAAAGATGCTCACCCGCGCCCCGCGCTGCCCCAGGTACTCCATCCCCGCCCCCCCCTTGCCCCCGCTCGCCTCGTCCTTGCAGCACACGCTGCTGAGCAGCCCCGCCAGCAGCGCCCGGTGCACCTGGTCATACCCCGCCGGCTTCTCATTGACCTTCTGGCCCAGCTCGCCCGAGACGCGCTTGAGCTGGTGATACGTCTCCACCCACTCGCGCATGCGCATGAAGTTCAGGAAGTGCTCCCGGCACCACCCGCGCAGCTTCGAGTGCGACAGGTGCTCGGCCTGCTCCTGGTACGCGTCCCAGATGTTCAGGAACGTGAGGAAGTCGCTCTGCTCGTGCCGGAAGGTCGCGTGCGCCTGGTCCGCCGCCGCCTGCCGCTCCATCGGCCGGTCGCGCGGATCCTGAACCTCCAGCGCCGAGCAGATGATGAGCGCCTCGCTCACGCACCCCTCCTCCGCCGCCGCCAGCAGCATCCGCCCGATCCGCGGATCGACCGGGATCCGCGCCAGTTGCCGCCCCAGCGCCGTGAGCTCCCCCGCCTCATCCACCGCGCCCAGCTCCTCGAGCGTCTCGTACCCGTCGCGGATCATCCGCGCGTCGGGCGGCTCGACAAACGGGAACTCCTCGACCGGCCCGAGCCGCAGCCACTTCATCTGCAGGATCACACTCGCCAGGTTCGTGCGCACGATCTCGGGATCCGTGAAGGCCGGTCGCGCCGCAAAGTCCTCTTCGCCGTAGAGCCTGATCGCCACGCCCGCCGCCACGCGCCCGCAGCGCCCCGAGCGCTGGTTCGCCGACGCCTGCGAGATCGCCTCGATCGGCAGCCGCTGCACTTTGCTCCGCGGGTTGTACCGGCTGATCCGCGCCAGCCCCGTGTCCACGACGTACCGGATCCCCGGCACCGTGAGCGACGTCTCCGCCACGTTCGTCGCCAGCACCACCCGCCGCGCCACGCGCGGGTGCGGCTCAAACACCCGCATCTGCTCCGCCGGCGAGAGCCGCGCGTACAAGGGCAGGATCTCCGTCCCCGGCGGATGATGCTTCCGCAGCGCCTCGGCCGTCAGCCGGATCTCGCGCTCCCCCGGCAGGAACACCAGGATGTCTCCCCCCGCCCCCCCCGCCCCCCCCGTTCCCCCCGCCCCCCCCGTCCCGCTCCGCTCCCGCGCCAGCTCATCCACCGCTTCCAGGATCGCCAGCTCCTCCACGTTCTCCCAGTCATCCGCTTCGAGGTCCGTCGTCGGGCGATAGCGCACCTCGACCGGATACGTCCGCCCACTCACCTCGATCACCGGGCACACCCCCGGCCCGCCGAAGTGGTTCGACAATCGCTGCGGATCAATCGTCGCGCTCGTGACGATGATCTTCAGGTCCGGCCTTCGCGGCATCAGTTGCCGCAGGTACCCCAGCAGAAAATCAATGTTGAGCGAGCGCTCGTGCGCCTCGTCGATGATGATCGTGTCGTACGCGTCCAGGTCGCGGTCGCCCGATCCGCCGCCCTCGCCCCCGGCCCCGGCCAGCTCGGCCAGCAGCACGCCGTCGGTCATGACCTTGATGAAGTTCGCCTCGCCCGATTCGTCGCCGAAGCGCACCTTGTAGCCCACCGCCCCGCGCGGGCCCAGCGGCGTCCGCAGTTCCTCCGCCACGCGCTGCGCCACCGCCCGCGCCGCGATCCGCCGCGGCTGCGTGTGCCCGATCAGCCCCGCGCACCCCCGACCCAGCTCCAGGCAGATCTGCGGCAACTGGGTGGTCTTCCCGCTGCCCGTCTCGCCGCAGAGCACGATCGCCTGGTGCCGCTCGATCGCCCGGGCGATCTCCTCGCGCCGCGCGCTCACCGGCAGATCGAGATCAAACCGCGCCCGCGGACGGCGCTCGAACCGCGTCCGCGCCCGCTCCACCGAGGCCTCGACCGCCTGCGCCAGCCGCTCAACCTGTTCGGGCGTGGCGCGCCCGCTCCGCTGCAGGTCGCGCACCCGCGCGCGCAGCCGCGCGCGATCCCCCGTCATCGCCGTATCGATCCGCTTCAGAAGGTCCTCAGGACTCGCGCGCACGCGAGCAGGGTACGGGCGTCCCGGCGTGATCGGCCCCCCCGAAGCGTTCGGAAACAGCATCCCGCGCGCGACCCGTCACCGCATTCCGCCGCCGCTGAATGCCCCCAAGGTACTGCCTGCATCGCTCGGAAAAGCCCGCACGACGCTCCTAGCCTTGGGCAAATACACCGAGACAAGGAGCCGTTCATGTCCGCGACCGCTTCGCCCGCCGCGCCCGCCTCCGCTTCCAGGGAATCCGCCGCCGCCGCTTTCGCCAAGGGCCTCGAGGGCGTCATCGGCGGCCAGACCTCCATCTGCTCCATCGAGCAGGACAAGCTCATCTATCGCGGGTACGAGATCCACGACCTCGCCGACCACGCCACGTTCGAGGAGGTCGCCTTCCTCCTGCTCGAAGGCCACAAGCCCGCCGCCGACGAGCTCAAGCGCTTCAAGGCCGAGGTCGTCGCCGAGCGCGCCCTCCACCCCGCCGTGACGAGCTTCATCGAGTCGTCGGCCGGGTGGCTCGCCAGTGGCCGCGCCGTCCCGATGGACGTGCTCCGCACCGCCGTCTCCATCCTCGGCCACACCGACGCCGATTGCCAGGACAACTCGCCCGCGGCCAATCTCCGCAAGGCCAAGCGCCTCCTCGCCAAGATCCCCACCATCATCGGGCACATGCAGAACGTCATCGACGGCCGCGCCCTCATCGGCGCCGAGCGCGGGGGCGACCCGGCGCTCTCCCACGCCGCCAATCTCCTCTACATGATGACCGGCCGCAAGCCCAGCGACGCCGAGACCAAGGTCATTGACGTCTCCCTCATCCTCTACGCCGAGCATGAGTTCAACGCCTCCACCTTCACCTCCCGCGTCATCTCCGGCACTCTCTCCGACATGTACGGCGCGGTCTGCGGCGGGATCGCCGCCCTCAAGGGCCCGCTCCACGGCGGGGCCAACGAAATGGCCATGGAGATGCTCAAGGAAATCCACAAGGACGTCGGGGCCGACGGCATCGGCACGCCCAGGGTCGACCAGTGGATGCAGAACGCCTTCGACACCAAGCGCAAGCTCATGGGCTTCGGACACCGCGTCTACAAGAACGGCGACCACCGCGCCGGCATCCTCCACGCCCTCGGCAAGAAAATGGCCGCCAACCTCCAGGGCGCCTTCGGCGGCCTCCCGGCTTCCGACTGGTTCCGTCTCGGCGAGCAGGTCCAGAAGATCATGCTCGACAAGAAGAAGATCCACCCCAACGTCGACTTCCCCTGCGGCATGACCTACTTCGTCATGGGCATCCCCGTCCCGCAGTACACGCCCATCTTCGTCGCCAGCCGCATCACCGGGTGGTGCGCCCACGTGATGGAGCAGCACGCTGACAACCGCCTCATCCGCCCGCTGAGCATCTACACCGGCGCCGGCCCGCGCACGTGGAACGGGTGAGCGCCGTGGGCGCCCCGACGCGCCGAGTCGGGTGCTCATGTCAAACGTCTCGGCGACTGACCCGCCGCGTCACTTGCGCCGCCGGGGCGCACCTGGTCGGTCCGGCTCGGGGGCGCTGGCCGGCGCGTTCCCGGCTTTGCGCAGCTCCGTCCGAATCTCCGCGATCAGGTCATCCAGCCCGTCGCACTCACGATCGCACGCGCGGATGTTCGCCTCCAGCCCCGTGCGTTCGCTGTCCCTCGCGCGGTTCAGGTCGCGCTCGTACTCCCGGCGCTCGCGCACGCAGCGCTCCCGCTGCCTGCCGCACTGAGCGATCTCGTCGTTCAGCCGGCGAACGAACTCCTGGCTGAACTCCGACATGAGCTCGTCATCGAGGCGGATGACGCGGGCCTGTTCGAGGGCGTCGCGCCCCTCCCGGAGATGCCGCTTGGCGTCGTTCCAGACGCGGCGCTTCCGCGCGTCGCTCATCTGGTCGAACAGCCCCATGCAGTGCTTGAACAGCTCGCGTTTCGCCACGCGCAGACCCTCGGCCCACTCCTCGCGCGTGTTCGCCTTGGCGAAGCGCTTCGTCCCGTCCTGGATCGAGCACGTCTTGGCCCAGATGATCGCCTGCGCACGGCGCGCCCCGAAGCTCTCCTTGCGCAGCGACGCGATCGGCTTGAGCACCCCCTCGGCCTTGGCGATCTGCCCCGAGCGCATGTGCACCATCCCCAGGCCGATGCGCAGCTCCTCCTGCCGCTGCTCGTTCTTGTACGTCGGGTCGGTCAGAAACTTCTTGAGATGCGCGATCGCCTCTTCAACCTTGCCCTCCTCGGCCATGAGCACCGCGTCGATCGCCACCGGCTCGCGCAGCTCCATGTGGAACAGCGCCACCGAGTCGTGCTTGGTGGGGTCGAGATGCGCGGCAGGCATCGCGGCCGCTTCGGGCACACGAACATTGAACGCCGCGAATGACAGCCCGAGGCAGACGACCGTTGCGCTGAGTCTCATGCACGTTTCTCCGTTGCCGCGCGGCAATGTTGGAGCGCGAGTCGGAGAAGATAACGAGCGGCGGTAGCCGACGCAATGGGGTACTGAGAAAGTGCGCAGGCCGCGGGCCGCGTCGCTCCGGGCGGCCGAATCGCGTCGCACCGCCGAACCAGCTTGCCCGCTTGGGTTTACCGCTTCATCGCCGCGGCCACCTTGCGGAGGGCGGCATCGACAATGCGAAGGTGCTCTTCGTTCAGGGCGTGGTGCATGGGCAGGCAGAACACCTGCGTCGCCAGCTTCCGCGCCGCGGGCGTCTCCGCGCCGCGCGATTCCTTCGAAAACGCCGGCTGGTCCACCAGCGCCCGCGGGTAGTGCGTCGCCGTCGGCACGCCCTCGGCCTGCAGCGCCTTGCAGAACTCATCGCGCGTGCACGTGAATCGCTCGGTGTCGAGCATCACCGTGTAGAGGTGATACGCGCTCACCGCCCCGGGCGTGATCGCCGCGGCACTCAGCCCTTCAATGCCCTCGATCATGCGGTCATACTTCGCCGCGACGGCACGTCGCTGGTTGGTCTCGCCTTCCAGCCGGTCGAGCCGCGAGCAGCCGATGGCCGCCGCCATGTCATTCAGCCGATAGTTGTACCCCACGCTCTCGTGCAGGTACTTGTCCGTCTCGCCGTGGGAGCGCAGCAGCTTGATCCGCCGCGCCAGCGCATCGTCATTGCACATGATCATGCCGCCTTCGCCGGTCATGAGGTTCTTCGTCGCGTAGAACGAGAACGTCACCGCGTCGCCGAACGCACCGATGCCCTTGCCGTTGTACGTGGCCAGGTGGGCCTGGGCGGCGTCATAGATCACCTTCAGCCCGTGGGCCGAGGCGACCTGCTGAACGCCCGCGATATCGACCGGGCAGCCGTAGAGGTGCGTCACCGCGATCGCTTTCGTCTTCTTCGTCACCTTCCGCGCCAGGTCCTTGACATCGATCTGGCAGGTGCGCGGGTCGGCGTCGACAAAGATGGGGTTGCCGCCGCGGGCCACCACCATGCTCACCGTGGCGATATACGTCCACGCGGGGACGAGCACGTCGTCACCGCGGTCGAAAAGCGGCTCATACGCAAGCTGGAGCGCGACCGTGCCGTTCGAGCAGGTCATCGCATGCCTGGCCCCGGACATCTGCCCGAAGCGTGCTTCAAGCTCTTCGCACTTCTTCCAGGCGCGAAGCATGCCCGAGTCCAGCACCTTCACGACCGCGTCCTTGTCGGCCTGGGTAAGGCCGGTGGCCATGAACGGAACCGGGGTGGAACTGACAGGCGTTCCGCCGCTGATCGCGAGGGCCTTGCCCACGCCGACGGCGACGGGCGAGGGCGCCGAGGCGGACGTGGTGGAACCGGCGGCAGTCGAACTGGTCAAAGGAAGCCTCCGTGGTCAGGGTCCATTCAGGCGGTCGGCGTCTCGTCCGTGAGGCGGCGAGCGTTTTCGTCAGGCGACAAGCGTAGGGTTGTGTTCCGGGTGCGTCCTGCAACCGGGTTTGGCTGTTTGGCGGATGGGAGGGGCAGGGGAGTGCCGATAATGGCCCCGGGGGCTCGCGTCGGCACGCACAGGGGATTGCTCATGCACAAGGATCAGCTCCGGTTGTTCTTGGCGCTGGCCGCAGCGGCGATGGCCGCCGGCGTCGGTCTCAGCCATGCCGCGTCCAGGCAACCTGAATCGCCGGCTTCGTCGGCTGCCGAGGGTTCGGCGGCGGGGCCGAAGTCATGGGAAGAGCGAGCGGCGACCTTCGGGGGCGATGAGTGGGTGACCCGGCCGAGCCGGGACGCGGCCCTGGGCTTCACGACCTCGCTGGAGATCCAGGAGATCCTGATCAAGCCGGGCCAGCGCGTGAAGGAAGGGACGCGGCTCATCCGGGCGCGTGACGGCGAAGTGCTCGCGGGGATCGCCCTTCAGGAGCTTCGCGCGACGAACCGTTCCGAAGTGGAGAACGCCGAGGCCGCGCGCGACCTCGCCCAGAGCCGGTTCGACGCCGTCGAGAAAGTGATGCTCAGCGACGCGGGGACCGAGGCGGAGTTTGAGGAGCGTCGGATCGGGCTGGTCAGCGCCAAGATCGGTGTCGCCGCGGCGCTCAAGACCCTCGAGGAGGAAGTGCTCCGGCTCGCGCAGCTCCGCGAGCAGGCCCAGCGGTACTACATCAACGCGCCCTTCGACGGGATCGTCGATCAGCTCGTGGGCGAGGTGGGGCAGGCCGTGACGGAACGCGATCCGGTGGTCCGCGTCGTCGACATCGATCCGTTGTGGATCGACGTGCCGGTGCGCACGGAAACGACCATCAGCGAGCGGATCGCGCCGGGACACCAGGCCTGGGCGCTGCTCGATCTTCCGGGCGAGCCCGTGGTGCTCACGGGGCGCGTGCTGTACGTCTCGGCCGTCGCGGATTCGGCGAGCGGGACGCGCCGCGTCCGCGTGGAAGTGGACAACCCGGACGAGTGGCCCGCCGCGACGCGCGCCCGCGTGCGCTTCTCGCAGCCGGCGCTGCCGCTCGCAACCGCCGCCCACGATGATGGAGCCGACAAGAAGTGATCGAACTCTCTTCGCTCATCGCCCCGGGCTGGCAGCGCGTCGTCGCCGAACTGAGCGCTGATTGCCCCGACGACAAGACCTACCTCGAGCGGATGCTCCGGGTGATCGCCAAGGTCTCGGCCGCTCGCCAGGCGGTGGTCTTTCTGCCCGGCGGCGACGCGCCGGCGGACGGCCCGCGACCACTGTGCCTCTGGCCCGCTCCCGGGCCGGGCGGCGAGGAACGCGTCTGCCCGCCCAGCGACGTGGCGGTCATCGAGTTCGCCGCGGATGCTCGCGCCGCCGCGGCCGCAGCACTCGAGTCCGGACACTCCCGCGCGTTCGGGCTCGATCGCAAGTCGGCGCTCTACGGCGTGGAGTCGCCCGAGGGGTACATCCTCGCGGTCCCGCTGCCCGGCGCCGAAGGCAAGCCCGCCGCCGCCATCTCCCTCCTCATCGAGCAGCGCGGCAAGCAGGCCGTGCAGAGCACGCTCGCGATGGCCGACGTGCTCGCCGGCTACGTGATCGGGCACGCCGCACGCCAGCAGCTCCGGCGGACGCACAACGCGGCCCTGGCGATGGACCTGGCCACCCGGCTGATCGCCGCCCTCAACGGCGCGCCGAACTTCAAGGGCGCGGCACTCCAGCTTGTCAACGACCTGGCCAAGCAATTCAAGGCCGAGCGCGTCGCACTCGGATGGGTCAGGCGTGACACCGTCAAGGTCAAGGCGATGAGCGACGTCGAGCACTTCGACCGGCGCATGGCCATGGTGCAGCGCCTCGAATCGGCCATGGACGAGTGCCTCGACCAGGAGCAGCCGGTCATCTTCCCGGCGCCGCCGGTCGAGACCGACATCCTGCTCGCGCAGGCGATCACGCACGCGCACCGCGAACTGGCGTCGTCGAGCGCCTCGACCGGCCCGCTGCGCATCTGCTCGGTCCCGCTGCGCGAAGGCGAGAACGTCGTCGGCGTGGTGACGATGGAGCTCGCCGGCGACGCCCCGCTCGACCTGAACGCCGTCGAGCTGTTTCAGGCCGCCATGGATCTGGTCGCGCCCGTGCTCGCCGTGCGGCGCAGCGACGATCGCAACCTGGCGCTCCGCGCGTGGGACGACCTGATCAAGGCCGGCGCCTGGGCGGTCGGCCCGAAGCACACGGTCTGGAAGCTCGTCGCGGTGATCGCGTGCGCGGCCCTGCTCTTCGTCTCGTTCTACACGATCAACTATCGAGTGGGAGCCGACGCGACGCTGCAGCCGCGGACGCGCCACGTGATCAGCGTGCCGTTTGAGGGGCTGATCCGCCACGTGCCCGCGGGCGTCGAGGCGGGAGCCCTCGTCAAGAAGGGCGACCTGCTCGCGCAGATGGACGTGACGGAGTGGGAACTCACGGCGGCGGAGGCGCGGCAAAAGATCGCGCAGGCCCAGACCGACCTCCGCATCGCGCGGGCCGAGGGAAAGCCGGGCGAAGCGGAGAAGGCGCTCGCCGCCGAGGAGATGGCGCGTGCCGCGCTCACGAGCGCGGAAGAGAAGATCCGGCGTGCGAAGATCATCGCCCCCCTCGACGGAACCATCCTCGCCGGGCGGCTGCAGGATCGCGTGGGGAGCAGCGTGAAGACGGGCGACCGGCTGTTCGAGGTCGCACCGCTCGATGACATCGTCGCCGTCTCGCGCGTCGACGAACGCGACATCGCGATGATCAGGCCGGGGACGAAGGGCCAGGTCGCCACGCGCTCGCACCCGGGCGAGCCGCTGGACTTTGTCGTCGAGTCCATCGTCCCGCTGGCGCAGGCCGACGAAGGGAAAAACCTCTTTGAAGTGCGGGCCAAGCTGACGTCGCGCCCGCCCATCTGGCTGCGGCCCGGCATGGAGGGAATCTCGAAACTGGAAACGGAGGATCGCTCGCTCCTGTACATCGGCACGCGACGGATCGCCGACGCGGTCCGGCTGTGGATCTGGTAGCCCCCGCGCGCTCGCCCGGCGGGCGCTTCCCGCATCGCGCTTTCTCCTGCTTCTCCGCGCACACCTCACGTCCCGCCACTCGCGACTCATGGATCGGCCAACATTCTCACCATTCTGGCATCGGGTGCGCGGGTTGCGGCCGCGGCTGCGCCCCCACGCCGAGATCACCCGCCAGCACTATCGCGGGCGACGCTGGCACGTCGTTCACGACCCGGCCAGCAACCAGTTCTACCGGCTCTCGCCCGTCGCCCATGACTTCGTCGGCTGCCTCGACGGCGCTCGCACGGTCGAGGAGGCGTGGAAGATCAGCCTCGCCAAGTTCGGCGACGCGGCACCGACCCAGAACGAAATCATCGAGCTGCTCTCGCAGCTCCACAACACCAACCTGCTCTCGATCGACTCGGCCCCGGAGACCGAGCAACTGCTCTCACGCGGGCGCGAGCGGGTGGCACGGCGGATCAAGCAGCAGGCCATCGGGATCATGTACTTCCGGATCCCGCTCTTCAATCCCGACCGCCTCCTGACGACCCTCGAGCCGATCTTCCGCCCGCTGCTCAATCGCTGGGGTCTGCTGCTGTGGGTGCTGGTGGTGGGGTGGGCGTTTCTGTCGATCCTGCCCGTGTGGCCGCGCCTGGAGAAGGGCTTTGACGACTACTTCCTCACGCTGGCGATGAGCAAGCCTTCGGAGTGGGCGTGGATGCTCGGCGTCTTTGTCGTCATCAAGCTCATTCACGAGTTCGGCCACGGCGTGGTCTGCAAGCGCTTCGGCGGGCAGGTGCCCGAGTTCGGCATCATGCTCCTCGTCCTCATCCCCTCGCCGTTCGTCGACGCTTCCGCGTGCTGGGCGTTCCCCAACAAGTGGCAGCGCACGGCCGTCGGCGCCGCGGGCATGATCTTCGAGCTGTTCGTCGCGGCGATCGCCGCCCTGATCTGGCTTAACGCCGTCGATGGATCGTTCGTGCACCGCGTGGCGTACTACGCGATGGTGAGCGCGAGCGTGGCGACCGTGCTGTTCAACGCCAATCCGCTCATGCGCTTCGACGGCTACTACATGCTCGCCGATCTGCTGGAGATTCCGAACCTCATGCCGCGATCGCAGCAGATGCTGCACGCGATCGTGCAGAAGTACCTGTTCCGGCTCCGCAATGTGCGCTTCCCGAGTTCGCAGCCGTCGGAGCAGGCGATGCTCATCGTGTTCGGCATCGCTTCGGGCATCTATCGAATCTTCCTGTTCGTCGTCATCACGCTCTACGTGCTCGGGCAGTTCTTCATCATCGGCGTGCTGCTGGCGGTGTGGACCGCCTCGGTGTGGTTCATCACGCCGATCGGGAAGCTCGTCCACTGGCTGGCGACCTCGAACACCGTCGCCGAGAATCGGGCACGAACCATCTTCGCGACGCTGGGGATCGCCACGGCCGCCGCCCTGCTCATCGGGGTCATCCCGTTCCCCGACTGGCGGCGCGCCCAGGGCGTGGTCGAGAGCACGCGCCACAGCGGGGTGTTCTTCGGGACCGACGGGTTCGTGAGCGAAGCGCTCGTTCGGCCCGGCGAGCGCGTGCGCGAGGGGCAGATCCTGGCGCGCTTGCAGAACCCCGACCTGCACCGGGCCCGCGCTTCGGTGCTCGCCCAGCTCCGCGACGCCGACGTGCGCCTCGCGAGCGCCCGCGCGGAGAACAAGCCGGGCGAGGTCGCCATCGTCGAAAACCAGGTCCGCGTGTATCGAAGCCAGCTCCAGGAGATCGAGTCGCGCCTCGCCGCCCTCGAGCTGCGCGCGCCGCACGACGGCACCATCGTCGCCGCCGACCCCCAGCTCGCCGTCGGGGCCTTCGTACATCGCGGCGAAGCGCTCTGCGAGATCGTGGACGAGCAAGCGCTCCGCGTGACGGCGACGCTGGCGCAGGGAGACGGAGCGTGGTTCAACGAGCTCTCGCGCGAGCAGTATCGCGTGCAGATGCGCTTCGCGTCGGACATTCCCCGCGTGATCGAGGGCGGCGCGGTCACCTCGCCGGCCGCGGCCCTCACCGCCCTCGTGCACCCGGCGCTCAGCCTCAGCGGCGGCGGCGACATCGAGACCGACCCGCGCGACCCCGACGGGCGCGTCGCCAAGCGCGGCGTGTTCAACATCTACATCCAGCCTGAAGCGGACGGACCGATGGGGACGCCGGGCGAGCACGTCTGGCTTCGGTTCACGCTGCCGAGCAAGCCCATCGCCGCCCAGCTCATCGACCGCATTCAGAAGACGCTCCAGGGACGGGTGAACCTGTGACCGGCATGCACGGCACGACGGGCGGTGGTGCAAGCGCGGGTGGTGGGGGGGGTGTCGCTGGGGTTGGAGCCTCGGCGCAGGCGCTCACGCGCTACCAGGTGCTGTTTGACGCGGTGCGGGCCAAGCGGCGGCGGCCGGCGGATCTCTCCGGGCTCGATCGTGTCGCCGCCCGGGTCGGTGTCAACGTGCGCAGCGCGCGGGTGACGCTCGCGTGGCTGCGCCGACAGGCTGAAGAGGTCGATCGGCTCGGGCAGGCGATGAAGTCGCACTCCGACGGAGCGCTCGCCGCCGTGCTTGCCGAACTGCGCGAAGTGTTCGTGCGCGGGCGGCAGGATGACGACACGGTGCGTCGCGGGCTGAGCGCGGTGCGCGAGGCGGCGCGCCGCGAGACGGGTGAAACCGCGTATGTCGTGCAGATCATGGGCGCGCTCGCGCTCTATCACGGACGGATCGTGCAGATGCTCACCGGCGAGGGCAAGACGCTCACCGGCTCGATCGCCACGCCCCTGCTCGCCTGGCGGCACAAGCACCTGCACGTGTTCACGGTGAACGACTACCTCGCCAAGCGCGACGCCGAGAGCCGCGCGGGGATCTACGCGCGCTGCGGGCTCACCTGCGGGTCGATCCAGCAGGAGCAGGAGCCCGCCGAGCGGTCGCGCCTCTACGCGCTGCCGATCGTCTACGGCACGCCCAAGCAGATCACCGCCGACTACCTGCGCGATCACATCGGGCTTGGGCAGACCGGATCAGCCTGGGCGGCGCGCGGAGCGGCGGCCCACCGGACAGGCGCCGTCGCGATGGGCGGCGCCGGCGGGCCCCTGGTGCCGGGGCTTCGCGCGGCGATGGTGGATGAGGCGGACGCCGTGCTCATCGATGAAGGCGTGGTGCCCCTCATCATCGCGCGCAGCCGCGGGCAGGATGCGATGGCCGAGGTCTACCGCGACGCGGCGCGGGCCGCGGCGCTGCTCGAGCCGACGGTGCATTTCCGCGTCGAACTGCTGCACAAGCGCGTGGACCTGACGCGGGCGGGTCGGGTGCGTGTCGCCGAGATCACCGAAACGTTCCTCGACCCGATCTGGCGCGCCCAGCGCCGCGCCGAGGAACTCATCCGGCAGGCGCTGGTGGCACGCACGTGCTACCACCACGGACGCCAGTACCAGATCGTCGACGGGCGCATCATGATCGTCGACGAATACACGGGCCGGTTCCTGCACGATCGGCACTGGGAGCACGGCCTGCACCAGGCCGTGGAGGCGAAGGAGGGGATCGAGATCACCGCCGACCGCGAGACGCTGGCTCGCATGAGCTTCCAGCGGTTCTTCCGCAGCTACCCGGTGCTGTGCGGGATGACCGGCACCGCCGCCGATGCCACGGCGGAGATCGAGTCGGTCTATCAGCACAAGGTGACGGTGATCCCGACGAATCGGCCGGTGATCCGCGTCGAGTGGGCGTCGCGTGTGTTTCGCACACCCGAGGGGCGCTGGAACGCGGTCGCCGAGAGCATCGAGCGGCTGCATCGCGCGGAGCGCCCGGTGCTCGTGGGGACGCGCTCGATCGCGGCGAGCGAGCTGCTCAGCGCCAAGCTCACCGCGCGCGGTCTGCCGCACCAGGTGCTCAACGCCAACTTCGACAAGGAGGAGGCGTCGATCATCTCGCGCGCGGGCGAGCACGGCTCGATCGTCGTGGCGACGAACATGGCCGGGCGCGGAACCGACATCAAGCTCGATCTCAAGGCGCGGGCGGCGGGCGGGCTGCACGTGATCCTGACGGAGATGCACGGGGCCAAGCGGATCGACCGGCAGTTCATCGGGCGCGCCGGCCGGCAGGGAGACCCCGGGTCGGCCCAGTTCTTCATGAGCCTTGACGACGAGCTGCTCCGGCTGCACGCGCGCGGAGCGACGGCCGCGCTCCTGCGCATCACGACCAGCGATGAACTGAGCGGGCCCGCGCTGACCCTGGCGCGGCGGGTGTTCCGATGGGCCCAGCGCGCCAGCGAAGCACGCGACCGGCGCATGCGCGTGAGCGTCATGAAATCAGACACCTGGGCGGAGAAGCACCTGCCGGGGGCGTGAGCCCGCGAAGGCGTGCGTTGAATTGGGGCGGCGATGTGCCCGATTTGCGCGCGCGCCGATGGTCAATCTTCCAGGATCGACCTGGAGCCTCCGTGGCGAGCGCCGTCGCCGGGGGTCCATGTGCCCCGACCGACCTGTCCGGACGCGACTGGAGCGATCGTGGCGCATGTACCATCGGCGCGCGCGCAAACGTGGTACATCGCCTGCGCGTTTCCGCGCCAGGGCGGAAGGGCGTTCGGCGCGCGTCACCCGCGCACGGCGGCGAGCAGCTCGCGCGGGTGCTGACCCATCAGCCGCCAGATCGCCGGGCCCGCCGCGCCGAGGGTGATGAGCGCGACGGCGACGCAGCCGATGGCGATGGGCGTGGGGGTGATGCCGAAGCGAAGGACGAGCCCGATGATGACGCGGTAGATCTGCATTCCGCCCCATGCGCCTTGGAGGCCCATGGCGGTGCCGAGGATGCAGGCGGTGAGCGCGATGAGGAGCGCCTCGCCCAGCACGAGTCGCGCCAGGATGCCGCGAGACGCGCCCACGGCCCTGAGCACACCGAACTCGAACTGGCGGGCCTGGATGCCGGCGACGATCAGGTTGGCGACGCCGAAGCACGCGATGAGCATCGCCCCGATGGCGACGAAGGTGATGACCAGGAGCGTGGCGCCGACGACTTCGCGCATGCGGTCCTTCATTTCGCTGGCGAGAACGGCCAGGAGGACGCCGGGGCCGGCGGCGTCGCGGGCGCGGCGCATGGCCTCGTCGGGGGGCATGCCGCGGGACGTACCCAGCAGGCCGGAAGGGCCCGAGCCGGTGAGATCGCGCACGCCGCCTTCGCCGCGGCGGAACTCGATCTGAATGAAGTTCACGGCCTCGTTGCCGAAGAGGCGGACCATGTCGTCGCGCGAGCCGAAGACGGAGTTCACGGCGTTCTCGACGAACTGCTCGCCGACTTCCATGAACTTGCTGGCGATGTCGAGCCCGGGCGAGGAGATGACGCCGACGACTTCAAAGCGATGTGAGCGGCCGTCGTGGGTAATGGAGATGAAATCGCCGACGCCGATGCCGCGCGAGACCTTGAAGGAGCGCTCGACGATGACCGCGCCGCCCTGGTTGAGTCGGCGGACGGCTTCGCGCTCGTCACCCTCTTCCCACACGACGCGGGTCATGCGGAAGAAAGGCTCGGGCTCGAAGCCGAAGAAGTAGGTGTTGAACTTGGCGAGGCCGACGACGCCGATGCGGTTGGCGTCGTCGAGACCGACGGTCATGCGCGTGATGGCGCAGGTGACGGCGACCTCCGGAAGTGCGGCGACTCGGTCGCGGGCTTCGGGCTTGAGATCGGTGCCGTAGATGAATGCGTCGGGGAGGGCGAGGGCGTCGAGCCAGTCGCGCATGACGGCGTGCCCGTTGGTCCAGATGGCCACGTGCAGGGCGAGGCCGAGCATCATGGCGCCGGCGGTGAAGCCGTGGCGGAAGGGGGTGGCGAGGACGGTGCGCGCGAGGATGCGCGGGGGAAGGCCCAGGAGCCGGGAGATCGCGCCCGAAGCCGTCCACGCCACGAGCACCATGAGCGGGACCGAAAGCAGGAAGTAGCCGGTCATGAGCGCGGGCAGGCCGAGCGTGACGTAGGACCAGAAGACGGCGTCTCCGGTCGGCGGCAAAAGGAGCGTGGCGGCGTGCACGGCGGCCAGGAGCGGGCCGGCGGCGACGCAGACCCAGACCCATCGGCGGCGCGGAGGAAGGCTGCGGTGCCCGAGGCCGGCGAGCGGGCTGGTGCGCGCCGCCTGCACGGCGGGCCAGACCGCGCCCGCGAGCCCGGAGAGGACCGACGCGAGGATCGAAAGCCCGACCCCGAGCCAGGAGAGTTCGAATCCGCCGGGAAGCTGGTCGGGGAAGATGCGGACGAGTGCGTAGGCGGCGGCGACGCCGATCGGCGCGCCCAGGGCCGCACCGGTGAGGCCGATGATCGCGCCGACGACGATCTGGGCGCCGGCGAGCTGCGGGCGCGCGGCGCCGATGCAGCGGAGGATGGCCAGCTCGCGGATGCGCTCACCGACGGCGGTGGTCAGGCCGGTCATGATGATGAACGACGCGGCGATGAACGAGAGCACGCTGGCCAGGATGAGCCCGATCTTGTTCGACTGCATGTTCCGCTCGATCCCGCTGGTGATGCGCTCGGTCGCCTGCACGAGCAGGCCGGGCGGGAGCGCGGGGCCGTCGGCGTCGCCCGAGGCGACGGGCGTGGCCTTTGGCGCGGGAGCACCCGGCGCGGGCGCGCCGGGGAGGAACTTCTGCAGGATCGTGGCCGCGGCGCCCGCGCCCGAAGCCGGAGCGGCGGTTCGGCGGCGCGCGGCGACCTCGACGGGGTCGTGCCCCTTATGGAGAATGAGGTCGACGTCGGTCAGGCGCCCGGGCTTGCCCGTGATGGACCAGAGGTCTTCGAGGCGAATAAACGTCTCTTCGCGCTGGATGATGGCGCCGAGCGGCGGCGCCTTGATGATGCCGACGACCTTGAGCAGGATGGGGTCGCCGAAGCGGACGACTTCGAGCTCGTCGCCGAGGCGGGCGTCGAGAGCGGTGACGGCTTTTTCGTCGAGGACGATCTCGGAGGGGTTCTGAATCTGCCGTCCCTCGATGAAGGGCATGGCGCGGACGCGGGTTTCGAGTGCGGGGCGGATGCCGAAGACGAGGACGGCTTCTTCGCGCCTGGAGCGCGTGGAGCGCAGGGCGAGCGAGTCGCGCATGCGCGGGACGACGGTCTGGACCTCGGGCCACTGCGAGGCGGTGTCGACGACGGAGGCGGGGAAGGTGGCGCCGCTGGGGTGGTGGATGCGGACGTCGGCGCTGCCGAGGATGAGCTTGGCGCGCTGGAGGATGGCGCGGTCGAGCGAGGCCATGGCGCAGGCGACCGCGGCGATGAGCGCCGAGGAGAGCGCCACCGCGGCGATGAGGAGCAGCGTGCGACTACGCCGCCCGGACAAGCTGTTGGTAGCGAGCCGCCACGCCGCCTGCATCGAGTCCCTCCGTGTCGATTTGTCCGGTGACGACGCCGTCCTGGAGCACGAAGACGCGGGCGCAGTGGGTGGCGGCCGCGGGCTCGTGGGTGACCATGGCGACAGTCATGTTGTTCTCGGCGGCGATCTCGCCGAGGAGGCGCCAGAGCTTGGCGCTCGAGGTTGAGTCGAGATTTCCGGTGGGCTCATCGGCGAGGAGGACGGCGGGCTTGTAGAGGAGCGCGCGGGCGATGGCGACGCGCTGCTGCTCGCCGCCGGAGAGCGCGTCGGGCCGGTGCGCGCCGCGGTCGCGGAGGCCGAGGCGTTCGAGCAGTTCGGCACTGCGGGCGCGGAGCGTGCGCGGGTCGTCGCCGGCGAGCATCCCGGGGAGCTCGACGTTTTCGCTGGCGGTGAGCGTGGGGATGAGGTTGAACTGCTGGAAGATGATGCCGATCTGCGTGCGGCGGAAGGCGGTGAGCTCGCGCTCGCCGAGGGTGTGCAGGGGGCGGCCGGCGACGTGGACTTCGCCCTGCTCGGGAACGTCGAGGGCGGCAAGAAGGTGGAGGAGCGTGCTCTTGCCGGAGCCGGAAGCGCCCATGATGCCATAGAAGCCGGGGCGGTCGATGGCGAGATCGACGCCGCGGAGCGCGCGGACCTCGCGATCGCCGAGGTGGTAGGACTTGTGCACGCCGAGGCAGCGGATCATGGGGAGTGGAGGGTAGACGGCCGGGAGGGGGAGCCGGACGGAGCGGCGGCGGAGCGCCGAACGGCCAGTCTCGCGACGAGCACGATGAGAACGCCGGGGACGAGCCACCAGGTCTGGCGCTCGATGAACCCGAGCCAGTAGCAGGGCGAGGCGAGGGCGCAGGCGGCGAGCCACACGAGGCGTGCGCGCGGCTGATCGACCGGAGCGTCGTCGCGGCGCGGGAGGATGCAGAGGAAGACATAGGCCGGGAAGAGCAGCCCATAGCAGCCCATGAAGAGGCGGTAGAGAAACTCAAAGCCGGGCTGGATGGCGACGGGCGCGGGGCCGCCGCGCGTGCTTCCGCCGCTGATATCGAGAAGGGCGGCGGCGAGGCACGCGGCGAGAACGATGAACGTGAAGAGCCGACGGAGCGGGGAGGAGTGCTCGACGAGGAGGGCGCGGGCGTGGACGCCGACGGTGTACGCGGCCTGAAGGAGCATGTGAGCGCAGACGATGGCGAGGGCCGCGCGGCCGGGCGAGCGGCCGACGAGCGTGGGGGCATAGCGAAACGTGAAGAGGATCATGGCGAAGAAGAGGACGCCGAAGCCGAGGGTGAAGGCGGCGGGTGCGTATGGGCCGGCGCCGCGGAGCGCGCGGTGAAAGGTGAGATCGAGGTAGGGGCAGAGGGCGAAGCCGAAGAGGCAGACCAGGGCCAGCGCCGGCAGGTGCGCGGCGAGCGCGGCGGGCCAGATGAACGACTCGGCAAGGGGCAGATCGGTGCGGACGGCGAACACCGCGAAGGCGGAGAGGGACAGCAGGAGCGTGAGGACGGCGGCGCGGGCGTGGCGATCGAAGCAGGCGACGCCGGCGACGATGAGGAGCACCGGGACCGACCAGAGCTCGCCGACTCCGGCGTATTGCTTGAGCCACTGAATCGGCTGCGTGATGAAGAGGCCGTGGAAGGCGATGGTGACGATCGAGAAGGCGGCGGCGGCGGGCGCATGCGCGCGGAGAAGGGCGTCGCTGGAAGGGCGCGTGAGCACCCAGCCCATGGCGGCGGCGCCGAGGACGTTGGGGACGGCGAAGACGACGAACCCGCCCGGGCCGAAGTCGCGGAGGAGGAGGACCGGCAGGAACATGCCGATGCACCAGGTCCAGGAGCAGGCGAGGAACGCGGCCCAGGGGAGCCCGAAGAGGCGTGATGGGGCGGGAGCCGGTTCGGGCATGCGCGGCGTGGGGCGCGAGGCGGAGAAGAGGGGGCCGAAGAATCAGGTCGCGGGCGGGCGTGTGTCGGCGGCGCCGTTGGAGGCGGCGCGGGCGCGGCGTTCGGCGCGCTGAGCGTGGAGCGACTTGTGCGTGACATGGAAGGTCGCGAAGCACTTGCCGACGCGTTTCTCGCGCATCATGGGGACGGTCTGCACGATGTCGAGCTCGATATCGAAGTTGAACTCGCCGCTCCCGCCCTCCCTCGCGGCGCCACCCTCTTCTCCACCCCCGGCGATCAGGGCGTCGAGGTCCTGGAGGGGCGTGATGCGGTAGACGGCGGGGCCGAAGCAGGGGCGGAGGAACTCGTAGGTGAGCTTCTTGCAGACGACGGTGTAGTCGCCGCCGCAGCGGCCGTAGATGTACATGCCGCCCGCGATTTCGCTGTTGGCCAGGAGCGAGGCGCCGGCCATGGCGTTGTACCAGTTGCGGTTGAACTTCTTGAAGGGGAGGACGGCGGAGAAGGTGCTCTCGCCTTCGCGCTTGATGCGGATGCCGCTGCGGAAGGCGTAGGGGAGCCAGATGAGCGAGGCGAGGCGGTGGAAGAAGGTGTACCGGCTGGAGAGGCGGCTGATGAGGGCTTCGAAGCGGTCGTAGAGCGATCGGCGGCGCGGAGCGGGCGAAGCAGGCGGCGCGGCGGGGGGCAGGGGGGCCGGCGCGCCGGCGTGAGGCGAGGGGTTGGCGTTGGGGAGCGTGGTCACGGGGAGCGTGATCGTATCGCGCCGGGTTTCATGGCGTCGCTACACGCTGCCCGCGGCGAGCTGCTCGGCGAAGTCGGCGGGCCGGCGGTCGCGCATCATCTTCACGAAGGCGTCGAAGAGGTACGCCGAGTCGTGCGGGCCGGGGGAGGCCTCGGGGTGGTACTGCACGCAGAAGAGCGGGCGGTCCTTGAGGCGGAAGCCGGCGAGGGTGCCGTCGTTGAGATGGATGTGGGTGGGCTCGCCGCCGACGCTTTTGAGCGATTCGGGATCGACGGCGAAGCCGTGGTTCTGGCTGGTGATCTCGACGCGGCCGGTGAGGAGGTTGCGCACGGGCTGGTTGGCGCCGCGGTGGCCGAAGGGGAGCTTGAAGGTCTTCGCTCCCAGCGCGAGGGCGAGGAGCTGGTGGCCGAGGCAGATGCCGAAGGTGGGGACATGGGCGGCGGACCCGGGGCCGACGACGGCGCGGAGCGTGTCGATGGTGGCCTGGACAGCGGCGGGGTCGCCGGGGCCGTTGCTGATGAAGAGCCCGTCGATGCGGCCCGACTCGAACAGGTCGAGGATGGTGCGAGCCGGCGTGTCGTGGGGGATGACCATCACCTCGCAGCCGCGCTGGGCGAGGTGGCGGAGGATGTTGTCCTTGGCGCCGCAGTCGAGGGCGGCGACGCGGAGGCGTTTCTCCGCCGCGCCGTCGCGTCGCGCCGTGTCGCCGGGCGACCAGTCGCCGAGGGTTTCGGCCCAGGACTGGTTGCTCGAGCAGCCGACGAGCGGGACGAGGTTCTGGCCGGCCATCGAGGGCGCGGCGCGGGCCAGTTCGACGAGGGCTTCGTCGGAGCGCTGGCCGGCGGGGAGATCGGTGAGGACGCCGGCCATGACCCCGCGCGAGCGGAGGCGGCGCGTGAGGGCGCGGGTGTCGATGCCGGTGAGGCCGAGGACGCCGGCGCGGCGGAGGTAGGAATCGAGATCGCCGCCCCCCCCTCCGGCCCCGCCGCCCCCCCCTCCGGCCCCGCCGCCCCCCCCTCCGGCCCCGCCGCCGACATCATGAGCGCGGAAGTTGGAATGGATGCGTGAGAGCTCGCGGACGACGAACCCGGCGACCTGGACCTTGCGAGATTCGACGTCCTGGGCGTTGACGCCGTAGTTGCCGATCTGCGTGGCGGTCATGACGAGGATCTGGCCGGTGTAGCTGGGATCGGTGAGCGCTTCCTGGTATCCGCCCATGGCGGTGTTGAAGACGACCTCGGCGGGGACGCAGAGCCCGCGGCCGGTGGCGCCGAAGGCGCGGCCGACAAAGACGGCCCCGTCCGCGAGGGCGAGGCGACCGACGGGGAAAGACGAATCGGGCATTCTCAAGGATAAATGGCAAAGAGCAAATAGCAAATGGCCAACGCGGAACATCGCCGCGCGGCGATGCGTCGGTCGCGCCCGGTCGTGGAGGCCGGACCCGGGCGTGCCGAGCAGCCGGCTTCACGCCCGCAAGAACTGCACTTCCTCGCAGGCGATGTAGCGGTCGGTTTCGGGCGAGAGGCCGCGGCCGGTGATCACGAAGCCGTTCTTGAGGAGGACGCGGATCGACGCGGGGTTGCTGGCGGCGGCGCGGGCGTGGAGCGGGCGGACGGCGACCTCGGCCAGGAGCAGTTCGAGGGCGCGCGACGCGATCCCGCGTCCCCAGTGGGCCCGGCCGAGGCCGTAGCCGACGGCGTGGACTCCGTCGACGATGCGGACGCCGATCGACCCGCAGAGGTGGCTGTCGGCGATGATGGCCTTCTGCACGACGCCGGGAGAGGGGGGGGGGGGGGGCGACGGCGGCGCGATCGCGGAAGATCTGGTCCCAGATGGCGTCGAACGCCGCGCGGTTGCGGGGCTTGACCTTGGCCATGTCGCACCAGGCGGGGTCGTTCTGGAAGTCGAAGAGGGCCGGGACGTCGGCGGGGAGGACGTCACGGAGGGTGACGAGCCGAGGCGGATGGGCGGAATCGCGGGGCATGGCGGCGAACGGTAGCGGGGGGGTGAGCGTTTGGGCACGGCGCGGCAAAAGGCCCCGAGCCCGGAGCGGGCGCGGGGCCTGAATGTGCGTCGTGGGTGTTCGTGCCGGGCGGCGACGCCCGTGGGCTCAGGCGGCCATCTTGAGCGTGGCGCCGGTGACGGTGGCGCCGGAGCCGTCGATGCCGAACTGCACGGTGATGGCGTCGGAGGCTTCGCCGGCGCGGGTGCCGCGGAAGCCCTGGATGACGTACTGGGCGCCCTCGCCGGCGGCGGAGGTGGGGAGGGTGGCGTCGGTGAAGAACATGCGGCGGCCGGATTCGGGGGTGCCGCCGGGCGCGCCGCCGAGGGGGAGGAAGTTGCCGCCGGGGAGCTTGCGGGAGATGTTGAAGAACGCGCCGGAAGCGGCGGGTGCTGCAAGCACGTCAACATACGTTTCATTGTCGCGCTTGACACGAATCTGGACTTGCGCCGCAAGCACGGGTGCAATGGTGCCGATGGCGATCAGCACGGCGAGGCGCGTTCGGATTGAGAGCGTGCGCGTCTCCTGTGTACGAGTGCGGAGACGCAGCATACCAACATCACTGTCACGGTGCCGGGGGCTGGCACTGTACTGACGATGCGGAAGCCATAGTCGCGCAAAGAGATGCTGGGAAATTCATCGAAAGCCTCGGTACGAATATGGTCCCCAACGATGCTCCCGCTCGGCGAGCCCCAGCTCGTTCCATCCAATCTTCGATACCTTTCGCTCAACGGCCCTCCTGCGGTGAGCACATCCTCCGTCCACTCGCTCGTCGCCCCCGACGCGTCGAGAAGCCCCCACGGCGACTGCACCGTCGGGTACGCCCCCAGCGGGATCGCGAACGGGTTCATGCCCGGGTGGGTCAACTGGTCCCAGCAGCAGTTGGTCTGGGCCAGGCCGCCGAACGCGCCGGGCGGGCCGAAGATCGGCTGGTCATCGCTCGTCGTCGAATACGCCCAGTAGCCGCCCTGGCCCTCGCCGTGCCTGTTCGGATCATAATGAGCGGCCTTGATCCACTCATCCCACGTGGGGATCCAGTAGCGCGCCCCGGAGTGATGCGTCAACTGGTCCTGGAAGATGTTGCCGATATAACTGAACGTGATTACGTCGTACGCGCCGTTCAGGAACGCGGCGCGGTCGCTCGACTTATCATTATGAAGCCAGTTGCAGTACATCGCTGCCATGCGCCAACTGATGTTGCCCACCGGGCGCATCTCGTTGCCCACCGGGCGCATCTCGTTGCCCGCCGGGACCCTGAACCGCTGCCCGCCGTTCTGCGCCGGCGCCCCGACGGCCCCCCACGCCCCCGGCGGGAACACGTGCGGCAGGCGGTCGCTGGCCGGCCGGTCCAGCGCCGCGTTGAAGAACTCGACCCACTGCGCGGTCGTCACCTCGAAGCGCCCGATCCGATACTCATAGTCGACCGCGCCGCGCCCGCTGGCCGAACCACCCCCCCCGCCCGGCGGCGGCATGCCGTTGAACGCCGCGTTGCCGGGCGACCCGATCGTGACGAACTCGATCCCCTGGTCGAACGTGATCAGCGCCCCGCTGGCCTGCGCCGTCGGCGAGAGCGGGATCGACTGCGCGAGCGCCGTCGCCGGCATCCCCACCCCCCACACACCCCACGCCCCCGCGAGCGTCATCCCCGCGACGACCGCCGCCAATGTGTGATTCATGCCACGACCTCCCCGCCAACCATACACCACGAAGCGGGCGCAGCCAGCGACGATCTCTGCCGAATAGGCGTCTCGGCGGTGCAGGGACTCCGGCCGAGCCCGCGGCGCCCGACTCGGAGAGTCGGGGTACCTGAGGCACCAGCGCGCGGCCTGTTCGGGTCCGGCGGGATTCTGAGTTACACCGGCTTTGACGCGCGGGATCGGCGCATGGGGGGGGGGGGGGGGGGGGGGGGGGGGGGGGGGGGGGGCGGCGAGCGAACAGGGGGGAGCGGGTCCGTCGCGTTTATTGGCGTCGCTGCCGCGATTTCCTGCCGCGTTCGCGCGGCGTGAGGGTCTTCGTTTGCTCCGGAAGAGGACTCTTTCGTTCCGGGAGAGGACTCTTTCGTGACGGAAGAGGGCTCT
>JBFXBS010000008.1:75464-159723 GCA_050182995.1 Phycisphaerales bacterium | reverse complement strand
CTCCAAAGGCCGTTCGATCGGACTCCTGATGTGCGCGGGTGGGCTCGGCGCAGCCGCGACGGCCCAGGCGCCGACGAGCGCGCAGGTGTGGGACGTCCGTTTCGTCGTCGATTCAACGGGGCCGTTCTCGGAGGGTCCGTCGGCGACGCAGGTGGGCATCACGATCTTTGCGCGCGTGGGCATCCTGCCCAACACCTCCGCCCTGGGAACGACGAACCTCGGCGTGTCGCGCGTCGGCGCGAGTTTGAATGCACGGATCGAGTTCGTCGACATCCTTGCTGGCGGATTCGGCGTGAGTCAGGGGCGCGTCGAGCCCGGGCGCACGATCGACATCGACGGACGAGCCATTCTGGACACGAATGGTCAGCCCTTGCTTGGACACTTTGCGCCGTTCCGAGGGTCGTTTTCGCCCCAGGTCGCGCCTCAGTTTCTCGGATCCAATACGGACCCAAGCAACGGCGTGTACACCCAGGCCGCGGGCGCTGCGCCGTCGATCACCAGTACTGTCGGCAGTCGCCAGTTCAACTTCGGGTCCGACGGCACAGGACCAGTGGGTGTCGCGACGCCCGTGGACGACAATCCGCTCAACCTGATCGGCGACTTCACACCCGTTTTCCGGGCGTACTACTTTCCAAGCGCCGAGGTGGGTGCGGCGCGCGCAGTCTCCGTGAACACATTTGGACTCACCGCCCGATACGTCGTGTTCGTCGGCGGCATCACCATCAATCCACCCCTCTATCCCCTCCTCAATCAGAGCGTCACGTTTCAGGTCCCAGGCCCGGGTATGAACGGGCTGGCGCTGGTCGTCGCGGTGGTATGCCAGCGCCGGCGGCGGCGCTGAGTGCCGCGCGAGTCCCACAGGCGCGAAAAAAAAAGCCCCGCCGCTGGTGCGACGGGGCTTGGGCTCAAATACGCAATCAGATTCTGCTCAGCAGCCGGCGAAGTAGGTGTTGATGAAGTCGCCGAGATCATCGGCGTTCACGTCGCCGTCGACGTTGAAGTCTGCTCCATCGCAGGGCGGGATGGAGAAATAGCAGTTGATGAAGTCGCCCAGGTCGTCGGCATTGACTTCGCCGTCGGCGTTGAAGTCAGCGAGGCAGGGGTCGGGCAGCGTGGGCACGGGCAGGTTGGGCACCGCGATGACGGGGTCCTCGGGGCCCGGCTTGAAGAGGTTGATGTGCCCGGTGCCGGTGGTCGGCGGGACGTTGGCCGTGAAGCCGAAGTTGTAGAGCGTGCTCCAGCGGATGGCGTTGGCGTTGGCGTTGGTCGCGAAGTCCTGCGTCGAGAACGTGAGCTTGCTGTCGGCCTTCACCATGGTCCACGGAGCGTTGGCGTAGGGCTCGCCCGAGTGGTTCATCGGGTGCCGGAACGTGTACGAAGCCTCGGTGGCTTCGCCCGGGAAGGGAACGCTGAACGAGCCGGCGGAGCGGTCGGAGTTGAGGTTGAAGACGGCGTACTCGTAGCGCCACTGGCCGCCGCCGAGGTCGGTGACCCGTGCCGCGACCCAGAAGCGGACCTGGATGAAGTGCGTGGGATCGCCGTCGGGATGGGGGGCGAGGTACTCAGCGGGGACGATGGTCACGCTCGGATCAGCGGCACGCCAGGCGAAGATCGCGGGCTGCTGCTCACGGACGTTGCCGATGAACGACGGCGTGCCCGTGCCGTTCTGGATGTTGATCTCCTGCCACGAAGCGTTGTTGAGGGCGTTGATGGCGACGGTCTGGCCCATGCGGAGGACGGAGGCGTCATCGCGGGTGACGTACTGCGCCTCGACGAAGAATCGCGTGCCGGCGGGCTGACCGGTGACGTCGGCCGTGGGCACCTGGAGGCGCTGGCGGACCGTGTTGTCGCCTGTCCCGTTATTGACGTGCCAGGGGACGGGGTAGAAGCCGGTCGTGGCGTTGATGTCGGAGCGCGGGCCCTGGTTGCCCTGCGAGCCGTTGAGGCCGGAGCCGTAGGGGTCAGAGCAGTTGACGCCGAGCTGGTCGCCGCCGTCGGGGGGCTGCTGGCAGGTGCCGCAGGCGTTGCCGTTGACGGAGAGGAAGCCGTGCTTGACCCATGACTGACCCATGGGCTCGAAGCGGGAGTACTGCCCGTAGCTCTTGAGGCGGTACATGTTCTGCGGGATGACCGGGTGCTCATTCTGGCGGCCGGGGGTGGTGTCGTACCAGGAGACGGGAACGTCGCCGCGGTTGCACGACTCGGTGCCGACGGCGTACGCCGTGACGGGGACGCCGTTGCTCATACCCGTCCCGAAGCGGCCGACGTCGGTGAGGCGGAAGACGATGACGTCGGGCCCGAGGGTGGGCGGGGGCGGGGGCGGAGGCGCGGAGATGTTCAGGACGAACGTCCCCGAAACGTTGTTGAGCGCCGAGCCGACGCGCACGAACACCACCTGGCCCTGCGAGAGGTTGGCGATGGCGCGGGAGCTGGTGAGATTGTCGGGGCAGAAGCTGGCGGGCGGGTCATCGTTGCACGCGAGCTGAGAGCCCGTGCCGGGGCAGGCGCTGCGGATGGCGATGGTGGTGTCAAAGGTCGTCTGGGGCGAACAGGTGTCGAACCGGATCTGCCCGGTCGCGGGGGACACGAAGCGGATCCACACGTCACCGGCGGTCTGCGAGCCGCAGGCGATCGGACCGTTGCCTTCACCGCCCATGCCGACGGTGGTGCCGGCGTACGACCCGGCCAGGGAAATCGTGGGCGCGTTCGAGCAAAGGTCGGCGGGGGTCTGAGCGACCGCCGAGCCCGCCGCGATCGCTGTCAGCGCCGCGCCGAGCCACTTTCCAGACGAGTGGATTCGCATATGGAGTTCCTGTTTCTGGGGCTGAGGAAGCCGCGAGGGCAGACACCGCCACGGCCAAGGGACCACGGTAATACAGGGTAACCGCGAAAAAGACTCGCCGCAACGTCAAACAGGGCAAGGCCAACGAAAAACGGCCTCGGGTGGGCTCCCGAGGCCGCTCAGCCACCCCCAAAGGATGGTACCCATCCCGCGGGCGCTCAGTTGCACGGCGTAAAGAATGAGTTGATGAAGTCACCAAGGTCGTCGGCATTCAGAATGCAATCGGCGTTGAAATCGGCCCCTTGGCACGCCGGAACCGCGAAGTAGCAATCCACGAAGTCGCCGAGATCATCGGGGTCGACGTTGCCGTCCTGGTTGAAGTCCGCCGCGCACGGGGGCGGCGCCGTGGGGACAGGAAGGTTGGCGACGCTGATGCTGCCCGGTGCGCACGGGCTCGCACCCGGCTTGAAGAGCTCGATGGAACCGCTGCCGGTGGTGGGTGGAATGCTCGCAGTGAAGCCGAAGTTGTAGAGCGTGTCCCAGCGGATGGCGCTGGCGTTGGGGTTGGCGGCGAACGACTGCGTGGAGAAGGTGAGGCGCCCGCCGGACTTGGTCATGGTCCAGGGCGTGTTGCTGTAGGGCTCGCCCGAGTGCCAGAGCGGCGCGTGGAACGTGAAGCTCGCCGGGGCTTCGATCGCCTCGGGGAACGGGATGCTGAATGAGCCGGCGGAGCGATCGGAGTTCTGGTTGTACACCGCGTACTCGTAGCGCCAGGTGCCGTCGCCCAGATCGGTGACCTTGGCGGCGATCCAGAACCGCGAGCGGACGAACTTGTCGCCGGGGTACTGCGGCTGCCCGTTGGGGAGCCTGAAGCCGGTCGAAGGATTGGGCATGTCGTCGTGGTCGGCGGAGACGAGCGTGACGCCGGGGTCGGCGATGCGCCAGGCGAAGATCGCCGGCTGCATCTGGACCGTGGCGCCGGAAAGCGACGGAGATGAGTTGTTGATGGTGCCGGCGCTGATCTCGCGCCAGGAGTTGTTATTGAGAGCGTTGTACGCGACGGTCTCGCCGGGGCGGACGAACTGGGCATCGTCGGCGGTGATGTAATGCGCCTCGGCGAAGTACCGCGTGCCGGCGGGCTGGCCGGTGACATCGCTGGTGGGAATCTGGAGGCGCTGGCGGATGGTGGCTTCGCCGGTGCCGTTGTTGCGCAGGAACGGCGAGGTCCCGAGGGTGGGGTGGACGATGTTCTTGGAACCCTGCGTGGATTGACTGCCGTTGAGGCTGGCGCCGTAGGTGTCGGAGCAGTTCACGCCGAGCACATCGCCGCCGACGGACTGGTAGTTCTGGGTGCTGGGCCGCCAGAGCTGGGTGGAGTTGGGGGCGCACCCGCCGCAGCCGGCGGAGTTGGTGGAGACGAACCCGTGCTTGAGCCACGACTGGCCGAGGTGCTCGAAGCGGGAGTATCCGCCGTAGTTCTTGAGGCGGTAGATGTTCTGCCCGATGACCGGGTGCATGGTGACGTTGTAATCGGGGGTGTAGTTGCTGTTGTCGATCCAGAGGACGGGGTAGTCGCCCTTGTTGCACGAGTCGGTGCCGACGGCGTAGGCGGTGACGGGCATGCCGTTGCTCGTGCCGGTGCCGAAGCGCATGATGTCGGTGATGACATTGGTGATGACGTCGGGGCCGAGCACGGGCCGCGGAGCGCGGTTGTGTCCGACCTTGAGGGCGAAGTTGCCGGTCGCGCCGTTGGCGCCGGCGATGCGCACGCGGTAGGTGCTGCCGCCGTTGGCGAGAAAGCTGAGGCGCGAGCGGCCTTCGCCGCAGGCGTTGTCATCGTCGTTGCAGCCGTAGACGAGGGTGGAGCCGGGGCAGGTGGTGCCGGCACGGACAGTGATGGTGGTGTTGAAGTCGGTCCCGGCCGAGCAGGTGTCGAAGTTGAGCGTGCAGACGCCTGTTCCGGGCGCGACGACGGTGTACCAGACGTCGGGCGACGCGTTCGAAGTCGGGCAGTTGCCCGACGCGCTGTCGTTGGTCGCGCCGATCGTGGTGCCGAGCACCGCCGTGGTGCCCTCGGCTGTCAGCGTCAGGGGCGTCGCCTGCGCGCACGCGTTATTGGCAGGCTGCGCGTGAGCCGTGCCGGCGAGGGCGAAGAGGGCAACGGGAACGACCGACAGGACGACGTTGGCCCGGGTGCTCATGCGCGACAATCTCCATTTCGGTGTGCGCCCGTCCGGAGCGAATGCCCGGACGGGTAGGGAGGGGTACCCAAGCGTACCTTGAACAGCACGGGCGTGCCAGAGCGCCCGGCAGGAAAACGTCAGGATGCCGGGGGACGCCCGATCCGTCGCTGCGGCTCGATCCTCGCCGCGCGATCAGCGCTCAAAGCGCCCATGTTCACAGCCCGTCAATCGAAAAGGGACCCGAAGCCGTCCGGCTGCGGATCCCGTGTGAGGTCAGGCTTCAGATTCTGGCGTCGGGCTCAGCAGCCCGGCCCAAAGTAGAGGTTGATGAAGTCGCCGAGGTCGTCGGGGTCGACGTTGCCGTCGGCATTGATGTCCGCGCCCTCGCAGGGCGGGACACTGAAGTAGCAGTTGATGTAGTCGCCGAGATCGTCGGGATCGACGTTGCCGTCGTTGTTGAAGTCCTGGGGGCAGATGAGGCAATCGTCGCCCGGCGGGATGATCGGGTTGGTGGTGACCAGATCGACATATCCCGGCGAGCCGAACATGGAGCGGTTGAAGAGGCCGGTGGGGAAGCCCGTGCCATCGACCGCGGGGTTGAGGACGCTCTGGCGTCCGCCCTCGAAGCCGGTGAGCGAGGCGGCCCAGTTGATGCCGAGGTCGTTGTCGGCCTGGGTGTAGGCGCCCGGCAGCGTGTAGATGCTCCAGAAGACATCGACGGCGGCGACGGCATCGCCGGGCCAGCCGAAGGGGGGCTGCGCGATGCCCGGCGGCGTGTTGTCATCGTCGTAGTTGGCGATGTCGGCGACGGTGCCGTCGGCCTTCACGAGACGCAGAATCTCGTTCTGGAACGAGGGAGCGTCGGCCAGGCGATCGAGGCCGAAGGCGCGGTTGCTCGTGTACCAGTCGGTCACGGGGATGACCTGGTAGCCGCAGCCCCAGGCGTCGTAGAACTCCTGGACGAAGTTGCGGCCATCAAGGGAAACGAGATCGGGCTGATTGGTCCCGCCCGGGATGAAGGTATCAACACCAATCACCACGGCGGCTTCGTTGGGCTGAAGGACCGTGCCGGCGGGGAAGCCCTGCGTGCGGCCGTCCTCATCCTGGAGATACCAGCCCGAGATATCGATCGCACCGGCCGTGGTGTTGACGACTTCGAGGAACTCATCGCGCCCGCCGGCGACGCTCTGGCCCTGCGGCGGGTTGGGGTTGGAGCCGGGGTAGACGGAGTTGGTGGTGGCGCCGATCTCGGCGATGATGACATCGCCCGAGGGAACCTGGTTGGGCCCCGTGGGGACGAAGCCGGGTGAGCCGAAATCTTCGCCGAGCGAGACGACCCCGGCGGGCGCGTTCGGCAGGCCGGTGAGGTCATTGGAGATGCGGGCGCCGTTCAGCCCGGCGATGGAAAGCTGCCAGTTGGCGCCAACGTTATTGTCGGCGGCGGTGGCATTGCCCGGGAGGAGGGCGAACGAAGAGTGGCCGTCGGTGCCGGGCCACCCGGCGAGCGGCTCGCCGTTGGAGTTGGCGTTGGAGAGGTTGGCGACGTCGACGACGAATCCGCCGCTCGAGACCCACGGCGTGCCGCCCGGAGCGTTCATGCGCGTCGGGTGCGGACCCGACGTGCTGGAGGGGTTGATCATGTCCACGAGCGCATCATCGATGACCGCGCCGCGCACGAGCGTGAGAACCTCGGCGGTGGGCGTGGAGTTCGCCGCGCGGGCGCCCCAGCGGCCCAGCGGGATGAAGCGGATCGGCTGGCCCTGAGGTGTGGTCGCGCCCCAGAGGAGCTGGTAGGTCATCGTGGCTTCCTCGACGGTCTGGATGCCCGGGATCGAGCAGAGCACCGCGATCTCGCCGGCCTGGAGGACGGTGCCTTCGGGAACCGGGAGGGAGTAGCCGTCGCCGCCGACTTCGATGTCCAGGACGCGGTACCCGGAGATGTCGACCGCGCCGCCCGAGACGTTCTTGATCTCGACGTACTCGAGTTGCGGGCTGGTGGTGGGCTCGAGCTGGATTTCGGTGATGACGATGCGGCCGGTGTCTTCGCACCCGTCGATGATGCCATTGCTGTTGGCGTCGAGCGTGCCGCCCATGCCCCCGGCGCCACCGTTGGCATTGATGTCACACCCGTCGGGGATGCCGTTGAGGTTGCAGTCCTGGAACTCGCGATTGAAGGAAGCGTCGCAGTCATCGGGGACGCCGTTGGCGTTGCAGTCGGGCTCGCAGGAGTCGGGGATGAGGTTGCCGTTGCAGTCGGAGACGGTGGAGCCGGAGGTGCCGCAGGTCTCGGTGAAGTCGTCGACGCCGTTGTTGTTGCAGTCGCTGGGCGCAGGCATGATTTCGAAGACGATACCGGGGCTGGCGACGTTGCCGGCGTCGGCGAAGCGGTCGCGGGTGAGCGGCGGGTTGCCGCCGGGGCCGTCGGGGTCGAACTCGAAGATGGTCTCGTTCGAGACCAGGGCGGCGGGGTCGGCATTCGAGAGCTGCCACGCGCAGCCGCGATCGTTGTCGACGCCGTTGAGGAACTGAGGGCGGAGCGAGATCGACACGCCGGCGGTGACGGCGGGCCAGCCATCAACCGCGTTCTGGTAGTTGGCGATATCAACCACGTCGCCGTCGGCATCAACGAGGAAGGGGATCTCGTTGAAGACCGTGGGCGTGTTGGCGATGGTGATGTTGCCCGGGATGATGACGACGCTGCGCATCGGAGCGCTGCCATCACCCGGCGTGGGATCCCAGCAGAAGTCAAAAAGCGCCGGCGACCACTGAGGCGTCTGGGGCAGGTACTGCCCGGGGTTCATGGGGTCGTTGGGGAGGAGGCCGAAGCTCACGCCGATGACGGCGATGGCCTGGCGCGGCCCGATGATCGTGCCGGGAGGGAACGGCGACGCAGCGGTCGCGTCCTCGTCATCGAGGTACCAGCCGCTGATGTCGATGGGCTCGGCGGTGGTGTTGAAGATCTCGATGAACTCGAGGATGTCGGCGCCGGCGGGGTTGATCTGGCCCGCGCCGCCGTCGTTGGGGTTGGCGAAGATCTCGGTGATGATGACCTTGCCGCGGTTGGTGGGGTCGGCGAGGGCCGGACCCGCGGCGCCGGCGGCGCACAGCATGGCCGCGGCGACGCTCACGCTCAAACACTTCTTCATCTCGTTTCTCCAGGTAAGGGGTCAGACGATGGGCGGAACAGAGGGCCGAACTGCACGTTCTTGCGCGGGGGCCGAGCAAGCGAACCGACCGCCCGGGACTGAAACGGTCGAAGGTTCAGACCACTCGGCGGCGTCAAGTCATGGACCGGCGGGCGTTTCGATCACCCACTGCACGGCGTTGCTGTTGCCGACGCGGAACGTGCGCTGGACGACGCCGGGGTGGAGGCGCAGTCCCTGGGTGATGTTGGTGGCGATGTCGCTGGCGCCCAGGTGGTGGCTCTTGAGGTAGGTCTCGATGAGCCAGGGGCCCTTGCGGATGAACTCGGCGTGCCCGTCGAGGAAGGACATCTGCACGCCGCCGTTGCCGTGGTTGTTGTGCGCCTCGGGCCAGTTGTTGAGCGTGTCGTCGCGGTTGTCGCGGTGGTCCTGGTCAGAGTCGAGCGTGATGAGCGTGTACTGCGGGAACTGGACGCTCTTGAGCGTTTTGAGCGTGCTGCGCGAACCGAGGTTCGGCTCGGGGTCGTCCTCGGCGTTGGGGACGCCGGTGGCGCCCTCGATGCGCCAGGCCGGGTCGTTGGGGCCGAGCCCGCGCTGCTCGTAGTGGCTCGTGCGCCCGAACGACCGGTCGTACCACCCGTCGGGATAGGCCCAGATGGCACTCCCGCTCACGCTCTCCATCCACGCCCAGATCTCGAAACTGTGCCCGCCCTTGGGATACTGCGGGAAGCTGATGGGCCCGACGTTGTCGGCGGCGTTGTCGGCACAGTCGATGAGGTGCACGAACGCGTCGTGGTTGTACTTGTTGGCGGGATCGCCGTAGAGAATCGTCGCGGCGGGATCGACGCGGTTGCGCGTGCTCGGGCAGATGGAAGCGTCGGGCCGCTCGATGAACGGCGAGAGATAGGCGAGATCGTCGTCGCCGCCGCTCATGGTGGGGACGAAGGCGCCTTTCTTGTGCTGATCGGCGTACAGGGTCGCGGCCAGCGCGAGCATCTTCTGAGCGGCGAGGCACTTGGCGCGCCGCGCGGTTTCGCGTGCGGCGCTGAGCGATGGAAGAAGCAGCGAAATGAGCAGCGCGATGATCGCGATGACCACGAGCAGCTCAACAAGCGTAAATCCTCGGGCGGGCGGCGGGACCTTTTTCATGGGCCGATTGTCCCGCGGTGCGACGCCGGGTTCCTGTCTTCGACGATCAAGATTGCGCGCGGTGTTTGTGAAGATCCTGCAGCGCGCGAAAAAAAGCCCCGAAGGAGTTCCTTCGGGGCTGCAACGGTGTTCGAGTTTGGTGATCAGCCGCGAATCAGCACGGCGGGCCGAAGAACGTGTTGATGAAGTCGCCCAGGTCGTCGGGGTCGACGTTGCCGTCCTGGTTGAAGTCGGCGCCGTCGCAGGCGGGGATGCTGAAGAAGCAGTTGATGAAGTCGCCCAGGTCGTCGGGGTCGACGTTGCCGTCCTGGTTGAAGTCGGCCGGGCAGGCGGGCTCGTCGATCACGGTCGGAACGGGCACGGCCGCGTCAATGGACGCGACGGTGCCGGGCTTGAAGAGGCCGATGGTGGCGGCGCCGTCGGTCGGGGGCACGTCGGTGGTGAAGCCGAAGTTGTACATCGTGCCCCAGCGGATGGCGTTGCCCTGCTGGTTGATGGCGAAGGGCGTGCAGGCGAACTCGAGGCGGTTGCCGTTCTTGGTCATGGTCCACAGCTCGTTGCTGTGGGGCTCGCCGGAGTGCCACTTGGGCGCGTTGAAGGTGAAGCTGGTAGCGTCGGAGCTCGAGGGGAGCGGCACGCTGAACGTGCCGGCGCCGCGCTCGGAGTTCTGATTGAACACGGCGTACTCGTAGCGCCAGGTGCCGTTGCCGAGATCGGTCACCTTGGCGGCGACCCAGTAGCGAGAGCGGATGAACTTGGTGCCGGCGGGATACTGCGGGTCGTTGGTGACGGGATCCTTGTAGCCGGTGCAGGGGTTGGCGGTGTCGTCGTGATCCGCGGAGACCAGGGTGACGGTGGGGTCAACCGCGCGCCAGGCGTGAATCGCGGGCTGCTGGCGCATGGTGGCGCCGACGAAGCCGGTGCCGGCGGATGCGCCGCCGCTGATCTCGCGCCACGAGGCGTTGTTGAGAGCGTTGAATGCGACATCCTCGCCGGGGCGGACGAACTGAGCGTCGTCGGCGGAGACGTACTGACCTTCGACGAAGAAGCGGGTGCCGACGGGCTGGCCCGTGACATCGCTGGTGGCGCACTGGAGGCGTTCACGGATGGTGGAGTCGCCCGTGCCGTTGCCGCGAACCCAGGGAGAGACGCCCGTGGCGACGTTGACGATGTTCTTGGCGCCGAGTCCGGACTGGGAGCCGTTCAGGCTCGCGCCGTAGGGGTCGGAGCAGTTGAGACCGAGGACCTCGCCGCCGACATCCTGGAAGGACTGGAGGCTGTGGCGCCAGACGTTGTCAGCGAGAGGGTTGGCGCCGGTGCAGCCGCCGCAGTTGGTGCCGTTGACCGAGACGAACCCGTGCTTGAGCCAGGACTGGCCGACCTGCTCGAAGCGCTGGAAGGCGCCGTAGCTCTTGAGGCGGTACATGTTCTGCCCGATCACCGGGTGCTGCGTGACGTCGTAGTCGGGGGCGAAGCTGTTGTTGTCGATCCAGAGAAGGGGGTAGTCGCCCGGGTTGCAGGACTCGGTGCCGACGGAGAACGCGGTGATGTCGCCGGCGGTGTTGGTGCCCCAGCGGATCACGTCGGTGAGGTTGTGAACGATGACGTCAGGACCGATCGAGGGGTTCGGCGGGGGCGGGGGTGGAGCGTGCGTGACCGTGAGCGTGAAGGTGCCGGTCTGGCCCGAGAACCCGGAGACGCGGATGCGGTAGGTCGAGCCCGCCACGACGCTCAGGGAAACCGACGAGCGGTTGGCCGTGCAGGCGTCGTCGTTGCAGGCGAGGCTTGAGCCCGGGCACCCGGAGCGGAAGCTGACGACAGTGTCGTAGCTGGCCGCGGAGCAGGTGGAGGCGGTCACCACGCCGCTCGCGGGAGCGACGAAGGTGTACCAGACGTCGCCCGTGGAGTTGGACGATCCGCAGTTTCCGGTTCCGCCGTCGGCGGTGGCGCCGACGGTCGTGCCTTCGACGACGACGGAGGAGTTCGACGAAAGCGCGAGCGCCTCAGCGCTGGCGCATGCATTGTTGGCGGGCTGGGCGAGCGCAAGTCCCGCCGACATCAACACCGCCGCGGCTGCCGCGTAGCAACCGCTCACGCCACGTCTGGACATTTGCATGAGATCCATCTCCAAGAGGATTGAGTGAAACCAGGGCGGTGTGGTGGGCACACCCGGACTGACGACCTGAAGCTTACACGACAAACAAAACCGATACCACCTTCCGACCCCCGAACGGAGCGACCAATTCGGGCTGAATAGCGCCAAAGGCGGGGTCTCACGGGCACCCGGCAAAGTAGGTGTTGATGAAGTCACCCAGGTCATCGGGGTCGATGTTGGAGTCGGCGTTGAAGTCGGCCTCGGGGCAGGGCGGGACCGAGAAGTAGCAGTTGATGAAGTCCCCAAGGTCGTCGGGGTCGACGAAGCCGTCGCCGTTGAAGTCGGCGGCACACTGGTTGATCACGATCGACGCGAAGTCCATTTCGACGGGGGCGCTTCGGCCCAGGAGCTCCCACTGTTGATAAGCAAGGGTGCCCCAGGGAATCTCGCGGTCGAAGGGGATCGTGGTGTCCTCGTCGCGGAGGAATTCCATGTACTCGCGCGAGCTGGTCTGGAAGAAGACGCGCACCTCGGCCCGGGCCGCGCCGGCGGGGATGTCGTACGCCGTGTCGTCCCAATACTGACCGTCGGCGTAGACGTAGCCGACCGGTTGAGCCTGCACCGACTCAAACTCGGCGAGCGTAAACCCGCGCGGGGGGATGCGGTTGTCGAACTCGATGTAGTTGTTGAGAGCGAGGTGGAACGACGGGCCGGGCGTGCGGCCGGTGGCCGTCGCGACGACCTGGTCGAAACCGTGTTCGGTCTCGTAGACCTTGGTGTCGCTCACGGTGAGCGTGGCGGCGCCCGAGTCGTAGTGGCCGCGCTCGGCGATGAGCATGTCACTTCCATCGAAGAAGCGGACGTTCACCCACATGCGCCGCCCTTCGGGGTAGCCCGTGGGGAGCTTGTGCCCGGTCTGGTTGATCACGCGGGCCACGACCTGGCTGCCCACCTGCGTGAGCTCGAGATCGCTGGCCTGCTGCAGCATCGCCACGTTCCGCGCGATCGAGTCGGCCAGCAGATCCGGCACCATGTGATGCTCGCTGCTGTCATACAGGTTGTTCACGGCGTTGAGCACCCACGTGTTGGCGCCGTTGAAGTTGTGCTGCGGCAGGTTGGTGCGCACCGGCCCGCCGATGAACGGGTTGCACCCCGTCCCCGTGGTCGTGGGCATGTGGCAATCCTGGCAACTGCTGTAGGTCGTGCGCGGGACGACCTGGCCCTCGACGATCACCTGCCCGCCGAAGCGGTTGGACCCGAGATCGACCTGCCCGTCGGCAAAGTCGCTGGCGAGCCACTCGGAATAGGTGCGCTGCTCGGGGAACATGTCGTACTTGTCGAGCGTCGGGTGGGGCGCGTCGTAGCCCGTCGGCGCATAGCTGCCGTCGGGCTGGCGCATGAACGCCGGGTTCGATGTGTCGTGGCACGACGCGCACATCGATGAATCAGTGTGGAAGGGCGATTGGAGCCAGGGGTGGGGCTCCTGCGGGCTGATATCAAACGGCCCGCGCCGGCGGTCCTTGGGGTCGATGACGTAGCTGTTGCTGTTGTTGCCGTCGGGCGCGTCGGCGCCCAGCGCTTCGAGCACGCCCTGATCGAAGACGGGGCTGATGCCGGGGCGGTAGATGGGATCGACCATGCGATGGCAGGCATGGCAGGTGACGCCGTCCTTGTCAAACGCGTTGAGCGCCGAGCCGTCGCTGGGGACGTTTCGATCCTGAATCCAGCCGGCGGGCGCGTGGCAGCGCAGGCAGGTGTCGCCCGAGCCGGGCGCATCTTGCTGGGCGATGGAGAACGCCGCACGGAAGACGGGGTCGCGGAACGCTTGGCCCATCATCGAGTGCTGCCAGCGTGCATAGGGCTCTTCGGCTTCGGCGTATTCGCCGTGGCAGGCGGCACAGAACGCGGGTTCGAGCAGTTCGCGCATGGCCGGGTTGGGCTCACCCTCGATGAACGGCGGCGTGGGCTGGGTGCCGCGGAGATAAAAATCGTTGATGGTCGTGGGGAGCGGATTGGTGGCAAAGACGGCACCGAGACCGCCGGCCACGATGACGCCCGCGAGGGACGACAACCAGACAAAACGAGAACCACCCATCGGCTGCTGTGGCATCAATGACCCCACTCTCAGATCCCTACACGTGTGCGAACGGGCAATCGGAGGAGCCTCCGCAGGGCGCACCGTCCACGCGAGATTCTTCGTCCAGAATCCGGTTCGGTTCCAGTCGGGAACCCGATGCGAGCAAGATTCGCGTGATGGCGGCCATGCCGCATTGAGAGCGGGTTTCGGCGGCACGCCGACGATCCCTAGATCAGGTCCAGCGGGCCTGGATCGGGGGCAAACCCGGTCGCCGCGGCCCGACGGAAAAGCTCTCGGACCGCGTTCACGCCTCGAGGCCGGGGATCGAGTGTGAGCGGGGAAACGTACATCGCGACATATCGGTCGAGGGCGGCATCGTCGATCGGAGGGGCGAAGGTGCGGGCGTAGGCGAGCCCCTCGGCACGGTTGGCGAGGGCGTGGGCGATCGAGGCCCGCAGGAGCGCGCCCACGCGGGCGAGCGTGCCGGGGCCGAAGCGGTGATCGAGATCGCGCCGGACGACGTTCGCGCCGAGCGGAAGGGGCAGGCCGGTCTGATCGCGCCACCAGACGCCCAGATCGGCGAGGGCGCGCAGGCCGAGCGGCTCAAAATCAATCTGTGACTCGTGGATCAGGACGCCCGCGCGAACGTCGCCGCGGGCCACGGCCGAGGCGATCTGGTCGAAGCGCATCGGCGCAGCATCGAAGGTCGGGCGCTCGCGCGTGGACCCGAGGAGGAGACTGAGGATGAAGTTCGCGGTGGTCTGAATGCCGGGCACGGCGAGGCGCTCGCCGCGGAGTTCGAGCGGATCGCGCACGGGCGAGTCGCGCGCGACGACGAGCTTGGGGCCGAAGCCGTCGCCGAGCGACCACCCGCAGGCGGAGAGGATGTAGCGCTCGCGGACGGCGGGGTAGGTGAACATGGAGATGGCGGTGATGTCGAGGTCGGCGCGGGTCGACGCGCGGGCGTTGAGAGCCTGGATGTCCTCGGGGACGGCGACAAAGCGCAGGCCGGCGGTGTCGAGCACGGGCGGGGCGAGCACGCGCGAGGGATTGCGCGGATCGATCTTGCCGGTGAGCGGCCACCACATGAAGACGTCGTCGGCGTCGGCCGAATGAGCCAGGGAGAGCGTGGCGCGGGGATGGAGATCGCTCGTCACGCGGGAAGGTTATTCTTCGGCACGCGCGGCACGGCGCGGCACGCGCATCGCCCCATGAGCAGTTCGACGCCCCCCACTCCACCCACGCCGCACTCGTCGCCGCCGCCGCGAGCGTCGCCGGTCGATCGGGCCGTGGCGCTGCACCAGGCGGGCAAGCCCGACCAGGCGGAACTGCTGCTACGGCGTGTCCTGCAGGGCGGCGCGCCGTCGGACGTGCGCGCCTGGGGAGTGATGGGCTCGGTGCTTGCGTCGCAAGGGAAGCACGAGCAGGCACGGCACTACCTGGAGCGGGCGATCGCCGCGGGGTATGAAACCGCGGCGCTGCGCTCGAATCTCGGAAACATCCTGCTGCTGGCCGGGCACGCGGCGGAGGCGCGCCGGCACTTCGAGCGCGCGCTGGAGATCGACGCGGACTTCGCGGCGGGCTGGCTCGGGCTCGCGCCGGCCCTGCACGCGCTGGGCGACGGCGAAGGTTCGGTGCGGGCGGCGCGGCGATCGCTGGAGCTGGCGCCGGGAACGAGCTCGGCGATCCTGAACCTGGCGTCGGCGCTCGTGGGGATGGGGCACGTCGATGAGGCGCTCGCGCTGGCGCGCCACGGGATCGACGCCGACCGGGGAAACATCCGGCTCATCACCAACTACCTGATGGCGCTGCACTATTCGTGGGGACGCACGCCGGCGGAGGTGCTGGCGGAGCACGTGCGGCTTGGGGCGCGGTTCGGGTCGGCGGAGGTGAAGACGCGCACTCCGCGGGCCGTGTTTCGGCGCGACGACGACCCGGAGCGGCGGCTGCGCATCGGGTATCTGTCGTCGGACCTGCGCAATCATGTCGTCGCCGTGTTCGTGCGCGGGATGCTCGAGGCGCGCGACCGCGAGTGGTATGGCGCGATCGCCTACAGCGTCGGGGCGCGCGACGCCGTCGCGGCGAAGCTGCAGCCGCTGTTCGACGAATGGCGCGAGTGCGCCAGCGCCACCGACGATGAACTCGAGCGGCGGATCCGCGCCGACCGGATCGACATCCTCGTTGATCTCAACGGACACACTGAAGGCTCGCGCGTCGCCTTGCTGTCGCGGCGGGTCGCACCCGTGCAGGTGACCGGCGTCGGCTACCCCGACATCACCGGCGTGCCCAACGTGGACTGGCGGCTGGTCGATGAAGTGACCGACCCGCCCGCGCTTGAGGTCAACCCGGCGGGGGTGGAGCGCCTGTTTCGCGTGCCGGGGTGCTTCCTGTGCTACGCGCCGCCGGGCGATGCGCCGGACGTTGAGCCTGTGCCGCCCTGCGTTCGCGACAGGGCCGGCGCGGCGTGCGTGACGTTCGGCTCGTTCAACGCGGCGCCGAAGATCGGGCCGGAACTGCTGCGCGTGTGGGGCGGGCTGCTGGCGCGCGTGCCGGGGTCGCGGCTGCTCCTGAAGAACCGGGCGCTGGCGTCGGCCGCGCGACGCGACGAAGTGATGCAGGCGATCGCCTCGGGCATGGGCGCGGCAGCGGCGGAGTGCCCGCAGCGCGTCGACCTCATCGCCTGGAGCGCCGGATTCTCCCAGCACCTGGCGGAGTATCACCGCGTCGACATCGGGCTTGACTCGATGCCCTACAACGGCACGACGACGACGTGCGAAGCGCTGTGGATGGGCGTGCCGGTGGTCGCGATGGCGGGCGACATGCACGTGAGCCGCGTGGGCGCGAGCCTGCTTCGGGCGGCGGGGCTCGACGAACTGGTGGCTCGCGACCTGGAGGGGTATGTGTCGCTGGCGGCGGAGCTCGCGGGTGATCCAGCTCGGCTTGGGCGCCTGCGCGCGTCGCTGCGCGAGCGCGTGAAGGCCAGCCGCCTGTGCGACGCAACGGCTCACGCGCGGGCGATCGAGGGGGCGTATCGCACGATGTGGCGCGAGTGGATTGTGGGGGGGGCGGGAGGGGCGGGGGGGGCGGGGGGGGCGGCTACCAGCCGCTGAGATCAACCGACGCCCGGCCGGGCTCGATTTGCCACGGGAGCATGGCACGAGGCCACGCGGAGCGCTGCCCGAGCGCGTCGACGCGCTCGACGCTCAGCCGCAGCACGGACGAGCGAGCCGCAAGCTCATCCGGGATCGGCACGGAGCAGCGTCGCCACATGCCCCCGGCAGGCGCTTCGACGCTGAGCGCGACCGGCACGCGCGCCAGCGGCGTGCCGAGGTTCGCGCGCCCATTCGACAGCACGCCCGCGCGGGCGAGGGCGGTCTGGTCGTGCACGTCGCCGGTCGGATCGAGTCGGTACACCAGATCGGGGTTGCCGAAGGGGCCGAACCAGAGACGGATGAAGCCGGCAGGGACGGAAGCGGCCGCGGCAGGAAGATCAGCAGCCGCATCGCTCACCGGTTCCGATCGCTCGAACCACTCCACGAAGATCGACCAGGCGAGCGTGCCGTCGGGCCGGCGCGAGGCCAGGAGGCGGAGGGCGGCGGGCGAATCGGCGGGGCGCGGCACCGGAGCGCTGGCCGGCGCGAGACCGGCGCCAAAGAGCGTGTCGGCGGACCAGTCGCACGAGAGCGGGCCGATCGTGAGGCCAGGCGGAAACACGGGCAGCGGATGCGCGAGCACGCCGAGACGCTGCTCGACCGCACCGTGAGCCAGGAGCGTGATGCCCGGCGGCGCGCCTTCGGGCGGGCGCTCGCCGCAGAGAGCGGCCGTGCGGATGATGCTCCGCGGGGGCGCGGTGTCGAGCTGATCAGCAAGGCGGCTAGGTCGTGCAAAGTCGTCGCGGCGCGCCCAGGAAAGTTCGGGACTCTCGGAAAGGTTGGCGATGGCGATCGTGGCGATCGTCTCGCCGCTGAGCGCTTCGACCTGCCCGGCGTCATCGACAACCCACGAAGCGCCGCGCGCCTGGACAGAGAGGAAGGCGCTTGCCGACGCGAGCAGGTCGCGCGCCCGCGCCTCGGGATCAAGCAGGGCGTCCAGGAGGCGATCGAGTTCGGCGCTTTCGTGCGGCCACGCGGGCGCGACCACGCCCCTCCCGCCGCTGACATCGCGCACGCTCATGAGCAGGCGATCGGCCAGGCGTGCGGCGATGGCTTCGTCGGCGGCGCGCAGCCGGGCGAGGGCGGTCTCCCAGCGGGCGAGCGCGCGCTCGGCGAGCAGATCGAGCACGCGGGCCCGTCGATCATCAACGCGCACGCGACCGGCGCCCGACAACGGGAGCGGCGCGATCGCGTCGCTGGCTCCGGCGCCGGGGCCGGAGAGGGCTTCGCGGACAAGCAGCGCCCGCCAGCGCGAGAGGGGCGAATCAAGGAGCGGCGCAAGGAATGGCTCGACGCTCGCGGGGTTGGCACCGACGCCGCGCCACTGACGAGCGGCGGCCGCGCGGAGTGCATCGCGGCCCGGATCGCGCGGCACATCGACCCAATACAGCGGGATGAGCAGATCGCCGACGCGAAGGGCCGAGGGGCGCGCGGGGCCGGCAGTCGCGGGCGCCAGCTCGACCTGGAGCACCCACGCGCCGATAGGGATCAGGCGAGCGGCGTCAGAATCTTCGGACGCGCCCCAGACGCCCAGCCCCGGCGCGGATTGCGACGCGGAGAACCACTGCGCCAGGGGCGAGGCCGGCCCGCTCGAATCGCGCAGAACGCCGACGCGCCAAAGCGAAGCTTCGCAGGGCGTGCCGTCGTCAGCACGCGGGTAGGGGACGAGCGCCGGGTCGACCCGCTGATCGAGCAGGAGAGGGATGAGCAGCGGCAGGCCCGGGAGGGCGTAGACCCGCGCTTCGCTCGTGCGGACCGGTTCGGTCGGCGCCAGCGATTCAGGAGCCGTGGGCAGGTCGGGCTGGAGCGGGGGTGCACGGCGCGGGTCGGACACCGCCGGGGCGTCCGCCTGATCCGCACATCCTGCCGCGGCTAGACCGAGAACGGCGACCCAGGCGGCCCGGCCGAGCCGCCGGCACCGGGCCTCGATGGGACCAAAGCGGCCACCAAGGCGGGTGAAACGAGCGGGAAGGACGAAGACGGGCATCTGGCGATCCGATGAATGGCTGGAGGAGAGAGTCGGGCACAGATCGTTCGCGGGCCCGAGTGTGAAGGAAACTGCCATGGTCACGAACCTGCCTGATGGATCGGTGCGATTCCGCGTGTTCCTTCCGCATGCCGCGACGGTGGAGTTGCTGGGCACGTTCACCGAATGGCGCGAGGGCGGGCTGGAGATGAAGCGGGTGCATCCGGGCTGGTGGGAGGCGACGGTGGCGGTGCCTCCCGGGGAGCACCAGTTCTGCTATCTCGCCGACGGCTCGGTGTGGCTGGCCGACTACGCGGCGCACGGGGTGAAGCTGAACAGCTACGGGAGTTGGACGAGCCGGCTGTGCGTGGAAGCGCCGGCGGCGTGCGCCGCGGGAGCCGCGGCGTAGTCGCACGCGGTGCGCGGTCGAATCGGGAGAGTTGCGGCACGAGGGCTCTTTGAGGAGACTCCGGCGACAGGAGACCCTCGATGAACAAGCTCAGCGCCGGTTGCGTGGCCGAGTTTCTTGGGACGTTCGCGCTCACGTTCTTCGGCGCCGGGGCGATCATCCTCACGTCGGCGAACTTCGACAAGGCCGGGAGCCTGGTGAGCGTCGCGCTGGCGCACGCCTTCATTCTCTTTGTGTTCGTCGCCGGGTGCGCCTACATCTCGGGGTCGCAGTTCAACCCGGCGGTGTCGATCGGGCTCGTCGTCGCCGGGAAGCAGCGTGTGGGGCGCGCGGGGGCGTTCATCGCGGCGCAGTTGCTGGGGGCGGCGTGTGCCGCGGGGATGCTCCAGGCGCTGCTCTCGCCGGACATCGCCAATGCGCCCGACGTGCGCCTCGGCGCGACGATCGGCAAGTTCACCGACGCCGGGGCCTGGAGCCAGGTCATCGGCCTCGAGGCCATCGCGACGTTCGCGCTCATGTTCGTCGTCCTGACCTCAGCGGTCGATGAGCGCGCCCACAAGCTGGGCGGCCTGACGATCGGCCTCACCCTCGGCGCGAGCATCCTGGCGATCGGGCCGCTGACGGGCGCATCGTTGAACCCGGCCCGCACGTTCGGGCCGGCGATCTGCGGGAATCACTGGAACCTGTTCTCGGCATACCTCATCGGGCCGATCGGGGGCGCGTGTGTCGCGGCAATCGTGTACCGGACGTTCTGGACCGAGCGCGCGTGAATGCCGCGCGCGTGACCTGCGCGGGCGCGTCGCCTCACCCCACCGGCAACGTCTGCACGATGTTGCGGATGACCGCATCACTCGAGATGCCCTCGGCCTGGCTCTCAAAGTTCATGATCAGGCGATGGCGCAGGGCCGGGGCGGCAATCGCGCGCAGGTCATCGACCGCGACCGCCGCCCGCCCGTCGAGCAGGGCCCGGCACTTGCCCCCGAGCACGAGCGCCTGAGCCGCGCGGGGCGAAGCGCCCACGCGCACGTACTGGTTCACCATGGGCGTGGCGAACTCGCCCCCGCCGCGCTCGCCCAGGCTCTCGGTCTTGGGGTGCGTGGCCAGCACCAGTCGCACGGCGTAGTCCTGCACATGCGGAGCAATGGCGACGCGCTTGACAAGCTGCTGGTGCGCGATGAGGCGCGGGCCGTCGAGCACCGGGGCGATCTCGGATTCCATCCCCGCCGTGGTGCGGTCGAGGATCTCCGAGAGCTCTGAACGCGACGAGTAGCCGACCTGGAGCTTGAAGAAGAAGCGGTCGAGCTGGGCTTCGGGGAGCGGGTAAGTGCCTTCCTGCTCGATGGGGTTCTGCGTCGCCATGACGAAGAACGGGCGCTCGAGCGTGTGCGTCGTGCCGCCGACGGTGACGGATCGCTCCTGCATCGCTTCGAGGAGCGCCGACTGGGTCTTGGGAGTGGCGCGGTTGATCTCGTCAGCGAGGACCATCTGGGCGAAGATGGGTCCGGGCTGGAAGACGAAGCGGCGCTCGCCGGTGCCGTCGCTTCCCGGCGCGCCGCGCGAATCCTCCATCACGACGGTGGTGCCGGTGATGTCGGCGGGCATGAGGTCGGGTGTGAACTGGATGCGCGAGAAGGAGAGGTGCAGCGCGCGGGCGAGGGAGCGGACGAGGAGCGTCTTGCCGATGCCCGGGACGCCTTCGAGGAGCGCGTGCCCGGAGCAGAAGAGACAGGTGAGGACGCCGTCGACTATCTCGGCGTGCCCGACGACGGCGCGGGCAATCTGGGCGCGCACGGCGGCATAGTCCCGGCGGAACTGCTCCGCGGCGGCCTGGACCGCTTCAGGCGTGAGGGGAGGCGCGGGGGCTTGAGAGCGCTCGTGAACCTGCGGCTCGGGCATGGGCCGATGGTATCGCGCCCGCGTACGACGCGGACGAACGGGAAAGCGCAGAGTCAGTCAGCACCCCGCGAAATATGCGTTGACGAACTCGGAGAGGTCGGCCGGCGTGATCATGCCATCCTGATCGAAGTCAACCTTGTACCCGAGTTCGTCGTAGGGAGCGGGCGGGCGCGGGTCGCTGGGTTCGAGCATCGTGATGACGGCGGGCACCGCGTAGCCGGCCGGACCGGGCACGGGTGTCGCCGCGGCGTAGTCGGCCTGGAACTCGGCGAGATCGGCGGATGTAAGCTGGCCGTCCAGGTTGTCATCCGCGGGGCAGGCGAGTCGCTTCATAACAATGACGTGGGCTTCAGCGGCGTTCACGAGTTCCCAGCCGCAACTGAGATCTCGTCCCGGGGGATCTTCGCACGCGCCGTGATTGCAGGCGCTGCTCGCTGCTCGTGTGCGGCCGAAAAGTAACAAGGAGCGCCCCGGCCTCGTACTGAGTTGGGTGTTCGCCAGCGAGGCGCGTCGGCGCCCGGCCGGGCTGGGCGTGCGCCGATTGGAGTAGAACACACATCGCGACGAATGCGATGGAACGCACGCTTCGATCATTCATGCTGCGGAGGCTACCGGCAAACAGAAATCTACGTAATTCCAGCCATGAAGCTCGATCATGAAGATTCAAGCCATACTCCCGTGCAGGCAGCCCGGCCTCGGGTACACTGAAGTGAGCCGAACCGGCGGGCCGGCGGGCGGGAGGACACGCCGTGAAGACATGCTCCAAAGGCCGTTCGATCGGGTTCCTGATGTGCGCGGGTGGGCTCGGCGCAGCCGCGACGGCCCAGGCGCCGACGAGCGCGCAGGTGTGGGATGTGCGCTTCGTGGTCGATTCGACGGGTCCGTTCGCCGCGGGTCCGTCGGCGACGCAGGTGGGCATCACGATCTACGCGCGCGTGGGGATTCTGCCCAATACCTCGCCACTCGGGACGACGAACCTGGGCGTGGCGCGCGTCGGGGGTGGGTCGACGTTGCGAATTGAGTTCTCAGACAGCGCCGCGGCGGCGCTCGGCGCGAACCAAGGGCGCGTCGAGCCCGGGCGTACGAGCGACAGTGATGGTCGACCCCTCGTCGATACGAACGGCGACCCGCTCGTCGGACACTTCGCACCGTTCCGAGGATCGCTCCTACCGCAGGTCGCGCCGCTGTATCTCGGGGCCAACGGCGAACCGAGCAACGGTCAGTTCACGAACGCTGCGAGCGGCGCTCCGTTCGTCTCGAATATTATTGGAGATCGTCAGTTCAACTTCGGTTCCGAGGGCTCCGGCCCTGTGGGAGTCGCGACGCCGATCGACGACAACCCGCTCAACCTGATCGGCGACCTCACGCCGGTCTACCGAATGTACTATCTGCCGACGACCCACGCGGGATCCCCGCGACTCATCACGGTGAACGTCACGGGATTGAGCGCTCGATACGTGGCGATCCTTTCCGGAGTTCACATCACCCCTCCGCGCTACCCGCTCCCGGATCAAACCCTGTCATTCCAGGTGCCGGGTCCGGGGGCGGGCGGGCTGGCGCTGGTCGTCGCGGCAGCATGCCTGCGTGGGCGACGGCGCTGAGCGCTCGCATCAACACCCCGAGAAAAACGCGTTGATGAAGTCGCCGAGGTCGTCGGCGTTGAGCTCCCCGCTGCCGTCGGTGTCGACCTCGCCGCCGGGTGCTGCGCCGAAGTAGGCGTTGATGTAATCGCCCAGGTCGTCAGCGTCGACGTCGCCGTCGGCGTCGAAGTCGGCTTCGCACAGCGGCGCGGCGGACAGTTCGAGTCGGGCGCGCATGGTCGTGGTCACGTGCGGCATGCCCTGGGCCGTGCTCGCCAGGCTCGCGGCTTCGAGATCGAAGCGGTAGATGCCGGGGGCGAGCGTTCCGATCTCGCGCAGGAGCGTCAGGTCATCGTGACTCAGGACCAGGACGACGTGCTCGCCCCCCGCCACCCCGGTGTCGATGATGCGGGCGAGGAACTCGCCGCCGTCGGACGACGCGCGGCCGGTCAGACGGAAGGACGCGGGCGCATCGATGCTGAAGAAGACGATGTAATGCGAAGTGCCGAAGGCCGAAGCCGCGGCACCGGGGCTGGCCGAGGCGAGCGCCGAGGAGAAGCCGCTCGCGCCAAGCGACCACGGAGCGAACGTCGATTCGAGGCGTGCAAAGGCCATGGCTTCGCTGGCCGAGGTCTGGCAGCCGACGCTCCCCTGGACTTCGGGCCCGAACGGTTCGGGCTCCTGTTCATCGAGATCGCTGCAGGTTTCGAGGCCCGTCTCGCCGTTGGCCGAGAGCTCGACGTGCCGGCGATCCTCCACGAGCACGATCTGCCCGAGGGCGAGGCTGGGAGCCGCGAGCAGGACCAGCAGGCCACAGGCGTGGAGTCGATTGAGCATGCTGGGAAGCCCCGGGCCGCGGGACTCAGACAAGATACCCCATGCGAGCCCGGACGCCACCGGAATCCGGTTGCGCCACGCGAGCCGAAAGGACCGGGGCGGCTACGCTTGGCCCATGTCTTCGACTCACCCGGCTTCTCCAGGCTTGCCAAGTTCGCAGGCGACGCCGAACCTCGAGCATCCTGTGTTCGCGCTCGTCAAGGAGCGATTCGCGGGCAAGCGCTTCCGCGCGACGGAGTTTCGCGGGCAGTCGACGCTCATCGTCGAGCCCGCCGACCTGCACGCGGTGATGGAGTTTCTCAAGAACGATCCGCGCGCGGCGTACAACTTTCTCTCCGATGTCGCCGGGATCGACTACCTGAACTACCCCGCCAAGACGCTCGGACGCTTTGCCGTCGTGTACGTGCTCCTCTCGCACGCGCGCGATGATCGGTTCTATGTCAAGGTCTTCCTCAACCCTTCGCGACCGACCACCGGCATCGAGGAAGATCCGGCGCTCTGGCTCGACAGCGTCACCGACCTGTGGCCCGGCGCCGAGTGGCCCGAGCGCGAAGTCTTTGACATGCTCGGGATCCGGTTCCGCAACCACCCCGACCTGCGACGCATCCTCATGTGGGAGGCCTACCCGGCGCACCCGCTGCGCAAGGATTACCCGGTCGTCGGACGCAACGAGCGCGAGGAATACCGGATCGTGGATCGCTCCGACGCGTGAGCGGCACCTGCCGGGAATCGATCATTTTGGAGTCGGGGCCGGCTGATCGGCGCCGGAGGGCGTGTCCTTCGCCTTGTCCGCCGGCTTAGGGGGCGTTTCGTCGGGCGGGCCTTTGGGGACTTCGACGTTGAGCACCTTGATCAGCCGCTCGCGGCCGAGAAGCTCTTCGCGCGTGTCGACGAGCTCGATCGCCGCGCCGCGGGCGATTTCGCGCGTGAGCGAGCGGAATCGCTGCGACGTCGCGGGAGAGAACGTCGTGAACTTGCCGACGACGACGCCCAGCTTGGCCGGGGCGGCGACGGCGACAAACAGATCGCCCGGGGGCGCCTTGTCGAGCGGGACCGTCGCGTCGAGCGCGTCCATCTTGCGAGCCGCGGCGTCGATGAACGCCTTGGTGTTGGCGGCGAAATCCGTCGGACTGACCTGCCGGCGCGAGACGCGCACGCCGCTGCGGAGATCGGTGCTCACCCCGCCCGACGCGCGGGCCTGCTCGACCAGCGCGTCGAAGCCCTGCGCGATCGCGAGCGTCTCGAAGAGCGAGACCTTCTCCGCCAGCGCGGCGTAAGCGTCAGCCTTCTTGCGGTCGTTGATCACCTCGGCGCGCACCTCGGCCAGCGACTCGGCGGGCGACGCCGGCCGCGCGTCGATCACCGTGAAATAGTGCTGGTTGCCCGTGAAATCCGTCACCGGCTCGGTGAAGGGAACGCCCGTCTGGAGCGGCAGGTCGATCCGCGGCTCTTCGGGGCGGCGCAGCTCCTTCACGAAGGGGAGCATCTGGGCGACCGAGACCGAGCCGTTCCCCCGGCGATAGGTCGCGGCGCCGAGACCGGGGAGCTTCACCAGGTCCTCGTCGGTGATCCACTGCGCATCCCGGACGTTGATCGTCGGGAGCGGGATGGCGATCCCCGTCTGCTCGCGGACCTTGGTCGCGACGCGCTCGGCGACGCCGGCGAGCGGTGCGCGCTGCCACGACTCCGGCACGACATAGAACCCGTCGACCGTGGCCAGCGACCGCGTGGCGCCGAGCACCTCGGCCTTGAATGCCAGTCGCGCCTCCGAGAGCACCCGCTCGACCGCGTCGCTCTTGAGCCGGCGCTCGATCTCGCTCCGGCGAGCGGCGGCGTCAGTGATCTCCTTCGCCTCGCCCGCGAGCAGCTTCTTCTGCACGTCGATCGCGTCGATCTTCACCGCGTTCTCGATCGCGGCTCGCTCCAGCGTGATCCACTCCAGCTTGTAGCGGCGCGGACGCATGTAGCCGAACGGGCTCTCGTCGACCCCGGCGGTCTTGTCCTTGTAGCGGTCGAAGTGCTCCTGCAGCGCGGCCTCGGGCGGGTCGGGAATCTGCGCGAGCGCCGGCTCGACGCCGATGAAGAGCACCTGCATCTCGGCCTGGTCGAGAGCCTCGCGGGCGCGGCGGATGAGGCGGTTCTCGGAAAGGCGCGGGGCCGTGAGGTACGCCTCGCGCATGCGGAACATGCCCTTGGCCGCCGCCAGGCCCAGGTCGAGCTCGCGCTCGCTCAGCCCGTTGCGTGCCGCGAGCGTGGGAAGCGCGCTCGACGCGTCGGTGATCCGCTGATCGATCGTCTGCATGATCTGGTCGCGAAGCTGCGGGTTCTGCTGGGCCATCGCCAGGAACATCGGGTCGATCCCCGACATGACGCTGGCCTCGGCCGCGGCGGGGATGATCTCCGGGCCGTCACCCGCGGCGCCGAAGAACTGCGCCCGGCGCGTCGCCTCGGTCGCCATGATCCAGTGGTCGACGCCGCCGCTGCCCGAGCTGTCGACGCCCACGATGCGCGGGAACATCCCGAACGTCGCCATTTCGACGGCGTTCAGCTCCATGTTCTTGCGCTGCGCCTCCTTGGCGGTGACACGGCGCCCGTCGAGGGTGAACAGCGTCTGCGCGGCGTCCTGCCCGATCTGGCTGATCGCCTGGGGCATCAGGAACGCGATCATCAGGAAGACGCCGAAGAAGATCAGCAGCGCCTTGCTGTACTTGCGAAGCCACTTGAGCATGAAAGGCTCCGGTCTGGTCGGGCGCGCCCCTCCGTGGCGTGCGCGCCGGGTGATCGATCGTAGCGACAGGCCCGCCCGCGCCGGGGAGACTCGACGCGACCTCCCGCCGAGCGCGGCGGCGCGTCCGAACGCCGCCGGCCCGCGCGCCGATTCAGCGATAGAACTCGACAATCAGGTTCGGGTTCACGTCGAAGGGAATCTGGTCCGACGTGGGCATCGCCACCACGCGGCACTGCAGCTCGCCCGGGTTGAAGTCGAGCCACTGCGGCACCTCGTGCCCGCCCAGCGACTCCATGTTCTCGCGCACGAGCTTCTGGATCTTCGGCTTGAGCGTGATGATGTCGCCCGGGTTCACCGCGTACGACGGGCGGTCGGTCTTGCGTCCGTTCACGAGCACGTGCCCGTGGGCCACGATCTGCCGCGCCGCCCAGATGGTCCGCGCCATCCCGCAGCGGCGGATGACATTGTCCAGCCGCGACTCGAGCAGCCGCATGAGCAGCTCGCCGGTGTTGCCGGTCATGCGGCTGGCCTCGGCCATGTAGCGCCGGAACTGGGCTTCGAGCACGGAGTAGTGGAAGCGGACCTTCTGCTTCTCCTGGAGACGCACGCCGTAGTCGCGCAGGCGGCGGCCGCGGAAACCGTGCATGCCCGGGTAGGTGAGCTGGCGCTTGGAGGTGTGCTTGGGGTTGTTCTCAACCGGCACGCCGACGCGGCGCGAGAGCTTGACCTTGGGACCGATGTAACGAGCCATGGGCGATTACCTCCGTCGTCACAGCCGGGCCGGGCCGGGTGAAACCGGCGTCGAACCCCGTGACGTGCCGAGACCTCCACCGGGGGTGGGGCTCAGCGATCCGGCCGGGCTCCCGCGACTGCGGACCGGCGTGAAAGATCCGGGCACTGTGCCTGGAAGGGGAGTATCCAAGGTGCCTTCCCACCGGGGGTCAAGCCCGCCCTCCGATACGGCCCGAAGCGGGCGGACGGCCCCGGACGCACCCGCGAAGGCCGAAACGACGGGTTTCACGCCCATTTGCATCTCGCCGGTCTGGCGTCCCGGAACACTTCGGGTATTCTGAAGGGCGCTCGCACCGTGGGGAAACGGAGACTTCGCCCATGTTGTCCTTGAGATGTGCCGGAGCGGTCGGCGTGTTCGTCGCCGCACAGGCCCTGGCCCAGTCCAACCCCGTCGCCCTCAACTACAACTTCAACGGCCTCGCCCATCCCGGCGAGTTCACCGGCGCCGCCAATCCGGGCGTGGCGGATGACATCAACGGGTACCGCTCAATCTCCGACCGGGGCCTGTACATCAATGGCGCTTCGGGCTCGTTCGGCACAGCGCCCATCATCGGCGCCACCGGCCTGCCCTATCAGATCATCCGCGATGCGTTCGTCAACGACCTGGTCATGCTGGGCAACCGCAACGCGCTCTGGCCCTTCGACCTGACCCTCGACGGTGACAACCGCGGGATTCAGCCCATCTGGCTTCCCAACCCCGATCTCTCCGGCCCGCAGGAGACGTTGCTGGACACGCCGATCCTGCTCGATGAGACTTCGCAGATCGGCCTGCTCTTTCAGATTTCCAACAACGGCGGGTCATTCAACGTCGTGCTCACATGCACCGACTTCACGACCGCGACGGTGCGCGTCGCGGGCCCGGACTGGTTCGGCTCAGCCAACCCGGTGCCGGCCGCCGGGTCCGGCGTGCAGTCGCAGACGCGCCTGGGCACGTTCAACTCTGCCGGCAACTTCGACAACCCCACGCCCTCGGGCGCGCTCAACGTGATCGAGAGCGTCATCACCGTCGCGCGCATGCTCAACGACGGGATCGCCGACCTCCGCGGAAAGCAGCTCCAGTCCATCACCTTCCAGGATCGCTTCGATCAGTTCGGCGCACCGATCGCCCTCGGCGCCGGCAACCGCAGCTTCGCCGTCCTCGCGGCAACCGTGGGCGGCGTCGCGGCGCCCGCCAACGACCTCTGCTCCGCCGCCACTCCCATCGACAACGGCACGTTCAATGGCTCCACCGGCGGCGCCGGAGGCGCGACGACCTCGGCGTGCGGGTTCGCCGATACCGCCGACGTCTGGTATCGATACACCGCTTCAACCACCGGCATGGCGCGAGCGAGCCTCTGCGGAAGCGGCTTCGACACAACGATCTCGGTCTACACCGGTTCGTGTGCCGCGCTGGGCGACCCGATCGCCTGCAACGACAACCTGTGCGACCTCGCCTCGCGCGTTGATTTCCCGGTCGTGCAGGGGTCGAGTTACCTGGTCCGCGTTGCCGGCAGCAACGGCGATCGCGGAGCGTTCACGCTCGTCATGAGCAGCCCGCCGGGCGTACTCGCCGGTCCGTTCATCAATCCCTCCAACGGGCACGCGTACTACCTGCTGAACTTCTCCTCGTGGCCCGATGCCGAGAACGATGCCATCGCCTTGGGCGGGCACCTCGTCACCATCAACGACGCCGCCGAGAACGCCTGGGTGCTCGACACCGTCCTCAACTTCGACGGCGGGGCGGTCTTCCGACGCGGATGGATCGGCCTGCAGCGCACGGGCGGCATCTTCTCGACGTGGGCCGACGGCGAACCGGTCGGATTCACCAACTGGGCCGCGGGCGAGCCCAACAACTCGGGCGGCCTCGAGGCGTACGCCGAGATGATCCAGCAATCCGGGCTGTGGAATGACGCCCGCGAACTGCCCGGTTCCAGCAACTTCGGCATCGTCGAGATTCCGGTCCCGCCCGCCGCGCCCATCGGGTCCGGCTCGGCCGCACCGGCGCTGGTCGGCCGCGGCAGCAACACGTTCGTGAGCGTCCGCGTCACTCGTGCAGGCGGCGAGCCCAACACCATCACAAGCGTCGCCGTCGACGCTTCGGCCATCGGCGCCGGCACACTCGTGCTCAACGACGACGGGCTCAACGGTGACCCGACCCCCGGCGATGATCGCTGGAGCGCGACGCTCGCCGTGCCGTTCATGGCGCCAACCGGCCCGCAATCGCTCCCGTTCACCATCACCGACGCCCAGAATCGCATGGGCACGGGCACCATCGATTTCACCGTCGAACCGCCCGCGTGGGATGAACTGGCCGACGGCTTCGGCGACGCCGGCGATCTCCCCGCAAGCGCCCAGGTCATCAGCGGTCCGGCGGGCGAGCTGGTCGGCGCCATCACCGGCGCACTCGATGCCGCCGATTCGGACATGTACTTCATCCGCATCTGCGATCCAGCGTCGTTCTCCGCATCGACGCTCGGCGGAGCATCGTTCGACACGCAGCTCTTCCTCTTCGGCACCGACGGGCTGGGCGTGACGTTCAATGATGATTCGGGCACGACGCAATCGCGCATCACCGGCGCATTTGTCCCCGCCGCCGGCGATTACTACCTCGCCGTCTCGCGTTACGACCGCGACCCCGTCGACGAGTTCGGGCAGGAGCTGTGGATCGACACGCCCTTCGGGACCGAGCGCGCACCCGACGGCGCCGGCGCGGCCAGCCCCATCTTCGCCTGGAACGCCGCCCCCGCGGCCGGCGGCGCTTACCGCGTCACGCTCACAGGCGCCTGCTTCATCGCCGACAACCCTTGCACGGTTGACTTCAACAACGACGGCGACGTGAACGCCGACGATCTCGGCGACTTCATCAACTGCTATTTCGCCGTCCCGCCCTGCGACGGAGCGGACTTCAATCGTGACGGTGACGTGAACGCCGACGACCTGGGCGATTTCATCAACGCCTACTTCGCCGGCTGCTGAGAACGACGGCAACGAGAAATGAGGGCCCGGCCTGCGCCGGGTTGGCTGAAACGGAGGCCCCGGCGCAAGCCGGGGCTTTCTTGTCCTGAGCCCGCGGCGCGAGGCTCATCGAGCCGCTGGCGCTCGCACGAACCGCGCGAACGTCGGCCGATGGTCCGAGCCGATATCGGCGCTCACGCCGCTGTGGATGCTCCGAAGACTGTCCGACGCGAGCACGTGATCGATGCGCACGCCGGGGGCCCACTTCAGCCATGTGTCGCGCGGCCAGGTCGACCCGCGCCCGAAGCCCGCGTCGGCGTGCGCGTCGTTCAGGCCCGCCGCGCACAGCAGCTCCAGGGCCTCGCTCTCCGGCGTCGCGTTGAGATCGCCCGCAACGATCAGGGCGCTCCCGCGTGCGGCTCCGGCGAGTTCATCCCGCACGAGTCGGGAGAGTGCGAGCGTGCGGTCGCGCTGCTCGCGGATCATCGACAGCGACGTCGGCGGCATCACGTGGATGTTCATGATCCCCACGCGCATCCCGTCAAACTCGACCTCCACGCGGATCTGCGGCTCGCTCCAGCCCGGCCCGGGAGGAAATGCCCGGGGGGCCCCCGCAAACGGCAGGCGCGAGTACACCGCCTGCCCGAACGCGTCGTCGCGCGCGTGCTCGAACCTGTGCGGGTACTGGTCCGCGAGCGTCGCCTGGAGAAAGGCCGCGCTCGCGTGCGTGTATTCCTGGAAGACGATCACGTCGGGCGCGGTCGAGGCGACCACGCCGGCGAGCTTTCGCGCGTCGGCGCGCCCGAACAGCAGGTTGGCGCTCAACACCGTCAGGGTGCTCTGCCCCGGCCCCGGCGCCCCGGCGCGCGGCACGAAACTCAGCACCGTCGGCCACACGATCGCCACGCCCACGAGCGCCAGCACCGCGGCCGTCACCCGCGCGCGCACCACCCACGCCAGCGCCGCGTCAGCGAGAAGCGCGAGCCCCGCGTGGAACCAGAAGGTGCGGATCATGAACGCCGCCCACGACACGCGCACGAACCAGGCCTCATCGCGCGACAGGTCGTCGGGCCACCAGGCGCCGAACGCAACCAGCCCGAGCGCCAGGGCCGCCGACGCCCGCACCCGCGGACGCATCGTCGCGCGGAAGCCGCGCGGCCACATCCGGCGCGACCACGACGACGCCGCGTGCTCCGCCGGCGGACACATCGGAGCATCGGGCGAGGCGCTGGGCATGGTGAAATCGTCTACGCTCCGTCACGGCCGATTGATCGCTCGAACACGCGGAGCTCGTGCCCGTACCAGAGCCGCGTGAAGTTCGCGGCGTGCGCGAGTTTCAGCCCCGCCTCGCGCGCCCAGTTCTCAACCTCGCCCACCGGGGCGTAGTTGATCCATTGCTTCGCGAGCACGAGGTCGTGCAGCCGGTTCGCCGCGGCCCGCCAGCGCGGACGCCGGCACATGTCCTTGTAGATGAGCAGCCCGCCCGGCGACAACCTCCCGGCGGCAGTCCGGATCACGCTCCTCTGATGCGCCGGCGGCACGTGATGCATCACGTCAATGATGCTCACGACATCAAACAGCGCCGGCTCCTCCGGCCACGGCGCGGCAGCATCAAGCCGAATGAACCGGCACTCGGGCAGCCCGATGGCCTGTGCCGTGGCGATCGCGTTCGCCGACGAATCAAACCCCACGCCCAGGCGCACGCGCTGCGTCGCCGAGAGCAGCGCAAGAAAGAGTCCCCCGCCGCAACCAACGTCGAGCACCGTCGACCCCCGCGGCACGCGCTCGATGAGCGCCTCAAACGGGCAGATGTACGGTCGATAGCGATTGAGCAGGCGCAGCAGCAGCGGGCCGCGGGTGTAGAATCGGGCCGCGATGGCCGATAGCTCCGCGGGCGTGTGCGGGTGGGCCGCGCCGTTCGAGTCTCGCGCCGTCGCGTCCGAGTGCTCAGATGGTGCGGAGTCAACAGGGTTCATGAGTTGCTGGCCGACGGGAGCGGACTGGCCGAATGGTTGGCGGGCGCGCCGGACTTTCCCACAAGGAATCGGATGACGAGCGTCGAGACCTCCCCCCCCACGCCTTCTCCCGCGCCGGCCGCCTCCTCCGGCGGTGCGGCCGGCGGGCCCTTCGCCCTCGTGCGACTCGCGCGAGTCAAGCAATGGGCCAAGGGCGTCTTCGTGTTCGTCGCCCCGCTCTACGGCGGCAAGCTCTCGAGCGCCGAAGGCTGGGGCGCGGCCCTCATCGGCTTCCTGGCGATCTGCCTGGCCTCCAGCGCCTGCTACGTCTACAACGACCTGCGCGATGTCGACGCCGACCGCGCCCACCCGCGCAAGCGCCGCCGGCCCATCGCCTCGGGCGCTGTCAGCGTTCCCACTGCGCGCGTCTTCATGGGTTGCCTGCTGCTCGGCGCTCTCGCGGCCCTGGCGGGGCTCTGGTACGCAGCGGGCTCGACCAGCGCCGGCTGGGTTGCCGCCGCGTGCGGGCTTCATGTCGGCAACATGCTCGTGTACAGCGCCCGATTCAAGCACATCGTCATCCTCGACGTCATCTCGCTGGCGCTCGGGTTCGTCCTGCGCGTCCTGGTGGGATGTGCCGCGGTCATGGTCGAGCCCAGCCCGTGGCTGCTCAATGTCACCTTCTTCCTCGCGATGTTCCTGGCCTTCGGCAAGCGCCTGGGCGAGCGCCGCACCATGGGCGATGACGCCTCCGCCGCCCGGCGCGTGCAGGCCTCGTACACCGACGAGCTCCTGCGCATGGTCGTGGTCGTGACGGCGGTCGCAACGCTGCTCACCTACGCCGGGTGGGTGCAGGGGCTCGCCGAGCGCGATGCGTCGTCACTCGCGCCGAGTCTCCATCCGCAGTCATTCACGCCCGCCGCGCACGCCGCCCTCTTCTGGATCACCATGCTCCCCGCGACCTTCGGCGTCTTCCGCTGCATGGTCCTGGTCGAGCGCGGCGACTATGACGACCCGACCGAGCTCGCGACGCGCGATCGGCCTTTTCAGGCCGCGGCGCTCCTCTTCGTGCTCATCACCGTCGGCCTGATGTGGTGGGGTCGATAGCGCAATCGCCGCCGGCTCCAGCTCAACGCACCAGCCAGCGCGCCAGGCCCGAACGGGGCAACTCCGGCGGCAACGTCGGCAGAGCACCCGCGGGCTTGAATCCGCACATGCGCGACCGCAGCACCTCGAGCGCCGCCGACGCCGCCGAATAGCCGCTCCGCGCCGCCCCTTCCATCGTCGCCGGCCAACCCGTGTCGGTGTAGTCGCCCGCGAGGATCACCGGCGGGCCATCTGCCTCGCCTGTGCCTTGCGTGGGGAGCACCGAGGGCCGCACGCGCTCGATCCCCGGCACCGCTGCGAACGTCGCGCGCTTCTCCTTCACCGCCCGCACCGACAGCACCTTCGCTTCTCGCGCGCCGGGAAGGTGCGCACGCACATCCGCCGTCACGCGCTCGGCAATCTGCCCCTCGCTCAGGCCCATCCACTCGTCGGCGGCACTGATCACCGCATGCAGTCGGCAGCCCGCCTGATCCTTGCGGAACAGCCACTGCACGCCCGCGCCGACCAGCACCGCGTGCGGACGCGTCAGCACCGGACGATCAAACGCCAGATGCACGCCGAGAATCGGACTGAAGCTCCATGAACTCGCGAGCATCGTTGCAAGGCGCGGGTCGCTCCGGCGCACATCGGGGTCGATCACCTCGAGCGCTCGCTCGACGGGCAGCGCGCACACGACCACATCGCCTTCAAGCGTCTCGGGCTTGCCGCCGGAGGTGCCCCGGACGCGCCGGCCGTCAAGCCGGTCCACGCTGAACCCCAGGCGCACCGTGCCGCGCCCCGCGTCGCCCGACCGACCGGCGATCATCGACTCGGCCCGGTCGTAAAGCCGCAGCAGCGGGACCCGCGACACGCCGATCTCCGACGCCCGCGGATTCCCGAAAAAACCGTCCTGAAACACATGCAGGGCCGTCGCGGCACACACGCGCTCGCACGGCAGGTTGCACGCGCTCACGACCACCGGCGCCCAGAAAAGCTCAATGAGCCTGGGCGTCTGTCGCGCGTGCCTGAGAAACTCCCCGAACGTCCTGCCGCGCCACCCCGACCGGCGCGCCCGCGCCACGCAGTGCGCCCCCCACCCCAACTGCCACCGTTCTGCTGGAGCGAGAAACTTGACGCCCAGGATCGACGGCGCGAAGTGAAGCGGCGCCGGAATCCACGACGGTTGCACGAGCGACTCGCGCCCGCCGGGCTCGATCCAGTGCTGCTCGCGCGTCCACTCGATCTGGTCGAGCACGCCGAGACGCGCAAGCAGATCGAGGTACGTTGTGCAGCAGCCCATGACGACGTGCTGGCAGTTGTCGAGCGTCTCGCCCGTGCGCGGATCGACAAACGACGTCGCCCGTCCGCCCAGTCGCGGGCGCGTCTCCAGCAGCGTCACCCGCACGCCCGCCTCCGCAAGCAGCACCGCCGCCGCGATCCCCGCGATGCCGCCTCCCGCCACGAGCGCCTCCGGCGCACGCGCGGCACCCGCCCCCGCGCCGGGCGAAGCCGACGTCGCCGGCACCGGCGCTTCGATCGGCACGGCGATCGGTCCCGCGGCGCTCATCGGCGTGACAGGCTCCCCTCTCGCCCCGGGGGCGCGCCCGCCGAGGCACGCCCCGCCGTCCGCGCCCGCGCAAACGCGCGCACCGCAATGAACCCCTTGACCAGCGGGCTCAGGCGCACACGCCCCGGCCCCACCACCCGCGCCGGCGCCCGCGCGATCGCTTCGAGCAGCCCCGAGTAGATCCGCGTCATCCCCCACATCGCCGGGGCGCACGCAGGATCGATCAGCCTCTCCAGCGGCTCCGACTCCCGATACCGCGCCCGCGCCAGTTCGACGAGCGACCCGACCAGCGCTTCGCACGCGCCGGGCTTCTTCCACCCGCGCAGTTCCGCCGCCGTCAGCCCGTGCTCCTCCAGCAGCGCCCGCGGCACATACACCCGCCCGGGCGATTCGTCGTAGTCGTGCCCGATGTCGCGCAGGATGTTCGTCAGTTGAAACGCGCGCCCCCGTGCGATCGACATCGACCGTGCGGCTTCAGTGGACGCCCCCGCCCTGAGCCCCCAGATCGATACGCACACCAGCCCGACGGTCGACGCCACGCGGTCGCAGTATTGATCAAGTTCCGCCTGCGTCGCGTACCCCGCGTGCTCCAGGTCCTCGCCCATGCCCGCAAGCATGTCGCGGATCCACTCGTGTTTGATCGGATACTCCCGCAGCGTCGATTCGAACGCAGGCCAGAATCCCTCGCTCCCGCCGGGCGATTCGCCGCGGAGCACCGCTTCGGTCGCGTCGCGCAGCTCGTCGAGCCGTCGCCGCCGCACTTCGAGCGGCGCGGGGTCATCCACCACGTCATCCGCATGGCGCATCCACGCGTAGATCGAGTACACCGCCGAGCGCCGCGGCTCGGGCGTCAGGCACAGTCCGTAGTAGAAGTTCCGCGCCGAGCGTCGAGTCACTTCGCGACAATGGTCGAACGACGCGCGCAGCTCTTCGCCGGCCCGCGCCGGCGCCATCACGCCCGTGCCGGCCTCGACTTCCACCGAAATGCCCGAGCCCGCCGGACGCACTCAGTCGTCGCTCCTTCCCATGTGCAGCCGCGACGCGGCCCACGCCCGCGCGACCAGCGCCCCCTTGGTCAGCCTTCCCAGCCGCGGCCGCACCCACAGCGTCGTGCACCCCGTCCGCTCGATCGAGTTCAGTACCGCGCGGCCCCCGGCCCCAAAGAGCCACACCACCGGCGCGATCCGTCGCGAAAGCGTCCGCGGCAACGGCTCACCATGCACAAACAGGGGCCACGTGCGCTCCACCAGCCGGCGCACGCCCTTGATGTACGCCACCCGCGCCGCCGGGTCTTCACGCCGATCGGCCCACGCGCGAAGCGTCTCCGCCGAAAACCCCGTCTCCTGCTCAGGCAGGTAGACCCGGTCGCGTTCGAGCAGGTCGCGCCGCACGTCCTGCCAGTGATTCGTGAGCTGCAGCGCCGTGCAGATCGAGTCGCTCATCGCGTACCGCTGCGCATGCTGGGCGCACTCCGGATAGCCCCCCAGGTGCAGCACGATCCGCCCGACCGGGTTCGCGCTCCGACGGCAATACTCAATCACCTCATCCCACGTCTGATACCGACGAACGCGCTGGTCCTGCTCGAAGGCATCGATCAGGTCGAGGAACGGCCGCGACGGCAAATGGTGCCGCTCGTGCGTGCGCCGGAGCGCCACAAACACCGGGTGCGTCGGCGCCGTCCCCGGCGACTCCAGGCACAACGTCGTCTGCTCGCGCCACCACCCCAGGAGCGCCAGCGACCGCGCCCGCCCGGCATCGTCTCGCCCCGTCTCGTCGCCCAGGTCGTCGGCCCATCGGCAGAACGCATACACCGCCGCGAAATCGTCGCGGAGTTCCTCCGGCACCAGCGACGACAACACCGAGAAGTTCTCGTAGTGCGACGTCGCCAGCCCGCGGACATACGCGAGCGACTCCTCAAGCGTCGGCGGCGGCTCCTGCGGCGCACTATCCGTCGCCGCCCGCGGCTCGCCCACGCGCTCTTCGCGCGGTCCAAACCGCCGAAGCGCGTCCATCACCGGCATCCGCGGATCAATCGTGGCCGGGGCCATTGCCCAATCGTAGGTCCATCCTGCCGGGGCCTTGTCGCGGCTAGCGTTCCCGCCCGCGACCATCGGCTCCCGTTCGAACCCCGATCGCCATGTCCATCCTCATCGATCAATCCACGCGCGTCCTCGTCCAGGGAATCACCGGACGCGAAGGACAGGCTCGCACACGCCTCATGCTCGACTACGGCACCCGCGTCGTCGGCGGCGTCACCCCGGGCAAGGGCGGCTCCTCCGTTCTCGGCCTCCCCGTCTTCAACTCCTGCGCCGACGCCGTCGCCGCCCTCGGCGGGCCCGGCTCAGTCGATGTCTCCGTCCTCTTCGTCCCCGCGGCCGGCGTCAAGGACGCCGCCATCGACGCCATCAACGCCGGCATCAGTCTTGTCGTTCTCGTCGCCGATCGCGTGCCCGTCTGGGACGCCATGTCGATCGCCGCCGCCGCCAGACGCACAGGTGCTCGCTTCGTCGGCCCCAACACCCTCGGCATCGCCAGCCCCGGCAAGGCCGTCATCGGCATGATCGGCGGCCGCGCCGAATCCGCCCGCGAATGGTTCAAACCCCCGCTCCCCGGCGGCACCGGCGTCGGCATCATCTCCCGCTCCGGCGGCATGTCCTCCAGCACCGCCTACTACTGCGGGCAGGCCGGCGTCCGCATTTCCTCCATCGTCCACATCGGCGGCGACGCCGTCCTCGGCCTTCGCATCCCCGATGTCGCGCTCCTCTTCGAACGCGACCCCGATACCGACGCGCTCGTCGTCTTCGGCGAGATCGGCGGCTCGCAGGAAGAGGAACTCGCCGAGATGATCGAGGCTCGCGCCATCACCAAACCCGTGATCGCCTACGTGGGCGGCAAGGCGGCCACCGCCGGCACGCGCTTCAGCCACGCCGGCGCGATCATCGAGGGCAACAAGGGAACCCACGCCGGCAAGATCGAGGCGCTTCGCCGCGCGGGCGCCACCGTCGTCGAGGCCTTCGGCGCGCTCCCCGAGGCGGTCGTCGCCGTGCTTCGCGCCCGAGGATCAAGATCACTCATGAGCGACGCCGAGAAGCGCGCCGTCTGGACCACGGGCATCACCCGCATCGAGCCGAACATGGTCGCCGTCCGCGGGCACGATATCGCCGGGCTGATGGGCAAGACCAGCTTCGGCGCCGCGGTGCACCTGATCCTCACCGGCAAGCTGCCCAGCGACGCCGTCGGCCGCCTCATGGACGCGATCCTCGTCAGCAGCATCGACCACGGCGCCACGCCGCCGAGCTGCCTCGCCGCCCGAACCGTCGCCAGCACCGGCGCCTCGCTCTCGCAGAGCGTCGCCGCGGGCATCAGCAGCATCAACCGGCACCACGGCGGCGCGATCGAAGACTGCGCACGCCTCCTTGCGCGCCTCATGAGCCACTCACGCAACCAGGGCCGCACGCTCGATGAAGTCGCCGCCGAAGAGGTCGCGCGCGTCAAGGCCACAGGCGACCGCCTCAGCGGCTTCGGGCACCGCATCCACACCCAGGACCCGCGCACCGCGCGACTCTTCGAGTTGGCGCGGGAAGCAGGGCTCGACGCCGCCGGACCGGCGCTCTCGCACATCGGCGCGGCTCGAGCGCTCGAGCGCGCCTTCGCCGCCATCGGGAAGCCCCTGCCCATCAATGTCGACGGCGCCATCGGCGCCATCCTGGCCGATCTCGGGCTCGACCCGCGCGTCTTCAACGGGATCTTCATGATCGCGCGCACCCCGGGGCTCGTCGCCCACGTCGTTGAAGAACAGACCCGCGAACGCCCCATGCGCCGCATCGATCCGGTTCTGCACGCCTACGACGGCCCCGCCGGCCCCTGAACACCCAAAGCCCCCGCCGGTTTCGGTTACACTCGGGTGATGATCCCCGAGGAACCCGGCGCGCCATCCTCCGAACCGAGCGCCCATCTCGGAACATCCGCGCTCTCGCGCGACTACTCGTTCTCCAACGCCTGGAGCGCCGGCTACGAGCTCTTCAAGGCCCAGTACGGCCTCCTGCTCGCCGTCGCCGCCATCAACCTGGGCGCCGGCATCGCCGACCAGCTCGTTTCCTCCTTCCTCGAAGCCGTCGCCAGCCCCGCCGGCATCATCGCGAGCTGGGTGTTCCAGTTCTTCGTGGCCTATCCGATCTGGGCCGGGACGCTCCTGCTCGTCGTACGCCTGGCACGCGGTCAGGAAACCTCGATCGACGTCTGCCTCGCCGGCTTCCGTCACTATCCCCAGCTCCTTCTCGTGCAGCTCGCTCTCGGTCTTATTTTCCTGGGCGTCGCCGCGATCCCCGGGTCGGTCATCTTCATGGTCGCCACCGCCGGCCGGGGCTGGGCGTTCGGCCCGGTGATCCTCGGCATCGCCGTCGCGATCCTCCTGCTCCTGATGCTCTGGCTCTCCGCCCGATTGCTCTTCACGCTGGTCATCGTCGTCGACGACGCCTGGGACCGTCAGGGCCCCGACCAGCGGCCCCTCGGCGCGTGGGATCGCGCCTCCAGCGCTCTGCGCATGAGTTGGAACCTCACCCAGCCCGTCACCTGGTCGCTCGTCGGCCTTCAGGTCTCCGTCAGTCTCGTCGCCGGGCTCACGATTCTGCTGCTCTGCGTCGGCATCCTGCTCCTGGGCATGCCCCTCTACTTCGGCGTCATCGCCTCCGCCTATGTCATGCTCGCGCGCCCGCTCCTCGACGGTCGTTGCCGCGCCTGCGGCTACCCGCTCGATGACGTCCGGGGCCCCATCTGCCCCGAGTGCGGCACGCCCCGGTAAACGCAGGCCCGGGTGCTCCTCAACGGGCCCGGCCCCCACCTCCGGCTCAATCGACCTACCCTCTGCACTCAGCCGCGTCTGAATCGACCGGCCGGAGCGTCGCCGGGCCCGCCGCCGAAGCGGAACGGGCGGAGCGGCGCGACCTCTTCTCTTCGGAGATCTCATGCTGATCCGTCCTCTGGTGTGCGCCGCGTCTCTGCTCCTGCTCGCCGGCGCCGCCTCCGCGGCGCCTTCCGCTCCCGCCGCGCCCGCGCTCGCGGCCGATCACCACGCAGACAACGAGTTCGCCAGGCTCGCCGACGAGAAGGGCCCCGCGATCGTCACCCTCAAGTTCGTCCTCAAGATCGAGTTCAACGGCAACGCGCAGGAGCGCGAGGAAGAAGTCACCGGCGTCCTCATCGACGCCAAGGGTCTCGTCCTCTGCACCAACCAGTCCATGGGCGGCTTCCCCCCCGCCATGGCCAAACGCATGGGCAACGTCTCCATCGTTCCCACCAAGATCAAGGTCCTCGTCGGCGACGACACCGAGGGCGTTGACGGCAAGCTCATCGCCCGCGACAGCGACCTCGACCTCGCCTGGGTCCAGGTCGAGACGCCCCCCGCCAAGCCCTACACCTTCATCGACTTCGCCTCCTCCTCGACCGCCGGGCTCGGCGACGAACTCATGATCCTCGATCGCCTCACCAAGGTTTTCGATCGCGCCCTCATGGTCAGCGACATGCGCGTCGGCGCCGTCGTCAAGCGCCCCCGCCCCATGATCCACGCCGCCGGCATCCTCAACCGCTACGGCGTGCCCGTCTTCAACGCCGATCGCAAGGCCGTCGGCTTCGCCGCTTTCTACACCCCCGCCGAGGAGGATGAAACCGAGGGCGAGGAATCCCGCCCGTCGCTCATCGTCGTTCCTGCCTCGGAAGTCACGGCGGCCACCGAGCGCGCCCGGCGCACCGCCGAGGCCGGCGGCGCTGAGCCCGCCCCGGCCGCCCCCGCGGCACCCGCCGACGCCAAGCCCGCCGACGCGCCCGCCGACAAGAAATAGTCCCCTTCCTCAGCCGCCCAGCCCCGACACGATCCGGTCCGTTCGCCCGGCGTACCTCGGGCCGCTATCGTTCAGGCCCTCGGTCAACCGCTCCCACGGGGGGGGCGGAGGTGGGGGATTCACGGCCTGCCCTTCGGGCGGGCGTTCACGCACCAGAAAGTGAGCTATTCATGTCCGATACGCCCGCCAACCAGCCCAATCAGCGCCAGGTCCAGCTTCGCATCGACGAAACGAAGATGGGCACCACCTACGCCAACACCATCCGCACCTCCACCACCGGCGACGAAGTCGTCCTCGACTTCGGCGTCAACCTCCCGGTGCCCTCCCAGGACCAGACTCCGGTCCTCCAGTTCTCCGTCGGCAGCCGCGTTGTCATGAACTGGCGCGGCGCCAAGCGCCTCGCCATCTCCCTCGGCCAGGTCATCCGCCAGTTCGAGGAGCGCAACGGCGAAATCGCCCTGGGCAACCCCGGCGAGCCCGGCGGCCCCCGTCTCGCTCAGTAAGCTCCGGTCCATCGCTCAAGCAGCCCGCGCGACATCGCGGGCTGCTTTTTTCTGCGCCCTCAACTCCGGCAGATTTCAGGTCGTCGCCGCGTCAGGGCCGCTGGCATTCGGCTCGTCCTCGTCGGCGTCGTCATCGACCGCCAGCGCCGGGGCCGCCGCGTCATCCGGTCGCGGCTGATGGATCAACCCGCAACTCGGGCACGCCGCTCCGGCCGGGCCCATCGGCTGGCCCGTCATGTCAAGACCACACCCCAGACACACCGGCTTGGCCAGCCGGGTCGCCACCCGATTGATCGACATCACCGCCGCTGCCGCCGCCACGCCCACCGCCGGGAGCACCGCGATACCGGTAAACATCACCGTCGCGACCGTGGCGAGCGCGATCCCCAGCACCCACGCCGCCGCTCGCCAGCGGATCGTGCTGATCCACGCTCGGCCCCCCTCCACGAGGGTTCCGAGTGCCCTGGTCGCACGTTGGCGTGTTTCTCGTGGGCTCACGTGACGGGGAGTGTAACCTGACCCGGGTTCAACGTCGACCGACGGCGGGCAAGAGAGGCAAAACCGACTTTGCCGCGGGCGCGAATGCCCGCCGCGCGCATCTCCAGTCTCTATCGACCACCCGGAGCCCCTCCATGAAACACCCCTCCACCGATCCGACCGCTCAAACCCCGAGCGCCACGCCCCATCGGCAGTCCGGCCCGAGCGGCCTCGACCGACGATCGTGCCTGTTGCTCGGACCCGCCCTGCTCCTGGCCGGGGCAACGGGCGCCCCGGGCCGGACCCTTGCCGATCCCCCCGCCTCGACCCCCGCCGCGCTCCCGCCGCGTGCCCTCGCCGCCCTCCCCGCCCAGGATCCCGACCGCGTGTTCGACATGGTGGGCGCCTCGCACGGCCGCATCGAACGCGTCCGCGAACTCCTCCGCGACGAGCCCCGCCTCGCCAACGCCTGCGTCGACTGGGGCTTCGGGGATTGGGAAACCGCCATCGGCGCCGCCTCCCACGTCGGCAACCGCGCCATCGCCGACATCCTCCTCGAGCACGGCGCACGCCCCGACCACTTCACACTCGCCATGCTCGGTCGCCTCGACGCGCTCAAGGCCGTCCTCGAAACCCAGCCCGGCCTGCAGCGCACACTCGGGCCCCACGGCATCACCCTTCTCGCCCACGCTCGCGCGGGCGGGCCCGCCTCCGCCTCCGTCGTCGAATACCTGACCGCCCTGGGCGGCGCCGACGATGCCTCCCGAGGCGTCGTTCTCCCCGACGACCTCCGCTCCGCCGTGATCGGCACCTACGCCTTCGGCAGCGCGCCCGACGAGCGCTTTGAAATCTCCGAGAAAAACAACGCGCTCTGGGTCACCCGGGCCACGAGCAAGATCGCCCGCGGCCTCACCTACCTCGGCGACGGCGCCTTCCACCCCGCCGGCGCTCCCGAAGTCCGTCTCGCCTTCACGCTCGATCCCGCGCCGCCGATGCGCGCCTCGCACCTGCGCATCACCGCGCCGCGGCCCATCATCGAGGCCCGGCGCGTCTGACCTTCCCGCCGCGCCCCATTCCGTCGGCCCGCGTCACATCGGCCGGTACACGTCGATCGCCTTGCGGATCCGGTACGGATCGGGCACGCTCGCCACCACGATCGCGTCGTCATCCTCGCTGGCGTTGGCGATGTTGATCGTCCCGACGTTGAGCATCCGGTCGAGGAACGTCTGCCGGATTTCGATGTCCTGGATCGTGCGATGCAGCATCTCGACGGTCGACTTGCTCAGGATGCCGCGCGTGAAGATGATCCGCTTGTTGGTGACCTCCAGCCGCGTCGCCCAGCTCGACAGCTTCCAGCACACCACGATGATGAGGCACCCGACGAGCACCGCCGCGCACAGGATTGCCATCGGGAGCGCGCCCGGGGTGATCGCAAAAACCACCGTGCCGACGGCCCCCGCCAGCGCCCCGAGCAACACCATCACCGCTGCGAGCGGGCGCGCCTTGAAGATCGCGCTGTGCGCCCGCAGCACCGTCGCCTCCGGTCCATGCGTGGGCGGCAATCCCGCGCTCGCCGCCCTGTCCGCCGCCGCCGCGACTCCGCCCCCGCCCGCGCCCCCGAGCCCATCCCCCGGCGATGCCCGCTCCGCACCGCCCCCTCCGCCCGCGCCGGCCGGGATCCGCTTCACGTCGCCGCACGCCGGGCAGGGCGCCTTCCCGCCCGCGAGATCGTCGCTGACCTGAAACGGCTTCTCGCAGGCATCGCAGTTGACGGTGATCATGGGTGCGCGATGATACTCGACCGGGTCCGCCAATGACCGCCGGCCAGACCGGCGCCATCAATCGAGCGGCGTGATCCGCACGTTGCGGAAGTGAATCTCCGACCCTTCCGACTGCAGGCAGATCTTCCCCGCGTTCTCCTCCACGCCCGTCGCCCGGTTGAGCTCCTCCCCGTTCACCCGCACGATCACGTCCCCGCGGTTCACGATGATCTCGTAGTGATTCCACTCGCCCACGGGCCGCTCGGCGGCGTGCGTGTGCTTGGTGTTGCGCCCATTGGTCCGCGCCGGATCAGCCGTCATCACGTAGTCGCCGATGTTCCAGAAGTCGCCCGCGCGCCCGCTGAAGAGCTGCGCCTCGACGCTCCTCGGCCAGATCTTGTCCTCGCCGATCATCCGCACCAGCACGCCGCTGTTCCCCGCCTTCTTCGTCTCCGGGTTCCAGCGCCAATCGAGCGTGAGCACGTAGTTCCTGAAGTCCTCCTTCGTGCGGATGTACCCCGCGGGCGTGCCCGTGCAGATCAGCACCCCGTCGCGCACGCTCCAGACGTCCTCCATCTTGCCGCCGTCGGCGAGAAAGAACGTCCACCCGTCCAGGTCCTTCCCGTTGAACAGGTCGCGCGTGCCCGACGTGGCCTCATCGAGCCGGCGCACGCGGATGTTGCGGAGCGACACCTCGTCGCCGTGGTCCTGAAACGCCAGGTGACCCTGGCGCAGCACGCCGAAGCCCTCGTAATCCTTGAACTTGCTCGCGGCGATCTTCGCCTTCCACTCCGGCCCGTCCACGCGCTGGTCGACGACCTTCTTGCCGTTGAGGAAGTGCTGCACCACCCCGTCGAAGAGTCGAATCCGCGCCGTGTTCCACTCGCCCGCGGGAAGCACCGTCTTGTCCTCCGGCGGCGAGGCCAGGTCATACAGCGCGCCGCACGAATGCCCATCGGTCGGCTTGGCCTGGTGCCCGACATCGTCCAGCAACTGGAACTCCGGGCCGGTCATCCACGTCGCGTCATGCTTCTCCGCGACGCGGTACATGATCCCGCTGTTGGCCTTGGCGCCGAGCTTGAACTCGACCTCGAGCTCGAAATCCCCGAACTGCTCGCGCGTGATGACATCGCCCCCGCCGCCCCCGGCTTCGTGCCGGAGCACGCCGTCCTTCATCGACCAGCCCTTGCTCGGCAGCTCGCTCTGCCGATACCCGCGAAACGCCCCGGGCGCATCGAGCGACTTCCACCCCAGCGCCCGGTCAACCTCCGACACGCCGCTCATGGACCCGGCGACCAGCGAACACGCAAGCATCGCAGCAATCATGTGGCCTCCCGTCTGCCCCCCCCCCCTGCCCCGCGCCCAGCCGGCACAGTCTACCAGAAAGAGCCCGGCACAACACCCTCCCCACACCGCCGTCACCCGCTTCCCTGTCGCTCGCGCTCCGGGTGCTCTGAGGGTGCCGCCTACCGCTCCTCGCGCAGCGCTTCGAAGATCACCTGCGCCAAGATGCTCTGCCCCTCCGGCATCGGGTGGATGTCGTCGCGGTAGACCCACGCGCCGCTCGTGACCGCCCCGCGAAACCCATCCGCGTCATCAAACACCGGCACCTCGAGCCCGCGCAGCGCCGAGCGCAGCCGCTGCGTGCCCGCGTGCGGGCCGGCGTCGATCTCGCTTCGCGACGCGTGCAGCACGCCGATGACTTTCGCACCGCTTGTCCGCGCCCGCGCCACCAGTTCGCGCAGCGCTCCGAGCGCCTGATCCTCCAGCGCCAGCCGCTGCTCCGCGCTCGGCTCGTGGGCCGCCGAGCCCCCGCCGTTCCCCAGCGTCCCCAGCCACGACGGGATGTACCGGAACACGACCTCCTCCAGCGCCAGCACCGGCGTGCGCGTCGGCTGCTCGGGCCCGAGCGGATCAAACGTCGGCACGTCCACCGCATCCTCATGGTTCAGCACGATCACGACGGCATCCGCTCCGAAGAACCCGAACTTCTTCGCATACCCCAGCAGGTTCCCCGGTCCCCACGAGCCCGCCGAGATGTTCGCCACCACCACCGGTCGCTGCAGCGAGCCCTCCAGCAACTCGCGCACGCGCGTCGTCGCGAGCTGCCCATCATCGGTCTGCGGCCCGCCGTTGATCACGCTGTCCCCCATCACCAGCACACGCAGCTCGCGCGGATCGCTCTTGACCTTCTCAATGTCCGGCGTGCTCCGCATCGACCAGCGGTTGTACGTGCTCGTCGCGTAAAACCGCTCGAAGCGGCTGCTCGGCGCCATCACATACTCAACATCCGGATCCGCGACATACAGCGGCGGATCGCCCAGCCGAAGCACGAACCGCGCCGCCAGCTCCGCCCCGATCACCCCGGCAACCGCCAGCACGCTCAGCCCAGCAAGCACGCGCTTCCACCGCCGACGCGATCGCACCGGCACCCCGCCGGATGCCGCCTCGGTCGACGCACGCGCCGATGCCTCCGTTCCGCTGCTCATGGGCGGAGGATAAGCCCCCGGCGACTTCGCTCGCGGTTGGAAATCAGGCCATCGGCCCAACGCTGGATGTCCCTGCACGCCGCGCCATCCGCACGGCCAGCGCCCGGATCAGTCCGCCGCCGCTTCGCCCTTCGCCGGCGCGTCCTTCTTGCCCTTCTGGAAGTAGTTCCCCTGGAACTTCCGCTGGAACTTCTCGACGCGACCCGCCGAGTCGACGAACACGTTCTTGCCCGTGTAGAACGGGTGCGAGCCCGACCACACTTCCACGTGCAGCTCGGGCACCGTCGCCCCCACCGACATCACCTGCACGCCGTTGTGAAAAACCTTGCAGTCGGGGTAGTACTTCGGGTGCGTCTTGGGCTTCATGGCGAGTCTCGATTCAGGAGAGGCGGGAAGGAACGCCCCGGGGGGTTGGGGAGGGGGGTTGGGGTGGGACGCGGGGGGAAAGTATTGCGCGCTCCGCTCGCTCGTTCCAGTTTCCGCGCCGCCGTCCTTCTCACGCTCAGGGCCGTCGTCCAACGTCACCCCTCCGCTGCTATCCTTGCCCGATGCCCCGACACTTTTCTCTCCCGGTGCTCGGGCAGACGCCGCGAGCCCCCGAGCGGCTTCCGAACATCGAGCCGTTCGCGGCTCATCACGCCGCCTATGAAGCCAAAGAAAAATGCGGCGTCTTCGGCGTGTGGGGCTCCTCGAGCCACGCCACCAAGGCCTACTTCGGCCTCTACGCCCAGCAGCACCGCGGGCAGGAAGCCGCGGGCATCGCCACCACCGACGGGCATCGACTCAACGCCCTCACCGGGCAGGGCCTCGTCGCCGAGGTCTTTGACTCGGAAACCCTCGCCCGCCTCGACGCCCTCGCCCCGCGCGGCGCCATCGGGCACAACCGCTATTCCACCGCCGGCGGGTCGCTCGCCTGCAACGCACAGCCCCTCCTCGAACAGTACATCGGCGGACAGGTCGCCCTCGCCCACAACGGCAACCTCGTGAACGCCGACGCCATGCGCCGGCGCTTCGAGGAGGCCGGGCACCTCTTCCACACCACCAGCGACACCGAGGTCGTCGTCCACGTGCTCGCCTCCCCCGAGCAGCAGCGCGCCGTCGATCCGCTCGCCGAGACGCTCCGTCATCTCCAGGGCGCCTTCTGTCTCGTCTTCCTCTTCCCCGATCGCATCGAGGCCGCTCGCGACCCCTGGGGCTGGCGTCCGCTCGTGCTGGGCAAGCTGCCCGACGGCGGGCACGCCGTCGCCAGCGAAACCGTCGCCCTCGAAGTCATCGGCGCCCGTTTCGTCCGCGAGATCGAGCCCGGTGAGATCGTCACGCTCAACGATCGCGGCGTGAGCACCCGGCACTTCGCCCCGCCCGTCGAACCCGCCGCCATGTGCGTCTTCGAGCACGTCTACTTCGCCAGCCCCGCCAGCACGATCTTCGGCCAGAACGTCCAGCTCGTCCGCGAATCCCTCGGCGAACGCCTCGCCCAGGAGTCCCCCGTCGACGCTGACGTCATCATGCCCATGCCCGATTCGGGCCGCTCGGCCGCCATCGGCTTCGCCCGCGCTTCGGGCCTCCCGCTCCGCGAGGGCATCGTGCCCAACCGCTACGTCGGGCGCACCTTCATCAAGCCCACCCCCGCCGAGCGCTCCGCCGCCGTCCGCCTCAAGCTCAACGTCATCAGCGAGATCGTCCGCGGCAAGCGCATCGTGGTCGTCGACGATTCGATCGTCCGCGGCACCACCACCCGCACCAAGGTCGAGCAGATCCGCGCCGCCGGCGCCAAGGAGATCCACCTCCGCATCTCCTGCCCGCCGATCCGCCATCCGTGCTTCTTCGGCGTCGATTTCGCCACGCGCGACCAGCTCATCGCCCACACGCGCACCGTCGAGGAAATCCGCCGGTTCATCGGCGTCGATTCCGTCGCCTACCTCTCCCTCGAAGGCATGCTCGCCTGCGTCATGCACGATCCGAGCCGCTACTGCACCGCCTGCTTCTCGGGCGACTACCGCATCGACATCGAGCACCCCACCACCGACAAGCTCGCCGGCCCGCAGCTCCGCATGTTCGGCTGATCGCCCGCGGCCGCGCTCGTGCTGCAGCCGCGAGACGCCGGCCCGGCCTCAGAACTCGCGCCGCACGCGCACGTTCCGCCGCGGCCCGCGCCGAATCCGTTCCGTTCCGCCGTACGCGCTCAGGTCGAAGAGCACCGCCATCGCCACGAGCACGATGTACCACCCCTGCACGCCGCCCGATTGATTGATCGAGAACGCCACCGCCAGCGTAGTCGTCGGCGCGAGAAAAAACCCCACGATCGGCCAGACCACCGTCCCGTACGCCCGCCCCAGGTAATCCGAGAAGATCGCCAGCAGGACAATCACCAGCCGGGGTGAGATGAACGCCAGCAATGTGAGCAGGCAGGGCATGCAGGATTATTGGGAGCCCGCGGCACCGGCTTGCAGACGCCGTCCCGAGCGCCCGGCTCACGCCGCACGGACCGACGCCCGCACGCGCTGCGCCAGGTCCGAAAGCAGCGCTTCCCCGCGTCCGGGCCCGAGGCAGACGACCAGCCCGTCCTTGAGTTGCCGCCCGATCCGCTGAAACGCCGTGATTACCGTCGAGTGATTGGGCCGGCCCAGCGCCCGCGCGATCTCCGGATAGCTCATGCTCGTGGTCTCGCGCGCCGCCAGCACGCACAGCGCCCGCGCCAGCACCACCAGCGCGTGCCGCCCCGACGAGAGCACCTCCGCCTCCGACACGCCGACGACGGCACACACCGCCGAGATGATCGTCTGAAACCGCACCGGCGGGCGCGCGGGGAAGCGCGCGCCGCTTGATCCCGAGGGCGCACCCGCGGGACGCTCCCCGGCCGGCCGAACGCGTTCAAATCCGCCGAGGGCCTGCTCGACCGTGGCGCACCCGACGCGCGACCGCGCCGGAGCCTTTCCGCCGGTTTCGACGCGGGCACTCTGCAGCAGCCGGTGAATCGCCTCGAGACGCAGCACGATCCCCTCGAGCTCCCGCACCGACGTGCCGTCGGGCACGCGCCGCGCCAGCATGCGCGCCGCTTCATCCTCCAGCTCCAGCCCGCGCCGGATCGCCGCCGAGCGCGCAATCTGCTCGCGCGTCGCAACGTCGGGCGCCTCCAGACGCACCACCATCCCCGCCAGCAGCCGCGAGATCAGCGCCTCCGAGAGCCCGGGCTTGCCGCCGCCCCCCGGCGCCACGCGCAGCTCCCGCGGCGAGCACGGCGCGCTCACGCACACCGCCGCCCCGCGCGCCGCCAGCGCATCGAGCGTGTACACCAGTTCCTGCTGCGTCTTGACCCGACCAATGAGCGCCGAAACATCGTCGAGGCAGAACAGGTCCGCCGAGCGCACGCGCCGGCGCCACGCGTCGATCCGGCCCGACCGGATCGCCCCGATGTACTCCGCGACAAACGTCTCTCCGCTCATCACGATCGCCGGGCCCGCGCCGATCCCTCGCTCTCCCTGCACGCCCGCGCCCCCGGCTTGCACCTGCGCGTGCCGAAGCGCCGTCCCGTGCACCAGGTGCGTCTTCCCCAGCCCGCACGGCCCGTGCAGCACCACCAGCGAGCACCCGCGCGGCCGCGGCGTCGCCCGGGCCATCCCCGCGCTCAAATGTCTCGATTCGGCCGGCTCGCCGGAGTGTCCATCCGCGCTCGTCCCGCCGAGCGACCCCAGACGCACGCTCGCCTCGAACGCCAGCCGATTGCACGGCCCCACGACAAACCGCGCCAGCGCGAACTGCGCCAGCGGCCCGCCGCCGTTCCGCGCTCGGGCACCGACCATCCGACGCGCCATCGCCCGCGCGACCGGCGCCCCGCTCTCGCGCCCGCCGGCCCTCGCCTCGGCGCCCTCGGCCCTCGCCCGCGGGCCGGGCTCTTCAACCATCAGCCGCACATCCGCCGGCACCCGCTCCCACGCTTCCTGCGCCAGCGCGCCCAGGGCCGCCCGTCCCGGCCCGCCCAGAAGCGACGCCGCAAACGCGCTCCGAACCCGGACCACGAGCACGTCGTCCGCCCAGTTCGACCGCACGCAGGCGCCGAAGTAGCGCTCGGTGCGCGCCGGGCCGAAGCGCTCGAGCACGCGCCGTGCAAACCGTTCGTCCCCGGCGTCGCTCTGCGCCAAGCCCGCCGCGCCGATCGCTGGACCGTGTTCGAGGATCGTGCTCAAGGTGCCCCACTCGTGGCCTCGCGCGCCCCGCGCTCGTGGCCGGAAGGTGCCTGGCTTTTCGCCGCTGATCTGATCCCCGGAGAACAGCGGTCGCGCACCGATCGCGCCTCGCGAGCCCTGGAAAAGCCCGCGTCACCGCTCCTGCCTCCGTTGTCGTTTCAGCTCGGATCGAATGAGCCGGGCGAGCGTCAGAACCGAGAAGAGCCGCCGTGCTTCGCTGTGAACACCGTTTCGAGCGCCCCGCATCGGTCGTTGACGCCTCAGGCGTCGCGAGCGATCGGTCGGTCGAGGACGGTGCATCCGGTCGTGAGTCCGTGACCGGCGGCACAGGATAACACGATCTTGTTGTTCGTCGAGTGGGCGCGCTCCCAAAAAACATTCCACATCGCACGGGGTGATCGGGAATCATCGACGCGCACAGGCGCTCACTTTTTTTTCTCCACGCCTCATGCGCAAAGACCCGCGCGCGCCGGTGCAAAACTCGCGCCGCTTCGCGCCGTCCGCGACAACCCGCGATCCTCACGCGACTTGCGCACCGATCGATCGCACCACCGCCGTCCGCGACGCAAATCGCTTGAACCCCGCGCGGCGATACAGCTCCAGCGCCGGATGATTCCGCAGGTCCACCGCGCACGCAATCGTCGCTTCCTCGCGGCTCCCCAACTGCGCAAGCCCCAGCCGCAGCAGCCCCGACGCCCAGCCGCGCCCTCGCGCCGCCGGCGCCAGTCCCAGGTACGCAAGCTCCACCGTCCCCGGCCCCGCGTTCGGGCTCAGCAGCACGCACCCCAGTGCACGCCCGCCCTCCAGCAGCAGGAACCACAGCCCCGGGTCATACTCCCCCACCGCTCGATGCGACACGATCACGTCGTCGAGCGAGCGCATCCCGCACAGCGCCGGGCAATCCAGCGTGCCGACGTACGACGCCTCCAGCGCCTCCCGAAGCAGCCGCTCCGCACCGTCCTCCCCGATCGTCTCATCGCGCGCCAACTCCGCCAGCGACCGCACGCACACGCTCGCCGGGAACGGCCCCCCGGCCACCGATGCGGACATCCCACGCGCCAGCGGCCGCCGCATGTACGCCAGGTCCGCCAGTCGAACAAACCCCGCTCCCAGAAACGCCTCGATCAGGTGCGCTTCCGTCGGCTCCATGAGCGCCTGCGCCAGCACCACGCCCCCGCCCGCCGCAAGCTCCCGGCACGCCGCCTCGATCAACGCCACGCGCTGTCCGCGCGTCGCCGCGCTCCCGCCTCGCCCGCCCCACGGGCCCACCGACCCGATCGGCCCGGAAGAAACCAGCAGCACCGCCGTCCGCCCGGGGTTCACAATCGCCAGGCACGACTGCCCCACCCGCCCGCTTGCCCGATCCCGCGTCACCCACAGCCGATCCAGGTTCGTCCCCTCGACCGCCGATTGCCGCTCGAACTCGATCACCACCGTCTCATCCGCCGGCCGGTCCAGCAACTGGGCCAGCGCGGCTCGCCTCAGCGGGCCCTCCGCACGCACCACCTCAAACGTCGGCCCGCCCTCCGATCCCGACCGCGCCGGCCCCAAACCCCGGGCAGGGCCGCGCTCCGGAAGGCTCGGCGGTGGGTCTTGGGTGGACATCGTCTCGTTTCCGGGAACCGGCTTGGATGGGCCGCGAAAGACGTGTAGACTACCCCGCACACCGGCCCGGATCATCCCGGGACCACCTGGAGTTTTCCGGAATGCCGATCCGCCCTGCACGTTTCGCGATTCCCGCGCTCGCCTTCGCCACCTTCGCCGGCCTCACCGGCTTGGCCCCCGAGCCCAACCCCATCCCCTCGCGCTGGGAGCTCCGCGTCGACCTCGGCCCCATGCGCGTCACCAGCTACGACGTCAAGGGCGAGCCCCAGGCCTTCGCCTACATGACCTACACCGTCACCAACAAGTCCGGCCAGGACCTCCTCTTCGCCCCATCCTTCGAACTCGCCCTCGGCGGCAGGCCCGTCCGCGCCGGCAACGACGTCCCGGGCGAGGTCACCACCGCCCTCCTCGACAAGATCAATGACCCCGCCCTGCAGGACCAGATCTCCATGATCGGGTCCCTCCTCAACGGCGAAGAGAACGCCCGCCGCGGGCTGGTCATCTGGTCCCTCCGCAGCCTCGACCCTCGCAAGATGGTCGTCTACGCCGCCGGCTTCAGCGGCGAGACCGCCACCATCGATCTCCCCAGCCAGGACGCGAGCGACCCCAAAAAGGCCAAGTCCGTCCTCCGCAAGACCCTCATGGTCACCTACACCCCCGGCGGCGAGCTGACCGGCCGCGGCGACAAGCCCATCGACGTCGAAGGCCAGCAGTGGATCATGCGCTAGGCCCATCCGCCCGCTCGCCCTGTCCGCCAAGCACCCGCCTCGCTCGACCCGGCCTCCCCATCCGTCTACACTTCCCGCCCTGCCCGGAGCACTTTCCGGGCCGCTTTTTTTCGCCCGGAGCCGTCGTCATGGCACACAAAAAGGGACAGGGTTCGACCAAGAACGGCCGCGACAGCAACCCCAAGTACCGGGGCGTCAAGCTGTTCGCCGGCGAAATCGCCCAGTGCGGGTCGATCCTGGTGCGCCAGGTCGGAACGCCCTTCAAGCCCGGCTTCAACGTCCGCGTCGGCCGCGACAACACCCTCTACTCCCTCGCCGACGGCATCGTGCTCTATCGCGGACGCACCGTGCACGTGAACCCCAGCGACCCCGCCGCTCCGCGCCCGCGCTCGCTCGCCCCCTCCAAGAACTGACGCGCGTCTGCCCACCCGGGCGACGCCGTGCGCGCCTCTCCATCTCTGCTCCCCCGTGCGCATCCTCCTTTGCTCCATCGGGTCGGGCGGCGACATCCATCCGTACATCGGCATCGCCCGGGCTCTCAAGGCCCGCGGGCACGAGCCCCTGCTCCTTCTCAATCCGCACTTCGCCGCCCGCGCCCGCGCCGCCGGGCTCGAAGTCGAGACCATCGGCACCGAGGCCGAGTACCTCGCCGCGATCCGCCATCCCGGGCTCATTCACGCCACGCGCGGCCCGCGCCACGTCATGCGCGAACTCATCGAGCTTCGCGCCCCCGAAATGTTCCACGCCGCGCGCCGCCTCATCCGCGATCGCCGGATCGACCTGGTCGTGCGGCATCTCATCGCTTTCGGCGCGGGCTGGGCCGCCGAGGAATCACGCGTCCCGCAGGTCGTCGGCGTGCTCGCGCCCATCTTCTGGTTCTCGCGCGTCGATCCGGCGACCATCTCGCCGCGCCTCGAACGCATGCCGCGATGGTTCGTCCGCACGGTCGTCGAGCTCCAGCGCTTCAGCACGCGCTTCGTCTTCGATCCGCCCGTGAATCGCGCTCGCCGCATCATCGGCCTCCCGCCCGTGCGGCGCAGCCTGCGCCGCGAATTCCTCGGCGGCGACCTCAACCTCGGCCTCTGGTCCTCCCACTTCCGTCCCTCCGTCGCCGACGACCCGCCGCACGGCCGCATCTGCGGCTTCTCGTGGTTCGATCAGCAAGACTCCCCCAGCCTCGACCCCGCTCTCGAGCAGTTCCTCGCCGCCGGCGAACCACCCATCGTCTTTACCCTCGGCACCAGCGTCGTTCACCACGCCGGCGCCTTCTTCGACGTCGCCGCCGACGCCACGCGACGCCTCGGCCGACGCGCCGTGCTCCTCACCGGTGCCGACGCCCACCCCAACCCGGCAACCCTCCCACCCGGCCTCTTCGCCTGTGCCTACGCACCCTTTTCCGCGCTCCTCTCCCGCGCGGCGTGCACCGTCCACCACGGCGGCATCGGCACCACCGCCCAGGGCCTCCGCGCCGGTCGCCCCACCGTCATCATCCCCGTCGCCAATGACGAGTTTGACAACGCCGCCCGCGCCGCACGCCTCGGCGCCTCCATCTCGCTTCAGCGCCGCCACTTCTCCCCCGCTGCCCTCGCCGCAACCCTCGACCGGGCCTTGAATGACCCGTCTGTCGCCGCCGCTGCAGCCAGAATGGGATCAGCCTTGCAGGCTGAAGACGGTGCATCCGTGGCCGCCGAACTGATCGAGCGGCAGTTTCGCTGATTACGAAAATCGAAAGTTGTACTTGACAAATCGAAAATACGTGTCATTTTATTTAACGTGTCTTTCGATTCTCGAAACAACCCCCCCCACCTCCTCACCAGCCTCCCCCGCGAGGATCTCGATTTCATCGCCGAGCTGGTCGTGCAGTCGGGGTCGCTCAAAGACCTGGCCGCCGCTTACGGCGTCAGCTATCCGACGATCCGCGGGCGGCTGGACAAGGTGATTGCGCGGGTGCTCGAACTGCGCGCCGGGCGCGCGCCCGACCCGCTCAGCGAGCTGCTCGCCCAACTCGTCGAACGCGGCGAAATCTCAACCAGCGCGGCACGGGCCGTGCGCGAGCTCGTGCGCACGTCACCTCCCGCCGCGCGTCAAGATCCACCCACCTCGAGCACAGGAGACGCACCATGACCCCCTGGTGGACCGAACAGGCGGCAGGACTCATCGGCGGCATCGGCGGCGGTGGGCTCGGCGCACTCGGGGGCTGCATCGGCGCTGCCATCGGCATCTGTGCACCCCGCGGCATCGCCCGCACGGCCCTCCTCGGCAGCCAGTGGCTCCTCACGCTCATCGGGATCGGCGCGCTCGCGGGCGGGTTGATCGCCATTGTCGATCAGCAGCCCTCCCACGTCCACTTCCCGCTCATCGCCGGGGGCGCGGTGCTCGCCGGCGTCATGGGCGCGCTCATCCCCGTCACGCTCACGGCGTACCGCATCGGCGAAGCGCGCCGAGCCGCCGAAAGCAACAGCGACCAACGCGCGCCGATCAGCGCACTCGACCTGCCCGGCAGCAGCCCGGGCATGCCCACGCGCGTGATGCGCGCGATGATCGACGCATGGGGGCCGGGCAGCGCCTGCCGGCGCTGGTCGAAACGCGCAGGATGGGCGGCCCTCGCCGTCGCGGGCGCATCGGGCCTCGCCGCCTCGCTCAGCCTCACAGGCTCGATCCGCCCAGGCATTGCCGGCTCAATGGGACAGCTCGCGCTTGTCGCCGCCCTCGACGGCATCATGCTCATCGTCATCGGCGTCAGCATGGGCCGACAGGCGGATCGATTCGCCGGCATGCTCGACGAGCAGCGCCTCGCGGCCGAGGAATTCCGCCGCGGATAGCTGCTGTCCGCTCAAGCGGCGCTTCGACCGCCACGCCGAAAGGCTCGATGGCCGGGCGCCCGCGGACGCGCGCGCATCGCGGCGGGCATGCTTCCGCCCTTGGGCATTGCACCAACCTCGCCCGGCGCTCGCGGCGTACTACCCTCCACGTCGCGTTGCATGCTCACCCTCATCTTCCCCATCGCGCGCACCACGTTCCTCGAAGCTGTCCGCCAGCCCATCTACGCCCTCATGATCGCCATCGCCGGGCTGCTCCAGGCGTTCAACACCTCTTCAACCGGCTATTCACTGGGGTACACCGAGACCGGCGAAGTCAGCGGCGACAACAAGCTGCTCCTCGAAATCTCCCTTGCCACGGTCTTCGGGTGCGGAACGCTCCTGGCCGGGTTCATCGCCACCGCCGCCATCTCGCGTGAGATCGAGCGCAAGACGATTCTCACGGTGGTGAGCAAGCCCGTGCCGCGGGCGGCGATCATCATCGGCAAGTACCTGGGCATCGCCGGCGCCCTGCTCCTCGCCGTGCTCACGATGATCTTCTTCCTGCAACTGGGTATCCGTCACGGCGTGCTCTCCACGGCCCGCGACGAAGTGGACACGGTGACCGTCGCGTTCGGACTGGCCGCCGTGGCGATCTCGGTCTTTGTCGGGACGTGGGGCAACTTCATGTACGGGTGGCACTTCGGGCAGACAGCGTCCCTGCTGCTCTGCCCGCTGATGTTCCTGGCGTGGGTGTTCATGCTGCTGCTGGACAAGGACTGGCACTGGCAGAACCCGTCGCGGGATTTCAAGCCGCAGATCCTGGTCGCCTGCATCGGGATGTCGCTGGCGCTCATGGTGCTGGCGGGGATCGCCACCGCCGCGAGCACGCGCCTCGGGCAGGTGATGACCATCGTCGTCTGCTTCGGCGCGTTCGTGATCGGGCTGCTCTCGAACCATCTGATCGGCCGGCGCGTGTACCAGCCCGACCTCATCGGGCAGATCCTCACGGCCAAGCCGGAGCGCGACACGCGCGCCTCATTCGCCGAGATGGGCGACATCTACTTCATCACGCTCAAGAGCACGTCCAACCGCGCGATCAAGGCGGGCGATCCGTTCCTGTACGGCCCAAGCCCCGAGGGGATCGGGATGCCCTTCCCCGCGTTCGCGCCCTTTGAGGGCGACATCGCCGACGAGAGCACGTACTTCAAGCCCGGTTCGCCCGGCGCGCTGGTGATCACCCGCGCGACGACGCGGCAACTCACCGTGCAGAACGTCGGCGCGAACCCGGTGCGCGTCGAGCGCCCGCCGCAGAAGGATGACTACCTCTTCGGCGCCCCGACACGCCTGAACGTCCCCGCGCTGCTGGCGTGGGGCATGACGCCGAACATGCAGTTCTTCTGGCTCTCGGATGCCGTGACGCAGAACCGGCCGGTCCCCGCGGGTCACCTGGGGCTCGTGACGGTCTACTCGCTCGTGCAGCTCACGACCTACCTGTCGCTGGCGGTGCTGCTCTTCCAGCGGCGCGAGGTCGGCTGAGGCGGGTGGTGCAGCGCTCAGCGAGTCTCGATGACGATCGCCGCCGAGGGGCGCGCATCCCACAGCGTGGGGTTGCTCCACCAGAGGATCGCGGCGGGGTCGGGGTCGGCGCCGAGTTCTTCCTTGAGACTGCGCGGCGCTTCATCAAGGCTCGCGCGAAGCCCGCTGCCGGATGGGGCGAGCACGCCCAGCAGCGCCTTGAGCGTGCGCTCGCCGGGGTTGAAGTGCACGGCATAGGGCGCCCCGGCGAGCCGCCACGACGGGAGCGGGTTCCCCGGCGCGTGTGCGGGTGCAGCCGTGCCCGGTGCGTTGGGGTCGCTGCCGGCGACGGTGGTGGGCGGGATCGAGTCGGGGAGAGGATCGGGCTCGATTCGCGGGGAGAGGATCGCGAGCATGGGCCCTGCCCACGCATCGTTCACGCGCGCCACCGCGCGATCGGCCCGCGGGCGCGCCAGCATGTTCTCGAGAATCGTGAGCGCCACGCCTTCCTCGGCCGCGCGGATGCGGATCACGAGGCGACCCTCGCCGGCGAGCGCGAGCGCCCGGTCCAGCGGCATGCCGAAGGGGTGCTCCGCCGCGACGATCGTCGGGGCGGGCGGCGTGTCGATCTCGGCGGGTGAACCCGGCGCGTCGGTGCCGGCAAGCGTCTCCCCCGGCGCGGGCGCCGCCGGCAGGTCATTGCGCGCAAGCTCCGGCGTGATCGCGTGATCCTCGATCGGACCGACATCAGGATCCGAGGACTTCGCAAGCGTGTCGGACGCGCGCTGAACGAGCGTGCGGACACCCCACAAGGAAAGCCCGGCGACGAGGATGATCGCCGCCGCCGCCGCGATGGGTCGAAGCACGCGCACGACCGGCGTCAATCGCGCCAGGACGCCCGGCCCGGTGAACTCGACGCGCGACGCGGGGATGCTCCCGGCGGTGCGGTGCTCGCTGGCGGCCAGCCCCAGCAGCGCTTCGCGCTCCTCGCGCTCCAGCGCCGATTGCGCGCGGGCGAGCAGGTCGGCCGGGGCCTGGATCGGCGCGTGCCGCAGCGACACGAGCACGGCGCGCTGCGCCCGCATGGCACTCAGTCGCCCCGCCAGTGCCGGGTCGGCGGCAAGGGCGGCATCCACGCGCGCCTGCCCCGACGGTGCAAGGGCCCGACCCTCCACGAGGTCTTCGAGCAGCGCCGCGAGGGCGTCGTCAGCGGGGATGTTCGCACGCACGTTCATGAGTTCACGCCGTCGTCCTTGAGCACCGCCGTCATTGCCGTCCGAAGGGCCTCGCGGGCCCGGAACAGACGGCTCTTGACCGTCCCTTCCGCGACCTCGAGGACCGCGGCGATCTGGGCGTAATCGAGCCCCTGCACGTCACGCAGGACGATCATCGCCCGTTGCTCGCCGTCAAGCCGGTCCAACGCACGAAGCAGCCGACGCCGCTCCACGGGGTCTTGGACGTTCGAAGTCGAGGCCGGTTCCCGGTTTGAGCCCGCGCCCGCGAGCACCTCCTCTGAATCAGGGAGTGCGGCGTGCCGGCGGAGCCGCTCCGCCCGCAGGTGCGACAGGCAGGCGTTCATCGCGATCCGCACCGCCCAGGTCGAGAACTGGGCCCGGCCATCGAACCCTGACAAACCCTGAATGATTTTTACGAGGGCGGTCTGGCAGAGATCGGCCGCGTCGCGCGGGCCGACCATGCGCTGACAGGTGGCAAAGAGCAGGTCCTGGTGCCTCCGGAGGAGGGATTCCAGGGCCTCGGGGTCGGCCTTGGCTCCTTCGCCTGGCCCCCGTATGCGGGCCACGAGTGCCGCGTCGTCGGACTCGGGGTGAGGCTGGTGGGCGGGTGGATCGCCAGAGGTGGGCACGGCGGATGGTATCGAGCGGCCGCGCAGGCACGTCGAGCCGGGGGCTCGGAATGGAAAAAGAGCCTGGCTGCCGAGCGGCAACCAGGCCCCATCCTTCACTGGGTTGAGGAGCGGGTGTCGCGGCGTCAGCGCGAGGCACGGACGGGCACAGGCACCGGCGCAGGCGCAACGGCCGCGCGAACGCGGAGCACCAATTCGATCAAAAGTCTCATCCGACCTCCCTGCTCTGGCGGGACGGCGTTTCGGGCCGCACCGGCCGCGAACGCGCGGCGACCGACACACTCCAGCTTCAGTATACCTCGGTTTTCAGGGCTGTCGAGCGAAGTTCCGGCGTCATGTGAATCTGGCGAAACCTGATCGCTCAGTTGAGATCCGGTCGCTCAGGGCTCGATGCGTGCCGGCTCGCCGAGGTGCGACGCGGTGCCGGTGAGGACACCCTGAATCGTGGAGGACATGTCGCCGAGGGCGGCGAAGTAGCGGAACGGGGCGCTCCTGATCTCGCCGCGCTCGGTGATGCGGAGGCGAGTGCCGGCGTGCGCGTCCGCGCCTTCGCTGTCGCTCCCGGAGCGTGCGGGCTCGGGTGTGACCTCCCAGGTCCACGAGCCCGCGAACGGAAGCTTTTCGTCGGCGATGCGCGTTACGAGGCGCGTCGGCGGTTCCAGGGATTCGACTTCGAAGGTCATGCTCCAGCCGTCGCTGCGCGATTCTTTCCATACCGAGTGGCCGTTGCGGTCGGCGAGGCGCTCGATGGACTTCACGCCCGGCGACCACGCGGCGCGGCCGGAGATGTCGGCGACGAGATCCCAGACGCGCTGAGGCGTTGCCGCGAGGCGGATCGATCGTGTGGCGGTATGGTGACGCGGGAGGAGCATCCCGAGTACGACGATGGTGACGACGCCGGCGAGCAGGGCGATGAGGATTGGGGCGGCGATCAGGAGAGGCTTCATGATCGGAGTTCCGGGCAGCACGCGACTCGGCACGATCGCTCAGCTCCGCGCGCCGATCTCGGCGAGCACGCTCTCGTCGATGCCGAGGAACTCGCGCATGTGCTGATCGTAGACCTCCTGGTCGCGATCGCGCGAGAGGTCCAGCCGAAGCTCGTTGATGACCTTGGTCCCCTGCTTGATCCACAGGTCAAACGTCTCGCGCGAGATGTTCGCCGCGATCCACTGACCGATCGCGCCCTTGAACGGCGGACGCGCGAACTGTGTCCCCAGGCGACCCGATTGGCGGCAGACGATCTTGCCCTCGGGGACCGGGCCGGCGTGTCCGGGTCCCGCCCCCGAAGCTGCTGCACCGGGGTCGCCCGCGGCGGATTCCTCGGGCACCGCTTCGCCTATGGAGCGAAGCAGCCCGGCGATCGCGGTGCGCGGCATGAAGTCGCCACGCTGCGCGGCGATCGTGTGCCCCTGGTGCAGCACGGCCGCGGCTCGGCTCGTGTCGCCCGCCTTGATGTGCGCTTCGCCCGCAAGCTGATACGCCTTCGACAGCTCGGGCGACAGCGCCACGCACCGCTCAAAGCTGGCGGCAGCGTCGGCGAAGCGCGCGGCCTGCATGTAGGCCTGACCGAGCGAAAAGTGAGCCATCTCGTTGCTCGGATCGGCCTGGGCCATGTTCTCAAACTGGGCGATGCGGGAAGCGATGTCCATGACGCATGTTATTCCCGGCGCAGCGCGCCCACGCAGGACTCAACTCGGGAAGCAGCGGCCAAAGGCGCCCATCAGGCGGATGGCTCGAAGGCCGCCCCCAATGCGGATGCGCCGCGTCAGCAGCGCCCACGGCAAGGCAAGCTCCCGGCGCAGGAAACGAACCCATGCGCGAGCGTCGGCGACGACCGTCGCGTCGGCGCGCCCATGCAGGCCCTCGCGAACCGTTGCACGCCGGTCGCGGATGTCGATCGTCGCGTCGCGCGTCTCGGCGCCGGTGAAACGAAAGTGGAACGTCGCGGCGAGATCGCCCGCCTGCCCGGGCTGAAGCAGCCAGGGCACGCCCCAGAGAAACGAGGCGACGCTCGTGGGTTTGATGCCGGTGTGCACGTGCCGGAGGCGCTTGTGCGGGTAGCGGGCGCGGGCGAACGTCTCCGCGTCGGAACCCTTGACAACATAGAGCGGCTCGACCTTCTGCTGCAGGGGGCGCACCACGGATTCGACGTGTTCGGCCTTGTCGCGGACGAACGGGCCGAGCACGTCCGTGCCCGCGGGACACACGGCGAGGCAGTATGCCGCCTTGTAGTTCGGCCCGTACGCGAGGCTCTGCCACATCGAAAGCGTCTCGTGGTCCTCGACGCGCCGGCGATAGCCCAGGCGGCCGGCCGATTCGGTGATCGTCTCGACCCAGTCGGTGAACCCACCGAGAAACTCGCGGTAGTTGTGCGTGGAGCACGAGGCGACGTTGAAGCGGCCCTCGGGCGAGATGGCGCCGACAGGGCAGGCGGCCACGCAGAGCTTGCAGGAGATGCACGGGTTGTCGTCGAGGGGCACGCCGTAGGCATCGACGACGGCCTCGCAGAAGACCGTGCTCAGGAGGATGAAGTTTCCGAAGCGCGGGTGGATGACGTTGCGGTGAATCCCCATGCGTCCGAGGCCGGCCTGCTCGGCGACCAGCTTGTGGCTCACGATCCAGGGGACGCGCTCGGGCACGCGGCTCACCTCCATGGGAAAGGCCATGCCGGGGTTTACCGCGCGAATGCCGCGGCGCACCAGCGCGTCGACGATGCGCCTGGCGACGTGATTGGTCTCCTCGCCCACGGCATGAAACTCGGTGTTGGCCACGGCACGGAGGGGCGAACGCACGCTTTCGGGGCTCATGCGCATGACCAGGGCGATGAGCGTGCGCGTGCGCGGGAGCACCGTGCGAATGTCGTCTCGCTGGTGCGCCAACGCGGGCCGATCAATCTCGACAAACCCGGCGTCGTGCGCGCCCGCGTCGAGGCAGATCTGACGGAGCTCGGTCGCGGCGATGAGCGGCGCGCCGGCGGAAATGGTGAAGCGCGCGGGTGAGGCGGGTGCCGGGCCGGCGGGGGCGGCGGCGACGGTCGGGGTGTGTTGCATATACAACTCCGGAGAAGCAGGCGGGAGGGAGCGAGACCGGGGGGCAGGAAGCAGCGTGCGACGGGTCGGGGCGGGTGTGGAGCGGGCGTCACGCCGCGCCGGCGAAGAGACGGTCGCCCAGCGAGAGGATCGCGCCGGTGCCGGGCTGGCCGAGGAGGGCGCGGGCGTCGTCCTGGGCGCGGCGCCACAGGGGCAGGGCCTTTTCGATGGCGCGGACGCCCGCAGGCGTGATCGTGATCGAGCGCAGGCGCTCGGACCCGGCGGGCTCGCCCGCGATGAGCCGCTGCTCGAGCAGGCGGCGCAGGTTGCGGCTCATCGTTGAACGCTCCATGTGCAGCGAACGGCCCACGCGCCCGGGCGAGCACGGGCCCATCATGCCCACCGACACCATGATGTTCACCTGCGAGATCGTGAGGCCGAGCTCGCCCATCGCGCGGTCGTAGACGGCACTGAGGGCGCGGGCGACCATGCGGGCGCGCACGGCCAGGCACGCGCCGGCGATTTCACGGACGGCCGCCGGGACATCGGTCGAGCGAGCGGGACGGGCACGGGTACTCATGCCTCGATAGTTGCATATACAACTCACCGGGTCAAGCAGGAGGCCGGGCGCCCGAAGGGGCGGGGGGGCGGGGGGGCGGGGGGGCGGGGGGAAAAGCGGTCAGGAGCGAAGAGGGTGCACGTCGGCATTCACGCCCGGCGATCACGCTTCTCCGCGACGATGTACCCGATGTACGACCGGTCGGCGGTGCCTCGGGTCTGCTCGCGGAAGACGCCGTTGCCGCCGCCCTTGTTGTCGTCGCCTTCCCAGAAGACGCGCGAGCGGACAAAGCCGGCGTCGCTGAGCGCGTCGCACAGTTCACGCACGCCCCAGAGCCGCCAGTCGTAGACGAAGGCGTTGCGCATCGGCGCGAACCGAGGGCGGCGCGTGCGCGGACCTCGCCGCGGGGGCAAGGACGGGAACTCGAAGTGGATTTTGCAGACGGTCCGCGCCGAAACGGGCTCGACGACGGCGTGCTCCCAGACGTAGGTGAAGGGGCCGAAGCCTTTGAGGCTGCGGCGCGAACGGTCGCTGGTTTCGAGGTGGCAATCAGCCCCGCCCATGAAGTCGAGGACGAGGATGCCGTCGGGCGCGAGTTGCTCGCGCGCGGCACGAAAATAGTCCACGAGCGTGCGCCGATCGTGAAAGCACCAATAGGAGAAGTTGAGGGCGGCGACGACATCGAAGCCGCGCGACGCCGGGGACGCCAGATCAGGGGGCGAAAGGACGTTGCCGCGATGAAGGCGGACGCGCGTTCGGGCCGCGGGCGCGAGGGCGGCGAGGGTGTGTGAGGAGGCGTAGCGGAGCGGGCGCGGGTCGAGATCGATGGCGAGCGCAAAGTTCGCGTGATGCCGACGGACCCAGGCCGCCGAGATGAGTGCGGAAGCCGCGAAATCTTCGCGCAACAAGCGCGGCGAACGGCCCTTCAGGCGGCGGAAGACTCGGTCGATAAACGCAATCTCGAGATCCGGGCTTTGAACCGCCTCTTCGTACAACGCGTACTTGTCCGGGCGGCGTTTGGCAATGAGATGGGTGGATCGTTTCGACATGGGCCACGACTGTACCGTGCAGAGCCCGCGACCGGCGCAGCGGCATGAAAGCGAGCGGGTACGATGCCGCCCGCCCGAAGCCGAACCTCGGTGCGGCGCGCCGAATGCTGAATGTTGGAGTGAACGATTGTGACCGGCGGGCCGCACCCGCGCCCGCAACTACGAGGAACTCGCCATGCGATTGTCGATGATCGGAACGGGGTACGTCGGGCTCGTCACGGGCGTGTGCCTCTCCAACACGGGCAATGACGTGTATTGCCTCGACGTGGATCAGGGCAAGATCGCCAAGCTCAAGAGCGGGAAGTCGCCCATCTATGAGCCCGGGCTCGATGATCTGCTCGAGCGGAACATCGCCGCGGGACGCCTGAAGTTCACTACCGACGCGTGGGAGGCGCACAAGGACGCCGACATGATCTTCATCTGCGTCGGCACCCCCAGCGACGAGCGCGGGCACACCGATCTCAAGTACATCGACGCGGCGGCGGACGGGATCGCCGACACGCTCATCAAGCTCGGGCCGTCGGCCAAGCCCAAGATCATCGTGGTCAAGAGCACCGTTCCCGTGGGCACCACGTTCCGCGTGCGCGACCGCATCAAGGCGAAGCTGGACGCGGCCAGGGTCACCATCCAGTTCGGCATGGCCGACAACCCCGAGTTTCTGAAGGAAGGGGCGGCGATCGACGACTTCAACAAGCCCGATCGCGTGGTGTGCGGGGTCGACGCGGACTGGGTGGGCCAGCGGATGCGCGACCTGTACGACCCGTTCGTGCGCAACGGGCATCCGATCTACATCATGGACGTGCTCAGCGCGGAGATGGTGAAGTATGCCAGCAACGCCATGCTCGCGTGCAAGATCAGCTTCATCAACGAGATGGCCAACCTCTGCGAGGCGTACGGCGCCGACATCGGCAAGGTGCGCGAGGGCATGTGCGCCGACAAGCGCATCGGGAACCAGTTCCTGTATCCCGGGCTGGGCTACGGCGGGTCGTGCTTCCCCAAGGACACGCTCGCCTGCATCATGATGGGCGAGAAGAGCGGCGTGCCGACGCCGGTGAACAAGGCCGTGCATGACCTGAACCAGGCGCAGCGCGAGCGCTTCTTCACCAAAATCCTCTCGCACTTCAAGGCCAAGGACGCGCCGGGCGGGCTGACGGGCAAGACGTTCGCCTTCTGGGGAATCGCGTTCAAGGCGCGGACCGACGACATCCGCGAGGCGCCGGCGATCACGCTCATGCGCAAGGCGCTCAGCTACGGCGCCAAGGTGGTCGCCTTCGACCCAGTCGCCAATGACAACGCGCGGCGCGAGCTGGGGCCGAACTACACGATTACCGACGACATGTACAAGTGCGTCGAGGGCGCCGACGCGCTCATCGTCTCCACCGACTGGGACGAGTTCAAGAGCCCCGATTTCGAACGCGTCGGCAAGCTCATGAAGCACCGCGTCGTTTTCGACGGGCGCAACCTCTACCGCCCGCACCAGATGACCGCGGCGGGGTTCAACCACGTAAGCGTCGGGCGCGCGCCGGCCATGGCGAAGTGAGCGGCGACCACCGGCATCGACCGCTGACCAGCCCCGCGAGCCGATCGCGGACTCCGCGCCCGAACTCGCTATGCTCTGCCCCATCTTCCGCGGGGAATCGAGCATGAGCGATGTGCACCGACACGCCCGGCGTTCCGCCTTGCTCGCCGCGGCGATCGTGATCGGTCTCTTCGCCGTCGCCGCGATCGGCGTGGCCCTCTCAGGCCGCCAGCGCGAACAGGCCGCGTTCGATCAGGACCGGTTTCACCTCAGGGCCATCGAGCGCTTCGCCGGCCAATGCCCATGGTTTGACTTCCGCGATTACGAGTCGGCGACGACGCCCGCCTATCACGTCGTGCTCGCGGCGGTGAAAGCCGCGACCGGCGGCGGGACCGGCATGCTCCGCGTCGCCGGCGCGGCGTTCACGTGCGCATTGCTCGGGCTGCTCGCCTGGTGGGTCGCGCGGCAACTCAGCGCGGCAACGCACCCGCTCCACCCGCGCGAGCTCCTCCCCCGTCGAGCGCCTGAAGCGATGAGCGCCGGAGCGCTTCAGCCACTGGTCGTGTTGGCCGCCGTCGCGCTTGTCCTTCCGTTCGCCGCTTCCGTGTACGTCTTCTCACCCGGCGTCTGGCTTCTGCCCGACAACGCGGCGTGGCTTGGCGTGCTCGGCGTGCTGCTCATCGCCCTGCGTCGCGAGCACTCCGCGTGGTCGATCGCGGCGGGCGGCTTGCTGCTCGTTCTGGTCGTCCTCACGCGGCAGGTGCACATCTGGTCCGCCGCGGCACTGGTCGCCGGCGCGTTCTGGGCCTGGCCGAGATTCGATGCCCATGACGGCTCGCCGTGGGCGGGCGGGCGCGGGGCCGGGCGACTTGAACGCCTCGGCATCCTCCCACCCGCCGAAGAACGCTCCGCGGCCTGGGCCCGCGCGGCAGCCGGCGCGCTCGCGTGCCTCCCCGCCGCCGTCGTCCTGGGCGCGTTCGTCCTGCTCTGGGGCGGGCTCACGCCCCCGGCGTTTCAGCCGCGCGGCTCAACGCTCACGAATGCGGACTACACCAACGTCGCCGGCATCAGCCCCGCCACGCCCGCCCTTATCCTGGCGCTCATCGGCATCTTCGGCGCCTTTTTCCTCGGGCTCCTGCGCCCCGCGCTGCGGCGCGATGCGTGGATCGCACCGGCGCTCATCGGCGCGGCGATCGCGTTCGTTCTTGCCATCATCCCCGACACGAGCTACTCGTTCCGACCGCCGGGGCTGGCCGACATGTCGCGCATGTCGGGCCTTTGGAACCTCGTGAAGTGGTTCGAGGATCAATCGCAGCAGTACTGGACGCGTTCGCCGGCGATCATCGTCCCTGCGATGTTCGGCGGGGCGCTGCTGGGCGTATTCTGGTCGGCGCTTGCACGGCGCGACGCTCTCATCCTCGGAACGGCGCTCCTGGCGTTTGTCGCCGCGCACACGGCCGGGGCGCTTTCGTGGCAGCGATACTTCGAGCCCTTCGTGCTCATGCTGCTGATCCTGGCGTCGGCACGAGTGGTCGGCCGCACGCACCCGCCGAGGTGGGCCTGGTTCGGGCCGGTGCTCCTGTCGATCGGACAGTCGGCGGTGACGCTTTCGCAGATGCGCTAGCGGTGTGCGGGACAGTTGGATGCCGAAGAAGGCATCGAGGCACTCGGCATCGAGGCATCTGGCGCGGCGCGAATCACTGCGTCGCGGCGCGGATGTTGAGCACGAGCATCGCGTCGCCGAACGAATAGAAGCGGTACCCGCCCGCGATGGCTTCCCGATAATGCCGGAGGAGCTCGGGCACGCCGCCGGGCAGCGTGCCGGCGACGAGTGCCAGCAGCGTGGAGCGCGGCAAGTGAAAGTTCGTCATGAGGGCGTCGAGGTTCTGCCACGGGCGGCCCGGGGTGATGAGCAGGCGCGTCCAGCCCGAGCCGCCGCGCTCCACGAGTTCGCCCGCCGGGCCGAACGATTCGAGCGTGCGCGCGGTGGTCGTGCCGACGCTGATGACGCGCCGGCCTCGCGCGCGGGCGGCCACGATGGCGCGGGCCGTCGCCGCCGGCAGTTCGCACCACTCGGCGTGCATCGCGTGCTGCTCGACAAACTCGGTCTCAACGGGCTTGAATGTGCCTGTGCCCACGTGGAGCACGACCGACGCGCGCTGGACGCCTCGGGCGGCGAGATCGGCCAGCAGCGCGTCGGTGAAGTGCAGGCCCGCCGTCGGCGCCGCGACCGAGCCTGAGCGCTCGCGGTCGGCAAACACGCACTGGTACCGGTCGAGGTCGCGCTCTTCGCGGTCGGGTTCATGCTGGCGTTTGCGGGCCGCGCGGATATACGGCGGCAAGGGCACGCGCCCGACTCTCTGCAGCAGCGCGATCGGGTTCGCCGCCTCCGCCGCCCGGGGCCCTTCCACGCGGCACACCCACCCCCCCTCCTCTCCTTGCTCCGTGCTCGGCTCCAGCAGGCGGAGCGTCACGCCCGCGGGGCGATCGTCCTGGTCGAACAGCCCGAAGCGCACGCCGGGCTTCACGCGCCGGGCTTTGATCATCACCCGCCAGAGCGCGGGGGCGCCGGGTGCCGCGTCGCCGCCTGCCGGCCCCAGCCAGAGCCCCTCCGCGCGGCCGCCCGAGTCTTCTCGCGCCCCGACAAGCCGCGCAGGGATCACGCGCGACGTGTTCACCACCAACAGATCGCCCGGGTCGAGCAGCGTCCGCAGGTCGGCGACCACGTGATGCTCGGCCGGGCGGGCGCTGCCTGCATCGATCACCAGCAGGCGGGCGGCGTCGCGCGGCTCGGCCGCGCTCGTCGCGATGCACCCGTCCGGCAGGTCATAGTCGAGGTCGTTCGTCCGCAGCAAGTGAGTTCCGGCAAAAGCGAATCGTTGGCCTCTCCCCGCGCCGGCGGTTGCCGCGAACTGCATGTCGCCGAGGAACCACACGTGGCCTGAACGCGACACGTTTGCGGACCACGGCGGGGCGCGCCGCGGGCGGCGCAGCACGATCGCGGAGATTATCGGCCATCAACCCCATATCGCGCCTGGCACGCGAGTTGTACCCGTCTCGCGTGCGCATCGACGACCTCATCTCGATCTTCATTCCCCCCGTGCCGCTCGGCGGCGCGCAGGGTTCACGCCGGCAGGCTGTGCTCGGCATCGACACCGGCGGCGGGGAGTTCTCGTCCGGTCGCCGCGGCAGCCTCGCCGCTCAGCCCGTGGCGCTCGCATCCGGCTCGGCAACCAGCGCCCCGAACATCAACACGCCCGACGGCGACCGCGCCGACCTGATCTCCCTGCTCGCCTCGCGCCGCGGCCTTGGGGCGGCGCCCGAGCCCCTCCCCGCCGATCAGCCCGCCGATCCCTTTGCCAACGGCGCAAGCGTCGTGGATGCGTTCATCCGCAAGCGGGCGATCCTGGCGTACCGCTTCCCTCAGCAGAACCCCTACGGCCCGCAGATCGACCTCACCTTCGATGTCGAGGTCGCCTATCGCGTGATCGACATTCTTCCCGCCGGGCAGAGTTTCGACGCCGAGGCGTGATCGACGGACCAATCTTCCGTTCAGGCAGACAGCCGCCGATCGGCGGCTTCATCGCCCCGCTGGGCGAGAGAGATCCGGCCCCGCGCGCGCGTCAGCTTGCGCGGGGCTGTTTTTTTTGTGCGCGCCACCGCGCCATGCGAACAGAATGCAATCGGCCGATTGCGCGTCGCCCTGTCGCTGCAAGACGGTACACTGGGGATCGGCGGGCGCCCGGCTCGCGGCGTGATCGTCTCGTCCGCGGCACGCCCGGTGTTTGTCCGCCCCACAACCCGAACCGGCGGCCGGCCAGGAGAACCCCCATGGGCACTGTACAAAGCTCCGACATTCGCAACGTCGTCTTCACAGGCCACCAGGGCGTGGGCAAGACCACGCTCATCGAGCGCATCCTCCTCCACACCAAGGCCATTGGGAAGATGGGCTCGATCAGCGAGGGCAACACCGTCTGCGATTATGACGCTGAGGAGAAGGCCCACAAGCACTCGCTCATGAGCCACCTGGCATTCTGCTCCTTCGGCGAGCGCCACCTCAACCTCATCGATACGCCCGGCGCCGGCGACTTCTTCGGGCATGCGATCGCGGTGCTCTCCGCCGCCGAGATGGTCGGCGTGGTCATCGACGCCGGTCGCGGGGTCGAGGTCACCACCCGGCGCGCCATGAAGGCCGCGGCGGAACTCGGCCTGCCCCACATGATCATCGTCAACAAGATCGACCACGACGGGGTCGACCTGCCGGCGCTCCTCGAGCAGATTCACGAATCGTTCGGCAAGGAGTGCATCCCCATCAACCTGCCGATCAGGAACAACACCGACGTGATCGATGTCTTCGACCACGACCACGCCGAGGCCGGCGCTGAGCCCTCGCTCATGAGCGTTGAAGAGGCCCACACGCACATCGTCGAGCAGATCGTCGCCGAGGACGACGAGCTCACCGCCGAGTATTTTGAAAAGGGCGACAAGCTCGACCCCGCCAAGCTGCACGCGGCAACGGAAAAGGCCCTGCGTGCCGGGCACCTGGTGCCGATCCTGTTCTGCGCGGCCAAGACCGGCGCGGGGATCGACGACCTGCTGCACGTGATCGACGCCCAGTGCCCCAGTCCGCTCGATGCTGTCCCGCCGCATGTCACGCAGATGGGCGCCGACGGACAGGAGCACATGTTCGAGCCCGACCTCTCGAGCCCCGACAGGCCGGCCGTCGCGCACGTGTTCAAGGTGATCAATGACCGGTTCGTGGGCAAGCTCTCGGTGTTCCGCGTGCTGCAGGGCACCGTGCGCAGCAAGTCCGAGCTCTATCACAACGACGCCAAGAAGCCCGTGCGCATCGCCCACCTCTTCCGCCTGCGCGGCAAGGACCACATCGAAGTCGATCATCTCGTCGCGGGCGACATCGGCGTCGTGCCCAAGGTTGACGAGCTGCGCTTCAACTCGGTCCTGCACGCCGACGCCTCGGCCCACTTTGTGCCGCCCAGGCTGCCGATCCCCAAGCCGCTCTACGGCGTCGCCGTCGAGCTCAAGAACCCCGCTGACGAAGCCAAGTTCTCAGGCGCGGTTCACAAGATGATGGAGGAGGACCCGACCTTCGTGATGGATCGCGTCGCCGCGACCGGCCAGACCGTGCTGCGCGGCATGGGCGAACTGCACCTGCGGATCATCCTCGAGAAGCTCAAGCACCGCGACCACATCGAGCTCGAAACCAAGCCCACCAAGGTCGCGTACAAGGAAACCATTCTCATCAAGGCCGAGGGGCATTGCCGGCACAAGAAGCAGACCGGCGGCGCCGGGCAGTTCGGCGAGGTCTATCTGCGCGTCGAGCCGCTGCCGGCCGATCACCCCGACGGGTTCGAGTTCGTCAACGACACGGTGGGCGGCAGCGTGCCCAAGCAGTTCATGCCCGCCATCGAGAAGGGCGTGCGCCAGGTCCTCATGACCGGCGCCTTCGCCGGCTTCCCGCTCACCGGCATCCGCGTCGCCGTCTATGACGGGAAGCACCACCCCGTCGACAGCAAGGAAATCGCGTTCGTCGCTGCCGGAAAGAAGGCGTTCATCGACGCTGTCGGCAAGGCCCGCCCCGCCCTGCTCGAACCCTACGTTTCGGTCGAGATCACCGCCCCGGCCGACAAGATGGGCGACATCACCGCCGATGTCGCGGGCGCCAAGCGCGGCCGCGTGCAGTCCAGCGACGTGACCGGCGGCGGCGTCTGCGTCATCAAGGCCGTCGCCCCGCTCTCCGAACTCATGAACTTCTCCAACGAGCTCAAGAGCATCACCGGCGGGCAGGGCAGCTACACCATGGAATACAGCCACGACGAATACACGCCCGCGCAGGTGCAGGCGCAGGTCGTCGCGGCGTACAAGCCGCACGCGCACGATGAGGATTGAGCGGGCGCGAAACGCTCGACATCTCAGTCAGCCGCGATGGTCGAGGCCGGCCGCCCGGAGACGCTGCTCACGCGCCGCCCCTCTCCCGCCAGGAGCAGGATCCCCGCGACGATCAGCACGACCGACACCGCCTTGCGCACCGTCATCGGTTCGCCCAGCCACCACCAGCCCAGCAGCACCGCCGTCGTCGGCGCCAGCGCAAACGCGATCGGGCGCAGGACCGAGATGTCGCCCCCCGGCTGCGCGAGCCCGAAGTAGAAAAAGAACACGCCCGCAAACCCGGCAAGCAGGCCCGAGCCCACGACCAGCTTGAGCCACGTGACCCACGACAGCTCACGCCAGAAGGCCTGCGGTTCGCTCCGCGTCACCCAATGCGCCGCGGCAAACGCCGCGAAGGCCAGCGGCAGCGTGACGACCGCCCGCACGAGCACGGCGCCCATCGGGCCGATCTCGCGTGAGTTGAGCGCCGACTTGGTGAAGATCTCGCCCACGCCCCAGCAGAGCCCGGCGAGCACGGCACAGAAAATCGCAAGCATGCCGCGAAGGTAGGCCGCGCGCCCGGCTTCGCGCGCAGGCAAGAAAAAGCCCCCGGCGATGAGCCGAGGGCCTGGTGAGCATGGAAGAGATGTCCGTCGTCCTGAGCGATCAGACGCCGAAGATGCGCTGCAGCAGCGGGAGCGTGAGCTGGTTGCCGAGGAAGAACTGGGTGTCGGTCAGGCCGCTGCCCGGACGGGCGAGAGGCCGCGACGCGTTGTTGAATTCGTAGACGCCGCCGTTGGGCAGGACGAGCCGCGGCGAGTTGGCGGCCATGAGGTCGGTATTGGGCGAAGCCCCGGTGGGCGAGGTTCCGCGGACGCCGATGAGCTCGCCGATGCGCCGGCCGACGGCGGCCGTGAGCTGGTTGATGAAGTTGTCGGCGCCGGCCTGACCCGCCGTGTTGCCCAGGACGTTGAGCGAGGAGAGGTAGACCACCGCGTCGTCGTTGCGGTCGGCGTTGAAGAGGTCGACGTGCTCGGAGGCGCCGAAGGTGCCGTTGTTGACGAACGCCGCGGGCTGCTCGGAGCCGGTGACGTAGACCGTGGAGAAGTCCTGGCCTTCGAAGTCAGCCGCATTGGACGAGACGACGACGTTGATGCCCGCGGCCGTGAAGATCGCCTGGAGCCGCTGCACGAGCTGCTGGGTGAAGTACTCGGCGGCGGGCAGGTTGGCCGCGCCGAGCGTTCCCGAGAATCCGCTGACGGCGGGATCGGCCGCGCCGAGCAGCGTCTGCATGTAGGGGTTGGCCTCGAGCCAGGGGATGACGCCGCCCGTGACCTCGATGAGCACGTTCTGCATCTGCGGTCCGGCCGGCAGGGCAGCGGTGCCCGACGTCACGATTTCGAGCTGGTAGTCGCTCTGCACGACGCCCTGGACATAGAGGGCAAAGGTGCCCGCCTGCATCGGGTCGTCGATGCGAGCCGGGATCGCGAACTCCATGAAGAAGTCGCCGTCGCTGTTGAACCCGTAGGTCGTCGAGCCGTCGGTCACGGTCTGACCGGCCTGCCCGCCGATGGCGAGGACGCGGCTGGCAGCGGCGACGAGGTTGGCGTCGGCGATGCCCGTCGCCGAGGACGTATCGAAGAGGGCGAACTGCACAAGCCCGCGCGTGTCGATGACGCTCTCGAACGTGGTCGCGCCGAAGGTCTGCGTTGTCGGGCGGAACTGCCCGAGGTTGCCGCCGATCTCCGACACCTTGAGCGTCGCCCGGACGCGCGTGCCCGGGGCGATCGTCGCTCCGCCGTTGAGCTGGTACACGTCCACGTCGGCCTGCCCGCTGTTGGGCACGCCCGCCCGGCCCGGAGCGCCGATGGCGCCGTCGGCCAGCGAAGTGAACACATCGTCGGCCGTGCCAAACTGCCCGTCGGCGCCGGCTGTTCGCGTGGAGGCCACGCGGGCATAGCGGCCCGTCACGTTGTTGGCACCGGTGATGATGTCGTCGCTCCGGAGGATCGGCGTCCCGTTCCCATCGAGGCGGTTGTTGGTGCCGCGCGAGAGCGTGAAGGTGTATCCGCCGATCACGATCGAAGCCAGGTCGTCGGCGGTGCCCAGGGTGTTGTCAAGACCCGCGAAGTCGGACGGGAGCAGGCTGGCGTTGATCACCGTGGTGGCCGTGCCGGTGTCGGCGAGGAGCTGGATCACGTCGTCGCCCGTGCCGAACATCATGTCGACGCCGGACGTGCGGGACGAGATCGAGCCGCCCTGGCCGGTGGAGCCCGTGACGATGTCGTCGGCGGTCCCGCGGATGCCGTCGGCGCCCGCGAGCAGCGAGTAGGTGAATCCGGCGCCTGCGGTGCTGGCGCGGTTCACGACGGCCAGGTCGTCGGGCGTGTTGAACATGTTGTCGAGCCCGCGGAAGTCGTTGGGCACCGGGACGGCTTCGAGCGGCCCGCCCATGTCGGGATCGACCGGCGCCGCCGCCGCGAGGATCGTCCGCGTGAGCGTGAGCACGTCGTCGCCCGTGCCGAACATCATGTCGCCGCCGGCCGTGAGCGAGATGAACACCCCGAAGCCGTTGCCGCCGAAGACCACGTCGTCGCCCGTGCCCAGCATGTTGTCCGGGCCGGCGAAGAGCTGCACGAAGTACTGCGGGTTCAGGGGGTTGTCGTCGTTGACCACGGCGAAGGGCTGATCGTCGGCGGTGTCGAAGAGGTTGTCGCCGCCCGTGAACATGATGGGCAGCGGGACGTTGCCGATGGTGACGGCGGCATCAAGCGCCCCGGGCAGCCCGGCCAGGAACCCGCTGTCGCCGTCTTCAGTGATTTCGATCACTACGGAGTAGTCCCCCACGCTCCCGATCGCCGTCGGTCCGCCCGGCGCGGTCGTCGCGTCGGTGAGGTCGAACGTCGGGAAGAGCGGCAGCGGCGGGAAGCCGGCGATGTCGGTGCGCGGGCCGGCCTGCGTCTGCACCGGCGGGAGGATGGCGATCGTGTAGGTATCGGAGACGCGCACCAGCAGCGACGAAGTCGTGGCGTTGGGGTCGAGGCTGCCCAGAAGCTGGAGCTGACCACCCACGGCACCGTCGTACACGCTGAAGACCGGCGCGCCGGTGCTGTCGAGGATGGCCAGGTCGGCGCCAAAGGCGGTGCCCATGATCTGGCTGAGGTTCAGAATCTGGCCGGCGCGGAGCGTGAGGGTGAAGAGGTCGACGTCGCCGCCGGGCCCGAAGGTCCCGGTGTTGGCGTCGGGGTGATCGCCCAGGATGCCGCGGAGGGTGTAGGGCCGGTTGACGTCGGGCAGGCCGTCGGCGTTGCGGTTGGCGTCCATGAGGACGTCGAGGCTGGCCGGGCCGTAGAGATCGACGACCGAGTTGACGTTCAGGAATGCACGCCCGGAGAAGAGGCGGTCGCCCGCGTCGCCCACGATGACGTCGTCGGAGTAGTCGTCGGTGCCGCCCGTGATGGCGCCGTCGCTGTTCCCGTCGAGGCGGGCGTTGCTCGTGGCGCCGCGGAGGACGGCCGCGTCGAGCTCGAAGCGGAAGACGCCCGGGCCGGGGAGCGCACCGGGGGTCATGCCGACCATGTTTCGAGTGGTGACGCCTTCGACGAAGTCGACGAAGATGGTGTTGCTCGGCGCGTCGTAGCGGATGGTGTAGTCAACGCCCGAGACGAGCGGGACGAGCGTCTGGAGACCGGCGACGCCGCGGACCTCGTTGATCGAGAGGGCGGCGTTGATGGTGCTCGCGTCGAGTTCCTGGTTGACCGTGAGGCGGGCGGTGTAGAGGCGCGGGGCCCGGTCGCTGACGCGGATGTCGGTGATCAGGATCGGCGTGGGCCGGTTGCTGAGGGCGACCTTGGAGAAGTTGCCCACGGCGCCGGTGCCGAGAATCGCGGTGCCGACGATCGCCGTGCCCGCGGTTCCGTTGCTCACGATGCCGTAACGCTGCCCGTTCACGGGTGACCCGACGCCGTTGCCCGTCACGCGGACGACGGTGATGCTCGAGCGTCCGTCGGCGACAACGTCGTCGGCAGTGTTGATGAACCCGTCAGCGCCGCGGGCCACGCCCGCGGTCACGTCGGAGCGGAAGAAGTTGCCGATCACCGTCACCGAGGTGACGTTGCCGTTGGTCGTGCGGTCGGCCGCCAGACCAGCGCCGCCGAAGGTTCCGTCGGTCCCGAGGTCGGTGCCGGCGAGGATGGTCGTGTCGGTGACATCGCTGGTGAAGACGACGCTGGTGATGTTGCCGCCGGCGGAGATGCGCGCCAGCGACGTGGCGCCCTTCGAGAACACGGTGGAGATGTTGTTGCCCGCGCGGATGCGCCCGCCGATGATCGCCTCGGACGCACGCACGATCGTGATGTCGCGCGCCGAGCTCACCACGCCGCGGATCGCGCCGGTCACGATGACCGAGGTGATGTTGGCGGCGTCGATGCGCGAGGCGATTGATGTCCCGAAGTCACCCTGCATCATCGCCGTGAGCAGGTTGCCCTGCACCTCAAGCCGGAACTGGTTGGCCGGGGCCGGGGCGGCGAACGTGCCCGGTGTCCCGATCATCGCGAAGTTGAGATTGCCGCCCACGAACAGAATGCCCGACCCGGGCAGCGTGGCGTCGGCCGTGATGACGACGTTCCCCACCATGAAGGTCGAGACGTTCCCGTCAATGAAGAGCCGCGAGTTGCGGTCGACCGTGTCGCTCGCCGTCGCGCTGCGGAGGTTGCCGTTGATGATGAGGCTCGCGAGCGCGGCGTCATCGTTGGAGACGATGCCGAAGTTCGTGAGCGTGGCGCCCGCGCCCGTCGCGGTGATGCGCAGCGTCGAGCCGATGGTGGAGTTGATCAGGACGATGCGGTTGTTCGGCGCGTCCCAGAAAGCCTGGCCCGGCCCGCTGAAGGTCACCGTCGCCGTCTCGCCGAACGTCGTCACGATCGCCTGGTTGAAGGTCGTGATGGGCACGAACCCGGCCGTCGAACCCGAGAACGTGCGCGCATCCGCCGGGAGCGCGCCCGTGCTGCGGACGATGCCCGCGGTGCCCGTGCCTGCGTTCGCGTCGGCGAACGCCGTCGTCGCCACGATCGCGCCCGAGACCGTGAACCGGCCGATTGTCGAAGCACCCGGCACCGCCGTTTCGGAGTTGTCGCCGTCGCTGGTGTTGTAGAGCCCGTCGGTCCCGGCGTTCACGCCCGCGACCACGTTCACCGTGTCGCTGCCGCCGAGCACCGTCACCGTGGTGATGCTGCCGCTGCGGAGCGTGTCGGCATCGGCGCCGATCCCGCCCGTGCGCCCATCGGCCCCGAGCGACTGCACGCCCGCGACCACGTCGAGCCCGCGGACGTTGCCGCGCGCCAGGATGTTGAGGATCTGCTGGCCCGCCGCGATGAAGCTCGAGCCCGTGATCGCGCCCAGCCCGTCGGTGTTCACGCCGCCCAGGGCGAGCACGGAGTTGATGTTCCGTCCGGCGAAGATGCCCGTCTCGAACATGCCACTGGTGGAGAGCACGCTGAAGATGTCGCCGCCGGCGCTGATGGTCGGCCCATCGAATGCCGCGGTGCCGCCGAAGCCCGCCGTGCTGGGCGTCCCGGGCGGGAGCTGGTTGCGGAAGGTATCGAAGGGCACCGCGACCGTCGTCGAGAGGGCCGGATCGATCCCGATGCGTCCGAACGCGCCGGCGCCGGTGACGCTCACCGAGCGGATGTCGCCGTCGGGCGCGAGAACGTTGCCGAAGAGGTTGCCGTTGGCGATGGTGACGGCATCGATATTCCCGTCGCGCGCTTCGATGCGGTTGCGCTCGATCAGGTCGATGACGCCGTTGTTGTTGTCGTCGTTGCCGATGCGGAAGGAACCGTTGATGACGCGGAACGAGCCGATGCCGCCGCTGAAGGAGACGACCGAGCCGTTGAAGTCGCCGAAGATCGACACCGAGCTGATGCGGCCGAACGCGGTGATGATCGGATCGCCGACCTGGTCATTCCCGGGGAGCCCCGCGACGCGACCAGCGGTGATGGAGGCGATGGTCGAGCCGCCGCGAACGTCGGCATAGAGCTGCCCGCCCGCGCTGATCGAGGCGATGGTCCCGCTGACGTCGATGACGTCGCGCGAGCCGTCGGCGGCCTGCGGCCGGCCGATGTTGCCCGTGGCGCGGATGGACGAAATGTTGCGCGCGATGTTGAACGTCGCCCCGACATCCCCGCCCGCGAACACCGAGAACAGGTCGCCGTCGGTCGGGTCCGTCGTCGTGATCGTGCCCATCACCGACCCGCGCGAACTCGTGATCGACGAGATCGGCCCGGCGGCTGTGAACGAACCGGAGATGTTGCCCAGGGCCGAGATGCTGATGATCCGCCCGTCGCCGCCGACGGACCGGATCGAGGTGTTGGTGATCTCCCCGCTGGAGAAGACCGACCCGACCGGGCCCGCGACGTTGATGCTCGTCGAGCGCAGGTCGCCGCCGGTCCGCAGGAACGCGAGGTTGCCCACGGTGAACGTGGACGAGCGGATGTCATTGGTCGCGTTCACCAGGCCCATGCGCTGCGCAACCGTGAGGTCGAGCCGCGTCATGTTGCGGGCGATGATCCCCCCCGTGAGGTTGCCGTCGGTGATCGCCACGAGATCGGAGATGTCGCCGGTCGAGCTGATCCCGCCGATCGCCACGCTGCCGAAGATCTGGCTCTGGCGATACTCCAGCGGCTCGCCCGTGCGCGTCGAGTTGCGGAACTCGCTGGCGCGGATGATCCCCACCGAGCCCAGCCCGTTGATGATCGACGCGTCGAACGCGCCGCCGGTGATGTTGATCGCCCCCACCGTTGTCGCCGCCACCTGCGAGCGGAACAGCGACGCGTTGGTCAGGCTGATTCCGCGCACGTTCCCCACAATCGACGGCAGGTCCGCACGCGTCATCGCACGCGGCACAAACGTCAGCGGCGACGCGAAGAACGACTGCACCTCGCCCGTGAAGATGTACGCATTGTCGATCAGCCCGCCGTTGAGCGTGATCGAGTTGATGCCCGTCTGCAGCCCGCGCGGCGCCGGGCCGATCTGCCCCGCGACAATGAGCCCGCTGATGATCGCGTTCCGCCCGCCCACCGTCCCGATGTGCCCGTTGGCGATAATGCTCGCCTCCGGCAGCGGCGAATCGGTCCGCCCGCGCAGGCCCTGGCCCACGTCGATATTGAGCACATTGTTCACGAAGATGTTGCCCACGATCCCGTCGAAGCCCGTCGAGCCCGTCAGCCCGTCGGAGTTCACGATGAGCGTCGTCAGCGTGCCCAGCGGCTGACCCTGCGCATCCGCTCCCGTGTCCAGCAGCATCACGTCGGCAACCGCGCCGGCCACGACCACGCGATTCACATTGCCCGAGCGAACGATCAGGCCCGCCAGTTCCGTGTCGATCGGGCTGCCGATCGACGACGCGTACGTGCCACCCGCCGCCGCCGGATCGCGCGGCAAGACCTGCAGGCGACCATTCCACGCATCGCTCATGAGCCCCATCTGACCGCCGTTGGTCTGGGAGATCGGGACCAACCCGCCCACGGCCGATGCACCCATCCCGCCGACCTGCGCCTCGGTAAACCGCCCGCGCCGCAGCGGGTCGTCGGTGCGCCCGAGGTTGCCGGCGATCGCCACTTCGTTCACGCCCGTCACATCGATGAGCAGAATGTCCCCGTTGACCGTCGCGTTGACGATGCGACCGAGGTTGCCCGCGCCGGGCAACGGCACCTGCGTGATGCCTGAGGTCCCGCTCACGTCGATCTCGCCCACGCCCCCGATGAGAATGTCGGAGTTGCGCGGCAGACCGGTCGCGCCGCTCGGACCCGTCGTGATCGCGATCGCGCCGATGTCGAGCTTCCCGAGCGTGCTCGTGCTGATGTTGAGCGTTGCCCCGCCGAGGAGCGTCACGTCGATCCGCGAGAGCGCCGCGCCGGGCGCGCCGAACACCGGCAGGAGCAGGACCGACCCCGCCGAGTCCTGGGACGCGATCCCGCCCGAGATCGTGATCGTGTAGCTCACGCCCGACGCCGCCGTCAGGCTCAGCGGCTGATTGAACAGCAGCGGCAGACGGAACGCGTTGGGATTGGGAATGATGCCCGGACGGTTGTCGGGAATGGTCGGGAGATCGACCGGCCCGAGCGAGCCGCCGTCGGGGAAGGTGATGCGCGGCGCGCCGAGGAGGATGCCGCCGCCCACGGTCAGGCCGCTCAGGCGCGACTGGCTGCCAAAGACGGTGATCGTGGTGGTATCGCCGTACATCACGCCGGCGATGCGGATCTCACCGATGCTGCCGTCGGCACCGGGCGTGAGCCCGGTCTGGATGTTCACTGGCCCGCCGGGGGCGGGAGCGCCGCCGAGATAGGTGTCGCGATCGCCGGCGAAGTCGCCGAGCACTTCGATGAGTCCGATGCGCCCGCCGACGCGCAGCGTGAGCGTGTCCACGTCGCCGTGCACGGCGAGGTCGGAACTTGTGCCGACGCGGTAGAACGTGCCCACGCGGAAGGAGCCGAGATTTCCGTTGATGACGTACGGCCCGAGGGCGATGACGTCGGACGCAAACGCGGCCTGGAACAGGTTGCCCTGCACGAGCAACTGCCCGCCGTGCGGATCCTGGAAGTCGTCGGCGACTTCGATGGTGTCGATGGCCGCGTTGCCGCTGGCGCTGTCGTTCGAGTCGTCGCCCACGATGCCGGCCCCGTGCCGGATGAACCCGAGGCTCGTGCGGATCTCGGTGAAGTTCGTGCTCGAGCCCGAGAACGCGACCATGCCCGAACCCACCGACGCCAGCCCGTTGATCCCCACCGTGTACGCGAGCGTCGACTGCGCGCCGCCGTCGAGAATCGCGATGTTGATGCGCAGGTAATAGACGTCATCGGCCCGCGGCGTAAAGGTCAGACGGAACGCCGTCACCGATCCGGGAATGCTGTTGGGACTCTGCGAAGGCGCCTGCTGCGAGGCGACCGTCACGCCTTCGGAGTTCAGAATGTCGAATGCGAACTGCTGCGCGCTCTGCCCGTTCTGATCGAACACCGCATCGAACGTCACCGTGCGCCCGGCCAGCGCGGCAAAGGCGTAGAAATCGAACTCGTCCTCGACCTGCAGATCGTTCAGGTTCCCCAGCGCGCCGCTCACACTCGTGAAGCTGCCCGAGTTGTTGACGAACTCGGCGCCGTGGATCGTGTCGTTGCGATACCCGCGCTCGCCGAAGAGCAGCGGGGCTCCGCCGCCCACCGCGCCCAGCACCGATCCATTCCACACCTGCTCGGGGTTCATCACGCCCGGGCCGAACGCCGGGATCGCCTCAAGCTCCGCGTAATTCAGGAACGACACGCGCCCGAGACTCGCGTTGTTGATGTCCGCGAACACCGTGATCCGTGCCGCGTTCCGCTGCCCGAAGTACATCGAGCCCGACGTGCGCAGGATGTTGATCGTGCTCCCCACCGCGAACGTGCCCCGCGCATCATCCGGCGGGTTCGTGTTCTGCGGCCGCACGAAGTACATGCCGCTGTCGCTCGCCACCGCCAGCGTCCCGATGTCGCCGTTCACCAGCAGCGAGCCCAGCAGCGTGCCCACGTTGAATCGCGTCACCGCGCCGCCGAAGGTGTTCTGCCCGAAGACCGCGCCGTGGATCGTCACCGCGCCCACGTTCGTCCCCATGGGCGACGTGATCCCCGTGTGCGGGTTGCTGAAGTCGCTCGCCAGCGTCAGCGGCAGGTCGAAGATCGGATTGATCGGCGTGCCGTCGGCGAAGTTGTTCATCGGCGTCCCGTCCGCGTGGAACGGGAAGATCGACGGCGTTTCCATCATCCGCGATGCGTCCGTCGGATCAACGCCGTGATACGCCACGGGGCTCGAATTATCGCGGAAGAACGGCGCGCCGACCAGCACCGAGCCCGGCCCGATCGGCAGACCGATCACCGACCCGTCGGTGCTCTGCGGATCAAACAGGAACCCAAACCCGGCATCCTCGTAATCGTCGAAGTTGCCCAGCGTGTCGTCGATCGGCACGAACTGGTACCCCAGCATCGGGTCGAACACGATGTCGCCGCCATACAGCGTCAGGTTCGTCGTGCCCCCGCCGTTGGAGATGATGATCCGTCCGATTCCGTCGTTGTAATCCGGCACGCCGTCGTCGTTGACGTCGATCAGCGGCACCGGGTTCGTATCCGTCGCGATCGACTCGATCGTCGGACGGATTGGCCGCCCGTAGATGTCGAAGAACTCCGCCATCGACGGCGCAAACGGCGAGATGCGATCGATCAGGATCCCGCCCGCGTCCGTCCCGGCCTGCCCCACGCGCGAGATGCGCACTTCGTCGAACGCCGCGCCGAACCCCGCGATCAGCGGCGTCGTGTTGTCAACGTCAAAGCTCGGCGTACCCGTGATCGTGTCGAGGATGTACAGATCCTGCGTCGCGTCCTGCCCGTTCACCAGTCGCACGTTCGGATCGTCAAAGTCCGCCTGCACGTACGTGCGCACCACGCGCCCGAACCGCAGCAGCTCGATCTGCGTCCCCGCGCCCAGCGTCTGCGCGCCGGCGTTCGGCACCGCGAATGAGAACTGCGTCATCGGCCGCGCGTTCCCCAGCGCATCCACGAACGACAGCGACACCGCCTGCGTTCCCACCAGGTCCACGCTCAGCGCGCGGTCCGCCGGTCCGCCCGGGCCCGTGATGATCTGCGGGCCGTTCGCCGGCGTGTAGTTCGTCGGCGTCACGCGCACGCCCGACGCAAACGTCTCCGGCGTCGACAGGCGCCGATTGAGCGCGCCCGTGTCATTGTCAAAGATCTCGGCGACCGTCCGGCGGATCGGCGCATTCGGATGCGCGTTCGCGCCCGGATCCACCGCCCCGTTGATCGGGCCGGCAAACGCCGCGCGCCCGCCAAAGGTCAGCTCGTCAATCCAATCGGCAAACATGCCGGGCGGCTCTTCGGTCGTGATCGCGAGAATGTCAAACGCGTCGCCCGCGCCCACGGCCGTGAATCGCACCTGGTCAAAATCCGGAGTCGGCAGATTCGTCTCAAAACGGAACCGCGTCGTCGTGGGCGTCATCGTCTGCGTTTGCGCCCCCGCGTCGCTCAGGTCCTGGTCCGTCCCCTGCTCGTCAAACGTCGCCACCACCTGCCCGCGCAGCAGCAGCTCCACGCGGATGTTGCCGATCGCCAGCAACTGGTCCGCCGGCATCGGGTCCGGGTCGGGCATGTTCCCGTCGTTGCGCACCGCGCCGGCCCCGGGCAGCACCACTTCCATCTCAAACGCGCGCAGAATCGCATTTCCTACGCCCGACTGCGGCACGCGCGAGAACGTCACCGTGCGCGTCCCTGTGATCGGCATCGTGATCTCGCCGTCTTCCTGCGTCGCGCCGCGGCCGATCGCCAGCAACTGCGGGAATGCCGCCTGGTTCGCGCCGAAGTTCGTGTGCTCCAGCCGCAGGAACGGAATGGGCGGCATGTTCGCGCCCGCCGGCGGAATGATGCTCCCCGACGGAATCGGCGTCGGTGCCACCGGCATGAAGTCAAAGTTGTAATCCGTCCGCACCGGCGCCGTGAACGCCGGCACCTGCCGGAACAGGAACGGCGTCGTATACGCAAAGTCCGCCTGGCCGACCAGCGGCGTCAACGCAAAGAGCAACTGCCGCTTCTCGAGGTGATCGAACGCGCTCTGGTCCGTCCATGATTCAGTCGCGCGACCGGCTCGACCCGCAAGCCGCCGCGGCGTGAACCGCGTCCCTTCCTCGTGTGTGCCGCCGAAGATCGATGAACGGCCACTGGTCGGGCGCTGCGTCCTGTTCATGACTGACTCCTGTCCTCTTCTCGCTGCGAATTCGAACTCGTCAATGCACCTTCTCGAAACAACGTCCACGCCTGCCGTGGCTGACCCGTTTCAAGAAGGGCCCACCCCCGAAGCGCGTCCCACCGCGCCACGGACCCCCACCAAGCACCCGCCCCGAGCCCCCAATCCCGCGCCCCCGCGAGCCCCCCGACGAGTTCTCTGCCGCTCGGCACGCACGAGCCTAGCGGCCCTCGCGCCCAAACGCAAGTCCGTTCCCGCCAACGGGTTCTGCTGAACAATTTTCACCCCGCCGCCACCCCGACCCTTTCCCCGATTCGCTCCGGCGCACCCCGCGCCGGCCAAACCCATACGCCCCACCCACTTGCGCGGTTGCCCACGCCTCCAAGCCTTCCACATTCTCGGCCGTTTGGCAACCGAGCCGATGCAATTCCCTCCCGTGTTCTTCCTCGCCGCCCACAGTTCGGATGCCGCCCCCCTTTCACGGGTCCTCGACTCCGTGGCCCAGCTCCCGTGGATCGCCCACGTCGCCGTCATCATCGGGATGCTGGCGGGGATGGTACTTTGGGCAACCGGTCGGCATGTTTTGCGCCAAACGATCGGATTCTGCTCGGGTGCGTCGGGGGCGTTGCTCGGGCTGGTTTCGATTCCGCTCCTCGCGCCTGGTGCCGGGGTTTCGCCACTGGTCGGAGCGCTCGGCGGCGGCGTGCTTGGTCTGCTCCTCGGGTTCCTCCTGTACCGCGTCGCCGTGGGAACCACTTTTGGCCTGGCCCTCGGCGGCGCCACCGCCCTGCTGGCCCTTGCCATCCTGACCAGCCCGCTGGGCGAGCGAGTTGCTCAGAATTCATCCACAGTTTCCGACACCGGTGCTGCCTTTCAGCCCACCGAGCCGCCACGCGTGCTCGGCGCGCTCTCGATCGAGCCGCGTGTTCCACTTTCCCTGGCGCTCACGACCACCGAGTCCGAAGCCGCGGCGTTTCGTCAAACGTCAAGCGACTTTGTCCGCAGTCTGCGCTACGCCTTCGAGTTCGCCTGGGAAGACCTCAAGCCCTCGCACCGCTGGTACGTCATCGGCGCCGGCGCCCTTGCGTCGATCATCGGGGTGATGCTCGGACTCGCGCTCCCGACCTGGGCCGCCGGGCTCGTGACCGCGCTGGTCGGGTCTGCGATCTGGCTCCCCGCCGCGGTCTGGCTCGCGCGTGCCGCCAACGCGCCGGGCGCCGAATCGCTCGCGCTCGTCCCGCCCACGGGCTGGGCCATCACCTGGCTCGCCACCGCGAGCGTCGGCCTCGGTCTCCAGTGGATGGGCCTCATCCGGGGCACGCCGAAGCACCAGCCGCCCGCGGCGGGGTGAGCGCGCGCGAACTGATAGCATCGCGCCCATGCCCGATTCGTCACGGAATCAGGTTGATCGCCGGGAGGCGCCGGCCGCCATCGATGCGCAGGATCGCTTTGAGCCGGATCCACCGCTCCCGGGCCTGGCGTGGCTGTCGCGGCTGGGCGAGATCGGCGTGCCGCCGCGGATGGAGGCGGCCGAAGCCAAGCACGTCCGCTTCTGCAACCTCGCGTCGCTGTCGGGCGGCGTGTGCGCGCTCCTGTTCTTCGTTCTCTCCCTGCCGGTCATCTCCGACTGGGGACGGACGACGCCCGTGGAGTGGGTGGTGATCGCGATCACGGGGCTCGGTTCGCTCCTGCTCTTCATGCCGGGCCCGGTCATGGCCGGCGTGATCGGGCGGAAGAAGTTTCTGTATGACCTGTGGGGCGATACGGTGAACATCGCCAGCCGCATGGAGTCTTCGGGTGAGGCCGACCGCATCCAGGTGAACCGCGCGACGTGGATGCTCCTGCGCGACCAGTTCCGATTCGAGGAACGCGGCGCCATCGAAATCAAGGGACAGGGACTCGTGCCAACCTGGTTTCTTGAGGGCGCGCTCGAACCCAACACGACCCGCGGCTGAACGAGCGGCACCGATAAGACGAGTGGGCGAACGAGCGTGCACTCGCACTGTGGCACGTTCTTTCTGTGCCAACCTGCCGGAGCACAGAAGTCGCAGAGCCGACTTCTGTGGCACGTTTTTCTGTGCCAACCTGCCTTCCGGGAGCGTGCCACACAAGTCGGCTCGGCGACTTGTGTGCAGCAAGGGACCGATTTGGACGGCGCTCAGCTCGGGAGGCAGTCTGACGCCGTGATGCTGCGGGGCATCGCAGAGCACAGAAGTCGCAGAGCCGACTTCTGTGGCACGTTTTTCTGTGCCAACCTGCCTTCCGGGAGCGTGCCACACAAGTCGGCTCGGCGACTTGTGTGCAGCAAGGGACCGATTTGGACGGCGCTCAGCTCGGGAGGCAGTCTG
>JBFXBS010000008.1:0-75454 GCA_050182995.1 Phycisphaerales bacterium | reverse complement strand
AGCCGACTTCTGTGGCACGTTTTTCTGTGCCAACCTGCCTTCCGGGAGCGTGCCACACAAGTCGGCTCGGCGACTTGTGTGCAGCAAGGGACCGATTTGGACGGCGCTCAGCTCGGGAGGCAGTCTGACGCCGTGATGCTGCGGGGCATCGCAGAGCACAGAAGTCGCAAAGCCGACTTCTGTGGCACGTTTTTCTGTGCCAACCTGCCTTCCGGGAGCGTGCCACACAAGTCGGCTCGGCGACTTGTGTGCAGCAAGGGACCGATTTGGACGGCGCTCAGCTCGGGAGGCAGTCTGACGCCGTGATGCTGCGGGGCATCGCAGAGCACAGAAGTCGCAAAGCCGACTTCTGTGGCACGTTTTTCTGTGCCACCCTGCCACGTTGTGTCTGTGCCACCCTGCCGGAGCACAGAAGTCGCAGAGCCGACTTCTGTGGCACGTCCCTTAACGGCCACTCTGCCGAGAAAGACCTATTCGGGCTCGCCCGCATCACGCACCCATGCCGTGTGCGCCTCCGGGGAGAACCAGTCGTCCGCAAAGGGGTCGGCGGGCGCGAGCTCGAACACGATCTTCCGCGGCGGCGGGCGGTGTTCATGCCCAAAGTCCGGCGGACCATCAAGGAAACGCGGGCGCGGGCCGCGCGGGTCGCCACGACGCGGGCCATCCGGACCATCCGGGCCTTCGGGCCCTCCGAAGCCGCCCGCTCCATCTCGCGGCGGCGGGGGAGGACGATCGCCCGGGCCATCAGGGCCAAACGGCGACGGCGGCGGGCGGTGACCGTCGCGGTGCCGCGGGGGGGGCGGACGATCGCCCGGGTCGTCAAACTCGGCTGGTGCGCCCGTGCCTGGTCGCGCCGGTCGGCGGCGCGGATCGACGGGACCGGATCCCGGTGTGCGATCGCGCGGCTTGAACTCGGGCCAGTGCAGTTCGACGCGCTGCGCGAGCCGCGTGTCCCGGTTGATCCAGACCTCGATGCGCTGCGGCTCAGGGCCGCCGGAGTTCTTTCGCGTGGCGCGGATGCGGTCGAACAGCTCGCCGCTCGTCGAGCCGTCGATCGCCTCGGGCGCGAGGCGCTCGGCGCCGTACTCGGTCTGGAGCGCGACCAGGAGCGACTCGATGGAATCCAGCAGAATGGTGCTCTCGCCGAATTCGATCCAGCGCGGGCGTGCGCCCGCGGCGTTCAGGCGGCTGATCTGCCCGTCGGGGCGCACGGTCCAGGGGCCCGAGGCGTCGCGCCCGAAGGCGACGCGATCGCCCAGCGGGTTGGTCGCGCGGACGAGGATGTTCCCGGTCGCGCCGGCGCCGCGCAGATCGATCTCGCCGACGCGGATCAGCTCCGACGCCGAGCCCGCGGGCGCGCCCGGACGCGGGAGCGGGGGCATGATGCGCACGTCGTAGCGCCGATCGCCCGCGCGGGCCGCGGCGTCGATCGATGACTGCACCATCGCGGTCGCCGACGGCGTCGTGGGAATGACGAACAGGATGAGCAGGGTCGTGAGGGCGAGTGCCGCGGCGACGCCGGCGAGCGCATGCCACGCGGGCCGAACCGATCGCGGGAACGCCAGCACGCGCGGCGCGGGCGCGGTCGGTTGGGCGTGCAGGGCGTCGAGTGTGGCGCGCACGCGCGCCTGCTGGCGCGCGGGGTTGTCGAGATGCAGATACGCGAGCAGCCCGTGCATGAACTGCTGTCGCGCCAGCTCGGCGGGCGGCGCATCCGGCGCTGCGCCGGGGGCGAGCGAGTCGTGGGCCGCATCGGGCTCGCGCGCCGGATCAGTTGAGCCGGGGTCAATCGGCGGCGTATTCATGGGTGAGCCTCCGCGCGGGTGAAGCAATCCGCGAGCGCTTCGCGCGCCCGCTGCACGCGCTTCTTGATGGCTTCTTCGCCCGAGCCGAGCGCCAGAGCGATCTGCCTGAGCATCATCCCCCGGGCGTACGCGAGCTCGATCGCTTCGCGCATCTGCTCCGGCAGCCTGTCGAGGCACCGCCGAAGCGCCTCGACGCGCTGGCGGAACGTGTCGCCGGGACGGGCGCTGAGCGCGCTGAACTGGCGCTCCAGCTCCTCGAGCACCTCGGGCTCGCAGCTCATGGTGCGGCGCGCGCCCGCCTTGCGCCGATGCGCAAGCACGAGGTGGGCGGCGATCCCGCGGAGCCACGGGCCGAACGGGCGCGAGCGGTCGAACTCCTCCAGCCGGCGCCAGGCGACCAGCATCGTTTCCTGGAACAGATCATCAACCACGTCGGGCGCGACTACCAGCGAGCGCAGAAACGCCACGAGCATGTCGGCATGCTCGTGCACCAGAATCTCAAAGACCCGCCGGCCCGAGGGATCGGCGGGCGGCGACGCTGGGGTCTCATCGGGCATCACTCAATTGTTGTCCCGCGGCGGGCCGTCGGGGACAAGCTTCGCTGATCGCCCCCCCCCCGCCCCCCCGCTTCCTCCACCCGTCCGGTCGGGCCGCACGCGGAACTCATGGCCGGGCACGCTACGGTTGGGCCGGGAGCGAACCATGCGCTTGCCGGTCAGCAAGGTGTACAGGGCGTTCTCGGAACTGGATCGATTCAGCGATGCCCAGTGCGAGGCGTGGGTGGCGCGCGCTCGCCGGGGGCATGTGCTGCTGATCGACGGCTCGCTGCTCAGCGGGCTGGCGCTGGCCGCCGGGGTCACGATCGGAGGGTTTCTTGTCTCGTGGCCGATGCTCGATTTCGCCTCGCGGCTGCCGGACAACTGGTGGGGCGCTTCGGCCCGCGTGGGGCTGATGGTGGTGTGGCTCGCGGCGATGATGCTGCCCGGGTTGGCGCCGCTGCTGGCGCGCGACTGGAGTTTGCGCTGGTGCATCCGGATGCAGCTCGCGGGCGCGGCGTGCGTGCGCTGCCGATACTCGCTCCTGGGTCTGCGCGTGAAGCGCGGCGAGATCACCTGCAGCGAGTGCGGCGAAGTCATGAACCTGGCGGCGCTCGGCCTGACGCCGGAGGACATCATCGCACGTCCGGCAACGAACGCCGCCGAGCCGGAGCCCGCGGCCGTCGGCGGCCACCCGCCGACTACTTGAGCAGCGGCGAGACTCGCACGAGCGTGTCGCCGATGCCGACGAGCGCGGCGCCGGCGATGATGCCCGCGCAGATCGGTTCGTGCGTCTGGATCCAGAGCCGGTTGCCCAGCGATTCCTTCTGCGCGTGGTAGAGCCGGTGCGTAAACCAGAAGAAGAACGCGCCGGCGAACATCGCAATCGTCGACTCGGGCGGGACGACGACGCCCAGGCCGATGGCGAGCGGGCTGAGCGGGAACTTGCCCTTCGAGAAGATGCGCACGATCTCCATGATGATGCCGACGATGCCGGCGATGATCATGGAGTTGATGATCGACGGCGTCAGGAGGGTTCCCTGGCCGGTGTCGCCGAAGATGGAAGTCACGAGATCGGAGACGCCGCGCCATTGGAGCGCGGAGGGGAAGCCGAACTGTCCGCCCTCGGGGGCCATGACGTTCTGCACGTGGCGCGGATCGAGCGCGGCCGCTTCGGGGCTGTACCCGTTCATGAACAGGAGGAAGAAGAGCGGCGTGCTGGCGATCGAGCCGGCGAGGATGCCGATGCAGTGGCCCCAGGCCTGCTGGCGCGGCTTGGCGCCGAGCATGTACCCGGGCTTGATGTCCATGAGGAGGTTGGAGGCGTTGGAGGCGACCTCGACGCACATGACGCCGGTCATGAGGTTGGTGGGCGGGTGCTTGGGGTCGAGCGCGCCGTAAGTGAACTGCGGAATCTTGGAGAGCGCGCCGACGGGGGTGATGCCGGTGAGGGCGGTGCTGCTGGCGGCGATGAGCGTGAGGATGATGATGAGCGGGATGGCCGTGGCGCCGAAGATGACGGGCACGCCGAACCACTGGTTGGCCATGACGACGCCGATCGCGCCGACGACGGGGATGCCGACCCAGGAGAGCCAGAGGGGAAACTCGATGTGCCCGAGGACGTCGGTGCCGACGGCCTTGCCGCGGCGCGTGAGACCCTTGAACGCTTCGACGAAGACCTGGGGCTTGGCGAAGAGGGCGACCATCGAGGCGGCGACCATGATGACGATGCCCCACCAGAGAGCCCAGGTGTTGAGAATGTGGACGCGGCCGAAGATGGCGTCGCCGGCGGCGAACGATCCCGACTTGGGCTTGATCTCGCCGATCGCGATCATCCACGGTACGACGAGAAAGAAGTTGACGAACATGCCGATGAGCATGCTGCTGGCGGCCTTGATGCCCATGAGCCCGCCGGCGCCGATCATGGCGAGGTCCAGCGCAGGGCTGACGCCGAGCTGGCGGAAGGAGACTCCGGCGAGCTTGGGTTCGAGGTTCTTGGTGGCGAGCCAGGCGTAGATGCCGTCGATGTTGTGGGGGAGGTGCCAGGAGCCGGAGAGCTTCAGCCATTTTTCCTGGATGAGGCGCATGTAGCTTTCGCCGGAGATGAAGGTGACGGAGCCGGCGATGGCGGCGGCGATGCCGAGGGCCTTGGCCTTGAAGAGCCCGACGGCGGCGGCGGAGGAGTAGAGGGTGTCGAGGACGACGCCGCAGGCGCGACCTTCGGGGAACGGCTGCTGCTCTTCGTTGATGAACCGTCGCTTCATGGGGAAGGCGACGAGGACGCCGAGGAGGGAGAGGACGACGTTGAAGCCCATCATCTGCCACCAGAGCATGGGCTTGTTTTCGATCCACATGTAGGCGGCCATGCCGGAGACGAGGGGGCCGGTCATGTATCCGGCGGCGGTGGCGATCGATTGCGAGCAGTTGTTTTCGAGGATGGTCATGTCCTTGGCGCGGAAGAGGGCCATGACCTTGAAGGCGGCGAAGGCGACGATGACGGAGGTGAGGCCGACGCCGAGGGTCCAGCCGGTCTTGGCGCCGACGTAGAGGTTGGTGGCGCTGAGGAGCCCGCCGAGAAGGAAGCCGGTGATGCCGGAGCGGAGGGTGAGCTGCGCCATGTCGCCGCGGAAGACGCTGGTGAGCCACCACTGGTCTTTCTGCTGGCGGGACCAGGTGCGGATCTGTTCTTCGGTGAGGTTCTGAATCGCCATGGGGTGGGGAGTGTAACAGGTGAGAGGAGATGCGCGTGAGGCTGGGACCCGCCGGGCAGGCCGCGATCAGGGGCGTTTGAGAGACGGGAGATGCCGGGCTGCTTCGAGCAGGCGATCGGCGTCGAGCGCGCCGGCCGCGCGTCGCGGACGTGCGAGGAGTGCGCGGACGGGGCGTGTGAGGTCAGGGCGGCGGCGGATGAGCGTGCGGCAGGTCAGGCCCCGGCAAAGAGCAGGCCGACGACGGTGGCGGTGATGGCGAGGGCGGCGGCCATGAGCGATTCGCCGGCGATCAGGCCCGAAGCGAGGGGGATGTTGTACTTGTCGGCGGACTTGCGCGCAAAGTGAGTCCAGGTGACGATGATGCAGGCGCCGACGAAGAAGGAGAAGGCGTTCTGGAACGGCATGACCCAGGCGAGGCCGATGCCGGTGGCCGAGGGCATGAAGCGGCGGGCGCGCGGGGAGAGGAACTTTTCGATGACGGGGAGCGCGCAGCCGACGGCGGCCCCGATGAAGATGGCCCAGACGGCGGACGTCGGGAGCTCGCCCACGCCCTTGGTGAGAATCTTGGCGACGGCCTCCCACGCGCGGGTGGCGGGGAGCGCGAAGCTCTCGAGCTTCTCGCGGGTGGGGACCATGAGGTACCAGATGGGGACGATGGCGATGGTGCCGAAGAAGCAGCCGAAGAACTGAGCGAGGAACTGCTTGCGCGGATTGGCGCCGAGGAGGTAGCCGGTCTTGAGGTCGGTGAGGAGGTCGGCGGAGGAGGAGGCGCTGTTGGCGGCGATGCCGGCGGAGGCGAGGTTGGGGCCGACCTGGCCCGGGTGAAGGACGGCGAAGAGGAGCTGCATGACCTTGCCCATGGCGCCGATGGGCGTCGTGTCGGTCTCGCCGGTGGCGCGGCTGGCGACCATCGAGAGGACGAAGGACATGGCGACGGCGAGGAGGCCCCAGTACCAGGCGACGCTGAACGCCTGCCACTGGAGCCAGACCATGGCGATGGTGATGGGGACCATGCCCATGACCATCCACATGCCGGGGACCTCGATCTCGCGCCCGGCGGAGGAGCCATCGGCGCCGGTCGCACCGGCGGCCTTGGCGCCCGCGAAGGCGCGGACGATGGTCTTCCACTGGAGGGCGACGCTCATGAGGCTGGCGAAGACCATGACGGAGGTGCCGCCCCAGAGGGCCCAGCGGGTGAGGACGATGGTCTCGCCGGCCCAGATGAAGTTGAGCTTGTACCCCTCGACGGCGCGGTTGACGTCGTCCATGTTGGCGAGCCACGGGCCGACGAACGCGTAGAGGACGATGGAACTGATGAGGAGGGAGAGGCTGATGCGCATGCCGACGATCATGCCGGCGGCGATGAGAAGGGCGGAAGGCTCGAAGGCGAAACCGGCCGGGTGGCGCCCGCCGGGGTAGAACCGATCGAGGAAGTGCATCTCGAGCTCGGTGGGGATTCGGAAGCGGATGGCGTCAAAGAACTTCTTGAGGAAGGGAACCTTGTCGAGCACGTCGTCGCCGACGCGGAAGAAGCCGATGAGCAGGCCGGCGCCGAGGCCGATGACCAGGAGGTAGGCCTTCTCGACGGCTTCAGCGCTCTTGCTGTAGAGACTGCGAAGGGTCTCGGCGGCGGCGGTGCCGGTGGGGAAGGGGAGCTGCTCGTGATTGATCTGCTGGCGCTTCATGGGGATGGCGAGGAAGACGCCCATGAGTCCGGTGCAGAGGGTGAAGACCACGACGACCCACGGGGGCGTGATGTCCCAGGTGTACATCTGGGCGGTGGTCTTGCCTTCGGGAACTTCGGCCAGCAGCACGAGCGCGCCGAACATGGTGGCGATGGTGGAGCCGGTGGAGTAGCCCGCGGCGGAGGCGGTGGAGGCCATGCAGGCGTTTTCGAGGATCGACATCTGGCTCACGCGGTTCCCGCTGGTGAGGATGACCAGGTTCCAGATGACGTAGGAGAGGACGCAGGCGGTGATGGCGATGCCGAAGGCCCAGCCGATGGAGAGGGTGGTGTAGAGGTTGGCGGCGGACATGACCATGCCGAGGACGCCGCCCATGAGGACGGCGCGGAGGGTGAGCTGGGGCATGCGGTCGCCCTGGTAGACGTTCTTGAGCCACCACTCGTCTTTCTGCTCGGGGGACATCGACGCGAGTTGCTCGGGGGTGAGCTTGGGGCTCGCCGCGGGCTGGGAAGAGGAGGCGGCGTCGGGCGTCGAGTGCTCGGACATGTGGGCTCCGTGCGGCGAGGCGGGGAAGAGGGCGACGAAGTGGAAGCTTAGCGAAAACGGGGCGGGAGGTGCGCGCGGGGGGACGCGTGCGGCGGCGCAGCCGCAGGAAAGAGGGATGCGTGGCGGGCGTTCAACCGACGCGTTCGGCTTTCATTTCCCGGGTCATGAGCATGCCGATGGCCTCGATGGGATCGAGCCCTTCGAAGAGGATGGCATGGACAGCGGCGACGATGGGCATTTCGACGCGGTACTTTCGGGCGAGGTCCATGACACTGCGCGTGGTGGCGACGCCTTCGACGACGTGGCGGGTGCGCGCGAGGGCGTCATCGAGCTTTCGACCGGCGCCGAGGGCTTCGCCGAGCGTGCGGTTGCGGCCTTCGGGGGAGAAGCAGGAGGTGGCGAGGTCGCCGACGCCGGCGACGCCGAAGAAGGTGTCGGGGCTGGCGCCCATGGCGACGCCGAGGCGGGAGATTTCGGCGAGCCCGCGGGCGAGGAGTGCGGACTTGGCGTTGTTGCCGGCGTGGAGGCCGTCGAGGAGACCGGCAGCGATGGCGATGACGTTCTTCATGGCGCCGGCGAGCTCGACGCCGACGAGGTCGTGGTGGGTGTAGAGGCGGAGCCAGCGGGTGCTGAAGAAATCCTGGATGTGCCTGCGGAGTTTCTCGTCGTCGCTGGCGGCGACCATCGTGGCGGGGAGGCAACGCGCAAGCTCGGCGGCGATGGTGGGGCCGCTGAGGCACCCGATGGGGCGCGCGGGCTTGTCGGGGTCGTCGGCAAGGGCGTCGGCGATGACCTGGGTGGGGCGGAGGAGCGTGGTGTTCTCGATGCCCTTGGCGACGGAGACGATGGGGATGTGCGGCGGGACGTGGGGGCGGAGGCGCTCGAAGACGCTGCGGGTGAACTGCACGGGAATGGCCGAGACGATCAGGGAGGCGCCTTCGAGGGCGGCCTGGTCGCTCATGGCCACGCGGATGGCGTCGGGGAGGAGAAAGCCCGGGAGGCGCGGCGAGCGGCGCGATTGGGTGAGGTCGCCCGCCTCTTCGGGAGTATGACCCCACATGACGACCCGCGGCGACCAGGCCGGGCCGCGATCAGCGGCGAGGCGGTCGGAGTCGGTGAGGATGGCGGAACAGACCAGGCCCATCTGCCCGAGGCCAAGGATGGTGACGGTGGGGCGACCGGCCTGAGTCGATCCGGACGGGCGGGAGTTGGATGGACGGGGCTTGCGTGGCATCGGGCGGGGAGGGGCGCGGAACGAGGGTAGGAAACGGAATGCCGGATCGAAGCCGGATCGAACCGAGGCGGGGTGCGGAGCGTAGCGAAGAGCGACCCGGACGGGCGATCGGAAGCTGCCCGGGCACTTTGAGAAGGAAGGAACCGGGGGGACGCGGAGGGGCGGGACGAGAGGAAGGCTACCATCGTGGCCTCTCGGTGGAAAGCCGCTTGGACCGGATTCCGCGGGAAGACGAAGCCGGTTCTCGGCTGCTCACCTCGTCGGAACAGCACGCATCGGAGTTGCCCGCATGTCGAACGCCGCTTCCGTCCGCGCTCACGCGGATGCTTCTTCGAATCACCACGATCATGCCCACGCCCACGGGCACACGCACGACCATGGAGGCGGCGATGCCGCCTCGGCTTGCTGCACGCATCATGAGCTCGAAAGCGAGCGGTACCTGATCCTGTACCTCATCGGGGGCATGCTCCTGGTGGGGACGTTTTTGTCGAAGGTGTTTCTGCGCGGCGTGATCGACCCGCAGGTGGCGGAGATCCCCGCCGCCGTGGGGGCGCTCCTGCTGGGGTTCCCGCTCTTCCTGGCGTCGTTCAAGGAGCTTCGGGCCGGGCGGGCGAGCAGTTCGTCCCTGGCGTCGCTGGCGATCATCGCATCGATGGCGATCCAGGAGTATGAAACGGCGGGGTGGCTGGCGTTCATCCTGCTGGTCGCCGACCAGTTCCTGCGCCGGACGGCGTTCGGCGCGCAGCGCGTGATCGAACAGCTCGTGAAGCTCACCCCGGATTTTGCGCGGATCGTGCGTGACGGAAAAGAGGTGGACGCCAAGCTCCGTGACGTGCGCGTCGGGGACACGATCCGCGTGCGCCCGGGCGAGAACCTGCCGGTGGACGGGGTGGTGACGGGCGGACGGACGACGATTGACCAGGCGAGCCTGACGGGCGAGGCGGTGCCGCACGAGGTGACGGTGGGCGACCCGGTGTACGCGGGGACGACGAACCTCTCGGGGCAGTTTGACCTTCGGGCGACGCAGGTGGGCGAGGACACGACGATCGGGAAGGTGACGCAGCTCATCCGCGAGGCGGAGCGTTCACGCTCGCCGCGGCAGATGCTGATCGAACAGGTGGCCGGGTTCTTCGTACCGGTGATCCTCATCCTGGCGGCGTTTGTGTGGTTCCTGACGCGGAACGTGGAGATCGCGATCACGGTGCTGGTGGTGACGTGCCCGTCGGCGCTGCTGCTGGCGAGCCCGACGGCGACGGTGGCGGCGTTCGCGGCGGCGGCGCGGCTGGGGATCCTGATCAAGCAGCCTCGGTTCCTGGAATCGGCCGCGGACATCGACACGGTGGTGATGGACAAGACCGGGACGATCACGACGGGCCGGTTCGTGGTGGCGCGGCTGGCGCCGGCGCCGGGGGTCGAGGGCGTGGAGCTGCTCACTGCCGCGGCCAACGGCGAGCAGGCGAGCAACCACCCGCTGGCGCGGTCGATCCTCTCGACGGCTCGGCAGGCGCGGATCGTGCCCGACGGTTCGAGTGAGATCCAGGAGATTCACGGTCGCGGGGTGAAGGCGCGCACGAGCGAGGGCGAGGTGCTCGTCGGGCGGGCGTCGTGGCTGATGGAAGTGAACCCGGACATTCGCGGGGACGTGGACGCGGTGCTGCCGAAGATCGAGGGCATGACCGGCGTGCACGTGATGAAGGACGGGCGGTACCTGGGCGCCGTCGGGCTCGAGGACAAGGTGCGCTCGAACACGCGGGCGGTGATCGATCGGCTGCGCGAGCTGGGCGTGCGGAAGCTCTCGATCTTCACGGGCGATCGGCTCTCGGTGGCCGAGCGCGTGGGTCGGGCGGTGGGCGTCGATCACGTCGAGGCCGAGTGCCTGCCCGAGGAGAAGCACGAGCAGGTCAAGGCGCTGGCGAAGCAGGGACGGCGGACGCTCATGGTCGGCGACGGGATCAATGACGGCCCGTCGCTGGCGGCGGCGGACGTGGGGGTGGCGATGGGCCTCTCGGGCTCGGACATCGCGACCAACTCGGCGGGCGTGGCGCTCATGAACGACGACCTCTCGCGGATTCCGTTCCTCATCGAGCTGGCGCGGCGCGACCGGGCGATCATCACGCAGAACATCGTTGCGGCGGTGGTCATCGCGCTCATCGGGCTCGGACTCGCGTCGTCGGGCCGACTCGACATCTGGGGCGCGCTCATCTTCCACTTCGTCGGGGACGTCTTCGTCATCGCCAACTCGTTCCGGCTGTTCCGCTTCGGCGAGGACTACGCGGGCGTCGAGAGCGAGGAGCTCGACGAAACGGCGCCGCGCCGGCAGGCGAGTGTGAACCTGATGGCGCCGGCGGCGGCCTAGCGCGGACGACGGCGGAACCGGGCCTTCCTACGATGGCAGGTCGGGGGCGGACCGGAGTGGATGCATGTCGAAATCGCGCGTTCGTCTGGTGGCTCGGCTGGCGGTGCTGGTGGTGACGGCGTCGTTTCCCGTGGCGGGCGGCGGGTGCTACGAGCGCGTCGTCGGCGCGCGGGGCCTGGGGAGCGATCGGATCGAAACGCAGGAGCCGTATCAGCAGGACACCGAGTTTGACCGGTGGTTCTACGGCGAAGAAAAGAAGGCGCGTTGACGCAGAGTCGGCGGATGACCGACTAGGATGAGGCGCTGCCAGCCCCCGGGGGGTCGGGCGGCGCACGCGACGAATCGGGAGATTGCATGGGCCTTGAAGCCGCCTTGCCGCAGGACACGTTTCTCACGACGCAGTTGCAGCACGTGATCAACTGGTCGCGGCGCTGGGCGATGATGCCGATGCCGTTTGCGACGGCGTGCTGCGGGATCGAGCTGATGGCAACGGCGTGCTCGCGGTTTGACCAGGCGCGGTTCGGGTGCGAGGCGGTGCGGTTTTCGCCGCGGCAGGCGGACCTGATGATCGTCGCGGGTCGCGTGGCGGTGAAGATGATGCCCGTGCTGCAGCGGATCTACCTGCAGATGACCGAGCCAAAGTGGGTGATCTCGATGGGCGCGTGCGCGAGCACGGGGGGCGTGTTCGACACGTACGCGGTCGTTCAGGGCGTGGACCAGTTCATCCCGGTGGATGTGTACATTCCCGGGTGTCCGCCGCGGCCGGAGCAGTTGCTCGAAGGGATCATGGCGATCCAGCGGCACATCGATCAGGAGGGGCTGCCGCCGCCGGGGGGCGGGGGCAAGCGGGTGCCGCTGGGGCTGGTGGTGGAGCCGAGCCACCAGGTGCGGCCGCAGCCGGTGACGGTGGGCGCTTCGTAACGGAGGCGCGCGATGATCCGCATCGGGTACGTGCGATATTTGAACACGGTGCCACTCGTGTACGGGCTGGAATCGTGGCGCGAGGCGGAGCTGCACGCGGCGGTGCCGGCGAAGCTGGGGGCGATGCTCACGGGTGATCCGTCGAAGGGCGTGGCGCCGGAGATCGACATCGGGCTGGTGTCGCTGATCGACGCGGCGCGGAGCCCGGTGGACCTGGCGATCGTGCCGGTGGGGATGATCGGGTGCGACGGTCCGACGCTGACGGTGCGGCTGTTCTCGCGGGTGCCGCTGGAGCGGGTGACGACGGTGCACGCCGACACCGACAGCCATACATCGGTGGCGCTGTGCCGGGTGCTGCTGGAGCGGCGGTTTGGGCGGCGCGTGGCGCTGCGGGATTTTGACGCGCGCGAGCGGATGGCGCTGGCGCCGACGGGCGGAACGGGGGAGGCGCGCTCAAGCGGGGCGGCGGAAGCGGATGAATCGGAGTGGCCCGAGACGCTGCTGTTGATCGGGGACAAGGTGGTGACGGATTCGCCGCCGGCGGTGAGGTATCCGCATCAGCTTGATCTCGGCGCGGCGTGGCGGGAGTGGACGGGGTTGCCGTTCGTGTACGCCGCGTGGATGTGCCGGGCCAGCGAAGCGGAGCATGCCGAGATCGCATCGGCGGCGGCGATGCTGGATCGACAGCGCCGGCGGAATGTGTTGCGGCTCGACTGGCTGGTGGACCGGTGCGCGCCGGAGCGGGGCTGGCCGGCGGACCTGGCCCGAGCGTATGTGCGGGATCACCTGCGGTTTGAAATCGGCGCGCGCGAGCGCGAAGCGGTGCGGCGGTTTTTGGGTGAGTGTGCCGAGCTGAGGATCGCGCCACGTCGCGAACCGGCGTGGATCGACCCGGCAACGATGGGCGTCGAGGCGGGAGTGACGGTGCCATGAGCGCGGAACAGGCACGGAATGCCGGGCACTTGCGAGCGGAGGGATCGCCGGCTCCGGCGTCCCCGGCCGAGGAGTCGGCGGTGACGATCCGCCGGCTGAGGCCGAGTGATTCGATCCTTGAACTCACGGCGCTGCTGCACCGCGCGTACGCGAAGCAGACGGCGATCGGGCTGCATGCGCTGGCGAGCCACCAGTCACCGGAGGTGACACGCAAGCGCGTGAGCAAGGGGGAGTGCTTCGTCGCCGAGCTTGACGGGCGCATCGTGGGGACGATCATGTTCCAGGAGCCGTCGTGGGGCGGCGGCGGGGGCGCGCCCGAGAGCGGGCCGCGGTGGTTTCGGCGGCCGGACGTGGGCAATTTTTCACAGTTCGCGGTCGAGCCGACCCTGCAGAGCCGGGGGATCGGGCGGATGCTCATGGATCGGATCGAAGAGCGGGCGCGGGAACTGAAGATGCAGGAGCTGGCGCTCTCGACGGCGGAGCCGGACACGGAGCTGGTCGCGTACTACCGGCGGCGCGGGTATCGGGAGATCGAGCGCTTCGACTGGGGCGTGACGAACTACACGAGCGTGATCATGAGCAAGGCGCTGTAGGCGGGGCGCGCGGAGCAGTCGCCGGGCCGGGGCGCGTGTCGGGTTGGTATGCTTCGCGTCATGCCCGACCCGCAAGGTCCTATTCTGCAGCCGACGCGCCCGCCCGACTGGCGGACGATGCGCCTGTGGCAGATTCAGCCGCTGCGCGACCTGGCGGTGATCGTGGCGATCGTCGGGGTGCTGTACCTGGGGAAGGTGCTGAGCATCGTGACCGTGCCGATCCTGCTGGCGATCCTGCTGGCGTACCTGTTCGAACCGGTGGTGCTGCGGCTGACGCGGGTGAGGTGGATCAGCCGGCAGGGAGCGGCGGTCCTGATCATCGTGCTGTCGGCGATCCTGATCGTGGGGCCGGTGGTGGTGGGCGGGGCGTTCGGAGTGATCCAGGGGGCGACGTTCGTGCAGCGAACGACGCAGAACGTGCTGCGGCTCGCAGACGCGGTGAACAAGCCCGACGACGCGGAGGCGCGCGAGGCGCTCCCGAGTGATGGGTGGCGCCGGCTGGCGGAGACGATCACCAAGCTGCGGCGCGAGGCCGACGAGGCGCGGGCGCGGGAGCTGGCGCCCGCGGCGCCTGAGCCGGTCCTGCCGCAGACGGAGGAGGACTTTTTTGAGGCGACGTCGCTGGCCGGGGACATGACGCGGAAGTTTGCGACGCAGACGCGCGTGCAGGTGTATCGGGCGATCGAGGCGGGGCTGGAATGGGCGAAATCGGTGGGCCCGGCAATCGGGCAGCGTGCGCTGTCGACGGGCGTGAGCGCGCTGGAGGTGGTGGTGCGCTGGCTGCTCGCCGCAGGGTACATGGTCTTCGGGGGATTCCTGACGGCGTTCTTTTTCTTCTTTTTCTGCACGAGCTATGGGAAGGTGCGCGGATTGTGGGATCACCTCATTCCGGAACGGCGGAAGAGTGCCGCGTTCTTGATGCTCGGGCAGATGGACCAGGTGATCAGCGGGTTTGTGCGGGGGCGATTGACGATCGGCGCGATCATGGTGGTGTACTACACGGTGGCGTACTGGCTGATCGGTTCGCCGGCGTCGCTGATCCTGGGGCCGATCGTGGGCGTGCTGTCGCTGGTGCCGTACGCCGCGGGCATCGTGGGGATGCCGACGTCGATCCTGCTGATCTGGCTGGGGCCGAACCTGTTTGGGTGGCAATCGGAGTGGTGGTGGATCGTGAGCGGCCCGCTGCTGGTGCACGGGATATCGCAGTTGCTGGATGACTACGTGCTGACGCCGACGATCCAGGGGCGCAACACGGGGATGGACACGCCGACGATTCTGTTTGCATCGCTGGCGGGGGCGGTGCTGGCGGGGTTCTATGGATTGCTGGTGGCGATTCCCGTGGCGGCGTGCATCCGGATTCTGCTGATCCAGGTGGTGTGGCCGAGGTTCAAGGAGTGGGCGGCGGGGAAGACGCGCGACCCGCTGCCGATTTCTCGCCTCTAAGCGCGGGATGGACGGACGGAACCGGCGTGGTGCGCGCATCGAATCAGGGGTCATGGCGTCGATCAAGACTGCGACCGAAGTTGGTGCGCCGTCGCTCGGAGGGCGGAAGGGCTTTTCGCTCATCGAGCTGCTGGTCGTCATCGCCATCATCGCGCTGCTGGTGGGGATTCTGCTGCCGGCGCTGGCGTCGGCGCGAGCCTCGGCCCGGCAGGTGAAGGATGCGACGCAGGTTCGGCAGATCGTCACGGGGATGATCACCTGGGCGGGGCAGACCAAGGACACGTACCCGTTGCCGTCGCGGCTTGACCGCGCGAACGCGACCATTGCGTGGGGCGATGATCAGCAGGGCCGCAAGAACGACACGGGAAACATTCTGTCGGTGCTGATCTGGCACGAGATCATCGTGCCGGAGATCTGCGTGAGCCCGGCGGAGTACAACCCGCAGATCAAGATCGACCAGAGCTATCAGCGTGCGGGGCCGGAGACGGCGGTCGACCCGGCGGCGGCGATGTGGGACCCGGGATTCGCGGGGACGCCGCGGGACTCACGAGCGCGGCGCGCGGGCAACCCGGCGGGCGTGGGCAACACGTCGTATGCGCATTGCCCGCCGAACACGCAGCGGCGCGGGTTCTGGTCGAACTCGTTTGATTTCCGCGAGACGGTGTTCGGCAACCGCGGGCCGAGCTATGTGTCGGAGGAGTCGGACTTCGGGCCGAGGCCGGAGCCGGTGGAGTCGCCCTGGCTGCCGATCGACGGGCCGACGGGCAACCGCTCGTACACGCTGGCGATCCACGGCGGGTCGCGCACGTGGGAAGGGAACATCGTCTACAACGACGGGCACGTGAACTTTGAGACGGTGGCTGATCCGGAGCACATCAAGTACGTGCGCCGCGACGGGATGAGCGTGCGCGACAACTTCTTCGTGAACGAGAGCGATGACGCCTCGCAGCCCGAAGTCGGCGCGTTCAACGGCAACGGCGTGAACGCGTACCTGCGGCCCATCTTTGACGGGACGGGTGACGACAACGTCTACTACTTCCAGGCGTACAAGGACTGAGCGGCGAGCGGGTGACGCCGTGCAGCAAAAGGGTGGCTAACGGGACTCGAACCCGCGACTTCCGAGATCACAACCCGGCGCTCTGCCAACTGAGCTATAGCCACCATCGTCGCGCGCCAGCGGCACGCGGAATGGGGGAAGCATAAGAACCGATCGCCAGCGGGTCAACGCGGGGCGGGCGCCCGGGAGCGAAGCACGGCACCATTGAACGAGCGGCCTTCGACGCGGTACTTGCGCTCGAAATTGGATCCGACGAGCTCGCCCTCACGCGCGGACGCGGCACGGTCGAAGGGCAGGCGGTCGAAGAGCACGCCCGGCTCGCCCAAGCGCTCCCCCGGCGGCGCGGCGAATCGCCTGAAGTGCTCCTCCATCCAGGCCCAGTAGTCATCGTGATCGGTGACGACGCGGAGCTCGCCAGCGGGCGCGAGAATGCGGCGAGCATCGTGCAGGAAGCGGTCCTGGATCATGCGCCGGCGGTGGTGACGCAACTTGGGCCAGGGGTCGGGGAAGTAGACGTGCAGCACCTGCAGGCAGGCATCGGGCACGCGCCAATGGATGAACTCGGAGGCGTCGGTGCAGAGCATGCGGACGTTGCGCACGGCCGCGCGGCGGAGGCGATCGGCGGCGTAGTCGAAGAACTCCCGCGCGTACTCGATGCCGACGTAGTTAACCGTCGGGCAGAGCGGAGCCTGCTGAATCAGAAACGTGCCCTTGCCGGAACCGATTTCGAGCTCGAGAGCACGCTCGGGGTGCGCGAACCAGGCGCGGATGTCGAGGTGGCCCGCGTCGGGGCGGGTGAGCAGGTCATCCGGGAGCGGCGGAAGGCTGGCCGCGGGGATCTCGATGCCGGCGGTGTCGAGATCGCGTCCGCGCGAGAGGCCGAAGGACATGAACGGAGCGTATGGGGTGAGACGGAGTGCCGGCGTGGGCAAAGGGGCAGGGAAGGGGCGGTCGGAGGCTGAAAAGGAGCGAGGCGTGGAATCCGTTTGGTGGAATCCAAATGGACGTTTGATTCGTACTGGTAAACGGAGGCCCGCACGCCAGGCGTGGGCCAGAGCGTGGGGCGGAGAGTTCGGCTGGCCCCAGGCCCGAGAATGGTCGATAGTCGACCCAGCGACCGCCGGCGGATGCGCCAGCGGGCACCTTCTGCAAGCGCAGTCGATCGGCAGCGTGAAAGGGTCGATCGAAGAGATTCCGCACGGGCACCGCGTGGAGCGCGCGATGCCTTCGTCGCACCCGGCTCGACGGGTCGCGGCGACACCATGGAAGGAGCCTCCGGATGCACGACTTCACTTCCAAGCTTTCGACCGGCACGTCCTATCCGCTGGGGAGCGGCGCTTCGTCCGGGAACGCCGGCAGCGAGACGCGCGAGCAGGCGCTGTCGCGAGGCGACCTGGCGTCGCTCATCGAATCGCGGATCGACCGACGCGCCTTTGCGGAGCATCACTGGGAGGGGTCGTTCTTCGACTATCTCGACATTGCCATGGCCAGGCCGGGCGTGGTGCGCAACGCGTATCAGCGGCTGTACGACGCGGTGCTCTCGCACGGGTACGAGAAGTACCGCCAGTTCAAGAAGGACACAATCCGGTACCACTTCTTCTCCGACCCGTTCGACAACGGGGCGGATGCGATCTTCGGGCTCGACTTTGCGCTGATGCAGTTGGTCGATTTTCTGCGGTCGGCGGCCGAGGGGTATGGCACGGACCGGCGCATCCTGCTTCTGCACGGGCCGGTGGGGTCGAGCAAGTCGACAATCGCGCGGCTGGTGAAGAAGGGCATCGAGCACTACTCGCGCACGGAGGACGGCGCGATCTACTCGTTCTCGTGGCTGCTGGATGAGCACTGCGGGCCGGGCGGCAAGACGCACGAGTTCCCCTGCCCGATGCACGAGGAGCCGCTGCTGCTGGTGCCGCGCGAAGCGCGGGTGGATCTGCTTGCGCGGCTCAACGAGCGGTACGCGGCGGCGGCGGGCGGACCGGGGGCCCTGGGGGGCGGGAAGCTCAAGGTGATCGGTGATCTTGATCCGTTCTGCCGCAAGATCTACGCGGACCTGATGCGGCACTACGCGGGCGACTGGCGGCGGGTGATGGAGCACGTGAAGGTGCGGCGGATCACGCTCTCGGAGAAGGACCGCGTGGGCATCGGCACGTTCCAGCCCAAGGACGAGAAGAACCAGGACTCGACCGAGCTCACGGGCGATATCAACTACCGCAAGATCGCACAGTTCGGGTCGGACTCGGACCCCCGCGCGTTCAACTTCGACGGCGAGCTGAACATCGCCAATCGCGGCATCTGCGAGTTCATCGAGGTGCTGAAGCTCGACGTGGCGTTCCTGTACGACCTGCTCGGCGCGTCGCAGGAACACCTGATCAAGCCCAAGAAGTTCGCGCAGACGCATATCGACGAGGTCATCATCGGGCACACCAACGAGCCCGAGTATCGGCGGCTGCAGAGCAACGAGATGATGGAGGCGTTCCGCGACCGCACGATCAAGATCGATATTCCCTACAACATCCGCCTCGACGACGAGATCAAGATCTACATGAAGGACTTCGGCCCGCAGCGCGTCAAGGGCATCCACGTCGCGCCGCACACACTGGAAGTGGCCGCGATGTGGGCCGTGCTCACGCGGCTCGCCGAGCCGAAGAAGGCCGGGCTCACGCGCCTGCAGAAGCTCAAGCTGTACAACGGGAAGGCGATCCCCGGGTTCACCGAGGACTCGATCAAGGAGCTGAAGGAGGAGGCGCCCGAGGAAGGGATGGACGGCATCTCGCCGCGGTATGTGCAGGACAAGGTGAGCAACGCGATGGTGAGCCGGCAGGCGATCGAGGACCGGGCGATCAACCCCTTCATGGTGCTCAACGAGCTCGAGAGCGGGCTGTCGCACCACTCGCTCATCAACGACGAAGAGACGAAGAAGCGGTACCGCGAGATGCTCGCGGTGGTGAAGGAGGAGTACGAGGACATCATCAAGGGCGAGGTGCAGCGGGCGATCTCGGCGGATGAGGACGCGATCAAGCGGCTGTGCACGAACTACATCGAGAGCGTGCGGGCCTACACGCAGAAGGAGCGCGTCAAGAACAAGTACACCGGGCGCGACGAGGAGCCGGATGAGCGGCTCATGCGCGCGATCGAGGAGAAGATCGACATCCCCGAGAGCCGCAAGGACGACTTCCGCCAGGAGATCATGAACTACATCGGCGCGCTGTCGCTCGATGGGAAGAAGTTCGAGTACAACACCAACGCGCGGCTGTACCGGGCGCTCGAGCTGAAGCTCTTCGAGGATTCGCGCGACACGATCAAGCTCAAGAACCTCGTCTCGAGCGTCGTCGACGATGAGACGCAGGCAAAGATCGACGTGGTCAAGCAGCGGCTCATCAAGAACTTCGGGTACAACGAAACCAGCGCCACCGACGTGCTCAACTACGTGGCGAGCATCTTCGCGCGGGGAGACAGCAAGAGCAAGTAGCGCGAGGGTGGACGGGCGCCGGCTCGTACAAGCCAAGCCGGACGACTCGCAAACCCGCGCCCTGAGGCGTTGGAGCAGGACCGCGCGCGTGCGAGCGGAGGCCGCCGGCGCGGCTGGACCAGTGGCGCCCTTGAGCAACCGGCCGCGAGAAACCTCCGAAAGTCCTTGCCGCGGCGACGCCGACGCCCCGGAGCGCGGGTATATTCAGGTATCGCTCCGGAGGTCCGCGATGGAGAAAACCGGCTGTTGCAAGTCCACGTTTCCCCGGCTCGCGCCGCTCATCGAGTATCTCGACGGGCTCTCGGGCCGGGCCGATCTGCGGGTCCTCGATCGGCTCCTGCACGACATTGCGCCGACGCGCGCGGACGTGCAGCCGGCGTGCACCTTTGGCGACAAGGGATATCGGCGCAACACGATCTCGCGCTCCGATCACTATGAGCTGCTGGCGCTGTGCTGGAAAAGCGGGCACTGCACGCCGATCCATGATCACCAGGGCGTGTCGTGCGCGTTCCGCGTGGTCGATGGCGTGGGGACGGAGATCCGCTTCCGCATGACCGACGCCGGGCTCATCTGCCCGGTGGCGACGATCTCGATGCAACCCGGGTATATCTGCTCGGCCGAGGAGAATGACATTCACCAGGTGGCGAACTTCCAGGCGCCCGGCCGCGAGCTCGTGACGCTGCACATCTATTCGCCCGCGATCACGCACATGAACACGTACAAGTGGGCGGAAGCGTGCACGGCGGAGGTCGGCGGGGTGTATGAGTGCTGAGCGGCGGTCGCCGGGCGTCGCTCAGGCGACCCGTGCCAGCCCGCGCTCGACGCAGGCAAAGACCCGCGGCCAGTCTTTCTCATCGAAGACCGGCAGCGGCGGGAGCATGCGGATGTGGTACGGGCCGTGCCCGCAGTAGAAGACGATCGCGCCTTCCTCGAAGATCGTCTTGCAGGCCTTCATGATCTTGTCCTTGTCGCCGCCGAAGGGCGAGAAGCGCATCATGCCGCCGGTGCCGCCGACGATGTCCTTGATCCTGGGCGAACGCGGGAACCACGCGGGGTGGGCCTGGGCGAGTCGCTGGACCTGTTCGGCGAACGCGCGATGATGGCGGGCGAAGCGGCCTGAATCGCCGAAGGAGTCGGAAGCGGCGAGCCGCTCGACGACGCGCTTGCCGACGGCGTAGGGGACGGCGCCGCCGGTGAACGTGCCCGAGAGCAGGCCGGGGCCGGGGTTGAACTCGGGCGTCCAGAGCGTCGCGCACACCTGCGTGAGCTTGCCGACGCAGAGGACGTCGACGTATTCGCCGAGGTTCATCGATTCGTAGGCGAAGAGGCTCGTGGTGCGGCCGAAGGTCTGGATTTCGTCGTCCCAGACGGGCACGCCGGCGGACCGGCACAGGCGCATGAGCTCGACGAAGAACTCGCGCGGGGCGGTGTTGAATCCGCCTTCGCCCTGGACGAGCTCGAAGATGAAGCAGGCGTGCTGGCGCGGGTAGCGATCGATGTACTCCTGGACGCGCGCGAGGATCGAATCGATGTGCCGCGCCTGGCCGAGCTCATCGGCGGCGATGGGGTCGTAGAACGGGACGTAATCGACGAGGGTGGAGAGCGGCAGGCCCACGCGGTTGGCGGCGCTGTCGCCGATCTGGCTCATGGTGACCGAGCGGCCCATGAAGCAGTCGCGGAAAGCCAAGACGCGCGGCGCGCCCGAGCCGCTGGCGTTGCTCGCGGCGGCCTTCTGGCAGCAGATCTTGAGGGCATTCTCGTTGGCCATGACGCCGTTGGTGGCGAAGTAGAGGTGCGCGAGGCGGGAGCGCTTTCGCGCGTGCGACACGAGCAGCTCGGCGAACTCGTACTGGTCGGCGTTGCCCTGCAGGTTGCCCTGCATGACGGTGTCGCTGGTCGCACCGCGGAGGGCGGCGGAGATGAGGTCGGGATCGCTGTGCCCGAAGAACTGCACGCCGATGCCGCAGATCATGTCCCACTTCACCGAGCCGTCGGCGAGCTCGACGAGCGCGCCGTTGCCGGCACCGGAGCCGAGGTAGGGGTAGAGAAGGGCGCGGCCGCGGACGTCGGCGGCACGCTTCATGAGCGCTTCGTAATCCTGCGTCGCCTGCGGCGAGACCGGCCCGCGCACGTCAGTGATCGCGGCGGAGCGGGCCCGGACTTCGGCCACGATCGCCTCGATCGCGGCACGGACGACTGGGGAATCCACGCCGGGCGAGGTCCGCGCGCCGGCCGCGACGCACGCGGAGGAAGCTCCTGAACCGTTGGCACTGGTGGACACCGACTGACCGGCCGTGGCATGTGACATGGTTGGCTCCGCTCGTGGCAATCGTATCGGCGTCGGGCGGCGCGGCGCAAACCCCGGGCCGACATCGAGCCGCTCATTCGCCTTCGATCAACTCACCCTCCTCGTACGCGCGGATGAGCAACTCCAGATCGGCAATGGTCCGGCGCGTGACTTCGCCCTGCTCGGTATCGGCGACGGTGCGCGCCTTTGCGTACGACCGGATCGTCGTCACTCTCGGCACGATGTCGGCGCCGCTGTCGATCACCGCGGCGACGCTTGTGAACGCCGAGTGCTCGGCGAGCGAAATCCCCTCGGGCCGCAGCACGAGCGTGTATCCGCGATCGCCGTAGGCCTCGGAGAAGGCGCCGTCGATGGTGACGGCGTTTCCGCCGCGCTTCACGGGCTGCTCGCCCTTCTCGACCTTGACCGGGACGTGCCCGTTGACGATGAGCACATCGCGCCCGGCGTTCGGGCAGCCGAACATCTCGCCCATGCGCCGGCAGAAATCGGCCTCGTGCATGAGTTCGAAGTAGGGATTCTTGTGCTCCTTGTGCGTTTCCTTCTCGGCGAGGAAGTACGTCTCGAAAGTCGCGAGCTTGTCCTTGCCGAAGAGCGGCGAGCGCGGTCCGCCCCAGAGGTAGTAGAGCCAGTCGGCATCGTCATCGGAGCTCTCGGCGCCCTTGCGGAAGGCGCGCCGGACGACTGAATCGAGCGCGTCGAACAGCTCGCGACCGCGCACGTCGCGCCCGTCGACGCGGAGGGAGAGCGCCTCGCCGCGCTCATCGACGGGGACGCAGGCGTGGTAGATGAGCGCATCGTCGCGCGTGGTCCACATGCCGCCGTGGCGGACGACCCAGTTCATGTGCTCCCAGAAGCGCGAGGAGGACACGAAGCTGTCCCGCAGTCGATCCATGCATTCGCGCTCTTCCGGCGAGAGCGCGTAGGGGTCGGACCAGTCGATCGTCGGGAAGTGGGTGTCGAGCAGGCGATACTCGTGCTCGCCCAGCTTGATCGTTCCGCGCTTGGGATCGATGCGATGGAGCAGCGCGCGATGCTCAAGGCCCCAGTCGGGCCGGCGGCGGAACATCGCCCCCTCGACCTTGAACTGGATGACCGAGATCGCCTTTTCCATCCGGGCGACCTGTCGCTCGTCGCGAAGGCCCGTGCCCTTGGGCTTGAACCGCTCGGCGGGGTCGTCGGCGTACTTCTCGCGCACGAGCTTGTCCAGCGGCGTGAGCGCGATGCCGTAGCCCTCTTCGAGCTGCGCCCCGCGCCGGTATCGACAGGAGAATCGCAGGAGCGTGGCGATGCAGGCATCGTTGCCCAGGCAGGCGCCCATCCAGATCGCGTCGTGGTTTCCCCAGAGGATCGAGACATTGGGCTGGCGCATGAGCACGTCGATCACGCGGTCGATGCGCGGCCCGCGGTCGCCCAGGTCGCCCGCGACGATGGTCTCGGCGGCGGAGAGGTTGCGGATGAGCCGCGAGGCCGCCCGAACGGCGGCGAGATCGCGACCGTGCCGGGCCATGGCGGCGATCATGGTTTCGATGTAGCGGAGGCGCTGAGCACGGGCCGCATCCGCGCCCGGCTCGTGCTGGATGCCGGTCTCATTGATCAGCTCTTCGAAGAGCTCGCGGAAGTCGGCGGGGATGAGGCGCTGCACATCGTCCCAGCGATAGGAGCGCGAGAGCTCGCGCACAATCTCGAACTGCAGGCGCAGCGTGCGCAGCACCCACGCGGCCCGCTGATCGGCGCCCCCGAAGCCCGGGCGCACCCGGCTGATGACCTCGCGCGGGTAGTAGATCACGCTCAGCAGGCGCGTCTGCTCCTGCTCGCTCAGCGCCCCGCCGAGAAGCGACGTCACGAGCGGACGCAGCGCGCCCGAAGCATTGCTGATGACGTGCCGAAGCTTGGCGAACTCGCCGTGCACGTCGGAGATGACGTGCACGATGCCCTTGGGAAGGGTCAGCCGGGCGTTCAGGCCCGCGAGCTCCGCGACCGCCGACCCGATCGTGCGATACTGGCGCGAAAGGGCGGCAAGCGTCGAGCGCTGTTCGGGCGAAAGAGGCAGCGGCATGCGGGACTCCGGCGAGGGTGCGTCGGCTGGGAACGAAAGCGCGGGAACGGCGAGGCGAAGCGGGCTGCGATGGACCCCATGGTACAGGGTCTCGGCACCCATTCGCGTTCCCCGGCCTACGGCCGCGGCAGGCCCCGGCAGAGCACGTCACAGAATGACCCGCACAGCGTCGCCTTGCTGAGCGTCGTACTGATGACGGCAGCGGCCCGCTCGCCCATCTGGGCAAGCTGCTCGGGCGGAGTCGCGAGCATCTCCCGCAGGACGCGGACCGCCCCGGCCGTGTCGCCGTGGGCCACGTGCCAGCCGATGCGGTGCTGCTCAATGAGATCGGAAACGTGCGAAGGGCTGGGCCCGAGGAGCAGGATGGGGCGCGAGACGGCCATGGCGCCGTAAACCTTGCACGGATGCACGATGCCCACGACCTCGTTGCCGATGGAAACAACATGCACGTCGGCGGCAGAGAGCGAGTACTTGATTTCGCTGAGGGGCTGATAGGGGAGCGAGACGATGTTCGTGGCGCCCGCGGCGATGCGGTCGTCGACTTCCTTCTTGCCGCCGCCGCCGCCGATGCAGTAGAAGACGAGTCGAGGCTCATTCTGAAGCTGCTCCGCCGCGTCGAGCAGGGTCTTGAGGGGGTTGGCCGGGGAGTGATTGCCTGAGTACATGACGACGAAGCGCTCACCGGGCGGGAGTGCGTGTTTGGCGCGGAACGGGTTCTCGGCGTGGGGGATGCGCTGGAGTTCGTCTTCGTGGGGCCACGGGGGCATCACCGCCGTCTTGTGCTCGACCGGCACGCCCTTGCGCTTGACGCGATCGAGCATGAAGCGGTCGAGCATGACGATGTCGGAAGCGCGGCGGAGGATCATGCGGTTGAACAGGTCGAAGACGCGCGCCGGGAGCGAGCGTTCCCTGATGATCTTCATCGCGATCATCTGGTCGGGGTTGAGGTCCATCAGCCAGTACTTGACCGGCACGCGGCGCAGGCGCGAGAGCAGCGCCCCGGCAAACCCGCAGAACGGTGGCGAAGTGCTCACCATGATCCCGCAGAGGCGGCGCGTGAACAACCCGTGGAAGATCGCCTGGATCAGGAACGACCACTGAGCGAGAAGACGGACGGCGATGGACTTCTTTCCGAAACTCGACAGCGGAAGGCGCCGAACGTCGACGCCGTTGAGCGTCTCGCGCGATGGGTACTTCCTGCTCGGATCGTCATACCCGCGTGCGGAGGCGTAGACGATGACGCGGTACCCGCGCTGCACCATGGCGGCGGCGGCGTCCGCCACGTGCTGACCAACCGACGCCGGATCGGGCACGTAGACCTGCGAGATGATGAGAAACGTGGGCGGAATGCGCTGGCTCACGGCGAAGATGATCGGCGCGCTCTGCACGAGAGTCGAGCGGATTGCCGCGCAGTTTTTACGGCCTTTTCGGAGGCCGGGCCGTGGCGGCGCACTTTTCACCGGGCAGCGACGCCGACTTTGATGCGTCGGGCGGGCTCGACGCTGACGACCTCGGCGCGTACATCAACGCGTACTTCGGCACGGCGCCGGATCACTCCGGCGCGGACTTCAATCTTGATGGTGTCGTCGACCCCGACGACCTGGGTGACTTCATCAACGCCTTCTTCGCGGGCTGCTGACCGCTCCACCCGTCGGCGCTCCGGCTCCGGGTTCACATGACCTCGTGCGCGGGCTTGGGCATGTCGTCGCTGATGCGCTCGCGCTTGATGTCCTTGCCGGGCTCGGAGCACGAGAGCAGGAACGTGTCGTCCTTGAGGCGCATCTGCAGGTGCACCGGGCGGCCCCAGAGCGTGCGCAGGTTGTTGAGCGTCTCGCCGGCCTTGGCGACATCGACTTCGAGGCCCGACCACTGGTGGGCGAGGTAGAGCTCGCCGCGGTTGAGGTAGTTGCCGTCGACGACGTAGATGAACGGCTCGCCTCGATTGGTGAGGTGGTGGAGGAGGGTCTGCTTGACGCGTGGGAAGTCGCGCGAGACGACACGGACCTCGCCGGTCTGCGGGTCACGCCGGGTCTGGAACATCCGGTGCCGCTCGACGAACTCCTCGGTGAGGAACTCGTCGATGAAGGACACGTCGTTGTAGATTCGCCGGACCTCGAAGATGCGATCGCGGCCGCGCATCGACTTGTCGTCGAATCGCTCCTTCGCGCCAACGCCTTCGAGGCGGTCCCACTCCGAGCCGTGGCGCCCGGTGTTCCAGCGTTCCTCGATGTCCTTCCAGAGTTCGATCCCGATCTTGTAGGGGTTGAAGCCGCCGGGGGGCATGTGGACGACGCCGGAATGCTGGTCGGCGTACTGGACGATCTCGCTCGCGTCGCAGAAGTGATGCGTCATGAGCTTGCTGTGCCAGTAGCTGGCCCAGCCTTCGTTCATGATCTTGGTCTGGGCCTGCGGGACGAAGTAATAGGCTTCATCGCGGATGATGCTGAGCACGTCCTGCTGCCAGGGCTCGAGGCGCGCGTGCCGGAGCAGGAACAGGAGGACGTCGCGGGCCGGCTGCGCGGGGAAACGGTGCTGCCCGGCACGCTTCTCTTCAAAGGCCTTTTTCTGCCGATCGATCTCCTCGCGCGGATTGATGAACGGATCCATGTAGTCCTTGGCGGGGAGACGGTCGGGCCTGAACGCGCCATCGTCGGCGTCATGCCCGCCTCCGGACAGGGTTCCGGCGTCCTGTCGCGCGCCGCCACCGCCTGCGCTCCCCGGCGGGCGGTCCTCGCGCTGCACGAAGAGCGAGTGCGGGTCGATGAGGTATTCGATCGAAAGGCAGGCGTCGATGAAGCGCTCGACGGTCTCGACGCCGTGACGGTCCATGTGCCGGCGCACGCGCGTGGCGTGGTTGGCCATCTGGTCGAGCATCTTGCGGTTGGTCTTGCTGAACCAGAAGTTGTGCTTGAAGAAGTCGGCGTGCCCGTAGACGTGAGCCATCACGAGTTTCTGGTCGGTGACGGTGTTGGACTCCTGCAGATACGCGTAGCAGGGATCGTTGTTGATGACCATCTCGTAGATGCGCCCGAGGCCGTAGGCATCGCGCTTGGAGAGCTTCTCGTATTCCATGCCCCAGCGCCAGTGCGGGTAGCGCACCGGGAAGCCGCCGAACGCGGCGATCTGGTTCATGGTCTCGAACGGCAGCACCTCGTAGACGACCTCGAAGAAATCGAGCCCGTACTCGATCGCCTTGGCCTTGATGGCCTGCATGTGCTCGAGCAGTTCGGGCGGCAGATCGGTCTTGGCCAGGCGTGTTGCCATGGGGCAGTTATCGGTAAGCGGGCTCCCCCACTTATCCCTACGCCTGCAAACGCTGACGGGTTTTGACCGGTTCCGGCCGGCGCGATCAGTCAATCATGACCACAAAGAGGGCCACGTAGCCGAGCAGCAGTGCCCAAGACACGCACAACGCGGCCCAGCGTGCCTCCCGGGAAGTGGTCCGGACCCAGCGCCGGCCCGCCGGCCGCATGAGCAGCCCCGCGACCCCGCCGCTGGCGCCGGCAACGATGTACGGGTACACCACGATCGGGAAGAACTCGCGTCCCGCGGGCCAACCCTTGTCGGTGATGGCAAGGTACGCCACGAGCAGGATGCACACCAGGGCGGCACCGAACGCCGCGAGGTGAGCGGCCAGCATCGCTATCCACGGGCCAAGCCGCGGCTCCGAGAGATTCACCCGCAGGGCCAGGTCCTGACTGCACTCGGGGCAGCGCTGGGTGGCGAGCCCGTGCAGGTCATAGCCACAGCCCGGACACGGAATGTGCCGGGTCGACAACAGCTCACGGAGCAGGTCGTGGTCGGAAGCGGGCATGGGTTTCAGTCCAGACCCCGGCGGCGGGGCGGGATGTGGGCGTGCAAGGCGCGGAGCGAGCGCGATGAACGACCCCGGGCGACGAGCGGCCCGTGACCATCCCACCGCACATGCCGGCTCAACGCTTGGCCGCGAGCAGGTCTCGGATTTCCTTGAGGTAGTCCTTCTCGCTCGGACCCGCAGGCGGGGCGGGCGGCTTCTCCGCCTCAAACCGCTTGCGCGCCGCGTTGAACGCCTTCACCATCAGGAACACGACAAAGGCCATGATCAGGAAGTTGATCACGTCGGAGAGGAAGCTGCCGTAGGCCAGCATGGGGCCCACCTTCTTCGCCTCCGGGAGCGAGGTGAGCTGTTCACCTGCCAGGTCCTTGCCCGAGATGTTGAAGAAGCTGTTTGAGAAATCCACGTTCCCGGCGATGCGTCCGATGAGCGGGTTGATCAGGTTCTCGATCAGGGAGCTGACGATCTTGCCGAACGCGCCGCCCATGATGACGCCGATCGCCATGTCAAAGACGTTGCCCTTGATCGCAAACTCGCGGAACTCCTTGACGAAACCCATGAGATGCTCCTGTTCACGAGGGGCGCTGAGGCCGCGGGACACCGCTCCGTCGTCCGATCCCCCGGATCGGCGGCGGGCGCGGGTATGTTACCAGAAGACGCGCGTCTCCAGGCGCCGCGGACCGTCCCCTGGCTCAGGTCAGGGTTGCGAGCGCTCCGAGCACCTCGGCATGCACCTCGGGCAGGGCGGCGAGCACCCCGTGATTCCCCTCGAGTCGCCGCCCTCGGGAGAAGTCGCACGCCACGCCGTGGGCATCGGTGATGCGCAGGCCCATGCGCGAGGCGATGAGGTGCCCCGGCGCGTGATCCCAGATCCAGTCGCGCCGCCGCGGGTCGCGCGGGCGGCGCAGGAATACGTCGGCCTGTCCGCGGGCGGCCACGGCGTACTTGCACTGGCTGTCGATCCGCGCCGGCGGGCCGATGAGCCGCCCCCCCACTCCCCCGCCCCGATCGCCCAGCACCGTCATCACGCGCCGGGTCGCCGACTGATCGCTGTGCGAGGACTCCCACGACTCGCAGAAGACGAGCGCATCGTCTCGCCGGCGCAGGCGCTCCATCGGGCGTCCACGGGAATCGGGATCGTCGGCGGGGCGCACGAAGACCGGCTCATTCGGCGTCGCGATGAGCACGACGCCGCGTTCATCCGGAGCGATGTCATCGAGCGGTCGCTCCGGATCGAGCGAGAGATTGGGGCACGCGAGCGCGCCGACCACCGGCACACCCCGGGCGATGAGGGCGAGGCAGACGCAGTAGTGCTGCCCGCGGATGAAGCCCTTGGTCCCGTCGATGGGGTCGAGCGTCCAGAAGGCCTTGGGCGCGTCCGCGCCTTCGAGCGTCGAAGCGCCGCGGTCGATCATCGCCAGGAACTCGTCGTCGCGCGCATCGGGCCACACGCCCTGAGCCGCCGCCAGCGCGGCTCGGCGTTCGCGCGCGTGCGCGGGATCGCGCAGGTACGCCGACGACTCCTCGGCGACCACGCGCAAGAGTCCCGGCGCACGCTCGCCCAGCCGGCGCGTGAGCTCGCGGATGACCAGCGACTGGGCGGCGAAATCGGCGATCGTCACCGGCGAGCCGTCGGCCTTGTCGATCTTCCCGCGGTGCTCGTGCCGCTGCACCGCGCGGGTCACGATGGCGGCCGCGCTCACCGCGTGGACGGCCGCGTCGGCACACTCCCTCAGCAACTCAGCATCAGGCACCCCATCAACCGGCGCGGCCATGAGGCACCATAGGTCGATCATCGCCCCCGGGGCATCTCCCGCGTCATCCGCGCTTCGAGGGCACGGGTCGCCGCATCAGACTTTGCGGCGACGGTACCACTCGATCGTCCGCCGCAGGCCGGTCTCGAGGTCCGTCCGCGCCGACCAATCCAGCCGTTCGCGGCCGCGCTGAACGTCAAGACACCGGCGCGAGACGCCGTCGCCCTTGGAGGCGTCCCAGGTGATGCGTCCCGAGAAGCCCGCGAGGCGCGCGATGGTCTCCGCGAGCGATCGGATCGACACTTCGCGCCCGGAAGCCAGGTTCACCACCAGGGGCTCGGGTGTCCCGGAGTCATCGAGAAGTGCTTCCGCCGCGCGAACCACGCCTTCAGCCGCGTCTTCGACGTACAGAAAATCCCTCGTGGGCGCGCCCGTACCCCAGCAGACGACCTCGCGCTCCTTCCGATCCGTTGCGTCGACGAAGCGCTTCATGAGCGCCCCGGCGACATGGGCCACGAGCGGGTCGTCGATGTTGTCGCCCGGGCCGTAGAGATTGACCAGCACCGGATAGGCGCTGCGCAGGCCGCTCTCGATCGCGTACGCCCGCAGCATCGCCAGCCCCGCGAGCTTCGCCAACCCGTACGAGGCAATATCGCGATCGGGCAATCCCTGGAAAAGTGATTCCTCCCGGTACGGCAACGGGGCGTTTGCCGGGTAGCTCGTCATCGACCCGATGACCACAAGCTTCGGCAACCTCCTCCCATCGCCAAAGGGCGGCGAAGCGCACGCCCGCGCAGCTTCGATGACGTTCATCGTCATGCGCAGGTTCTCGTAGAACATCTTGGCCGGGTGAGCGCGATTGAGCGCGAGCCCGCCGACGCGCCCGGCACAGTGAATCACCAGCGAGAACCGCGGCATGCCGCCGCCGAACAGGGCGCCGGTCGCCTGGCCGTCGAGCAGGTTGCATTCGCTCGATCGCGGCGCGCACAGGTGCTCGGGTTGCACGCCGCGGGCTTGAAGGGCGCGCACCACCCACGAGCCCAGGAACCCGTGCCCGCCGGTGACCAGCACATGCTCGCGCGACCAATCGGCCATGGGTCGAGCATACCCCTTGCTGCCCAGTCCGCCCATCGTTCGCGGCCTGTACGCGTTGCAAAACCAGCCTGTCAGGCTGGTGAGGGGGCGACATGCGCTCCCCGGGCCGCTTTGGCGCACCTGCGGGTACGCACTGCCTGCGTGTGGCGCCCACCTCTGCCGCTCGCGGGCCTTCAGGAGCTTGCCATGTTTCGCCGTACAACGAACTCCCTGCGACTTGCCGCCCTTGCCCTGATCGCCGCCGGCGCCCTCGGCGGAGTCGCCCAGGGGCAGGTCTACGTGGGCGTGACCGACAGCCCTGAGATCCGCCGATTCGGAACGGCGCTCCACGAGCAGCCGGCGATCTTCGTTCCCGAGCCCTCGGCGACCGGCGGCGTGCGCTCGGCCATGGGCGACGTCGACGGCGACGGACAGCCCGAGCTCATCATCGGCACCGGACCCGGACCGGCCGCGCGGATCAGCATCTTCGACTCGGTCACCAACCAGCACCGACTGACCTTTTTCCTGCCCGGCCAAAGCGTGTCGTTCACGGGCGGCGTGTACGTCGCGGCGGGCGACGTGAACGGTGACGGGCAGGCCGAAGTGCTCGTCGCGGCCCACGCCTCGGTCTGGGCCTTCGACGGGATGACAGGCGAGCCGATCGACTCGGAACTGCGCCCGCTTGGCGCGCGATTCGGGCTCGAGGCTCGGATCGCCAGCGGCGACGTCAACGGCGATGGTCGCGCAGAGGTGATCGCTGCGTCGGGCCCCGGGGGTCCGCCCCGCGTGGTGGCCATCGACTTTGCCAGCCGAACCACGCTCATGGACTTCAACGCCTATGCGCCGACAGCCTTTCACGGAGTGTTCGTCGCCAGCAGCGACCTGACGCGCGACGGACGCGCCGAGATCATCACCGGCCCCGACGAAGGCGGCGAAGCGATCGTGCGCATCTTCGACCCGACGAACATGGGTCAGCCCATCTCGCACCGCGTCGCGCCCGAGGGGAACACGTTCGGCGTCAACGTCAGTACGGTCTTTGATCCCCCGGTCCAGCCCGAAGACGAGCCGCAGTACCTGGTCGTGATCGCCATCATCGCGATCCTGATCGGCCTGCTGCTTCCGGCGGTTCAGAAGGTGCAGGTCGACGGCGCGATCGTCGAGACGTGGATCGGTCCCGACTCGCTCGCCGGCCGCGCGGCGTTCGTCGCCGGACGGCCCGCGCCCGCGACGACGTGCCTGGCCGACTTCGACCGCGACGGCGTCATCAACCCCGACGACCTGGGCGAGTTCATCAACTGCTACTTTGACATTCCGCCGTGCTCCAGAGCGGACTTCAACGCCGACGGTCGCATCGACCCCGATGACCTGGGCGATTTCATCAACGCGTACTTCGCCGGGTGCTGATCTGCTTCAATCGGCCGCTTTTCGAGCCCGGTCAGGCATAGAGCGCCTGACCGGGCCTTTTTCATGGGAATCACGATGGGGGCGCATCGCCGGGGGGCTGGTCTGGTCCGCTCGATGCGGGCGGCGCCGGCGGAGGTGGTCCGGGCCGGCGATCCTCGGCTCGTCCACCGCCGTCGCGCGGACCACGATCGCGAGGGCCTTGCTCTCTGGGGTCTCTGGGGCCCTGTTCTCTGGGGCCGCGGTCGCGCGGGTCGCGCTCGCGCGGACCCTGCTGGCCCGGGTCGCGCGGGCGCTGCTGCTGATCGCGTGGACCGCGGGCATCGCGCGGACCGCCGCGGGGCTGGCCGCGATCGCCACCCGGGCCACGGGGCGGCCCCCCACTTCCACCAGGCCCGCCGCGGCCACGATCATCTCGGCCATCGCGCGGACCTCCGCGCGGGGGTGCGCCTCCGGCAGAGGGCGCGGGCGGCGGCCGGGGAGGCGCGGGGGGCGGATCGGTGAAGACCGCGCCGCCGACATCGAGCTGTTCGAGCGGATACGCGGCCTGCTCGCCGGTGTGCTCGTTGAGCACGAGGACGAGCTGCGTGAGAATCTGCGTGTCGAGGACGATGCCGAAGCCGTCGGGGGAGCGCACGCGGACTTTCTTCTTCGGGAGGCGCTTGCGCAGGTCGTCGTAGGTCGACTCCTCGTAGCGCAGGCAGCACATGAGCCGCCCGCAGCGGCCCGAGATCTTGAGCGGATCGAGCGTCGCCTTCTGAATCTTGGCCTGCTTCATCGACACCGGCTTGAGCACCTTGAGGAACTGCTTGCAGCAGCAGTGCTGCCCGCAGCGCTCGTAGTCGGCGGTGAGGCGGGCTTCGTCGCGGGCGCCGACCTGACGCATCTCGATCCGCGTGCGGTAATGGGCGGCGAGGTCCATCACGAGCGGGCGGAAATCGATGCGCGCGTGCTCGTCGTCACTCAGCGAGGTGAAATAGAAGGTGATGCGCTCCCCGCCGAGGATCTCCTCGGCGTCGGCGATCTTCATGGGCAGGCGAAGCCGCTGGGCGGCCTCGCGTGCCCGGCGGATGTGCTCGGGCTTGCGGGCTTCGATGGCGGACTGGCCGTTGAGGTCTTCGATGGTTGCGACGCGGAGGACCTTGCCGTCCTGGAAGAACGGGTAGTCGCGTCCGCCGGAGTTGTCGATGTAGTCGAGCATCTCCTTGCGCGAGACGCTCTTGCTGCACCCGGAGTTGGAGCAGGTGGTGGTGAGCATCTCGCAGAGCTCGGTGCCGCGATGGGTGCGCGCGACGAGCTTGGAGCCGCAGCCGGGCTTGGCGTCGCCGTCGTAGAAGAACTCGCCCACGAGCCGCATCACGCCGAAGCGGACGACGATCGACTTGGGGGGCTGGAGCTGCTGGTACGTTTCGAGGTCGGCTTTGAGATCAGCCTCGAACTGAGGGAGCGGGAGGATGGCCATGGTGCGCAGCGACTCTCAAACCGCCGAGGGCCTGGAGATCCACCGAAGACGCAGCCGAAAGGACATGAGCGGCAAAGACGACGCGCGTCCGGATCCGGCAGTGAACTTTCTCGGCAGCCTTCTGAGCCCTCGGTGGTGAATCCGGGCTGGTTGATTCGCCCCGCCTTCGCCCGGATGAAGCGGGGGTCAAACGCGCACGAAGCCTGCCGCTCATCGACCCGCGGCCACGCGGGCCTGCGAGAAGATGTCCTTGACGTCGCGCCGGCCGAGAAACTTGAGGCCGGTCTGGGTGGCATGATACACCAGCAGCGATTCGGTCCGCTGGTCGATCATGATGACGACATCGTCCTTGCCGGAATCGACCGAGAGCATCTGAAAGTCACCGAGTTGGTTCACGACGTCGGCTGAGGCAGACGTGCCGCCGATGAGCGTGCCGCTGAGACGGGTGAGCTGCACACCGATGAGGACGGCCAGGGCAAGCGCGGTGGCCGTGAGAAGAAGGGCAGGCCCGCGGCGCGGAGCGCCGGTTGCGCCGAGCGTGGTCATCGGCCACCCCCGGCGGTCTTGGCGTCGTCGGCGACGTTTCGATACCCCAGCCCGATCAGGTCATTGCGGCTTGGTTCCCATTTCAAGGCGACGAGTTCCTGGTTGGCGGTATCAAAAACGTAGATGGCGTTGGCGGGCATGCCATTCAGACGGCCGGACACGAGCAGGTACTGCCCCCGCGGGCGGACGCTCTGCGCCAGGGCGGCAGGCTCAAGTCCGCGCGAAAAGAGGGCGGGGATCACGATGGCCGCCGCGAGCGCGAGCGCGAGGAGCACGTTGAGTCGAACGAGTCCGGCGAGAGCACGCGGAGTCGACGCGCCGGCGACCCCCGCCGAGGATTGGATCTGTGGGTCGGGCATGTGCATGGCGATTTCCGGCCCGGGGTGGCGGGCGGTGAGCGGAGCCTGCGGGCTCAATCCTGGTGCCCGCGCTTGGTGGGGATCAGGTTGACGCCGGCCGCGAGCGCGATGAGGATGACGCTGGCGAAGATCGGGCCGACTTCACTGGACTCCTCGGGTCGAAACTGGGCCGTCGGCGGTTCGAGCCGGCCCCCCTCGGCTTCAGCGACCCCGCCGCCAAGCTGGGCCAGCGCGGTGCTCGCCGTCATCGTCACGATCGCACACGTCCATCCGCGAACCCACTTGGACTTCATGGGGAAACCTCCGGGGAACGACAGGAGCCTACGGCGAAAGCGGCGAGTTCTCAAGGCACGCGTGGCGTCACGGAGGAGCGTCCACCATCGCCAGAACGGGGCCCGAGGCGTTGCGCGTTCCGGCCCACGGCGGGCAGAAGGGCTGGCTCAGGCGCTCGAACGCCGCCGTGGGGAGGTCGACTGTTCGCCAGCGGACCGATCGCGGTTTCATGCCGGAGCGATAGGCCCCCAAGGTAATGGCCCGAAGGGCGTACCAGCGGCCCTGGTAATCGAACACTTCCTGGAAGAGCCCGTCCGGGGGCTGTTCGTCGCACCAGTAGACGAACACGAACGCCGCGTCGAACCCTTCGCCGAAGAGCGTCTGCCAGCGCGAGAGCGACTCGATATCGTCGAGTGTGACCCAGGATTCCAGGCGCCCGCGCGGGGTCCGTCCGACGAAGGCGGGCCCATCGGCGCGGCGGGCGTTGGCTTCCCGGATCGAGGTCCGCCCGCTCATTCGCCGACCGACTTTGCGACCCTTGACATCGATGAGCATGTTGCAGGCATCGGCGTAAAGAACGAAGTCGAACGACTTGAGTGCCGACACGTTGGATTCCCCGTCGCTCCGGCGCGAGGGCTCGGCGACTTCGAGGTTCGCCCCATCGGGGAGAAGCGCCTTTCGCGCCTCATCGACCGCGACGTATGGAATCCGCTGGAGGCGCAGGTACGTCTCAAACGCCCGCTCGTAGTGGTGGCGACGCTGGGCCATGCCGGGAGCATACGGCGCCGCCTGCGCTTTCACGGCCCGCCGCCGAAGATCTTTCGGGCCAGAAAAACGAACATCGGCCACCACATGAAGACAAGCAGCGCCCCGACGAGGGAGGACATCACCGCGGCCCACCAGCGCTTGCGACGGAGCTCGATGACCAGCTCGATGAGCGTGGCGATGATCATGGCGAGCACGAGCCAGTCGATGATGCTCATGTCGACCTCGGAGAAAAGGGGGCCCCGCGCGGAGCACGGAGGGAGCGGCAGACGCCCTATCCGGACCCCGCCGGTGGTTGCACATGTCGGCGCTCGGCCTCAGCGCTTTCGGGCGATGGTGTACCAGGCGAAGAGGTCGGCTTCAAGGTCCATGGGCCGGTCGCCCAGGTGCCAGCCCAGGGCCCGGCCCTGCCGGCGGCACGCTTCGTCGTCGACCTCGTCATACGCGAGCACTTCGAGACCGGCGGCTTCGAGCATTTCGCGCGGGAAAGGGCAGCGCCCGTCGGCCCAGGGCTTGTACGGCTGGTCGGGCGGAGCGGGCGCGGGGCAGATGTTGTAGATGACCATGAGCCCCCCGGGTTTGAGGCTCTCGACCACCGCCGCCACGAACTCCTCGTCGCTCACGCCGAGCTTCACGAGCATCCGCTCGTCGACCTGGCGCTCGGGGTGAACGTACCCGCGCTTGAGCGTGTTCTTGGAGAGGAAGAGGTCGAGCCCGTCACCCGCGGCGGCGCGCACCCTGGCATCGCCGGGCCAGGAGCCCGTGATGAGATCAATGCGGCCGCCCGCAGAACCGATCGGGCCGGTGTCGCCCGGGGCGGCGTACACGTGCTCGAGCGTGGGATCGATCTCGACGCCCGCGCAGGAGGCGCCGAGCGAGGCGAGAAGGCGCAGATGCCCGATGGTGCCGTAGCCGAAGTCGAGGACGCGCGTGCCGCGATCGATCTTGAGCCCGCGGCCGGCGGCAAGGTCGATCGCGCGGGCGTAGGCGAGCGGTGAGCCGTAGCGCGTGGTGTAGTAGTACGTTTCATCAACGACGATCTCGCGGACCTTCTCGCGGCGGTCGGGCGGGAGCGCCTCGGCCTCGTCCTTCGAGATCGCCGAGCGCGAGGTGCGGTCGTAGTAGATCGTGCGCTTCGGGACCGTCGGCAGCGACAGCGCGGCGCCGAGGAACCGCCGGGCGGTGTCGCTGGTCACGAGCGGCTCGATCCGCCGTGCGTCGCGCCGGAGGGTCTCGAGCATGGTCGTCGGCACGGGCGTGGCGTCGCTGATCGAGACGTCGTCGAACGCCGTGCTCGCGTCGGCCTTGGTCCAGACGCCGGCCAATCCGGCCTGCGTGAAGGTTGCATCATCCACCGTGAGGCGTGCGCCGCCGTCGAAGAGCGCCTCGATCTTCGTTCCGACGTGCGATATGGAGATGGCGTGCCAGGAGTTCGGATCAGCCTGCACGTTCGCCGAGGCGAGCTGGCGGCGGACGCCCCGGGCGACGACATAGACGCGGAAGTTGCCTTCGAGCGGGTTCCAGCGGGCGCAGTAGTAGTCGTCGGCGGCGGCACCATCGAGCGATTGGATGCGCCACGCGAGGCCGCCGCCCTGGTCGTCTTCGCCGGCGAGAGCGCGGAGCCACGCCGAGACCGACACGTCGGCAGCGCGCGCGTTCTCGAGGACGCAGAGGTTGAACGCGTTGCCTTCGCCGGAGGGCGATTCGGCGACGAGCGCCCGCGGGCCCGCCGGGGCGTTCTGAGTTTCGCGCACACCCCAGCGCTGCGGGCTGGGCGTGCCGGAGTGGGCCGGGCGCCAACCCGACATCCCGGAGTTCTTCGCGTCGGGCTCGAAGCGGAAGACGAGCGACTCCTGCGGAAGCATGGTGCGCACGCCGTCGCCCGCCGCTTGAGCGTCGAGGGTGACGGGCGCGATGGCGCCGATGCTGGCGGAGAACCCGACGAAGAATCGCTGGAGGTTCATGAGCGAGGCTCCTCAGAGGCCGCGGGCATCGAGCACGCGGAGGGCGCCGGGGCGGATCAGGCAATGAAGGCGGGCGCCGGCCTGACCGGGCGGCGCGGCTGGGCGGACGTGAAGAGATGCGCGCTCGCCGCCTGTTCCGGCGGCCTGATGCGCATGCCCGTTCGATTCGCGCGCCCTCGTAACCCGCCCCTCCCACGCGCCGAGCGGTTCGCCGTCGATCTGGCACGGTGCATCGGCGTCGAGTGCAACAACCTCAATCTCGCGCCCCTGTCGATACACCAGCGCGGGGTCGTGCCGGTGCACGCCCAGCCTGGCGGCCAGGCCCCACTTGGCCGCACCAAGCGGACCCTCGCACGGCAGAAAGACCACGTCGAGCAGTCCGTCGGTGGGGTCGGCCCGGCAGGCAGGGTCGAGCCGCAGCGCGTACTGACGGCTGTTGGCGACGATGCACACGCCCCGCTCGGCGTCGACAAGGTCGAGCCCGTCGACGCGGATGCGCACGCGCGAGATCGCCGGCTCGGCGAGCTGCTCGAGCACCGGCACGACGTACCCGCGATGACCGAGGCCGGGGCGCCCGCGCGCCCGCCGGTGGATCACGGCGGCATCAAACCCGACGCTGCACATGAGACAGAAAGGTTCCGCGTTGCAGAGGCCCACGTCGGCCTCCACCACGCGCCCGCGCGCCAGCGCGCGCACCAGCACGCTCGGGTCGGGCTTCATGCTCCAGTCACGCGCAAAGAGATTCTCGGTGCCGGCGGCGAACTGGTAGATCGGAACGCGGCGGCACAGGGCCTCGCTCAGCTCATGATGCACCGTGCCGTCGCCGCCGATCACCACGAGCGCGTCGCACGGGCCGTCGTTCGCGACACCTGCCGGCGCCGCCCCGACGATGCTGCGGACAACGGCATGCCCGGCGTCGTGCAGCGCGGCCTCAACCTGGTCGGCGACGGCTCGGCCCCGTCCATACCCGGCACCGGCGTTGAAAACGAGACGCACGATCATGGGACCAAGGGTACGGGTGTTCGGCACGCAAGCCCGCCTTCACCGCTCATTCCCTCGCCCGTAGAATCGCCCGACAAGGAGCACCGATGAGCGCCACGATCTCGACCGACGCACGCACCGCCGCCGGGCCGCTGGAGCGGCGACTCGACGCCGTCCTCTCGGGCCTGCGCCAGTCGGGGCAGTACAAGCACCTGCGGATGATCGAATCGCCGATGGACGCCACCGTGCGCGTCCGCGGCGAGGACGGCGTGCTCCGCGAGTGCGCCTGCTTCTGCTCCAACAACTATCTCGGGCTTGCCAATCATCCTGAGGTCGTGGACGCGGGCCTCAAGGGTCTGCGCGACTTCGGGGCGGGCACGGCGAGCGTGCGCTTCATCTGCGGCAGTTTCTCGCCGCATGAGCACCTGGAAACGCAGATCGCCGAGCTCATGGGCACGGAAGCGAGCTACACCTTCGTGTCGTGCTGGAACGCCAACGAAGCGGTCTTCCCGACACTCTGCGAACCCGGGGACACGATCATCTCCGACGAGCTCAACCATGCGTCGATCATCGACTCGGTACGCCTGGCGACGACGATCAAGAAGGGCCTGAATAAGGCGGTGTACAAGCACAACGACCTTTCGAGCCTCCGCGGGCAGCTCGAGATCGTGCAGTCGCAGAAGGCCGCGCATCCCGGGCACGGGCAGGGGAAGCAGGATCAGGCCGCCGTCACGTGGGTCGTGACCGACGGGGTCTTCAGCATGGAGGGCGACATCGCCGACCTGCCGGCGCTGCGGCGCCTGTGCGATGAATACGGCGCGGTGTTCGTGGTCGATGACTCGCACGGGCACGGCGTCATGGGCGCCACCGGCCGCGGCACGCACGAGCACTGGCACATGCTGCCCGCGCCGGGAGGGACGGGGGGGAGCAAGCCGCCCGCCAACGGCACGGTCGACCTGTTCACCGGCACGCTTGGCAAAGCCCTCGGGGGCGCGGCGGGCGGATTCGTCGCGGGTTCCCGCAGAACCATCGACATGCTTGTCCAGCGGGCACGGCCCACGCTCTTCTCCAACGCCCTGCCCGTGACCGTCGCCTGCTCGGCGGCGAAAGCGATCGAGATCCTGCGGCGTGAGCCGCAGCGCGTGGCCAGGCTGCGCGACAATGCCGCGTACGCCCGGCGCAGGATCCGCGAGGCGGGATTCGAAGTGCTCGAATCGCCCACCGCGATCTGCCCGATCATCGTGCACGACACGGCCAAGGCGATCTCGATGAGCCGCCGGCTGCTGGAGCTGGGCGTCTTTGTCATCGGGTTCGGCTACCCCGTGGTGCCGGAAGGGCACGCGCGCCTGCGCGTCCAGGTGAGCGCGGCTCACGAGCACGCACACATCGATCAACTCGTCGCGGCGCTCAAGAAGCTCTGAAACGCCGCTCCGCCCGCACCCATCCCGGGCGGCGTCTGCCACTGACGGATCGCGTCGATCGGCCAGATAAGCATGAGCACGTTGAGCGCCAGGTTGTCGCGCATGAGCACGAGCAGGGCGACCTCGATCGCCAGGTAGAGCAGAATCGAGCGCTTCCAGCCGAGGCGAATGGCCGCGACGTCGCCGACGCCGCAGCAGGCGATGTCGCCCACGGCGTTGGTCACGCTGTCGCCCAGGTAGTCGAGCGACATGGTGACGGAGCGGTAGCGGTTGATGATCATCGGGGAGTTTTCAAGCACTTCCCATGCCGCCGCGATGACGAGCGCGCCGACGAAGCGCCAGCGGTGCGGCACCCGCGGGACGAGCAGCGCGAGCCCGCCGGCGAAGATGAGCCCGTGCGTGAAATGCGTGAAACTGTAAGGGTCGAGGAAGTGCTGCGAGCAGTGCGAGGACCACACGTCGCCGGACCAGACGCGCACCTCGCCGCACGCGCAGAACCACTCCCTTCCCTCGACGCGCATCGCGGCGATCGTCGCGAGCACGACCAGGAGTGATGCAAGCGCGGGCCCGGTCCACAGCGTGAGCGGGCCGCGACCGGTGGGCGGCGCGGGAGCGGCCGGCGGGTTGGTCGGCACGTCGGTCATCGGCTCCAGTATCGGCTCGATCAGCGCCGCGGATTGCGAGCCGTGCCCGGACGCGACGACGGCGGGCGGCCGGGGGAAATCGACCTCGCGCTGTCGGGCTCGAGCGCGGCCGGGGGGGACGGGGGGGGCGGGGGGGGCGGGGGGGGCGGGGGGGCCGAGCCGGGCGGAGTGGATGGGGCAGCGGCCGTCGGGGGCGCAGGCGGCGCTGCGACCGGCTTGGCGATGTCCGCCGTGGGCGCTGCGTCAAGGCTCGGCGCCGGCGCCGCTTCGGCGAGCTTTGCGAAGATGAGCCGGCCCGCCGACGTCTGGAGCGCGCTGCTGACTTCGAGCTCGACCTCGTCGTCGCCGCCGAGCAGGTGGTCGGCGTGCTCGGCCACGACCATGGTGCCGTCCTCGAGATAGCCGACGGCCTGTCCGGGCTGCTCACCCTTGCGAATAAGGGCGATCGACACGCGCGTGCCGGGCACGAGCGTGGGCTTGAGGGCGCCGGCGACGTCGTTGAGGTTGAGCACGCTCACGCCCTGGATGGCGGCGACGCGGTTGAGGCCCGAATCGATCGTGAGGATCGCGCCGCCCCCGGGCATGGACCGCGCGAGCTCGACGAGCATCTGGTCGACGGCCTTGCCGGGGACGGGCGTGTCGTCGATGGTGAGATCGATGGCGGGGTGGCGCTGGAGCCTGGCGATGACGTCGAGCCCGCGGCGCCCACGGGCGCGTTTGAGCTTCTCCCCGCTGTCGGCGAGCTGCTGGAGTTCGTCGATCACGAAGCGGGGGATGACCAGCGGGACGGCGAAGATGCCGGTGGCCGAGAGGTCGGCCACGCGCGCGTCGATGAGCGCGGAGGTGTCGAGAATGAGCGGCCGCGGCCCGCGGAGCTGCTTGGCAAACTCGACGTAGGGAATGACCAGGCGGAAATCGTCCTGGGTCTGGAGCACCACCGACATGCCCAGGTAGCAGAGGCAGATCCCGATGAGCACCTTGATCGCCCCGACGAGGTTGGGCGCGTTGATCTCGTACGCCGCCACGAGCAGGTCGACAATGAAGTTCATGGCCCAGGTGGCGATGAGCCCGACGAGGAGGCCGAAGAACACGCCGGAGATGCGGGCGATCTTCTTGCGCGGCGTGAGCATGTCGATGGCGAGCACGATCAGGAGCATGAGCACGCCGGCCGAGAGGGAGATGTGCCAGCCCACGGCTAGGTCGAACCCCAGCGCCGTGTCGCCCGACTGCCGCTTCGATTCGCCCACGTTGAGCACGTAGAGGAGCGTGACGGTCATCATCATGACCACGAAGGCCATGCGGACAATGCGGACCAGCGAGGCCCGCTGGGCGAGCACTTCGTCGGCGGGCGAACTCGCGGGGGCGTCGAGGGGGCCGGGGGGACGCGGGGGCGCGGTCATGTCCAATCCTAGAGCCCGCGGCTACGATGCCCCGGTGGGTCGCGTCGACGGCCGGGCCCGGTGCACGGTTGGCCCGTGAACCTGGTCAGAGCCTGACCGCAGCAGCCATAAGCGGCCGTCGGCCGGTGCCGCCGGTGTCCTGGCCGTCGACGGGGCCCATCACCGGGGGGCAGGGTGCGCGGGGGGCGGGGGACGGGGGGGCGCAGGGAGCCTCAGGGGGACGCCTACGTTCACCCATGGACCTCCCCGCCGTTCAGGCCGCACTCGCCCGTCACCATCTTGATGCCTGGCTCGTCTACGACTTCCGAAACTCCAACCCTGTCTTTGCGCGTCTGTACCCCTACTCCTCGCCCCAGCCCGGCCAGCCCGCGGCCAAGCGACACCTCACCCGCCGCGTCTTGCTCCTGATCCCCCGCACCGGCACGCCGCTCCTCCTTCACTCACCCCTCGACGCCCCCGGCCTCCGCGATATCGACCTCCCCAAGCGCGCCTACGGCGGCTGGGCCGAGTTCCAGTCCGCCCTCGCCCAGCTCCTCGCCCCCGGCAGCCGCGTCGCCATGGAGTACGTCCCCGGCGGGGCCCTCCCGGTCATGTCCATCGTCGACGCCGGCACCATCGAGCTCGTCCGCGCCCTGGGCGTCGAGGTCGTCTCCTCGGCCAACCTCGTCCAACAGTGCCTGGCCACCTGGTCGCCCGCCGCCTACCGGCAGCATGCCCGCGCCAGCACCCTCGTCAACGCCATCAAGGACGAAGCCTTCGCCCTCATCGGACGCAGCCTCTCCGCCGGCCAGCCCATCACCGAGCGGCAGGTCCAGCGGTACATCGTCGAACGCTTCGACGCCGAGGGGCTCGAGTACCCCGACCCGCCCATTGTCGCCGTCAATGCCCACGCCGGCGACCCGCACTTCGAAGTCCCCGCCGAAAACTCCTCGCCGATCCGCCGCGGCGACTGGGTGCTCATTGACCTGTGGGCGCGCGTGCCGGGCGACGAGAACATCTATTCCGACATCACCTGGGTCGGGTTCGTCGGCCGCCCCGCCGAGATCCCCGCGCGGCACCGCGAAGTGTTCGCCGCCGTCAAGGCCGCCCGCGACGCCGCCGTCAGGCTTGCGCAGTCGGCGTGGAAGCAGCAGCGGACGCTCCAGGGTTGGGAGCTTGACCTGGCCGCCCGCGAGCAGCTCATCGCCGCGGGCTTCGAGAAGTTCATCCGCCACCGCACCGGCCACAGCCTCTCGCCGGGATCGATGGTCCACGGCCTGGGCGCCAACCTCGACGGGATCGAAACCCGCGACACCCGCGAGATCATCCCCGGTCTGGGCTGGACCGTCGAGCCCGGGCTCTATCTCCCCGATCCCGCCGACGCCGGCACGCCCCACCCCCAACACCCTCACCCCCCGCACGGGTTCGGCGTCCGCCTCGAGATCAACATGTACGCCGATCCCGAGAAAGGCCCGGTCATCACCAGCGGCGTTCAGGACGAGATCATCTGCCTCGGGTGAGGCAACCTCGGGTGTGACCCTCCGAGTTTGTTTTCTGCGACCTGCTCTTTGCCGGTTGCTCCGCGCTACTCATCCCCGAAGCCCGAGTCGACGAGGCGCTTGAGGTCGGCGACGGCCCGCTCGGCCCCTTCTCCCTCGGCGATGATCTCGAGCTCGGTCCCCTGCGTGGCGGCCAGGAGCATCATCGACATGATCGACTTGCCGTCGACGAGCTGGTCGCCGCGCTTGACGGTGATGGCGCACGGGTGGGCCATGGCTGCGTCGACAAAGCTCATCGCCGGGCGGGCGTGCAGGCCCAGCCGGTTCACGATCTTCACGATGACGCAGGCACGCTCTGACACGGGTGATGTCCACGACTCCGCACAGGTCTGATTCGCGACCGGGGTCTCGGTCAGATCATCGGGCCGCTGCCGCCGAGGGCGGCGTCGGCCTCCTCGAGCAGCACGCGGACGTCCTGCACCGTCCCCGCCTGGCGCAGGAAGCGCCGGAACGTGGGCTTGCTCAGGTTGTCGAAGATCACCTTCATCGCTTCGAGGTGCGGGTCGGGCTGGTCCTCGGGCGAGAGCAGGAGCACGATCGAGTAGACCGGCTGGCGATCGAGCGAGGTGAAATCAATCCCCCCGGCCGAGAGCCCCACGGCGGCGGCGATCCGCCGCACGGACTTGTGCTTCACGTGCGGGACGGCGATCCCCTGCCCGAAGCCGGTGCTCCCCTTGCGCTCGCGGTCGAGCACCTTGGCGACGAGCTCGTCGCGGTCGGCGGCGCTGGCCGCGCCGGCGGCGCAGAGCGCGTCGACGAGCTCGCCCACCGCCGCGTCGCGCGTCGGACCCTTCAGGCTCGTGACGATGCCGCCCTCGGGAACAAGCTCGCTCAGCTTCATGGTCGCGTTCCTCCCGCCGGTCACAGGCCCGCCTCGCCGCCGGCGGATGTCGCCCCGCGCTTGCCCTGCTTGAGCTGTTCCTTGAAATCGGTGAGCTGGCGCGATGCCTTCTCGACGGCGTGATCGATCGCGGTGTACAGGTCCGCGTGCTGTGACGAGGCGACAAAGTCGTCGTGCTTCTCGACATCGACCACCACTTCGCACGTGAAGCCCTTCTTGTGCGGGAGCTCCTCGAGGCGGAACGTGATGAGCTGCACCATGTCGTAGTGCTTGGGAAGCTTGACGGCCTTCTGCTCCGCGTGCCCGCGGATGGCGTCGGTAATGGTCAGATGCTTGCCGATGACGTCGATGCGCATGGACAGACCTCGAGTGGAAAGCGTTGATGAAGTGTATGGCCGGGGGACGATCACCCCTTCGGGCCCGCCGCACGCACCGCCTCGGGCATGTCGAACTTCTTGTCGTTCTCACGGAACTTGCGGGCGAGCTCCCGGGCCTTGGTGTCGTACGCCGCGCCGTCCTTCCACGTGTTCCGCGGGTTGAGCACCTCCGCCGGCACGTTCGGCACCGACGCGGGAATCGGCAGGCCGAAGATCGGATCGGGCGAGAAGCTCGCCGAGCGCAGCGTCCCGTTCAGGATCGCCGACACGAACGCGCGGGTGTAAGCAAGCTTGAAGCGCGCCCCCACGCCGTACGGCCCGCCCGACCAGCCCGTGTTCAGGAGCCACACATCGGCGTTGTGCCTGGCGACCTTCTGCGCGAGCATCTCCGCGTACACCTTCGGCGGCCGCGGCATGAACGGGCTGCCGAAGCACGTCGAGAAGTTCGGCTGCGGCTCGGTCACGCCGAGTTCGGTGCCGGCGAGCTTGGAGGTGTAGCCGTTGAGGAAGTAGTACATCGCCTGCTCGCGGTTGAGCTTGCTGACCGGGGGCATGACGCCGTAGGCGTCGGCGGTCAGGAAGATCACGTTCTTCGGGTGCGACGCGATCGAGGGGATGATCGCGCCCTCGATGTAGTCGAGCGGGTAGGTCGCGCGGGTGTTCTCGGTGTATTTCTGCGAGTCAAAGTTGGGGACGCGCGTCTCCGGGTCGATGTCGAGGTTCTCGAGCACGGAGCCGAAGCGGATCGCGTTCCAGATCTCCGGCTCGCCCTGCTGGGAGAGCTTGATGCACTTGGCGTAGCACCCGCCCTCGAAGTTGAAGACGCCCTGATCGCTCCACCCGTGCTCGTCGTCGCCGATGAGCGCGCGGTTGGGATCGGCCGAGAGCGTCGTCTTGCCCGTGCCCGAAAGCCCGAAGAAGAGGGCCACGTTGCTCGCGTCCCTCTTGTCCACGTTGCACGAGCAGTGCATCGGGAACACGCCCGCTTCGGGCATGTCGAAGTTCATCGCGTAGAACAGGCTCTTCTTCATCTCCCCGGCGTACTCGCTCCCCACGATCACCACGAGCTTGCGCGTGAGCGACTGCACGATGATCACCGGCGACTTGACGCCCAGCGCCGCCTGCTCGGCGTCGGTCAGCCGGCGCTTCCCCGCGTTGATGATCGTCCAGCCCCCCTCGGGGTTCCACGTCGCGTTCGCCCCCGCGGCCTTCGAGCCCTGCGGGATGAAGAGCGTCCGGATGAAGAGCGAGTGCCACGCCTGCTCGGTCACGACACGCGCGTGCAGCCGATGCTTCTGATCGGCTCCCACAAACCCCTCGAACACGAACACGTCCTTCTGCGCGTTGAGATGCTCAGTCGCGATCCCGAGCACCCGCTCAAACTTGTCCGGTGCGATCGGCGCGTTGAACCCGCCCCAGCCGATCTTGTCGTGAATCGCAGGCGTGTCCTCGAGGTACTTGTCCTTCGGGCTCCGCCCGGTGCGATCGCCCGTCCGGCACACCAGACCGCCGTTGGACGCGAGCACGCCCTCGCCCCGGGCGATGGCCATTTCCACCAGCCGCGCCGGCGCCAGGTTTCGATGGACTCGTGCAGACGACAAATCAAGCTTGGACGCGGCGGCAAGAGTGCTCATGGGCAAGACAGCTCCACAGTGATTCCAGTTTTCCGCGCGCGGCTCGCGACCCAAACGAGTTCCTGACCGCACCCCGCGCGCGGGTGAGACGATAGCCCTCGGCAAGACCAGAAGGAAAGGCGCTCCACGCCGGCGTCTGCGCCCGGATGAGGCGGGCATCGATCGGCCCGGTCGCAGCTCAAGGTCCGCTCTCGCGAAGCCGGGAAACGCAACACGCCGAGGCGATGGAGCGCCCCGGCGTGCCGCTGATCTCGCGTTGAGAATCCGGCGGAGAACCACTCCGAATGGACCGGCTCAGGCACAGCCGCCGAAGTACTCGTTGATGAAGTCACCCAGGTCGTCGGGGTCGATCGTGCCGTCGCGGTTCTGATCGCATCGCTCGTCCGGCGCCGTGGCGAAGTAACCGTTGATGAAGTCGCCCAGGTCATCGGGATCGAGCGCCCCGTCGTTGTTGAAGTCCGACGGGCAGTTGTCCGGGCCGCCGCCGCCGCCTTCATCGCCGATGATCCGCACCTCGGCCGCCTGCGAAATGGCCGTTCCGCAGACGTTCGAGACGACGCAGTAGTAGATGCCGACGGTCTCGGCGTTGATCGTCGGAATGCGAAGCGAGTCCGAGTCGGCGCCGACGAAGCGAGGATCATTGAGATCGATCGCGACACCGTCCTTGCGCCACTCGAAAACCGGGTCAACGTCCGTGGTCGTCACGTTGATGGACAGATCGCCGCTGGCGCCGAGATCATCAAGAAGCGCCTCAGGCTGGCCGACGATGACGGGCGCGCCATCGACGCCGCAGAGTCGCTGCGCCGCCACCGAGGCCGTCATCACGTGGCCGAGCGAGGGACCGCGGACGGGCTGTCCGCCGCCGAACGGGCCGCCCGAGCCGATCACGTCCTGAAAGTACTCGGCGTTGAACACCGCCGACTGCGTGTCCTCGAGTTCAAAGAGGTCATGGTTCAGCGTGAGCGTCTGCCCGGGCCCGAGGCGCAGCGCCGACGAGTCGATCGCCACCGAGCCGGTGACCAGGGGGTCGTTCGACATGAGTTCCTCGAGCGTGACTTCGCGCGCCGTGACCGTGGCCGATCGCTTCACCCAGATCGATTGCGCCGGGTCGGTGTTCGTCACGTGCAGGATGATGTAGTCATCCCCGTTGGGCTGCACGTGATTCTCCGTCGAGATCGCCGGCATCCGCGGCTGCGTGTTCTGGGCGGTGCCGCCGCCCGGATACGGATTCGGGATCGACCCGTTCACGAGCGCCGGATGCCCGTTCCGCATCCACCGAACGCGAATGACCGTCGTCCCCGGATTGAAGTTCCGCAGGCTCACGCCGAAGTGCTCGATGACCCCCACCGGCGTCAGATGCTGCGGGTGGTGATACCGAATGCGGCAGAACGTCCCGTGGTCCTCGATCATCGGGCTGCCGTAGTTCCCGTTCCGGTACGTGTGGTAGATGTCCGAAGGGTGGCAATCCTCGATTTCAATCTCAAACTCGTCGCATTCGTGGTCGCTCCGGTTCGTGACGTCGAAGTTCGACAGGCCCCCGGTGATGGTGTACCCCGTGGCCTGCGCCCGAGCGATGCCGGGCGTTCCGGAAAGGGCGAGCATCAGGATGGCCGAAGCAGTGAACGTTCGCATGGCGAGTCTCCTTGGTGGCTCGCCGCTTCGGCGGCTGAGCATGTCCAAAGTCTCCCGCGCGCGCCCGTCCGCGGGTAGAGGGGAAGGTCGGAGAAACGCGGCAACTTTGCCGGGGAAAGCCCGGCACGCTTCATTCAGGCTTGGCCAGCAGCCCGGTGTCCACGGCGAGCCGGATGACATCAGCTCGCGTCTTCAGGCCGAGCTTCTGCATCATCCGCGCGCGGTACGACTCCACCGTCTTGACGCTCAGGCCCAACCGATCGGCGATCGCCTGGCTCGTGTGACCCCCCGCGACTTCGACAAGCACTTCGCGCTCCCGATCAGAGAGATGCGCCAGCGGCGACGCGCTCTTTGGATCGCCCAGCGCCTGCTCCACGCTCGACGCATCGACGAAGACCCGCCCCTTGGCGACAGCGCGGATGGCGGTCACCAGCTCGGTGTCCGCCGCGCTCTTCACGACGTACCCCGCCGCGCCCATGGCCAGCGCCCCCCGCACGTACGCCGGGTCATCGTGCATGGTGAGCACGAGCACGCGCGAGTCGGGCGACGCGGCCCGCACGCGCTCGACGCCGGCAACGCCCGATCCGCCGGGGATCGAGAGGTCGAGAATGACCACGTCGGGCCGGAGCCTGGTGCAGAGTTCGACCGCCTGGCGCATGTCGCCCGCCTCGCCGACCACCTCCATGTCGCTTTGCGTCCCGATCAGGATCCGGATGCCGCGCCGAAGCAGCGGGTGGTCGTCGACAAGCAGGACGCGAACAGCGCTCATGCCTCCACCTCGGGGCTGAGCGGAATGCGCGCCTCGACCGTCGTCCCGCGCGAGCCGGAGTGCCCCTGGTGCCGAAGCGTGAACGACCCCGAGAGCAGTTCCGCCCGCTCGCGCATGCTGCGAACGCCCAGTGACGGCCTCACGCCGTCGCCGGGCGCCAGTCCCACCCCGTCGTCCGCCACCGAGAGCGCGAGCACGCCATCCGGCGTGGTGCGGATCGCGACGCGCACGCGCTTCGCCCGCGAGTGTCGCGCCACGTTCGTGAGCGCCTCCTGGATGATCCGGTACGCGGCCAGCGACACCAGCCCGGGCACGCGCACCTCCGCCGGGAGTTCAATCGAAGCCTCGGCCTCGATCGGATGCGCGGCTCTGAAGTCCTCCACCAGCCGCTCCACCGCGACGCCGAGTCCGAAGTCCTCCAGCACCTCCGGCCGAACGCCGCGGGACAGCCGGCGCACCTGGTCAAGCGTCGCGGCCGCCAGCCCCGCCAACTCTTCCCCACGCTCGCGCGCCGTGGGCGTCTCCGCGCTGTCCGCCTGCGCCCGAAGCATCACGACCAGGGCCGTGAGCGACTGCCCGAGTTCATCATGCAGATCGCGCCCCAGCCGCCGGCGCTCGGCTTCCTGCGCCTCGAACACCAGCCGGAGCAGCTCGCCGCGGGCACGGTGCATCTCCCGCAGCGGACGCACCACCAGGAACCACACCGCCGGCACCAGCCCCAGCGTCAGCAGACACGCGTCGGTCAGCGTCTCCCCCAGGCTCGGCCGCGGCCACGGGCCCAGCAGCGGCAGGACCGCCATCACCGCCCCTTCCACGACAAACGCAACCAAAAGAATCACCAGCAGCACCGCCAGCGGCGACGATCGAACCGGCGAAAGCCTCAGAGTCGCCATGGCACGATTCCCGTCATCCGCCCGCCACGGCCCCGCTGGCCGCCCTGTCCCGATTCCCCTCGCCATCGTTGGCGGCCTCAACGCGCGCGGCACATCCGGATCACCTACCCTTCCCGAACCATGCACCCCCGCGTCCCCACCCGTCAGGTCACGCTCGGCGACGAGCGCGTCGGCTTCGTCAGAATCGGCGGCGGCAAGCCCGCCAAGGACGGCTCGCCGACCACCCCCGCGCCCGTCTCCGTCCAGACCATGACCACCGGCTACACGCACGAGATCGACAAGTGCGTCGCCGAGATCAATCGCCTCACCGCCGCCGGGGCCGACGTCGTCCGCGTCGCCGTGCCCGAGAAAAAGGACACCGAGGCCCTCCGGCACATCCTGCCGCAGGTCCGCGTGCCCATCGTCGCGGACGTGCATTTCCACTTCCAGCGCGCGCTCGAAGCCGTCGAAGCGGGCGTCCACAAGATCCGCCTCAACCCCGGCAACATCCAGGACCGCGCCCAGGTGATCGAGGTCATCAAGGCGTGCAAGGCCGCCCAGGGCGGGCGGGGCATCCCCATCCGCATCGGCGTCAACGAAGGCTCCATCATCGAGCGCCGCGACAAGCAGAAGCGACTCAAGGAGCTCGGCGCCTTCTTCAGCCAGCACAAGAAAGGCTACCTCCTCGCCATCATGATCACCAAGCTCGAGGAATACCTCGACATCTTCTACGAGCAGGATTTCCACGACATCACCATCTCCGCCAAGTCGATGGATGTGCCCACCGTCGTCGACGCCTACACCGAGATCAGCAAGCGCTTCGACCACCCGCTGCACCTGGGCGTCACCCATGCCGGGCCCAAGGAAACCGGCTGCATCCGCTCCGTGGTCGCCCTCGGTACGCTCCTGGCCAATGGCATCGGCGACACGCTCCGCATCTCCTACGCCTCCGACTCGCGCTTCGAGGTTGAGGACGGGCTCGAACTCCTCTACTCCCTCGGCCTGCGCGAGCGCACCAGTGCCGAGCTCATCGCCTGCCCCACCTGCGGCCGCATCCAGGTCGATCTCATCACGCTCGTCCAGGACGTGCGCAAGAAGCTCGACGGCCAGATCGAACTCCCCATCAAGGTCGCCGTCATGGGCTGCATCGTCAACGGGCCGGGCGAGGCCGAGGGCGCCGACGTCGCGGTCTTTGCCGGTGACCGCCGCGGCATCATCTACGTGCAGGGTGAACGAGTCGCCAACGTCCCGGAAGAAGAGATCCTCGAAAAGCTCCTCGCCGAGACCCTCGCGTTCCAGTCGCGCGTGAAGTCGGGCCAGGCCAAGCTGGGCGAAAAGAAGGTCGACATCGTCCCGCCCGATCCGATCGGGGAACTGGGCAGCGGCTGGGAGAAAATGGCCCACGAAAAGGGCGCAGGCGTCGGCCTGACGGTCGGCCTGAGCTGAACCACCTCCTGCCCCGAATAGGACCGATCACAATCCGAACGGTTCTGGCCGCCCGAGTCCGACTGGCACGGGCGCAATTCTGGTGTACTCTGATCGGGCTAGTACCAAAGGACTGCTTCTCTCCAGCGGTCCGACACACCAAAGGGAAACACATGTCCGCACCTCTCTCTGTCCGCGCGCTGTCGATCACGTCGCTCATGGTTCTCTCGGCGGTGGGCGCCAGTGCCGACGTCGTCACTGAGTGGAACTCGACGTATCTCGACATCATCCGCCAGACGGGCGGCGCGCCCTGCCCGATCTCGCGCGACGGACCGATGTTCACCCTCGCGATGTACGACGCAATCAACTCGATCGACCGCGCCAACAACCCCGGCGGCGGGTTTGAGTCGTACCAGGCATCGCTCCCTTCGGTGGCCGCGGGCACTTCGCGCGAAGCCGCCGGCGCCGCCGCGGCATACACGGTCATGAGCTCGCTCCACGCCTCGAGCCCCGCCAACCTCGCACTCATCCAGAGCCGATACGACGCGCAGCTCGCCGCGATTCCCGATAGTCCCGCCAAGACCGCCGGCGTCGCCCACGGCGTCGCCGTCGCCAACGGCCTCCTGACCCAGCGCCAGAACGACGGCTACAACGCCGACCCGTCCTACACCCCCGGCGGGCACGCCGGCGACTGGCGCGTCACGCCCGACGGGCCGAACGTCCAGCCCTTCACCCCGCACTGGGGCAATGTCACGCCCTGGGGGCTTCAGACTCCCAGCCAGTTCCGCCCCACGCGACTCACCGACTTCGGCTCGATGGACAACCTGATGCACAGCCCCGAGTACGCTGAGCAGATCAACGGCGGGCCGGGCGTCCCGGGCGTCCGTTCTCTCGGCGAGCGCAACAGCGCCACCCGCACCGCCGACGAAACCCAGGCCGCGTGGTTCTGGGCCAACGACCGCGACGGCACCAGCAAGCCGCCCGGGCAGCTCATCCAGATCACCCAGGCCGTCTCAGCCCAGCAGGGCCTCGACCTCTCGGCCAACGCTCGCCTCTTCGGACTCGTCGGCCTCGCGCTGGGCGACGCCTGCGTCTCGGCCTGGGATTCCAAGTACAACACCCCGATCGACCTCTGGCGGCCCATCGACGCGATCCGCGAAACGATGGACGACGGCAACGCCCTGACCACGCCCGACGGCGCGTGGCTCCCGCTCAACGATTTCACCCCGCCCTTCCCGGCGTATGTCTCGGGCCACGCCACCTTCGGCGCCGCCCACGCCGCGATCATGCGGTCGTTCTTCGGCACCGACAACATCACCTTCACCATCGGCAGCGACGAGTTCGCCGTCAACCCGGGCCTGGGCTACGCCCCCGACCTGACGCGCACGTTCACGAGCTTCTCCGACGCCGCGTGGGAGAACGCCATGAGCCGCGTCTGGCTGGGCGTCCACTTCTACTGGGACGCGCTCGACGGCAACATCCTCGGCACCCAGGTCGGCGACTACGCCTATGCCAACTACCTCCGTCCCGTGCCCGCGCCGGGCGCAGCGGTGGTGCTGGCCTTCGGAGCGGCGATCGGCCTGCGCCGCCGCCGGAACTGACCGTCCCGCCTCGACGTGCTGCTCATGCTCGGCTGACCGCCTGCCACCCCACGCGCAACGCCGCGACGACGATCGCCGCGCCCAGGAGGCGGACGATCACCGATCCGTGCACGCGCGACGAGAGCCTCGCCCCGATCTGCGCGCCGATCACCGCGCCGACGGCGAGCGCCGCCGCCTGGTCGTATTGGCCGCTCAGGTTCCCGCGCGCCGCGAGCACGACCATGGCCACCGCGCTGGTGCACGCAAGCACGAAGTGCGAGGTGGCGGTCGCCACGTGCACGGGGAAGCGCGCCAGGTGCACGAGCGCGGGGACGTGAATCACGCCGCCCCCGATCCCCAGCAGGCTCGCCACGCATCCGACTCCGATGCTGATGATCGCGCCGGCGCGGAGGTCGGGCCGCTCGACGGGAAGGCTCGGCGCAGGTGCACCCGGCGAGCGCCCGAGCCGCCGCTCGCCGCGCCACAGCAGGAAAGTCCCCATCGCCAGGAGCAGCACCGCGAAGAGCGGGTCAAAGTATCCGCGCGGCACGTACTCAATGAGATACGCCCCCGCCGCGGCCCCCGGCAGGGCCGCGAGCGCGAAGACGCACCCCGCGCGGAAGTTCACGCGTCCCGCGCGCGCGTAGCCGATCGTCCCCGAGAGCGAATTGAAGAAGATCATCGTGAGCGACAGCGCCGTGAGCCGGTCGGGCTCCTCGCCCGCGCGCCACACGAGCAGGATGGGCATGAGCAGGAACCCGCCGCCCACGCCGATGAGCGTGCCGAATGCGCCGATCACCAGGCCCAGGAGCACAAGCATCGCCAGGAGCAGCGGGGTCACGCCAGAGCATAACGCGTCAGCCCGCGCCGAAACTGTTCCCGGCGAGCGCGGAATGCATCATCCCGAGCCACGGGCGTCCGCCGGCGCGTCGCCGCTCGCGCGTGATCCATCCGCGTGCCCGCCGGGGCGCTCGGCGCCGTTGCTCGCTTCGCCCGGGTCTTCGCCCGCGCCCGCGGCCTCAGGCTCCTCCGACTCCGGCGTCCGCCCGCCCGGAATGATCCGCACGCGCCCCTGCTCGTCGGCGACCGTCACGCCCAGCTCATACAGCGCCAGCAGTGCCGCCTGCTGCTCGGCCTGCTTCTTGCTCGGGCCCCAACTGCTCGGAAACCGCCGCGAACCGATCTGCACGCACACGTGAAAGTGCTTGGCGTGGTCCGGCCCCTTCTGCTCGAGCACCACGTACGAAGGCGTATCGTCGAGGCGCTGCTGCGCATGCTGCTGCAGAATGCTCTTGAAGTTCTCCTGGTGCCCGCTCTCAAAGGCGCGATGGATCATCGGCGTGACGAGGGGGAGCAGAAAGGTGCGCGCAGGCTCGAGCCCGCCGTCGAGGTAGATCGCCGCCACGATCGCTTCGAGCACCGCCGCCGCCAGGCTCTGCGGCAGCGTCTCATGGACCCGCATCCCCTTCCCGAGGGACAGATGCTCGGCAAGCCCGAGCTGAAGCGTCATCGCCGCGCAGCACTGCCGCGAGACGACGGTCGACTTGATCTTGGTCATCTCGCCTTCGAGCAGGGAAGGAAAGACGGAATAGATGTGCTCGCACACGACCAGCCCCAGGACCGCGTCGCCGAGGAACTCGAGCCGCTCATTCGAGCGCACGCGCGAGTCGGCGACCGAAGCATGGGTAAGCGCGAGTTCAAGCAGCGTCGGATCACGCCAGGTGTAGCCGACGATCTTCTGAACGATGTCGCGGGTTCCGTCGGTCATGACATCGCGCGCTGAGCGGGCCGTCGTCCGCCGCCAGGAATCGGGGCGTGAAAACGCTCGCTCGGTGATATCGGGTGAGCGCTCATTCAACTATACATCAAGGAATGCGTTCGGGCCGTGTTCGCGGCGATCGCCGGGCAAAAGCTGGTCCGCCACCCCCGGGCCCGCTAGCATCTCGGCCCCGCCCCGTCCGCCACGTCCGTTCACCCCACACTTCCGGCGGGTGATCTCGCCGCAAGGATCTGTCCATGTCGATGCACTACGAGAAGCGTGTCAGCCGGGTCAAGCGCAAGCGCTCCATCGGGTTCCGCACCCGCATGAAGACCAAGAACGGCCGCAAGATGATCAACCGCAAGCGCCGCGCCGGTCGCTCGCTCAATGTCGCCGACAAGGCGCTGGGCAAGCCGGTCCGCGGCAGCCGCCGGGTCTGATCCGCCTTCCGCCTCAAATCCCCTCGCACCGGCCGCCGCTTCACGCCTCACCGCGCGGGCGCCGAGGGTGTTCGTCCCGCCGGGACGCGCACGAACGGCCCCTGCAGCGCCGGGAGCGGGCAGAGGTCGTTGTGATACTGCAGAATCCATGTGAGCTCGCCCGCGCGAAACAGGCGTTCGAGCAGCGCAACTGATTCCTCGCAGTACCAGTCCGCGCGCGCCCGCAGCTCGGCCAGCGCCCGTTCCGCCGCCCCCGCGCCGATCTCGCTTCGGTACGGGCGCACGCTCGTCATCGCATCAAACGCGTCGATGACCGCGAAGTATCGCGCCGCGAGCGGAATCGCTTCGCCCGCGAGCCGATCGGGGTAACCGCTCCCGTCGAGCCGCTCGTGATGATGCCGCACGAGCCCGAGCACGACCGGATCGTCCTCGCCCGCGCCGATGAGCATGCGGTGCCCTTCCGCCGCGTGCGTTTCCATTACCGCTCGCTCCGCGGGCAGGAGCGGGCCGGGCTTCTGGAGAATCTCGTCGGGAATCGCGAGCTTGCCCAGGTCGTGCACCGCCGCGGCCCGGGTCAGGCGCTCGACCAGCGGATGATCGAGCCGCGCCGCGTCGGCCATCGCCCGGGTGTAGAGCACCACACGCCACGTGTGGGCCGCGGTCGCCATGTCCTTGCGGGCGATGGCGTCCACCATCGAGCTGAGATCGTGCGTATGCACAGAGCCTCCGGATCAGGCCGGCGCGCCAGCGCGGCGCCGAGCGACCATTCATCCTACCGCGCGCCGCCCGAGCGGCCATCACTCGGCGCCGTTCCGCCCGCGCGTCGAAACTCGATGGCCCCGCGCCAGACCCCGTCCTTCGTCGCGGCCTCCGCGTAGAGCTCGATCACACGTCCGATATCCGTTGTGACATGCGGGCCGGCCTTCTCGTCAGTCAGCGTCTTGACAGTGTCCTTGGTGCCGCCTGCTCCGTCGAGGATCTCGACGCCGGGAATCCATGCCACATCGAACGCCCCCGAGCTCGCGCGGAGAACATCGCCCTCGCGCTCAAGCCCGACCACGCGGTGCACGGGAATCACCCAGCCGCTCAGGCCCGCGTCATTCATCTGCACCGGCGGAATCTGCATGCCCGCGAACTGCCGGCCACCCGCATTGAACAGCACCGCCATGAGCGTCGTCGCTTTGCCCGGCTCCGTCTCGTACCTGAACATGTACGCGCGCCGCGTCTCCCGCGGCTCCTGGTCCTTGCGAAGCCCATCCGGCCCCATGCCGCTCGCGTCCACCTTCCCTTCCTTCACCGTGATCTCGCGGCTGGTGATCTCCAGCACGATCCGCTCGTCCTGCTTCTTCCCAGGCTCCCGCGTCTGCTCCCACCGCCCCACCAATCCTTCGTCATACGCGAGCACCTCGACGGGATACGGCGGCTCGGCCGACGTGCACCCGCCCAGCATCGCCGCACTGGCGCTCAGCACCAACAGGCACGCTCGAATCATCACTTGCATGGGAGACTCCTGATCGGCAGGCATGGTTCGCACGCTCATCACACGCCGATGCGATCGCGCGCGCCCTTGATCGCCTCGATGCACGCCGCGATGTGCTCAGCCTCAAACGCCCCGGCGTCCGCGCTCCCGCACAACCCCGCCAGCTCCGCGACGCCCATCGCGATGTCCGCGCGCGACACCGCCGCCGCGAACGCCTTGTCCTTCAGCTTCTTCTTCACGCTCCGCGGCTCCAGGCTCGCGATCCCATCCGGACGCACCTTGCAGCACGCGACGATGAACCCGGCCAGTTCATCGCACGCGAAGAGCGCCTTGGCCATCGGCGCCGTCCGCGCCACGCCCGTGCGCTCCGCCGCGTGCCCGAGGATCGCCTCGCGGATCTCCGCGTCGACCTCATCGTCGCCCGTGAGCGTCGCGAGGTGCTTCACCCCCACCACCGGGTGCTCCGCGCCGGTCGGGTGCCGCTCGTAGTCAAAATCGTGCAGGAGGCCGGCGACAAACCAGCGGTCGGCCTGGGGCGGGTCCAGCCGGACGCCGTACGCACGCGTGCAGGCCGCCACCGCCTCCATGTGCGCCCGAAGGGCCGGCGAGGCCACCCATTCATGCATCAGCCCGCGGGCACGTTCGGGGGTCATACCCCCAGTTTATCCGCCCGTGGGACCCATCCTACACTCCGTCCGGCATGCATCCGTCCATCGAACCCAACTGGGATTTCATCCGCGAGCGGGCCGCACGCCTGCATCCGGGCGCCTTTCAGTTCGTCATCGAGGGGCTCAGCCACACCGTCGCGCGCGTGCACGGCGAAGACGCCGCCGAGCCTGGCGCGCCGGGCGAGCGCCCCGGCAAGCGTTCGCTTCAACGCGCCGAGCCCACCGAATCTCGCCATGTCAACGGCCGCGAGCTCTGCCTCGGCCTGCGCGATTTCGCCGTCAAGAAATACGGCATGCTCGCCCCCACCGTCCTCAAGCGCTGGGGCCTCCGCAACACCGAAGACTTCGGCATCATCGTCTACGCCATGATCGACCGCAAGCAGATGCGACGCTCCGACGAAGACCGCTTCGAGCACTTCTGCGGCGTCTTCGAGTTCGACGAGGCCTTCGCGCCCGACCAGACCTGGGGCGCCTGAGCCTCGCCGACGACCATGACCCCACGCACCCGCCGAGCTCGTCCCGCCCGCGCCGCCGGAGCGCCCCGCTCGCCCCTCGCGCGCGTCGCCCTCGAAACCACCCTGCTCGTCCACGGCGTGCCCCGCGCCCACGCCCCCGCCCTCGCGCGCGATCTCGCGCTCGCTGTCCACAAGGCCGGCGGCCTGCCCATGCTCATCGGCGTGGTGGCCGGTCAGGTCCGCGTCGGCATGAACGACGCCGACCTCAAGACCATGCTCAGCGCCCGCGACGTGCCCAAGCTCAACACCGCCTCCATCGGCGCGGCGATCCACCAGCGCTCCCACGGCGCCACCACTGTCAGCACCACCATGGAGCTCGCCGCCGGCGCCGGCATCCGCCTCTTCGCCACCGGCGGGCTGGGCGGGGTCCACCGCGAGTTCGCCAAGCGACTCGACATCTCCGCCGACCTCGCCGCGTTCGTGCGCTTTCCCGTCGCCGTCGTCACCAGCGGCTGCAAGTCGATCCTCGACGTCGCGTCGACGCGCGAAGCGCTCGAGACGCTGGGCGTGCCCGTCATCGGATATCGCACCGACCGCTTCCCGGCGTTCTATCAGCGCGAGGGCGACGCCGGCGTCGACGCGCGCTTCGATGACCCCGCCGATCTCGCCGCGTTCATCCACTCCGAGCTCTCGCGCACGGGCCGGGGCATGGTGATCTGCAACCCGATCCCCAAGCAGGACGAGATCAACCGCCGCGACTGGGACCGCTGGCTGGCCGCCGCGGGCACGCGCTTCGCCGTGCGCACCGCCGAGGGGCGCGATGCCACGCCCGCGCTCCTCGCCGCCCTGCACCAGGTCTCAAAAGGACGCACGCTCAAAGCGAACATCGCGCTGGCGCTGAACAACGCCGACCTCGCCGGCCGCCTCGCTTCACACCTCGCCTCGCCCCGCTGATCTCCGGGCTTGCTTCAGCACTCCGGCGCGCCGGCCTAGGCCCCAACCGGGTGCCACACGGTCTTGAACTCGACGACCGGCTCAATCCATCGCGGCGACGCGCACGCTGCGCTGTCGAGCCAATCGACGGTCTCCTTCACGCGGACGCGCTTGAGATTGTCCGCCGCTCCGAGTTGCAGCACGCGCGCGTGCTCTGGCGAGACGCCCGCCGCGCAGATCGCTTCCACGTCGCGGTGCGTCGCGAGGAACGGGATCAGCTCCTCGTGGCTCCCCGTGAGCAGGTTGATGACGCCCCCGGGCAGGTCGCTCGTTGCGCACACCTCGCCGAACGTGCTCACGACCGGGGCGTTCGCGGGCGAGATGACCACGACCGCATTCCCCGCGCACACCGCCGGCGCGAGCATCGACACGAGCGCCAGCAGCGCGTGCTCGCGCGGACACACCACGCCCACGACGCCCACCGGCTCGGGCACCGTGATGTTCCAGTACGGCGCGGCCACCGCGTTCTGGCACCCCAGCACCTGCTGGAACTTGTCCGCCCAACCCGCAAACGCCACGAGCCGATCGATCGCCGCCGTCACTTCGCGCTCGGGCTCGATCGCGCTCCCCGGGTCCGCCGCCGCGCCCTCGGCAAGCAGGGCGGAGAACTCCGCACGCTTGCCTTCGAGCATCTCCGCCATGCGGTAGAGAATCTGCCCGCGCAGGTACGCCGTCGCACCGGCCCAGCCGGGCTGCGCCTTCCGCGCGGCGACAACCGCGTCGCGCAGATCCTTCCGCGACGCCCGGCACGTGTGCGCAATCACGCGACCCGCGCCATCCACCAGCGGCAGCGACCGCCCGCTCTCACTCCGCGGAAAGGCTCCGCCGATGAAGAGCTTGTACGTCTTGGCGATGGGGAGGCGCTCAGACACTCCATGAGTCTAGCGGGGCCCCTGCCCATCCACCGGCACCGCGAGAAAGACCACCGTTACGCTCGCGTACATCGATGCTTCGCCCGCCTCGACCACTGTCGGGGCCGCGTCGGCCGCTCGCGCCATCGAGAACACCTCCCCGCCGAACCGCTGCGCCAGCGGTCGGACGGCCCCGCCGCTCTGCACCTCCAGCGGCCGAATCACCCGCAGCCCCAGCCCCTCCGCCATCGACTGCGCTCGCGATCGCGCGTCCTTCGATGCCTGCCTCAGCAACTCCTGCTCCGCCCCCGCGTTGTCGGCCAGCGAGAACCAGATCCCTTGGATCACATTCGCTCCGCCGCCCATCCCCGCGTCGACAACCGCCCCCGCCTTCCCTATTTCGCTGATCTGCACCTGCACCGTGTTCGACGCGCGATACCCCGTGATCCGCGGCTCGTCCTCGCCGGTGTTCCGACGGTCATAGATCGGCGTGAGCGACAAGCTCTGGGTCTGGATCACGGTCCCCTCGACCTTCAGCGCCTTCACCCCCGACACCACCTTGTCCATGATCACGTTGAGTTGGTCGGTGGCCGCCAGCGGCGTCTTCGCTGTCGCGATCGCCCCGAGCGAGACCGTCGCGCGATCGGGCGTCTTTTTCGAGGTTGCCGTCCCTGTCGCCGTGATCAGCGTTCCTCCCTGGGTCATCAGGCTCGCCAATCCCGTCGCGTCCGCACTCGCCTGAGCAGCCTGCGCCGGCTCCGGCCGCGGGGCCGATGCCAGTGAGAAGCCGACTCCTCCCGTCAGCGCCGCCAGCGCCACCGAGAGCCCGGTGATGGTGCGAGCCTTCATCGACGCCGTCATGTTCCCGTTCATGGTCTGCTCCTGTGCGAGTCGGTTCGTCACGATGGTGCACGTGCAGGGCGCGCCGGCCGCGCCGGGTTCATACGTGTTCATGAATCTAACAACTTCTCGAGTTCGATTTCATCGTGCAGCGGGATGCCGTTCATTCCCACGCGCGGGATGGCCGGCTGGCGCTCGCGGTACCGATCCATCATTCCGGGGTACACCGCGACGAGCCGATACCCCCGGCGCTGGTAGAACCGCAGCGCCCGCAGGTTGTCGTTGCTCGTCGTGAGAAACACGCGCCGGCAGCGCCGCGCGCGCCCGATCGCTTCCGCCGCTGCCAGGAGCGCCGAGCCGATGCCCTCGCTCTCGTGTGCGCTGCTGAGCGTGATGACTTCCAGTTCATCGGCCGCGCCGCTCGCACCGCCTGAAGGGCCGGCGGGCGAGATCACATACGTGAGCAGCCCGGCGCGCGCGCCGCGGACGCGCGCCACGAGCCCGGAAATGCGATCCGCCTCGAAGCGCTTGTCGCGAGACCAGATCGTCGTGCTCAGCCAGTGGCGCTCAAGCTGCTCACGAACGAACGCCGCATCGTTCTCCACCGCGGCCGCCACATGCACCGTTCCCGTACCTGTCGGCGCGCCAGTGCTCTTCGCCGCGCCGGACCCGCCATCGCTTCCGGCCCCACCCTCTCGCCGCGCCCGCAGCCACGCCAGGATCTGCGACGCATTCCGGTCCGGCGGAAAGACCGGGTACCACACGTGCTCGATCCGCGGCTGCACGCCCGGCGACGCCGCCACCGACCACGCCATCCGCCGGATCATCGTCGTCGGCCCGCTGCTCACTCCACCCTCGACCGGGAACTCAAACGTCGGCAGGCGCATCGCGCGCGTGAGCGCCAGCTCCGCGTCCGAGAGCATTTCGAACGGCATGCCTGTCCGCGCCACGAACTCGCGCTGATGCTCGCTCGTGCTCGTGCTCACGCCGAAGACCTCGACCCCCAGCGCGGCAAACTCCGCGTGCAGATCGCGAAACCCGCAGCTCTGCGGCGTGCAGCCCCGCGCGCCCGGAATCGCGTCCCACTCCTCGCCCGCATACCCCCGACCGGGCGGCCGCCCGGGCACCCCCGTCCGCGGATAGAAAAACAGCACCGCGGGCTTGGTCAGAAATCCGAGATTGACCCACCGCCCGCTCGTGCTCAGCAGCGGCACCCGCGACACCGACGCCCCGAGCAGGTGCGCCGCCGCCCCGTCGTCCACGGGGATGGGGAGATCAGTCGGGAGGACCGTCGGATCGTGCTCGCGGTCGAAGCCCATGAGCGAATTGTGGCCGATCGCCGCGCCGACGCAAGCGCCGGACGGCCGACTTCCACCATTTCGCGCGCAAACATGGTCAATGCGGTTCCGCGTGGAACACGCCTCAGATCGTCGCTTCGGTCGCCCGCAGGATCTCCTCGACGCTGGTCAGCCCCCGGGCGGCCTTCTTCAGCCCGTCCCCGCGCAGCGACACCATCCCGCGATCCGTGCACAGCCGGCGAAGCTCCGCGACGTTGGGGTTGCGCACCACGATATCGCGCAGCGAGTCGTCGACGGCGAGCAACTCGTAGATGCCCAGCCGCCCGGAGAATCCCGTGTTGCGGCACTTGTCGCACCCCTTGCCGCTCCAGAGCTTCTCGGGGTTGAGCCCCTGCGTCTCCATGAAGTCGCGCATCTCCTCCGTCGCCGGCTTCTCGACGCGGCATTCCTTGCAGAGCCGGCGCACCAGCCGCTGCGCGAGCACGCCGTTCACCGCCGCGGCCACGAGGAACGGCTCGAGGCCGATGTTCACCAGCCGCGTGATCGAGCTCGGCGCGTCGTTGGTGTGCAGCGTGCTGAGCACGAGGTGGCCGGTGAGAGACGCCTGGATGGCCGTGAGCGCCGTCTCGTGATCGCGGATCTCACCGACGAGAATGACGTCAGGGTCCTGGCGCAGGAGGGCCTTGAGCGCCTTGGCGAAGCTCATGCCGATCTTGTCGTGCGTCTGCGTCTGCGTGATGCCTTCCAGGTGATACTCGACCGGGTCCTCGACCGTCGAGATGTTCATCGAGTTCTTGTCGAGCGTGCGCAGCGATGAGTACAGCGTGGTCGTCTTACCCGAGCCGGTGGGACCGGTGACGAGCACGACGCCGTGCGGCGCCTCGATCAGGCCGCGCCAGATGCGCAGCGTGTCTTCCTCGAAGCCCAGATCCTCAAGCTTGACGTTGATCGATCGCGTATCGAGGATGCGCATGACCGTCTTTTCGCCGTAGGTGTTCGGCAGGGTGCTCATGCGCAGGTCGAGCTTGCGGTTCTGCACGGTGCAGCGGATGCGCCCGTCCTGCGGAAGGCGGCGCTCGGAGATATCGAGATTCGCCATGATCTTCAGGCGCGACGTGATCGCCGCCGACATGCTCGCCGGCGGCTGCATCATTTCGTACAGCTCGCCGTCGATGCGGAACCGCACCTTGAGCTTCTTCTCCGCCGGCTCGATGTGGATATCGCTCGCGCCCTCGCGCACCGCCGTCTGGATGATGTGGTTCACGAACTTGATGACCGGCGACTGCTCGGCCTCACGCTCCAGGTCCACTTCCTCCGAAGCCTTCTTCTCCACCTGCACGTCGTTCTCGCCCACTTCCGCGAGCAGCTCGTTCACGTCGACGGCCTGCTCGTTCCCCTGGGCGGCGATCTCGAGCGCGCCCTTCAGATCGAACGCCGTCACCACCACCACCTTCACGCTCGACACGCCCAGCCGGCGCCGGATGTCGTCCACGAGGAACACGTCGTCGGGGCGCAGCATGCCCACCACGGCCCGCGCGCTCTCGCGCCGGATCGGAATCACCCAGCGCTCCTTGCAATAGTCCAGCGACAGCCGCCCCAGCAGCTCCGCGTCAAACCCGCCATCCTTCGCCAGGTCCAGCCGCTCGAACGGCACGCCCGCCAGCTCGGCCAGCGCGCTCTGCGCCTGCGCCTCGTCGCACCCCTGCTCGACCAGAAGCTCAACCAGCCGCTTTCCCGGCGTCTGCTCAAGCACCTTGCGCGCCTGCGCCACCTGCGCCGGCGTGACGATCCCGCGCGAGACCAGCAGTTGCTCCAGCTCTCCAGCCCCGGCCAGCAGCTTCCCGTCGTCGCCCTGGTAGATCTCGCTCAGCGCCTCCCCCACCGCCGCCCGACGCTCCGGCGCCGGCCCCACCGGCACCGCCGGGTCATCCTCCACCACCACGTTCTTCAGGAACGACCGCTGGCCCGTGGGGACCGGGGGCAGCGGCGAGAACGCCGATTCCGCCTTGTCGATCGTGTGGCGCGAGCGCGCGGTGGGTGCCGCCTTGGTCAGGGCTCCCGCCTTGACACCGCCCTCGATTCCGCGAAGCTCGGCCTTGCTTGCTTCCGCCGGCGCATCGGCGTCCACGCCCAGTTCGTGCAGAATGTCGTCCAGGTCGCGCTTGCTCATGTCGTCCTCTCTCCGCCGCCGAGCCGCTCGGCACGAATCACTTCTCGCCTGTGGCGATGTCGGTCGGGCTGATGCCGATCTCGTACACGCGCCCGTCGCACTCCAGGTCAACCGTGCGGCCGTGAATCGCCTTCACCTTGAAGAACTTTCCGAGCGTGTCCCCCACGCGGACCAGGTTTCCGCTCACGCGCGCCAGCGGCGGGCGGCCCCCGAGCACCGTCTGCAGCTTGAACCCGCGCAGCTCCGTCGTGACCGCCGCGGCTCGCTCCTGCTCCTTCTTCCGCAGCGCCTCAAGCTCCGCCGCTCGCGACATCAGGCTCGGGTCCACCGTCTCGGTCACCGGCATCAGACCCTCCATCGTCTCGGCGAGCCGGAACGGGTTCTTCTTCACCTGCTCTCCCGGCACCTGCTGCGTCACGCGGCTGGCATTCAGGTCGCGGATGACCGCGCCGTAGTCGCGCTTCGGGCGCGCCGCCGCCTGCACCAGCGATTCGTCGAACTTCACTTCCTTGCCCGTCACGCCGCCCTTCATCCCGATGTAGCGCATGCCCATGAGCACGCCCGTCGAGATGAACGCCGAGCCGATCAGGAGCACCCACGTGCCCGAGATCCGCGGTCGGCGCGTCGGTGCGATGCTGAGGCTCTCGACCACCCCGGCCGCCGAGGCATCGCCCGGCGCGGGCACGCTCTCGCCCTGTCCCAGCGGCCCGAGCGTCGGATCGATCGGTGAAAGCGTGTTGTCCTTGGCAGCCTTGCTCACTTGCCTGGCTCCTTGTTGGGTTCGCCCGACGGCGCGGGCGCGTCCTGGTAGTACACCGTGAGCGTGAACACGGCCTTGATGTCGCCGTCACCTTCGACCTTCGCCGCGCCCTTGGCATCCGACCGCGCGACCTTCATGTCCGGGATCTTCGTGATCCGCGGGATCTTCTCGAGATCCTGCATGAACCGGTAGAACCCGTCGAAGTCGCCCGTCACCTCCAGGTCCAGCGGCTGCTCGCGCGCCTGCCCGCCGCTGGGAATGTTCTTGTCCACCTTCTTGAACTTCGGGACCTTCAGTCCGCACTTCTCCGAGATCGCCGCCACCTCGCGCAGCACGTTGTCGAGCTCCTTGTTCGACGGGAGCTTGGACTCGACCGCGTCGATGCTCTTGGCGATCTCGGCGTTGGCCTGTTCGAGGTCCGCGGTCGCCGCCGTCGCCGCCCGCAGCTTCTCGAGCATCGCCTGCTTCAGCTCGATCTCGGTCTTGGCGCGATTGATCTCGTCGTTCTGGGGCTTGAAGACCATGAAGTAGCTGGCGATCGGCACCGCCAGCAGCAGCACCAGGAACATGAACTGTCGAATGCCCATACCCATGTGTCACTCCTCGATGCGCTCGATTCATCCGTTCGTTCGGCGCCACCGCCCGCTCACTCACCCTCTTCCGCGCTGGCCTGCGGCTTGGTTCCCGCACCGCCCGGCGGCTTGGGCGCCATGGCCGTCTTGAGTCGCGGCACCTGCAGGGGCTCGATGTGCCGCGCATCGGCGTCACCGCGAATCGCCGCCTCCAGCCGGAACTTCCGCATGTTCGCTTCGTCGATCACCACGCTTTCGGCGCTCACGAGGTCAACCTTCTCGAGGAGCGAGCATTCCTTGAGCGAGCGCTGAAAATCCGCGACCGCTTCGTCCGTCGCCGCCAGGCCCACCAGCGAGAGCGTGTAATCGATCTTCGGGGGCTTGGGGCGAGGCGCCTCGGGCGTCGAGTCCTTCGACCCGCTGCCGGGCTTGCCCGCGGGGCCTTTGCCGATCGACTTCGGGCCCGCGACCGGCCCGGGCTTGGGCGGCGGTTCGGCCTGCCGCTTGCTCACGATCTGAAGCTCCGTGAGCGTGAGGCGTTCCGGCATGCGGTTCACCAGCTCGGCCAGCAGGATCGACCGGGGCACGCGCTCGTTGAGCGTCGCCGCGATCTCCGCCTTCTCGAGCATGAGTGCCTGCTGCGCGTCGAGCTGCTTGAGTTGCTCGATGCGGCGCGTCTGCTCGGTGTACTCCGCGTTGATCACGCGCTGCTGCTCGCGCACCGCGCTCCACGCGCGGTTGGTCACCAGGAACGCGCCCACCACGCCGAACAGCACGATCCCGAACAGCACCAGGCACACCACGTTGGCCCGGCTCTCGGCCTTGCGCTGCAGATAGTCGACCGGCAGGAAGCTCGTCGTTCCCTCGCCGCCCGGCGCCGCGAACATGGTGCTCATTCGCTGTGACAATCCCATCGCTGCTCCGTCGCTAGAGGTCGGTCGGTCCCAGGCACAGCCCCACGGCCACCGCCCACCCGGGCTGCGGTCGATCAAACTTCACGCCCTCCACCGGCTCGTTGCCCGTCCGCGCAATCCGCGCCAGCGGGTCGGCGATGCTCGCCGGCGCCTTGAGCACCCGGGCCACGTGCTGGCAGAGCGCCGTGTGCCGCGATTCGCCCCCGACGAAGATGGTCCGAGTCAGCTTGCGCCCGGGGAAGAGCGCGTCGTGATAGCGCAGGCACATCACCAGCTCATCCGTCAGCGCATCGAGCGACTCGCGCAGGTCGATCCGCGGACCCACGAAGTTCACAAGCCCCCGGCGCACCGCGTCGTGGCCCGTCGGCAGCGCTCCGCCGCGCCGGTCGTCCACCGCCGATCCCGCGCCCGTTGTCGCCGTTGTCGCCGCCGTGGCCGCCGCCGCCGTCGCGCCTCCCATCCCTCCGCGCGCCGGTCCGGTCGACATCGCCGCCCGCAGCACCGCCATCCCGTCGCCCTCATCTTTCTTGGCCCCGTCCGCTTCACTCGTCGCAGGCGGGGGCGGCGGGGCCGTGGCCGCGGCAGGCGCCGGCGCACTCTCGCTCACCGTCAGCGCGCCGCACGCCAATCGTTCGCGGTGCGCCTCGGCATACTCAACCTTGAGCTGCTTCGCCACCACCGAGTCAAACGTGAAACCCCCGACGCCGATGGGCTTAGTAAAGACCAACTGCGTCCCGTGCGCAATCATCACCCGCGTGTGCGCCGACCCGATGTCGAGATACAGGCTCGTCGTGTCGGCGTCATCGACGCGCCGCGTGATGTGATCGAACGCCCGCAGCACCGCCAGCGCCTCCGGCTGCATCCCCACCGGCTCCAGCCGGCAGTCGCGCAGGCACTGCATCAGCCGGTCCACCATTGCGCGCGACGCCGCGATCGCGATCGCTTCCACCTTGCCGCCCCCGCTCGGCGCCGGGCCGACTTCGACGTTTCGGCACAGGAGCGCGCTGCGGTCGCACATGAGCTGCGCCGCGATGGTCTCTTCCACCGCCGACGCGACCTGCCTCGGATTGCCCGCGGGCACCTGCACGTGCTTGCAGAACGATTGACTGGTCGGAATGGCGCACACCGATCGCCGCCCCTTGAACCCGCCCGCTCGCACCAGCGCCGGCAACTGCTCGAGTTGCCACGCCAGCCGCTTGGTGGGTTCGCCGAGCAGATTCTCGGGCGTCGGCAGGTACGCCGCGGCGACCAGGTTCGGGGTTGAACCGCCCGAAAGCTGGAGCACCTTCACCCCTGCCGCGCCGAAATCGACCGCGACGGGGCTCGGCCCCGACGACGTCAGTCCCGACGAGACGTTGCGAATCCGGTCCTTCAAGCCAAACATCCGTCCCAGCCTCCCGTGGGGGCAGTCCGTCGCGCAGACCGCAGCCGACGCGGGCAACATCGGACCGCCCCGGCGCGCGGGTGAGCTGTGCTCGTTCCGGTTCATCACCCCCGACTCGCCCAGTCCGCGCAATCCTCGCGCTCGATGTTCTCCAGACCGAGAACTCCCGCCTCGTTCCGGTCGCCCCCGTTTCCGCTCCCCGCTTCAGGCCACCATCCCCGCCACGACTTCACCCAGCCGGATCAGCGCCCGCGGCAACTCCCATCCCGGGTTCTCCCCCGTCCGATTGCTGATCACCCGCACTTCCGCGAATCGCACGCCCGCCCTGCTCGCCGCCACCGCCACCGCCGCCCCTTCCATCGCTTCCGCGATCGCTCCCGTCCGCCGAACCACCTCCCGCGCCAGATCATCCGTTCCCGAACATGTCGAGACGGTCGCGACCGCCCCCGCCACATCGCATCCGGGCTGAATCCCCGCGAGCACTTCGGGCTCGATATCCACGCCGCTGCCCGTCCACGGCCCCGGCGCAAACCCGCGGTCCGCCATGTTCACGAACCCCGAAGGCGACAGCACGCCCTCGTCGGCAAACACGCTCCGCGTCGCCGCCACCGCCACGCCGATCTCCAGGTGCTCCGATCCGCCCAGCGGGAGCGCGCCGCCGACGCCCGCTGAAATCACCAGCCCATGGCGTGCCCGATCGAGGACGCGCGCCACGCCGCCCGCCGCCTGCGCCTTGCCCACGCCCGTCACCACCATGTCGAGTTGAGGCCCGAGGCTGTGCAGGCGCCAGACATGCTCGGCAAGCTCGGTTCTCGCGCGCATGGCCGTCAGGATCGCCCGCGCCTCACCCGGCGCCGCCACCGCCAGCAGCACCCGAAGCGCCGCTCCCGACTCACCTGCGCCGGTCTGCGCCGGTTCACTCATGGCGCCAGCGTAGTCCGAGCACGTCAACTGATCGACAGCACCGGCCCGCTCCCCGCTCCGCCCACGCGGATCGTCGCCAGCGCCACCTGCGCCTCCACCGCGCTGATCATCGCGTCGAGGTCTCGCCCCAAACTTCCCCCCGCACCCCCCGCACCCCCCGCACCCCCCGCACCCCCCGACTTGAAGTTCGCCGTCGGGTTCCCTTCGTCGCTGTTGGCCCGCAGCGCCATGTTGATCGGCACGCTTCCCAGGAACGGCACGCCCATTCGCTGCGCCATCTGCTGCGCCCCGCCGCGACCGAAGATGTCATATTCCTTCCCGTCATCCCCGATGAAATACGACATGTTCTCGACCACTCCCAGCACGTCGATCCCCAACTGCTGGAACATCCGCACGGCGCGCACCGCGTCGTCCTGCGCCACCTTCTGCGGCGTGCACACGATCACCGCCCCCGTCAGCTTCAGCATCTGCGCCATTGACAGCGCCACGTCGCCCGTCCCGGGCGGCAGATCGATGATGAGGTAATCCAGCTCGCCCCACTCCGTCTGCTCGGTGAGCTGCTTGAACGCCCCGTGCGCCATCGGCCCGCGCCAGATCAGCGCCTTCTCCGGGTCCACCAGCTTTCCCAGCGTCATCGCCTTGATGCCGTGCACGAGAAACGGCTGCAGCATCGTCCCCAGCAGGTTGGCCTGCAGCGCCTGCAGGCCCAGCATCGTCGGGAGCGACGGGCCGTAGATGTCGCCGTCGAGAATCCCCACCGCGTGCCCGCGCAGCGCCAGGCCCACCGCGAGATTCACCGCCACCGTCGACTTGCCCACGCCACCCTTGCCGGCGCCCACGGCGACCACGTGCCGGATCGCCGGCCCGCTGCTCCCAGCGCCCGCCGGCCCGATGGGGATGGGCGCGTGCCCCGGCGACTGCTGCATCGGCGCGACTTCGACCGTCACCTGCCGCACCGCTTCACCGCGAGATCGGATCGCCTGGTCGATCGCCTGCTGCGCGAGCACGCGCACCTTCTCCGCCTGGTTCTGCGTGAGCCCCTGCAGGTTGAGCGCTGCCGAGGCGATCCCGTCGCACCACGCCGCCTTGAGCACCGATCCGGCGCTCACGAGGTCCCGGCCGGTCGCCGGGTGCGCGATGCTGGCCAGCGCGTCGAGAACGGTCTGCTTGGTCACGGGCGTAGATGCATGAGGAGGAGTGGACATCAGTGATGAACTGTAGGGTTTGTGCCGGACGAATCCCGCCCACGCCCCGAACCAGCCGCGACCGCGATACGAAATGGGCTGCGGGGGCCTGCAATGCCCGGCTTGTCAATCCGTTGATCTGGAGACGGATTCGTTCTCAGGAGATGACCATGAACCTGCCTCGATTCGCTTCGACCATGACGCTCGCCCTCGCGTGTGCCGCGTTCTCATGCCCGGCTCTCGCGCAGTCGGAGCAGAAGGACGTGCTCAAGGGGCCGAGCGTCCAGGACCGCGAGGTCCCCGGGACCGTCGGCCAGTTCGCCGGCACGCCCGAGAGCGGCAAGTTCCGCCCGCGCGAAGTGCGCCCGCAGGTGTTCATGGAGGCCCTCATGAGCGCCCTGGGCCCCGACGCGCCCGAGTCCATCCGCGCCAGTGACCAGCAGCGCGAACAGCTCCGCGCGCTCTCGGGCGAGTTCCGCAAGAGGGTGCAGGCCTACATGGCCGAACACCGCGCCGACTTCGAAAAGCTCGGAACCGACGCACGCCGAAATCGACGCGACAAGGACGCCGGCAAGAACGAGGACCGGATGAACGACGCCGAGCGCGAATCCGATCGCCCGAGCGAAGAGACGATCGCGCGGGCCAAGGCCCTCCGCGACGGCATGCCCAGCGCAAGCGATCTCTACACCAAGGTCTGGGAAGTCCTCAGCGCCGAGCAGCGCGCTGCGGTCGAAGCGCGCCTCGAAGCGCTCCACCACGAAAAGGCCGTTCAGGAAGGGCGCGACTATGTCAAGCGCCGCATCCAGAAGAACCAGCCCGTGCAGGGCCAGGCGCCGGGCCTGAGCAAGGAACGCGGCAAGTTCGCGCCGGGTCGCGCCAAGGGGGAGCAGGAAAATGACGCCGCGATTCGCGAGCGCCTTCCCGCCGAGCTGCGCGAGCGGCTCCTCCGGGCATTCGAGCGCCTTTCGCCCGAGGAGCGCGAGAACCTGCTCAATCGCCTCGAACAGCGCTTCCGCGAGCGCGAGGGCCGATCCGACGACGCCGCTCCGGCACGCCGCGATCGCCCCAAGCAACGCGAGAAGCCCGCGGGTGAACGGCCCCGGCCCGAGTGATCAGCGCGAGCACTCAGGCCAATGCGCTCCCCTGTTGCGGCTGAAACGCGGCCCCGTTCTCCATGCGCGACGGTCGGTTCTCGGAACCGGGCGTCGCGGTTGTACGTAGCATTCTTGTGAGGCCTGCTCCGGGAAATTACTGGGCTGAGCAGCCGATCGCCGATGAGATTCAGGCATCAGAATCCGGTTTTTTTGTTCACATTCTGATTGGGATTGCAGCGGGCCTACTCGAACCTATCCACAACCATTTGCGTAATCTCAACATTGAGGCCCGACAGTTGGTAAAATACACAAGATCTCTCTCTCCTCCAGCGGGGCGCCGTCTTGCGATGGCGCCCTGCTCGTTTTAGAGACTCATCAAGAATTTGCTTGCCGCCGCGGGTTTTCTAGTCCTGATCGGAGGCCCGCGACTATGCTGGCTCCCCCTCGGAGATGAGCGACACGCCCACGATCATCGTCACCGGCGCGGCCGGGTTCATCGGCTCGGCGGTCGCGAGCGCGCTCCTCAAGCGCGGCACGCGCGTCGTCGGTGTGGACAACTTCGACCCCTTCTATCCACGCCGTCAAAAAGAGGAAAACCTGTCGATTGTGAAGGCCGCCGCCCCGTCATCGAGCGCCTGGGCTCTCGCGGAACTCGACATCACCGACAGCCGCGCCATGCACGATCTCTTCGCGCGCGAGCGGCCCGAGGGCGTCATCCACCTCGCGGCCAAGGCCGGCGTGCGCCCCAGCCTCGCCGACCCCGCCGGGTATATGCGCACCAACGTCGAAGGCACGCAGGCCGTCCTCTCCGCCGCTCGCGCAAGCAATTGCCCCCGAGCCGTGCTCGCCAGCAGCAGCAGCGTCTACGGCAACGCTTCGCGCGTCCCCTTCAGCGAGCTCGACCAGGCCATCGAGCCCATCAGCCCGTACGCCGCCAGCAAGCGCGCCTGCGAACTTCTGGCCCACACCCACCACCACCTCACCGGCATGCCCACTGCCTGCCTGCGCTTCTTCACCGTCTTCGGCCCGCGCCAGCGACCAGACCTCGCCATCAGCCTCTTCATGCACCGCATCGCCCGCGGCGAGCCCATCCCCGTCTTCGGCGACGGCTCCATGTCCCGCGACTTCACGTACGTCGACGACATCGTCGCCGGCGTTCTCGCTGCGTACGACCGCATCGATGCCTTCGGCTCCCGCGTCTGGAACCTCGGGCACAGCAGCCCCGTCCGCCTCGACGCGATGATCAGCACCATCGCGCGCGTCGTCGGCAAGGAGGCGAAGATCGACCGCAAGCCCCTCCAGCCCGGCGACGTCGACCGCACCTTCGCCGACCCCACGCGCTCGCGCGCCGAACTCGGCTACGAGCCGCGCACGCCCTTCGAGGAAGGCGTCGAGCGGCAATGGGCATGGGCGCGCGCCAGGTCGTGATCGCGGGCAGGGCCTCTTACCGCCGACCCTCAAATACCACGTTTCCGTTGATGACCGTCCCCGTGCAGTGACTCGTGTACTCGAACGGGTCGCCGTCGTAGAGCGCCACGTCGGCGTCCTTGCCCGCTTCGATCGATCCGACGCGCGACTCCAGCCCCAGCAGCCGCGCGGGCTCGATCGTGATCGTCGCCAGCGCCTGCGCGGACGTCAGCCCGCCGCGGCCCGCCAGTTGCGCGGCCTCCAGCAGCACGACGCGCGTCTTGGGCACATACCCCTCGTACCCCGCCTGCAGCGACACCGGAATTCCCGCGGCGAGCAGCTTGCCCGCCGTGTCGATCGACGAGTTCTCCAGCGCCCCATACGCCCGCATCATCGGCGGATGCAGGATGATCCGCACACCCGGCTCCGCGCCGGCCGCGGCCTTCAGCCGCTCGATGAGCAGGAAACTCTCCGCTGCGCCATCCAGCCACAGGCGGATGCCCGGGAATTCCTCGCGCAGCCGAAGGGCCGTGTCGATGTCCTGCGCCCGCTGCGCCGTCACCATCAGGGGCACCTCGCCCGCGAGCACCCGCCCCATGATCTCGTGACGCAGGTTGCGGTCCGACCCGAAGCGCCGCTCGCGCTCGCGCGGATCGTTCGGATCGCTCGCCGGCGGCACGGGCGGGGGCGCCTCGCCCGCGGCTTCTTTTCCGCCCGCGCGATCACGCCGCGCGACGTACTCGCGCGCCTTGATGAACGCCTCCCGCAGCATGGCCATCTCTTTCCCGCGCGTCCCCGGGTTGCCCCCGGCGCGATGCGCCTCAGGACCGATCGTGCACGCCACCGCGCCCGGCTCCTTGACGAGCGCCTCGGCCACGGTGTTCCCCACCGTCTTCACCACGATGGTCTGGCCGGAGAGGAGCTCTCCCGGGGCGTGCCCCGTGTGGATCGTCGTCACGCCGAACGACCTCACCCACTCAACGAGCGCTTCGCGCGGGTTGTACGCGTCGAGAGCGCGCAGCTCGGGTTGAATCGCCGACGAGGTTTCGAGCTGATCCGAATCGTGCCGCTGGTTGTACAGGCCCGAGAGTCCGACGGTCGAGTGCGCGTCGATGAGCCCCGGCGTGACCACCGCGGCATCGAGCACGCGCATCCCCTCGGGGATCAGCGTCGTCGCCGCCGGGCCGACGCGCGCGATCTTCCCGTTCTCACACACGACCACGCCGTTCTCGATCGTGCCCGCCGGGCCCATCGTGTGCAGCGTGCGCGCGCGAATCGCCACCTGCGCGTCGGCGGCGCCCGCCGCCAGTGCGCCGATCATCGACCCGGCAACCCAACGCGCCACGCGGCGCCCTCTCGCACTCGACCGTCCGACTGTGTTCATGGTGATTCTCGCGATGACTCTCCCCGCGCCAGCGGCCCAGTTCGTGCCGCTCACTCTCCCGTGCTGTACGCGCCCGCTCCTCCCGCTCCCCACTGCCGCCCGCCGAACGTGAACACCGCGCCGCCCGCGCAGCACAGATACGGCGACTGATCGTGCCCCGCGCCAAACCCGCCCTGGGCATACAGCCGATCCTTCGGGTCGCTCAGGTCAAAGACCTTTTCCCCCTCCACCCATGTCTGCTCGATGCGCGTGTAGACGCTGAGCGGATCGCCCGAGAGGATGACCACATCCGCGTCCTTGCCGATCTCGAGCGAGCCGACGCGCGACTCGAGGTCGAGCATCTTCGCCCCGTTGATCGTCAGCGCCCGCAGCGCCTCCTCGCGCGACATTCCCGCACGCACCGACAGCGCTGCCGAGCGCAGGAACAGGCGCGAGTCGGTGATCCAGTCATCGGTGTGAAACGCGACCGTGACCCCCGCGCGCTCCAGGATCGCCCCCGATTCCCACGTCATCTCCGCCGCCTCGAGCTTGCCGCCGGGCGAATCGACCACGATCGCCGAGCACGGCGTGCCGCGGATGCCCTTGTCCGCCCAACCCGTGTCGGCGCCGGCGATCTCGCCGGCCACCTTCCACGCTTCGCTCACGTGGTGCAGCACGACGCGGAACTTGAACTCCTGCGCCAGGCGGATCACGGTCATGATGTCGTCGGAGCGGTGCGTGTGATGCTGCACGATCCGCGCGCCCGAGAGCACTTCGTTGAGCGCCTCGAGGCCCAGGTCGCGGATCGGCATGCGCTCGGGGTCGGGGACTTCGTTGCCCGCCGCGTCGCGCCGCACCGCCCGCGCCCTGCGGTTCGCATACTCCTGCGCCTTGACATACTGCTCGCGCACGAGCGCCGCCGACTTGCCCCGCGTCCCCGGGAACGGCGGCTCGCGCAGCGAGTTGGTCCCGTTGGCCATCTTCATCCCGCCCGCGATCGCGCCCTGCGCGTCGCGATAGACGATGTCCTCGATCCGCGCGGCGTCGCGGATCCGCCGCAGCTTCACATACACCGTCTGCCCGCTCAACAGGTGCCCCGACCCGGCCATGATGTTGAGCGTCGTGAGCCCGCCCGCCACCGCTCGCCGAAAGCCCGAATCGCGGATGTTGATCGAGTCGTGAATGCGCACGTCGGGCTGGATCGGCGCGGCCGAGTCGGCGCCCCCGATGCCCCCGATGTGGCTGTGCGTGTCGACCAGCCCGGGCATGATGACCTTGCCCGCACAATCGATCCGCTCGACATCCGCCGGGATGCGATCAATCGCGCCCGGGCCGCCGATCACGATGATCTTCCCGCGATGGACCCCCACCACGCCCCGTTCAATCTCAGGCCCGGCGATGGGGATCACGCGGGCATTGACGAAGGCCACCGGCCGCTCCTGGGCGCTCGCCGGCGCAGCCAAAGAGAACAAGCCAGCACAAAGACCCAACCCGATCGCGCGTGTGTTCATGACGGCTCCGAAGCGGGAGCATAGCGAAACTGCCCCGCCCCTTGGTCCCGAACCAACCCCGAGTACGGGCGATCGCCGGGCAAAATCAAGTCGGAACTGCATGGCCGCGGCCATCCCGTGACATCAAAATGGTGTGGGTGTTCGGGATCGGGGACGATCCCGCGCGCCTCCACCCACCTCACCAGGAGGATTCGAATGAGATCGAGCGTTCTCTCCACCGCCCTGCTTCTCGCACTCTTCGCCGGCTCGGCCGGCGCTCAGACCACCGTCCAGATCAGCGCCAGCAAGGACAACACGCTCTACGAAGACACCAGCGGCGGGCTGAGCAACGGCATGGGTGAGTCGCTCGTTGCCGGCAAGCCGTTCTTCGCCGCCATCCGCCGAGCGGTCATCGCCTTCGACGTCACGTCGATCCCGGCGGGCTCGACCATCAACAGCGTGGCGCTCCGCCTGAGCGTGACGCGCGAGCCGCCCGACGCACCACCGGTCACCGCCACGCTTCACACCCTCCTCGCAGACTGGGGAGAGGGCGCGTCACTCGACATGGGGGCGGGCGGCGCCGGCGCGCTGCCCGAAGCCAACGACGCAACCTGGATCCATCGGTTCTTCGATGCCCAGCTCTGGGACACGCAGGGTGGCGACTTCCAGGCTGACCCGAGTGCGAGCGCCTCCATCCCCCCCGGTGCGCTCGCCGCCGTTTTTTCCACCAATCCAGACATCGAGGCCGACGTTCATCACTGGATCAACGACCCCTCGACGAACTTCGGGTGGATCATCCGCATCCAGGAAACGCTCGACGGCTCGGCCCGGCGCTTCGCCAGCCGAGAGAACACCGACCCCGCGCTGCGCCCCGTCCTCGAAGTCACGTTCACCCCGCCCGCCGCCTGCCCCGCCGACTTCAACAACGACGGCAGCGTCGACCCCGACGACCTCGGCGACTACATCAACTGCTATTTCAGCGTCCCGCCGTGCGACCGCGCCGATTTCAACAGCGATGGCAGCACCGACCCCGACGACCTGGGTGACTTCATCAACATCTACTTCAGCTCAACCTCAGGCTGCTGATCCGGTCTGCTCAACTCGCCGGGGGGGGGGGGGGGGGGGGGGGGGGGGGGGGGGGGGGGGGGGGGGGGGGGGGGGGGGGGGGGGGGGGGGGGGGGGGGGGGGGGGGGGGGGGGGGGGGGGGGGGGGGGGGGGGGGGGGGGGGG
>JBFXBS010000007.1:210938-286763 GCA_050182995.1 Phycisphaerales bacterium | reverse complement strand
CTCTTTCGTGACGGAAGAGGGCTCTCCCGCTCTGGAAGAGGACCCTTCCGCTCCGGAAGAGGACCCTTTCGTTCCGGAAGAGGACCCTTCCGTTCCGGAAGAGGACCCTTCCGCTCCGGAAGAGGTCCCTTCTGTGCTGGCAGATAACTCTGCCGGCACGGGCGCGAACCCTTCCGCCCCGGATGAGGACCCTATCGCCTTGCACGCGGGCCCTTCCGGCACGGACGCGGACCTTTCCGCGCTGAGCGCGGGCCTTTCCGGGGCGGGCGCGGGCCGATTCGGCGCCGCGACGCCGGCGTGCGCGGGCGGCGCGGACCCGAACCGGGCGGGTGTTGGCCGCGCGCGGCCGCGCTTCCTACCATTCCGCCCCCTGCGTTCATCGTCTCGCCTCGCGGCGGCCGCTGCCGATCTCCTCGGCGCGGTCGAAACCCATCGAGCCGGTGCGTGCGGCGGGCGTGCGCGCTTCGCGGTGGAGCGGCACGGGGTTTCAAACGGTCGCGGCGGTTCTTCCCGGGCGCTGTCCCGGGCCGCCCCAGCCGACCGGCCCGACGGCCGGTCCCACGCACTGTCCCGCGAGGCCGAGTCTTTCCCTTATGGTCGATGAAAACCTGATTGCCAATCTCCTGACCGACAACCCCGCCCTCAACGACGCCGAGCGGATGCTCTCGGCCGCCTACGGGGTGCAGGTCGCCAAGGGCGACATGGGCTCGCTGCTCCAGGACCAGAAGCAGGAGATGAACCCCGGCTCCATCCTCGAGGGGCACATCGTCGGGTTCGCCGGCGACGACGTCGTGATCGACGTCAACCTCAAGTCCGAGGGCATGGTGCCGCGCGACGAGTGGGAGAACGCCGACCAGCTCAAGCTCGGCGACCGCGTGCAGGTGCTCCTCGAGGGCATCTCCGCCGACGGGCAGATCGAGCTCTCCAAGCGCAAGGCCGACCGGCAGATCAACTGGCAGCGGCTCGTCGACAACACCAAGGAGGGCGACGTCGTCGAGGGCAAGGTGCTCAAGAAGATCAAGGGCGGCCTGCTCGTCGATATCGGCGTGCCGGTCTTCCTGCCCGCGTCACAGGTTGATGTCCGCCGCCCGGGCGACATCGGCGAGTACATCGGCCGCTCGGTCCGCGCCAGCGTCCTCAAGATCGACACCGAACGCAAGAACATCGTCATCAGCCGCCGCAAGCTCATCGAGGAGGAACGCGAGACGGCCAAGAAACGCCTGCTCGAAACGCTCAAGGAAGGCGACATCGTGAGCGGCGAAGTGAAGAACATCGCCGACTTCGGCGCCTTCATCGACCTGGGCGGGATCGACGGGCTGCTCCACATCACCGACATGTCGTGGGGCCGCGTGAACCACCCCAGCGAGATCCTCAAGCTCGGCCAGAAGGTCGAGGTGAAGGTGCTCAACATCGACCGGGAAAAGGAGAAGATCGCGCTGGGAATCAAGCAGCGCGAGGCGAGCCCGTGGGAGGAGCTGGAGCAGAAGTTCCCCGTCGGCTCGCGCGTCCGCGGCACGGTGGTCAACATCATGTCCTATGGCGCGTTCGTGCGGCTCGAGGACGGGATCGAGGGGCTCGTGCACATCTCCGAGATGTCATGGACCCGCCGCATCAACCACCCCTCGGAGGTCGTCGAGCCGGGCAAGGAGGTCGATGTCGTCATCCTCGAGATCGACAAGAACAAGCAGGAGATCTCCCTCGGCATGAAGCAGACCGAGGTCAACCCGTGGGAGCTCGTCAGCGAGAAGTACCCGCCCGGGACCGTCATCGAGGGCGCCGTCCGCAACCTCGCCAACTACGGGGCGTTCGTCGAGATCGAGCCGGGGATCGACGGCCTGCTGCACGTCAGCGACATCTCGTGGACCAAGAAGGTCACGCACCCCAACGAGATCTTCAAGAAGGGCGACCAGGTCAAGTGCGTCGTGCTCGACGTCGATCGCGAGAAGCAGCGCATCGGCCTGGGCATCAAGCAGCTCACCGAAGACCCGTGGCTCACGGCCATCCCCGAGCACTACAAGCCGGGCATGGTCATCCGCGGGAAGATCACCAAGATCACCAACTTCGGCGTGTTCGTCGAGCTCGAGAGCGATCTGGAGGGCCTGCTCCACATCAGCGAGCTGGCCGACCACAAGGTCGAGAACCCGCAGGACGTGGTCAAGATGGGCGAGGAGGTCGACGTCAAGATTCTCCGCGTCGACATCACCGACCGCAAGATCGGCCTGTCGCTCAAGCGGGCGCAGTGGGGCGACACCGACCGCGGCGGCAGCGCCCCGGGCGAGAAGCCCGACAAGCCCGCGCGGGCCGCGCCCGCCAAGGGCGGCATGGACGCCCACGGCGCCCTCGGCACCGACAAGATCACCCTCGGCAAGAAGTCCTCGAAGAAGGACAAGGCCGCCGAGGCGGCTGATCCGGCGGAGGCCGGCAGTGGGGGCGCGGGCGAAGAGACGGCCTGAGCCGCAGCCGGCCTGATTGCGTGAGTCATCCGCCGAGGACCGGGCCCGTGCCCGGTCCTCTTTTTTCGTGGTGCGACCCTGATCCGCGATGCGCCCGCGGACGTAGGCTCATGCGTGCTCTTCGTGCCCCTGGCCCTGTGGCTCGTGGTCCTGATCGTCGCGGGAAGCATGGTCGTCCTGGGGCTGGTGCCTGCTCCTGGAAGCGGCGAGCGCCGGTGCCCGGAGTGCTGGTACGACCTGTCGCGAGTGTGGGGGGGAGCCGGGAAAGTGGGGGGGTCGGGTGGCGGCGGGACGCGTTGCCCGGAGTGTCAGCATCGACCCCGGCGGCCGCTGGATGTGTACCCGACGCGGCGGCGCTGGTGGCTGGTCGCGGCGGGAGCGGCGCTGGCGACGCCGGCGCTGCTGGCCTGTGCCGAGGCGACGTTTGAAGATCCGGCGGGACGGGTGATGCTCATGGATTTCTGGGCGCTGATCCGCGTCGCGGCGATCGGCGTCATCGTGAGCGCGGCGTGGCTGCTGGCGCGGACGGTTCGCCGCTGGGCGCGGGCCTGGTCGCGCGGGCGGGCCAGCCCGCACGAGTGGAAGGCGCTGGCGCTCCTGGCATGCGTGCTGATGTTTCAGGGCGCGTGCCTGTGGCTCTTTCCCGCGACGGCGACGCAGCGCTGGAACGTCATTCCCGCGCCGATCCGCTGGGTATTCGAGCAGATGTTCGGCGATCCCCAGAAGGCCAACACGCCGGTCCCGCCGGCGTGAGCGAGAGGAGGCGGCGGGTCGGCGCGGGCCCGCCCGGCGGCTCAGACTTCGATCCTGGCCCACGCGGCGGCGGCGCCGATGGAGGCCGGGTCGCGCAGGTAGGTTGTGAAGAGTTCCGTTGTCCGCGCGGCGTCAAAGACCTCTTCGTCGATCTGGAAGTGCCGGTCGGCGTCCCCGTCGCGGTACTCGATGATGAGGGGCTCGCCCGGTTCCGCACCGGCGGCGGCCTGGATGTACCGCTCGTCGCCGCAGGAGAGGATCACGAATCCGGATTCGGAGGCGACGAGGACGCCGAGGATGGCGCGGAGGTCATCGGGGGTGGGCCCGGCGACGGTGCTGTCGGCGGGCCCGTCCACCAGCTCCGCCCATTCGAGCGTGAATCGATTCGCGGCCATTCGACCCTCCGCATTCGGACCGAGTCCTATGCCGCCCCGACCGCCTCGCGCTCACGGCGCTTGATTTTGGTCTCGATGCCGAGCTGCACGAGCGGGCCGTGAGGCTTCTTGGCTTCCTCGGCGAGTTGAGCGGCGGCATCGGGATCGACGTAGGGGGTCGCCATCATGGCCTTGATGGTGGCCCAGATGCCCGCACCCCACCCGCTGAAGGTGTGATTGACAGCGGAGGCTTCGTAGCCCGAGTGCACCATGCACTGCTGGCAGGCGCGGTTGCCCGAGGCACGGCCATAGCGCTCCCACTCGGTGGTGTCCATGAGTTCCTTGAACGTGTCGACGTAGCCGTCCTGGAGGAGGTAGCAGGGCTTCTGCCAGCCGAAGATGTTGAAGGTCGGCATGCCCCAGGGCGTGCACTCGTACTCGCGCTTGCCCATGAGGAACTCGAGGAAGAGAGGCGACTGGTTGAACTGCCAGCGCTTCTTGCGGTTTGAGAGGAGCATGCGGAAGAAGGACTGCGTCTTGGCCCGCTCCTGCATGAACGACTTCTGATCCGGGGCCTTGGGATAGGCGTAGCCGGGCGAGACCATCATGCCCTCGACGCCGAGGTCCATCATCTCGTCGAAGAACGCGCGGACGGCATTGGGATCGGCGCCGTCGAAGAGCGTGGTGTTGGTGGTCACGCGGAAGCCCTGCTTGACGGCCAGGCGAATGCCCTCGACGGCGGTGGTGAAAGTCCCTTCGCGGCAGACGGCGAAATCGTGGTGCTCTTCCTGGCCGTCCATGTGGACGCTGAAGGTGAGGTACTTGCTGGGCTTGAACCAGCCGGCTTCGAGTTTTTCCTTGAGAAGGAGTGCGTTGGTGCAGAGGTAGATGTACTTTCGGCGGGCGACGAGGCCGTCGACGATTTCCTTGATCTGCGGGTGGAGGAGCGGCTCGCCGCCGGGAATGGAGACCATGGGGGCGCCGCATTCATCGACGGCCTTGAAGCACTCGTCGGGCGTGAGCTGCCGCTTGAGGACGTGGGCCGGGTACTGAATCTTGCCGCAGCCGGCGCAAGCGAGATTGCAGCGGAACAGCGGCTCGAGCATGAGGACGAGCGGATAGCGGTGGTTTCCCCGGAGCTTCTGGGCAAGGACATAGCTGGCCACGGTCCACATCTGCGAAATCGGTACGGGCATGGTGCGGGAGGGTAGGAGCGATGAGGGCGGTTGGCGTTTGCTCACCACCAAGGGAGCATGGGGGAGCAGCATTGGTGGCCCGATTCGGAGCATCGGGCGAACCCGACGCCGCCGCTCAGCCCCGGAAGCCAGAGGCCTGGGCTGTGTCCTGATTTACATAACATGCATTATCGGCGATGTCGGTGGGGGAGATTCGCCGGGTGGCCGCGGGGCCTGCGCGTCGGACTCGGCGCGGGCGCGAGAATCGGTCTGACTGCAAAACGCACGCGACCCCGGCCGGTGGCCGGGGCCTCGTTGAATGCCCCCGATAGGACTCGAACCTATGACCCGCTGATTAAGAGTCAGCTGCTCTACCAACTGAGCTACGGAGGCGCGGGTGAACTGGGGCAATCGTAGCCGCGCGTGCGCGTCGGGTCGTGCGGGCCGGGCAGGATTCCGGATTTCGCGACTGGACCGCGGCGAGATGAGACGGCGAGCTGAGGCGGCAGGGGCGGAGGGACAGCGGCCCTTGGAACTCACGCCTTTCGCACGGTGCGCTGCTCGATTCGCTTGACGCTCCGCGTCTGTGCCAGGCGGTTTACATAATTGCTGGGCGTGTGAATGGCGTCGGCGTCGATCGAGCCGGCGGGGACGATTTCCTCAACCTCGGCGATCACGAAAGCGGCGGCCTGAGCCATCATGGGGTTGAAGTTGCGGGCGGTCTTGCGGTAGACGAGATTGCCGAGCGTGTCGGCGCGCCAGGCCTTGACGAGTGCGAGATCAGCGAAGAGACCGGTCTCCATGACGTAGTCGCGGCGCTGGGCGTTGCGCGGCTTGGATGCCGTCGCGACGGCGCCGGCGTGCCGATTGTGCCGGGCGGTGTCGTCGGAGGGCCGGAAGAACTCGCGGGTTTCCTTGCCGTCAGAGACGGGCGTGCCGACGCCCGTGGCGGTGTAGAACGCCGGGATGCCCGCGCCGCCCGCGCGGATGCGCTCGGCGAGCGTGCCCTGCGGGTTGAACTCGACTTCAAGCTCGCCGGAGAGGAACTGGCGCTCGAACTCGGCGTTCTCGCCGACGTAGCTGGAGATCATCTTGCGGATCTGGCGGGTCTGGAGGAGGAGCCCGAGTCCCCAGTCATCGACGCCGGCGTTGTTGCTGATGCACGTGAGGCTCTTGACGCCCGAGTCGCGGAGGGCGAGGATGAGCTGCTCGGGGATGCCGCAAAGCCCGAAACCCCCGACCATCACGGTCATGCCGTCGAAGAGCAGGCCCTGCTGCCTGAGATCGGCGAAGGCCGCGGGGGCATCGGGGAAGACTTTGTTCAGGGCCATAGGTGCTCCTTCGGTTCGCTCCGGCGGGCGCGCGGGGCGCGTGCGGAGCCCTTCAGTTGCTCAGGCTGCGAATATACGCGACCAGATGGTCGACTTGCTCGTCGTCGAGCAGACCCTTGAAGCCCGTCATGGGCACGGGGTACCCGGGCACGACCTCGGCCAAGGGGTCCACGATTGCCCGGCGCGTGTACTCGACGTCGGCGATCACTTCTCGTCCGTCATCGAGCTTCCGCACGGTCATCCAATAGCCCTTCAAGGTGGGGCCCTGCGGGTTTTTGCCGTCGATGGCGTGGCAGGTCGCGCAGCCGAAGGCGGCCCAGAGGCGCTTGCCCTTGGCGGGGTCGCCGCGAGTTTCGGTTACGAGTCGCGGGGCTGCGCGAGGCGGTGAGTTGGGGTCGGGGGCGACGCCGTTGGCCGTGGCGGCGGACTTGCTCCGGCCGCCGGCCGAGCTTGGCGCGCCGGCGTTGGGATTGGGCCGGTCGCAGCCGCCGGGCGCCCCCGCGCACACGACCAAGGCCGCCCCAATGCCTACTCCCCGCAAGATGGACCGGCGTTCGAGCATCGGCCCGATCGTACCGTCCCGGCTGCCGGGGCAGGGATCGGGGCTCGCGGGCGAGGGTCAGCACAGGACTCCATCGGCGGTGTCAACTCCCGTGTTGACAAGTGGTTAGCCCTCGTGCATACTCTCGAAGGCGGCCGCTCATACCCCGCGTTCGCGGGCGGGCCGTTTGAGTCTCGTGTGTGGTGTCCGACATCGTGTGCTTTCGTGCCGGTTGATGGCGACCGGTGTCCGATCACCCGGGGGGCCGGAAGGGACGGGCTATGGCCACGGTCTCGAAGAAGGAGCTCATCGACCGCATCTGCGCGGAGCTGTCGGCGCCGCGGACGGTCGTCCGTTCGGCGATCCAATCGTTCCTCGATCAGATCGTGGCCGAGCTGGCCAAGGGGAACCGGCTCGAGTTCCGCGATTTCGGCGTATTCGAGACGAAGCTCCGCGCCGCGCGGCGGGCCCAGAACCCGCGCACGCTTGAGCGGGTGGACGTGCCGCCGCGGCGATCGGTGAAGTTCAAGGTCGGGCACCTGATGCGAGAGGCCCTGGACCGCGAGACGCCCCACCCCCCGTCTGCCGGCGCGTCGGCGGCGGAAGGTTCGTCTGCGAGCGCGCCGACGTCGAAATCGCGCCGCGACCCGCCTTCGCCGCCGAGGTTGAAGTCGGCGTGATGTCGTTCATGCGGCTTTGAGCCGGCGACCCGGAAGCGGGGACGCGCGTCGAGGAGCGCTGATCGCGGCTATCGGATCTCGCGGACGCGGATGTTGCGGAAGGCGACTTCGTCGCCGTGGTCCTGGAGCGCGATCCTGCCGCGCGTCGGCTTGCCGAAGTGCTCGAGGTTCATCTTCGGGAACTTGCTGGCGGCGAGCGCCTGGGCGTACTCGTCGCCGGCGGTGTCGGTCGCGACGACGCGGAAGCCGTTGAGCCAGTGCTCGATGCGCGTGCCGTGGCAGACGACGCGTGCGCGGTTCCAATGCCCCGCGGGTCGGACGACGTCGACGGAGCAGGCGAAGATGTCGTACATGGTGGCCGCGCGGGTCTTGTCCTTCTTGCCATCCTGGTGGGCGGCGTCATCGAGGATCTGGTACTCGCGTCCGGTCTGCCAGGGGTACTGGTGGTCTTCGCTGCAGCGGTACATGATCCCGCTGTTGCCGCCTGGGGCGACGCGCCACTCGCACTCGAACTCGAAGTCCGCGAATTCGCGTTCGGTGCAGATGTCCCCCCCACTGCCGCCGGCGGCGTGGATGAGCATTCCATCGCGGATCGACCAGCCCTTGTCGGGGAAGGCGTCGCGGCGGAAGCCCTTCCAGCCGGCGCTGGACGTGCCGTCGAAGAGGATTTCCCAGCCGGCGGCTTTTTCGGCGGGCGTGAGCGGGCGTGGGGCAGAGGGAGCCGGCTCGGTCCAGGTCGGCGGGAGGGTCACGCGTCCGGTGGCGGCCCATTCGGCTCCGCGTGCGAAGAGCGTGCGGAACCCGTCATTGAGGATCGAGCGTTTCTGGGCCTGCGTGCCGGGGCTGGCTGCGCCGGTGTTCGTCCAGACGTGCCCGAGCGGGGTGGCAAAGACGCGGCCTGAGCCGAATGAGAGTGTGAAGGCCATGGGCTCGTTGGCGCCCGAGCCGCGGATTTCCTTGCGGTCGAAGGCCTGGGCCAAGAGCGTGAACTCTGCGCGCTGCGGGTTGACGAGCTTGTGGTAGAGCTCGTCGGCGGTGGTGAAGTCGCTCATGCCCTGGGTGATCGGGTGCTCGCGGTCGACGAGGTTGATGGTGAACTCGTGGAAATCGCCGTGGCCCGAGCCATCGCGCCAGGCCAGGCCGACCATGGATTCGTAATCGGCCCAGCCCTTGAAGGCGTTGTTGGCTGAGTGGATCACGACGACGCCCGCGCCGGCACGGACGCGGTCGACGAACCAGGTCTCGGCGGCGGCGCCCCAGCGCTTGGGCGCGTGGTGGTCGTTGTAGTCGAGGACGAAGAGCCGGTACTCGACGGGAGGCGCTCCGCTGCTGTGGAGGCGCTGGAGAGTGGCGGGGAAATCGTCGGTGACATCGACGGCGAAGCGCCCCGTCGCCTCGAGTGTTTCCTGGTGCACACGGCTGGTGTACTGCCAGTTGTGGTTGTTGTGCCCGGTGATGAGCAGAGCGCGAATCGGGGGCGACGCATCCGAGGTCGAGAGGGACGCGGCGAGGACACCGGCAAGGGTGTGTGTCAGCATGCCCAGAGCATACGCGATCATGCGACCGGTCCCCGCCGCTGTTCCTATGCTCTTTTGGTGATCGACACACACTGCCATCTCACGTTCCCCGACTTTGACGGGCGGGTCGCGGGGGTGCTGGACGAGGCGCGAGCGGCCGGCATCTCGGGGTGCATCACGATCTCGACGACGACGGAGGATTGCCTGGCGGCGCTCGCGCTGGCGAAGAAGCACGAGCGCGTGTGGTGCTCGTCGGGAATCCATCCGCTGCACGCGCACGAGGGGCCTCACGAGTGGGGGAATCTGCGGGTGGTCGCCGCCGACGCCAGGTGCGTGGCGTGGGGCGAGCTGGGGCTTGACAATCACTACGCCGAGCCGGCGCGCGAAGTGCAGCATGCGGTGCTGCAGGAACAGCTCGCGCGGATCGCCGGGTGGACGCGGGGCGACGCTTCGCACGGACCCATCAACAAGCCGATCATCCTGCATTGCCGCGAGGCGTTTGACGATCTCATTCCGATCATGCGCCGGGCCGAAGTCGACCCGACGCGCCTGGTGTTTCACTGCTTCACGGCAGGCCCGCGTGAGATGCGGATGCTGCTGGATCTGGGCGCAATGGTGTCGTTCACGGGCGTGGTGACATATCGCAGCGCCCGCGAACTGCGGGAGGCGGCGTGCCTGGCGCCGCTCGATCGGATCATGGTCGAGACCGACGCGCCGTTCCTTTCGCCCGAGCCGAGGCGCGGCGAGCGCCCGTGCCGGCCCGCGTTCACGCGCCATACGGCCGAGGCGCTGGCCGGCCTCCGGGGCGAGCCGTTCGATGCGTTTCACGCCGCCGTGAATGAGAACACGCGGCGGTTCTTCGGGATCGACGCGCACTGAGGCGGCGGAAAGGTCCCGGCACGAGGGATGGATCGCCCGTACGCTTGACCCGATGATCACGCTCGCGGCCTGGCTGCACGACCTGGACCCGTTTGCGCTGCGCCTTTCGGGCGAGTTCGGCATCCGGTGGTACGGACTCTCGTACGTCGCGGCGTTCGTGATCGGGTGGCTGATCCTGCGAGCGATGGGGCGTCGCGGACTGGCGAAGATTCCCCCGCAGCACGCCCTCGACGCGATGATGATCGTGATCCTCGGCACGATCGTCGGCGGGCGCGTCGGTTACTGCCTCGTGTACGACCCGTCGCTGTTCACATCGGTCACGGGGAGTTTCCCGTTCTGGGGCGTCCTGGCGATTCATCGCGGGGGGATGGCAAGCCACGGCGGGCTCATCGGCCTGTGCGTGGCCGCGTGGTGGGTCGCGCGCGGGTTCAAGGGCGAGTCGGACCGGCGGCTCGGCGCGTCGTCGACGCTCCACGTGATGGACTGCCTGGCGGTGATGGCCCCGCCGGGCCTTTTGCTGGGGCGGCTGGCGAACTTCATCAACGGCGAACTGCTCGGGGCGGTTGTGTCGCCGCCGGGCAGGGCGGGGCCGTGGTGGTCGGTGATGTTCCCGCAGGAGCTCCGCGGGTGGGTCGCGCCCGGCGTTCGCGCGACGGGTTCGCACACGCCTGAGCTTGATGGCGGCCAGCGGCGCATCCTGTGGGACCTGGTGCTGGACGCGTGGGCGGCCACGTCGGTGGCCGACCCGGCGCAGACGCGCGAGCGAGCGGAGGGCCTGCTGCTCAGCGGAGGCGCGGACGCGTCCGAAACGTGGCAGAACGGGATCGAGATGATCGTGGCGAACCCGTCACGGCATGCCGAGGGCCTGGTGCAGATCCTGGCGAGCCGGCACCCTTCGCAGTTGTATCAGGGCGTGGCGGAGGGGCTGGTGCTTGGGATCGCGCTGTGGTGCATCTGGGCGAAGCCGCGCGTGCAGGGGGTCATCGCGGCGTGGTTCTTCATCATCTACGGCGTGCTGCGCATCCTGACGGAAGTGTGGCGCCTGCCGGATGCGCAGTTCGTGGAGGGGCGGCCGTTTGGACTTTCGCGGGGGCAGTGGCTGTCGGCGGGGATGATCGCCGCCGGCGTCGGCCTGCTGTTCTTCGCGATTCGGCGCGGGAGAGAGAAAGTCGGCGGTTGGGCTGAGCGCCAAGTGCCGCACTCCCCCACTTCACCCGCTTCGGCTGCTGGAGGTTGATTGGCCCTCTCACTGGTCATCTCCACGCTTCACGCGGCGGCGGCCGCGGCAACGCCGGCCACGGGCGCGGCACGTCCGACCGCAACGGTGCTGTGGTCGTTCTACGTGCTTGCGGCGGTGGTGATCATCGTGATGGTGATGGGCCTGCTGGTGCTCGGGACGATTCGGCGAGGCTGGCTGCGCTCGCTGAGCGCGGGGACGGGCTCGAATCGCTCGAAGCGGCGGCTCGCTGATCCCTGGCGGGAATCGGCGCGGCGTCTGGAGCGTGCTGAAACTGAGGGACCGGCGCCCCGCCTGCCAAAGGATGAACCGGAGGAACCGTTTCAATGAACGCGCGTCCGGTGGCGGTAATTACAGGGGCGACCGCGCCCGGGCGGGTGGGGCTGGCGATCGCCACCGAGCTGGCCCGTGCCGGGTGCAACCTCGTGCTGACGCACCGGCCCGGGGCGTCGGCGGAGCGGCTGGCGGCGGCGACCAAGCACATCGAGGAGGCGGTTGCGGCCGGCCCCGCCGGGGCTGGGTCGGCCATGAGCGTGCCGCCCGCGAATGAACCGGGCCGGACGATTGTGCGGTTTGAAGCGATCGATCTTGCCGACGCGGCGGCCGCGGGCGCGTGGGCGGGCCGGCTTGCCGAGTCGCTGCCGCGCGTGGATGTTCTCGTGCACAATGCGTCGGCGTATGAGTCGTCGCCGCTGGGCTCGATCGATGCGGGCGCCGTGGAGGGGCAATTCGCGGTGAACGCCTGCTCGCCGCTCATGATTTCGGCGGCGCTGGGGCCGGCGCTGGCGGCGTCGCCGATGGGTCTTGCCGAGGGCGTTGGCGCGGCGATCGTGACGCTGTGCGATGCTCATGCGCTGGGGGCGGATTCGCAGCCGCGAACGCGGCACGCGGCGTACTCGATGAGCAAGGCAGCGCTGCTGGAGATGACGATGGTCTTGGCGCGCGAGCTGTCGCCGCATGTACGCGTGAACGCGGTCGCGCCGGGGGTGGTTGCGTTTGCCCGGCATGAGGATGAGGCGTTTCAATCGCGCTACCTGGCCCGGGTGCCGCTCGCGCGCGCGGGTGTTCCGGAGGACGCCGCCCGTGCCGTGCGCTGGCTGGCGCTCGAAGCGACGTATTGCACGGGCGAAGTGATCCGGCTTGACGGCGGGCGGCACCTCACGTGAAGCGGGTGCCCGTGACCCGCGGCGTACCCTCCCGGCTTCCGGTCGCTTCGTCAGGATCACCACATGCCGCGCACCATTCTTCCCGACGCCCGCGTTTCGCCGCGATTTGCGGGCCTCGCCACGTTCTGTCGCGTTCCGCGGCTTGCGGACGTCGATCGGGCGCAGCGCCCGGTGGACTGGGCGATCTACGGCGTGCCGTTTGATGGCGGGGTGACGTATCGCCCGGGGGCACGATTCGGGCCGCGGGCGATTCGCGATGCTTCGCAGTACGTGAAGCGGTACTCGATGCACCACGCGGTGGATGTGTGCGAGCGACTGAGCATTGCCGACGCGGGTGATGCGCCGGTGTCGCCGTTTGATCTTCCCGGGACGCTGGCGCTCGTCGGCGAACACGCGGCGGGCCTGGCGGACCCATCGACGCGTCTGCTCGCGGTCGGGGGCGATCACTCGGTGGCGCTTGCGAACATCCGGGCGACGCATGCGCGCCTTGGCCGCGGCGGCGGTGGAAAGTCGGCCCGGCGCGGAGGAAAGAAGGGCGCCCCGATGCCGCTCATTCACTTTGACGCGCACCTGGACACGACTGATGAGGTGTGGGGAAGTCGCTGGAGCCACGCGTCGCCGTTTCGCCGGGCGATCGAAGAGGGCCTGATCGATCCGCGGTTGACCATTTCGCTGGGCATCCGCGGACCGCTCAACTCGGGCGATGACCTGCGGTTTGCGCGCCAGTCGGGCATCACGGTGATCGCCGCGGATGATCTCGTCGGGTGCAACGCGGCGCGGGGGCAGGCGCGCCTGTCGGCCTTCGTCAAGAAGCTTGGGCGTCGCCCGGCGTATGTGTCGTTCGACGTTGACGTGGTGGACCCGGCGTTTGCACCGGGTACGGGCACGCCGGCGTCGGGCGGGCTTTCGAGCGTCGAGGCGATCGCGCTTGTCCGCGCGCTGCGCGGGGTGACGCTTGCGGGCGCCGATGTTGTCGAGGTCTTGCCCGACCGCGACCACGCCGGGTGCACGGCGCTGCTGGCGGCGACCATACTTTTTGAGATCATCAGCCTCGATGCGCTGCGCCGGAAGTGAGCGCGATCAGGCCCCCGCGGTCGCGTCGTACTTCGCTGCGTCCATGAGGCTCGAGAGCCCGGAGCGGTCGCTCACGCGCACCTTGATGAGCCAGCCCTTTTCGTAGGGGTCGGTGTTGAGCAGCCCCGGGTTGTCGGCGAGGGCGCTGTTCACATCGATGATCTCGCCGGCGACGGCGCTGTAGATATCGCTGGTGGTCTTGACGGACTCGACCTCGCCCACGCCGCCGCCCGCGGCGATCTTCGTGCCCTTGGGCTTCATCGACACGTAGGTGACGTCGGTGAGGGCATCGACGGCGTGGCGAGTGATTCCGAGCGTGACGACGTCGCCTTCGACCTTGTGCCATTCGTGGGTCGCGGAATACTGACGATCGTTGGGTGAAGGCATCGGAGCGTCCTCGGGAGGTTGGCCGGCGGCGCCGGCCGCGGGGGCCAACTCTAGCCCGTGCGCTGCTGCGAGAGAGACGGCGCGAAGGGCGCTTGAGCGGCGGAGCGAGGGCGCGCGATCAGCCGCAGCCGCCGCTGAAGAACGCGTTGATGAAGTCGCCCAGATCGTCGGGATCGACGTTGGAATCGTGGTTGAAGTCGGCTCGCTCGCAGGGCGGGAGGCTGAAGAAGCAGTTGATGAAGTCGCCCAGGTCGTCGGGGTCGATGTTGGCATCGAGGTTGAAGTCGGCCGGGCAGGTGATGAGGAGCGCGCCGGGAGCCGTGGTGGATGAGCCGCAGATGTTGACGGCGGTGCAGTAGTACGTGCCGGCGTCGGCGATCTGGAGGTTGGCGACGCGGAGGGTGTCGGTGCCGAGGCCGGAGATGCGGCCGCCGCGGTCGTCGGTGATCTCGGCGTCGTTGTAGTACCAGGTGAAGGTCATGGCGCGAGTGCCGGTGAACTGGACGGAGAACTCGGCGGTCGAGCCCAGGCCACCGGCGCCGGAGCCGGCGACGTACCACTCGGGCGCGACGCACTCGCCGCCCGTGTCGTCGTTGAAGGCCCAGGCGGAGACCACGTGGATGGAGTCGGCAAGGCCGGTGCCGGCGGTGAAGCCGACGGTTGCCTGACCGCTGTCGTCGGTGATGTTGGTGCCGTTCACGTCTTCGAGGTCGATGGCGACGGAGAGGATGAAGGTTGAATCAATGTACACATCGAGGTCGCCCGGCGTGATGATCTGCCCTTCGGCGTCGCGGACGGGCGGGACGTATTGGACCGTGGCGGTGTGGGCGCGGCCGTCGAGGATGTTCACGCCGAGGGGATCGAGGAGCGCGCTCCCGAGCGAGGCGTCTTCGGACGTTGAACCGTCGATCTGCACCGACACGTGGACGCCCTGCGGCTCACCCGAGAACCAGAAGGTGTCGAACTCGACGGCGACGCTGCGGTTGAGGCCGTTGAATCCGAGATCGGAGCCACCCCCGCCGAGCGCGGCGGTCCCCTCGAGCTGGTCCTGGATGACGAAGGCGAAGCCGTCGCCGGCGACTTCCGCGGGCCCGGCCTCGATGCGGAACTGGAATGTCGTCACGAACCCGGTGGCGACGGACTGCTTCTGGGTGTGCCAAAGGGAGCCGGCCTGACCGCCGCCGGTCGTGAGGCGCTGGCCCTGATCGAAGACGGCGGCGCCGTTGCGAACGACGTCGGGCGTGTCAAAGAAGAAAGGCGTGGAAAAATCGGCGAGGGCGGGGACGGCGGCGGCGGCGACAAGGCTGACGTTGATTGACGCGCGAGCGATGCGGTTCATGTTTGGGCCTCCGGGGCGGCCGCGAGTTGCTGCGGCGGCACGGAGGACGTAGATCGCCCGCGCGGTGCGTCTGACAGAATCAGCCTTCTTCGCGGAGTTTTTTTGCCCTTGAAGGCACGCATCGAGCAACGAGGCGGCGAAGGAACGGGCCAATGCGGCTCGGCACGCGGGCGCTCTCGCTACAATCGGCGATGCCGCAATCTTCGACCGCTCCGCATTCCAGCTCGCGCCGTTATATCAAGGATCTCGATTCGTCCGACTACGTCAGCGGGCTGTTCTGCATTTCGAACACGCAGCTGGGGCGCACGAAGAACGGGAAGCCGTTTCTGAAGGCGATCATCCGCGACAAGACGGGAGAGATGCCGGCGCGGATGTGGTCGATCGAGCAGGAGACGTTCCGGCGCCTGCCGACGGAAGGCTTCGTGCAGGTGGAAGGCGAGTCGCAGGCGTACCAGGGGGAGCTTCAGCTCATCATCCATTCGATCGCGCCGGCGGAGCCTTCGCTGGAAGAGCTGGTCGAACTGCTCCCGGTGACGGCGCGGAACGTGGAGGAGATGTTCGCGGAGGTACGGTCAATTCTCGAGACTATTGCGCACCCGGGGCTGAAGGCGCTGGCGAAGGTGTACCTCGACGACCAGACGCTCGTTGAGAATTTCAAGCGCTGCCCGGCGGCCAAGAGCATGCACCATGCCTACCTGGGCGGGCTGCTCGAGCACACGCTCACGCTGCTTCAGCTCGCGGACCGGATCTGCCCGCTGTACCCGAAGATCAACCGCGACATCGTGATGATGGGGCTGTTCCTGCACGACCTGGGCAAGACGCGCGAGCTGGTGTACGACCGGTCGTTTGCGTACACCGACCGCGGGGAGCTCATCGGGCACCTGGTCGACGGGGCGATCATGCTGCATGACCGGGCGCAGCAGGTGATTCGGGCGACGGGGCAGCGCCTGCCCAAGAACGCGGTGCTCGTGCTGCAGCACATCATCATTTCGCACCACGACAAGCCCGAGTTCGGGGCCGCGAAGGTGCCGATGACGCCCGAGGCGATCCTGGTCGCGCTCATTGACAACCTCGACGCGAAGACGACGATCGCACTCTCGGCAGCGCGACCCGACCGCGACGTGGCGCTCAACCTGGGCGGAAACTTCACGGAGCGCCAGTGGGCGCTCGACACCAAGCTGTTCCGGCCGGACCCGATGGCGGATTGAGGCGCTCGACAGAGCAGGCGCAGGAACATTCAGGCCATGGCCGCGGCTTCGCCCGCGTCGCTCTCGAATCGCTCCTTGGCGCGGCTGAGCGAGCGGTAGGCCATCGTCGCGATCAGGCCGGCGAGGAAGAGCCCGCCGCCCGCGATCGCGCCGGTATAGGCCCAGCGCAGGTGATCGAGCGGCTCGGACCCGGCGGCGGCCGGCTTGCTGATGACGGTGGCGGCGCCGATGCCGCTGGATTCGCGCTGCGTGCCCGCGACGGAGAGAAGGGCGGAGAGGAAGGTCTCGAGCTCGCGGGCGGTGCGCTCGGCGCCCTGGCCCTTGACTTCGAGGGTCATGGTGCCGGGCTTGTCGGACTGCGTGTACAGCGAGGAGAACCGCTGTTTGACGGCGGACGTGGTGCCCAGGTCGACGAACCCCCGGCGGGCGAAGTTCTCAGCGGCGGCGGCCATCACCTGCGGGTCCTGGGCGAGCGCGGTCATCTGGCTCGACCAGCCCGCGAGTTCCTCGGGCAGGAGCGTTCGTCCCTTGCCATCGGCGGAGATCTCGGCACGGGCGGCGAACGTGGCAGGGGCGATCTGCCGAGCAAGAGCCCACGCCGAGCCGCCCACGGCGAGGATGGTGAGCATGGCGTAGAGCATGACGGCGGCGGCCTGCGACTTGGCGGAACGCTGTTCGATCTTGCGACGCTGTTCGGCGAGAGCGGCGGCTTCGTCGGCAAGCCGGGATCGCTGCGCCAGCACCGCTTCGCACTCGGCGGCGCGCTTCTGGAGTGCCGCACGGGCCTTGACAATCTTGCCGGATTGCGCGGCAAGCAGGCGCTTGTAGCGGGCGAGTCGCGCGCGACGGAGCGCGACGCTGTTGATCGCCGAGTCGTCTGCCACCGGCGCGGGCTCGGCGGCGCGAGCTTCCGCCTGCTCTTCGGCCTCACGCAGGCGGTGCACCACCTCGCGCAGGGTTTCGTCGCGCTCGGCAAGCTGCCTGGTGAGGCGGGCGGCGCTGTGCTCGCTGGTTTCGAGGCGAGATTGGAGATCGGCGAGGAGCGCGTCGGACGCGCTGGTGTCCGGCGCTGGAACGGCCGCGGCGACTGATCGGCGGGCTTCTTCGAGTTCCGCCGAGAGCCTGGCGATGTGCCGCTCGGCTTGCTCGGCCTGGTCGACGGCCTGGGCGCGCTGGCGATGGGTCTCTTCGAGCTGCTGCTCGGCCTTCTCGCGGGCGACACGTTCGGCGTCGCGCTCGGCTCGGGCCTGTCCCAGAGCCAGCTCGGCGGCGCCCGCGGCTGACTCGCGCTCGTCGAGGGCCTGCTCGCGCTGGGTGAGCTCGACGGCACGGGCTTCGTGCGAGTGTGCTCGGCTTTCGATCTCGGCGGCGCGGGCCGAGAGCGCCTGCTGTTGGTTGTCGAGGGCTTCGGCCCTCGCCGCGAGTTCGCGCTCTCGCGCTTCGAGGTCGCTCTGGCGATTGCGCAGCGCGGATTCGAGCGCGGTCAGATCGCCCTGGCGCTTGCCGCTCTGCGTCACCAGCGCCCGAAGGGCGTCGAGCTGCTGCTGAACCTGGTTGAGGAATCCTCCGGCCTGCTCGGCGGGCGAGTCGGTAGCCGCCTCGTGAACCGGATCGGTCGAGGGAGGAGTCGCCGCGGCGGTGGGGGAATCTTCTGGGTTCATGGGTTCGTGAGAGGTATCGGCCGGGCGGCGCGCGGGCTGTATGCAGGCGGGCTGAAGCGAGCCAGAAGCCGGGATTCTCCACCGGGTGTGCTGGCTATCGGGCCCGCTCGCCCGGATGGGGGAAGGTCGATACGCTGGCCCTCCGGCGGTTTGAGGGCAGCGCGAGGGCAGACATGGGATTGATCACGATCGAGAGTGCGCGGCTGAGGTTGAGCGTGGACCCCGAGGTGGGCGCGGGGATCGCGGATTTCTCGGCACTGGGGCCGGGGAAGCTGTTCTACCCGGTCATGCGCCGGGCCGCGCCGGGAGAAACGAATCCGTCCTCGCTCGCGTCGTTCTTCATGGCGCCCTGGTGCAATCGGATCGCCGGGGCGAGGTTCAACTTCGGCGGGAGCGAGCGGGTGCTGCGGCCCACGACGGCGGACGGGAATACGCAGCACGGCGACGTGCGCAAGCGGGCGTGGACGATCCTGGACCGGACGCCGATGACCGCGCGGCTGCGGTTTGACAGCCGGGAGGCGGAAGAGGTGAACTGGCCGTGGGCGTTTTCGTGCGAAGCGCGATATGAACTGACCGATGGAGCGCTGGAGCTGGAGCTGATGGTTCGCAACGAGGACCGGGAGGCGTTTCCGGCCGGGTGCGGGCACCATCCGTACTTCGTGCGCCGGCTCTGGAATGATGCCGACGTACTGCAGATCAAGGCAGGCGTGCGCGGGCGGTATGCGCTCTCGAAGGGGTGCGCCACCGGACCGGCGGAGCCTGACGCGCTCTCCGGGCGGCTCGCGACGGCAGGTCCGGCGCCCGACACGCACACCGACGCGGTGTTCGACGGGTTCGGCGGGCTGGCGGAACTGCACTGGCCCGCGAGCCGCGCGACGCTGCGGATTCGTGCTTCGGCGAATATGGGGCACCTGGTGGTGTTCGTGCCGCACGCTGATCCCTCGACGCCGTCGCCCTTGCCATACGTGGCGATCGAGCCGCAGACGCAGGTGAACGGTGGGCTGAATCTGCTGGGAGACCGGGGGGCGTCGTACACGGGAACGGTGGTGCTGGAGCCGGGGTCGGCGCTGGCGACCACGTGCCGGTTTGAGTTTGAAACCACATGACCCTTTCGCATGGCCACGTTCCTGTTCAAGACCGAGCCGACGGTGTTCTCGTACGCGGACCTCGTGCGCGAAGGGACGGCGACGTGGGATGGTGTGTCGAACGCGGCGGCGCTGCAGGCGCTGCGGACGGCGCGGCGCGGCGACGAGGTGCTGATCTACCACACCGGGCGTGAGCGGGCGATCGTGGGGCTGGCGCGTGTGCTGGGGTCGCCCTATGAAGACCCCGCGCAGCCCGGGCGGACGCCGACGGGCGCGCCGAAATTCGCGGTTGTCGATCTGGCGCCCGTGCGGGCGGCGAAGACGCCCGTGACGCTCGACGCGATCAAGGCGGACGCGCGGTTCAAGCAGTTGGCACTCGTGCGGCAATCACGCCTGAGCGTGATGACGGTGCCGGCGGAGATGGACAAGGCGCTGAGGTCGATGGCGGGCCTCTGAGATTGGAGAGTGGCTGGGCAACCGGGGGGCGTACGCTGTCGCCCATGGTGAGGCGGGTCGAGAAAACGAAGCGCCGTGAGAACGGAACAGCAGCAGTCAACCGGGGACGGTTCGCCGAGCTGCACCTGCACCTGGGCGGCGCGATCCTGCCGAACATCCTGCACAGCTACCTGCGCCGGCACGAGTGGGCCGGAGGGCACTCGCTCCTGCGCCGGTATCCGACGCTGGAGTCGTTCGAGCGCTACTTCGCCCGCCCTCGACGGCACCTGGACGAGTATCTGCAGATGCACCGCGTCGTCGAGCAGATTCAGCAGCTCACGTCGCTCTCGTACTTCATTCAGCGGCTGATCCGCGGGGTCGTGCTCTTTGACAACCTCGCGTACATGGAGCTGCGGTACACGCCGTGGTTCCGCACCGACGCGCACATGGACGAGGGGCAGCGGCTGCGGCAGATGGACGAGGTTGTCGACACGATCTCGGCGGCGGCGGGCGTGGCGCTGCGCCGGTATCCGCTGCGATTCCGGCAGATCCTGTGCATGCACAGCACGCTGCCCAAGAGCGTGAACCGGCGGATCGTGGAGCTTGCCGCGAGGCGCCGGCCGGAGGTGGTCGCGGTCGACCTGGCCGGGCCGGATCGCCTGTATGCTGAGCGCGGCGCCGAGTGGGTGGGGCTGTTCAAGCTGGCGCGACGTTCAGGCCTGCGGACCACGGCGCATCTGTACGAGACGCCCGCGGGGTGCGTGCCCGCGATCCTGCCGCACGTCGACCGGATCGGACACGGGATACAGATTCCGCTGCGCCAGCCGGGGCTGCTGCGCGATCTGGCGCGGCGGGGTCAGTGCCTGGAAGTCTGTCCGACGAGCTACCTGCGCACGGGGACGCTCAAGCGCTACGAGGACCTGCGCGGCGTGTTCCGTCGGTGCCTCGATGCGGGCGTGCCGGTGGCGATCTGCTCGGACAACAGCGGGCTGCACCAGGTGCGCTTGCCGCACGAGTACGAGAACCTGCTCGTGGCGGACCTGCTGGATTTCGACGAGATGGCCGCGTGCCACCGAGCGAGCTTTGAGCATGCGTTTGACTGGGAGGGGCCGGCACGGGAGCTGTGAGCCGCGAGTTCACGACCCGCCGGCTCAGACGCGCCCGAAGCGCTTATCGAGTTCGCGGATCGTGACGCGGATGCTCGTCGGGCGGCCGTGGGGGCAGTTGCTTGATCGCTCGATGCGGTCGCGAAGCGAAATGAGCTCAGCGAGCTCGGCATCGGAGAGCTTGTTGCCGGCCTTGATCGCGGCCTTGCAGGCCATCATGTCGAGGACTTCGTGAAGGGTCTCTTCGCCGCCGGGCGTGAAGTTTGAATCCTGGGCCTTGTCGAGGAGCTCGCTGAGGAACGGGCCGGCATCGACGCCACGATCGAAGAGGAATGTCGGGAAGGCGTGGATGGCGATGCTGGTGGGTCCGGAAGGCTCGGCGACGATGCCGATGCGGTCAAAGAGGGGCTTGAGGGCGTCGAGCGCGTCGACCTGGGCCGGGCTTGCCTGCACGACGATGGGAGAAAGCAGGCGCTGGCTTTCGAGCACGCCGCCCGTTCCGCGGCGTTCGCCAGCCTCATCGTCCTCATTGCTGGAGGCCGGGCCATGAGCCGGCGCGGAGCGAGCGAGGCGCTCGAGGAGCTTCTCGAACATGACGCGCTCGTGCAGCGCGTGCTGATCGATGATGAGCATGCCGTGCTCGTCCTGCGTGACGAGGTAGGAGTTGTGAACCTGGATGATGGGCCGCACGGGCACCGGCGTCGGGAGCGTGGGGTCGGCAGGCGCGGCCGGCCCGGACTCGGCGATCTGAACGGAGGGCGGCACTGTCGCCGCGGGGCCGGAGCCTGGGTCCTGGCCTTCGATGGCGTTGCGGATGGCCTCGAACGACAGTCGACCGCCAGCGCTCGAAGGCACATCGCGGCGGAAGTAGTCGGCGAAGCGCCGGGCAGCATCGTCGCCTTGGGCGGTCGCCGGTGGAAGGATGCCTCGTGCGCCAGCACCGGGAAGCGCATCTTGCTCCATGCCGCGGCCGAAGGCGACCGCGGGCGTGAGATCGGCCCGGCGGAGCGCTTCCTGGATCGAACGCAGCACAAGCGAATGCACGCTGGACGAATCGCGAAAGCGGACTTCGGTCTTCGTCGGGTGCACGTTCACATCGACGGCCGCGGGGTCCATGTCGAGCAGGAGCACCGCGGTGGCGTGCCGGCCCGGTTCGAGCAGGCCGCGGTAGGCCTCCTTGATGGCGTGCATGATGGTGCGGTCGCGGACGGGCCGGCCGTTGATGAAGACGTGCTGCGCCTGGGCCGTGGCCCGGGCGATCGAGGGACGACCGACGAGGCCCCAGATTGTCATGGGCGGAATGACCGGCGGAGACGCCGTCTCGTCGGCGCTCGCGGCACGCTTCCACGGGACGTACCCCGGCGCCTCGGCGCTCACCTCGATGAGCTGGTCGGCGAGCTCGCGACCAAGGACGCTGATGATCCGCTCGCGCGGCGATTGATCCGCCGGGAGGTCGAGCACGGGGCGACCATCGCAGCGCAGCGTGAAGGCGAGCGCGGGACGGGCGAGGGCGGCCTCGCGCACGACATCGGCACAGCGAGACTGCTCGGTGGCGGGGGTGCGGAGGAACTTTCGCCGGGCGGGGGTGTTGAAAAAGAGATTTCGCACCGTGACGGACGTACCCACCGGCCCGGGCGCGGGCGCAACGGGGCGGACGAGATCGCCCTCGGCCTCGATCACGGACGCGCCGACATCCGCGAGCGTGCGGGAACGAATGCTCACCCGCGATACCGATGCGATTGACGCCAGGGCTTCGCCGCGAAAGCCCATCGTGGCGACACGCTCCAGGTCTTCGACGGCGGCGATCTTGCTTGTCGCGTGCGGCGCGAGCGCCAGCGGCAACTGCCCGGGCGGGATCCCCACGCCGTCATCGGTCACGCGGACGAGCTCGATCCCGCCCTGCTCCAGCTCAACCTCGACGCGCGTCGCATCGGCGTCGACGGCGTTATCGAGCAACTCCTTGACCACGCTCGCGGGGCGCTCGACGACCTCACCCGCGGCGATCTGATTGACCAGCAGCGTGGGCAGCGATCGGATGCACCGATCCTTGGTCGGCTGAGCGTCAGGCACGGGAGAGTGTAGAGCGAGCGAATCGGTCGCGCGGGCGTGCTTCAGGGCCCAAACGTGACGTGCCCCAAGTCGACGATCACGCCGCCGGCCGCGTAATAGTCGGCGTTGAGTACGCCCGTGCGGATGGTCGTGAACACGAGGTTGGCCCGGCCGTGGGCGTCAGCGAATTGGAGGTCTCCCGGTCCGGGCCCGGCGTAGTCGCGATTCTCGTCGCGCTGGACGTGGAAATGGTAATGGAATGGATCGCGCGCGCCCTCGGCGAGCATTTCCGGCGGGGGCGTGAACTGGTTGTCGCCGCCGCGCTGACCCGGACGCGGCGTGTAGAGAAGCGCGCGCCAGGCGCCCCCCCCACTGCTCGCGCGAGCCCACCCGAGAATCCCGCCGTATTCGGTTGAGGTGTCGGCGCGGTCGCGTTGAACCTGTCCGGCGAGCGCCGTGGCGACGGCGGGGTCGCGCACAGCCAGATCAGCGACGGCGATCGCCAGCAGTTCACCCCAGCAGAGCGTGCCGGCGCGGTCGGCGAAGAGTTCGCCGCCGCCTCGATCGGCATCGCCCCGGACCGCGATGGCGCGCCCACGGAACTGTTCGCGCAACGCGCTCGCCAGGGCGGCACGATCGAGCGAGAGCAGGTCGGGCCGGTGCGCGCGGGCCCAGGCCAGCGGAGCGACATGCCGGAGCGCCCAGCCTTCGAGCCGATCCGCGGGCAGAGCGGCGACGCACGCGGCGGCCTCCTGCCACCAGGCCTGGCGCGCGGGCGCCGTAGAGGGATCGCGGAAATCGCGCAGCGCCGCGAGCCAGTCGAGCTGCGCCGCCGTCAGCGGAATGCAGCGAAGATCGGCGGCGCACGCGCGGAGGTCATTGATCGCGGGGTGGTCGGAGGCGCCCGAGTGCCCGGCAAGAAGCTGCGCTCGCCGGGAACCGTCGGCATCAAGCCTCGACAGCAGCTCCCACGCCGCGGCACGGGCCTTGGTCGATCGATCAAGCTCGGCTCCGGCGCCGACCAGCGGCGCGAGGAACTGGTCGAAGGCGATCTGCTCGATCGACTTGCCCGGATGGATCGCCAGGAGCGCGGCACGCTCGGGGCGCTGCGGGTCCGGAGGCGGGTCGGTCTTGCGGGAGTAGCTGCGAATGAGCGCCGGGGTCAGGTCGGACCAGCCCCCCTGCTCGGCGGCGCGACTGATCGCCGTGATGACCAGCATGTTCGGCTCGGTCGGGAGCATGAGGCGGAGCATGTTCCGCGAATCGGCGTGGTTCTCGTCGGCCGGGTCGGCCACCAGGAGCTGAATCGCGCGGACGCGCACCTGGGCGGTGATCCCCGCCTGCCAGGCGAGGCGCTTGAGTGACTCGCGCGCGCCCTCGTGGTCGGTCGCGCGGTCGCGGGCCCACAGCTCATCGACGGCGGCGACGCGCGTGGGGACGTCGGTGCCGGCGTTGCGGGCCTGGTCGGCAGGGTCGACCGGCCCCCGCCCCGCGCAGGAGGCGAGAACAAGGGCGAACACGCAGGTGGCGAGCGCGGGCGAACGGTGCATGGTGCTTCTCACGTACGGCACTTGGCTCATTTCGGCGCAGCGGCGGGAGCGTCGCCCTTCTCCGCTTCGGGATCGAGCACGGGCCTCCACTCGGGCTCAACGAACTTGAAGTGCGTGCGCGAGCCGCGGAGGACGACAAAGGTGACGCGCTCGGGCTGGCGCTTCTCGATGTCGTCCATCGCCGCGCGGTAGGAGTCGATGTCGGTGATGACGGCGTCGTCGATGCGCTGAATGAGATCGCCGCTGAAGAGCCCACCCAGGCTGGCCCACCCGGCGCGCTCGGCCCCCGTGACGATGACGCCCTGGACCGAGTCATCCCAGCGGGCATCGTCGCGGTCGAAGAACGTGAGATCGCGGACGGAGAGGCCGAAGCTCTTGTTGTTGTCCTTGCGGGCTTCTTCAGGCCCGATGCGCGTGCGTTCGAGGGCCACCGAGATGCTCAGCTCCTTTCCTTCGCGAAGCACGCCGATGGTCGCGGTCTCGTCGATGCGCAGGCGCTCGATGCGGCGCTTGAGCAATCCGCCGTCCTGCGTGCCGCGGGGCGAGACCTTGTCGCCGTTGATGGCGGTGATGAGGTCGCCCACCTTGAGGTCCGACTCGGCAGCGGTGGTGCGCGGGTAGATCTTGGTGATACGGAAGCCGGTCGTTCCGTCGTGCCCGAGTTCGCGGGCGAGGTCGCGGAGGACGACCTGCGTGTTCACGCCGACCCAGGCCTTGGCGGCTTCCGGCGGCGGGTCGTACGACTTGCTGGGCCGGGGCTTGATGAGCGTGACGCTGCGGGCGCCGCGGCGATCCAGCTCGATGAGCAGGAACTCGGGCGCCTCCGCGGGAACCGCCATGATCGTCTGGTACGACTCGACGAGATCAGTGATCGTCTTCACGGGCTTGCCGGCGACGGAAAGAATCACGTCGCCCGGGTTGATCGAAGGCTCGGCGAGCGCCGCCGGGCTTCCGCCCTTGACCCCGGTGACCAGGACGCCTTCCAGGCTCGTGAGGCGCAGGTCACGGGCGCGCTGCTCGGTGATCTCTTCGCATGACATGCCCCAGAGACGCAGGAGGGTTTCGTCGCCGCGCTCGTCGAGGAGCTTTTCGGTCGTGACGCTCAGCGTGCGGTCCTGACCCTTTCGCCGGATCGAGAGCGCAAGCGTGGTGCCGACGGGCTTGTCGGCGATCAGGCGGAGAAGGGGAGGCACCTGCTCCGGGAAGCGGACGGTCACGGGCTCGCCGTCGATGGCGAGGAGGAGGTCTCCGGCTTCGATGCCGGCCTGGGCCGCGGGGCCGGGCGGGGTTTTTGTGACGGAGGTGATGAGCACGCCCTCGGTCTCGCCGGTCTTGTCGATCTGGCGCAGGGCCCATCCAACGGTCGATCGGGGCACTTCGCCGTGCTTGATGAGACGGTCGGCGATGTCGCGGGCGAGCGCGGCCGGACTGGCAAAACCCATGCCCGCGCCGCCGCGGGTGTTGACCCCGACGATCTCGCCCTGCAGGTTCACGAGCGGGCCGCCCGAGTTTCCGGGGTTGATGAGGGCGTCGTGCTGAATCCAGCGCGTGAGCATGCCCGTTGCGCGGCCGTCGATGAAGTCGATCGCCTCGACTTCATCGCCCAGAAACCCGCCGGCGAACACGCGCTCGGTGTTCGAAACGATGCCGAGCGTGACCGATCGCGAAAGCGAAAAAGGCGAGCCCATGGCAAGGACGTAATCACCCACCTGGAGCTGCTCGGAATCGCCGAACTCGGCGACGTGCAGAGAGTCGGGGCCGCCCTTGAGCTCATCCAGGTTGATCTTGAGGACCGCCAGATCGGTGGCGGCATCTTCGCCCACCATCGTGGCGGACACCGACTGCTTGTCGGCAAGGGTGACCTTGAACTTGCGCCCCTTGGAAGTCACGTGAGCGTTCGTGAGCACGTGCCCTTCTTTTGAGATGATCGTGCCCGATCCGGTGGAGCCGCCCTTGATCTCGTCGCCGCCGCCGTAGGCGACCGTGATGACCTGGATATTCACGAGCGCGGGAAAGACGCGGTCGCGAGCGGTGGCGATCAGCGCCCGCAGGCCCTGCTTGAGCAGGTCGCGATGAATGGGTTCGACGAGGGCGTCGGACGGAGGCCGGGCCGGGGGCTGCTCGACGGCGGCGACCCCCGCGTGGGCCAGCACCGCCGAGGCCACGAGGGCAGTCAGAAAACAAAGACGGCAGGATCGTGCGAGGGTGGGCGAAGAGATCATGCGTGCTCCGAAGAGTGAACCGCGGCCGATGATGGGAGCGTATGCGGGGCCGCCGGATCGCTCCGACGTCTAGAATCGGCCCCTGACGATCACGCCGATGAATGCGTCTTTGCGTCGCGGCATTTTCATACGCACCACCCTTCTGCCGGGATCGGCTCCCCGATGAACAACCCCCCTGCTTCCTCATCCTCGCTCAAAGGCAATGTCGCCGCGGTGAACGGCTGGAACGCCGAGTACCTGGAGGCGCAGTATGCGCGATTCCGCGAGGATCCGGCGTCGGTGCCGGATGATCTTCGCTCGTTTTTGCAGGGATTCGACCTGGCCCTGGGTCGTGGAGCGGCACCCAGCGCTCCCACCTCCGGCGTTCCGGCTGGCGGTGACCTCCGCGTCGCCCTCGGCGTGCGGAGCCTGATCGACGCGTATCGGCGTCACGGGCACCTGGTCGCGGCACTCGATCCATTCGGGCGGCCCAGACCGCTGCCCGCGTCGCTCGATCTCAAGGCGTTCGGGCTGAGCGAAGCTGATCTCGACCGCCCGGCTGCCGGGCATGATCTCCCCCTGGCCGCCCATGCGACGCTCCGGCAAGCCATCGATTTCCTGCGCGGGCGCTACTGCGGTTCGACCGGGTACGAGTTCATGCACTGCGCCGACGAGAACCGGCACGCGTGGTTCCTTTCGCGCATCGAACGCGGAGGCGAGCGGGCGATCTCGCGCGAAGACCGGCTCGAGATCGTGCGGCTGCTGGCGCAAAGCGAGCAGATCGAGACGTTCCTTCAGAAACGCTACCAGGGTCAGAAGCGCTTCAGTCTCGAAGGCGGTGAGTCGCTCATTCCCCTGCTCGACTGGGTGCTGCGCACCGGCGCCGAGGCGGGCGTGCAGGAAGTGGCGATGGGCATGCCCCACCGCGGACGGATCAACGTCCTCAACAACGTCGTCGGCAAGTCCTACGAACAGATCTTCACCGAGTTCGAGCACAACTACCGCGACGACTTCGTCGATGGCGGCGGCGACGTGAAGTATCACCGCGGGTACTCCGGCGACCGCGAGCTGCCCGGCGGGCGCACCATCCACGTCACGCTGGCGAGCAATCCGAGCCACCTCGAAAGCGTGAACGCCGTGGTCTGCGGGCGAGCCCGCGCCAAGCAGCGCCTCCGCGGCGACACCGAAGCGCGCAAGGTCGTGCTCCCCGTCCTTGTCCACGGCGACGGCGCCGTCATCGGTCAGGGCGTCGTCGCGGAAGTGCTCAACATGAGCGGGATCGAGGGGTACACGTGCGGCGGCTCGGTGCACGTCGTCGTCAACAACCTCGTCGCCTTCACGACCGATCCGGAAGATGACCGCTCCAGCACCTACTGCACCGACATCGGGCTGATGATCCAGGCGCCGGTGATCCACGTGAACGGCGACGATCCCGAAGCGGTGGTGGCGGCCGCGCGCCTCGCGGTCGAGTATCGCCAGACCTTCGGGCGCGACATCTTCATCGACATGTGGTGCTATCGCAAGTACGGTCACAACGAGACCGACAACGCGAGCTTCACGCAACCGGCACTGGCCGAACTGATCAAGAACGACACGGGCGTTCTGAGCCACTACACACGCCGGCTCGAAGGCTCGGGGCAGGTGTCGGCGGAGGAATACGCGGCGATCAGGGCGAGGCTGGATGCGGCGCTGGAAGCCGCTCAGGAACGAGCCAAGAAGAACCCTCACCCGCCCAACATCGAACCGGCCGGTCGGCGCTGGAAGGGCATTCGGCACGAGTACTCGTTCGAGGAAGCCAAAACGAGCGTCAGCGCCGAGATGATCCGGGAAGTCTGTGCCGCCCTCGGGCGCGTTCCCGACGGGTTCACGCCCAACCCGGGCCTCAAGCGCCTGCTCGCCTCGCGCGCGGGGCTGGCCGACGACCTGGGCAAGGAGCAGGGACCCGCCACGCTCAGTTATGCCGATGCCGAAAGCCTGGCTTATGGCACGCTCCTGCTCGAAGGGATTGCCGTGCGCGTGTCGGGGCAGGATTCACGCCGCGGGACGTTCAGTCATCGGCACGCGGTGCTGCGCGATTTTCACACCGGTGAGAAGTACACGCCGCTGAACTCCATGAGGCCCGTGGCGGTGCTTCCCGATGACGCAGGCAAGCAGGGCCCCGACGGCAAGCCGACGCAGGCGCGCCTGTGCGTGTATGACAGCCCGCTCAGCGAATACAGCGTGATGGGGTTCGACTACGGCTACTCGATGGCCGACCCGCACATGCTCGTGTGCTGGGAGGCGCAGTTCGGCGACTTCTGCAACACCGCGCAGGTGATGATCGATCAGTACCTCGCCAGCGCCGAGATCAAGTGGGATCGCTGGTCGGGCCTGGTGCTGCTGCTCCCGCACGGCTACGAAGGGGCCGGGCCCGAGCACAGCTCGGCGCGCATGGAGCGCTTCCTGCAGCTCTGCGCCAACGAAAACATGGAGGTCGTCTATCCCAGCACGGGGGCGCAGGTCTTCCACATGCTCCGCCGGCAGGTGAAGCGCTCGTTCCGCAAGCCCCTCATCGTCATGACGCCCAAGAGCATGCTCCGCCCGCCGACAAGCCGGATGGATGAGCTCGTGACCGGCCGGTTCCGCGAGGTGATCGACGATCCGCACTTCGAGGCGCACAAGGAGCAGCGCAAAAGCGTCAGCCGCGTGATGCTCTGCTCGGGCAAGTTCTATCACGAGCTGCACGCGCGGCGCGAAGCAACCAAACGGCACGACACGGCCCTCGTCCGCATCGAGCAGCTCTATCCATTGCACGTCGAGCAACTCCGAGAAGTCATCGGACGCTACCCGGCACGCTCGCAGTTCATCTGGGCCCAGGAGGAACCGCGGAACGCCGGGGCATACCTCTATATGGACGACGCCTTCCGGACCCGCGTGGGAATCAAGGGCGCCAGCGGCCTGACCTACATCGGACGAGACGCGAGTGCTACGCCGGCCATCGGCGACACGCACATGAGCGACGAACAGCAGGAAGCCGTGCTCACGCAGGCCATCGGCCCCGCACCCGTCAGCAGCGGACACGCCAGCGCGGGAGGAAAGGCGCCAAGCAAGCCCGCCGCGCACTGATCACCCGAACAAGGTGGATCGTGCGCTCATCATGGCGTCCAAGGTTCTCGGCGGACAAACGGGGCAGCCCGGGCGGGTGACAACGATTTCCCGCGCCGGGCTGGCAGTGGTGGGCCGACCATCGGGCGGTCCCGCTGGCGCGGATCGCGCTTCCATCCGATCATTCTCGCGGCGCTGTGAGTGACCGGCGCCCATCATGATGCTCTGCGGAATCAATGAGGTGACGCCCGGCTCGGTGCTGGGGACCGAGGTGGTCGACCCCCGGCGCGCCGACCACATCCTGCTCCGAGCGGGCGTGGCCCTCGACGCCGCGATGATCGGCAGCCTGGCGCAGCGAGGCGTCGTGCAGTTGTGGATTGAGGATTCCCTCGCGCCGGAGGTCGACGGGCGAGTCGCCGAGCAACTCTCGTCGGCCCGGCTCGAGGCGTACGTGCGCCTGCGCGACGACCTGCGCTCGGCGTCGGCGCGGACCGTCTCGGTGGCGTCGGTGCAGGCGTACCGGCAGGCCGTCATGAACCTGATCACGCAGGCGATCAGCTCGGCTCCGTACGCCGGCATGACCGACGCGCTCTTTCAGTCGGGCGACCTGGCCAACCACAGCGTGAACGTGGCGTACCTCTCGCTCCTGACCGCCCTGCACGCGGAGAGCTACGTCGTCGCGGAGCAGCCGCGGCTCCCGCACAGAGAGGCACGGGACATGACGGTCGTCGGCCTGGCGGGGATGCTTCACGACATCGGCAAGGCGTCGATGAAGGGAGACGCCACGCGATTGCACGAGGTGCACGCGCCCGCCGCTGAACTTCCGGAGGACTATGTCAGCCATTGCGAGGGCGGCCGGCGGGCGCTGGAAGCGGCGCGCGTTCCCGCACGGGTGCTGTACGCGGTGCTCAATCACCATCAGCGCTTCGACGGCAACGGCTGGCCCGATGTGAGCGAGATGACCGGCGGACGCGTCACCGGTCGTCTCGCGGGGCGGCGAATCCACGTCGTGAGCCGAATCGTCTCGGCGTGCAACGTGCTCGAGAACCTGTTGCGCGACGCCGAGGGGGCGCGCCGGCCGGCCGTGGCGGCGCTCCAGGCGTTCGCGTCACCGCGGTTTGACGGGTGGTTTGATCCGATGATCCGGCACGCGGTGCTGCTGCGCGTCCCGCCGTTCGCCGTGGGGACGCGCGTGCGCTTGAGCGATGCCCGTCATGGCGTGGTGTCGAGCCCAAGCCTGCGGGATCCGTGTCGTCCCACGATCCGCGTCGCCCGCGGCGCCCCCGGTGCCAATGACGACGGTGCCGACAGCGCAACAGAGTCGGTCGACCTGGCCGCACGTCCGGACCTGTTCATCACCCACGCGCTGGGCGAAGAGGTTGCGAAGTTTCTGTATGCCGCGCCCATGCCGGTCATCGCCCCCGACACGCTCTGCTCCGACGACACGACGGCGGCGTTCGTCGGCGGGCGCAGCGCCGGCGAAGCGGCGGCCTGAGCGGGCTCGAATCGGCCTCCCGCGAACCTAGGATGGACGCCCTAGACCCGACCATGGCGTTTCCTGAGAGGTACCTTTGGCCGACATCATCTTTCCAGAAGCGGGAGAATCGGTTCGCACCGGCGTGATCAGCCGCCTGACCCGAAACGACGGAGACTCGGTCAAGCGCGATGAGACGCTCATCGAGATCGAGACCGACAAGATCATGGTCGAGGTGTCCGCGCCGGCGGCCGGCCGCGTGTCCTTCTCGGTGAAGCCGGGGCAGACCGTCGAAGTTGGCGCGGTGCTGGGTCGGATCGACGAGTCGGCCGCGGGGAGCCCTCCCGCCGGGGCTCCGGCGGCATCGTCCAAGCCCGCGGCAACTTCCGGCCCCGCCGGTCCGGCCAACGGCAAAGCGGCAACGCCCCCCGGCGGTGCGAGTGGCGCGGCGGAAGGGTCGGACGTCCGCGCCACGCCCCTGGCGCGCAAGCTCGCCGACGAACGCGGCGTCGATCTTTCCAAGATCACCGGAACGGGTGCGGGCGGGCGCGTGCGCGAGCAGGACGTGCTCGCCGTCGCCCAGGGGGCAAAGGCGGACCACGCGGCGCCGCGACCGGCGCCCGCCAAGGCGCCTGCCGCCCCGAGCGCTTCGCCCGGCGCGTCGAGGCGCGAGCGTCTCTCCCCTCTTCGTCAGCGCATCGCCCAGCGACTCGTCGAAGCGCAGCACACCGCCGCGATGCTCACGACCTTCAATGAGGTCGACATGACCGCGGTCATGAATCTGCGCAAGAGCTACAAGGAAGAGTTCGAAAAGAAGCACGGCATCGGCCTGGGCTTCATGGGGTTCTTCGTCAAGGCCGCGGCGGCGGCGCTCCGGCAATTCCCCATGGCCAACGCCTCACTCGTAAGCGGCGCCGACGGCGGGCTCGAAGTCGAACATCACGATTCGTGCGACATTGCCGTGGCGGTGAGCACGCCCAAGGGCCTGACGGTGCCCGTGCTTCGCGGGTGTCAGCGCCTGAGCTTCGCGGAGATCGAATCGGGGATCAAGGACCTCGCGACCAAGGCGCGCGAGGGCAAGCTCACGCTCGAAGATCTGCAGGGCGGAACATTCACGATCACCAACGGCGGGGTGTTCGGCTCGCTCCTGTCGACGCCGATCCTCAACCCCCCTCAGACGGCAATCCTCGGGATGCACGCGATCAAGAACCGGGCGGTCGAGGATCCTGATCGACCGGGGCAGGTCACGATTCGACCGCTGATGTACCTGGCGGTGTCCTATGACCATCGACTGCTCGATGGGGCGGAGGCGGTGTCATTCCTCGTGGCGATCAAGAGCGCCATCGAGCGGCCGGAGCGGATGCTCATCGGGTTGTAGCGGATGGCGCAAAGATCAGTGCGAAAGTGTGCGAGAAACTTGACGCGGCGCGTGAGGCGAGTACCTTAGTGCCATCGAATGGAATCGAACACGCCCACCGCAATTGAGCACGTCCCCCGGTCAACACCCGCGCCGGAAATCCCGCTCGAATGCGAGATGCTGTGGTCGGCGCTGTGCGAAGATTCCGGGGCCGACGTGGCCATCATCGACGGCACCGGCCTGGTCCTGCTCGTGAGCAAGGCCGCCCGGCGCTGGCCCTTCTCGGATGACCAGGCGCGCGGGAAGCACCTGACCGAACTGCTGGCGCCGGATTTCGCGGCCGAGCGCCTGGCGATCATTGAGCGCTGCGTGCGCGAGCAGAAGCCGCTGGTGGTTCGTTCGTGCTGGGGCGGCGTCCCGTTGCGGACGGTGCTGAGGCCCTTCCGCTCGCCCGATGGGCGGGCGCTCGTCCTGGCGACCAGCCGCGCTGCCCACGAAGAGGGCGAAACCGAGCGGAGCGACATCGAGACGGTGCGCACGAAGAACAATGACGACGGTCCCCTGGCCAAGCTGACCAAGCGCGAGCTCGAAGTGCTGTCGCTCATCGCGCAGGGGCACACGACCGCCCAGATCGCCAAGATGCTGTTCCGCAGCACCAAGACGATCGAAGCCCATCGGCTCTCACTGGGGCTGAAGCTCAAGGTGAAGAATCGCGTCGAGCTGGCGCGGATCGCCATTCGCGCCGGACTGCACCAGCGGGCCATCCCGACGCCCGTCCCGGCACCGACCGACGAGCGGTAGGTCTTTGATTGTCCCCGGTCCGCCCGGTACGCTTGTGCCCCGAATGTGGTCGCTTGCCCGTCCTGTCCCGCGCCGTATCTCCCTGTCAGGCCTGACTTTGGCGTCGGGTGCCTGTCTTGGGTTGATCGCCCTTGCCGGGGGCGTGGGGAGCGGATGTTCTTCGCCGCTCGACGAGGACCCCGCGACTCTCCGAAAATCGCTGCTCGAGTCGGTCCGCCGCGAGGCTCTGGAAGCCATGCGTCACCCGCAGACGATCGAGCCGGCGCGTCCGGACCGCGTGGGGCAGCTCAACCTCAAGCCGGGGGTGCTGGAAGAGCTTGAACGGACCTCGGGGATCAAGTCGTACCGCGAGCGATCGCGGACGGAGCTGCTTCAGCCCACGCTCATGAACACGCCGCAGAAGACGGTGTTCGTGAGCCTCGAACGGGTCATCGCGACGTCGGTGACCAACAACTTGAATGTGCAGTTCGCCAGGCTCTCGGTCGCCGGGGAGCAGACGCGCCTGGTGCAGGCCGAGGCGAACTTCGACTGGGTGCTGTTCAGCAACTTCCAGTGGTCCGACGTCGACCAGGAACGCATCGCATCGCAACAGTTCTTCCCTCCGTCGGCTCGCTCGTTCGATCAGCGGCAGGTCGTGGAAACGACCGTGGGCCTTCGCCGACGGCTCACCTCGGGCGGCCTGTTCACCGTGCAGCAGGGCCTGACCTACACGCAATCAACCGTGAACGACACCTTCGCGGCCCCCAACCCGGCCAACGAAGCGGCGCTCACCGTTCAGCTCGACCAGCCCCTGCTGCGGAACTTCGGCTCGGACACCACGCTCGCGGAAGTCCGTCTCGCGGCCAACGCCGAACGCGACCAGGTTCAGCAGCTCAAGGCCGAGCTCATCCGCACGGTGGCAAGCGCCGAGCAGGCCTACTGGCGGCTGGTGCAGGCGCACAGCGAGTACCTGATCAGCCGGCGTCTGCTGAATCTCGGGATCGATGTGCAGGACGTCTTCAAGCGCCGTCGTGACGCGGGCATGGACGTCAACCCCTCGCAGTACGCCAACGCCGTCGCCGCTGTCGAAAACCGCCGAGGCGATCTGATCCAGGCTGAGCGCTCATTGCGCGACGCGAGCCTGCAGCTCAAGGCGATCATGAACGACCCTGATCTGACGATCGGGAACGAGATCGTGCTCCTCCCGGTCGACGAGCCCGTCGACGTCCCCATGCAGTTCAGCCTCATCGACGGGATCACCACCGCGCTGGCCCGTCGACCGGAGATCCAGCGGGCCCTGCTTGGGCTCGACGACTCGAGCATCCGCCGGCGTGCGGCTGACAACCAGGCCCTCCCCCGGCTCGATCTGCAGATGCAGGCTCGACTCAACGCCCTCGCCGAAGGGGCCGACACGGCGCTGTCGCGCCAGGCGGAGGTGGGCCTGGTCGATTTCCTCGTGGGGTTGGCCTTCGAGCAGCCCATCGGCAATCGAGCCGCGGAAGCATTCTCACTGCAGCGCCGCCTCGAGCAGCAGCAGGGCGTGGTCGTTTATCGCGACGTGGTTACCCGCGTCGTCGGCGAGCTCAAGGGCGCGCTGTACGACCTCCAGAGCACCTATCTGCTCATCGAGCAGCGCCGCGCCGCGCGCATCGCCGCGGCGGAGGACCTTCGGACCTCGTCCGAGCGCGAACTGCTCCAGGCCCTCACGCCCGAGCAGCTCGATCTGAAACTGAGAAAGCAGGAAGCCCTCGCCGCACGCGAGGCGCAGGAAGTCGGCGCCCTGACGGGTTACAACACGGCCATCTCGCAGGTCTACGCCGCCATGGGCACGATCCTCGAACGGAACCGCATTCGCTTCGAGGTTCCCAGGGATCGAAGCGAGCAGCGCAAGGGCGAGGAGCAGCCGCCGAGGGATCCGATCTTCGGCCTCCCACCCGCGCCGCGATGAACCCGGATGACGGGAGAGGCGTCGGCCCGACCCTGGCTTGCGCGAGTTCAAGCAGCCGTCCGATGAACAACGCACGCGCACCATCGAGCCGCCCGGAAGAGCAGACCGCGGCGAGCACGCCGGGTCTGATCGGCGTTGTCCTGATACTCGCGCCGACGCTCGCCCGAGCCATGTCCCAGGCGCCGGCGCTTCCCTATTGGGACTTTGATCCGCTCATCTACCCCGCGTCGATGGTCGGGATGGGTCCTTGGGTGTCGATGACGTGCGACGCGATCGTGCTCGCGGGGGCCGCTCTGTGCTTCTGGGGCGCTCGCCGGTACGGGTTGCTCAGCGGGCGTGCGGGGCTCGTCCTGCTGCTCGTGGCCGCAGGCTGCGTTCCCGTGGTCTTTCACGGCTGGCTCAGTCCCTTCGCGACGATCGGCCAGCAGCGGATCGGTTCGGCGTGGGTCTCCGCGATGATCGGTGCCGCGGCCCTTTCGATTGCCTGCCGCGAGCGATCGACGCGCGCGCTGGCCGCGTCGGTGCTGCTGGGCTTTGTGCTCATGCTCGCCTCGCGCGGGCTCTACCAGGTGCTCATCGAACATCCGCAGACTGTCGCGGACTTTCGGGCGAACCGCGAGCGCGTCTTCGCCGCGCAAGGCTGGTCACCCGATTCCCCCATGGCCAGGAGCTACGAGCGCCGCCTGCTGCAGAGCGAAGCGTCGGCATGGTTCGGTCTCTCCAACGTGTACGGCAGCTTCGCCGCCGCTTGCCTCGCGGGGATCGCCGCGTGGCTCCTTGGCGCGGTGCGCACTCGCGCGGCGAGCATGACCATCGGCGTGCTCACGCTCGGCCTGCTCGCCGCGCTCACCGCCCTGGTGCTCGCGCAGTCAAAGGGTGCGACCGTGGCGCTGGGGTTCGGCGTGGCGCTCCTCCCCGCGGCGTGGTGGCATCGCCGCACGCCGGCGAGATCTGGGTTGCGCGCCGGAAAATGGTTCGTCGGCCTGCCGGCGCTCCTCACGCTTGTCGCGCTCGGCGCCATCGCCATCCGCGGCGTCGTCGGACTTCGCGTCGGCGAACTGTCGCTGCTCTTCCGCGCGTGGTACATCGAAGCTGCGACGCGGATCGCACTCGGCGGCGGGCCGAGCCCACGCCCACTGCAGCCGCTCATGGGCGTCGGGCCGGACGGGTTCAAGGATGCGTACCTGGTCGCCAAGAACCCGATGAGCCCGGAGGAGATCACGAGCCCACATTCGATCTTCTTTGACTGGTGGGCCTGCCTGGGCGTTTTCGGCATCGCATGGGGTATCGTGCTTGCGATCTGGCTGATCGGCGCAGGGCGCGCGGCGTTTGCCTTCGAATCGACGCCGCCCCTGCCCGATTCCACGCGCGCAACGGACGATCGCTGGCGGGTGCGCCTCGCCGTCGGGGTAGCCGTCGCGGCCACCTTCGCCTCGATCCTCGCACACCAGGATGCCCTCTCGCCGGGCGGGGCGGGCGCCTATGTCGTCGGTCTGCTCCTCTGGTGCGTCGTGTCGGGAGCGCTTGCCGCATGGCTCCCCCGTGGCCCGAACGTCGGTCTCGGCTTGTGCGCCGCGGCGACCGTGCTCGCCGTGCACGGCCAGATCGAAGTGACCGGTTCGCTCTCGAACTCCGCAGGCGCATGGGCGCTGATGATCGGGTGTGCCGCCTCAGACGTGCGGAGCAAGACGCCATCATCCGGCGGTCGAAGACCTATCAACGCGATCGCGGCGTCTGTCGCATCGCTCGCCGCCGCGATCACTCTTCTCGTCTTCGGCGCGTTCCCCTCACGGGTGTGGGAGCATGGCGCCAGGGTCGCCGCCGAGGCTCTCAGCCCGGTGGCCACCGCTCGGCGCATGCTCGACGAATCCGTTCGCGCCTCGGCCCGCGACCGGATCGCAATGCTCGATCTCGCTGCGAGCGAACTTCGCGCCGTGCTCAACCGACCCGTGGAGCCGCGCGAACGTGCCCTCGCCCAGGCCGCGGAGCAGGCGGAAGCGATCGTCGTGCCACGCGCGATCGAACTGCTCAAGAGCCTTCCCGGCGGCCCTGGCGACTGGCGGCTCGACCGCGAACGTGCGCGCCTGCAACTCGGCGAAGCCCTCCGCCGCGGACCCCCAGCGCCGACGATCGATTCACCCCCATGGCTGCTGCCCACGGAAACAAGCTCGGCGGGTGCTGCCCCGTGGCGCTCATCGCTCCTCGCATGGAACGCCACGGCGCTCCACGCCGCGGCCCAATCCGCCGGAGAGCAGACGCCCGAGGGCCGCCGCCTGCTCCGGCGGAGCCTTGAGTCGCTCGATCGCGCTCAGGTCGGCGACCCGTACAACCTCATGATTGCCTGGCGCCGGTTCGATCTGGCCGATCGGCTCGGCCTGCACGAAGCGGCCCGCGAGCACGCCCGGCTGGTGCTCCGCCTCAACGAGCTGACCCGCCTGGACCCGACGCGCGTGCTTTCTTCGGAAGATCAGGCCCGGGCCGATCGTGCGGCGCGGGAATCAGGCAACCCGTAGCAGGTTCGCCCCGGGTTTCGGGCGACTCGACCCGCGACCGTGAAGGTTCTACGATTCCGCCCTTCAGGACGGGGCTCATCTCGTCCGGTTTTCCCGCACTCTTCCGTGTGACGCTCCCCATGGCTATTCAGCAGATCCTCGAGAACATCAACGCCGGCATCCTTCGCAAGGACGTTCCTATCATGGACGTCGGCGACACCATCGACGTGCACTGCAAGATTGTCGAAGGCGACAAGGAGCGCATCCAGGTGTTCTCGGGCGTGCTCATCGCCCGCTCCGGCCGCGGGATCAACGAGATGATCACCGTCCGCCGCGTCGTCGAAGAGACGGGGGTGGAGCGCGTGTTCCCGGTGCACTCACCGCGCGTGGCCTTTTACGAAGTCAAGCGTCGCGGCAACGCCCGACGGGCCAAGCTCTACTACCTCCGCGATCGCGCGGGCAAGAGCCGCCGGGTGACCGACCGTCGCCGCGGCATGAAGCGCGTCGCCGACGCGCCGACCACCTCGACGCCGTACGAGGTCACGAAGGTCAAGGACGAGAAGAAGAAGTAAGAGGGTCCGCTGCGGGCCTGATCGTCGCGATGGACGCGCCGTGTCTCCGCGCGCTCGCCGCAGGATTCCGGGGTGTTGCGGCGCGCGCCGGCACGTGGTAGGGTGCGTCGATGCACGTGGGCACGCGATCCTCCAAAGTCGTTCTCTGCCCGATGGCGATCGAACGAAAAGCGATCGCTCGCGAACTGGCGCGTGCCGGCATGAAGGACGTGCGCGTCGTACAGACCGGCATCGGCAAGGATGCGATCGTCGCCTCGCTCAAGGGCCTTTTCGCGGGTGGGCCCGCCCCGGATGTCGTTGTGCTCGCCGGCGCCTGCGGCGGACTGCGCCCGGTCGAGGACGTGCCGCTCATTGCACGCGTGATCGACGAGCGCGGGAGCGAATGGACAAGCGGGCTGGGCTTCACGCCGACCGGCCGCACGCTCGTCGCCGTCGATCGAGTCGTCGCGACGCCGCAGGACAAGCGCCGCCTCGCCGATGAGACCGGAGCGGCGATCGTGGACATGGAGTCGCATGCGTTCGCCGCCGAGTGCGAGCGGCTGGGCGCCAGCGGGCATGGGCTGCTCTGGTCGATCGTGCGCGGAATCAGTGACAGCCCGGAAGAATCGCTCCCCGCCGAGGTCCTGGGTTGGATAACGCCCAGCGGCGAGACCCGATCGGGCCGTGCCGTGTTCGACATGGTTCGATCGCCCCGGCTTGTGCCGCATATCACGCGCGTGCTCCGGCGCTCCTCGCGCGTGCTGCCGCTGGTCGGGCGGCGCGTGGTTGAAGTCCTGCGCTCGGCAGACCGCGGCCGCGGCGTCGAGTGATCGGCGAGCGGGCGCCGAGCGCCGCGGTACGATCGAGCGTGGACGATGCCGCACCAGTGAGCGTGACCCCCCTGCCGCCGGCGCTGCTCGCCGAGCTGCGCGACGGGCGCGGCACCCCGGGGCTGCTCGTGGCCGGCGGCTCATTTGATCCCCCGCACGAGGCGCATGTTCGCCTCTGTGAAACGGCGCGCCGGTCGTGGCTGGCCGCGCCGGACGCTCCGCCTCGAGCCTGGCTCATCTTCGTGCCCGCGGCACGGTCGCCGTTCAAGCACGAAAGCCCGGCGGCGGGCGACCAGGAACGCGTCGAGATGCTCCGGCTGGCGACCGGTCAGATCGAGCGGTCCGTGATCTGGACCGACGAGCTCGACCGGGCGCGCCTGGCACAGACCGCCGGCGCACCTTCGGCGCCCAGCTACACGATCGACACGCTCACGCGCCTGGCTCACGCCGCGGGCGGCCCTGGCGCGAAGCACCCTGTGCCCCTGCGGCTGGTCATCGGAAGCGATCAGGCCGCGCGCCTGCACGAATGGAAGTCGCCGCGCGAGATCCTGAACCTCGCCCCTCCGATCGTGCTCGGGCGTGCCCCGCTCGCGACGCGCGCGAGCCTGCGGCAAGCGCTGGCCGGCACGGGCTTCTGGGACGCCGCCGACGCCGATCGGATTGCCGGCGCGCTCGTCGAGCACCCGCCGATGGAGCACGCGGCAAGCGACATTCGCGCCGCCCTCCGCGGCGGACGTTGGAACGATGTCGAGCGGCTGCTCAACGGGCGCGTGATCGAGTTCATCCGGTCAAAGGGCCTGTACCTGCGTCCGTGAGTCGAATGCTCCAGGGCGGTTGTTCAACAGGAAAGGCTCGCAACGCTCTTCAGCGCCACGAGCCTCCTCAGTCACCGTGCCCTGGGCCGCTGTCGCGGCGTGTGTGGATGTTCAACGATCCACACGCTCGCCTATTGCCGGTCGTCTGCGGGCGGCCCGCCTTGCCCCCGCATCCGCGGCATCGGCATCATCGGCCCGAACGGCCCCGGATGCCCGCGCTCTCGACCGGCGCCCTCGCCACGGCGGCGGTGCGGCCCGCCGGGGCCTGCTTGCGGCCCGTGTTCGCCCCGCCCGGGACCAGGACGGGGGCCCCATCCGCGCGGATCGAATCGTCCGTGGAAGTCTCGTCCGTGTCGAACGCCGCCGCCCCCGTTACTCCAGCCGCCAGGCCCCCTCGGTCCCCCCGGTCCCCCCGGCCCTTCGAAACCCGGTCCTGGTCTGCCGTGCGGCGGCCCGAACGGTGGCGGCCCATGGAAACGCCATTCCCCCTCCCCCACCCTCCCGGCTCCGGGCCCGCGATCGAACCACGGGGGACGGAACCCCCTGTTGTGATGTGCCGGGGGTCGTCGGCGCATGCCTCGTGGAGGGCGCGGCCCCTCATCGTCAAATCGGTCACGATCGCCGTCCGGACCTTCGCCCCGTGGCCCGGCCTCACCCTGGCCGCGGTCGCGCCGCTCGTCGCCGTGACGCTTGGGACGATCGGCCCCGCCCCGGCCATCACGCGGACCACCAGGTCGTTCCGAAGCCTCCGGACGGTCTCCACGCCGGCCTTGCGCCTCATCCCGGCGCGACTCCCCGTTCCCGTGTCCGCGCGCTCCCGGAAGATCTCGCGGATCGCGAGGACGATCCCGTACGACGCCCGGACGTGTGTCCTGCATCGCCTCGTGGAGCCAGCGCCGGAACTCGGGATCGTTCAGACGGCGGCGAAGCTCGGCCCGAAAGCGATCATCGCCTGGCTCGTCGCGGTCCGACGCCTCGCGATCCGGCGGCGGCGGCTGCATGAACGCGCTGGGGGATTCGAGGGTTCGGACAGGAGCATCCGGTGCGGATTCGGCGCCCGCGGCGACCAGCCACGCCGCAAGCCCCGCGGAACAGAACGAAAGAGCGCGGATTGTGCCGGTTCGATTCATCGACATGCGAGACTCCGGTTGACGGACCACCCGACCATCACCTGAAGTTGTCGGGCCGCGGGTGTGACGGGACACGTTCTGCCCGGCGAATCCGTACTTGGTGCGGCTTGTGCCGGGTCGAAGAATGTGCATCGCGCGGCGACCGCTTGCCGAAGTCAGGGGGCCGGGTCCAAGGTCCGGCAAGGCGAGCCCCATGAAATCCCTGACCTTCAGATTTGAACCGCATCCCGAAGCGATGATCCTCCACCTGCGCGGCGACGCCGGCCTCGGCGGAATCGACGAACTGGCGCGAGCGGCGAAATCAGCCGCGGCGGGCGAGCCCGACGCGCTGATCATCGAGGCCTCGGGACTCAGCTACATCGGCAGCATGGGTGTCGGCGTGATCATCGGCCTGCGGAACAGCGTGCACGCGCGCGGCGGGCGCGTCTCCATCGCGGGGTGCACCGTCGAGGTCGACCGCCTGATGCGGTTTCTCCGCATCGATCACCTCATGCCCATGCACGCAACACTGGCTGAAGCGCTGGCGGCGACAGCCCAGGCCGCCGGCGAGCGCGTCGGGGCGTTGTGATTTCGCGCGGCTGATCAAGGCTCACGTCCCGTGGAATGAAAACGACCCGGACATGAGCCCGGGTCGTCATGGGATTACGCCGGCACGCGGCACTCAGGCGATCTGCTTGGGAACGTCGCCCTGCCGACCGATCTGCATGCCGTAGAACGATCGCCACACGAAGAACGCGGAGATGACGAAGAACACGCCCGCGAGGACGTGCGTCAGGGTCGTGTCTCCGTTGTTGGCGGCGACGATGCCCACGGCGAGCTCGACGGCGAGGAGGCCGAAGAGCGTCGAGAACTTGATGACCGGATTCATGGCGACCGAGGAGGTGTCCTTGAACGGATCGCCCACGGTGTCGCCGACGACGGTGGCGTCGTGGAGCGGGGTGCCCTTGGCCTTGAGCTCGACCTCCACGACCTTCTTGGCGTTGTCCCAGGCGCCGCCGGCGTTGGCCATGAAGATGGCCTGGAAGAGCCCGAAGAGCGCGGTGGAGACGAGGAAGCCGATGAAGAAGAACGGCTCGTAGAAGGCGAAGGCGAGCGTGCCGAAGAACACGCCGAGGAAGATGTTGAACATGCCCTTCTGCGCATACTGGGTGCAGATGGTGACGACCTTCTGGCTGTCTTCGACCGAGGCCTTGGTCGAGCCTTCAAGCTTGATGTTGGCCTTGATGAACTCGACGGCGCGATAGGCGCCGGTGGTGACGGCCTGCGTGCTCGCGCCGGTGAACCAGTAGATGAGCGAGCCGCCCGCGATGAGCCCGAGCAGGAACGGCGGGTGCATGAGGCTGAGCTTGTCGAGGTTGGTGGTCAGCCCGCCCGTGAGCAGCACGATGATCGAAAAAATCATGGTCGTGGCGCCCACGACGGCTGTGCCGATGAGCACGGGCTTGGCGGTCGCCTTGAAGGTGTTCCCCGCGCCGTCGTTCTCTTCGAGGAAGTGCTTGGCCTTGGCGAACTCGGGCTTGAAGCCGAAGTCCTTCTGAAGCTCACTCTCGATCCCGGAAATCTGCTCGATGGTCGAGAGCTCATAGACCGACTGCGCATTGTCGGTGACGGGGCCATAGGAGTCGACGGCGATCGTGACCGGGCCCATGCCGAGGAACCCGAAAGCCACGAGCCCGAACGCGAACACCGCCGGCGCGAGCATCATGGACCCGAGGCCGAGCGTGCTGATGAGGTACGCGACGCCCATGAGGAACATGATGGTGACGCCGAGCCAGTACGCGGAGAAGTTGCCGGCGACCAGGCCCGAGAGGATGTTGAGCGAGGCGCCGCCTTCCTTCGAGGACGTGACCACCTCGCGGACGTGCCTCGAGTTGGTCGAGGTGAAGACCTTGACAAACTCGGGGATGATCGCGCCCGCGGCGGTGCCGCAGGTGATGATCGTGGAGAGCTTCCACCACATCCCGCTTCCCTCGCCGCCCAGATCGGGAATGAGGAGGTACGACGCGAGATAGGTCAGCGCGATGGACACGCCGGAAGTCAGGAAGACGAGGTTGGTCAGCGGCTTTTCGAAATCCATGTGGTCGGCGGTGCGGTAGAACGACTTGGCGAAGGCTTCGTTGAGCAGGTAGGAGCCGCCCGACGCCAGCACCATCACGATGCGCATCACGAAGATCCAGACGAGCAACTGGACCTGGATGGTCTCGAAAGCAGGGCCGGCCACGGCGGGGTTGATCGCCAGCAGGATGAACGAAATGAGCGCCACGCCCGTGACGCCGTAGGTCTCGAAACCGTCGGCGGAGGGGCCGACCGAGTCGCCGGCGTTGTCGCCCACGCAGTCGGCGATGACGCCGGGGTTGCGGGCGTCGTCTTCCTTGATCTTGAAGACGATCTTCATGAGGTCGGAGCCGATGTCGGCGATCTTGGTGAAGATGCCGCCGGCGATGCGGAGGGCCGCGGCACCGAGCGATTCACCGATGGCAAAGCCGATGAAGCACGGCCCGGCGAGGTCGCCCGGGATGAACAGCAGAATCAGGAGCATGATCAGCAACTCGACGCTGATGAGCGCCATGCCGATCGACATGCCGGCCTTGAGCGGGATCTCGTAGCAGGGGAAAGGCTTCCCGCGCAGGGCGGCGAAGGCCGTGCGGGAGTTTGCGAAGGTGTTGACGCGGATGCCGAACCACGCGACGCCGTACGAGCCCGCGATCCCCACGAGGCTGAACGCGAGGATGATGAGGACCTTCATGATGGGCATGCCATGGATGGCGGCGCCGGTGACGGGGTCGTTACCCGCGTGGGCGAGCTTGCCGAAGTAGACGCCGACGACCGCGGCGATGAACAGCCACAGGATCATCAGGAACTTGCCCTGCTGCACCAGGTACGACTGGCATGTGGCGTAGATCAGTTCGGAAATCTCCAGCATGCTCTTGTGCACGGGCATGCCGCGGAGCTGCGAGTAGATCACAAAGCCAAACACGAGCCCGGCAACGCACACCGCAAGGCCAATCAGGAGCAGCGTGTGCCCGCTCAGGCCCAGGAACTCCGCGGCCACGCGCGTGTTGGTCAAATCGGGAAGCTTGAGGTTGGCCTCGCCGCCAACGGTCGGAGCGGCGTTCTGAACCGCCTGGCGGGCCGCGTCGGCGGCCTTGCTCATCGCGCCCTGCACACCGCTCTCGCCCGCGGGCTGCGCCAGGGCCGGCGGCGCCGACACCGTGTAAGCGGCAAGAGCGAAAACGGCGGCGAGCAAAGCGGGACGGGAGAATCGAGCGGCGAACACGCGAAGCCTGGTCAGCAAGGGAACCTCCACAGAATAAGACCCAACCGCCGTCCGGCTCACCCTGTTCCCACGAACAGGACGCCTGCGCTGGCGTTCTCTCCTCGATCACGTTCGGTCCGGTGCTGATCCGCCAACAGCCGGCGGTCGGCAGCCAGGACCGGGGCAGACTAGCGAACTTCCGGGCCAGTGTCCCCCATCAACAGCCACCGGGCCGATGAGGTGGCCCAAGGCTCAACCGCGGGAGACGCGGGAGCGCTCGGGCGGGCCGAAAAGCTCGCGGGCGCGGCGAGCGACAGACTTGCGGGAATCCCGGCGCCGACGCTCGGACGGCTTCTCGTAGTATTCCTTGCGCTTGATGTCCTTGTTCAAGCCTTCCTTCTCGCAGAGCTTCTTGAACCGGCGCATCATCTGCTCGGTGGTTTCACCGCTGCGGGACTTGACTCGAATCGCCATGGGGACTCCGGAATCGAGGTGAGAAGCTGGATCGCCGAGCGGACGCCCGGTTGAAAAAGCTCGTGAATGGACCCGGGAGCGCGACCGAGAAGCGATCGGTGCCGGGGGGGTAAGTAAACACCGTACATGGGGCGGAATCAAGTTTCGCCGGGCGAGCGAGCGGTCAAGATGGTCTGCCGCACGAGGCTCCCCCGGTGCACCGGTATCATCGCCCATGGACCTGCGAGCGGGCGTGCATGCGATTCACGTGACGGCACTGGGCGTGTGGGCCGGGGCACTGGCGATGACCGGGGCCTCCGCCGCCGTGCTCTTTCCGACGCTCAAGGCCCTTCACCCCACCCTCCGCGCCTATTCGGGGTACCCCGGGGATGCGGAGGGCGGGCACGGCGTGCTCGCGGCGGGACATGTCGCCGCCCGGCTTTTTGCAATTGGCGACGCGGCGGGTTTCGTCTGCGCACTGGTGGCGGGGGCGACCCTCCTGATCGGGCCGGCGCTCCTTGGGCAGACCTGGCGCCGCGGTATCTTCATGGTTCGCGCGTGCCTGCTCGGGACCGGACTCTGCCTGCTCGCTTATCAACTCATGGTGCTCGGCCCACGCATGCAGACCAACCTCCGCGGATACTGGGATCGAGCCCTCGCCGGCGAAGTCGACCTCGCCGAGCAGTTCCGCGCGGCCTTCGCGGCGGAGCACCCCACCGCGAGCCTGGTGCTCGTCACGACCACGCTCGTGGTGCTCGCGGGAGCGTTTCTGGGGGCGCTGGATCGACCGGAGCGCGCGGGAACACCGCCCAACGGAACGTGACCGCTCAAAAAACGAAAGAGCCTCGCTGATGCGAGGCTCTCGAAGCGAAGTGGAGCGGAGGAGAGTCGAACTCCCGACCTCTTCATTGCGAACGAAGCGCTCTACCAACTGAGCTACCGCCCCGGACGGGGACCGCGGTTGGTCCGTGGACAATGGTAGCTAGGCTTGCCGCGACACTCAACACGACGGTGAAGTCGCTTGAGTCCGGCCGCGTGATGCCGGCTCTGCCTCGCTCGGCCATGCCCGGCGAGAACTTGAACGCCGAGATGCCCAGCCATGTCTGAACGAGACCCCACCGCCTTGGGAAACCGACCGGCCCCGGGCGCGAGCCCGGTGAATCGGCTCGGCGGCTCATCGAGCCCCTACCTGCTGCAGCACGCGCACAACCCGGTGCCGTGGTGGCCCTGGTGCGACGAAGCGTTTGAGGAAGCGCGGCGTCGCGACGTCCCGGTGTTCCTGTCGGTGGGCTATTCGACCTGCTACTGGTGCCATGTGATGGAGCGCGAGAGCTTTGAAGATGCGGCGATCGGCGCGATCCTCGCGCGCGACTACGTGCCCATCAAGCTCGATCGCGAGGAGCACCCGGAGATCGATGAGATCTACATGGCGGCGATCCAGATGCTCACGGGCCGCGGCGGGTGGCCCATGAGCGTGTTCCTCGAGCCCGAGTCGCGACGGCCGTTCTGGGGCGGGACGTATTTTCCGCCGCAACCGGCCCACGGGCTCCCAAGCTTCGCACAGGTGCTCGAGGGCCTGAGCGATACCTGGCGGACACGGCGCGGGGACATTCTCAAGCAAGCGACCACGATCGCCGAGGCCGTGCAGGAGCGGCTCGATTCGAGCGGTGCGCACGCCGTGCTGGTCGGGCGGCCACAGGTGGCGATGGGCGTCCAGACGCTGCTCACGATCTTCGACCGCACGCACGGCGGCTTCGGCGGTGCGCCCAAGTTTCCGCAGCCGGTGTATTTCGAGTTTCTTCTCGACGCGCGCGAGCGCCTTGATGACCCGGACGGGTCCGGCCGCGCCGCGATCGACCTGGCGATCCGCAAGACGCTGGATGCGATGACCCTCGGCGGCATGCACGATCAGGTGGGCGGCGGCTTCCATCGCTACAGCGTCGATGCCGCGTGGATCGTGCCGCACTTTGAGAAGATGCTTTATGACCAGGCGCAACTCATCTCGGTCTACGCGCGAGCCGCACGCGTGTATGACGACGGGCTCTACGCCCGCACGGCTCGACGCATCGCGGCGTATGTCGCGCGGGAGATGACCTCGCCCGAAGGATGGTTCTTCTCCGCGCAGGACGCGGAGGTCGACGGACGCGAAGGGCGAAACTATCTCTGGACGCGGGAGGAATTGCGCGAAGCGCTGGGGCCGGCGGATGGCGAAGTCGCCCATGCCGTATTCGGTCTGACGCGCGGGCCGAACTTCCGCGATCCGCATCACCCTGATGAGCCGGCACGAAGCGTCCTTGTGCTCGACGAACATCCGGCCGCAACGGCCGCCCGAACACGCGGGCCCGTCGAGCAGGTCTACGGCACGCTTGATCGGCTCGCGTCGGCGCTGCTCGACGCACGTTCCCGCCGAAAAGCGCCGAGGCTCGACGACAAGCTCATCGTTTCCTGGAACGGGATGATGATCTCCGGGCTCGCCACGGCGGGGCGAGCGCTGGAAGATGAAACGATGATCGCCGCGGCACGAACGGCCGCCGGGTCGATTCTCACGCACATGCGCGCGGGCGACGGCACGCTCTGGCGCTGCCGGCGCGAGGGTCGGTCGAGCATCCCGGCGGTGCTGGAGGACTACGCGTGGCTGGCGCACGGGTTACTGACTCTTGCTGAAGCCGAAAGCGGGAACGCGGGGAACCGCTGGCGCGATGAAGCCGAGCGGCTGATCGGCGCGGCCCTGCCGCGCTTTGGGTTGGACGACGGGCGACTGTTCGACGCGCCGGCCTCCCCCACGCTGTTCGTGCGCGCCCGCTCGACCTACGACGGCGCCACGCCCTCCGCCGGATCAGTCATGCTCGAATGCCTCGTCCGCCTCGCGTCCGCAGGCGGTCCGAATGCCGATGCGTGGCTGCGCGCCGCCTCCGCCGCACTCGCAGCGGTGAGCGGTCCGATCGCCGAGTCGCCCCTCGCGGCGATCAACTCCACGCGCTCGCTGCTCAAGCTGATCACGCTCGACGAAGCAGCACTCGTCGGGGCGCTCTCTTCGGCCGGAGCCGCGCCGGGTTGGTCTGCCGAGCCTCAGGCCGCGGTTGACGACGCGATCGTGATTCATGCGTCAGCCGACGAGGTTGTGCTCGGGCCCGATCTGCCCGCCGAGGTTCGCCTGCGCGTGACGATCGCGGCGGGGTACCACGTCTCATCGGCCGAACCGGGAGACTCGCCCGAAGCGAACGCCCTCGTACCGACGCGCGTCGGCGTCGTGGGCGGCACGGGTGTGGCGGCGTTTGCCGAGATGCCCGCGGGTGAGCCGCTCGATTCTGGCGACCCGGCGTCGCCGAGCGTCTACCGCGGGGAGATCGAGTTCCCCGTGGCCCTTGAGCTTTCGGGGGTCTGGAGCGGGCGACCGCGCCTGGCGGTCACGTATCAGGCGTGCACCGATCGATCGTGCTTCGAGCCGCGCACGGTCGAGCTCGGTGTCGAGATCGACCGCACTGGCCAGCCGTAGGCTCGGTTACTTCTTCGCCGGGGGAGAGGCGGGCTTGTCGTTGGGTCCGGGCGCGGCCGCCGCGGGCGCGGGCTTGGCGTGCTTCATCGGGACCCGGATGTTCGTTCCGCAGTTCTTGCAGCGGACGGTCTTGCCCCGCGCGGCAGACGGTACGCTGAGCACGCGCCGGCAGGTGAGGTTCGGGCACATGATGCGCACGGTGTCTTCGGGCATGGGGTGATCCTGGAAGCCGGATCATCGGCCGGTGGGGGGTCGAGCTTGACGCCCCGATCGCGCCGGACGCCCCGCCCCTTGGGATTGCCCCTTCCCCGCGTGGTTCTCGGGCCTCAACCGACTACCCTTCCCATGGATGTCCACTGCTTCACACCCCTCCATTCTTTCCGCCGCTCCGCTTGCACCCCGCGCGTCGAAGAGCGTGGCCGTCGTCGGTCTGCAATGGGGCGACGAGGGGAAGGGCAAGGTCGTTCATCGACTCGCCGATCGGCACGACGCCGTCGCACGATTCAACGGCGGGGCCAACGCCGGCCACTCCGTCCAGGTCGGAAGCGAACGCTTCGCGCTTCATCTTGTGCCCTCCGGCATCCTCCATCGCGGCAAACCGGCCATCATCGGCAGCGGCGTGGTCATCGATCCCGATCAGCTCCTCAAGGAGATCGGGATGCTCGAAGCACGCGGCGTCGATTGCACGTCGCTCATGGTCTCCGATCGCGCTCACGTCGTCATGCCCTGGCACAAGGCCGAAGACGAAGCCCGCGAGCGGTGGCTCTCGCAGGGCAGCCAGCGTCCCCTTGGCACCACGCGCCGCGGCATCGGCCCGTGCTATGCCGACAAGGTGCAGCGCGGGACCGCCATCCGCATGGGCGATCTGCTCAGGCCCGACCTGCTTCAGGAGCGGCTCAAGATCATCTGCCCGCTCAAGACCGCCCTGCTCGGCGCGCTGAACGGCGGCGTCGAGACCGCGCGGTTCGAGCTGAGCGAGACGCTCGCCGCCTGCACGACCTGGGCGACGCGCCTGGGGCCGATCCTCCGCGACACGACCCAGGTCATCCACGAGCTGCTCGCCGCGGGCAAGTCGGTGCTCTTTGAAGGCGCCAACGCAACGCTCCTCGACGTCGATCACGGCACGTACCCCTTCGTCACCTCGTCAACCTGCTGCACGGCCGGGGCGATGATCGGCACGGGCGCCCCTCCGTCGGCGATCGGTGAGGTGATCGGCGTGATGAAGGCCTACTCGACCCGCGTCGGCGCCGGGGCGCTCCCGACCGAGCTCCACGATGAACTGGGCGAGCGCATCCGTCAGCGCGGACGCGAGTTCGGCACCACCACCGGCCGACCGCGCCGCGTCGGCTGGCTCGACCTGGTCGCGGTCCGATACTCAGCTCGCCTGAACGGGTGCACCGGCCTGGCCATCATGCTGCTCGACGTGCTCTCGGGGATCGACGAACTGCGCGTCTGCACGGCGTACCAGGCTCCATCGGGCCGCACGGAGACCTTTACGCCCGATTCAGCCTGGCTCGATTCCGTCCGCCCGGTGTATCAGACCGCGCGCGGATTCACAGGCGATCTGGGCACGGCGCGCACTCTCGCCGAACTTCCGACGGGGGCGCGAGCGTATATCGACCTGATCGAGCGCACCGTGGGCGTCCCGGTGCGGCTGGTCAGCGTCGGGCCCGATTCCGGGCAGACGATCGAGATTGACTGAACACCTGTTTCGGAGCCGGCGCGTCAGGCATGGATTCAGGCTCGCCTGGCCGAGAGAAACGATCGTCGCGCACCCTTCGCAGTTTCACCTCACCATGCACCCCGCGTCCGGCTCACGAACGTCCGCCCTACCCCACCCCCCGCCGGTCGACGCACGATCCGCGGCGGACGCCCAACCATCGGAGGAGGCGGCTGTCTCGCGCCTTGATGATGCCGGGCGAGCCGCGCTGGCGGCCATGAGGGCGCGGAACCCCAAGGCACGCCCGCACCTGATCCTTCCCGACGTGCACCCCGCGCGGATTCCCCGGCACATCGCGATCATCATGGATGGCAACGGGCGATGGGCGCAGCAGCGTTCGCTCCCGCGCATGGCGGGCCACCGCGAGGGCGCCCGCTCGGTCCGAACGATCGTCGAAGAAGCCGGGTACCTGGGCATCGAAGTCGTCACCCTTTATTCGTTCTCGATGGAGAACTGGAAGCGCCCGCGCGAGGAAGTCGAGGCGCTCATGCGCCTGTACATGGAGTACATGGCCGCCCAGCGCGAAGAGCTCATGCGCGAGAACATCCGCTTCCGCCAGATCGGCCAGGCCGAGGGCCTGCCCGCCGAGGTGCTCGCCCTCCGCGACGAGGTCGAAGCGCAGACGCGCGGCAACACAGCCTCAACGCTGTGCCTGGCCGTGAACTACGGCAGCCGGGCGGAGATTGTCGACGCGGTGCGGGCCATCGCCCGGCGGGTGAAAGACGGAAGCCTCTCGCCCGAGTCGATCTCGGAAGAGACGTTCGCCCGCAACCTGGGGACGCACGATCTACCCGATCCGGACCTGCTCATCCGCACCGCCGGGGAGATGCGCGTGAGCAACTTCCTTCTCTGGCAGATTTCCTACGCCGAGCTCCACGTCACGCCGGTGTTTTGGCCCGAGTTCGGAGCGGCGGACCTGCACGCGGCGATCCGCGACTACGCTCAGCGGACGCGCCGATTCGGCGGGCTGGCCTGAGCCGCGAAGTTTCGGCGGGCGCTTCTGCGGAACGCACTCATGAACGATCGCTTCGAGCCCGCGCCGGCGCGCGTGGTCCCCACCCGCGACGGGTACAACCAGTGGTCGGCCGTGTACGACAGCGACGGCAACCCGCTCGTGGCGCTCGAAGAAAGGGTGGCGCCGCCCCTGTTGGGCGATGTGCGCGATCTCTCGGTTGCTGACATCGGCTGCGGCACCGGGCGGCACGCCCTCCGGCTCGCCGCGGAGGGCGCGAAGGTCACGGCACTCGATTTCTCCAGCGGCATGCTCGCCGCGGCGCGATCGAAGCCCGGCGCGGAGCATGTCCGATGGGTCGAGCACGACCTCTCCAGGCCGTTGCCCTTTGAAGCCGGCACGTTTGATCGCGTCGTGTGCGCGCTCGTGTTTGACCACGTTGAGAATGTCGGCGGGCTCATGGGCGAACTGGGCAGAATCGCCCGGCCCGCGCGGGACGGCGGGTTCGTGCTCGTGACCGTCATGCACCCGGCGATGATGCTCCGCGGCGTGCAGGCCCGGTTCATCGACCCCGCGACCGGGGAGCGCGTCATGCCGCGGAGCGCGCCCAACAGTGTGAGCGACTATGTGCGCGGCGCACTCGGCGCCGGTCTGCGCATCGAGCACATGAGCGAGCACGCGGTGGATGAGGAGTTGCTGCGCATCGCACCACGAGCGGCCAAGCACGGGCTGGGCTGGCCGCTGCTGCTGGTCATGCGCGTGTCGAGATGATGCCTCAACTCTCGGGGGACGAGCGAAGCGCGCCGGTGTGCTACATTCCCCCGCATGGTGCGACGCCTGATCCTGGGGCCGATCCTCATTGGCGTGCTGCTTCTGGTCATCTGGGGCGAGCACGCGCTGGCAGGGGTGTCACTGCCCGCCTTCCTGCGCGTCCTTGCGCGACCCGATGGTTCGGCCCCGCCCGGGCTCATCTTGCTGCCGCTGGGGTGCCTGGTCGCGGCACGCGCCGCGATCGAACTGGGGCGAATCTACAAGGCCGCCGGGCTTGCCGCGCCCAAGCGCGTCATCGTCCTCGCGGCCATCACCGGCGTCATCGTCGGCGCGATCTTCATCGCGCCACCGGCTGATTCGTGGATCGCGCCCTTCGGCGGACAGGCGCTCGCCACCGCCGCCGCCGGAGTCATTGCCATCGCCCTGCTCGTGCACCTTCGGCACGGGGAGATTCGCGGCGCCTGCGGCGCGGCGGGGGCCGCCCTCATGGCTTTTGTCTATTCGGGCGTCATCCTCGGGTTCATCATGGCCATCCGCGTCGAGTTCTCGGCGTGGGTGCTGCTGGCGGTGATCCTGACTGCCAAGTCCTGCGACATCGGCGCCTACTTCACGGGCCGCCTCATCGGGCGCCACAAGCTCATTCCCTGGGTGAGCCCGGGCAAGACCTGGGAGGGGCTCGTGGGCGGCATGATCGTCTCCGGGCTCGTGGGCATGCTCGGAGCGTTCGCCCAATCGTGGTGGAGCGGGCCGGGCGCGCCGGGGTTCATCCCCGGGTTTCCGCCGCTGCACGGGTTCATCGCGGGCGTGCTGCTCGGCTTGTCTGCGCAGATCGGCGATCTCTCGGCGAGCGTGCTGAAGCGCGATGCGGGGATCAAGGATTCCGGCCGCCTGCTCCCGGGCATGGGCGGCATCATCGACGTCATCGATTCGCTCCTGCTCGCCGGGCCGGTGGCGTTCTGGTATCTCTCGATCGTGAAGCGCTCGGCCGAGGCCGTCGCGGCGTGAGGACTCCATGACTTCCGACGTCGACGACCTGATGCTCTGCCCGCGCCCGCGTCGCATCGAGCGGCTCGGCGCGTGGGTTACGCTCGCACACGACGCGCAAGTGAGCGAATTTGTCGAAGGCCGCGCCGGCCCGCACACCTGCGCCGGGCAGGCCTACGAACTCCGCGTCGCCGAAGTCGCCGGCACAGGGCGAGTGGAGATTCGCGCGGCGTCGCCCGCCGGTCTCCAATTCGCACGCGCGACGCTCGCGCAGCTTCGGCGTCGATTTGGAGATCGTCTGCCGGCGCTGGAGATTCGGGATGAGCCGGCCTTCGCCGTCCGCGGCGTCATGCTCGACGTCTCCCGCAACCGCATCCCCACCATGCCCGAGTTCGATCGGATCATCGCCACGCTTGCGGCATTCAAGTTCAACCACCTCCAGCTCTACACCGAGCACACCTTCGCCTACGCCGGTCACGAAGAGGTCTGGCGCGGCTGGTCGCCCATCACGCCCGGCGAGGTGCGGTCGCTCGACGCGACGTGCCAACGCCACGGCATCGAACTGGCGGCGAACCAGAACTGCTTCGGCCATCTCGCCTCATGGCTTCGGCACGAGCGCTATGCGCCGCTCGCCGAGACGCACGGCGAATGGATCTTCGACGTGTGGCCTCGTTCAGGACCGTTCTCGCTCTGCCCCATCGATCCGCGGAGCCGGGCGCTCGTGGACGATCTGCTTGGACAACTGCTCCCCTGCATTTCGTCGACGCTGGTCAACATCGGATGCGACGAGACCTTCGACGTCGGCTGCGGGCGCTCGCGCGAGGCGGTCGCCGCTCGCGGGAAGGCCGCGATCTACGCCGACTTCGTGGCCCACGTCTGCGCGTCGGCCCATCGTCTTGGCAAGCGACCGATGTTCTGGGCGGACATTGCCTTGTCGCACCCCGAAGTGCTCGCGCGACTGCCGAGTGACCTGATCGCCCTGGCTTGGGGCTACGAGCCCGATGCTCCCTTTGATCGCTGGTGCGAGCAGGTCGCCGCTTCGAGGCCGGGGCGCGAGGTCTGGGTCTGCCCGGGAACCAGTTCGTGGCGATCGATCACGGGGCGATCGAGCGAGCGGCGTGAGAACCTCACGCGTGCGGGCCGCCTCGGTGCGACAGGCAGCGCCGGCGGCTACCTCGTGTGCGACTGGGGCGACACCGGTCATCATCAGCAATGGCCGATCGCGCTCCACGGGCTGGCCAACGCGAGCGACGCCGCGTGGAGCGCCGGAACCGCCGACTTCGACCCCGCGGCCGCCGCGTTGCACGGCCTCGTCGCGCCCGACTCTCCGCGTGCGGCCGCAGAGGAAGTCTCTCGCGCCCGAGCGCTCGGCCCGTGGCTTGAAGCGCTCGGCGACGCCGATCTGCCGCTCCGGGAAACCTGCCTCGGCCTCTCGCGGCCCGGCCACTCCGGGCGGCTCCGCAACCAATCCGCCCTCTTCATCGACCTGCACAACCATGCGGGCACATCCGGCTCCGACGTCGGAGCACTCCCGGCGTGGGAAGCTGCGCGTGACCGAATCCTCCGCGCGTCGGCGACCCTCCCTGCCGGCCTGCCCGAGCAGGTGGACGCTGAGCTTCGGCACACGCTCGACGTGGCGCGACTGGCGGGCGATCGAGCTGTCGCCCGCCGATCTCTCGGGGGAATGTCCGCCGCGGCTCGTGCCGAGTTCGCCGGGCAGCTCGACGCGATCACGCACGAGCATCGCCGCCTCTGGCTTCGCCGCTCGCGCGAAGGCGGCCTCGACGCGAGTTGCTCCCACTATCAGCGCTTGGCTCGTGAACATCGCACCGACGCCGGCTGATGGAACATGCGCCTTTCAGCGCCCGCCCGGCCGCTCACGCGCAAGCGCCCGCCGCGCTCAGCCGCTGCGTCACCACGGCTTCGGCACCACCCGCGACGACGAGCTCCTGCGCGACGGGCGAAAGCGCCGGGAACGAAAACCGCTCACCGGCGACCGTCAGCGTGGACGCCGCGTAATCGATCTCGACTTCGCCCAGCAGTCGCGACGGCCCCGACGGCATCGCACCATCCGTCCCCGATGCCGGTTTCTGCCGACGAGCCCACGCGACCAGTTCCGGACACTCAAAGCACACGAATCCGTTGTTGAACGCGTTGCGCTTGTACGTCTCGCTGAAACTCGCGGCGATCATGCACGGGATGCCCGCGTGCTTCAGGGCGGTTGCCGCCTGCTCGCGCGAGGAACCCGTCCCGAAGTTCAGGCCGCCCGCGAGCACGTCCCCCGGCCGGAGCTGCGCACGCAGGCCGGGGTCGAAGTTCTCAAAGATCACGCCGGCCATCTCCGCGGGCGTGAGCTTGTCGTTGTACGTGTGCTTCCCCGCGAAGATCCCGTCGGTGTTGAGGTTGTCGCGATCGAGAAACCAGAGTCGCCCCCGTACGCGCGCCGGGAAGCCCGCGATCACGCTGGCGCCGCTCAGGCCGCGCGTGCCCGCGCGCGGCCGCGTGAGATTCGCCCCCTTCGGCACGGCGTCGGCATGCCTTGCCGGGGCGCAGATGTACCCCGCGATCGCGCTCGCCGCCACCACGCCCGGCGAGCCGAGGTAGACCAATCCCTCGCGATGCCCCATGCGCCCCTCAAAATTGCGATTGGTCGCGCTGATGCCGACCTCCCCCGCCTTGATCGTCCCCGCTCCCAGCCCGATGCACGTGCCGCAGCCCGGCGGAAGTTCAATCGCCCCGGCCTCGAGCAGCGCGCCCCAGTGACCATCGGCCCGCGCCCGCGCCTGTACGTCGGCGCTCGCCGCCGCAAGGTAGAACTCAACACCGGGCGCCACCTTCTTCCCCTTGACAATCCCCGCGGCCACCGCCAGGTCCTCGTACCGCGCGTTGACGCAGCTCATGAGCCACGCCTTGTTGATCTTCACTCGCCGCGTCTCCATCGCCGGCACGCTCACCATCGTTTTCACGTCGTTCGGTCCGCTCACGTGCGGCACGACGGTCGAGAGATCCAGCTCAAGATGCACGGCGTAGTGCGCATCGCTGTCCGGCACGAGCGCCGCCCGCTCCGACCACCAGCGCTCGACGTCCTCTCGCGTGTAGCCGCCCCGCGATCCCGCGCGACGCGTGCCGGGACGGAGCCCGCGTGCGAAATACTCCACGCGCTCCAGCAGGTACGCCTTGGTGACGTCATCGAACGGAAACAGCCCGGCCAGCGCCCCCCACTCCGTCGTCATGTTCGAGATCGACATCCGCTGGTCGATCGAAAGCGTCGCGACACCGTCGCCAGAGAACTCCACGGCATGATTGAGCACTTCGTCACGGTTGAAGACGCCGCAGAGCGCGACGATCACGTCCTTCCCAACTACGCCCGGCTGCAGCCTGCCCTTGAGCGTGACCCGCGCGACCGGCGGACACTGCCACCAGGTCACGCCGGTGGCCCACAGGCTTGCCGCATCCGTGCGGACGACCGGCGTCCCCAGCGCGCCCAGCGCCCCGTAGAGGTTGCTGTGTGAATCGCTCCCCACGACGAGCGCCCCGGGCACGACGTACCCCTGTTCGACCATCACCTGGTGCGAGATGCCCGTGCCCGCGGGGTAGAAATCGATGCCGTGCAGGTTCGCAAACGACTCGATCTTGGCGTACTTGCCGAGATTCTCAGGGCTCGTGTTCTGAATGTCGTGATCGATGGCGAAGACCGGCTGGCGCGGGTCGGCGACACGCGCCGCAGGAGCGCCCGGCACGCGCTTCCAGATCTCGTGAAACTTCGGGATCACTGCGCCGGTGTTGTCATGCGTCATCACGTGCTTGGGCCGGATGGTCACGAAATCGCCTTGCCGAACGACGCCCCCTCCCCCCCCTCCCCCCTCTTTCCCGGCAGGAAGCCCATCGGCGTACCGCGTCGCGATCTTTTCAACCGTGGTCATCCCGCTCATGGCGCGAGCGTAGGGAGTCTCCGCACCGTTCCCCACCGGACCGTGCTGATCCCCGCCCTCCCCGTCAGCCGGAGAGCAACCGCCCCGAGGCCTGCTGGGGCCCGAGGGGGTTCCGCGGGCAACTCTCGTGTTTCTTCGCTCACTTTTCGGCGCTCCTGCGTGTCACACCACCCGCACGCCGTCACCCTCATACCCTCCCCGGCCATGTTGCTGACTTCTGACCAGATCCGCGCCGCCTTCATCGACTTCTTCAAGTCGAAGCCCCATGCCGCGAGTGGGCACACGTTCGTGCCGTCTTCGTCGGTCGTCCCGCACGAGGATCCGACCCTGCTCTTCACCAACGCGGGGATGAACCAGTTCAAGCCCCTGTTTCTGGGAACGGCTGACCCCAAGTCGCCCATCGGGTCGCTTCGCCGCGCCGTCAACTCACAGAAGTGCATTCGCGCCGGCGGCAAACACAACGATCTCGATGACGTCGGCAAGGACACCTATCACCACACGTTCTTCGAAATGCTCGGCAACTGGTCCTTCGGCGACTACTTCAAGAAGGAAGCCATCGACTGGGCCTGGGAGCTCCTGACCAAGGTCTACGGCATCCCGGCGCACGCGCTCTACGCCACGTACTTCGGCGGTCACCCCGCCTCAGGCCTCGAGCCGGACATCGAGGCACGAGACCTCTGGCTGCGCTACCTCCCCAAGGAGCGCGTCCTCTCGGGGTCGATGAAGGACAACTTCTGGGAGATGGGCGACACCGGCCCCTGCGGCCCGTGCAGCGAGATTCACGTCGACCGCATGGCCGGGCCCGTCGGCGGACCCAACCGCGACGCGGCCATGCTCGTGAACACCGGCGACCCCGACGTCATCGAGATCTGGAACCTCGTCTTCATTCAGTTCAATCGCGAAACCGACCGCTCGCTCAAGGTGCTCCCGGCCCGGCACGTCGACACCGGCATGGGTTTCGAACGACTCACGAGCATCCTTCAGCACAAGCGCTCCAACTACGACACCGACATCTTCGCGCCGCTCTTTGCCGCCATCGAAACCGTCACCGGCGCGCGCAAGCCCTACACCGGCAAGGTCGGCCTCGCCGATCGCGACAACACCGACACCGCCTATCGCGTGATCGCCGACCACATCCGCACGCTCACGTTCGCGATCACCGATGGCGCCGTGCCCAGCAACGAAGGACGCGGGTACGTGCTCCGCCGCATCCTGCGCCGCGCGGTGCGCTACGGGCGCCAGACCCTCGGCGCCCGCACCGGTTTCTTCAGCCAGCTCGTGCCCGTCGTTGTCGATCGCTTCGGCGAAGCCTTCCCGGAGTTGCACGCCGACGCCCAGCGTGTCATCGACATTCTCAAGGAAGAGGAAGAGTCCTTCGGCCGAACGCTCGAACGCGGGTGCGTGCTCTTCGACGAAGCCTGCGTGCGAGCCTACGGCCGCGCGCGCCTCATCCCGCATCTCCAGGTCGCCGGCGGAACGGTCGCCGCCCGCAAGGTCGAAGGCGGCGCCTCGGTTCTCGACATCCATGTGCCGAATCAGCCGGCCCAGTCCGGCTCGTTCCGTCCCGCGGAGATGACCCCGCAATGGGCCGATCAGTTCTTCGGTCCCGCTCGAGGCATTCCGCCGGAGGACGCGTTCAAGCTCTACGACACCTTCGGCTTCCCGCTCGACCTGACCGTGCTCATGGCCGAAGAACGCGGGCTCAAGGTCGATCAGGAAGGCTTCAACCGGCTCATGGAAGAGGCCCGCGAACGCGCCCGCGCCGGGAGCAAGTTCTCCGGCGAGCACGTAACCCTCTCGCTCCCCGCCGACGCCATCGCGCGCCTTCGCCACATGGGCATCGAGCCCACCGCGGATATCGACAAGTTCCACGGCCGCACCATCCGCGCCCGTGTCCAGGCCATCTGGAACGGCAACGACTTCGACGGGGAGGTCTCCGCGTCGGCCTCCATGCACCGCGTCGGGCTCATCCTGGACAAGACCAACTTCTATGCCGAGATGGGCGGACAGGTCGGCGACGCGGGCCGCATTCACGTGTCACACTCCAGCGGCTCCGGCCGCGACCCCGACGAAGCCTCGGTCGGCCCCGGCGAGTTCCGCGTCGACGACACGCAGGCCTTCGGCGGCTACGTCCTGCACGTCGGCCTCTGTGTCCGGCGCGATCTCCGCGTCGGAGACGAGGTGCTCCTCGAAGTCGATGCGCACCGCCGCTCCGCCATCGCCTCGAACCACACCGCCACGCACCTGCTCAACCTCGCCCTCGCCCGCGCGCTCGGGCCGGAGGTCAACCAGAAGGGCTCGCTCGTCGCGCCCGAAAAGCTCCGCTTCGACTTCTCGCACGGACGCCCAGTCGCCCCCGAAGAGCTCGTGCGCATCGAGCACAACGTCCGCGAGAACATCGCCGCCGACCTCACCGTCTTCGCCGAGCCTGCCCCGCTTGCCGAGGCCCGCGCCATCAAGGGCCTCCGTGCGGTCTTCGGCGAGGCCTATCCAGACCCCGTCCGCGTCGTCAGCATCGGCAAGCCCGTGCGCTCAGCCCTTCGCGGCGAGGTCAACACCGGCGGCCTTGACTACTCCATCGAGTTCTGCGGCGGCACACACGTCATGACCACCGGCGCGATCGCCGATTTCGCCATCCTCGCCGAGGAAGCGATCGGCAAAGGCACGCGGCGAATCACGGCGATTTCGGGCGTTCCCGCGCGGGCGGCCATCGCCGCGGGGCAGGCCATCGAATCGCGCGTGGCCGCTGCGGCGTCGCTCGCCGGCGACACCCTCGCCGCCGAGGCTTCGGCACTCGCCTCCGATGTCGATCGCTTCGATATTCCCCTTCCGATCCGCCAGCGCCTGCGCGGCGAGATCGGCGTGCTTCTCGAACGCGTCCGCGCCGCCCAGAAGCAGGCCGGGGCCGCGCGCATCGATTCCATCGTCGCCACCGCCAGGTCCATCGCCGACTCGCCCGAGTTCGACTCCGGCTCATTTATCGTCACAACGATCGACGGAGCGGCGGACAAGGACTCGCTCTCCGCCGCCCTCAACACCATCCGCCAGCGCCGCCCGCGCCAGGCCGTCATGGTCGTCGCACCCGACGCCCAGGCCGGCAAGCTCGCCATCATCGCGGGCGTTCCTGACCTCCAGATCAAGCGCGGGCTCGCCGCGGGCGAATGGGTCAAGATCGCCGCCGCGGCCTGCGGCGGGCGCGGCGGCGGCAAGCCCGACCTCGCCCAGGGCGGCGGCACCGACCTCGCCAAGCTCCGCGACGTCCTCGACGCCGCCACCGCGTTCGCCTTCGCCAAGTGCCCGAACTGATCTGCCTTCTCCGCCTCGGTCCGAGCGTTCCCGCCTTCGGAGGAAGATCCCATGCACCGCGCCATTGTCGCCTCGCTCATCGCCCTCTCGCTCACCGGTCCCGCGCTTGCAATCGACGAGGCCCATAAATCACGCGGCGAAGAGATCGCCGCCAAGGCCATCGCGTATCTGCGCAGCGCCCAGGACAAGACCTCGGGCGGGTGGTCCATCCCCGAGCCGGGCAAGGGCGCGCCCACGTTTCCCGCGATCTCCGGCCTCGTCCTCAACGGCATGCTCATGCAGCCGGGGGTCGATCACAACGACCCGACCGTCGCCCGCGGCATCCAGTTCATCCTTTCGAGTGTGCGATCCGACGGCGGCATCTACGACACGATCCTGCCCACGTACAACACGGCGATCTGCGCCTCGGCTCTCGCCCGCGTCGACACGCCCGAGGCGAAGAAGGCTGTTGCCGCCGCCCTCGATCATCTCCGCAGGGCTCAATGGGGCGCGCCGGGCGCCACCGATGCCGACATGAAGGGCCAGTCCATCTCGCTCACGCCCGTGGACAAGGACCATCCGTTCTACGGCGGCCTGGGCTACGGCAATCGCTCGCGTCCCGATATCTCGAACCTGCAGTTCATGCTCCAGGCGTTCGCCGATTGCCGCGTCCCCACCGATGACCCCGCCTTCAAGCGCGCCCTCGTCTTCCTGCAGCGCTGCCAGATGATCGAGCGCGGCTCCGACGGCATGACGATCAACGACCAGCCCTACGCCAAGGGCTCGACGCAGGGCGGGTTCATCTACGCCACGGCTGAGAACGCCGAGACGGTCGGCAAGGGCCAGTCTTTTGCCGGAACAATCGAGGAAACGCTCGACGATGGCTCCCGCGTGAGCCGCCTGCGTGCCTACGGCTCCACGACGTACGCCGGCTTCAAGTCGTACATCTACGCCGGCCTGAACAAGTCCGACCCGCGCGTGCACGCGGCGCTTGATTGGATCACCTCCAACTACACGCTCAAGGAGAATCCGGGTATCGGCGCCGAGGGCTACTACTACTACGTGATCGCCTTCGCACGGGCGCTCGACGCGCACGGCTCGCCGGTGCTCAGCGTGCGCGAGCCGGCCGCCGCTTCAGGCCCCGCCGCCGTCAAGCAGCCCCGCGATTGGCAGAACGACCTCGTCGACCGCCTCGCGGAACTCCAGCAGCCCGACGGCTCGTTCAAGGTCATGAACGACCGCTGGATGGAGAACAATCCCGTTCTCATCACGAGCTACTCGCTCGTGGCCCTGCAGCACGCCCTCCGGGAGTAAGCGTGCCGAGCAAAGCCCGCAAGCCTTCGGCCATGCTCGGCGAGCTTCCCTTCGCGCTCCCCCGAGTCTCACCCGCGGCACGCCGGCGCGCGCTCGTCCTGGCCGACGCGCTCCGCTCCGAATACCCCAACGCGCACTGCGAGCTGGTGTTCACCTCACCGCATGAGCTGCTCGTCGCAACAATCCTCTCCGCGCAGTGCACCGACGTCGCGGTCAACAAGGCCACACCCGCGCTCTTCGCGAAGTTCCCGGCACCTTCCGATTACGCCGCGGCCGCGCCTGCCGAAATCGAGCCCTACATCCGCTCGCTCGGTTTCTTCCGCAACAAGGCCAGGGCCATCCACTCCGCGATGAGCGACATCGTCTCGCGCCACGCCGGGCAGGTCCCCAAGACCATGGACGAGCTCCTCGCCCTCCGCGGCGTCGCCCGCAAGACCGCCAACGTCGTTCTCGGCAACGCCTTCACACCTCCCATCAACGTCGGCTTCGTCGTCGACACGCACATCGAGCGGCTCTCCCGCCGACTCGGGCTCGTGCCCGCGGGCACGACCGTCCAGATGATCGAGCGACGCCTCATGGCCCTCTTCCCGCGCGAGCGCTGGTGCGAGCTCTCGCATCAGATCATCTGGCACGGCCGCCGCGCCTGCAAGGCCCGCCCCACCGGCGGCGCATGCGCCGATCACCCCATCTGCCGCGAGTTCGGTCAATCCTGCGAGCTGCGCGTCACGGCGAAGAGAAAGTCCACGTCCTCGCCAATGCTCGCCTCAGGGGATGCAGTAAAGGCGCGACGCGCCCGCCGCATCGGGTCCTGAACTGGCCCTTGTCGATCCGCAGATTGTGCTGGCGAGAAAAAAAGCGTGCCCGGCGGGAGTCGAACCTGCAACCTTCGGCTTCGGAGGCCGACGCTCTATCCAGTTGAGCTACGGGCACGAGATTCGATCTTAGCCCCGCGCCGGGCCCAGCAACCCCTCCGGCGCCTGCAGCAGTTCGATCACCCTCGCCAGCATGAGTGCGGCGCTTGCCCCGTCGACCACGCGATGATCGCACGCCAGGCTCAATGGGAGCAGCTTGCCCACGCCGAGCATGCCGTTCTTGACAATCACGCCCTCGCGGCCTCGCCCGACCGCAAGGATGCCGACCTCGGGATAGTTCAGGATCGGCGTTGCGAACCGACCCGCGTGGCTGCCGACGTTGCTGATCGTGAACGTGCTGCCCATGAGCATCTCGCGCGGCGCGGAGCGATCCCGCGCCGACGCCGCCACGTGCGAGATATGCCGCCCGATCTCAAGCACGCCGAGCTTGTCGCAGTCGCGCACCACCGGCACCATCAGCCCGTTGTCGGTGTCGGTCGCAATGCCCATGTGCACGGCACGGTGCCGCACGATTTCGCTCGCCGCGTCGTCACTCGTCGCGTTGAACTCCGCAAACTCGCCGCACAGGCACCGGCACAGGGCCGACGCGACGAACGGCAGAAAGCTCAGTTTCTCGCCGCTCGCCGACGCGAGCTTGCGCCGCAGGGCATCGAGCGCGGTCACATCGGCCTCGTCCATGACGGTGAAGTGCACTGTCTGCGAGACCGATTCGCGGAGTCGATTGGCAATTGTCCGCCGCACGCCGCGGAAGGGCACGCGGACCGTTTCCTGCCCGGGCGGGAGCAGATCCGCCGCGGGCCGGCGCGGCGCCGAGGGCTCAGGCGCCATCGAAGAGCGAAGCTCAACCGGCGCCGGGCGGGCCGCCGGTGCGGTCCGCGTGGCCGGAGCGATCGTGCCCGCACGAGCGCCGCCGCCAACCGCCGCACCTCCGCCCGCCACGGCTCGAACATCCTTCTCGAGCACGCGTCCGCCGATGCCGCTCCCGGCGACGCCATCAATATCCACGCCGAGATCCCGGGCCAGCCGCCGGACCGCCGGGGTCGCCAGGGCCTTGCCCCCTTCCGCCGTTACGCCGCTCAGCGCGCCCCCGACCGCACCGACCACCGTGCCCGCGTCCTCGCGCGGAGCGCTCGTTGGCACGTGCTTCCCGTTGCCGCCGGCGACAGGCGTGTTGGCCGCGATCTGCGCCCCCATGTCGCACGCCGCTTCGGCCGGCTTGGCTTCCGCTGTCGGCTTGGCGCTGCCGCCGCTGCCCTCAAACGTCACCAGCGCGTTCCCGACCTTCAGGATCTCCCCCTCATTCCCATGCAGGGCTGCAATCACGCCCGTCCGCGGCGAAGGCACCTCCACCACCGCCTTGTCAGTCTCCATGTCCGCGAGGATGTCATGCTCCTTCACGGCATCGCCGACCTTCACCCGCCATTTGAGCAGTTCGGCCTCGTGCACGCCCTCGCCGAGGTCGGGCAGGATGAAGTCGTTGGGGTTCGATGACGAGCTCTTCGCGTGCGACATGCCCTAGTTTACACGCGCGTGCCCCGCCGGTCGTCAGCGGAACGCCAAAGGCCGTCCGCGCCGGTTCCGGCGGTCCGCTTGGTCATTCCGCCCGTCGCTGCCACTCCGCCGCCTGTTCTGCGTCCCCCTGAGCGGTGAACAGCGCCGCCAGCCTCCGCGCCGTCTGCCGGGCCCGCAGGTGCTTCTCCCCCAGAAACCCCACGATTCGCTCGTAGGATTCGAGCAAAATAGGCTTGGCCTCATCGAGTCGTCCCAGCGCCACCAGGCTCCCACCCAGCGCGCTCCGCGCGTTCCAGGCCGCCACCGGTGCGGCTCCACGATCCTGCGAAATCAGTTCAACCGCCAGCCGCAGCAGCGGCTCCGCTTCGCTCGCTCGTCCCTGGTCCATCACCGCCCGCCCGAGCGCCAGCCGCGTGTAGCCCGTTTCGGGATGGCGCTCACCCACGCGTGCCGTGCGGATGCGCAGGGCCTCGCGCGCGTGCGCCTCGGCGGGCTCCGGCTTGCCCCGATCCAGCAGGAAGTTTGCGAAGTTCTGCAGGTCATAGTCGATATCGGCCCGCGGTCCGCCCGGCGCCTTTCGCGCCACGTCGAGCGCCTCGACAAGCAGCGCCTCGGCTCCATCCAGATCGTTCTTTGCCTGCAGCACCAGCGCCAGGTTCCCCAGCGCGTTCCCAAGCTCCGGATGGTTCGGCGCCAGCACCCGCCGCCGGATGTCCACACTCCGCCGAAGGATTCCCTCCGCTTCATCCAGCTTCCCCGTCGCCCGCAGGAACTCCCCAAGATTGAACAGTGTCCGCGCCAGGTTGCGGTTCTCCGGTTCGGGCAGCGCTTCCTGGATCGCCAGGAGCTGCCGCGATGTCCGGATCGCTTCTTCCGATTTTCCTTGTCGCCACAGCGCCGCGGCGAGGTTGATCATCGTCTGCAGCGTCGAGGGGTGCGTCTCCCCGCGTGCCGACTTGTGAATCGCCAGCGCTTCCACGAGCAGCCCCTCGGCCTCCGCATGACGCCCTCGTCCCGAGAGCGCGATGGCCAGATTCGAAAGGCTGTCGCCCACCTCGCCTGCCTGCGGCCCCAGCAGCTTCCGCCGCAGTTCAAGCCCCTGCCGCGCCAGCCGCTCCGCGTCCTCGTGCTTGCCCTGCAGATATCGCAGCACCGAAAGGTCGTCATAGCACTCGGCGACGTCCACGTGCTCCGGTCCCACGATCGCCAGCCGGGCGTTGAGCGCCCCCGTGATGAGCCCTTCGGCTTCGTCGAGCATTCCCAGCGAGCGGTACGTGCGTCCCATCGTCTCGCGCAGCGCCGCGTCGACCTCAGGCTGATCCTTGAACGACACGCCGATCCGCCGCGCTTCATCGAGCACTTCTCGCACCGTGATATCGCGCTTGTTGGTGTTGGCCGGGCTCACCGATGCCAGCGTGTTCTGCAGGAACACGTTGATCGCCGACGCCTTCGCCGACTCTGCCAGCGCCCGCCGCTTCTGCTCCGCTTCGCGCTCCCGCGCTGCTTCCGCGGCCTCGCGCGCTCGCTCCGACTCCGTCCGCGCCGAACGCTCCGCCTGTTCCGCCGCCCGCGCTCGAACCATGCCCCACGTCGTGCCCCCCAGCCCAAGCACAAGCGCCAGCAGCACCACCGCCACCGCGCTCACCCCAAGCCGGTTTCGCCGCACGAACTTCGCAACCTTGTACGAGACGCTCGGCGGGCGTGCCACCACCGGCTCGCTCTTGAGAAACCGCTCGACGTCCGCCGCGAGCTCCGACACCGATGCGTACCGCCGCGTCCGGTCCTTCTCCATCGCCCGCGCCGTGATCCAGTCCAGGTCGCCGCGCAACTGGTTCACAAGCGTCCGCGCGTCGCTCCGCCGCTTCTCGGCGGTGGTCGAGATCGTCGCGGGCGTCTTCGCCAGCCGCGTGCTCATCCGCGGCGGATCTTCCTCGCGGATGATCCGCATGATCCCCTCGTACCCCGCCGAACGCAGTGTCCTCGAGTCGAACGGCAGCGACCCCACCAGCAACTGATACAGCACCACGCCCAGCGAGTAGACATCCGTCCGCGTGTCCACGTCCAGGCCCGTCGTCCCCGCCTGCTCCGGGCTCATGTACTCGGGCGTCCCCAGCAGCCGCCCCGTCTCGGTGAAGATCGTCCGCTCCGTCAGCCGACGCGTCGTCGCCTTCGCAATGCCAAAATCAATCACCTTCGGCGCCGGCCGCCCGTCCAGGAGCGTCACCATGATGTTCGACGGCTTCAGGTCCCGGTGAATCACGCCCTTCTGGTGCGCATGGTGCACCGCGGAACAGATGTCGACAAACAGCTTCAGCCGCTCGCTCGTCGTCAGGCGATGCTGATCGCAGTACTCATGCACCGGCACCCCCGCCACGAATTCCATCACGAAGTACGGGCGCCCGGCGGGCGTCGCGCCGGCATCGAGCACCTTGGCGATCGCCGGGTGATCCATGAGCGCCATCGCCTGACGCTCCGCCTCGAACCGCGCGAGGACCTCCTTGGTCTCCAACCCCAGCTTGATGATCTTGAGCGCCACGCGCCGTTCCACCGGCTCGCGCTGCTCCGCGAGATACACCACCCCGAACCCGCCTTCGCCGAGCACCTGCAGGAGCCGGTACGCCCCCAGCACCGTCCCCGGGCCCTCCTGGACTTCCTCGCTCCGCGCTCCCCCATCCCCGCCGAGCGGGTGGCTCGTCGGCGACGGGTCAGAGCTCGGAATCGTCGGATCAGTCTTCGACATGGCTGTCAGCCCTCATCGGGCACAAGATCAGCGGCCGGGATTCACTCCGTGCCCCGCACCCGTCTGCTTTGTATACGGATGCTTCAGGAGCCGGGCTGGTTTTTACCAGCTTCCGCCCCGGCACGCCCCGCGCCGGGCACATTCCTAGGCGGGCCCAAACAAGTCCCTCCAATTCGACTCGATTTCTTGGCTCCGGCGCTGCTCGCCTTCGTTTGAAGGAGTAGATTGTTGTCAGCCGCACACGCTTTCGGCCGTCGCCCAGCGACCGAGGCCTGCCCAGCGGCTGGTGGCAAGGGAGAACCGTGTGATCAGACAGTTGCTGAATGCCGCCGGTGCGCGCCGGCCCCGTGATCTCCACCCCCCGCGGCACCGCCTCTTTGAGGCCCTCGAGCCGCGCGTGCTGCTCGCCTTGGCCACCTGGGACGCCGGCGGCGACGGTGCCTCCTGGTCCGACCCTCTCAACTGGTCCGCTGACGTGCTGCCGGGTCTCTCCGACGACGTGCACGTCCCGGGCGGCTTCACCGAGCTCACGCTCGATCGCGCCGTCACCGTCGGCAGTCTTCTCGCACAGAGCCCCCTCCTTCTGACCTCCGACGCCCGTCTGAACGTCGGTTCGTCCGCTCGCTTCGAGGGCGGGCTGAGCACCGAGCCCGAAGCCTTCATCTCGGCTGGCTCGCGAATCGAACTCGCCGGCCCCGGCCCCCGCCACGACGGGTTCGTCACCCTCTCCGGCACGTTCCGCGCCCCGAGCATCCTGCTCAACGCCCGTTCCGCCGCCATCAACCTCTCCAACGCCACCCTCGACGCGTCTGATCCCGTCGGTCGCGGCGGGCGAGTCGACGTCTTCGGCGTGCGCGTCGTTCTTCAGAACACCACGCTCGACGCCTCAGGTCCCATCGCCGGCGGCCAGATCCGCGTCGGCGGCGATCGCTCCGGCGCGCCCATCGAAGGCGTCATCAACGCCCAGATCGCCTACCTCGACCAGCATTCCACCCTCCGCGCTGATGCCACGCATTCCGGCGACGGCGGCCGCGTCATCTTCTGGGCCGACGACATCGCCGGTTTCTACGGCCGCGCGTCCGCCCGCGGCGGCGCCCTCGCCGGCAACGGCGGCTTCGTCGAAACCTCCGGCAAGTCCGCCATCGATGCGCTCGGCGAAGTCGACGTCCTCGCCCCTTCAGGCGCCGCCGGCACCTGGCTTATCGATCCCCACAACGTCACCATCAGCACCGCCGCCCAGTCCGGCGGCATCTTCTCCGGCGGCAACCCCAACACCTTCACCCCGAACGCCAACAACGCCGTCGTCAACATCGTCACCCTCAACAACCTCCTCGCGACCGGCGCCACGGTCATCATCACCACCGGCGCCACCGGCTCGCAAGCCGGCAACATCACCCTCAACTCACCCGTCAGCGTCTCGGCCAGCAACCCGGGCATCCTCACGCTCCGCGCCGCCGGCGACATCCTCATCAACGCCAACATCTCGATGCAGGGCACCTTCACGCCCACCGTCAATCTCTTCGCCAACGACCCCACGCCCGGTCCCGACCCGCAGCCCGGCGTCGGAAGCGTCATCCTCGCCAGCGCGGTGTCAATCAGCCTCTCCGGCGGCACGCTCAATGTCTCGGGAGTCGACTTCACCACCCAGACCACCGGCCTGCTCAACCCCGGAATCCTGACCGCCAACATGTCCGGGAACGTGCTCATCAACGGCGACATCCTCGCCACGACGCGCATCGAGCTCACCGCCGGCAACGATGGCTCAGGCGCCCTCTCCTTCGGCGCCGCCGGCGTCGAGTTCCGCTCGGCCAACATCGCGCTCCGCGCGGGCGATGGCGCCGGTGGCGCCGGAGCCGCGGCCGCCGATCTCAACACCAACCTGCCCATTTTCCGCGGGGCCCAGGGCGGCGCCTCGCGCCCCGCCAGCTTCACCTATCGGCAGGACGCCACCATCGCCGACGCGAACATTCCCGCACCCGCCCGCTTCGGCGCCGCCATCGGATCGATGAACTACTCCATCATCTCCGACGACGGATCGATCACCGTCACCACCGCCAGCAAGGTCGCCAACGCCTTCCTCGGTTTCGCCGCCGCCGGCAACGTCACCATCAATCCAAACGTCGGCTTTGGCACCCTCAATGTCGTCGCCGACGCCGAGGGCAACGGATCGGGCACCGCCACCGTTCTCAGCTCGCAGAGCAACTCCGCCCTCAGCATCGCCGGCGCGATCGTCAGCATCCCCGCCGGGCTCACGTTCGACACCGTGAACAGCGCGTTCTTCATCGCCTCGGGCGCCGCCACCATCCTCTCCCCCGTCTCGATCGCCGAAGGCGCCATCCTCGTGCAGGGCGCCACAGTCACCCTCGGCGCCAGCCTCACCGCCAACTTCGGCATTCAGCTCGTCGGCGGCCCGGGCGGCATCACCCAGACCGGCGGCGCCATCACCTGCGGCCAGCTCATCGCCGCCGCCACGGGGCCGATCTCTCTCGCCGGCAACAACGACGTTGACTCCGCGGCATTCTCCGCTCAGGGCAACCTCACCTTCAACGACATCGACGCCTTCAACATCACCACGATCACCGTCATCGACACCCTCTCCGGCGCCTCATCCACCGGCATCACCGCCCTCACCATCTCCGGCGCCGGCGCAATCACCATCAACCGTGCCGTCACCTCCGAACTCCACACGCTGCTCGATGCCCCAGGCGGCGCCACCACGACCGCCACCGGCATCATCACCGGCACCGCCCTCCTCCTCCGCGGCGGATCGGCCGGCGCGTCCTACACCCTCGCCACCAGCATCGCCAATCTCGCCTCCGACGCCAACGCCAACCTCACCATCTCCGATGCCAACGGGTTCGCCGTCGGCACCATCGCGGGCGTCGTCGGCATTTCCTCCCCGGGCCGCGACGTGTTCCTCACCGCCGGGTCCGAATCGCCCCTGGCCATCAACTCGCCCATCGCCATCAACGACGGACGGCTGGTTCTCACCGCCGCCGGCCCCGTCACGCAGACCGCCGCGGGCACCATCATCACCGGCACGCTTCTCCTCCAGGGCAACGGGCCCTTCACGCTCACCAACCCCGCCAACAACACCATCAGCCTGGTCGCCAACACCGGCTCGGGCGCGATCTCCTACGTCGACGCCAACGCCATGCTCATCTCCAGCGTCTTCGGCGTCACGGGGATCGACCGCACAGGCCCCGTCAGCGTTGTTGCACGCGGCAACCTCTTCATTCAGAACAACGTCTTTGCCCGAAGCTCATCGATCTCCCTGCAATCCGGCGCTTCCGGCGCCGGAAACCTCTCGTTCACCGCCGTCGGGGTCATCGTCGCCGCACCGTCGATCTCCCTCATCGCCGGAGACGGGCTGGGCGGCGGCGGCGCCGGCGCAACGCTGGATGTCAACACCAACACGCCTTCATTCCGTCTTTCGCCCGGCAGCGCCAACAACCCGGTCACGTTCGAACTTCGCCAGGACGCCGCGATCAACGATGCGACGCTCCCCCTTCCCGCCCGCTTCGCCGCCGGAAACGTGGCCGCCCTCGACTACCGCATCGAGTCAGGCGACTCGACCATCACCATCAGCACCCCTTCGCGCGTCGCCACGTCCGACCTCACCCTCACCACCGATTCCACTTCGAACATCTCCACCGTTCTCTCGCTGCGTTCGCTGCTCGTGAACGGCACGACGCGCATGACCGCCGGTTCGCTCAACGCGAACAACGCCGTCACCTTCACCGGCGATCTCTCGCTCCTGATCGACTTTACCGTGAACGCCGGGGCCTTCAGCGCCCTGGCCCTCGTCAGCGACGGCGCCACGCCCCGAACGCTCACCGTCAACGCCGCCGGTTCCACCTCTCTCCTCGGCGGCGCCAATCTTCTGGGCATCAACATTTCGGCGCCCGGCGCCACCGTTCTCGCCGGCGACTTCGTGATCGACTCCAACCTCACCTTCGCCGAGCCCGTCTCGATCCAGGGCCCCGCCTCCATCACCTCCACCGGCGCCGTCGTCTTCAACTCGACTCTGAATGTCGGCGCGCAGTCCCTCGTCATCATCGCCACGGAAATCAACTTCAACGGCGGCGCCAACTCCGTCTCCGGCTCGGGCAGCCTCACCCTCTCCCCTGACGCCGCCGGCACAAGCATCAACGTCTTCGCGCCCATCGACGTCTTCTCCGCGCTCGATCTCACCCCCGCCGACATGGCCGCACTCGCCCCGGGCTTTTCCTCCATCATCATCGGCCGCGCGGGCGGCTCGGGCGGCATCCTCATCCGCGGCGGCACGGTCGTCAACCCCATCACGTTCCTCAACAACGGCCTCGGCGGCTCCATCGTCCTCAACACTGCGCCGCTCGTGAACACCTCCGCCGGCAGCCTCGCCTTTGTCGCCGGACTCAGCACCCTCAGCTCCGGGATCACCTCCGCCGGCGGCGACGTCTCTTTCAGCGCCTCCCTCGCCATCGCCTCCGCCCTCACCATCCAGACGAGCGGCGGCGACATCACCGTCTCCGGTCCCCTCAACTCCACGCTCGCCAATCCGGCTCTCACCCTCAATGTCGGCGCCGGCCGTGCATCCCTCCTCGGTGCCGTCGGCAACACCAGCCCGCTCGGTTCGCTCCTCATCAGCGGCGCCTCAACCCTCGCCGGCGGTTCCGTGCAGACCACCGGCCCGCAGACCTACAGCGGCGCTCTCACCCTCGCCACCGCCGCAACGACCACCTTCACCGGAACGCTGCTCAACTTCAGCGTCATCAACGCCACGACTCCCGGTGCGCAGGGCCTCATCGCCCGCGCGCCCGCGAGCTTCGCCGGCGCGATCGGCGCCGTCACGCCCCTCGGCAGCCTCTCCGCCGAAAGCGACGCCCTTTTCACCGCCAGCGTCGCGCTCACGTCCTCCGGCGGTCAGTCAGGCGACCTCAGCGTTTCTGGTTCCACCACGCTCAGCGGCTCTCCTGACACGATCATTCCCTTTGTTACCTCGCCCGGCTCCTTCTTCACCTTCAGCGCCGGCCTCGCCGCTGCCAGCCCGGGTGAGCAGGGCCTCTCCATCAACGGCAACCTGCGCCTTGCCGGCGCTCCCGCCAACGCCGTCCCGCTCCGCTCCCTCTCCGTCACCGGCTCCACCACCATCACCGGCCCCGGCTCGATCCGCACCTCCGCCATCGGCGGCGGCTCCGGCAACCAGTCCTTCACCGGGCCCGTCAACGTCGCCGCCGACGCCACCTTCGATTCCTTCAGCGGCGCCCTCACCTTCGGCTCCACGCTCTCGGCCGGAATCAACGACGTCACGCTCCGCGGACGCCTGCTCGCGTTCAACGGCCTCGTCTCAGGGGCCGGCGACCTCATCATCGAGCATGATCTGCCGACCGGCGGCATCGTGGTCGGCGGGTCCGACGGCCCAGGCGGCGCGCTCGATCTCTCCCCAGCCACCCTCTCGCGACTCGCCGACGGCTTCAACTCCGTCACCTTCGGCCGCTCCGACGGCTCGGGCGTCATCACCATCGCCTCGCCGTACACCGCGCTCGATCCCACCACCTTCCGCTCCCCCATCGCCCCGGGCGCCATCATCGTCAACGCCCCGCTCTCCGGCTCGGGCAACGGCTCCTTCTCCTTCTTCGGCTCCGGCGCCACCACCACCCTCAACGCCGACGTCCGCACCGACGGCCGCCCCATCACCTTCAACGACTCCGTCCTCATCGGCGTCGCCCTCGTCACCATCGACACCACCAACAACGGCCAATCCCCCGCCGGCGCTCCCATCTCCTTCCTCTTCGCCGTCGACAGCGAGGACAACGAAAACAACGCCCTCGTCGTCAACTCCGGCACCGCCGGCCTCACCGCCTTCAGCGCCCCCGTCGGCGCCGCAACCCTCGGCCGCCTCAGCGCCCTCACCACCGACGGCAGCGCCGGCACCGCCCCCACTCGCTTCGCGGCCGCCGTCAATGTCCTCACCCAGACCTACAACGACCCCGTCACCATCGCCGGCCCCGCGGCATTCACGGGCCAATCCATCCTCTTCGCGCAAAACGTCGAAGGCTTCGACACCTCCTCCGCCCTCTCACTCGCCCCCGCCGGCGCCGGCGCCATCGCCACGTTTGCCGGCTCGGTCGGCGCCGCCACGCCACTTTCCACCATCGCGTCCAGCGCCGGCATCCTCTCCCGCTTCGGCGCTTCACCCGTCCGCTCGACGCTCGCTCAGTCCTACGCCGGCCCCATCGCTCTCCTCGATGACATCACCTTCTCCGGCGGCGCTGTCGCCTTCCTCGGCGGCATCCTCGGCAACGCCAACGCCCTGGTCGTCAACTCCCCGGGCGTCACCTCCTTCGCCGGCGCCGTTTCCGGCCTCCTCTCGCTCCTCACCGACGCTCCCGGCTCCACGTCCATCGCCGGGCCCACGCTCACCGCCTCCTCGCTCGTCACCTTCGCTGACGCCGTCGTCTTCACCGCCGACGCCTTCGTCGCCTCTCTCGGCGCGACGCTCACCTTCGGCTCCACTCTCGCCGCCGGCGCCAACTCGATCGTCCTCTCCGGCGTCGAGATCAACTTCCTCGGCGCCGTCTCCGGCACCGGCACCCTCCGCCTCCTCCAATCCGGCCCCTCGCAGAACTACAACCTCGCCCACGGCACCGAAGGCGCCGGCGACGCCCTCGACATCACCGCCGCCGAGCTCACCCTCTTCGCCGAGGGCTTCGAGCTCCTCGCCTTCGGCTCCGACGACGGCGCCGCCGTCATGGATGTCGAGTCCTTCGAGTTCAACGCCTCCATCCAGATCAACATGCCCGCCATGGGCGGCGAAATCTTCCTCGCCGACGGCATCGTCTGCAGCACCGACAACGGCACCATCGAAGTCCGCGGCAACGGCTCCACGACCCACATCTTCGGCCTCATCTCCACCCGCGGCGGCGCCATCACCATCGACGACTCCATCATCCTCGAATCGCCGCTCGTCACCTTCGACACCACCGTCGGCAACTTCCCCGGCGCGCCCGTCGTCGTCCGCGGCCGCGTCAACAGTCTCCCCGGCGCCGCCCACAGCCTTCGCGTCAACGCTGGCATCGCCACGATGACCTTTGATTCCGAAGTCGGCGGCTTCCCCCTCGCCGGCAGCGGCCGCCCGGGCTTCCTCGATATCCACGCCGCGGGCGGCACCTTCCTCAATGGGCCCGCCTTCCGAACCGTCGGCCCCCAGACCTACACCGGCCCCGTCACCCTCGGCCCCGTCGTCCTCCTCCAGACCCAGGGCGCCCCCATCAACGTCACCGGCGGCGTCGACGGCGAATCCAATCTCACCATCGGCCCCGGCACCGGCGCCGTCAGCTTCGGCGGCTCCGTCGGCGGCGTCACCCGCCTCACCTCCCTCACCATCAACTCCGGCGCCGCCCGCGTCTTCAACGGCGCCGTCAGCGTCCAGGTCCTCACCGTCTTCGGCGGCTCCGTCGAGTTCAACGGCCTCACGAACGTCCTCACCGGCCTCCTCATCGCCGGAACCCTCGGCGGCTCAGGCGATATCCGCGTCGAGCTCCCCTTCACCTGGGTCGGCGGCGACATGATCGGCTCCGGCCGAACCATCATCCGCGATTCCGGCTCCCTCGTCATCAGCGGCGCCTCGCCCAAAACCCTCGCACGCTCCATCGAATCTCACGGCGTCACCTTCTGGACCGACGGCTCCCTCAACTTCGACGCCGGCGCCTTCATCAACCGCCCCAACGCGCAGTTCTTCGCCCAGAGCAACGGCGCGTTCGTCGGCGTCGAGGGTCAGGCCGCCAGCGCCTTCACCAACGAAGGCTTCTTCGAACGCTCCGGCACGCCGGGGTCCGCCGCCGCCCTCACCAACCTCGTCATCTCCAACTCCGGCGTCATGAGCATCGCCTCGGGCGATCTCGACCTCACACCCGCCGCAACCTCCCTCTTCGCCTCCACCGGTCGCCTCGAAATCGCCTCGGCCTCCAGCGTGAACGTCTCGGGCGCCGCCGCCTTCGGCCCCGGTTCAACCTTCGCCACCACCCTCGCCGGCACCCAGCCCGGCCAGTTCGGCCGTCTCATCGCCTCCGGGCCGGTCACCGTCGACGGTCGGCTTGAAGTGAGCCTCGCCAATGGATATCTGCCCATCGGCGGCGAGAGCTTCCGCATCATCGAGGGCTCCAGCGTCACCGGCACCTTCGCCTCCGAGAGCTTCCCGCCGCTGCCGGGCCTTCAGTTCCTCTCGATCTTCAATCCCGCCGACGTCACGCTCTCCATCGCCGGCGGCCTCGACTTCAACGGCGACGGCAACATCGACGCCGACGACCTCGGCGATTTCATCAACGCCTTCTTCTCCATGCCCCCCGACCCACGCGCCGACTTCAACGGCGACGGCAACATCGACGCCGACGACCTCGGCGACTTCATCAACGCCTTCTTCGGCTGATTCGCTCGCCCCACGAGCACAGAAATCGAGTGGCAGGAAGCAAGGCGCACAGTTCGTGCCACACAAGTCGGCTCGGCGACTTGTGTGTCCGAGGTTTCTCCCCGTGCCACACAAGTCGGCTCGGCGACTTGTCTGCCCGAGGCCTCTCCCCGTGCCACACAAGTCGGCTCGGCGACTTGTGTGTCCGAGGTCTCTCCCCGTGCCACCCAAGTCGGCTCGGCGACTTGTGTGCCCGAGGTTTCTCCCCGTGCCACACAAGTCGGCTCGGCGACTTGTGTGTCCGAGGTTCCTCCCCGTGCCACACAAGTCGGCTCGGCGACTTGTGTGTCCGAGGTTTCTCCCCGTGCCACACAAGTCGGCTCGGCGACTTGTGTGTCCGAGGTTTCTCCCCGTGCCACCCAAGTCGGCTCGGCGACTTGTGTGTCCGAGGTTTCTCCCCGTGCCACACAAGTCGGCTCGGCGACTTGTGTGTCCGAGGTCTCTCCCCGTGCCACACAAGTCGGCTCGGCGACTTGTGTGTCCAAGCGGTCAACCGTCGGGGTGATACGCTCAGCCATGCACGTCGATGCTCCCTTTCGTCGCCGCCTGCGCCGCTGGGAGGCCGAGGATCGAATCCGGTTCGTCACGTTCTCGTGTCATCGACGCCTGCCCCTCCTGACCAACCACCGGATCTGCCGACTCCTGCTCGACGGTCTTGAGCGCGTTCGCACCGCGCATGCCGTGCAGGTCATCGCATGGGTGTTCATGCCTGAGCACGTTCACATGCTGGTTCGGCCTGGTCCGACCGTCGCGCTGGGAACGTCGCTTCGATCCATGAAGATGGCGGTCTCAAAGCGCGTGATCGCTCGCTGGCGGACCCTCGACGCCCCAATCCTGAACCGAGTTGCTTCCCGTACCGGCCCTCGATTCTGGCAGGCCGGCGGCGGATTCGACCGAAATGTCCGCGACGAGGAGGAGCTCACGCGCGAGATCCGTTACATCCACGAGAACCCGGTCGAACGAGGACTGGTCGCCCGCCCTGAACTCTGGCCCTGGTCAAGCATCCGCTGGTGGATGGGCGCTCGTGATGGAGAGTTCCCGTGCTGCTACCCGCGTGGCCTCGGGTGGGAGAAGTGGCAGGGCTACGTTTCCAGGAACAGGACCGCTGAGTCTTGATGTCGTAAACCGTTCAGTGCATTCTGTGCTACAGAAGGCCGTGCCACAGAAGGCCGTGCCACAGAAGTCGGGTCGCCGACTTCTGTGCTCTGAACCTTCACGTTTCATCTCCATTCAGACACACAAGTCGCAAAGCCGACTTGTGTGCCACGCCGTGCATCCGTGCCACAGAAGGCCGTGCCACAGAAGTCGGGTCGCCGACTTCTGTGCTCTGAACCTTCACGTTTCATCTCCATTCAGACACACAAGTCGCAAAGCCGACTTGTGTGCCACGCCGTGCATCCGTGCCACAGAAGGCCGTGCCACAGAAG
>JBFXBS010000007.1:79761-210838 GCA_050182995.1 Phycisphaerales bacterium | reverse complement strand
AGAAGTCGGGTCGCCGACTTCTGTGCTCTGAACCTTCACGTTTCATCTCCATTCAGACACACAAGTCGCAAAGCCGACTTGTGTGCCACGCCGTGCATCCGTGCCACAGAAGGCCGTGCCACAGAAGGCCGTGCCACAGAAGTCGGGTCGCCGACTTCTGTGCTCTGAACCTTCACGCTTCATCTCCATTCAGACACACAAGTCGCAAAGCCGACTTGTGTGCCACGCTCCCGTGCAACCGTGCCACAAAAGGCCGTGCCACGGAAGTCGGGTCGCCGACTTCTGTGCTCTGAACCCTCACGCTTCATCACCACTCAGACACACAAGTCGCAAAGCCGACTTGTGTGCCACGCCGTGCATCCGTGCCACAGAAGGCCGTGCCACAGAAGTCGGGTCGCCGACTTCTGTGCTCTGAACCCTCACGCTTCATCACCACTCAGACACACAAGTCGCAAAGCCGACTTGTGTGCCACGCCGTGCATCCGTGCCACAGAAGGCCGTGCCACAGAAGTCGGGTCGCCGACTTCTGTGCTCTGAACCCTCACGCTTCATCACCACTCAGACACACAAGTCGCAAAGCCGACTTGTGTGCCACTCCCGAATGAAAAAACCGCCGACCCTTCGGCCGGCGGTTTCGTGTTTGCAAATCAACCAGACTTCGCGGAACTGCGATCAGTCGCGGAAGATGGTGATCGTGTAGGCGGCATCGGTACCGGAGACGCCGCTGATCATGCGGAGGTAGGCGTTGGAGCCGGGGAGTTCGGTCGCCGGGCGGCCGCCGTCGGTCGCGTCGTCGCTCTCGTTCACGAAGAAGTTGTCGGGAACGGTGAGGGGCGAGCCGGTGTCGCGGCGATAGGTGATCTCGGTGGGATCAGGACGGGTCTCGAAGTTGACGTGCCCGTCGTTGTAGCCGATGTTGCCTTCCCACGTGTTGCGACCGCCGTGGATCAGCAGCGTGTTGCTGTTGGTCCCGAGCGTGCCGTTCGCGAGCTTCCAACCCGTCGTCGCGGGGGGATAGGGGCCCGAGTCGTTGCTGGTGGCGCCTTCATACGTGGGGCCGCGGTTGCCCCAGACAGCCTCGGTCGCGTTGAACGTGTTCGACCAGCGGGAAGCGCGGGGCGTCCCGAAGGGGATGGCGTGGGCGTAGGAGACGCTGCCGCGGCCGGTGGTGCGGCGAGCAGGAGCGCCCGTATCCGACGGCGTGCCGCCGAACCGGGGGTCCCAGAGGGCTGAGGCCGGCGTGGCCGCGCCCTGGGGGTTGGCGTTCTGGTAGCCGTCGTCGATGGCGATCTGGCTGTTGCTCTCGGCGGGGCTGACGCAGACTTCAGGGGAGATCGCGCCGTTCCAGATGAGGAGCGAGACGATGTTGCCCGTGTTGTCCTTGGTGCGCTGAGCCGTGGCGCCGACGTTGATCGTCGTGTTGCCCTTGTCGATCTGGCTGGGCAGGGGGAAGTTTTCCTTGTTCTGCTGCGACCAGATGAGGCAGGACTGAACGATGTTGCGGACCTGCGTGGCGCACTTGAGCTGGCGCGCCGACTGGCGGGCCTTGCCCAGGGCGGGGAGCAGGATGCCCACGAGCAGCGCGATGATCGCGATGACCACCAGCAGCTCGATGAGCGTGAAAGCGCGAGTCTTCTTCATACGTGTCTCCTAGACGTTTCGGCAGAGCCCGACGCGGGATCCGCCTTCTGAACCAGGTGGGCTGCCGCGGAACGCCCGCGGCGGCATGTCAAACGCTGAATCTGCAAACCGATCCGAATCGCAAACCCCTTCCGTCTGGGGCCGAGCAGGCCGTTCAGCACACCTGCCCGGCCAGAGCCGGAAGACCACGAGACCCGGCCCCCCCCGACCGCACACATACCACCCTCCCGGCGGCGAGTAGACGGCCGGACGGGTTCCCACGATGTTGAACTGGAACTCACTGCCACTGACAAACGCTCAAACACATCCATGTCGCTCACGCCCGCGTGACGCACGTGCCTTGACGTGTCGCGATCACGCCGGAACACATGGCCCCTCGGGAGAGCTTCGGATTGTCGGCTGGCTGCGAACCTGCACTCGGCAGATCAGTGGGCGACCGAACGGTCGCGATGAGTACAGGGCGAAACGGAACAATGGAGTCTCGGTTCGCCGACCAGGCCCTTCCTACTTGTCAATCCACACTTCAAACGCCGGGATGTCGAGTTGTCGGACGGTGTATTTATACCATCCTCCGGCTCCATTCGCAAGCAACCGCGATCAGGTTGCCCATTTTCTTGAAAAAAAAACAGGATTCCATCCATGACCTCCTCGACCCCGCCCCCCTCCCCTCCGCCTCCTCCCCCCCCACCCCCCCCACCCCCCGAGCAGGCTCTCGCCGCCCTCGGCCTTTCGCTCCCGGCCCCGTCCAAGCCCGTCGCGGCGTACATCCCCACGCGCCAGGTCGGGAACATGCTGTACGTCGCCGGTCAGGTCCCGTTCCGCGACGGGAAGCTGCTCGCAACCGGCCAGGTGCCTCACCCCGTGAGCCTCGAACTGGCACAGGAATGCGCTCGCCAGTGCGTCCTCAACGGCCTCGCCGCGGCCAAGGCCGCCCTGGGTGATCTGGGCCGGGTGCGATCGGTCGTCCGCGTGGGGTGCTTCGTCGCCTGCGGACCCGATTTCCTCGACCATCCGAAGGTCGCCAACGGGGCCAGCGAACTGCTCGTGGCCGTCTTCGGCGAAGCGGGGAGGCACGCGCGGGCCGCCGTCGGATCCAGCTCGCTCCCGCTCGGCGCGCCCGTAGAGGTCGAGTTCCTCTTCGAAGTGGCCTGACCCGGGTCCGGCCGATCCTCCCGCGACCGGAACCAGCTTCACCCATACCCAAGCTCGTCCAGGTCATCCTCATCCAGGCCGAAGTGGTGCCCCAGCTCGTGCATGAGCGTGATCCGCACCTCCTCGTACACATCCTCGTCGGCGTGCGGCGACGCCCACCCCTCCTGCTCGCACGCGTGCGAAAGCACACCCTCGCGGAAGATGTGAATCGTCGGCGGCAGCGTCGCGGACGACTCCACCGACTGCTCCGTCACCGCAATGCCCGAGTGCAGCCCCATCAGATCTTCCTCGGTGTCGTCCGCCCCGAGCGTCCCTTCGCGCTTGAGCTGCGCCACCAGCTCCGGGCCGGGGCGATCGACCACGATCACCGGAATCTTGTCGAGCGCCTCGCGGAACGCCGGCGGCAGGCTCTCGATCGCATCCTGCAGCAGCCGATCGAATCGATCCTGCTCGGCCTTGGTCATGTCTACTGGCCTCCCCCGAGCGTGGGCTGGTCCTTGCCGCGCGGCGCAGCCGCCGGCTCCGTCGGCGTGATCGCGGCGGGCGCGGGGCTGAGCACCTGGCGCAGGCTCGGGCTCGGCGCGAGCACCGCGGCGGCGATGCGCACCGCGTCGATGAGCGCCCCGGCCACCCCGAGCGTCAGCAGCCCGCCGCCCAGCAGCATGACGGCCGCGCCGATGGTGCGCAGCAGCGGCCACACCGTTCCGCCGCCGCCGCCCGCGCCGCTGCCTGTTCCTCCGGGTGCCGGCAAACCCGCGCCGCCGGCAAAGAACCCGACGGCATCCCCCAGCACGATCAGCCCCGCCGCCCCGGCGACCGCCAGCAGCGTCTGCCGATCGACGCGCCCGGTGCGAAGCGCCAGCGACCTCGCCACGAGCACGCGCGCCACGGGGCGAAGCGCCAGGATCATGATCACCGTGATCACGCAGGCGCCGATCCGCAGAATCGAGCGATCCGGACGCGGAGCCCACAGGTCCATCCGGCCCGCCAGCGCCCCGTCGATCGCCTGCTCGCTCAGGCGCATGAGCAGAAGCCCCAGCGGGAAATAGGCCGCCGCTCCGAGAATCGCCAGCAGCACGTTGGCCGCGCCCACGCTGCGATGCGGATGGCACAGGAGCAGCGCCCCGAGCCCGGCAATCCACAGCTCAACCGCAATGATGCTCGGGGCTCGCGCGATGAGCACAGGCGGCGAGCCGAGGGCCTGCGCTCCATAGACCAGCGCGCCGCCGGTCGAGACCCACGCCGTCAGCGTCGCAAGAAGGCTGAAAAGAGTCCAGGCGATGAGCCCCAAAGCAACCAGCCGCGGACGGTGGATCGGGCGCAGTTCGTCGGCGAGCGGATCAATGACCGCAAGGATCGTCGCTCGCACCGCCGCGCCGCACTCCGGGCAGTTCGCCAGCACCGAAAGACCCTGAAGGTCATACCCGCACGTCACGCAGGGCAGACGCCCCAGCAGCTCCCCGCTGACGTCGGCGCCGGCGCGCGTCCAGCGGCGGGGTGCCGGCGGTGGACTCGCGGGTGACGCTGGTGGGACCTCGGCCGTCATGGTCAGAAGCCTAGCAAATCGGAGGCGCGGGCCGAGATCGGCTACGCTCTCGGCTTCATGGCGACGATCGCGCTCACCAATGTCGTTAAGACCTATCCGAACGGCTTTCAGGCCGTTCGCGGCGTCACCCTCCAGATCAACGACGGCGAATTCGTCGTGCTCGTTGGCCCCTCCGGCTGCGGCAAGACCACCACGCTCCGGATGCTCGCCGGCCTCGAGGAAGTGACCAGCGGCACCATCGCCATCGACAACCGCGTGGTCAACGACGTCGAGCCCAAGGACCGCGACATCGCCATGGTCTTCCAGAGCTACGCGCTCTACCCGCACATGACGGTCTACAAGAACCTCGCCTTCTCGCTCACCATGCGCAAGACGCCGCGCGAGGAGATCGACCGGCGCGTCCGCGCCGCCGCCACCATGCTCGGAATCGACGGCGTGCTCGACCGGCGTCCCGGGCAGCTCTCCGGCGGACAGCGGCAGCGCGTCGCCGTCGGCCGGGCCATCGTGCGCGAACCGAAGGCGTTTCTCTTTGATGAGCCCCTCTCAAACCTCGACGCACGCCTGCGCGTGACCACGCGCGCAGAGCTCAAGGCGCTCCAGCTCCGCCTGCGCACCACCACCGTCTACGTCACGCACGATCAGGAAGAAGCCATGACGATGGGCGACCGCATCGTCGTGATGTACCAGGGCCTGATCCAGCAGGCCGGAACGCCCCTGGAGGTCTACCGGCGCCCGGCAAACCGCTTCGTGGCCGGGTTCCTGGGCACGCCGCCCATGAACTTCCTGCCCGGCGAAGTCCGGGCGGGCGCACAGGGAATGGAATTCGCCGAGAGCGGCAAGGGCGCGCTGGTGCTGGCGCTCTCGGGCGAGGCGGGCGAGCGCGTGCGCGGGCACGCGGGCAAGGAAGTCGTGCTGGGCATTCGACCGCACGCGTTTGTGGACTGGACCGACGGTCGCGCCGGCGGAGAAAAGGAAACGCCCTCCGCGACGTCCGGGCGCAGCGTCACGCTGCCGGTGACGCTCGTCGAGCCGCTGGGAGACTCGATGGACGTGCGGATGGAGTCGCCCGAAGGCACGGCGCTCGTGGCACGCATCCGTTCTCGCGAAGGCGTGCGAAGGGGAGACCGCCTGACGCTCGGCGTCGAGACCGAGGCGCTGGCGCTCTTTGAACCAGGCGAAACCGGGAAAAACCTGCTCCTGTAACCCCGCCGGCTCGCCGCTCCAGCGGGCAAGACGCCCATCGCGTAGTGTGTGCCCATGAACATCGACCTTTCAGGAAAGCGGGCGCTGGTGTGCGGGGCGTCTCAGGGGATCGGCAAGGCCGCGGCGATCGAACTGGCCGCGCTCGGTGCAAGCATCACGCTGGCAGCCCGCGATCCAGACCGCCTGCAGGCCGCCATGAGTGAGCTGCCGACCCCAAAGGGGCAGCGGCATGAGTTCCTCGCCCTCGATTTCTCGCAGCCCGAGCGCGTGCGCGTCATGCTCGCCGGGGCCATCGATGCGGCACGGCCCTTCTCGATCCTGGTGAACAACAGCGGCGGCCCCCCGCCGGGCACCGCCCTCGACGCCAGGCCCGAAGACTTTCTGGCCTGCCTGAACGCGCAGTTGTTCAGCGCCGTGCTCATCACCCAGTTGCTTGTGCCGCAGTTCAAGGAGCTGAAATACGGGCGCATCATCAACATCATCTCAACGAGCGTGAAACAGCCGATCCCGAACCTGGGCGTCTCGAACACGGTGCGGGCCGCGGTCGCGAGCTGGGCCAAGACCCTCGCTTCCGAGCTCGGGCCCTTCGGAATCACCGTGAACAACGTGCTCCCCGGATACACCCAGACCGAGCGGCTGGCGTCGCTCGTCAAAGGCCGGGCGACCAAGGCGGGCACCAGCCCCGAGAGCGTCGCGGCCGAACTCATCGCCACCATTCCCGCCGGTCGCTTCGGCAAGCCCGAAGAGCTCGGCGCGGCGGTCGCGTTTCTCGCGTCGCCCGCCGCGGGATACATCAACGGGATCAACCTGCCGGTTGACGGGGGCCGACTGGGCACGCTCTAAGCGCGGAGGCACTCGTTCGCACCTGTGGGAACGCTCTTCCTGGGACTGGGACTCGGACTGCTCGCCGGCGCCTTCGCCGCCGTGTGGGTCTTGCGCCGGCACCTGCGAAGGATCCGCTCCGCCGAGCGCCGCGCACGCACCGCCGAGCGCATGGCCGAGATCGGCGCAATGACCAGCGGCCTCGCGCACGAAATCAAGAACCCGCTCTCCACCATCGGGCTCAATGCCCAGCTCCTGGGCGAGGGCATCGAGTCCCTCGAAGTCGAACCCGATGAAAAGATCAGGCTCGTGAACCGGGTGAAGGCGCTCCGGCGCGAAACCGAGCGCCTCCGCGGAATCCTCACTGATTTTCTCGAGTTCGCGGGGCAGGTGCGTCTCGACGCCCGCCCTGCCGATCTCAACGCGCTCGCGTCGGAACTGATCGACTTCTACCAGCCCGAGGCCGAACGCCTGGGCGTGCGCCTTCGGGCCGATCTCGCCGGCGAGCCATTGACCGCCAGCGTCGACCAGCGCCTCTTCAAGCAGGCGCTGCTCAACCTGATGATCAACGGAACTCAGGCCATGCACACCGAGCTGGCGCGTCAGAACGGCGTTGCCGCGAGCGACGGATCCGGGTCGAGTTCGCGTCACGCCGGCGACCTCATCATCCGCACGCGCGCCCGAAGTGACGAAGAAGGTCAGCGCTGCGCCGAGGTGCATGTGATCGACACCGGCCCGGGCATCGCCCCGGAGATCCGCGACCGGGTCTTCACGCCGTACTTCACCACCAAGGCCGGCGGCTCCGGACTCGGGCTTCCCACGTCGCGCCGATTGATCGAAGAGCACGGCGGGCGGCTCGATCTCCACACCGAGCCCGGGCGCGGGAGCGACTTCTGCATCATCCTGCCGCTCGGAGCACGACACGCTCCCGGCAGCACCGGCACCTGATCGCGCCCTCTGGCGCCCTCACCACACAAGCCGCGCCTCTACTTGCCGCGCCCGACCACGTAGTAGATGATCAGCCCGACAATCGGCAGCAGAAAGATCAGCAGCAGCCACAGCACCTTGTGCAGCAGGTCCTTCGACGACGTAAGAATCTCGAACGCCGCGATGAGAAACAGGATCAGGTGAACGATGCCGAGAATCGTGTAGAGCATGACAGGCGCTCCGCGTGGGCCCAGGCACCAGTGTACCGGCCGCCGGCGCACGGCGAGCGTGTCCACCGCCGACGCCGAATCACTCGCCCGGAATCGACGAGATGGCCCCCTCCCACGGCGACGATGCGCTCGCATAGCGCTTGCGCGGGATCCGGCCGGCGCGAAAACTCAGGCGCCCGGCCAGGCAGGCGTGCCGCATCGCGTGGGCCATCGCCACGGGATCGCGCGCGTGCGCGATCGCCGTGTTGAGCAGCACGCCGTCGGCGCCCAGCTCCATCGCGATCGAGACATCGCTGGAACTGCCGACGCCCGCATCCACGATCACCGGATAGGCCGCGTCGTCCTTCTTGAGCAGCTCGAGGCAGAGGGAAATGCTGGCGCGGTTCAGGACGCCCTGCCCCGAGCCGATGGGCGAACCCGCGGGCATCACGCTCGCCGCGCCCGCTTCCTTGATCCGAAGCCCGGCGATCGGGTCGTCGCTGCTGTACGCAAGCACCTGAAACCCCTCGCTTGCGAGCGTCCGCGTCGCTTCGACCGTGCCCATCGGGTCCGGCAGCAGCGTCGTCCGGTCGCCCAGAACTTCCAGCTTCACCCACGACGCGCCCGGGTTCCCGATCTGTTCGAGCAGCTCCCGCCCGAGGCGCGCCACGCGCACGGCGTCTTCGGCGCAAAAACACCCGGCGGTGTTCGGCAGGATCGTGTACCGCTTCAGATCGAGATGATCCAGCAGCGACTCGCCCCGCTCGTTGTACAGGCGCTCACGCCGCACCGCGACCGTCACCACCTCCGCGCCGCTCGCGTCCAGCGCGCTCGCCATCGTCGCCAGATCCCGGTACTTGCCCGTGCCGACGATCAATCGGCCAGTCATCGTGCGACCGGCGACCTGCAGCGGATCAACATCGTGTGCGGTCAGAGTGCGTGTCATGGAGTGCTCATCCGTTCAGCATCAACAATCACCGCCGGTTCAGCCGCCCCCCACCAGCGACACAATCTCGATCCGGTCCCCCTCCTCCAGCGCCCGCGATTCGTGGGCACGCTTGGGAACAAGCGCGCGATTGATCTCCACCGCGCACGCGGCCGCCCCCAGCCCCAGCCGCAAAAGCAGCCCGGCGACACAGAGCCCTTCGGGCACTTCGTGCCGGTCACCGTTGACGATCACGACCATCCCCGAGGATAGGTGTTCACGGCGCCGGGCGGGAGCCGCGCGGCTCAATCTCCACGAGCGTCACGAGCCCCCGGCGAGCCTGCGACAGCACCGCCGCCGACTGATCCAGCCGCACGCGCCGGGTGGCGAACGTCGTGGTATCGACCTGCCCGGATTCGATCAGTTGAAGCCCGCGCTCGATCGACCCGCCTCGACAACCCAGCAGTTCGAGCTCGCCCACGACGATCGGCCGGAGGTCGGGCGTCACCGGCGCCGCGGGCGTCGCTTCGCCGCCGACGGGCAGCAGCGACCCGGCGGACATGAGAATGATCTTGCCGCGCGGGCGGACAAGGTGCATCGCCGTTTCCAGCCCAGTGGGCGAGCCCGTGCAGTCGACCACTACATCCTGATCGGCGCGCCGCCCGACTTCGCCCACGTGTCGATGCTTCACGCCCCAGCGCTCGCAGAGCTCGAACTTCTCCGGGTGCTTGCCGAGCAGTCGCACCGATGCGTTCAGGCGCGTCATCACCTGGGCCGTGAGCAGGCCCACCGGGCCGTCACCGAGAATCGTGATGAACGGCTTGCCCTCGACGCGGAGCATCTGCGCCGAGTGGGCGGCCGCCGCGACGAGATGCACCATCGCCGCGGCTTCATCGCTCACACCGTCCGGCACCAGGTGCACCGCCGCGACAGGCAGAGCGATCTGCTCCGCGAGCGCGCCCTCGCGCGCGGGCGACCCGACGACGACCCGCGATCGGCAATGGTTTGAAAGCCCGCCCCGGCACAGCTCGCACTTCCCGCACGAAAGGCTCCACGCTCCGACGACGCGCCGGCCTTTCAGCCGCCGCTTCGCCTCGTCGCCTCCCGCGTCGCTCACGACCCCGACAAACGCGTGCCCCGGCGTGAACGGCCGCTCCGGCTTCTCTCGCGCCATGAGGCCGTGATCGATCGAGTCGAGTGCCGCAAGCGTTGGGCGGATGACCACCTCGCCCGAATCGGCGCGCGGCGCCGGCGCTTCGCCCATCGCCACCGTTCGACCATCGAATCGCACTGCGCGCACCACAATCCTCCTGCGTACACCTGACATGGTCGGTATCGGCCATGCAGGCCCCGCACGATCAGCGATTTGCCTCGGTCGCGCCTCACGCCTCGCGCCTCACGCCTCTTCGAGCTGCATCGGCACATCGACATACCCTGCGCCCCATGCCGATCGGCGATTCGACGCTCGATCTCGCGGGTGTCGCCGCGGCGATCTCCACGTCCGTGCTGTGGACCTTCACCGGCCTGCTGTTCGCCGCCGCCACGCGCCGGCTCGGGCCCGCGGCCGTCAATACGCTCCGCCTCGCCATCGCGGCCTCCCTCCACGTGCTCACGTTCCGCCTCATCGCCGGGACGTGGTGGCCCCCCACCAGCAACGTGCAGTTCTGGGCCCTCGTGCTCTCCGGCGTCGTCGGGCTCTCCCTCTGCGACCTCTGCTGGCTGACGTCCCTCTCAGACCTCGGCCCGCGACGCGTGATGCTCCTCGCCACCACCTCCCCCGTTTTCGCCCTCCTCCTCGGTCGCTCATTCCTCGACGAGCGCGTGACCCCCTGGGCCTCCGTGGGAATCGCCCTCACGCTCGCCGGGGTCATCTGGGTCGTGCTCGAACGTCCTCACGCTCAGCACCCGGAAGCGCGCCCTCACGCCACCCGCGGCGTCATCCTCGCCATTCTCGCCGCCGCCCTCCAGGCCGCCGGCTCTCTCTTCAGCAAAATCGGCATGGGCCACGGCGACGTCGCCGGCGCGCTCGGGTTCGCCGGGCCGCTCGAACCCGTTTCGCCTCAGGCAGCAGCCTGCGCGCGGACCGTCTTCGGCCTCCTCGGCACGATCCCGCTGCTCGTCATCGCCGGCGCTCGCGCAGGGGCGATTCTCCAGCCGTCACGCCTTCCGGGCGCGCCCCCCGAGCGCTCCCCCATCCGCTTCGGCCTCGCCACATGCGCGATCGGCGCGCTCACCGGCCCTTACCTGGGTGTGTGGCTTTCCCTCATCGCCTTCGACCGCGCGCCCCTCGGCATCGCGCAGACGCTCCTCAGCCTTCAGCCCGTCCTCGTCCTGCCCCTGGCGGCATGGTTCTTCAACGACCGCATCACCTTCCGCGCCGCCGGCGGCGCCCTGCTCGCCGTCGCCGGGTCGATCGTCCTGGCGCTCCTCGGCGGATCGACATAAGTCCATCACCCCCGCGACGAGCGCCGGGCGGCACCCGCGGCACGCTTGCCTCCGCCCCCTCGCCGCGCACGCACGCCCGCCTTGGGCTCCATGATCACCATCGGCGTCGTGTCCTCGCGCCAGCGCACGAAGCCCTCGATCGCCTGGTACTGCGGCAACCCGAGCCGGTCGTACACCATCGCCGTGTGCCGGTTGCGATCCTCCGCTCGCTGCCAGAACTCGCGCGCATCCGGCCCGGGAAAGAGCGCCCGGTCCTTCTGGCTCTCGTGCTTGAAGATCGCCGTTCGCTTGCGGTCAACTTCCTCCGGGCTCAGCGGCACCGCCATTTCGATGCGGTCGGGCTCCCACTCCTGCCACGCGCCGCGATACAGCCACAGCTCGCACGCGCGGGCCCACGCGGCGCCCGATTCGCTCAGCCGGCACAAGCCCGCGATGACCGCCGCCAGGCACACCCGGTGCGTCCCGTGCGGGTCGGAGAGATCACCCGCCGCATAGATCTGCTGCGGCTTCACGCGCTCCAGCAGCCCCGTGATCGTGCTGATGTCCGCCCGCGACAGCGGCTTCTTGCGCACACGCCCGGTTTCGTAGAACGGCATGTCCAGGAAGTGAACGTTCCGCGGCTTCACGCCGCTGTAGCGTGCCCCTGCCCGCGCTTCGCTCCGCCTGATGATCGCCTTGATCTTCTGCACGTCGGTCGAATCGATCTCGCCCGGCTCCTTGGTGCGCACGAACCGAAGCACCTGTTCCTCGATGCGGCGCGCGTCGCTGGCCGAGAACAGCCCGAACTCGCGGCAGAACTCGGCGACAAACTCCGCATGCCGCACCGCCGAGTCGTCAAACACCGCGATGTTCCCGCTCGTCTGATACGCCACGTGCACGTCATGCCCCTGCTCGCACAGGCGGATGAGCGTGCCGCCCATGCTGATCACGTCGTCATCGGGATGCGGCGAGAACACCACGATGCGCTTCGGCGCCGCCGCCCGATGGCGCGCCCCTTCTCGCTCGCCCGCCCCGGCCTGATCATCATGCCGTCGGCCGGACCCGCGCCGCTCTGGGCGCCCGCCGGGCCAGCCCGTGATCGTCGCCTGCATCGACTTGAACACCTCGATGTTCAGGTCGTACGCCCCCCCCGGACGCGTCGCCAGCAGCTCCTGCAGGTGATGCTCGTTGTAGTCCTCACTGGTCAGGTTCAGGATCGGCTTGTTCGTCTCCAGCGCCAGCCAGATCACCGCCTTGCGCGTCAGCGCGCTGTTCCACTCCAGGCCCAGCTCCGACACCGGGCCAAGCTTCCACGGCGTGCGGAACCGCGTCAGCTCCGCCGCCGACGCCGGGTCCAGATACATGCCGGCGCTCCGGTGCCGCTGCAGGAACGACGCGGCAACCGACGGATCAATCTCGCCCTCCACCGCACGCCGAACCACCGAAGCCTTGTGCTCGCCGAACGCCATCAGGATGATCCGCCTCGCCGCCAGGATCGTCCCCACGCCCATCGTGATCGCCCGCCGCGGCACGTTCCACTCCCCGAAGAAATCGCTCGCCGCGTCGATGCGCGTCACCCGGTCCAGCGTGATGAGGCGCGTGCGCGACTCGGGCGACGAGCCCGGCTCATTGAACCCGATGTGCCCCGAGCGACCGATCCCCAGGAGTTGCAGATCGATCCCGCCGGCGCCCGCACCCGCGCCGCTCTCCCCCATCCGGCCCGCCATGCCGATCTCACGCTCGTACTTCTGGCAGAACGCGCCGACTCGGTCGTGCGCCAGCGTCCCATCGGGGATGTGGACGTTCTCCGGCGCGATGTCCACGTGATCAAACAGGTGCTCGCGCATGAACCGGTGATAGCTCTGCAGCTCCGCCCGGCCCATCGGGTAGTACTCGTCGAGGTTGAACGTCACCACATTGCGAAACGACAGCCCTTCCTCCACGTGCATCCGCACCAGTTCCTCATACACGCCCTGCGGCGAGCTGCCCGTCGCCAGCCCCAGCACCGCCATCCGCCCCTCCGACGCACGCCGACGTATCAGGTCCGCGATCTCCATCGCCGCGGCCCGGCTCGCATGCACCGACGACGCAAACACCGTGACCGGCACACGCTCGATGCCTCGCGCCAGGGGTGAAGGCGGTATCGGTTCAGGCTCGCGCCGCTGCTGTTTCGCCGCGGCCGTTCGTCGTACTTTCGACACGCGCATGCTCCGGTAGGGACGGGTCGCCGCATCCTACCACCCCGGGCGCACGCCCGCACGCGCGCACGCTCCGCCGCGCCCGCCGTTCACCGCTCACTGCCCCAGCGCCCGCAGCACCACCGTCGCATACGCCCCGCGCGGCAACTGAAAGCTCACCGTCCGCTTCACGCGCTTCGAGCCCGGAAGCCCCTCGTCCGCCTCCGCCGCCGAGAGCACGAACTCCGACGCCTCGGCCACCATGGGCCGCAGCGCTTCGCCGAAGTACGGACGCGCCAGCCCAGGTATCTGCAGCGACGACAACGTGAGCGACGACTCCGCCAGCGCCGCCTCCGCCGCCGGCCACCAGGGCGGCGCGGGCTTGGTCTTGGGCGCCAGCAGCGGAACCTGCAGCGCCAGCCACTCCTTCCCCAGGCTCGCCGCCGGCGCAAACGCCATCGTCCCGTACTGATCCTCCGACACCAGGCTCCGCGCGACCTTGCTCCCCGCGTTCACGTCGTTCACCAGCCGGCGCGCCGTCGCGTTCCACAGCTTGCTCTGCAGCGCTTCGAGGTACATCGCCTGCAGAAAGAACGGAAGCGCCGAGAACGCGTCGCGAAAATCAGCAGGCCCAGGCGCGCCCGACCGCCGCGTGCGCTCCGCGAGCACCTCGATCGCCCCGCGCTCCGGGCACTTGGGCAGCGTCGCCGCCAGCCCCTCCCAGTCGCCCCAGCGCGACGCGAGGATGCGGGTGAAGTCCCGCGTCCTGCCCGAATCCTTCCGCGCCGGCGTGCCGATCGCCAGCCGCAGCCCCGCCTCAAACTCGCCCTTCACCAGCGCCTCGGCCACAAACCCCTTTCCGTGCCGCGCCGAGCCGAATCGCTGCGCCCCGAAATAGTTGATGACCCACAGCCGCCGCCCGCCCGTGCCGTCGCTCGGCGCTTCCAGCAGCCCGGCACGCCGCTCCATCTCGTCGCTGGCTTCGCGCGCCAGGTCACGCACCACGATCCGGAACCGGTTCCCGCGGATCATCTCCGCCGTCATCGGACGGCTCGACCACCCCACAAACGTCGCCGCCCAGCCCGGGCCGCCCAGCCCGCGCTGCCCGCTCGGAATCCGCCGCGGATCGATCCCCGGCGCCGACACAAACTGCACCGTCACCGCGTGCTTGTCCTTCAACCCCGCATAATCAACCTTCGCCGGCTTGAATCGCAGCGCCTTGCCCAACCGCTCGATCGCCTCCGGCGTCGTCAGCGACGTCTTCGACAACCGGAACACCGCGTGTCCCCAGCCGGGAGCGCGCTCGGGCTTGAACGCGGCGGCACCATTCGCCCGCGCCGGCCCGGGCTCGCTCGCCGACGCCGCGCCCTCCCGCGCGCCGGCCGCAACCGCGTCCGCGAGGACTTCCTCCACCAGAAAGTCCGAAGGCGACTTGCGAATGGCCATGATGGACGAGTGTAGAACCGGGCCCACCGCCGGCCCGGCTCAGCCCCCCGCTTTCCGGTCCAAGGCCTTTCCTCGCCCGTGCGAGAACACGGGCGAGGAAGGCGCGAGAGTCCGGGCGCCGTCGCCCGGCGAAGAAGACCGCATTCACGCGGCCGCCCACGCCGGCACCCACGGCCTCCTGCATCGCAGGCCGTGCCGCCGGAATGAGAACGCATCCGCGAAACGCCTTCAGGCGCTTCGCCGCTTCACTGCATTGTCCCGACCACCACGATTCCCCGCCTCAGAATGAGCCGGGCTCCTTCTGGATACGCGAGGCCCCCTCTTCATGTTGCAAAAGTCACCGCAAACGCGCCCTTCTCGGGCGAAGTCCTCAGTTTCCGCGCCGCTCTTGCGCGTTGGCAATCTGCTTCGCTCAACTTTGTGCCGTCGGGCTTCAAGACGACTCAGTCTTGCTCGCCGCACTACGCGCCGCCGGCCAGGTCCGTCATCGCCGCGGCCACGAACGCTTCCAGATCCGCCCCCTTCAGCGGATGTCGCTCCTCTTCCCGCGCGATGTACACCGTCATCGCCACGCTCAGGTCCACGATCGCCGCCCCATGCACGCGCGCCAGGTACAGCAGGTCAAACTTATTCGCCTTCGGCGACGCCCCCTCCTTGCCCTTCCCCCCGCTCACGCCGCTCTCCCCCGCTCCCGCGCGCGCTGCCGCGTCCGTCGCCGCCCGTCGCAGCGCCGAATACACCATCCCCGCCACCGCCCGCGAATCGTCCAGCCGCTCGAGCTGCGAAATCATCAGGTCCGCCAGCGCCTTGGCTGCGCGAGCGGCCGCCGGGTCCGCCGCCCGCAGCCCCTCCGCGATCGTCGCTTTCGTCGGATACTGAATCCAGCCCATCGAGTGCCGATACGGTACGCCGCACCGCGCGGATGCCGCCCGGCACCACCCACGCACCTCCGCGCATCCGTTCGCGGCTCACTTCACCGCCACCTCACGCTCCTCCGTGCGATACAGCTCGTCGAGAACGCCCAGCCAGTCCGCCGTCGAGCTCACCGCCGCCATGCGCATCTTCACTTCGTCCTCACGCGGGTGATGCCGCGCAAACTTGATTCCAAACTTCCGCATCATGCGCCCCGCGTGCCGCTCCCCGTGCAGCGCCACCGACAGCTCAAAGTGTTGCCGCAGCACGCGGCGCTGCTCGCCCAGGGTCGGCGCGCTCGGCTCCTTGCCCGCCATCATGTGCCGGGCCTGACGGAAGACCCACGGGTTCCCGATCGCTCCGCGCGCCACCGACACCGCCGCCACGCCCGTGTACCCGATCATCCGGAAAATGTCCGCCGCGTCCCACACGTCGCCCGACCCGAAGACAACCTTGTCCGGGTGCCGTTGACACAGGTCGCGCAGAAACGTCCACCGGCTCGGGCCCACATACCGCTGCTCGACCGTCCGCGCGTGCACCGTCGTCCACGCATACCCGAGCTCGTACGCCGCGTTGAACACCGCCTCGAAGTTCCGCGCCATCTCCGGCGTGTCGTCATACCCGCGCCGAAGCTTCACCGAGCACGGCACGCTCGCCGGCACCGCCGCGCGCACCGCGCGCAGAATGTCCTTCGCCCCCTCCGGCTCGCTCAGCCAGTGCCCGCCCCGGCTCTTGCGATCAATCTTCTTCACCGGGCACGCCAGGTTCACATCGATGCAGCAGAACGTCGCTCGCTCATCGGCGCGATCAGCTTCGCGCGGGGCCTTCCCGCCTCCGGCTTGTTCGCCCGCCTCAATCCGCCAGCGCGTGTCCGCGCACGCCGGCCCGACGCCCGTGCCGTACGCCATCGCGCGGTATTCGCGCGCCCCGCGCCGCCCCTGCTCCATCATCTTGAGCGCCGACGCCGCCATCTCTTCCGGGTCGCTCCCGATGATCTGTCCCACCAGCGGGTGATCCTCGTGCCCGCAGGGAAGGTTCTCCCCGAGCAGCTCCTCATCGCGCTTCGCCAGGTCGGCCTTGTCAAACCCGCGCCCGCCGCCCAGCAGCATCCGGTCCAGCAGCGCCTCCGTCACGCACATCGGCGCCCCGTGCCGGCGCGCCGTGATGCGCATCGCTGCGTCCGAATAGCCCGCCAGCCCCGCCTGAAAGAACGGCGCGTCAAACCCCGGCACCAGGCGCGTCAGCCGCCGGTCCGGTCCGCGCTCCCCCAGCTCGCGCGCCACCGCGCGCGGATCGATCCCCTCCACGCCCGGCGCCTCCGCCGGCCCCGGCGGCGTCGCGTTGTTGCCATGACAGCTCACGCCCAGATCGTACGTTCTCACGCCGCTTCAGACCCCACTATCCTCCTCGCATGACACCCGCATGCCAGCATTGCGGCTACGACCTCACCGGCATGAAGGTCGAAGGCAACTGCCCCGAGTGCGGCAAGCCCATCTGGTCGGCCGCCGCTCCCGACCAGGCCGATGCCCTCGCCCGGCGCGTGCAGCTCTGGGGCATCCTCTCCCTCGTCCTCCTGTTCGTCTGCCTCGGGCCGCTCGCGGCCTTTCTCACGATCCCCGCGTTCATGGCCGCCGCCGAGTTCGACCGCACCACCAACAAGGGCATCACCGCTTCCCCCTCGGCCACGTCGATGGTCCAGACCGGACGCATCTGCGCACGCATCGCCGCCACCCTCTCCATCCTGTTCGTCGGCGTCTACGCCCTGCTGTTCCTGCTCGCCCTCCTCGGCCACTAGCGATTCGAGCAAACCCACCGTTCCAACTCTTCGGTTGTCCCGATGCCCTCAGTCGGGCCTTTCCAGGATTCCTCTCTCCGCACGCCTCGCCCTGCTTCCAGGGCGCTGCAACGCTCCGAGTCGGGCGCTTCGGATAACCCGCTACCATCGCATCCCTCATGACCACCGCCGCCGCTGCTACCGAGCACCCCAAGGAATCGATCAAGGAGACCCTGATCTCCATCATCATCGCCTTCGTGCTCGCCTTCGTCTTCCGCGGATTCGTGATCGAGGCCTTCGTCATTCCCACCGGCTCCATGGCCCCCACGCTCATGGGCCAGCACATGCGCTTCACCGGCCCGCGCACCGGCTATCAATGGGCCGTCGGGCCGTGGTACTTTCCCAACCCCGCCGACACGCAGAACCCCGCGCCGATCCAGGGCAAGCCGAATCCCTCGATCGTTGTTCACGACCCCATGACCGGCGATCGCCTCGTCGAAGACGCCGTCCGCACCCGCTCCGGCGATCGCATCCTCGTCCTCAAGTACCTCTACGCCGTTCGCGAGCCCCAGCGCTTCGACGTCGTCGTCTTCAAGAACCCCGAGAACCCCGCCGACAACTACATCAAGCGACTCATCGGTCTCGCCGGCGAGCAGATCGCCCTCGTCGACGGCGACGTGTTCTATCGGCGCCCCGACGCCGGCGAAGCCGCGCCTTCGCCCGACCCCGTGCAAGCCGCCGCTCTGTGGGCGCGCACCGATTGGCGCATCGCCCGAAAGACCCCCGACGCGGCCCGCGCGCTCTGGCTGTGCATTTTCGACAGCGCCTTCACCCCCACCGCCTCCGCCGGCGCCGAGTTCGAGCGCGCCTTCGTCGCCCCCTGGGTCGGCGAGACGCCCGCCGCCCCAAGCCTCGCCTCCAGGGATTGGCAGATCGCCGGGCGCCGTTCCTATGCCTTCCGCGGCAACGCCGGGGGCGTCCTCCGCTGGAACAGCTCCGGCACCTTCTTCGCCGACTCAGCCCCCGCCTTCCCGCGCTCCAACTGGCCCATCGCTCAGTCCTGGTCCATCGATGATCGCTACCCCTACGACGAGGCCCAGACCACCCAGTTCCGCCCCAACTTCCCCGTCTCCGACCTCCGCCTTCGCGCCGGCTTCGAGCCCGCGTCGAGCCAATCCGTCGACGTCACCGGCATCATCAAGGCCCGCGGGCAGGAATTCCGCGCGCGCATCACCCAGGGGCAGGCCTTCCTCGAAATGCGCGCAGCCGCCCCCGCCGCCGGCGCCGACGACGGCCCCTGGCAGCCGCTCGCTCAGGGCCCCGCCGCCATCGCTCCGGGTCGAATCACCGACGTCGAGTTCTGGCATCTCGACCAGTCGCTCCAACTCTGGGTCGACGGCCGCCTCATCGCCCGCGGCGAGTACAACTGGTCTCCCGCCGAGCGCATCGCCGCCGCCACCGGCAAGCCGCTCGTCCGCCTCGTCGATCCCAACGACTCGACCCTCCGCAACGGCATCGGCCTCACGCTCCCCTCCAACTACCGCGCGCCCTCCGTCGAATGGCGCGTCTCCGCCCCCGTCACCATGCACCGCGTCGCGCTCGACCGCGACCTCCACTACCGCCCCGATTCCCGCGGCAGCGTCCCCGCCTGGGCCACCAATCCCGCCACCACCATGACCCTCTCGCCCAACGAATTCTTCGTCTGCGGCGACAACAGCCCCCAGAGCAAGGACGGCCGCCTCTGGTCCGAACCCGAGGCCTGGGTCTCCGCCCTTATCGACGACACGCCCGGCGTCGTGCCCCGCCGCCTCATGCTCGGCAAGGCGTTCTTCGTCTACTTCCCCGCGCTGGCGGGCTCAAACCCCATCCCCGTCCCCGACTTCGGCCGCCTCCGCTTCATCCGCTGAAAGCCTCGCACCGGCGATGCACGCAATTCTCACGCGCGCGGGCTTGCCTCACGCACCCACACCGCAACTATTCGCCCGTTTGTGTCGCGACACCCTCGCCCTCGCCTCGCAGCGGAGCTGCACCATGGCCACGCGCGTCCACCCCTCCTTCGCTTCCATCGGCCTCTCCAAGATCGTCCAGATCAGCGAGAAGGCGCGCCTTCTCGCCCCGGGATTCGAGTCCCGCACCGGCCAGCCGTTCATCTACTTCCAGCGCGGCGAGGTCGGCTACCCGCTCCCGCCCTTTGTCCTCAACGGCCTCCAGGAAGCCATCGAAAAAGGCCTCACCAAGTACCCCAAGTCCGGCGGCGAGTCCTTCTACAAGCAGGCCGTCGTTGACGACCTCACCCAGCGCGGCGTCAAGGGCCTCACCCAGGACCACATCCTCGCCACCATGGGCGGCCAGGAGGGTCTGCAACTCATCTACTCCTACCTGCGCACGCGCGCCTGCGCCGGCTTCACGCCCTGCTGGAGCTGCATGTTCGACAACATCTTCCCCTTCACCGAAACCTCCTTCGTCCCCGTCCCGCTCCGCGCCGATGACGCCTGGTCCATCGATTGGCGCGCCCTCGAGCGCACCCTCTCCGCGGTCGATTCCTTCTACTTCAACTCGCCGCACAACCCCACCGGACGCGTCTTCTCGCGCGACGACGTCACGCGCCTCGCCGAGCTCTGTGCTCACTACGGCGTCCTCCTCGTCGTCGACGAGGCCTACCGCGATCTCGCCTACACCGGCACCCACTTCTCCCCCCTCCAGGACGAGCGCTTCCACAACGTCATCTCCGTCAACACCTTCTCCAAGGCGCTCGCCGCCACCGGCTTCCGCATCGGCTTCGCCGCCTCGCGCCGCGCCGACCTCATCGAAATGCTCACCCGCGGCGAGTACACGCAGACCGCCGGCGTGCCCACGCCCATCCAGTACGCCTTCTCCAAGGCTCTCGCCTCCCCCGAGCGCACCCGCTGGGCCGACACCTACCGCGCCGAAATGCTCGCCCGCGGCAAGGCCCTCGCCGACCACCTCCACCCCGATCTCCGCGCTCACCCCCCCGAAGGCGCCTTCTATGCCTTCATCAACCTCGCCGGGTCCGAGCCCGCCGCCCAACGCGCCATCATCGAGGAATCCGCCACACACCGCCTCCTCGAAAACGGCGTCGCCGTCGTCCCCGGCTCCGCCTTCGGCAGCGACTTCACCGGCTACGCCCGCCTCTCCTTCTCCACCCTCCCCGCCAACATCGTCGCCCAGGGCGCCGCTCGCTTCAGCACGCTCGTTCTTCAGCGCTAGTCGCGGGCCGACTGCCCCACACCCCGGCGCCGCCTCTCTGCCGCGCCGCATTTCCGCGTGTACGCTCTCCCCATGCGCACGCCCGTTCGCTCGCTCGCTTTCACGCTTTCGCTCCTCGTGGCCGCCCCGCTCGCCGCCGCCGCGCCCGACCCGCGGCCCAACCTCGCGGCCGACATCGAGCGCCTCGGCGCCGATCTCGATGAGCACGCCCGCTTCTACCCGATCATCTGGTCCGAAGACCTGCTCGAACAGCGGCACACGTTCCTTCGCGCCCGCCTCGCCGCCCTCGAAGCCTTCGATTTCGCCGCCCTGAGCCAGTCCGCCCGCGTCGACTATCTCCTCCTGCGCAACAGCATCCGCGCCCTCATCAGCGACAACCGCCTCGCCGCCCGCCGGCTCGCCGAGATGGACCCGGTGCTCACGGTGCGCGGGCCGATCCTCGCGCTCGAGACCGCTCGCTGGCGCATGGAGCCGCTCGACCCGCGCGTCGCCGCCGAGCGCCTCGCGTCGATCCCCGCGCTCGCCAAGTCCGCGCGCGCACGTCTCGATGCCGGTCGCCGTCCCGCCGATGCCGCGCCTCCGCCGCCCGATCAGCCGCAGCCCGTCACGCTCTCACCCTCCGCCGCCCTTCGCGCCTCGCGCGCGCTCGACCAGTTCGTCTCCACCCTCGACCGCTACTTCGAGCACTACGACGGCTTCGAGCCCTCCTTCGCCTGGTGGTGCCGCCAGCCCTTCGGCGAGGCCCGCGCCGCCGTCGATGATCTCGCCCGTTTCCTCCGCGAGGAAATCGCCGGCGTCCGCAACAAGCCCGAAGACCCCCTCATCGGCGACCCCATCGGACGCGATGCCCTCCTCGAATCCCTCCGCGACGAGTTCGTCGGCCTCTCGCCCGAAGAGCTCATCGAGCTCGGCGACCGCGAAATGGCCTGGTGCTTGCAGGAAATGAAACGCGCAGCCCAGGACATGGGCCTCGGCGACGACTGGCGATCCGCACTCGCCAAGGTCAAGCTCGCCGCCGAGCCTCCGGGCGGCCAGACCGCCTACGTCACCGACGTCGCCCGCGAAGCCACGCGCTTCGTTGTCGACCGCGACCTCGTCACCGTCCCGCCCCTCTGCGAGGAAACCTGGCGCATCCGCATGATCCAGCCGCGCGAGCAGCGCGTCCTCCCCTTCGCCGTCTATTACGGCCAGGCCATCGGCGTCGCCTACGCCAACCAATCCATGACCCACGACGACAAGCTCATGTCGATGCGCGGCAACAACCGGCACTTCACCCGCATCGTCGTCCCGCACGAGCTCATCCCGGGCCATCATCTCCAGGGCTTCACCGCACAGCGCGAACGCCCCGAGCGCCGCCGCTTCTCCACCCCCTTCTACGTCGAGGGCTGGGCCCTCTACTGGGAAATGAAACTCTGGGATCTCGACTGGGCACGCTCCCCCGAGGACCGCGTCGGCATGCTCTTCTGGCGCATGCACCGCTGCGCACGCATCACCGTCAGCCTCCGCTTCCATCTCGGCCTCATGTCCCCCGCCGAGATGATCGACTTCCTCGTCGACAACGTCGGGCACGAGCGGTTCACCGCCACCAGCGAAGTCCGCCGATTCATCGGCGGCGACTACAGCCCCCTCTACCAGTGCGGCTACATGATCGGCGGCCTCCAGCTCCGCGCGCTCTGGCGCGAAGCCGTCGGCCCCTCGACCGCGCCCGCCATGACCGAGAAGCAGTTCAACGACGCCGTGCTCAACGCGGGCACCATCCCCATCGAGCTCCTCCGTGCCGAACTGCTCGGCCCGGCCCGCGTCCCGCTCACGCGCGACGCCGAGGCCTCATGGCGCTTCGATCGCGCTCCCTGAAACATGCGGCGACCCGGTCAGTTTCGGCCCGTTCAAGGCCGCCTCAGGCCCGCGCACGCGTACCATTGAGTGAAAGGACTCGGCATGAGCGCCAAGTGGGTGCGCAGTCAGCAGTGGGACGACCGCTTCTTCCCTCCGTGGGCCGCGCCCGCGAAGTTCATCCTCCGCGCCTTCTCCTCCGTCCGCCTTGCCATCCTTCTCCTCCTCGGCGTCGCCATCTACGGCACCCTCGCCAGCGTCCCCCTCGGCATGCTCGCCGGCATCCCCACCTGGCTCATCTACATCGCTTCCCTGCTCGCCGCGGTCGCCCTCCTCTCCGTCCTGCCGACCTGGCTCCTCGTCCGCGCGCTCGCGCGCCGCGAGCAGCCCGGCGCCTCGCCCGCGCCGCGCTTCATCGCCGGCGTCGCCGCCTTCCTGCTCACCACCGCCCTCGCCTGGACGCTCTGGTACTCCTTCGCCTGGCCTCATCTGCGCTACGACCCTGTCAGCGGCTCGGGCCTCAAGCTCTTCCGCGCCTTCTGCGATGAGCACGCCCGAACCATGGTCCGCCACCTGCCCGGCGTGGAGATGAGCGAGCTCGAGTTCTACGCCTGGTGGCCCATCAAGGTCCTCCTCCTCGCCTTCGTCGCCAACCTCACCATCGCCACGCTCCGCCGAATCGAGTTCAAGTTCATGAACCTCGGCGTTCTCACCGTCCACAGCGGCATCATCACCATCGCCATCGGCAGCGTCTACTACGGCGCCCTCAAGCAGGAAGGCGACATGTTCCTCATGGCCGGCGCGCCCGCCGAAGGCGAAAGCACGCCCTCCATCGGCCGTCCCGCCTCCGGCTTCTTCGCCAACCCCGAGCTCATGGACCCCGTCCTCTGGGTCCGCCAGTCCGGCAAGCCCGACGAGTGGGAGCAGCGCCCCATCGCCGGCCTCCCGCGCTACAACGACTACAACCTCGACGCCGCCGCCCCCGCGCTCGCCGGCGCCGCCCGCCGCGCGTCCGACAGGGGCCGCACGCTCAGCATCCCCGTCCCCCCGCCGCCCATCCCCCCCGCGCTCCGCCGCCCAGGCGCCGGTCTCGATGACGACATCCGCCTCCGCGTCGTCGGCTTCGCATGCTACGGCGAAACGCGCGAGACCTGGGTCGACGCCACCGGCATCGGCGGCTCCACCCCCGTCCGGCACATCGAGCTCCTCGGCACCGACGGCAAGATCGTCGCCGACTACCTCCTCGCCCCCGGCATCCCCGGCGACCGCGCCATCACCAGCGAACGCTTCCTCGGCGTCGAATACCTCGAAGACCCCGACCCCGCCTACTGGCAGGCCCTTCAGACCGTCCTCCCGCCCGAGCCCGAAGCGCCCGCCTCTCCCGCCGAGGCCCCCGGCCCACGCCACGGCCTCATCCTCGAGCTCCCCGCGCTCACTCCCGACGCCGCGCCCCAGCGCCTCGTCGTCTCCACCCGCCCCGGCGCCACCCACCAGTTCGCCGGCTGGACCATCACCGTCAAAGAGCTGCACCCCGAGCCCCCGATCTCCATCATCACGCCCGGCTACCAGGGCGCCACCAGCCCCGTCGCCATTCTCCGCGTCGATCCGCCCAGGCCCGCGGCCGGCGCCCCCGCCGCGCCCTACTTCGACCGCTACGTCTACGCGCGCTTCCCCGAGCTCAACCAGGATCTCCTCGACGAAACCACCGAAGGCGGCATGCCCAAGCGCCGCGCCGCCGCCGGCGACCTCCGCATCACCTACATCGATGCCGCCCTCACGAGCATCGTGATCGCCGCCGGCAAGGATGGCGTCGGCCCGCTCCGCGCCATCACGCGCCTCACCGGGCGCAACCCCACGCTCATCGAGAACATCGCCGAGGGCCAGATCATTCAGCTCGTCCCCATGCTCTCCGCGCGCATCGGCAAGCGCGTCGCCGGCGCCGAGCTCATCGACGCCCCCTGGCCCGTGCCCGAATCACGCCGCGATCGCGACATGCTCCGCACCCGCCGCGCCTCGCAGCTCGCCCTCGAGGTGAGCACCGTTGATCGCGAAGGCCGCACCAACTGGTCCACCGTCCTCTGGGTCCAGAACAACCCGTGGCACCCCGTCGAGACCGACGATTCCCTCTTCAAGTCCGTCCCGCTCCCCGACGGGCGCACGGTGCAGGTCGCCTACGGACGCCGCTATCAGCCCTTCCCCGGGTTCCAGGTCGCTCTCGTCGATTTCGAGATGACGCCCTACCCGCACACCATGACGCCCAAGGACTACCGCTCCGATCTGCGCGTCACACGCCTCGCTCCGGGCGAAGGCGGGCGCCTCGGCGCCGTGAGCGAGCAGCGCTCCACGAGCATGAACAACCCGCTTCTCCTCCGCGTCCCCTTCCAGCCCGACCCCAGCCGCCCGGCCTTCGCCAACTTCGCAAGCTGGATCGTGAGCTGGATCGCCCCGACCCAGTACAAGCTCAGCCAGAACAGTTGGGACGCCGAGGGCTGGAACCGCAGCAAGTCTCTCGCCGACGCGGGCGAGCTGCCCCGCCCGTACGCCCGCTACACCATCATCGGCGTGGGCAACAACCCGGGCATCTACATCATCGCCACCGGCGCCGTCATGATGGCCGTCGGAATCCCCTGGGCGTTCTACGTCAAGCCCTGGCTTCTCCGCCGCGAAAAGACGCGCCTCGCCGCCCTCGTCGCCGCCGGAAAGCTCACCGCCCCGTCAGGCGCCTCGGCCGTCGCCGCGCCCGGCCGCAACGGCGACGCGCACCACGCGCCCGAGCCGCGCCCCACGCTGCCCACGCCCGAGTTCCCCTCGAAGACGCCGCATCCCTCTCACTCTGGAGCACGCCGATGATCGGGAGTGACGCCATGAAACTCACCGGCAAGCACGAGCCTTCCACGCCTCCGTCCACGCCGGGACAGGAGCATCAGCCGCGTCAGCGCAGCGAGTTCCTCGCGCGCCTCGCGCTCGTGGTCGCCATCATCGTCGCCCTCGTCCTCGCCTTCAAGGCCCGCGGCCAATCCACCGCCCCCGCCGGCAACGAGCACCCGCCCGCGCAGATGCTCTCCGGCGCGCAGATGCCCAACCCCTTCGGCGAGCCCGCCCGCGCGCCCGCCATGGACACCGCCGACAAGTGGGCCTTCGCCAGGCGCGTCAACCTCGACGCCCTCCGCGATCTCGCCGTTCAGCACAACAGCCGCATCAAGATCGTCGACACCCTCGCGCGCGAAGTCATCGGCAGCATGACCAACCGCAAGGACTACTACGACGTCGTTCCGGGCGAGTCCACCGCCTTCGGCAGCGGCGAAAAACGCCTCGCCTACGACCCCCTCTTCACCTTCCTCGACATGATCATCGACCCCGCGTACTACGTCGATCGACCCGTCATCGGCGTCAACTACCTCCCCGCGCGCGACGCCTTCCTCGACCTCCTTCATGCCCACGAGTCCCCCGAGTGGTTCGCGTGGCGTCGCGTCGGCCGTCTCTCCCCGCGCGAGATCGCCTCCAACATCTCCGCCGTCGCCTCCGCGCCCTCGTCGATGAACGACCCCATGCAGAAGGCCCTCGGCCAGGCTCACGAAGCCGTGCAGCTCTTCGCCGGGCTCGAACAGGACCTCATCTTGGTCCCCGCCGCTTCGACGGGTCAGCCGTGGAGCCATCTGGGCCGGCTGCCCGCCGATTCCCCGGCCGGGCGCGCCGCGCGCGATCTCGGCAAAGCCTGGCGCGCCGGCGACGCCGCGGGCGTCGAGACCGCCGCACGCGCGCTCGCCGCCGAGCTTCCCAGGCTCAGCCCCGACGTCTACCCCACGACACGCCGTTCGATCGAGCGCGTCTACAACGCCGCCCGCCCGTTCGACAAGGGCGTCTGGTTTTACGCCGGCGCGCTCCTCTCGCTCATCCTCGCCTTCGGCACCGGCCGCCGCTGGCTCTTGTGGACCGGCGTCGGGTTCCTCACCGCCGCCGTCGCGCTCCACGGCTTCGGCTTCGCCGCGCGCTGCATCATCGCCGAGCGCTTCGCCATTCAAAACCAGTTCGAATCAATGACGGGCGTGAGCCTCTTCGCCGCCGCCGTCGGCGTCGTCCTCGCCATCTCGCGCCGCCAGCCGATCTTCGCCGCCGCCGCCAGCGCCGCCGGCTTCCTCATCCTCATCGCCGCCACGCAGATGCCCATCCCCGGGTACAACATCGACCGCGAAGCCGCCATCCTCAACACCAGCGTCCTCCTCAAGTACCACGTCACCACCGTTCTCACCTCCTACGGCCTCATCTCGCTCGGCATGGTCGTGAGCCTCTTCTACCTCGCCAGCCACTACGGCCAGAAACTCCGTGTCGCGCCCGCCGTGCCCGCCGCCGCCGCCGCGCCCGGACCCGGCCCGACCATCGACGCCGGTGCGAGTCCCTTCGCCGCCGCCGCGCTCGGCACCACGCCGCGCACCTTCGCCCAGAAGCTCGCCGATCTCGACAAGGCGCAGATGATCATCCTGCAACTCGCCTTCTGGACGCTCGGCGTGGGCATCCTCCTCGGCGCCTGGTGGGCCGATCACAGTTGGGGCCGCTGGTGGGCGTTCGATCCCAAGGAGCTCTGGGCCCTCCTCACCTGGATCGTCTACCTCGTCGTCATCCACATCCGCTTCGCCGCCGTCCGCGATCGCGGCCTCACCACCGCCTGGCTCTCCCTCCTGGGCTTCGGCGTGATGCTCTTCTGCTACTTCGGCGTCAATCTGCTGCTGCCGGGCCTGCACGCCTACGCGTGACGCCCGCGCCCGCGAGCGACATGATGACCATCGCTGAACAGAGTTCGCCCCCGACAGGTCCGGCGTCATCCGCGCCGCGCGCCACCCAGGACCAGCAGCCCGGCCCGCGCGGGCACGGCAGCGTCCGCGATGATCGCGGCGCGTTCTTCCCGCTCCTCGACCAGGCCGATCTGAAGCGCGCCGCCGAGGACATCGGCAACCGCCGCGCGACCCTCGCCCGGCACCTGCGCGACTGCGTGCGCGCCGAGTCGCGCCGCTTCACGCCGGAGCGCTTCGGCGTGGGCCTGGTCGTCTCGATCGCGCTCCTGTGCCTCGTGTCGTTCACGATCTGGGTCTTCCCCCAGACCCGCCCGTTCTCCCTGCTGCTTCTCATCGCGGCGTCCGTCGCGAGCATGATCATCATCCGTGCCTACATCCGCCGGCGCGTCGCCGCTCAGCTCGCGACCACCGCTGTCGCCGAGGGCATCTGCGGCTCATGCGCCTACTCGCTGGAAAGCGCCGCCCATGAGCCCGACGGGTGCGTGCGCTGCTCCGAGTGCGGCGCCGCGTGGCGCCGCGAGCGGATCGTCCGCCCGCACTGGTCGCGCGCGGCGATCCATCTCTACGAACCGCCCTGGTGGATGCGGTTTCTCCTGTTCATCCCGCGCTCGCGCGATCAGCTCGCGCCCGACGACCGCGGCCGCTTCGTGCGCATCGTTGATTCCCGGCTGCGACTCGTCTCCCCCTCGCGAAAGCAGGAACTCGGGGCGCCGCGCGTGCTTGAAAGCCGAATCGCTGCCCGGCGCGCAGGTCAGTCGTGGCGGCTCCTCCTCACGCTCCCGCTCTGGATCATCGGCGCGCTGATTGCCTACACCATGATCGGCATGGCCATGAGCCCGCGCCCCGACACCGCCGCGCTCATCGGTCTTGGCATCTTCACATTCCTCGTGATCGTCAGCGCGATCCTCATCGTCAAGAGCCATCTGTTCGCGGGCCCGCGCTGGGTCATTCCCGCGTTTCGCCGGCTTGCTCTCTGCCCCTGCTGCGCCCGCGACCTCCGCGCCGGCGAACCCGATCCCGACGGATGCACCACCTGCCCGGAGTGCGGCAGCGCGTGGCGTCTCGACCCGCCCGCCGCCGCTGCGCCCGGCGCGAGCCCGCCCGCCGGGGCGAGCGCAGCCGCCGGGGTGCCGCCCGCGCCCGAACCCTCCACCCCGAGCCCATGATCACGCTCGATCCCAACCAGTGCCGCGTGCTCGGCGTGCTCGTCGAAAAGGCTCTCACCGTGCCCGCGAGCTACCCGCTCACGCTCAACGCCCTCGTGCTCGGCTGCAACCAGAAGAACAACCGCGACCCGCTCACGAATCTCGACGAAGAGGCCGTGCTCGATGCGCTCGAGGCGCTGCGGAGACTCGGGCTTGCGGTCGAAGTGTCGCTCTCGGGAAGCCGCGTCGCCAAGTTCAAGCACAACGCGCGCGAGGGGCTGGGCGTCACGACCGAGCAGCTTGTGGTCCTTGTCGAGCTCATGCTCCGCGGGCCGCAGACCGCCGGGAGCCTGCGCGCCAACGCCTCGCGCATGGCGCCGATCGACTCACTCGAAAGGTGCCTGGAGATCCTCGAATCACTCATGCGGCCCGGCGGTGGCGACGGCGCCGCGCCGCCGCGCGAGGCGCTCGTGCGCGAACTTCCGCCCGAGGGCCGCGCCCGCCGCTTCGCGCAGGTGCTGTGCCCCGACCTGCACCCCGTCTCCGAGTCGCCCGCGTCCCACCACGCGCCCCACCACGCGCCGGTCCGATCGCCGACTCCGTCATCGGCCGCCGACAGCGCGCTTGCGGCCCGGGTCGACGAACTCGAGCGCGAGGTCGCGCGGCTGCGGTCGGGGCTCACGTCGGTCGCGGCGCAGCTCGGCATCACGCTCCCGTGACGCGGGCAATCCCTTCAGCACAACCCCCCCACGATCGACCACGTTTGCGCGCGCGCCGATGGTACATGCGCCACGATCCTTCCAGTCGCGTCCGCGCGGGTGCGCCGGGGCCCTGATACCTCCTCGCCGCGCGCGGCCAGGCGAGCCTCCACGTCGCGTATACGAAATATGCCTGCCGCGCGCGCGCAAACATGGTCGGTCTCGACGCGCCGTTCTGCGCTCCATGCTCATGGCGCTTCGGCCCGCGCGGGCATCCTCGCCGTCCCACTTTCCCCCACCCGCCATCGCCGCGCGGTCTCCGTACCATCGCCCATGCCGCTCCCGACCGTGCTCGACATCGCGGATCTGCCGGTGGATCGCCTGCCGGAGAAAGTGCTCGTGCCTCGGCTGCAGCGGCCGTTCGACGTGACGATCCGTCCGCCGGGGAGCAAGTCGATCACCAACCGCGCACTGCTGCTGGCGGCGCTGGCCGAGGGCGAGAGCGTGCTGCGCGGCGCGCTGGTGGATGCCGACGATGCACAGGTGATGATCGCGGCGCTCGAGCAGCTCGGCGCGACGATCCGCATTGAGCAGAGCGGCGCCGACGCGGCGAGCGGCAGCGCGACGCTCCGCATCACCGGCGTCGCGGGCCGATGGAAGCCGCGCGAGCGCGACCCGGTGCTGAATCTCCACAACGCCGGGACGGCGACGCGCTTTCTGGCCGCCGCGGCGATCCTCTCCGAGCCGGCGATGGGTCCGGTGACGATCGACGGCAACGCGCGGATGCGCGAGCGGCCGATCGGCGAGCTGATTGAGGCGCTGCGCGCGCTGGGCGTGCGCGCCGAGTACGTTGGCCGCGAGGGCGTTCCGCCGGTGAAGTTGTGGCCGATCGCCGGGAGAGACCTTCGCGAATCGCTCGTCATGCCGACGACTTCATCAAGCCAGTTCATCTCGGCGCTGCTGCTGATTGCCCCGTTCCTGGAGCGCGGCCTGGTGCTGGAGTTTGTCGGCGCGATCACGAGCGAGCCGTATGTGCACATGACGCGGCACCTGCTCGAGGCGTGGGGCGTGCCGACCGACGACGAATACGGCCACGCGTTTCACATCGGCGCCGCCGATCGATCGGGGCGGACGTTCGTCCCCGGCCGGATCGTCGGCCGGGAGTTCACGATCGAGCCGGATGCGAGCGGCGCTGCCCCGTTCCTTGCCGCCGCGGCGCTTGTGCCGGGTTCGCGGGTGCGCGTGCCCGGCGTGTGCGACAGCTCGATTCAGGGCGACGCGCGGTTCGCCGGCGTGCTGTCTTCGCTCGGGGCGACAGCGCTCGTGAACGCGAGCGAAACCAGTGTTTCATCGAACGGTCCTCTGAGCGCCGGCACGGTCGACCTGGTCACGATTCCGGACACGGCGATGGTCGCCGCGGTCGTTGCGTGCTTTGCCGCGCCGGCACGGGGCAACCCGGAGACGACGTCGACGCTCGGCGGGCTCAGGACGCTGCGCGTGAAGGAGACGGACCGGCTCGCGGCGCTGCAGGCCGAGTTGAGCAAGCTGGGCGCGAAGGTGGAGATCGTGACGACGCGCGATGATGAAGCGCTGCGGATCACGCCGCCGCGGGATCTGGCGAGTTCGCCCGTGTGCCTGCCGGCGCATGGAGGCGCGAGCGCGGCGTCCCCGCTCGTCGAGTTCGACACGTACGACGATCACCGCATGGCGATGTCGCTGGCGCTCATCGGGCTGCGGCGCGGGAACGTGGTGATCCGCGACCCGGCGTGCGTGCGCAAGACCTACCCGACGTATTGGCGCGACCTGGCGAAGCTGTACGGCTCGTGATGAAGCCGAAGGCATCGAGGCACGCGGCATCGAGGCATCAAGCCGGCTGAAGGAGCGCGAGCCATTCATGGTTGCCGCGACCTTCGCCCGAGCCGGCTGAGCCGCGGATGGGCGAGCGCGTGTGCGCGAGGACGCGGACGCCGAGGGCGGGCATGGCGTCGAGCACGCGGAGCGCGACCGACTCGGCGAGCGCGTCGGGCAGGATGCCGCGATGCTGCTCGGCGAGCGGCTTGTCCTCGTAGTGCGGCTTGATGAGCGAGAGCACTCTGCCCGCGGGGGCGAGCCAGCGGAGCGCCGCGGGGATGCACAGTCGCTGCGGCGTCCAGCCGAGATCGATCACGACCAGGTCGACGGGTTCGGGCGGATCGAGGTGCAGGGCGTTGCGCCGCTCGTGCACGACCACGCGCGGATCCTGACGGAGCTTCCAGGCGAGGACGCCGAAGCCGGTATCGACGGCGTGGACGCGCGCGGCGCCGGCCTGAAGCAGGCAATCAGTGAAACCGCCGGTGGAGCATCCGAGGTCGGCGCAGCGGAGCTCTCGCGGCGAGAGCGCGAGCACGTCGAGGGCGTGCCGGAGCTTGAGCCCGCCGCGGGAGACAAAGGCCATGACGTGCTCAGGTGCCGGGGCGCATGAGTCGCTTGAGGATGGGCGTGAGGACGAGGATGACGATTCCGGCGCCGATGGAGGTGACGACGAAGAGGAAGAAGAAATCAGCCTGGCCGCCGAAGCTCCATGGGAGCTTCATCTTGCCCTGTTCGATGGCCTCGACCTGCGCGGCGACGAGGCCGCCGCCGAGGTTGGCGATGAAGGAGCTGATGAACCAGATGCCCATGAGGAGCGAGACGAACTTGGCGGGCGCGGCCTTGGTGACGTAGGAAAGGCCGGTGGGCGAGAGGCAGAGCTCGCCGACGGTGTGCCAGAAGTAGGTCATGAAGATGAGCCACATGCCGGCCTTGGCGCCGGCGGCGGCGTCGCGCCCGGCCATGACCATGAAGACGTAGCCCAGGCCGAGGAAGATGAGGCCGAGGGCGATCTTGACGGGCTGACTGGGGTTCAAGTTGCGCTTGCCCAGGCCGGTCCAGATGATGGCAAAGAGCGGGGCGAGAGTGAAGATGAGGCCGGCGTTGACGGACTGGAACCAGGTGGCGGGGACTTCGAAGGACCCCGGGCCGGCGATGAGGCGCTCGGTGTTGCGCTCGGTGAACACGTTGATGGAAGAGCCCGCCTGCTCGAAGGCGATCCAGAAGAAGGCATTGAAGAACATGAAGACGAAGATCGTGACGACGGGCCCGCGGTCTTCGGGGCGATTCTGAGAGATGAAATAACCCGTCCAGACGAAGATGCCGAACAGCAGGCCGCCGACGAGGCTCCAGCCGAGCACGGGCTTGGCCTTGAGATTGGCGACGATGTCCTGGAGAGACTGTGCGGCGCCGGCGTGGTAGGCGGCGGCGAAGGCGGCGGAGAGGACGAGGGCGCCGATGAGGAAGCCGATGGAGACCGGACCGGCGCCGGCGCGCGGGGCCTCGCCGATGCCCTTGAGGACGCGCGGCTTGCCGAAGGTGTAGAGGAGGAGGCCGAGGATCATGCCGACGGCGGCGGAGCCGAAGCCCCAGTGCCAGCCGACTTTTTCGCCGAGGGTGCCGCAGACGAAGGCGCAGATGAAGGCGCCGAGGTTGATGCCCATGTAGAAGATGGTGAAGGCGCCGTCGCGTCGCGGGTCACCCTGGGCGTAGAGCTGGCCGACCATGACGCTGACGGTGGGCTTGAAGTGGCCGGTGCCGAGGACGATGACGGCGAGGCCCATGATGAAGAGGGACATGCCGGCCTGATTGGTGGCGAGTTCGCCCATGCCGGAGAGGCCGAGGATGACGTGCCCGATGGAGATGAGGATGCCCCCGACGAGCATGGAGCGGTGGGTGCCGATGAGCTTGTCGGCGATGATGCCGCCGAGGATGGGGAAGAGGTAGGCGAGGCCGGTGTACCAGCCGTAGAGGGTGCTGGCCTCGGCCTGGGACCACCCGCGGCCCGGGTTGTCCTCGATTTCGCCGGCGGCGGTGGCGGCGGCGGCGGTCCGGCGGATGAGATAGAGGATGAGCAGAGCGCGCATGCCGTAGTAGCTGAAGCGCTCCCACATTTCGACGAGGAAGAGGAGGAAGAGGCCCGGGGGATGGCCGAGGATGGTGCCGCCTGGCTTGGCCGTCGCGGGGTCGAGCGGTTGGGTCATGTCGGCGGGCTCCGGAGAAGAGAAGGCGATCGAGGGCGGATGGGTACGAAAGGAGCACCGCGGCGAATCGGAGTTGCGGCGCGACCGAATTCCCGTCAGTATACCGAAGCAGGCTGATCGCTGCAGGCGCCTTGGAGGGCCCGGAAAGCGGATCGGCTCAGGCGGAAAGAGGTGCGACGCAACATGGCGGAAACTCAGGCACGGCGTCGCGGCGTTCTCGACGTCATTGAATGGCTTGGAAACAAGTTGCCCGACCCGGTGTTCCTGTTTGCCGGGGCGGCGGCGCTGGTGATGGTGATGTCGGCGCTGGGAACGTGGGCGGGGTGGGAGGTTCAGCCGCTCAAGCCGGTGGTGACGGGCGAGATGGGTGCGGGTGGTCGTCCGGCGGTTTCGCTGGTGCCGACGGGCGAGCCGATCGGGGTGAGGAATCTGCTTTCGAGCGAGGGGCTGCACTGGGCGACCACGTCGATGGTGTCGAACTTCATCAACTTTCCGCCGCTGGGGATCGTGCTGGTGGGCGTGCTGGGGGTGGGCCTGGCGGAGAAGGTGGGGATGTTCGCGGCGCTGATGAAGTGGCTGGCGAGCGTGACGCCGCGGAAGCTGCTGGCGCCGGTGGTGATTTTTCTGGGGGTGATTTCGAACATCACGTCGGACGCGGGGTACATCGTGCTGCCGCCGCTGGCGGCGGGGCTGTTCGCGGCGGTGGGCCGCTCGCCGGTGGCGGGACTGGCGTGCGCGTTCGCGGGGATTTCGGGCGGTTTTTCAGCGAACCTGATTCCGTCGGCGACGGACGCGCTGGTGGGCGGACTGACCGAGTCGGCGGCCCGGACACTGGACGGGAACTCGAGCGTGACCCCGGTGGCGAACTGGTGGTTCATGATCGCGTCGACGTTCCTGCTGACACTCATGGGGTGGGCGGTGTGCAGCTTCGTGACGGAGCCGCGGATGGCGGGGCGGTCGCCGGAGCTGGGCGGGCCGATCCCCGCGGGCACGCGCGACGTGAGCGAACAGAACCTGACGGCGCTGGAGCGGCGCGGACTGCGATGGATGCTGGTAGCGTTTGTCGGCGTGGGGCTGGTGTTCGCGGCGGCGATCGCGGTGCCGGGAGCGCCGCTGAACGGGTCGATCCAGGTGAACCCGACGCGGAGCGTGGAGAAGTGGACGCAGGCGATCATCCCGATGGTGTTTGTCGGGTTCGTGATTCCGGGGATCGCGTACGGCGTCTCGACGGGGGCGCTGCGGACGCAGAAGCAGGTGGCGGCGGCGCTCATCTCGGCGATCGCGGGGATGGCGCCGATCATCGTGCTGGCGTTCTTCGCGGCGCAGTTTCTGGAGTACCTGAAGTACTCGAACTTCGACCGGATGCTGGCGTTCCTGGGGGGCGAGGTGCTGGTGGAATCGGGGCTGCCGCCGATTGCGCTCCTGCCGGCCATCGTGCTCGTGTCGCTGACGATCAACCTGCTGGTGTCGAGCATGTCGGCGAAGTGGTCGATGCTGGCGCCGATCCTGGTGCCGATGCTGATGATGGCGGGGATGTCTCCTGAACTGACGCAGGCGGCGTACCGGATCGGGGACAGCGTGACGAACTGCTGCACGCCGATGAACTCGTACGCGCTGATCATCCTGGTGGTGCTGGAGCGGTATTGGAAATCGGCGGGGATCGGGGCGCTGCTGGCGACGATGGCGCCGTACACGGTGGTGTTTGCGATCGTGTGGACGGCGTTCTTCGTGCTGTGGGTGTCGCTGGGGATTCCGCTGGGCCCGGGGACAACGCTGTGGTACGTGCCGCCGAGCGCGAGCACATGAGGGTTGAAGTCGGCGTCACGAGGCCCGGGCGCGGTGACGCGCGAGGAGGGGCAGCAGGCGAACCATCGGCAGGCCGACGACGGTCGTGGGGTCGCCGATGCAGGTGATGGGCCAGCCGGCGGCGCGGCGGTCCTCGAGGTTGTACGCGCCGGCTTTTCCGGCCCAGCGGCCCGACGCGACATAGGCATCGACCTCGGCATCGGGGATCGTGCCGACGTGGACGATGGTGGTGTCGGAGAAGAGGCGGCGCGCGCCGGAGCATGCATCGAGCAGGCAGACGCCGGTGATGACCTCGTGCTCGCCGGCGGAGAGCGCGCGGATGATGCGGCGTGCGTCGTCGGCGTCACGGGCCTTGCCGAAAAGCTCGTGGTCGCGGACGACAACGGTGTCGGCGCCGAGGATGACCCAGGGGTGGCGGGGCGTGCCCGACGGGTCGGCGGCGCGCTCGATCTTGCGGGCAGTGCCGGCGGCCTTGAGGTAGGCGAGGGCGGCGGCCCAATGGCGCGGCTGGACGGAGCCGGCGTGCAGGTCGGTGTCGTCGACGAGCCACTCGGGAGGGGCGAGCTTGAAGGCGATGTCCGCCGCGGCGAGCAGTTCGCGCCGGCGCGGGGACTGGCTGGCGAGCAGCAGCGTGGGCGGCTCGGGAATCAAGCGAGATGGTATCGGCACGCGCGCGGCGTCAGCGGTACTCGATCGTGATGCTGCCGTTGGAGGTGGCGACGCGCGAATCGGACTGAGCATCGGCGGGGGCGCCGAAGCGGAGGGTGGCGCGGCTGCGCGACTGGGAGACGATGGTCGCGCCGGAGGAGGGCAAAGAGATGCGGCCGTTGCTGGTGGAGAGGCCGAGCTCGCCGGCGAAGGCGGCGCCGACGGTGAGGCGGACGCTGCCGTTGCTGGTGGCAAGATCGACGGGTCCGGCGGCGTCGGGTTCGAGCGCGACGGTGATGGAGCCGTTGGAAGAGCGGGCCTTGACGCCGGCGTGGGCGTCGGAGACCTGGATGCGACCGTTGGACGTGGAGAGATCGACTTCGCCGACGGGGCTGGTGATGGTGATGGAAGCGTTGCTGGACGCGGCGCGGACAGCGCCGTCCTGGTTGGTGACGGTGATGGAGCCGTTGGAGGTGGTGAGGTCGGCGTCGCCCGAGGCGGATTCGACGCGGATGCTGCCGTTGGAGGTCTTGGCGGTGAGGTCCTGGACGTCGGGGAGGAGGATGGTGAGGGAAGCGCCTTCGTTGCTGAGGCGCGAGCCGTCGGGCCAGTCGATCCAGACCTTGAGGACGCCGTCGTCCTGGCGTTCGGCGCGGAGCTCGACGAGCTGGAGGCGTTCGGCGGAGCGGGCGCGGATGTCGGCGGAGATGGCGACGAGGTCGCCGTGACCGCCCTTGATGGTGATGGAGCCGTTGACGGTCTCGGCCCGGAGCGGGGAGGCGGCGAGGTGGTCGCGTTCGAGGGACTGGGAGCCCTTGACGGTGGACCAGCCGGCGGAAGAACATCCGGCCTGACCGGCGGCGGCCATGAGTAGAAGCACGGCAAAGGCGCGGCGAGTGAGCATGTGAGTCTCCGGGTGAGGTGACGGGGGCTTGTTGGGAAGGATGCGCGAAGAGTTGCGAGTCGTCGTGGGTGAGTGGAGGGTTTTGGAGGGGGCGCGCGCCTATTCTTTGCACCCACGCGAACCTGTCACGCCTCCGTCCACTCGAGTGAACGATCCCGGGGAGGACCGAACGCAGACCGAATTGATCGGCGGCGTATCGGAGCGCTCGGAGCGCGAGGCGGAAGGCGGGGCCCGAAGGACCTGAAGCCGAGCACTCATGACGACGCGCCCTGAAATCCGGAATGTTGCGATCATCGCCCACGTCGACCACGGGAAGACGTCGCTGGTGGACAAGCTCCTGTTTCAATCGGGGCAGTTTCGCGCGGGGGAGCTGGAGAAGCTGCAGGGCGGGCAGCACGGGCTGATCATGGACAGCAACCCGCTGGAGCGCGAGCGCGGGATCACGATCTTCTCGAAGAACTGTGCGGTGAACTACACGGGCGCGGATGGGAAGACGTACCTGATCAACATCCTGGACACGCCGGGGCACAGCGACTTCGGCGGCGAGGTGGAGCGGGTGCTGCGGATGGCGGACGGGTGTCTGCTGCTGGTGGATGCGTTTGACGGGCCGATGCCGCAGACGCGGTTCGTGCTGACCAAGGCGCTGGAGTTTGGGCTCAAGCCGGTGGTGGTGATCAACAAGTGCGACCGGCCGGGCGCGCGGCCGATCGATGTGCACCACGAGGTGTTCGGGCTGTTCGTGGAGCTGGGGGCGGAGGACATCGCGCTGGACTTTCCGACGGTGTATTCGTCGGCACGGGACGGGTGGGCGACCGACGACATTCAGAACGGGGAGCGGACGGACCTGCGGCCGGTGTTCGAGGCGATCATCCGGAACGTGCCGGCGCCGAAGGACGACGCGAACAAGCCGCTGCAGATGCTCGTGTGCACGCTGGACTATTCGGATTATGTCGGGCGGATCGGGATCGGGCGGGTGTACTCGGGGAGCATCAAGCCGAGCCAGCAGGTGTGCTCGATCAAGCGCGACGGGAAGCGGCAGATGTCGAAGGTCGGGAAGCTGTACCGGTTTGCGGGGCTGGGGCGCGTGGAAACCGACGAGGTGCACGCGGGCGATCTGTGCGCGGTGGTCGGGCTGGAGTCGGTGGACATCGGGGACACGCTGTGCGACCCGGCGAGCCCGGAGGCGCTGCCGCCGGTGACGGTGGATGAGCCGACGATCACGATGGTGTTCCGGATCAACGACGGGCCGTTCGGCGGGACGGAAGGGACGATGGTGACGAGCCGGCAGATCCGCGAGCGGCTGGAGCGGGAGCTGCAGACGAACGTGGCGATGCGCGTGGCGCCGGGGCGGAACGGGGACGAGTTTGCGGTGTCGGGGCGCGGGCTGCTGCACCTGGGAATTCTGCTGGAGACGATGCGGCGCGAGGGGTTTGAGCTGACGGTGGGGAAGCCGGAGGTGATCACCAAGGCGATCGACGGGACGATCTGCGAGCCGGTGGAGAGCCTGGTGTTTGATTGTCCGCCGTCGGCGGTGGGCGCGATCATGGAGATGGTGGCGTCGCGTCGCGGGGAACTGAAGAACATGGACCAGCGGAGCGACACGCTCACGCACCTGTCGTTTGAGATTCCGTCGCGGGGGATCATCGGCCTGCGGTCGCGGGTGATGACGGTGAGCGGGGGCGAGGCGACGATGCACCACTCGTTTCTGAAGTATGCCCCGATGACGGGCGAGACGCCGCACCGGCAGAACGGGGTGCTCATCGCGACGGAGGGGGGCGACGTGACGGGGTATGCGTGCGAGCAGGCGGCGGACCGCGGGATCCTCATGGTGGTGCCGGGGGACAAGGTGTACGCGGGTCAGATCGTGGGAGAGCACAACCGGGACAACGACCTGCCGTTCCACATCACGCGGATGAAGCAGCTCACGAACTTCCGCGTGGCGAGCAAGGAGCAGACGGTGGTGCTGAAGGGTTCGCGGAAGCTGTCGCTGGAGGCGGCGCTCGAGTACATCGAGGATGATGAACTCGTGGAGATCACGCCGAAGAACATCCGGCTGCGGAAGCGGATTCTGGATGAGGGCGCGCGGAAGCGTGCGGAGCGGCAGGCTCGCGACAAGGCAACGGCGGGGGCGTGAAGACGGGCGCGGATCACCCGGCGGGCGCGGTCGGCGACACTTGACGGAGCATGTCCCGGCAGCGCGTGGCGCGAGGGTGCGTCGGACCGAAAGCGGCGTCAAGGCCCGGGAGGGCGGCACGAAATTCCTGAGCGGCGGCGCCGGGGCGATGGAGTGCCGCGAGCGATTCGCCCAGCGCTGCGCGGGCGGCGGCGATGATCCAGTGGGTTGGTGGAAGGGCGGGATCGACCTTGAGGAGGCCGGCGTCGAGCAGGGCTTGAGCATCGGCCGCGCGGCCCTGGCGCAGACGGACGCGCGCCAGCTCGGTGACACTGAGGAGCACTTCGGGGTGCGCGGGGCCTTCGGCGGCGATTCGGACATCACGGGCGCGGGCGAGGGTTTCGGCGGCGGCTTCGAGTTGATCGCTTTCGGCGAGGAGCAGGCCCTGATGATGGAGCGTGGTGGCGACGCGGAAGTGGGTTGAGCCGTGGAAGCGCGTGCCGATCCGGAGGGCCTGGTCGAGGGTGGAGCGAGCTTCGTCGAGGGCGGCGCGGTCGCGGAGGATGCTGCCGAGGGTGGTGAGGGAGACGGCGACATCGGGATGATCGAGGCCGACGGTGAGGATCTTGATCTCGACGGATTCGCGCGCGAGGACTTCGGCGCGTTCGAGCTCGCCGAGGAGCGCGAGCGAGCGGGCGAGGTTGGCGAGGGTGGTGGCGACGTTGGTGTGAACGGGCCCGCGGAGGGCTCGGTCCATGTCAAGGGATTGCTCGAAAAGGGCGACGGCGTCGCGGAATCGGCCCTGGGCGTGGAGGAGCACGGCGAGGTTGTTGGCGGAGGTGGCGATCTCGGAATGCGCGGGCGCGAAGATGCGCCGGCGGAGATCGAGGGCGGTGCGGAGGTGAGGCTCGGCGTCGGCGAAGCGACCCTGGAGGATGAACGCGACGCCGAGGTTGCTGTGGAGCTTGGCGACGTCTTCGTGCGCGGGGCCGTGGAGGAGCGTGAGGAGGCGGAGCGATTCGGCGAAATGGGCCTCGGCGTCGGCGAACTTGCCGCGCTCATGGCAGATGCGCCCGAGCTTGTTGAGCGCCTGGGCAAGATCGGGATTGACGCCCGAGGGCTCGGCAGTGCGGGCGAGATCGACCGCGCGGCGGAGGAGGGACTCGGCGGCCTCGAAATCGCCGAGAGAGCGGTAGACGTTGCCGACGGTGGTGAGGACGATGGATTCGATGAGGGGCTGCTGGGCGAGGTCGCCGGCGTCGATGCGCGAGACGGCGTAGGCCATGGCCTCGCGGACGGTCACTTCAGATGAGCCCGAAGCGCTCACGGGATCGGGGCGGGAGAGGACGTCGTGGAGGAAGGTGGTGACGGCCTGGAACTTGCCCGCTTCGGTGAGGGCCTCGGCGCTACGGGCCTGGGCGAGAAGCTGGGCCTGCTCGGCTTCGCGAAGGCGGCGCTGGGCGCTCGCCTCGGCGCGGGTGGCGCGGATGGCCAGCGAGGCGCTCACGGCGGCGCCGGCGAGCAGAATGATCACGGCGGCGAGCGAAGCGGCGACGAGCGCGCGGTTGCGGCGGGTGAACTTGGCGAGCTGGTAGAGCGTGCTGGGCGGCCGGGCGGCGATGGGCTCATCGTTCAGGCAGCGGCGGATGTCGGCGGCGAACTCGGCGGCGGACTGGTAGCGGCGCGCGGGGTCCTTTTCGAGCGACTTGTCGACGATGGTTTCGATGTCGCCGCGGAAGCGCGGGTCGATGCGGCCGAGGCGCGGCGGCCGGACCTCGCGGATGCAGCGCATGGTTTCGGGGAGGGTGGTGGTGGCGGCATCAAAGGGAAGGCGGCCGGCCAGGAGCTGGTAGAGGATGACGCCGACGGCGTAGATGTCGGCGCGGGTGTCGACGGAGCGAGGGTCGCCGGCGAGCTGCTCGGGGCTCATGTAGGGGAGGGTGCCGAAGGCGAGGCCGGGGTCGGTGGCGAGGGAGCGCGTATGGAGCGAGTCGTCGGCGGCGCGAGCGATGCCGAAGTCGAGAATCTTGGGGCAGGGTTCATTCTCACGGGTGTCGGTGGCGGCGGCGACGAGGATGTTGGCGGGCTTGAGGTCGCGGTGAATGACGGAGCGCTGGTGGGCGTGCTGAAGGGCGTCGCAGACCCGGGCGACCAGCGCGAGGCGGTCGCGCGTGCTGAGGGCGTGCTGATCGGCGAAGGCGTCGAGCGGATCGCCTTCGATGAGCTCCATGGCGAAGAAGGGTTGAACGGTGGTGAGCCCGGCGGGCCCTTCGATCTCGGCGACGCCGGCGTCGTAGATGCGGGCGATGCCGGGGTGCACGAGGCGGCCGAGGAGCTCGGCTTCGATCTCGATGCGGCGGAGCGCGCGCGAGGAGACGAGTCCGGGCCGGATGATCTTGAGGGCGACGCGTCGCGGCGGAGAGTCCTGCTGGGCTTCGTAGACCGAGGCCATGCCGCCCTGGCCGAGCAGGCGGATGACCTGGTAGCGGCCGATGCGGCGCGGGATGGGGTCGTGCTCGGCGTCGCGGCGTGTCCGCTCGGCGTCGAGCAGGCGGTCGAGGGCGGCGCGATCGCCCGGAGTGTGGAGCGCCGGGTCGGGGGCGAGATCGGCGTGAAGGTGCTCGAGGACGGCGGCGCGGAGGTCGGGGTCGGCGGCGCAGGTGCGGTCGAGGAAGGGCTCGCGCTCGGGCACAGGCAGGTCGCACGCCCGGAGAAAGAGCTCCTTGATCTGCTGGTGGCGCTGCGGGGTCATGTGCGGCTCCGGCGCAGCTCGGCGCTGAGCCAGGCGCGGGCGGCGCGCCACTCGCGCTCGACGGTGGAACGCGACACGCGGAGGACGCTGGCGATCTCGTCTTCGGTCATGCCGGCAAGGAAGCGCATCTCGACGATGCGGAGCTGGCGCTCGTCGAGCGTGCCGAGGAGGCGCAGGGCGGAATCGAGGGCGACGGGGTCGATGGAACCGGACGCGTCGTCGGCGCTGGCCGGGGCGGCAGGGTCGAGCGCGTCGAGGGACAGGCGGACGCGCGGAGCGCCGTGACTTCCACCCGCTTCCGAACCTGCAATTCCCGGCCCGCCGCGGCGGAGGGCGCGGAGGCGGCGGGCGTCGCTGGCGAGGATCTGACCCATGGCGCGGGCGGCCACGGCGAAGAAGTGGGCGCGGCTCTCCCAGACGATGTCGTCGCGTCCGAGCAGGCGGACGAAGGCATCGTGGACGAGGGCGGTGGTCTGGAGGACGGAATCTCGCGCGGAGCCGCGGCGGAGGTACGCGCGGGCGAGGCCGCGGAGCTGCTCGTAGACGACCGGCGCGAGCCGGCGCGAGGCAAGCTCGTCGCCTGCGGCGGCGTCGGCGAGAAGTTGCCTGGTTTCGCCCGGGTTCGAGTGCATGGAAAGGGCTCGGGGGCGGCGAAGGAGGGCACGCTCACAAAGCTGATGTCGGCCGGGCCGCCGGAGCAGGCAAGGCTCCGGCACATGAACACGCGGCCTTGAGATGGTACTGGCGGGAATCTCGGACCTGCGGCGTGCGAACGGCGTGCGAACAAAAGGGATGACGGGGTGGAACCGCGTTCGGCGTGAATGAGTGAGAGCCCAAGGCGAGGCCGCGCCCGCGCTGCCGGAGGGCGGAGAGCGGCGCGGCGAGCTGAGGGGCGAGGAGGTGCCGCATGGACGTTCGCACGCGAGGACCGGTGGGACTGATGAGCCGTGCGGGGACGTGGCGCGGCGCGCGGAAGGGCGTCGAGGCGAGAGCGTGGAACGCGCGCGAGCGGATGCTCGAGCAACTGGAGCCGCGAAAGCTGCTGGCGATGATCATGTGGGACGGCGGGCCGACGGGCAACGGCACGAACTGGCACGATGCGGCGAACTGGGCGGGGGACGTGCTTCCCGGGCCGGGTGACGATGCGATCATCGACGTCGGCGCGAGCCCGACGATCGTGTTCAACTCGACGACGGGGAGCCAGTCGATCCGGAGCCTGATGTGCGCGGAGAACATCACGATCTCGGGCGGCACGCTCACGATCGCGGAAGCGTCGAGCATCGCGGGCACGTTCACGCTCAGCGGGTCGGGCACGGTGACGGGCGCGGGCGATCTGTCGGTGACGGGGACGATGAACTGGAACGGCGGGACGATGTCGGGCGCGGGGACGACGACGATCGAGGCGGCGGCGACGCTGTCGATGGGCCTGAGCCCCCGGACGCTCTCTCGCACGATCGAGGTGCTCGGCGCGGGTGCGTGGACGTCGGGGAACGTGAGCGTGGCCAACGGCGGGACGTTCATCATCGGCGCGGGAGGGACGCTGTCGGCGAACGCGAGCGCGTCGATGACGGGCACGGGCGCGGGGAACGAACTGCGCATCGACGGGACGCTCCAGCGGACGGCGGGGAGCGGCACGGTGACGCTCGGGAACGCGGCGCTGCCGATCTCACTGGGGGCGGGAGCGGTGATTCTGGTGTCGAGCGGGACGATGGCATTCGGGAGCGCGGTGGGATACGGCGAGATCACGGTGAACGCGCCGGGGACGGTGCAGTTTGCCGGGGCGCAGACGCACGCCGCGGGGAGCTCGATCTCCGGGACCGGCAACGTGGTGTTTCAGAGCGGCGTGCATGTCTTTGAAGGCTCGCTTCTTCATGACGGCACGATCCAGGTGAACGCCGGGGCGACGCTGGAGTTCCCGGCGGACCGGACGATCGGCCAGGCGTTCACGCTGAGCAACGGGACGCTGAGCGGCGCGGGACATCTGGAGTTCACGGGCACGTTTGCGTGGATATCGGGGACGATGAGCGGGAGCGGCGGCACGCGGATCGCGCCGGGAGCCGCGCTGGCGCTGGGGACGGGGACGAAGTCGCTGCAGCGCGACATTGAGAACTTCGGGACGGTCACGGTGTCGACGGGCACGATCAACGTGAGCAACGCCGAGTTTGTCAACCGCGCGGGCGGGATGCTCACGGCGACCTCGACGAACTTCTGGAACAACACCGCGGGCACCAATGCCTTCGTGAATGAGGGCGCGCTCGTGCTGACGGCGACGAGCACGTCGACGCTGGGGATGGGCGTGCCGTTTGAGAACGCGGCCGGCGGCGTGGTGACGGTGAACGGCGGGCGCTTCGAGCTGCGGCGCGGGGGCACGAACGAGGGGCTGATGAGCGTGATGCCGGGCGGGGAGCTGCGCCTGAATGCCACGACCGGGGCGACGTTTGCGACGTTGCCGGGCTCGATGATCTCGGGTGACGGCGGGTTCCTGGGCGTTGCGGGCAACGGCGATTTTGCGGCAGGCACGTTCGCGCTCACGGGATCGTTCGGAGTCTCGGGCGGGATCGTCACGCTGCGCGACACGATCACGACCAGCGGCCCGGTGACCATCAGCGGGTCGGGTGAGGTGCGATTCGAGGCGAACCAGTCGCTGGCGACCCTGACGCTCACCAGCGGGACGCTGAGCGGCGCGGGCACAGTCGTGGTCACCGGCGCACTGACGTGGCAGGGCGGGACGATGAGCGGGTCGGGCGTCACGCGGATCGACCCGGGCGCGACGCTCACGATGAACACGTTCAGCCTCAAGACGCTCCGGCGCACGATCGAGAACTTCGGCACAACGGCGTGGACGCAGGGGAACGTGAGCTCGTTTGACGGGACGTTCATCAATGAGCCGGGCGGGGTCTTCAACCTGGATCCGTTCGCGTGGAACGCGCAGGGGGGCACGAGCGTGGTGCGCAACCTGGGCACCATGAACGTGGCGTTCTCGGCCGGCACGAACGGGCTGTTCGTGGACAATGCGTTCACGCTCGTGTTCGAGAACGGCGACGCCGATCACACCGGCGCGGTGATCAACGTCACGTCTCCATCGGGGACGCGCATGCTGACGATCGATGCGCTGGGGAGCAATTTCGGGCAGATTCACGTCGGCGCGGGCGTGACGCTCGTGCTCGCATCCGATCGCACGTACGAGCCCGGCTCGATCATCGACGGCGACGGTGCGGTCCGCTTCACCTCCGGCACGCACACCTTTGACGCCGCGCTGGCGACCACGGGCGGGTTCGTGATGCAGTCGTTCGGCTCGCCGGCGACCACGGTGAACTTCAACAGCGACGTGACCATCGGCGGGGCGACGACCATCGCGGGGATCATGGGCGGATCGGGCATGGTGACGTTCACGGGCGCCGTCGATCTCCCGGGGGCAACGCTCAACGGGAGCGGCACGACGCGGATCGCACCCGGCGCGACGGCGACGCTCACGAGCGGCGGCCTGACGCTCTCGCGGACACTTGAGAACCTGGGGACCACCACGCACCTGGCGGGGCAGGTGTTCGTGCGCGGCGGGACCTTTGCGAACGCGGCGGGCGGCGTGTTCAATGCGAACTCCAGCGTGAGCTGGCAAGGCCAGACGGGCGTGAACGCGTTCAACAACGCGGGGACCGTCAGCGTCAATGCAGTGTTCAACCTGATTGACTTCCCGGCGCCTCTGCCGTTCAACAACCTGGCCACCGGCGTGGTGAACGTGAACACGTTCACGTTCGACATGGATTCGGGCGGCTCGAACGCGGGCGTGATCAACATCGCCGGGGGCGCGACGCTTGAGCTTGACGGCACCACGACGCACGCGCCGGGATCGATGATCACGGGCGCGGGGAGCGTTCGGTTCGCCGGGGGCAGCCACGACCTGAGTGCCGCGATGATCACGCCGACGGGTATGGTCTCGTTCCTGGGCGGCACGACGACGATCGCCAACGCACTTACGCCCAGCGGCGCCGTGATCATCTCGGGCGCGGGGACGGCGGCGATCATCAATGCGGCCCAGACGTGGGCGGGGCTCGCGCTCTCGGGCGGGACGCTCGACGGGTCCGGAGACATCATGCTCACGGGCGCTTCGACGTGGAGCGGCGGGGCGATGAGCGGATCGGGACGCACGATCATCGACTCGGCGGGTGTGCTGAACATCGAGACCACCGGGCTCAAGACCCTCGCACGCACGCTCGAGAACCAGGGCACGGCAAACTGGACCGGCGGGAATGTCGAAACCAGCGGGGGCACGCTGCGCAATGCGCCGGGTGGGACCTTCAACGCGCAGGCAGTGGCGGCCTGGACGGCGGTCGGCGGCGTCAACCTCATCGACAACCAGGGGCTGTTTGAAGTGTCGGCGCCAGGGATCGTCACGTTCACCCGCGGATCGTCCAACCTGTCGTTCTTCAATGGCGGATCGGAGGGCGACCCCGCGCTGTTCCGGGGCTCGGGCGTCGGCGAATCGATGGTGGTTGACGAGCTGCGCCACCTCGCGGACATGGAACTTTCGCTCGCGTTTGCAGCGTTCCTCCGCATCGGGCACATGGAGCACTCGGGCACCGTCAGCGGCGAAGGCAGCCTGACGATCGAGCCGCTCCTCCCCGAGGGCACGTGCACCATGGATGTGCAGGGCGGCCAGTTCGACTACGCCGGCAGCCTCACGCTCGGCGCCGGCTGCACCGCCAACTTTCTGACGGATACCACGATTGCCGCCGACGCGACCATTCACGGCGAGATCGCCGGTCCGGGCAATGTTGATTTCGCGGGACCGGCGACGATCACGGGCACGGCGTCGTTCACTGGCGCGGGCGGGACGCGATTCTCAGGTCCATCGGTCGCGGTGCTGGCGGCCGGGTCTGACCGGGAAGTCACGTTCGACCGGCCCGTGAAGTTTGAGAGCACGACGGTGAACCTGCCGACGGGGGCGTATACGTGGTCCGTGCGCGCGTTCGCGCCGGGGCATGGGATGGAGTTTGACACGTCGACGTTCAACGTGCCCGACGGGGCGACGCTGGCCGTGCAGGTCGCCAGCGGCGGGTCCGACTCGTACACGTGGCGTGTGCAAGGCTACAACGCCAAGACGGGGGTGGGCAGCCTGGAGTTCAGGTCCAACGCGCTGCAGAACGATCTGTTTGACATCGATCTCGGGGCGACGCTTGACATCGCCGCGGGTTCGGCGACGTTGGACTCGGACGGGACCTCGAGCGGGACGATCACCGGGGCCGCGGGCGCGGCGGTTCGACTCGGGGGCGACTGGGTGCTGGATGCGCAGTCGCAGATCGCGGGTGCCGTGGACGTGTTCTATGAGGACGTCACGGCGGAGATCCTCGGCGCGCACACGACGACGGGCGTCGTCACGATTGCTCCGGTAGCCGTGGTGAACTTCAATGCTCCGGCGCCGGTCACGTTGACGAGGCTCGAACTGCTCGGGGAAGCGGGCGGCACCAGCGACATCGTCGTGCGCACGCTCAACTGGCACGGAGGCGGCATCGCCTCGGGCGCGGGCACGCTCTCGGGCAGCGGCGAGCCGGGGAGCGTGTTCAACTACCTGAGCAACAGCGGCGGGCTGCTGGGCGTGGGACGACGGTTTGTGGTCACGTTCCAGCAAGTCTTTCCCACGGGCTTGCCCGATGACCTGACGTTCGACATGAACGACGGCGCGGTCGTGATTCCGCTCAATCAGCTTTTGACGCTTGACGTTGGATTGCCGCGGCAGATCGTCTTCAGCGGTTCGGGCGGTGAGAACAGCGTCGAGATTGAAGGGACGCTGAACAAGGTCGGCAGCGGCGCGGTGCGGATTGTCGATGCCGGGGCGCCGGTCCGCGTGTCGGTCGCGCCGACGGGGCGCTTGAACGCGCAGGCGGGAAGCTTCGAGGCGCTGTCGGGCGGCGAGAACCGCGGGGTGATCGAGCTGGGCGGCGGCGCGACGATCCAGCATGGAGGTCTGTGGCGGTATTTGCCGGGCTCATCGCTGCAGGGCGACGGCGTGCTCACGATCAATGACGGCGTAACGATAACTGATGTGTCCCTCGCGGCGTTCACCGGCTCGCTCGGCATCAACACGGGCGCGACGCTCACGGCGACGGTCAACACCGATCTGAACGCGGCCACGACGGTCAAGGGGCTCCTCGATGGGGCCGCGCGCGTGCGCGTGACCGATTCGCTCACGCTCGAGGGCGGGTCGCGCCTCGCCAGCGCCGGCGGCGTCGAGATCGCTCCCGGCGCGAATCTCATGGCGAGCAACAGCCTGACGCCCGGCGCGGTGACGCTGGCGACCGATGTCGACAATCACGGCGATGCGGATTTCTTTGTCGCGCAGGTCTTCCAGGAGAATGCCGCGTTCAACAACTTCGCCGGCGGCGCGATCCGGTTGCGGTTGACAACCGATGGCGGCGTCACCTGGGCGGTCGTGGGCACGTCCACGATCGTCAATCATGCGGGAGCGACGCTCACGGCGGAGAGCGACGCCGAGGTCTTCGCCGAGCTGGACAACCAGGGCAATGTCATTGCGACGCCGACGAGCACGCCGGGCGCGACGGCGCATCTCTCGATTCCCAATCTCGTCAACATCCAGGGCACGACGCTGGGCGGGGGGCGCTACGAAGCCCTTGGCCTGCAGAATCCCGCAACGATCCGATTCGAGCGCCTCGTGGAAGACGTGATCGCCGACATCCTGCTTCTCGGCGCGAACGCCGACATCCCTGACTTCGGCACCAATTTGCGCGTCAGCGGTGATGGCTCCCTGTACCTGAGCGGAGGCGCGAGCAGGTCGCTTGTGTCGTTGACGTTTGCCGACGCGGCGGAAATGTTCCTCGACGCCGGATCGTCGTTCTTGCTGGACACACTCACGCTCGGCGCGGGCACGTCGATGACCGTGGGGGTCCTTGACCTGGGTGGCACAACCCTGGCAGGGGGCGTGACCGCGAACGGCACGGCCACGGTCGCCGGGACGCTCAACGTGCAGGGGCAGAGTGGTTATCAACCGACAGCCGGGGACTCGGCGACGATCCTTGACGCGGGCACGATAGTGGGCGAGTTCACGACGGTGAACCTGCCGAGCGCGCCGACGGGCCTCACCCCGCGGATCACCTACACGCCGACGAGCGTCGTGTACCAGGTTGATCCTGACACAGGAACGGTCATCACCTGGACCGGCGCGGCCGGCGACGGCCTCTGGCGCACGGCGTCGAACTGGGACCTCGTACGACTCCCCGGCGCGGGCGATGACGTGGTGATTCCCAGCGACGCGGCGATCGCCGCGGTGACGTTTGACACGACGGCGAATGTGCGGAGCGTGGATTCGTCGGAGCCGCTGCTGCTGATGTCGGGCGCGCTCACGGTGAACGCTGACTCGAACACGTTCAGCATCACTCTTGAGGGGACGGTGTTCACGCAGGCGAACGGCACGATGACCGTGGTGACCTTCGACACCCGTGGCGGGGCGATTCACGGTCCGGGAGGAATCATCATCCCGGGCGTGCTGACCATCACGGACGGCACCACGTCGTTTGACAGCACGTTCTTCACGGTCAGCCGCGTCGAGTGGGAGGGCGGCGACGTGAACTCGCGCAATGCAACGTTCACGTTCACGTCTTCGGCCGAGTTCAATGTCACGACCAATGTCAACTCGACATGGCGGGCCATCGACGGGTCGACGTCCATCTCGGGCGATTTCGACTATGTGCAGACCGGCAGCGGAACGATGAACTTTGAGCAGAACCCGGGCGCGTCGATGGGCATCGGCCTCGGGCCGGCGGGCTCGTGGACGATCCAGTCCGGGCGCACCAACTGCGACGTAGCGGCGACATGGGCGGGGCCGCTGACAGTCGGCGCACTGGGGACGATGTCGTTCGGCGGGTCGGGGTCGCAGTTCCTCGGCGGGACGGGCACGCCGCACCAGGTCGACGGGACGCTCGAAGTGCAGTCGGGCACGCTGAGTGTCGCTCGTTCGCTCACGGGCAGCGGCAATGTCCAGGTCCGAACGGGCGGCTTCCTGGCGTTGATTGCCGACGGCGCGTACCCCGGCCTGGTCGCGGTGGCCCCCGGCGCCACGGTGCGGACGCTCGCGGACGTGTCCATCGGCACGCTCGACTCGCTGGGCACGGTCAGGGTCGAGCGCGGCACGCTCAGCGCCGGCTCGGTCGTGCAACTGACCGGCGGCGAGCTGCTCGGCGGGACGTGGAACATCGGCGATGGGTCGAACCTGCCGGCCGCGCTGAACTTCCCCGCGGCGGTGACGACGAATCAAGCCAGCGTGTCGCTGCTGGGCGCGTTGACGACGTTCCCGCAACTGGTCGGCAACATGCTGCTCAACAGCGGCTTCCTGGGCGTCAATGCGCCGGTCATCTTCCCCAACTCCATTGACAACACCGGCACGTTTTCGGTGCCGGGGCCGAGCGCCATTCGCATTCAGGGAACCTACACCAACGCCGCGACGGGCACGACCGCGGTCTCCGCGGGCGGCACGTTCATCGTCGATATCGACGTGCTGAACGAGGGCACGTTTGGAGGCGTGAACGGTGTGGTCAATGTCGGTGGGCTGTTTGACAACCGCGCCGGGCACAGCATCGGCGCGGGGACCACGGTGACGGCGACCGGTGGGTACACGGGCAGCGGCGCGAGCGCGATCACGACCGTCGAATCGGGCGGCGCGCTCGATGTGGGCGCGGCCGCGATTCTGCGGTTGCAGAACATGGCCTCCCTGCTCATCAACGGCGGGTCGGTGACGGGAGGCGCGCTGGTGCTGGATCGCGGCAGCGTGAACGCCGCCGGGGCGCAGACGTTCCAGGTCGACAGCGTGAACACGGACAACGAGAGCTCGATCGATCTGTCGGGCGTCACCGTGCTCGAGACCGGGTCGGTGCTCATCCGCTCAGACTCGATGGTCACGGTGCGGAACGGCGCGACGCTTGACTCGGCGGGGACGCTCTCCAACGGCGCGACGCTGCTGGTGGACGCCGGGCACGTGCAGGCCGGCGGGCTGAGCAACGGCGGCGACATTACGATCCGCGGCGGGACGACCCCGGGCGTGGTCTCGCTCACGGGCGATACGCAGAACCGCGGAACGATCACCTTCGAAGGGCTGTCGTCGTTCACTTCCACGGGCGGGTACTCGGGGGAGATCAACGGCGCGCTCAACATCCGGACCGATGCGCAGGTTCGATTTGACGGCGACGTCAACCTGAGCGGAATGTCGCGGCTGGAGATGTTCCCTGAATCCGTGCTCGACGTGGGCGGTACGGTCACGATGGGACCGGACAACGTGGTCACGGTGTTCCTCCTGCGCGATTTCCCGGCGCCGCGCGTCTTTACGAACAACGACATCACGCTCGGCGGCACGCTCGTCGTCGACTTCCTCGACACCAACTCGCCCATGGTCGGACAGAGCTTCGAGATCTTCGCCGGCATGATCAACGGGCAGTTCACCACGCTGTCGCTCCCGGGCTTCCCCGGGGGGGTGCGCGCGGAGCTCGTGCAGACGCCCACCCAGGTTCGAATCGACATCGTTGCGCCCGTCATCGGCACGTGGATCGGCCCGGCCGGCGGCGACTGGAACGATCCGGCCAACTGGGCCCAGGGCGTCCTTCCGGGCGCGAATGACGACGTCGTGATCGACATCCCCGGCGGGACATTCACGATCACGCACAGCGGCGGGGCCAGCAGCGTGCGATCGATCACCTCGCAGGAGAACATCACGCTGTCGAACGGCACGCTCACCGTCGCGGACAGCTCCGTCATCAACGGCGAGTTCCGCATGACCGGCGGCACGCTCACCCGCGGCGGCGAGATCCAGTTCAACGGCGGATTCGTGCAACTCGGCGGCACGCTCGCGGGCGACGGCGACGCTTTCTTCGCGCCGGGGACCACCTACACCATCGACTCGGGCAGCTCTCCGATCAGCCTGACCGGCAACTTCCTTGTCCAGGGCACCGCGGCGTGGATGTCGGGGAACGTGTTGCTCGACGAAGCCGTGTTCACCATCGCGCTGGGCGGCGCGTTCAACCTGCTCGCGGCGGGGTTCTTCTTCGGTGGCGCGCCGGGGGCGGCGCTGGCCGCGATCGCGCTCAACGGGTCGGCCCTGGTCGCGCCGGCGGGCGGCGGGATCGTGACCATCGGCGGCGGGGCCGGCGCGCCGGTGAACCTGAGCATGGCCGCGGGCTCGACCACGACCATCGACGCGGGCACCACGCTCGTGCTCGACGCCGGGACAACCGGCACGAGCGACGGGCTGGTGACCATCAACAACGGCGGAATCCTCGACGATCGCACGTCGCGGGAGTATGCCGAGATTTCGCTCCTGGGTGACCTTCGGACATCGGGATCGCTCGGCGTGGACGTCATCACGATCCACGACCAGTCCTCGCTGACCGGCCAGGGCGGCAGCGCCTCCTTCCGGCTCGACAACGTGAGCACCAGCGACGGCCCACCGGTCGAGGTGTCAATCTCGACCGCGGACCTGCTCATCGGCGGAGTGACGCTGACCGCCGACCTGCGGGTGCTGCTCAACGACGCGCTGGTGGGGTTGCAGAACGATCGAACGACAACGGCGGATATGCCCGGCCGAAACTTGACCATCATCGGCACTTCGGGGAACGACGAGGTGCACCTTGCCGGAACGATCACCGGCGGCGTGATAGTCGACATTCAGCAACTGAGTCTCGCCGAGATCAGCGCGTTGTTGCTCGCGGGCGACACCTTCCGGGTCGAAGATGCCGTGATGATTCTCGGCCCGTTCGTGCCGCTGATCAACGAGGGGTTGTTCACGCTGGGCGCCGGCGGCTCAGCGAGTGTCGCGGGGGACTACTCGCAGGGATCGACGGGCGCGATCGAGTTCGATCTCACGGACTCGGAGACGTTCGGCCGGCTGGACATCGGCGGCACCGGCGCGCTCGCGGGCACGCTCAGCGTCCGGCTGGCCACGGGGTTTGCCGCGCCGCTGGGCACGCTCTTCGATGTGATCACCGGCGCCACCACGGGCACGTTCGACTCGACGCAGATCATCGGGTTGCCCGCGGCCAGGAAAGTCGAGACGTTCTACGGCAGCGTGTCGCTGCTCTTCACGCACATCGCCGACTTCAACAACGACGGGACGCTGAACCCGGACGACCTGGGCGACTTCATCAACGCGTACTTCTCGTCGCCGCCGCCGGCGATCGCGGACTTCAACGGCGATGGCGACATCAACCCCGACGATCTTGGGGACTTCATCAACGCGTACTTTGGTGGCGGCTGAAGACGCGCGTGCGTGCTCGCCTCGGCAGCAATGACCCCGATGGGATTCGAACCCATGTACCCACCGTGAAAGGGTGGTGTCCTGGACCGGGCTAGACGACGGGGCCGGTGGGGTGGATTGTAGCGGCACATCCGCGGCGGGTCGTGCGTCGTGTCACGGAATGGCGCCGGCTGCAACCTTCTTCGATCGGTTCGGCTGTGCTGAGTTCGCTCAGTCCTGACAACCCGCGGTCGGCCCATGCTCACGGTCATGGCGGGGCGGCGTGCGCCGCGACTCCTGCGCTGCAATCGCGTCGCGCATACCTTTGGCCGGTGGGGCGGAGGCCGCATGCTTCCTCAGGTTGTGACGGCGACGGTGGGACTGGCGATATGCGCCGGGGTTGAGGCGGCGCGGGTGGCGGGGCCGGCACGGGCTGAGCCTCCTCCCGATGGTGTGATTGACCCCGACACGCCGGCGGCGGCACCGGCGGTGCTGAGCGTCGGTGACCCGGCGCCGGCGATCATCGCGTCGAAGTGGATCAGGGGCGAAGCGCCCGAAGGATGGCAGGCGGGGACACCCACGGCGCTGCGCGGCCAGGTATTCGTCGTGGTGTTCTGGGCGTCCTGGAACGCGCCGTCGCGGCGGAGTCTTGAAGGGCAGTCACGACTGGTTGTGACGGCCAACGCGCCGGCCGGCCATGGGGACGAAGCGAGCGGGCCGGCCCGCCCGACGGTCCGGGTGATCGGCGTGGCCGGGACAGATGCGCATGGCGAATCGCTCGAACGCGTTGCTGCGGTTCTCGAGCGTCGCAGCGAAGCGATCGGCGCCGAGGTGATCTTCGACGATGGGGCACGGACGCGCGAGGCTTGGCTCGCCGCGGCGCTGATTTCGAACCTGCCCGCGGCGGCGGTGGTGGCTCCCGACGGGCGGCTGGCGTGGATCGGCAACCCGGCGGCCGGCGCGCGGGACCTGGCGCGGACGGTCGAGTCGCTGCGCGCGGGCACATTTGACTTTGCGCGGGCGCAGGAAGCGGAGCGCGTCGAGCGCGAGCGGAAGGCCCGGATCGAAGCGCAGGGCGTCGAACTCCTCGTGGAATTGCAGCGCGCCGTGGCCGACAACGACCTCGAACGCGTGGCGGAGGCGGCGGACCTGCTCGTGCGGCTGGACGGCGATCGGTACGCGCGGCTGGCGGTCACGCGGTTTGAGGCACTCGTCGAGCTTCGTCCCGATGCCGCGCGTGCGTACGCGATGGAGCTGTGTCGCGGCCGATTGCGCGAGGACGGCGTGGCGCTCACGGCCCTGGGGTGGGCCATGCTGGGCGCGCCGGGGCGCAGCGGGAAGGAGTTGCCGCTGGTGCTGGAGATCGCGCGGCGAGCGTGCGAGCTTGGGGATGGGTTCGATTCGAGCGCCCTCGAGCTGCTGGCGCGCGTGCACTTCGAACGCGCGGAGTACGCCGAGGCCCTCGAAGCACTGACCAAGGCGGCGGCGGCGGCGCCGACCGAGGCGCTCCGCGCGGGCATGAAGAAGACGCTCGACGAGTACGAAGCCGCGGCCAAGAGCACTCGAAAGTGACGCCCCGTTTCAGGCCTGAATCACCAGCAGAATCACGAGCGTCAACAACCCAGCGGCGACGCACACCTTGATGAGGCCTGCGTGCCGGTCGATGGCGAGCCGATCGGCACGCTGACCGGCCAGGGCGGCGAGGTTGTCGATGCGGCGACTGATCGAGCCGTGCCGCCACGTGAATCGACTGAGCGCGATGTGATTCAGCCGGGCGACGGCACGAAGGGCGCCGGCCATGTTCTCCGCGGCTTCGGGGAGAATCCGCGGATCGACGGGCCGATCGACACCGGCGAAGGCCATGCCGCTGAGGTGCTGAGCCGCAAAGGCGTCGGCCTGCCACTCGAAGCGCCGGCTGATCCACCCGAAGAGCGCCAGCCCGAGCGCCACAGCGGCGGCGAGCGCGCAGAGCTGGATCGCCGCGGCGAGAAGTCCGACCGGAAGCGCCTCGCCCCAGCGTGCGGCCGCGAGGTCGAGCGCGGCCATCGGCAGTCCCACGCTCACGAGCAGCGCCGCGGCGAGCCAGGGAACATGGCGCCGGCGAACATGCCCGATCTCGTGGGCCATGACCGCTTCGACCTGGTTGCCGGGCAGGCGTTCGAGCAGCGCGTCGGTGAGCAGGACGTATCGCAGGGGCGAGAGGAGGCCCATGACGGCGCCGTTGAGCATGATGCCTCGGGTGCGCCAGATGAGGATGTCGCGGACGCGTACGCCGTGCCGGCGGCAGAGCGCGACGAGGCGTTCGCGCAGCGGACCCGGTCCGAGCGGCGTCGTCTCCCAGATGAATCGCATGACCAGGGGCATGAGCGTGAAGATCAGGAGCACGCCCACGACCTGAAGCACGGTGTGCGCGGTCTGCCGGGCGTCTGAACCGCCCAGCAGGTTCGGAAAAGTTGGTGCGAGCCGGGCCAGGAGATACTCCAGAGACTCGGACCAGCCGGCGAGCACCACAACCGGGACCAGCACGATGAGCAGGCTGTGGCGCGTCTGCTGGAGCACGAACCCGGCGCGTGAGAGCGGGGAGTAGACCGGACGGCTGTGGTCGAGCGCGCCCATGAGCGCGGCCTCGCGCAGCAGGCGGTCGATGGGCTCGATGGACCACCAGCCGGCGATGAAGACCAGCAGAGGCGGGGCGGCGGCGAGGAGCTCATCGAGCACGATCCAGTCGCCCACGACCGCACGCACCGCTCCAAGCCACCCGAGCACGACCAGCGCGACGATGTGCCAGAGCACGACGACCCACTGCGTGAGGGTGATGCTCCAGTCCGCGAGCGTCACGGCACGGACGTCGCCGCGACGCTCGAGATGGCGCCGGCAACCCCAGCAAACGGCCATCATGCCCGTCACAGCGGCGAGCGCGGGGAGGAGCGTGAGGAGCGCAACCGGGAGGGGCCCGAGAAACTCGCCGAACGCCGAGCGCGGCGCGACGAGCACAGCGCAGAAGATGACGATCGTGAGGATGTGGATCACGCGCTCTCCCCCACACCCGACGCTCCGCCTTGATGCGGCGCGCGCAGCGCTCGAGGCCCGCTCGACCAGGCGCTCAACACCCGCCCGACGACCGTTTCGGGAGGCGCATCGGCGTCGATCACGTGGTCGGCGAGACGCCGGTAGAGCGGATCGCGTGCGGCGTACACCGCGCCGATCTCCGCGAGCGGATCACCTGCTTCCCCCGCACCCGCGGCTCCCGCACGAGCGGCCCCGGGAAGAAGCGCCGGGCGCCGTGACAGATCCGTCCGCGCGAGGCGGGACCGGAGAACCTCGGGCGCCGCGTGCAGGTAGACCAGCACCAGCGAGTGCGCTCCGCGAGCATTGGTGAGCGTATCGATCGCGCCCGGCGCGGTGGGCGTGCCGCCGCCGAGAGCGAGAATTGCCGGGGTCCCGGTCGCGGGCGCGAGGGCCTCACGAAGCGCAGCGGCCTCCTGGCGGCGGAATGAAGGTTCGCCGTCGCGGGCCCACAGCGCCGCGATGGACTCAACCCCGGCACGCTGAGCAACGAAATCATCGAGATCGACGAAGGGCACGGCGGGCGAGCCCGAGAGCGCGGCGGCACGCCCGATCGTGGACTTGCCGCTGCCGCGAAGGCCCAGGAGCACGAGCATCGAGGGCCGGGGGTGGAGCGCGGAAGCAGGCACAGCAGAGGGTATCGGCGTGCCGGTGCGCGGCCCATGACGCGCGCCCGCCGGGCGCGATCCATGTCCGCTCGACGAATCAGGCCCGGCTGAGATACGACCCGTCGGTGGTGCTGATCTTGACATTCTCGCCGATGGCGATGAAGTCCGGCACGCGCGTCTTGAGGCCCGTTTCCATCTCGGCGTCCTTCTGGACGTTGGTCACGGTCGCGTTCTTGACCGAGGGGGTCGTGTCCTTGACGGTGAGCTCGACGGCCGCCGGGAGTTCGACGAGGATGGCGCGCCCTTCGTTCAGGAGGACCGTGCAGTGCGCGTTGGGGCGAAGGTAGAGGAGCGCGTCGCCCAGGACGGCTTCGCCGATGTTGATCTGGTCGAACGTGTCGGTGTCCATGAAGACGCCGTCCTTGCCTTCGGGATAGAGGTACTCCATCTCGCGGCGGTCGATGTCGATGACCTCGAGATCGTCGGAGGAAGACAGGCGTTTCTCGATGATCTGGCCGGTGGTGACGTTGCGGAGCTTGAGCTGAATGAAGGCGCGGAGGTTGCCGGGCGTGCGATGCTCGTAGTTGGTGATGACAAAGAGCTTGCCGTCCATCTTGACGCCGTAGCCGGGGCGGAGTTCCGTAGCCTTCATGGGTGATCCTCGGGCGAAGGGATTGGGGAAACGGGCCGGACCGGCCCGCATGGGAGGGTCGGAACGGCGTGGACGCTGGTCGCGTGCCGTAAAGGGGGGCAATGATAGGCGGGGGCGTGCCTGGAGGCACGCGGATCGGGCCGGAACCGGGCGAGCGCGCATGCACGTGTACGAACGATTGCCCGATCTGCTGAAGACGATTGATCACCCGGTGATCCTCGAAATCGGCGCGCATTACGGGCAGGACACGGTCGAGCTGCGCCGGCTCTTCCCCGGTGCGCGGCTCTGGGCCTTTGAGCCCGATCCGCGCAACGTCTATCGATTGCGCAAGCACGGGATCGACGCCGCCGCCACCATCGTGGAGGCCGCAATCGGCGACCGCGAGGGCACGATGGAGATGCTGCTCTCGAGTGGAACGCCGCCGAAGGGCGACCCGATGTACCGGCCGAACCAGCCGAAAGAGTGGAGTTATTCGTCGTCGCTGAAGCGGCCGGTGAAGCATCTGGAGCATGTGCCGTGGGTGAAGTTCGATCAGCGGGCCCGGGTGGCGGTGACGACGCTGGATGCGTTCGCAGCCCGTGAAGGGCTGACGGCGATCGACTTCATCTGGGCCGACGTGCAGGGGGCAGAGGACCAGATGATCGCCGGCGGACAGCGGGCCCTGGCGATAACTAGCTACCTGTACACCGAGTACGCCGACGAGGAGATTTACGAGGGGCAGATCGGGCTGGGCGAGATCGTCCGGCGATTGCCCGGGCGCTGGCAGGTGATCGAGGATTACGGGGACGACGCGCTGCTGCGCAACGTGACGAAGCTGGACGGCCTGAGCTCCGGCGATGCCAAGACGGGAGGGGCGGTTCGATGAGCGCGATCTATCACTGGCTGCCGCGCGTGCTCGATGCACGACAGGCGCTGAACATCATCGAGCTCGGCGCGCACCACGGGCAGGACACGGCGGCGCTGCGCATGATGTTTCCGCGGGCGCGCATCTGGGCCTTTGAGCCCGACCCGCGCAACGCCCACAAGCTCCGGCGCGCGCCCGTCGCCTCGCGCGGAGCGGCCGGCGGCGTGTTCGTCGTCGAAGCCGCGGTGAGCGACACCGACGGGACGGCGACGTTCCGCCTGTCCTCCGGATCGCGCCCGCGCGGACCGGAAGACCCGTCCCCGCGCGGCGGGAGCGCCGAACCGTGGACGTATTCGAGCTCCCTCAAGGAGCCTGTCGAGCACCTGCGCGTGGTGCCGTGGGTCAAGTTCGGCGAGACGGCCAAGGTCAAGACGGTCCGGCTCGACACGTTCTGCGCCGAGCAGCAACCGCCGCTGCGGCACGTGGACTTCATCTGGGCCGATGTGCAGGGAGCCGAGGACCTGTTCATCGCCGGAGCACAGGACACGCTCACGCGCGTGCGCCTGCTGTACACGGAGTTCGCCGAGATCGAGATGTACCGCGGCCAGCTCGGGCTCAAGGGAATCCTCGAGCGCCTGCCCGGTCGGTGGGAGGTGGTGGCGAAGTTCGATCACGACGTGCTGCTCAAGAACCTCGATGCGTATTCGGGGATGTATCTGTGAACCCGATCTACGCGCGCCTCCCCCACTACTTCGACTGCGAGGCGCCGCTCACGGTGCTCGAGATCGGCGCAGCCGACGGCGGCGACACCCGGCGCCTCCGGTTCACCTTCCCCCATGCCCGAATCTACGCCTTCGAGCCCGACCCCCGAAACACGTACCTCATCCGGCGCGACAAGACGGATGAACTTGCCGAAGTGGTCGAAGCGGCGGTCGGCGATCGCGACGGGACAGCGGAGTTTCAGCTCTCCAGCGGTGCGCCGCCCAAGGGGCATCCGCTCCACGGGATCAAGACTTGGTCCTACTCGTCTTCGCTGCGAAAGCCCGCCAAGCACCTGGAAATCTTCCCGTGGGTGAAGTTTGACCGCACCGCACGCGTGCGGATCGTCAAGCTCGACACGTTCGCCGCGGAACAGAATCTCGGCGTGATCGATTTCATCTGGGCGGATGTGCAGGGAGCGGAGGACCAGGTGGTCGCCGGGGGGCAGATCGCCCTGCAGCGGACGCGCTACGTGTACACCGAGTTCAACCGCGAGGAGCTCTACGCCGGGCAGAAGGGTCTGGACGAGATCATGGCGATGCTCCCCGGGCATTGGGAGATCGCTGAGCGGTTTGGGAGCGAGGACGTGCTGCTGCGGAATGTGACCCTGACAAAGCGATAGGATTGCGCCGCATGGCCAAGAGCACCCCGCGGACATCCAGGAGCACGCGATCGGCGCGGAGCAATGCGGGCGAAGGATTGCTCGTGGACGAAGCCGCCCAGCAGTCCGGCCCGGAACCGGCACGCGCGCCGGGGAGCGGAATCGCTCTTGACTCGATCGTCGGGCAGGAGCACGCCATTGGCCGGCTGCGCGACGCCGTCGACGGCGGTCGGCTCCACCACGCGTACATCTTCCACGGCGCGCACGGCGTCGGCAAGTTCACCTCGGCGTGCGCGCTCGCCCGAGCGCTGCTCGACCCCCGCGACGGCTCCGCGGCTTCATCGCAGGCGCGCGCAGGAACCCACCCCGATCTGCACATCATCCGCAAGGAGCTCGCGGCGATCTCGCGCGTGGACCGCATCCGCAAAGGCAAGCAGACCACCATCGCCGTGGACGTGCTCCGCGAGTTCCTGATCGAGCCGGCGGGCCTCGCGGCTGTCGGCTCGACGTCAAGCCCGAGCGGGCAAGGACAGCGCGCCTCGAAAGTCTTCATTGTCGACGAGGCCGAACTCATCGACCCCACGGGCCAGAACGCCCTGCTCAAAACGCTCGAAGAGCCGCCCGCCGGCACGGTCATCATCCTTGTCACTTCCGCGCTCGACCGACTGCTCGCAACGGTGCGGAGCCGGTGCCAGCCGGTGCTCTTCGTGCCATTGAGCGAATCGGCCATGGCGACCTGGCTCCAGCGCTCCGGGCTCGGGAGGCACGCCGCGGAGCGTTCATGGCTGATGTGGTTCGCCGACGGTTCGCCCGGGCTGGCCGAGTTGGCCGCGCGGCGAGGGCTCTTTGCGTGGGAGGATGCCGTGGGCCCGGGCCTGGCCGCCGCTCTCCGCGGGGCGTATCAGGCGACGCTCGGTCCCGAGCTCGCACGATTGACCGACGAGCAGGTCGGCCTCTCGATGAAGGAGCAGCCCGACGCGAGCAAGGAATCGACCAACCGGGCCTGGGCTCGGCACATGTTCGCGTTCCTGGCCCGTCGCATCCGTGACGACCTGCGCGGCGGTGGAACGGCCGGCGCCCGCGCGGGAGGACCGCAGATCGCCTTGTCCGCCATCGACGCGCTCCAAGAGGCCGAGCGCGCCATGTCCGCCAATGTGCGGATCTCCGACGTCATGGAGAGTCTCTCCGTTCGCCTGTCGACGCTTGTGCGCGTCGGCGTGCCGGCGTGAGCGAAACCCCGCCGGCCCGGTCAAGCCTGGAAACTCAGTTCCGCGCGCTCACCCGTGGGCGAAGCGGGCTCGGCCGACGGCGCCACCGCTGCGCGAGCGTCCGTGTTCGCCTGCTTCTCCTCCGACAGCTTGCGCATGAGCATCACCCACGTCTCGCGGTCGTATTCGAGCAGCTCGATCACGCGGTCGGCCTTCGAGGCGTCTCGCGCGTGGCTCGACTCGACAAGCTGGCCGATCATGAACAGGTAGAGCGCGCTCAGCCGCTCGCACAGGCCCGGATCGATCTCGGTGCGCATCGAGCTGACGAGCTCGACGAGGATCGCGCGGCACCGGGAAAACCCCTCGTGGCATCCGGCGAAGTCCTTCGCCTGGAGTGCGTCCCGCCCCTGCCGGCAGAACTTGATCGCGCCATCCAGCAGCATCAGGCGCAGCTCTTCCGGAGACGCCGTCAAGACCTTGGTTTCGAGGTAGGGATTGGGGCTGGTCGTCATGGCGGCGAGATTCATCGGCCCGAAAGGGGGGTCGGTTCACTCAACGAAGGATGCTCTGGATGCTTCCGATCGCGCCCTGCTGCGATTGCAGGCGCCCGATCGTGCTCTCCATCGCGACAAACTGCCGTTCGAGCGAAGCTCGGCGCGATTCCAGCCGCTTGTCAAGGGCGGCGATGCGCGTGGTCTGCGAGGCAATCTGTGCCTCGAGCGTCGTGCCGCGCCGCGTGAGCACGCCGTCAATCGGCTTGATGTACTTGTCCACAAGATTGGCGAGCTTCTCGGCGACGCCGAGCTGGGTGAAATTGCCCGCGACATTGACGGCAACCGAGACGCCCTCGAGCGGGTTGCCGTCCGGCCCCGTGACGGTCTGCGAGGTCGTAGACGTGCCCTGGGCGCGCCCGGCGATGAGGTCGCGCACGCCGCGGGGATCCTCCGCAATCGCGGAGCGAAGACGCGCCTTGTCGACCGTGAGATTGCCCCCGCGGTCAAAGCTGAAGCCCACGTCGATGAGCGTCTGGAACCGTCCCGACGCGCCGATCGCGGGCGAGAGGACGGTCGTGGCCAGCTCACCGCGCAGAATCTGGGTTGTGCTCTCGCCGAGGAGGGCGCCGCGGCGCTGCGTCGTGGTGTCGAAGCGCGAAAGGGCCTGGATGCGAGAGACCACGTCGTTATACGACTTGATGAAGTCGTCCACGGCCTTCTCGATGGTTTCGGTGCCCGTGGAAACACTGACCGTCACGGGTGAGGCGCTCGCGGAGCGGGCTTCGACCGTCAGCCCCCCGGCAAGGCCGCCGAAGCTGTTGGTCGTGCTCGACAGCAGCACGCCGCGGGCGGGATCGGAGGAGCCGTAGAAAATGCGGGCGTTGGCGCCTTCGGCGAGCGTCGTCAGCCCGAGATCAAGGCCGTTGGTTTCCAGGACGAACTGGCCCGCTTCGCCGCTGTTCCTCGCCGCGAGCGAAAGGCGATAGGGCGCCGCCGACGAACCGTCGGCAATGATGGTGGCGATCGCGGGACCGCCGGCCTGGTTGATCTTGTCGGCGACCTGCTGAAGCGTGTCGGTGCCGGCAAAGGTCACGGTGCGTTCAAAGGTCCCGTCGATTCGATTGAGCGACCCGGTGCCCCCCGCTTCCCTGGCCAGTCCGAGGAGTCGCGCGACGGCACCGCTGGAATCGCGGACGCTGATGAGCCGCGTGCCGGGGTCTTCGCCCGAGGGAACCACTTCTTCAAGGAGGATGCCGTCGCCGTTGTCATTGATGCGGGCGCGGACGCGCGGCGAGCCCTGGCTTGAGTTGATGGCGCTGATGACATCGCCGACCGTGGTCGCGGAAGCAGAGATGTTGATGGTGCGGGAAATGCCCAGCGAGTCGGTGATCGCGAACTGGCCGGTGCCGATCCCCCGTCCCGCATTGAGCGTGGAGAGCAGCGTCGACGTGCCGATGTACTTGCGCTGCGCCGAGAAGCCGTTGATGACCGAGGTGGACGCTTCGTCGGCGAACAGTCCCAGCGCCGTCGCGCCCTCGCCGTCGATGCTCAGCGGGCCGGAGCCGACGGTCAGATCGCGCAGGATGAACCCCCGCCCGTTGGACGCGATCTCGAGCGACAGCCGATTGCCCGAGAGCGTCCGGACCTGGTTGATCGTGTCCGAAACGGATGCACTGGGCGATATGTTGAAGCTGAACTGGTCGCCGTTGCGAGTCGTGGCGTTGATGAGCCCCGAGCCCACGCCGAGCCCCCCGCGGAGGGTCTTGACAAGCGTGGAGTTGATCGCGGCGATGAGGCGTGTGCCGTTGATCTGACCCGCGCCGCCCGAGGCCGTGGCGAGAATGCCCAGGTCGGCCGCCGTCGTGCCCGTGCGCCCGGCGGAGGTGTATTCCTCGACCTTGAAGGCCGTGGCGCCGGTCGTGTTGTCGACGAGCCGAAGACCCGTTCCCGCGGCGTCGATGGACGCCGTGACCTTTCCGGCCGCCTGATCGTTGATCCGGGCAATGACGCCCGCGAGATCGGAAACAGCGGTCGCGGTGCGCGTGCCGCTGGAGTCGTAGACGTCGCCGATATCGACCTCGATGGCCGACCCGTCGCGCGTCGTAATGGTGAAATCAGGCGTGGCGGCAGTCCCGGCGATGGTGTTGATGCCCACGCCGAGGCCGTCGTTGAGCGAGCGGAGCGTCGTGCCCGCGCCGATGCGGTTGATCACCGAGCCGGCGATGGCCTCGCCGTAGCCCGGCGCGGTGGCGGCGACATTCAGTCCGAGGCTCGCGACGGTGCCGGAGGTTCCCGGGGCGTCGGTGATCGTGAGCGTCCCGGCGCCGGCGGTATTGGTGTCGGTCAGCACCAGCCGGTCGCCGTCGACCGAGAGCGACGCACGCGCGCCCAAGGCGTCGTTGAACGCGCGGACGACTTCGCTGACGGTCTCAACGCGGGAAAGATCGACCTGCGTCTGCGTGCCCTGGGCGTCGGTGACCACGACCCGCCCGCGCACGATGCCCGTCCCGCCATTGAGCGACGAGAGCCGCGTCTGCGAATCGAGTCGCGCTGCCGCCGGCTCAAAGGTGAACGCCGAGGCGCCCACGGCGGTCGTCGCGTTGTCGGCAAACCCCCGGCTGAGCACCTGCTGCGTCGACACGAGCCGGTCGACGAGGAACGAGTACGACCCGGCGGTCGCGCCTGCCGCGGCCGAGGCGCTCAGCACGTCGGCGTTGCTCGATGTCGCCGTTGCCGCCTCGAACACCCGCTGAAGATTGAATGCGCCCGCGTTGGCGCGGAGCGAGCTCAGGCGGGAGTTCACGTCCAGCAACGCCGCCTGCAGGCCCTGAATCTGCGATATCCGCGCCTGGAACGCCTGTCGCGGACGGGCGTCGATCGAGATCAACTGGTCGATGATCGATCGGCGGTCGATGCCGCTGAAGAGCCCGACGCCGGAGGTGATTCCGCTCATCCTGGTCTTCCCTTGTGGTGCCGGTGCCGAGGGGCCAAACCGTGGCGCGCACGCCCCCCCATCTTCATCGGCACGCCGGGCCTCACTGCTCAATCGGAAATCCCGAACCGACATCGAACTCGGCGCCCGGACCAGCCGAATAATGCCCTTCAGATGCCCCCCTCCGCGCGATCTTCTTTTTCGTCTCTCCAGACCCAGCCGCCAACCCTGGTCCTGAGTCTGGTCCTGGCCCTCAGCCTCCTGCTGGCGGCCAGTTCCGTGGCCGCGCTTGCCGCTTGCTTTCTGGGCGGTGCAGGCAGCCCCGTTCCCTGGTTCACGGCGTTCTTCGAAGTCATCGTGCTCCTCGCCGCGCTCTTCGGCGTGCTCCTGGGTCGCGGACGCTTCGCCAGCGGACGTTCGATGACGCTCGTGTGCATCGCCGGCGCGGTCTTCGCGTCGTCGGTCCTGGGGTACCGGGCGTGCGCGGGCCAGCTCATGGGCGGGCCCGTGCTCTGGGGGCTGCTCGGGCGCGTCGCCCTGGCCGGGGCGTTCGGGCTGCTCGCCGCGGCATTGGTCATGGCTCGCACGCCGGGTCGATCTCTGCGATATCTCGCCGGCGGATTCGCGCTCCTGACGCCGGTCGCAGGAGTCGCCGCGGGGTGGGCGTTCGGTTTTCTCTCCGGCCCGCTCTCTTCCCTGAGCGGCACCGCCAAGACCGGCGTCATCGGCTTCGCCATGCTCATCGGCGCCGTCCTGATCAGCGTGGGGACGCACCTGGTCATCCGCGCGTTCGAAGTCGCGCTCCCGCCGGATGAGCGCGCCGCCGAGTGACCGGCCCGGAGTGCCGGCACCACGGTGCTCCAATCCACACCGAGGCGGACAAGCGTGCGCCTTGTCGCGTCATCCCGAGACGTGTACCTTCCCGCTCCCGCTCATGGTCATCCGCGAAGATCCTCATCTCGACATCCCCACGCCCTCGGGGCCCATGCGCACGTTTGTCTTTCGGCCCACGCCGGCGGGCAGGTACCCGGGCATCGTCCTGTTCTCCGAGATCTTCCAGGTCACGGCTCCCATCCGGCGCATGGCGAGCCAGCTCGCCGGGCACGGGTTCGTCGTCGCCGTGCCTGAGATCTTCCATGAACTGCTCCCCCCCGGGCTCGCCCTGGCGTATGACGGTCCGAGCACCGAGCGCGGCAACGCGTGCAAGGTGGGAAAGCCCGTGGAGGCCTACGACGCCGACGCGGCGGCCGCCATCGCCGCGCTCGCTCGCCTCGATTCCTGCACCGGGCGCGTGGGCGTGATGGGCATCTGCATCGGCGGACACCTGGCCTTTCGCGCCGCCATGAACCCCGACCCGCCCGTCCCCGCCGCCGCATGCTTTTATGCCACCGACATTCACAAGCGCTCGCTCGGCTCGGGGGGCGACAACTCGCTCGAGCGCGTCGCCCGCGGCGACCTCGGCACGTGCGAACTGCTCATGATCTGGGGCCGGCAAGACCCGCACATCTCCCGTGAAGGCCGAAGGTTGATCTACGACGCCCTCAGCGAGGCGCCAGGGCCGGGCGGCACGAGTGAAACCGGGCAAGCCGGAGCGAACTTCGCCTGGCTCGAGTTCAACGCCGCCCACGCCTTCATGCGCGATGAGGGTCCGCGATACAACCCCGAATTGGCGTCACAGTGCCTGCGCCTTGTGGTCGACCTGTTTCGCCGACGCCTGGGCGAAGGCGACTCTGGCGGACCGGTGGTCACCAGCGCGTGACCAGGTCCGCCCCGCTCCGAGATCGCGTCAGTTCCCGAATTCTCTGGAACCGCGGGCCCTCCCCCCGCATCACATCATCATCGGGTTCATTCGGACCCGCACGGCCCCCCCACCTGGATTCCCGCATGATCACCTGCCGCGAACTGATCGAGGAGTTCCTGATGGACTATGTCCAGGGAACGCTGGGCGCCGAGGAGTCCCGGCGGTTCGCCGAGCACCTGGCGGTCTGCCCGTCGTGCGTGGCCTACGTCGACAGTTACCGCAAGACGATCGAGCTGGCACGGCAGGCCGGGCACGACCCCTCGGGCAAGCCGTCGGAGATCCCCGAGGAACTGGTGCAGGCGATCCTGAAGCTCCGTCGCTCGAAGGGACCAGGCCACTGACCAACTCGTGAACCCCAGCGCGCCAGCGGGCGATCAATCCGCTAGCCTTCGGGCCCCATGGCCCGTCTTCACGAATACCAAGGCAAGTCGATCCTCGCGCAGGCGGGCATCGCCATCCCCCGCGGCGAGCCCGTCGACTCGCCCGAGGCCGCTCGCGCCGCCGCCGCGCGGATTGCCGGGCCGGTCGTCATCAAGATTCAGGCCTGGACAACCGGCCGCGCCGCCCTCGGCGGCGTCGCCTTCGCCGACACGCCGGACCAGGCCGCCGAGCACGCCCGTCGGCTCCTGGGGATGCGCGTCGGCAGCTTCCCGGTCACTCATGTGCTCGTCGAGGAGCGCCTCTCGATCGCCGCGGAGATCTTCATCTCCCTGTCCATCGATGAGCGAGCGCGCGAGCCGGTGCTCCTGCTGGCCTTCGGCGGCGGGTCGGGAATCGAGTCACGCGCCGAGAGCGTCTCTCGCATCCCCTGCGACGTGCTCGCCGGGCCCGTTCGGCGAGAGGTCGAATCCGCCGTGGGCAGGATGCCCATCGACGCACAAGCCCGCGCCGGCGTGATCGAGGCGATCGGGCGCACGTTCGCCGCGGCGAAATCCATCGAAGCACGCAGCGTCGAGATCAACCCTCTGGTCATCACCTCCGGGGGCGCCGTCGTCGCCGCCGATTGCCGCGTGGCCGTCGACGACTACGCCGTCTTCCGCCATCCGGACCTCGGCATCGAGATCGCGCGCGAACTCGACCACCCGCCGACACCCCTCGAACGCGCCGCCTACCAGATCGAACAGGAAGACCACCGCGGCACATTCTTCTTCGCCCAGATGAACTCGAAGCCCGCTCACTCCTCGCGCGGGCTCGTCGGCTTCCACGGTGCGGGCGGCGGCGGCTCCATGATGTCCATGGACGCGCTCTCCGCCGAGGGCTTCACGCTCGCCAACTTCTGCGACACCTCGGGCAACCCTTCGCCCGCCAAGGTCTACCGGGCCGCACGCGTGATTCTCGAACAGCCCGGCCTTGTCGGCTACTTCGGTTCCGGCAGCGGCGTCGCCAACCAGGAGCAGTTCTGGTCCGCCTACGGCCTCGCCAAGGCCTTCTGGGAAATGGACCTCGACATTCCCGCCGTCATCCGTCTCGGCGGCAACACCGAAGATCGCGCCGTCGACATTCTCCAGGGCGCGTGCCGCCAAGCCGCGCTCCGCTCCCCCGTCGAGGCCTATCGCAAGACCGATCCTCCCGCGCGGATCGCCGCACGGTTTGCCGAACTCGTCAGTGCTCACACGAGTGCCGGCGGCGCGGCATGGACTCCTCGCATCCCCCGGCGACCCGCCTTCGTCGGCGCTCAATCCTCCATTTCGTTCCCGCTTCGATCCGGCCGAGTCTGGATCGACCCCGCCGCCTGGGCGCTCGCCGCCCCGGCGATCATCGCCCGCTCATCGGGACGATTGCGAAGCACCGCCGGCCGCCCCGAGCCCACCGTGACCCCCGAGGCGTTCCTCACCTGCGACAGCGACATGATCGCCTGCGAGGTCGAGTGCCGGCGCGATGGGATCGAGGGCCTCTTTGTCGAACTCGATCTGCCCGCGCCGATCGGTGCGGGCCACGCCGGCGCGCCGCGTCACTGAGTCGCGCTCGACGCCGCGCTCTCCACCGTTTCCACCACGCTCCCCAGTCGCCGGAACCGCTCGTACCGCGCCGCCACCAGCGCCCCCGGCTCAGTCGCCCGCAGCGAACCGATCGATTCGACGATCCACCGCTCGAGCGCCGTCGCGGCCGCCGCCGCGTCTCGATGCGCCCCGCCGACCGGCTCGGGAATGATCGCGTCGATGATCCCGAGTTCGAGATTGTCCTGCGCCGTCAGCCGCAGCGCCTTCGCCGCCGCGGTGTTGGTCTGCTCGTTGGCCTGCTTCCACAGGATCGCCGCACACCCTTCGGGCGAGATCACCGAGTACCACGCGTGCTGCATCATCGCCACGCGATCGGCCACGGCAATGCCCAACGCACCCCCGGAGCCGCCCTCCCCGATCACCACGCTCACGATCGGCGTCGCGATCCGCGACATCTCGCGCAGGTTCACCGCGATCGCCTCGGCCTGCCCGCGCTGCTCCGCGCCGATCCCCGGATACGCCCCGGGCGTATCAACGAACGTCACGATCGGCAGCTTGAACTTCTCGGCGAGCTTCATCTTCGCCAGCGCCTTGCGATACCCCTCGGGATGCGCGCACCCGAAGTGGCACGCGATCTTCTCCTGCGTCGTGCGCCCCTTCTGATGCCCGACAACAAGACACTTGAAACTGCCGATGCGGGCGAAGCCCGTGACCATCGCCGGGTCGTCGCCGAAGCGCCGGTCCCCGTGCAGCTCGCAGAAGTCCTTGCAGATCATCTCGATGAAGTCGCGCGTCTGCGGGCGGCGCGGGTGCCGCGCAACGCGCACCGTCTCCCACGCCGTCAGGTTCCGATACGCCTCGCGCAACCGCGTCAGCCGCAGCACCTTGAGCTCTTCGATCTGCCGCCCCACGTCGAGCGATTCTCCAACCGAAACACTCGCCGGCGGCACCGGGCCGACCCCGGGCTCGCTCGCCGATCCGGCTTCACGCATCTGCTGCTCGAGCCGCTCGATTTCGCGCTCGACCTCCAGAACCGGCGCCTCGAACTCAAGCTTGTAGAACGCGGCCATGACTCAATAATAGGGCGGATTCGCTCCGGGCGGCACCGCCTTCCGGCGCGCCCGCCCGCCCTCGTCCCCTCGCCAACGATCGTCCATGTCCGAGAACCATCCGCATCTCCTGATCGTTGGCGGCGGCAACATGGCCTCCGCCCTGGTCCGCGGCATGATCGGCGCTCGCTTCGACCCGGCACGCATCTCCGTCGTTGAACCGATCGATGCGCGTCGCTCCGGCTTCGCTTCACTCGGCGTCCAAGCCCTCGCCTCGATCGAATCTGCAAACGCCCGGCAGGGCCCGCACGACCCCTCGGCACATGTGCTCCTGGCCGTCAAGCCGCAAGTCCTCCCGACCATCGCCGCGGCGCTCGCGCCCCTGGCCGGCGGCCGCACCGTGATCTCCATCCTCGCGGGCACGCCCATCGCGCGCGTCCGCGCGCTCCTCGGCGACGCCCGCCGCGTGATCCGCGCCATGCCCAACCTCCCCGCCGGCATCGGCCTCGGCGCGACCGCCCTCTGCACAGGCGCGGGCACGCGCCCGGGCGACGACTCCTTCGCCGCGCGCATCTTCGAATCCGTCGGCGTGGTCGTCCGCCTCCCCGAGGAGCACATGGACACGTTCACCGCCCTCGCCGGCTCAGGCCCGGCGTATGTTTTTCGCCTCGCCGAGGCGATGCTCGCCGCCGCCGCTCGGCTCGGGCTCGATGAGCACGCCGCGAACGTCGCCGTGCGTCAGACCATCCTCGGCGCTGCCGCGCTCCTGAGCCGATCGAGCGACTCGCCCGCCGCCCTCCGCGCCGCCGTGACCAGCCCCGGCGGCACCACCGAAGCCGCCTCGCGCGTGCTCGATGCCTGCGCCGTCGACCGCGCGTTCATCGAGGCCATCACCGCCGCCCGCGACCGCGGCGCCGAACTGAGCCGGGCCTGATCAGCGTCGTACAGTCTGGCGCCCGTGGAACCACCCCCCGCCAAACTCGATCTCAAGAAGGACCGCGGGCTCACCATCCAGTGGGCCGATGGCTCAACCTCCTACTTCTCGATCGCGTACCTTCGCCGCTGGTCGCCCTCAGCCGACGCTCGCCAGCTCCGCGAGGAAATGGCCCGCAACCCGCTCACGATCCTCCCCTCGAGCGGGTCGGACCAGCCCCTCCGAGCCGAGGACGCCGAGCTCATCGGCAACTACGCGCTGCGCATCCGCTTCTCCGACGGGCACGACACCGGCATCTACTCGTGGACGTACCTGCGCGAGATCGACCCGCGCAACCAGGAATCGCGCGACGCCGCCCGACCAGGTTGATCCGCTTCCTCGCCGCGCCCGGACGTTGTTCGACACGTCTTGTCACACCCATGCCCCCTTCCGCATCCGCCAAGGCGCCCACGCTCGCCACGCCGCTCAGCGAACTTCCCGGCGTCACGCCCCGCGTCGCTGAACACATGCGCGGACTGGGCGTCAAGAACCTCGGCCAGTGCATCGCGTATCTCCCCATGCGCCACGAGCGGCAGGAGGCCGAAACCTCCATCCGCGATCTCGCCCCCGGGCGCATCGTCTCGGCGCGCGGCACCGTGACGGCGACCCGCGTCGTCCGCGGCCGCACCCCGCGCTTCGAAGCCGTACTCTGCGATGACACCGGGCGCCTCGATCTCGTGTTCTTCAACCAGACCTATCTGCGCGATCGCCTCTTCCCCGGCGCGCGCCTCCGCGTGCAGGGCAAGAGCGTCCGTCGCGGCGGGGGCCTGCAACTCGCCAATCCACGCATCGAAGTCCTCCCCGAATCGCGCGACGAGCCCGCTTCACGCGATTCACGTCTCCGGCCCGTCTACCCCGCCAGCGAATCGATCACGTCGGCGCGCATCGAAGCGCTCTTGACCAGGGTCCTCCCGCTCGCGCTCCCGCTCATCCACGATCACTTCGACGCGGCCTTCCGCACGCCGCGCGAGTTGCCCGAGCTGCGCGAGGCCTATCGCGCCCTGCACGCTCCCGCCGACGAAGCCCAGGCCGACGCCGCTCGCCGGCGCCTCGCCTATGACGAACTCTTCCTCCTTCAGCTCGCCCTCCAGGTCAAGCGCTCGGAGCGCGAGCGCGACGGCTCCGCCGCGCCTCTCCGCTGGTCGCCCCAGATCGATCGGCACATCCGCGCCCGCCTGTCCTTCTCACTCACCCCCGCCCAGGACCAGGTCGTCGCCGAGATCGCCGCCGATCTCCAGCGCCAAACGCCCGCGCACCGGCTCATCCAGGGCGACGTCGGCTCCGGCAAGACCGCCGTCGCTCTCTACGCCATGCTCATGGCCGCCGCTTCACGCGCCCAGGCGGCGCTCATGGCCCCGACCGAGCTCCTTGCCGAGCAGCACCACGCCGCGATCTCCGGCATGCTCCGCGGCTCGCGCGTGCGCATCGAACTGCTCACCGGCAGCCTCCCCGCCTCCACCCGCCGACGCGTCCTCGCCGCCCTCGCCGCCGGCGATGTCGATCTCGTCATCGGCACCCACGCCCTCCTCACCGACGATGTCACCTTCAAGCATCTCGCCGTCGCCGTCATCGACGAGCAGCACCGCTTCGGCGTCCACCAGCGCGCGCGCCTGACCAGCGGCGGAGCCGCCGGCAGCACCGGCAGGCGCCTCGTCCCCCACGTCCTGGTCATGACCGCGACCCCCATCCCGCGCACGCTCGCGCTGACGCTCCTGGGCGATCTCGACGTCTCCACCATCCGGGGCCTGCCGCCCGGTCGCAAGCCCGTGAAGACGCGCGTCGTCGGCCCGGAAAAGGCCCCGGAGGTCTACGCCTGGCTCAACACGCGCCTCGACAAGGGCGAACAGGCTTATGTCGTCGCGCCCACGATCGACCCCGCCTCAACGCCCGACGACCCTGCCGCCGATGCGCCCGGCTCCCTCGCCAGCGTGCGTGAACTCAAGGAGCGCCTGCAGAAGGCTCAGCTCGCCGGTCGCCGCCTTGCCGTGCTTCACGGCCAGCTCTCGCCCGAGTCGCGCGAAGCCGTCATGGCGCGCTTCCGCTCGGGCCACATCGACGTGCTCATCGCGACAACCGTCATCGAAGTCGGCGTCGATGTTCCCAATGCCTCCATCATGATCATCGAGCACGCCGAACGCTTCGGCCTCGCCCAGCTCCACCAGCTCCGCGGCCGCGTCGGCCGCGGCACACGCGCCTCCGCCTGCGTCCTCATCGCCGACCCCGCAACGCCCGACGCCCAGGCGCGCCTCAGCGCCTTCGCCGATCTCTCCGACGGTTTCAGGCTCGCTGAAAAAGACCTTGAAATCCGCGGCTTCGGCGACGTCGCCGGCCTGCGCCAATCCGGCATGCCCCCCTTTCGAATCGCCGACTTGTCCCGCGATCTTGAACTCATGGCGCTCGCCAAACGCGACGCCAAGACATGGATCATGCGATCACCAAGCCTCTCAGACTCGTCCGAGACGCTTCTCCGCCGCCGTCTCGTCAAGCATCACGGCGCGTGGCTTCAACTTGCGGGAATTTCCTGACCCCCAACTGGAGGAAACGGCGCGAGTTTCCGCTCGCTTCGAGTTGCGGGGTTCCCTGTGCTTCGGTAGGATCGAACTGTGCAGCCCTCCGCCTTTCACGAGCGGCTTCAGGCCATCGCGGGAAGTATGAGCTTCCGCGAACTCGCCGACCTCACGCACACGAACCACGAAACCGTGCGCCGATACATGCAGGGCCATTCGCCCAGCGCCGAGTTCCTGCAGGCCGTCTGCACGCGCTTCAGCATCAACGGCCAATGGCTGCTCACCGGCCGCGGCCCGATGCGCACCGCCGATATCCGCGCTGCCGCGCTCCAGGAAGCCCGCGCCGCCGAACTGCTCTCGGCCACCGCCTCGACGATCGAACGCCTCCAGGAACGGCTCGATCGAATCGAGGCGTACGTTCAAACAATGGAAACGCGCCTGCGCGGCGGGCACCGGGCCACCGCTTTGTTCGCGGAGGACACCCATGCCGACACCGCCGCTCATCCCAGCATCGTCCGCGCGAGAGAAATCGCCGACGCTGTCTCCAAACCTCCACGTCAAGACGATCGTTGAGCTTCTCCGCCACGCCGGACCGGACCTCGGCCGCCGCTGGCTCGCCGCGCTCCTGCTTGTGCCCGAAGCCGAACGCGCCACCATCGTTCAGGCGGTTGAGGCTCGCGTCGCCGCCGCGTATGCGCCCGCGCCGAGCAACGCGGTCGACGTGGCTCGCGACACGCCGCCGCCGCCATCACCCGCCGACGCGCGCGACAAGGAATTCGTCGTCGTCTACCCGCCGCGCAACGTCGACGGGCACGTCGAATCGATCGAGCGAACCTACGAAGTGGTCGAGCCCAAATCGCGGGCTCGCACCACCAAGCGCTCCAGGCGCGCCTGATCCCGCGCTCATCGACCAGGCTCCGGCGCCGTGCCTCCCGGCCGCCCCGGCTCCACCGTCCGCGGCGGCGCGTCCACCAGCCGCGCGCTGCGAATCATCGGCGCCTCCAGCGGTCGCGCCTCCGTGTCCACGCGCACCCGCGCCAGGTTCATCACCGTCTCGATCCCTCTCACCACGCGCCCGAACGCCGCGTACGCCCCGTCCAGCGCTCGGCAACGCTCGCGCGACAGGCAGATGAAAAACTGCGATCCACCCGTCTCCGGCGCCGCCAGCCGCGCCATCGAGACCACCCCCAGCTCATGCTCCAGCGGGCTCCGCTCCAGATCGATGCAATACCCCGGTCCGCCGGAGCCCGTGCCCGTGGGGTCGCCCGCCTGGATCACAAAGCCACGGTCCGGCGCGTCGCCCCCGTCGATCCGGTGAAACGCAATCCCCGTGTAGAACCCGCCCTCCACCAGGTGCCTGAAGTTCCACGCCGTATTCGGCGCGGCATCCGGACGCAGCTCGATCTCAATCTCCCCAAGTGTCGTGTCCAGCACCACGCGCCGATCCACATACGCGCGCAGTCCCGAGTAATACGCCTTCCCGCTCGGGCGATACCGCACCGTCATCCCCCGCGGATCGCCCGGCGTCGCAAGCTCCGGCGTCGTCATCGGCTGCAGCACCACCGCCGGCCCCGCCGGCTTTCCATCCACCAGCAGCTGCGCAAAGCACACGCGCGGCTTGTCCTCCGACCACAATCGCGGAAACAGCGCCGCCAGATCCACACGCCCCTCGATCACCGGCACACGCTCGAGCTCCGCCTCAGGCGTGAGCAGCGCGATTTCGAGACGCTCGGGCGTCGCCGCCGGCCCACGAGACAGCTCACGCTCCCGCGGATCAGTCGCCGCGCCGTCCGTCGCCGCCGGCACACGCACGCCCATCTCGATCCGCCCATTGACCCCGTAGTACAGCCGCTCGGGCTCGATCTGCGCCGGCGCCGCCGCCGAGGTCATGAAGACGAAACACACCGCGCCGGCGAGTCGAATGGGTTTGGCAGGCATGGGCACACCGCGTGACCCCCAGGACGAGCGAGGGGTAAGTGATGGAGAGCGTATGTGGTGTGAGTACACGCCGCGAGCCGCACCCGTCGCGCACGCCTCAGCGATCCCCGACGCCGTCCAGCGTCTGCCACGCGCGGGGGATACCCGAATCCGGCAGCGACTCGGGCAGAAGCGTCGGCGACAGCGATGCAAGCAGGCTGCCGTCCGTGTCGTTGTACCAGTGCAGCGACAGGTCGATCCGCAGAACGTTGCACCCGGTCACGTGATTGAAGTCCAGGCGTGACGCCATCCCGTCGGCGACCAGCGCCTGCCCCGGGCGCGTCGCGGCATCGGTCGTCGTCACGATCGGCGGCCGCTCGCCGCGATAGTGATAGTTCCCGACGATCTGCCCCACCCCCGAGTTCCACGACTCGGCATACTGCCTCGACGGGAAGTTGCCGTGATGCGACGGACAATAAAAAACGCCCGGCGCGTCCAGGAAATCGCCCGCATACAAGTGCCCCAGCCCGTCCCAGTCGCGGAAGCTCGTGATCCGCAGCTTCATCATCGCCTGCGGAATGCCCGCCGGATTCGTGATCTTGGCCGCATACGCGCTGTCGGGCAGATGCTCGGTGTACATGTGCTGGTACATCGCCAGCCCCAGCCCGATCTGCCGGACATTCGAACTGCACACCACCCGGCGCGTCGCCTCGCGAACCCCCGACAGCGCCGGCGCAAACAGCGCCAGCAGCACCGCGACCACGGCGATCGACACCAGCAGGTCCACAAGGGTGAACGCCCGGAGCGCGCACATCGCACGCGGCATCGTGGTCCGAGAGCCGGAATGTCCAGGCAGCGTCCTCAGGGCAGCCGCTCCAATCTTTGGGTTGCCAGTAAGACTCTAACGGTTGTATCGGCGGGTTGCAAACGCTCTTTCGGCATTTTGCACGACCAAACAAAACCCGCTCGACTTTATCAAGACCGTGTGGTACCATTGTCTACGACGGAGCGTGCCCCCGGAGGCATCTTTATCCCTGTGAGAATCGTAAAGATCTCAGGGCGGTGCGGAAGGTGGTTCGGGCCTCGGAAGGCGCACGCTGAGGTTCACCGATGGCCGCATCTGCGGAAAACCAGGCGATTGACCTTGATCTCATGCGCCGTGTGAGCGTGGGTGATCCCGCTGCCGTCGCCAAGCTCTACGACCGATTTGGGTCCTTGGTGTACCGAATGGCCTACCAGGCCCTTCCAAGTCGTGACGATGCCGAGGAAGCCGTGCAGGAGGTTTTTGTTCGCCTGTGGAGAACTGCCGGCCGCTACGACCCCACACGCGCTGCGCTTGTCACGTGGGTCATGCTTATCAGCCGACGATATCTGGTGGACCGTCTCCGCCGGGCGCGGGCCTCGCTCAAGACTGGAAGCCTCGATGAAAAGCAGGCAAATCCCGAGAAGTTCGCAACTCTCGGCGAAGCAATAACGGATCGGGATGAGCGGTTTGTACTCCTGATGCAGCGCATTCGCCGGCTGCCCGAACTGCAACGCACCGTGGTCACACGGGCCTATCTGAACGGGCAAACCCTTCGCCAGATCGGCGAAGAACTGAATGCCCCTCTGGGCACCATCAAGTCGGCGCTCAGCCGAGCCTTGGTGCGCCTCCGGGAGGGCGGAGACCTGAGCGAGGAAGGTACAGCATGAATCCGAGCCACCGCACAACCAAGGATCTTTTCGAGCTCGCCTCGCTCGACGCACTCGGTCTGCTCACCGACGAGGAGCGCCAGGCGTTCGAGGACGCGTTCGCCGCCGCTTCGCCGCTCGTCCAGGCCCAGATCCGCGATCAGCAGACCCGCATGGCCGAGATCGACGCCGTGCTCCCGCGCGTCGAACCCCCCGCCAGCCTCCGCGGTCGCGTCCTTGCCGCTGTCCAGGCCGCGATCGATGCCGGTCGTGGCGTCGCCGGTCGCATTCACGTCGGCGGGCGCGCCATCCCCGCGCTCCTTCCCGTTCGCGGCGTCAATCCCATGTGGCGCGGCCTCGCCATCGGCTGCGCCGCCGCCATGCTCGTCTTCAGCGTCGTCACCTACCAGGTCTTCGGTCTCCACCAGGAAAGCGACCGCGCCCTCGCCAGCAACGTCATGACCGACGTGCTCCTCAAGCAGTTCGGCCCGCAGTTCGAAAAGGCCCTGCTCTCACCTCACACCCGCTTTGTCAGCTTCGAGGCCCCCAAGGGCGTCGAGACCGACAGCACCGCCGTCCTCCTCATCGATCAATCCACACGCAGCGGGCAGTTCTTCTGCAAGAACCTCCCCACCACCGACGGCAACTACCAGCTCGTCGTCATCGGGCCCGATGGGTCCGTCGTCGGCAACGCCATCGCCACGTTCTCCTATTCCGGCTCCGGCATCGCTCGGCGCGAGTTGAACGACATCGACCTCGCCGACGGCCAGGGCCTCGCCGTCATGGCCCCGCTCACCGGCTCAGGCCGCGTCCCGCTGCTGCGCAGCACGACGCACTGACGCGGCGCCCTCACATCACGGGTTCTCCCGGCACGCCGCGCGCTTCCCTCGCGCGCGGTACACTCCGCCATGGAGCACCTGGGCAACTACATCGCCGGCGCCTCGGTTCCGGCCGCTTCAGGCCGGACCATGACGCGTCTCGCCCCCGCCACGGGCGAGCCCTGTCTCACGCTCCCCGATTCTGACTCCACCGACGTCGACGCCGCCGTGACCGCCGCCGCCGGCGCTTTTCCCCCGTGGTCGGCCCGCCCCGCGAGCGAGCGTTCCTCCATCCTCCACGCCGTCGCCGACGCGATCGACACCCACGCCGATGCGCTCGCCCGCGCCGAATCGCGCGACACCGGCAAGCCGCTCTCGCTCGCCCGCAGCGTCGACATCCCGCGCAGCGCCGCCAACTTCCGCTTCTTCGCCGACGCGATCCTTCACGCTTCGAGCGAAGCGTTCTTCACCGAGGCCCCGCCCCCGAGCCAGGCCGTCGGCTCGGGCATCTCCCCCGGCGCCGCGCCGTTGCCCGCGGCACACCCATTCCGCGCGCTCAACTACACCCTTCGTCGCCCCCGCGGCGTCGCCGGCCTCATCTCTCCCTGGAACCTCCCCCTCTACCTCCTCACCTGGAAGATCGCCCCCGCGCTGGCGACCGGGAACACCGCCGTTTGCAAGCCCAGCGAGCTCACGCCGTCGACCGCCGCCATGCTCGCCGACCTCGCCACCCGCGCCGGCCTGCCGCCGGGCGTGCTCAACATCGTCCATGGCTCCGGCACACGCGCGGGCGCGCCGATCGTCACCCACCAGCGCGTCCCCGCGCTCTCCTTCACCGGTTCCACCGGCGTGGGCCGATGGATCGCCGAGCACGCCGGCGCTCGTCTCAAGCGCGTCTCCCTCGAGCTCGGCGGCAAGAACCCGTTCATCATCTTCGACGACGCGCCGATGTCCGAAGCCATCGACACCGCCTGCCGCGCCGCCTTCACCAACCAGGGCCAGATCTGCCTCTGCGGCTCGCGCCTCCTCGTCCAGCGCCGCGCCTTCGACCACGTGCTCGCCGCCATCGCGCGACACGCTCAGTCCCTCCGCGTCGGCGACCCCGACGACCCCGCCACCGAACAGGGCGCGCTCATCAGCCCCGATCACCTCCGCAAGGTCGACCGACTCGTGCAGCAGGCGCGCTCGCTCGGCGGCATCATCCACGCCGGCGGCACGCCCGTCGACCCCGCGCGCCTCCCCGCGCGCTGCCGCGCCGGCTCCTTCTACGCCCCCACCGTCATCTCCGGCCTCGATCCGCTCTGCGCCGTCGAGCAGGAGGAAATCTTCGGCCCCGTCGTGACCCTGCAACCCTTCGACACCGAAGACGACGCGATCGAACTCGCCAACAACACGCCCTACGGCCTCGCCGCCACGCTCTTCACGCGCGACGCCTCACGCCTCCATCGCCTCGCCGCCCGACTCGACGCCGGAATCGTCTGGGCCAACTGCTGGATGATCCGCGATCTGCGCACGCCCTTCGGCGGGGCCAAGGACTCCGGTGTCGGCCGCGAAGGCGGCGCCGAAGCCCTCCACTTCTTCACCGAGTCCACCAGCGTCTGCGTGCGCACCTGAGCCGTTCGCCTCTCCCCTCCCGGTGCGCCGCACGCCTCTACCATCTGCGTCCATGCCCAAAGACAAGCTCAAGTCCCCACGCGCCACTCGCCCGCGCCGCGCGTCGCTCCCGGGCGTGGCCATCGTCGTGAGCCGGTACAACTCGACCATCACCGAGCGCCTCCTGCAGGGCGCCGTCCGCGCATACCAAGCCGCCGGCGGCAAGGCCCAGCACCTCTACATCGCCGAGGCCGCCGGCTCCTTCGAGCTCCTCCCCATCGCCGCCGCCGCCGCCGAATGCGGCGCCTTCGCCGGCGTACTCGCCCTCGGGTGCATCATCCGCGGCGAAACACGCCACGACCGCTACCTCGCCCTCGCCGTCACCTCCGGCCTCGCCGATATCTCCCTTCGCTCAGGCGTCCCCGTCGGCCTCGGCGTGCTCACCGTTGACAGCGGGCGCCAAGCCCGCGCCCGCGCCGGCGGCAAGCTCGGAAACAAGGGCCAGCAAGCCATGGAGGCCATGCTCGCCGCCATCGCCGAAGTCGGCATCCTTCGCGATTCCGCCGCCCTTGAGCTCGCCATCACCAGCGGCGCGGGCGTCCGCCGACTCATGCACCCTTCGCTCACCTCGCCCGACAAGCTCGCCCGCGGGCGAAAGGGGCAACGCTGATGGCCACGCCCCGAGACATTCGCCGCCTCGCGTTCCAGCTCCTCTTCCAACTCGACGCCCACGGCGGCGCCGACGAAGCCTCCCTCCGCGCCTGGGCCACCACCGCCGATACGAGCGAGGGCTTCGCCCCGAGGGACATCGAATCGGCCCTCGGCACCGCGCAGGCCGCGTTCGCCGCCCGCGCTGCCGCCGATGCTGAGTTCGACAGACTCGCGCCCGCGTGGCCTGCGCGTCGCCAGGCGGCGGTCGATCGCGCCATCCTCCGCCTCTGCCATTTCGAGCTCACGCGCCCCGACCCCGCTCCGCTCAAGGCCATCGTCAACGACGCGGTCGAGCTCGCCAAGGAGTTCAGCACCGACCGTTCGCCCGCGTTCATCAACGGCCTGCTCGACAAGGTCCTCAAACGTATTTCTGGCGCCGAAAGCGCCATGGCCACCGACCCGCGCACGGAAACAACCGGGGAACCGCCCGCAGGCTGACCCGCACATGGCGTTCTTCAAGCGCATCATCTCGAAGCTGGCCAGCGGCCTGTCGCGCACGCGCGAAGCGCTCGTCACCGGCCTGCGCCGCCTGCTCGCCGGTCGCGCGCTTGATGAATCACTCGTCGCCGACATCGAGCGCACGCTCATCGCCGCCGACGTCGGCCCCAAGGCCACCCGGACGCTCGCCGACGGCCTCCGCGCCGACTTCAAGTCGGGCAAGATCAAGGACGCCGAGCAGGTCGTCCAATACCTCAAGGCCGAGTGCCGCCGCATGCTCGAGCAGGGCCCCGGCGGCGCGCCGGCCTCACCTGCATCGAACACCCTCAACCTCGCCGCCGCCCCGCCCACCGTCATCCTCATCACCGGCATCAACGGCGCCGGCAAGACCACGAGCATCGCCAAGCTCGCCAAGCGCCTCCGCGACCAGGGCCACACCGTCATGCTCGCCGCGTGCGACACCTTCCGCGCCGGCGCCGTCCGCCAGCTCGAAATCTGGTCCGAACGCCTCGGCGTCGAACTCATCAAGGGCCAGCAGGGCGGCGACCCCGCCGCCGTCGCCTTCGATGCCTGCAAGGCCGCCGTCGCTCGCGGCGTCAGCGTCCTCATCGTCGACACCGCCGGCCGCCTCCAGACGCAAGACCCCCTCATGCGCCAGCTCGCCAAGATCCGCTCGGTCATCGCCCGGCAGATCCCCGGCGCGCCCCACGAGTCCCTCCTCGTCCTCGACGCCACCACCGGCCAGAACGCCCTCCGCCAGGCCGAAGAGTTCTCCAAGGCCATCGGCGGCGTCACCGGCATCGTCCTCGCCAAGCTCGACGGCACCGCCAAGGGCGGCATCGCCCTGGCCATCCGCGCCGCCAGCGACATCCCCGTCAAGTTCGTCGGCGTCGGCGAAACCCCTGACGACATCGAACCGTTCGACCCAGAGGCTTTCGTCGAAGCCCTGTTCGCAGACTGACGCGAAAAGCCGTATCCTTGGTCTTCATGTCCGGCGATCCTCCCACTCCGCCGACCCCGTCTCACCCCGCGCCGGTCCCCCCGCTCGCGCCGTCCGATGCGCCGGGCGCCGCGCACTCCAGCGCCACGCCCGGAACCGCCGCGCTCGTCGACCCCGCCGCGCTCCTGCGCGTCCTCGCCGTCCTCGAGAAGCTCAACGCCTCCAACGACCTCGGCGAAGTCCTCAAGCTCATCAACGATTCCGTCCGCGACTGCCTCCACGCTGAACGCGCCAGCGTCTTTCAGTTCGACGCCGCCGCTCAGGAACTCGTCATTCACATCGCCCACGGCGTCAAGGACATCCGCCTCCCCATCACCAGCAAGGGCATCGCCGCCGAAGCCGCACGCACGCGCAAGCTCATCAACGTCCCCGACGCCTGGCAGGACCCGCGCTTCAACCCCGAGTTCGACAAAAAGAACAACTTCCGCACCCGCGGCCTGCTCACGATCCCGCTCATCGCGTTCGACGGCGGCCTCCAGGGCGTCGTTCAGGCCCTCAACAAAAACCCCTTGCTCGGACCCCACTTCGACTCCTCCGACGAAGTCCTCGCCCGCGCCCTCGCCAGCCAGGCCGCCATCGCCCTCCGCCGCGCCTCGCTCATCGAAGCCGAAATCCGCAAGAAAAAGATCGAGGGCGATCTCGCCGTCGCCCGCACCATCCAGCAGGCCACGCTGCCCAAGGCGATCCCTCAAATTCCCGGCTACGACGTCACCGCCCACATGTCCCCCGCCGAGGAAACCGGCGGCGACACCTTCGACGTCATCGACCTCTCGCACTTCTCCAGCGGGCAGGACGGCCTCGCCTTCCTCATGGGCGACGCCACCGGCCACGGCATCGGTCCCGCTCTCTCCGTCGCCCAGGCTCGCGCCATGGTCCGCATGGGCATCCGCCAGGGCGCCCCGCTCGATCGAATCGCCGCCGACCTCAACGCCCAGCTCTGCGAAGACCTCCCCGCCGGCCGATTCATCACCGCCTTCCTCGGACGCCTCGACCCGGCCGCCCACGAGATCCGATACGTCGCTCCGGGACAGGCCCCGCTCCTCATGCTCCGTTCCGACGGCCGCTACGAAGAACGCGCCGCCAACGCCATGCCACTCGGCATCGACCCCGACCTCCTCCCCGATCCGGTCGAGCCTCTCAGGCTGAATCCGGGCGACACCTTCCTCCTCCTCTCCGACGGTTTCATCGAGGCTCAAGACCCCGACGGCGAACAGTTCGGCGTTCCCCGAACCATGGACGCGGTTCGCGCCGCCATGTACGGCTCCGCTCGCGACATGCTCGCTTCGCTCCAGGCGGCCGTACGGGCCTTCGTCCGCGGACGTCCCTTCGGCGACGACCAGACCGCCGTCATCGTCAAGCGCCTCCCGCTCGCCTGACGCCCCCGCCGCCGCGCCTTCCACCCGACAAATTCAGCCAATTTCAGTCCAAATTCAGCCCGGCCAGACTTGAATCCGGCCCGCGAGGGTGTTACAACCACCGCCAAGTTCGCGGAGGAGCCGCGGATTTGAGGCACTTTTTCACGGAGTAGTACCGCATGGCAGCAAAGACCACCAAGGCACCCAAGATCGAGCCCTCCAAGAAGCCCCGCGGCAAGGGCGAGCTCTACAAGCTCCTCGCCCTCCACACTGGCCTCCAGCGCAAGCAGGTCGCCAGCATCTTCGAAACCCTCGGCAAGGTCATGGCTGTCGACCTCGCCAAGCCCGGCGACGGCAAGAACAAGGTCTTCGTCGTCCCCGGCATGATGAAGGTCCAGTCCATCTACAAGCCCGCCACCAAGGCCACCACCAAGGCCAACCCCTTCAAGCCCGGCGAGATGATGGAAGTCAAGGCCAAGCCCGCGCGCACCGTCATCAAGATCCGCCCCCTCAAGGGCCTCAAGTCGATGGTCTGATCTTCACGCTTCGTTCTTCCGATTGATTCGCGCAAGCCCCCGAGCCCCGCTCGGGGGCTTGTCATTGCTGCTCGCCTCGCACGTGTTCGCTCCCGCGCGGCCCCGCCCTACTCACCCGCCGTCGCGATCACCTTCACCTCAAAGTTGATCGGCGCATTCCCCGCCGTCGGCAACGCCCCGATCTCCACCGTCGTCCGGCACGGCTGATCCGGCCCGGGCGGAAAATACTCCGCATACACCCGGTTGTACGTCGCAAAGTCCCGCTTCATGTCCGTCAGGAACACCTGCACATCCACGATGCGGCTCCACGCCGAGCCCGATTCCTCAAGGATCATCCGCACGTTCTCGAAGCACGCGCGCACCTGCGCTTCGATGTCGTAGCTCGCCACCGTGCCGTCGGGCGACAGCACCACGCCGGGAATATCGCGGCTCCCGCGCCGACGCGGACCGACGCCCGACAGAAACAGCAGCCCGCCCGCGCGCCGCGCGTGCACATACGCCCCCACCGGCTCCGCCGCGCGCTCGCTCCGCGTCACTCCGCCCGACGCTGCGCCCGCAGAGGCCGACCCCGCTCGCTCCGGCTGTTTGCTCGTCATGCCCAACGGTACCCAGGGGCGAAGCGCCGAGCGCCGGACCCGCGCACCCGCTTCACCCGATCACATCGGGAAGCTGCTCCATCCCCTCGCTCATCACCCGCGGCCCCTGCTCCGTGATCAGCACATCATGCTCGTAGTGCGCCGCCAGCGACCCGTCCGCCGTCGACACCGGCCACACCAGCCGCGAATCGCTCACCGTCTTCCCCGTTCCGAGCGACAACATTGGCTCCACCGCCACCAGCGTCCCCGGGCGGCACTCCATCTCCCCCTCGGGCCACTCGCCGTGCTGCGTCGGCACCACGTTCGAAACGTACGGCGGCAGATGCAGCCCGCGCTCGCGCTCGTTCTTGTACCGCCCGATCCCGTGTCCCCCGAGCCCGCGCGTCAGATGAAACCCATACTCATCCTCCACGCACGTCTGCACCGCCCGCGCCCACGCCACGTACCGGTTCCCCGGCCGCAGTTCCTTCACCCCGCGCGCCAGGCTCGTCTTCCCCGCCTCCATGAGCCGCCGCGCCGCTTCGCTCGGAACACGCTTGATCGCATACGTCCACCCCGCGTCCCCGATCCACCCCCGATGCACCACCCCGATATCCAGCTTGAGCAGGTCGCCCTCCGCCAGCGGCGCCGTGTGAAATCCCGGCGTCCCGTGCACGATGCAACTGTTCACCGACAAGCATGCATGGCTCGGATACGCCGGCGATCGCCCCACGCGGTAATGCAGAAAGCACGACCGGCACTCCAGTGCCGCCAGCACCCGCGCCACCTCCGCATCGATCTGCGCCAGCGTCTGCCCGACCCGGATGAACTCCACCATCCGCCGGTGCGTCTCCACCACGCGCTGCGCCGCGGCATAGGCCAGGTCCGCCTCGGCTGGGGTGATGATCGGTGGCTGGCGCACGCGGACAATCGTAGGAGCGACGGCGCTCTCCGTGGCACAGCCGCCCGCCTGCAGCCCTCAACCCGACGTACCCTAGCCCCAACAACCGTCCCCCTCGCGCGAGCACACCATGCCCAAGAAAGTCGTCGTCGCCTACTCCGGTGGCCTTGATACTTCCGCCGTCATCCCCTGGCTCAAAGAGCACCACAACAACTGCGAGGTCATCTGCGTGGTCGGCGACGTCGGCCAGGGCGAGGGTGAGCTCGCCGGCATCGAGAAGAAGGCCAAGGACTCCGGCGCATCCTCCTGCCACGTCGTCGATCTCAAGCGCGCCTTCGTCGAAGAGTTCGTCTTCCCCACCTTCCTCGCCGGCGCGATCTACGAAGGCAAGTACCTCCTCGGCACCTCCATCGCCCGCCCCATCCTCGCCAAGGCCCAGGTCGACGTCGCCCTCAAGGTCAACGCCGACGCCGTCGCCCACGGCTGCACCGGCAAGGGCAACGACCAGGTCCGTTTTGAAGCCGCCTACGCCGCGCTCGCGCCGCACCTCCAGATCATCGCGCCCTGGCGCTACTGGAACCTGCGCAGCCGCGAAGATCTTCTCAACTACCTCAAGCAGCACAACGTCCCCACGACCGCGAGCCTCACCAAGCTCTACTCGCGCGACCGCAACCTCCTGCACATCAGCCACGAGGGCGGCGCGCTCGAAGACCCCTGGAACGCCCCGCCCGATGACGTCTGGATGCTCACACGCCCCGTCGCGCAGACGCCCAACGAGCCCGCCGACGTCATGATCTCCTTCAAGCACGGCATCCCCGTCGCCCTCGACGAAAAAGCCCTCCGCGGCGACGACCTCCTCGCCGCCCTCAATCACACCGCCGGCGCCCACGGCGTCGGACGCATCGACATCGTCGAGAACCGCCTCGTCGGCATGAAATCGCGCGGCGCCTACGAAACCCCGGGCGGCACCATCCTCTACGAGGCCTACCGCGGCCTCGAACAGCTCGTCTACGACCGCGAAACCCTCCATCACCGCGAGCAGATCGGCCTCCGCTTCGCCGAGCTCGTCTACAACGGCCAGTGGTTCACGCCCCTGCGCGAAGCTCTCTCCGCCACCATCACGCACATGGCCCGCGTCATGACCGGCGACGTCGTCGTCCGCTGCTTCAAGGGCCACGCCTCCGCCGCCCGACGCCGATCGCCCAACTCGCTCTACTCCGAGTCCTTCGCCACCTTCGGCAAAGACGAAGTCTACAACCAGGCTCACAGCGAAGGCTTCATCCGCCTCTTCAGCCTCCCGGCCCGCATCGCCGCCATGAAGCAGGCCGGACTGAAGAGTTGAATCGGGTCGGGTCGGTCAAACGCTCGCGCCCGGCTCACCCGCTCACGCCGCCGCCTTCTGCGCCTCCACCAGCCCGCACTCGCGCCGCGCGACATTGAACGCTTTCATCCCGCCAAAGAAGCACCACGGGAACTTCGTCACCCAGTTCCCCGTCGCCTTCAGGTGATGCCGCGCCCGCTCGTGGTCGCCCGCGAGCCACAGCGTCATCGCGAAGTAGTTGTGGCTGCGCACGCTGTCGAGCGGCATCGCGCCCCCGCTCGTGTCAAAGCAGCGCTCCGCCGCCGCCGAAAGCTCCTCGCGCACGTCGCGCCGCGAGAAGTACGCGTCCGGCCGCGTCACCTTCTGACCCGGGCAGTGCTCATCGTCGTTCCACCACTCGATATGCGCCTCGGGAATGAGCACGTGCACCTGGCTGCCCGCGGGCGCCAGGTCGCTCGACGAGCGCGCAAACTCGAACATCTTCTCGTGCGAGCCCCCCCACTTCTTGCAGAACTGCTGCAGCATCCGCGAATGGCCCATCCGGTGGTGCGGCGACCGCTTCGCAAGCTCCCCAAACCGCCGCGCCGTCTCCGCCTGCCCGTGCTGCAACCCCACGCTCGCCTGCATGAGCGGCAGCCACGGCGCCGCATCGCCGGGCGCCCCCGCCGCGGCCAGCTTGAGCATCATCTCCGCCTTCTCCAGGCAATCAAAGAACTTCTCCCACGCGTCGTCCCTCACCGTCTTGGCATACCCCGAGCCGCGAATCCGCCACGCCTGGTGAATCCCCAGCGCCCCGGCCAGCAGCGCCGCGTTCGGCGAGTTCGACTCCCGCTTCAGCCAGTCCGAGACCCACTCCGCCGAATCCGTGTCGCTCAGCACATCCACATAGAACGAGCGATCTTCCGCGTTGGTCGTGCTCGCCAGAAGCGACGCCGCTTCGCTCGACGACCCGCGCTCCAGCTCGCGCTTGACCGCGTGCGCCACCGGATCGCCCAGGAGCGGATCCTCCACCGGCTCGTCGATCGGCCCCGGCGCCACGGGCCGCGTCCCGAACATCGTGCTCGGGCGCGTCACGCCGCTCGTGCGCTTCCCGGGCGAAGCCGACGACGAGAACAGGTTCTTGAAGATCGATCGCATGCGTGCCTCCGTCCGTTGCACATCGGGACGCCGCGCCCGCGCGATCGCCTCCGCGGCACCGACCCGGGCGAGTTGCTCCCCCGACCCGAGGGATCATGCCGACGAGAGGAACCCTTCCAGACCGAGAACTACGCTTTGCACGCGGGCGCACGCCGCCCCGACAGGAGCCGACGATGCAGATCATCCCCAGGCACTTCCAACGCGCCGCTCACGCCCTCGTGACCGCAACAACCCTTACCCTCACCCTGGTCGCCCCGGCCCTCGCCACATCGCCCGCTGCCAGGGCCGACCGCCCGACGCTCGAACAATTCCTCCGCATCCGCGCCCCCGGCACGCCCGTCATGCTCCCCGACGGCTCCGTCCTCATGCGCGATTGGCCCGAAGGCGTCTGGCAACTCTTCCACGTCGCGCCGAAGTCCGTCGCCGGTGCGCCGAGCTTCAAGCCCGCCGACGCCACGACCACGCGCCTCACGAGCTTCCCCGACGGCCTCGCCCGCTTCTCCGTCGCCCCCGATGGGTCCAGGGTCGTCCTCATGCACTCCGCCGGCGGCAACGAGAACACGCAGCTCACGCTGCTCGAGCTCAAGGGCCTTCCAGGCGGCACGCCCTCCACCCGCCCCATCCTCGACGCCCCGCGCGTTCAGGCCGACGTCAACTGCTGGCTCCCCGACAGCTCCGGCATCATCTTCTCCGCCAATCTCGACAGCCCGACCGACTTCCACCTCTACCGCTACGACTTCACCGGCCCTCAGGCCGGCCAGACCACCAAGGTTCTCGCTCGTCCCGGCTCGTGGTCCGCTCGAAGCGTCACCGCCGACGGCTCGCGACTCCTCGTCGAAGAGTTCAAGTCCGCCTCCAACAGTTCCTGCTTCGAGTTCAACGCCCGCACCGGCGACCTCCGCGACCTCACCGTCCGCGCCACGCCCGGCGCAAACGCCGCGGGTCACTGGGTCGGCTATCTCCCCGGCGAGACCCGCGCCCTGGCCACCTCCGACGCGCGCGACGGCGTCATCCGCATCTTCAGCCTCGACCTCAAGTCCGGCACGCCCACCGAACCCCTCCCCGCCCTTGCACGTCACGACGCCGAGGTCGCCATCCTCAACGATGACGCCTCGCTCCTGGCCGTCTCCACCAACGAAGACGGCTACGGCGTCCCCCACGTCTTCGACACGCGCGACTTCCACGCCCTCGCCTTCCCGAAAACCGACAAGGGCGTCATCGGCGGCACCGACTTCCGTGGCGAAACGCTCCTGTGGTCCACCGGCCGCTCCCTCTCCTGGTCCAACAGCAACGCCCGCGACTGCGGCGCCGGCTTCGTCACCACCTACCCCGCCGAGAGCGCCTCCGCGCCCGTCACGCACCAGGTCAGTTACCCCGAAACCGCCGGCGTCAACCTCTCCACCTTCCCGCTCCCCGACCTCGTCCGCTACAAAGCCTTCGACGGCCGCGAAATCCCCGCGTTCGTGTTCCTGCCGCCGGAACATGTCAAGGGCACGCCCGTCCCCTTCATCGTCCTCTACCACGGCGGTCCCGAGGGTCAGCACCGCCCCGTCTTCAGCGCCCTCCAGCAGTTCCTCCTCTCCGAAGGCTTCGGCGTCATGCTCCCCAACGTCCGCGGCAGCGCCGGCTATGGCCGCGAATTCCTCATGCTCGACGACTACAAGAACCGCTGGGACAGCGTCCGCGACGGCGTCGACGCCGCCGAATGGCTCGTCGCTCAGGGCCTCGCCAGCCCCGGCAAAATCGCCACCATGGGCGGCTCCTACGGCGGGTACATGTCCGTCGCCTGCCTCGTCGAAGACCAGGAGCGCGTCGATGCCGGCAAGCGCGCCCAGCGCCTCTTCGGCGCCGGCGTCAACATCGTCGGCATCGTCAACCTCAAGACCTTCCTCGAAAAGACCGCCGGCTATCGGCGCAAGCTCCGTGAAGCCGAGTACGGCCCGCTCACCGACCCCGAGTTTCTCCTGAGCGTCTCCAGCATGACCCGCATCGACAAGCTCAAGGTCCCCATGTTCATCGCCCACGGGTTCAACGACCCGCGCGTCCCCGTCGAGGAGGCCATGCAGCTCGCCGTCGCCCTCAAGGACCGCGGCACACCCGTCCACCTCTTCGTCGCTCCCGACGAAGGCCACGGCTTCCAGAAGCTCGAAAACCGCGCCTACTTCTATTCACGCGTCGCGCCGTTCCTTCGAGAGTCGCTCCGCTGAACCACACTCCTCGCCCTTCATCACGCCCCGCGCATCAGTCAGTTCCCCGGCGCCGCGGGCGCAGGCTCTTCTTCAGGCTCGGCCTCGGCTGATTCCGGCGGCAGCCGCGCCGCCAGCGCCCGCAGCCGTTCGCGCCCCGCCTCGTCCAGGCGCTCCGGCCCGAACGCCTCGATGGCTCGAACAATTGCCCGCGCGTGCGGCAGCCTGATCGCCTGCTCCAGCCCATCAAGCCACGCCGACGCCGGCGCGTTGAGCTTCTCCGCCGCTTCCAGCTTGTCGAGCCAGACCAGCGCCGTGCACCGGGCGGCCACACCGTCCGCCGGCGGCGTCTCACCCTCGGGAACGACGATGAGATCGAGCGCCTCGATCGCGCGCGCCGGCCGCCCCAGCGCCAGGCGCGTTTGCGCGAGCAGGACAAGCCCCGCGTGCACGACCGGATCGCTCGAAGGCGCCGATCCCAGCCGGCGCGTAAGCACCTCTTCTCGCGCCCCCGCCGGCTCGACCGCCCGCAGGACCGGCATGAGCGGTGCGAGCGGAATCTTGTCGGCCAGCCGCGTGAGCGCCGCGACCCGCGCCTCGAGCGTCGGCGCCTGCAGCGACGCGAGTCGCGCGAACCCCTCGGGCGTCACCTGAAACTCCAGCAGCGCCCGCGCCGCCGGGTCAAAGAGCGCCGCGTCGCGCCGGGCGGCTTCCACCAGCGGAACGACCCCCTCCTGCACGCTCGAAAGCGCCGCCGCCGCCCGCATGCGCAGATCGAGCGCCGGCGCCGCCAGCCACCCGGCCACCACGCGCCGCTGCTCCGGTTCACCCAACTGCATGAGCAGCCACACGCCGGCGTCGCTGAGGTCTTCCGGCCGCATCGTCCCGAGCACTTCCGCGATCGCCCGCGTATCGGGCGACTCCGGCAGCAGCTCGGCCCGCCGCATCGCGGCAAGCGCCTCAATCGCGCCCCGCCGCGCAGGCATCCCCTGCTTCAACCATTGCATCGCCGGCGCGCGCAACTGCTCGCTCGGCCACCGCGCCGCCGCCTGCAGCAACGCCCCGGCCGTCATCGCCTCCCGCTCGCGCACGAGCGCATCGGCCACCAGCGCGCCCGCGTTCGGCGGCGCCAGCGCCGACAGCAGCTCCGCCGCCGCCGCGCGAATCTCCGCCGCGCCGTCCGCCAGCAGATCCGCCACGGAGTCGACCACGATCGGATCGGGCACGCGCCCGTTCGCCAGCTCGCGCTTGAGCAGTTCAATCGCCAGTTGCCGCACTTCCGGCACGTCGTCCACCAGCAGACCCGCGAGCAACTCCCACCGTCTTGGCCCGCCCTGCGGAAGTTCGAGAAACTCCCGGCGTCGCGCCTCCACCAGGCGCGACAGCACCATCGCCCTCGACGCGGCCAGTTCATCCGCCCGACCCGCGACCCCCTCAAGCAGCACGCGCCGCCACTCAGCCTCCGGCAGAAACTCAACCCCCGCCAGCCACTTCGCCCACCCCTTGGAATCCTGTCCAAGGTCCAGCCGGCCCGTCATCCGCCGCAGCGCCCGCGAGCACGCAACGACCAGCTCGCGCGACGCCGATTCCGCGTTCATCGCCTCGATCAGCGCCCTCGCCGCGGCAGGCGTGCGGATCGATCCCAAACCCTCCGCCGCCAGCAGCCCCACCCGGTCCCCGCGCGTCACCAGCTTGGCAAGCGACGCCGTCAGATGCGTCGGCGCCACCGCCTGCGCCCCGATCTGCTCCAGGATCAGCATCACGCTCGCCGTCTCGGCCGTTGACCCGTTGCCCGCGCCCGTTCCAACCGGCGTCGCCGCGATCATCTCCGCCACGCGCGCCTGCGTCGCCGGGTCAGCACTCATGATCAGCCGGTTCGCCGCCGCCCGCTGCGCCATCCGACCCGCCGAACCGTCGGCGATCACGGCCCAGTCCGAAGATGCACGCGCCCCGTTCGCGACCGCGCCCGCCGCGCCGTTCTCCACCGCCGGCTGCCGCCGCGGCCCGTCCGCCTCCGCATGCGCATGCGCCGATATGCCCGTGACGGCCGAGACCATCAAGACCAACACGCAGCGCGGGCGGCGAGCAAGCATCGTCCAAGGATAGTCGGAAGCCCGCGTCACACGCTGTTGTTCGGCGCGCCGTCGCCCGAAGATTCAACCTGTTCTTCACGCGACCCCGGCGCCGGATCGCCCCGACGGGGCGCCAGCGCCGTGTCCCCCGCCAGGTGCGGCATGCCCGACAGCCACACCACCCCGCCCACGAGAATCAGTCCCCCCACCAGCAGAAACCCCGCCTCCAGCGTCCCCGCCTGATCCTTGATCGCCCCCACGAGCCAGGGCGACAGCGCATCCCCCAGTGCATGAATCACGAAGATGTTCACCGCAAACGCCGTCGACCGCAGCGCCGGATGGCACACGTTGGCGGTGATCGCGTTGCTCGGGCCCGTGCTCAGCATCAGGCAGAACACCGACAGGAACATCGTGACCCACGCAAACGGGAACGGCAGCCACAGCGTCGCCAGGAACAGCGGAAATCCCAGGATCAGCCCCAACCCCGACACCAGGAAGTACGCCCCCGAGAATCGCCATCGCAGTGCATCTCCCAGATACCCGCCCGCGAGCGTCCCCGTCAGCCCCGCCCCCGCCACCACGCCACCGAGCACGAAGTTCACGTGATCGAGCTCGCCCGCGCCGCGCTCCACCGAGATATACGTCGGCATCCAGTACGTGAGCGCCCCCAGCGCAAACGTCATCGCGGTCATGCCCGCCGTGTTCAGCAGGTACGACTTGGTGTGCAGGAGCACGCGCAGGTCCGCCAGCCGCAGGTGCCGGCGCGTCGGTCCGCCCACGTCCGCCGCCCCTCGCGGCGGCTCGCGCCGGAGAAAACACAGCAGCCCGAGCAGAATGCCCGGCGGCACCACCACGTAAAACGCCCACCGCCACCCCCAGTGATGCCCCACGAACCCGCCCAGCAGAAACCCCAGCGCGCTCCCCACCGGAATCGCCATGTAGAACCACGACAGCACCGCGCTGCGCTTCCGCACCGGGAACAGGTCCGAGATGATCGTCGGCGCCGTCGGGCCATATGCCGCCTCGCCGATCCCCACCAGCGCCCGCGCCATGAACAGCATCCAGAACGTCGTCGCCAGCCCGCTCGCCCCCGAAGCCAGGCTCCACAGGATCACCCCCGCGCCCACCAGCACCCACCGCCGCGTGCGATCGCCCAGCCAGCCGAACGCCGGCGAAAACAGCGTGTACGACCACATGAACGCCGACCCCAGCAGCCCCATTCGCTCGCCCGACGCTTCCTTCGCGTCGCCGAAGAACTCAAGCGCCACGAGCGGGAGAATCGCCGCCAGCACGTACCGGTCGATGTAGTTGAAGAGATTGATCGCCAGGAGCAGGGCCAGCGAGCGCCGGGCGTCGGGCGCGACGCCGGGCTCAACCGGTTCTCCAGGTGCAACAGGCTCGCGGGAAGGCGCCGGCATCGGGGCGAGTGTACCGCGGCGCCGATACCATCGAGCGTGACGAGCCGACGATCGAACTCTTCCCCCAATCCGCGCCGGCCCCGCGCCGGCGCCGGCCCTGCGCGCCCCGCCGGCCCTCGCCGTCGCCGTCGGCCCGCTGCCGCACGCCCGCGCGCCGCCGAATCCCCCGAGCACGCCGGGCGCGTCCGTCTCCAGCGCGTCCTCGCCGCCGCAGGCGTCGCCGCTCGCCGCGCCTGCGAGCAGTTGATCACCGACGGCCGCGTCGAGGTCAACGGCGTCATCGTCAAGGATCTCCCCGCCTTCGTCGATCCTCGCGCCGACTCCATCACCGTCGACGGGCGATCCGTCCCGCTGCCGCGCCGCTCAGGCCAGCGCCCCTCCCGCGGCGGCGCCTCGGCCGTCGGCCAGCGCCTCCTCTACATCATGGTCAACAAGCCCGAGCGCGTCCTCGCCACCACGCGCGACGACGGCGGCCGCACGACCATCCTCGAACTCGTCCACCATCCCGCCCTCGTCTCTCCCGAGAACCCCGCCGGCGCGCGCGTCTACCCCGTCGGCCGTCTCGATTTCCACACCCCCGGGCTCGTCCTCCTCACCAACGACGGCGACCTCGCCAACCGCCTCACCCATCCCCGCTTCGGCGTCCCCAAGACCTACCGCGCCGAAGTCCGCCCCGATCTCGACGACGACTTCCTCAGCGACCTCCGTCGCGGACTCAACCTCAAGCACGCCCGCGCACGCCGCGAATCCGACGGAACCGATCGGCCCGCACCCGCCCGCGCCCGCTCGACGCCGATTCAGATCGACCTCGTCCAGCGCGAGCCCGGCCGCACCGTCCTCGACATCCACCTCCTCGAATCCGGCCCCCTCTCCGTCGCCGACATGCTCCGCGAAGCCGGCCTCCGCGTTACCCGGATCACCCGCACCGCGATCGGCCCGCTCAAGCTCCGTGCCGTCGGCCTGGGCCAGTGGCGCGAACTCGAACGCGGCGAGCTCCGCGCGCTCCAGAGAATCCGATGAGCAACGTTCGCGCACAGCAAGACCCCGGCGTGATCGAGATCGTCGACGCCCACTCCCCGCCGCTGCTCGATGCCGCGCGCGAAATCGTCCGCGAGTACGGGCGCGCCATCGAGCACGTCGCCGCGTGCTCCCTCCAGTACCAGCGCTTCGAGGACGAACTCGCGGGCCTCCCGGGCGTCTACGCCCCGCCGCGCGGGCGCCTCCTCCTCGCCTTTTCGCGCCCTCCCGCGCCGACCCCGGGGAGGAGCGACATCGAGCGCCCCATCGGCTGCGTCGCGCTCCGCCCCCTCCCCGCGCTCGGCTCATCCGTCTGCGAACTCAAGCGCATGTACGTCCGCCCCGAGGCGCGCGGGCGCGGGCTCGGCGCGGCACTCGCGCGCCGAATCATCTCCGACGCCGCCGCCGCCGGCTACTCACTCATGAAGCTCGACACCTCCAGCACCATGCTCGAGGCCCAGGCCCTCTACCGCCGCCTCGGCTTCGTCCCCTGCGCGGCCTACAACGCCGACCCCGCCGAGGACACCCTCTGGTTCGAGCGCGTCCTCCGCCCCGACGACGCCGACCTGTAAACTAAAACGCCCCGGGAAGGCCCGGGGCGCGAATGACTCTGGTTGCTTGAAGCGGCTCAGACTCGCCGACGCTTCGTCGGGCGGCAGCCATTGTGGGGCACAGGCGTGTGATCCTCAACCGCGGTGATCCGCAGACCCGCCGCCGTCAGCCCGTTGCAGGCCGACTCGCGACCCGCCCCGGCACCCTTGATCCGCACTTCGATCTCGCTCACGCCCAGCTTGCGAGCCTTCTGCCCGCAGTTCTCGCCGGCGCGCGTCGCCGCGAACGGCGTCGACTTCCGCGTGCCCTTGAAGCCGATCGTCCCTGCCGAATCCCAGCAGAGCGTCTCCCCGTTCGTGTCGGTGATCGTCACGAGCGTGTTGTTGTTCGACGCCCGGATGTGAGCGATCCCGCGGACGACGTTCTTGCGGATCTTCTTGACCTTCGACATGCTTCCTGTTCCTTTCGCTCCGGGTGTCCCGCCTCACCAGAGGCCGGATCGCAGCGAGTGTGTTTTCCTGCCATCAATCCCAAGGCGTGATGCCAATGCCTAATGGCTCACGCCTGCTTAGCCCTTCACGCCCTTCTTGCCGGCGACCGTCTTGCGGCGACCCTTGCGCGTGCGCGAGTTCGACCGCGTCCGCTGCCCGCGGACGGGAAGCCCCCGGCGATGCCGCTCCCCGCGATAGCTGCGGATGTCCTTGAGCCGCTGAACGTTCTGGCTCACCTGCCGACGCAGCGCACCCTCGACGAGGTAGCTCGCATCGATGATCGAGTTGATCTGCGCCAGCGCCGTCTCGTCCACCTCGCCCGCGCGCTGATCCGGGCTCACCTTCGCCTCGACCAGGATCGCCTTCGCGAACTTCGGGCCGATCCCGTGGATGTACTGCAGCGCGAACAGAATCTTCTTCTTCTCAGGAACGTCGATACCGGCGATACGTGGCACGTGGAACTCCAGAAATAGCGCGAGACGCAGGACCTTGACGCACGAGATTCAGACGGATCCGACCATCGGGTTCGAGCACGACTTCCGCGGCGGAGACTCGCGCCTCTCGCCTCGGGCTTCGCGCCCCCTCCCCCCGCCCCCCACCCTTATCCCTGCACCTGCTTGTGCTTCGGATCAGCCTTGCAGATCACCCGCACCTTGCCCTTGCGGCGGACGATCTGGCAATCCTTACACATGCGGCGAACTGATGCGCGAACTTTCACGGGACCATCCCTTGCCGCATCGCGGCGGCGACCTGCAACCTTCACAATTACCACCACCGCCCGGGCGCCCGGGAACGGGCCCAGAGTATAGCGCCCATCCCTCCGCCAGACGAGACGACATCGGCCTCCAGCCCTCCCGCGGCTCCGTCGCCCGTCGCCAAGGCCGATCAGCCGCCGACGTTGAAGTGAACCGGCCCCCGCGGCGCCCGGCCCTTTCGTCCTCTTGCCGCCCCGCCCGCGTACCTTCGCTCATGCCCGCCTGGGACATCGGCCCCTTCGCCAACGATCTCGCCGCCGCGTGGGTGCGTGAGTTTCTCGCCAACCCCGGCCCCGATGTCCTGCGCGACACGCTCGATCTCGTCGCGGCCGCCGCCGATGATGACGAGCTTTCGCTCGACGCCTGCACGCGGGCAATTGCGGCCGCGGAGGTCGTCGCGGCCCTGCTGCGCCGCCGGCATCCCGACCTGCCCGACTCCATCGCCGCGTGGGTCGCCGCGCGTCCCGTCGCCGAGCCGCCCGATCGCCGCCTGATCGAGAAAGCCGCGCGCACGGCCACGCGCGTCCGCGACCGCAGTCACCTGCGCACGCTCTGGAGCGACCCCGAAGACCTCGAAGCCTGGCACGCCGAGCTGGAAAGCCTCGCATCACGCCTCACGTCCTGAGCGCGCGCGTGCCCGCGTCCCCAACCCCCCCGCCGCTACGATTCCCCTCTCCCGCCCTCGGCGGATGTGAGGTGTCGTGCGCATCGCTCCCGAAGGTTGGCCCGTCCTCATTCCGCTGCTCATCGGCTGCGCGGTCATGGCCTCGCTCGCCGCCTGGCTCACGCCCGGGTGGGCCGCGGCACCGATCGTGATGCTCATGCTCGCCCTCGCGGCATGGGGCCTGTGGTTTTTCCGTGACCCGCTGCGCACGCCCCCGCACGCGCCGCCGGGACACGACCTGATCATCAGCCCCGCCGACGGGCGCGTCATCCGCATCGACCGGGCCCCGCTTCCGCCCGAGCTTCGCGGGCCGGCGACGGCTGAGGGCGCGTCTCCGCTGCCTCGCCAGCGCATCGCCATCTTCCTCAACCTCTTCAACGTCCACGTCAACCGCGTCCCTGCGCGCGGCCGGATCGTCAGGCTCGCCTACGTCCCCGGCTCGTTCGTCAACGCCTCCTTTGACAAGGCCAGCACCGACAACGAGCGCTCCCTCGCGCTCATGATCGACCCCGCCGGCCGCGAGATCGCCTTCGTCCAGATCGCCGGCCTCGTCGCCCGCCGCATCGTCAATCACCTGCGCGAAGGGCAGGAGGTCGCCCTTGCCGAGCGCTTCGGGCTCATCCGCTTCGGCTCCCGCGCCGAGGTCTACCTGCCCGAGGGCGCCGAGTGCCGCGTGCGCGTCGGCGACCGCGTCAGCGCGGGCGAATCGATCCTCGCGCTCATGCCCGCCGCCGTGCCGACCGATCCCCGCACGCATGAACCCGCGCTCGCCGGCGCCCCCGCCGGAGCAGCGCCATGACCGCGCCCGATCCGCACGCCGCCGACCTCGGCCTGAGCGAAGATCGGCTTCGCCGGCGCCGCCTGCGCCGCGAGCGACGCCGCGAACGCCTTCACGCCGCCTCGATCCCGCTCCGCCGCCTCGTGCCCAACCTCTTCACCATGGCCGCCCTCTGCTGCGGCCTCGCCAGCCTGCACTTCACGCAGAACTCCGACTTCGCCCGAGCCATCGCCGCCATCGGCATGTCCGCGCTCCTCGACGCCCTCGACGGACGTGCCGCCCGCCTGCTCAAGGTCACCAGCCGCTTCGGCGAAGTCTTCGACTCGATCTCCGACTTTGTCGCCTTCTGCGCCGCCCCCGCGTTCCTGCTTCTCAAGTGGTGCCGCCCCGAGCTCACCGTCGGCAACGTCGGCCTCGAAGGGCTGCTGGTCTTCGCGGCCGTGGTGTACGCGGTCTGCGGCGCCATGCGCCTGGCCCGCTTCACCGCCATGGAGCGCGCCAAGAAGCCCGGCACCAAACCCAGCGAGTTCTTCACCGGCCTGCCCACGCCCGCCGCCGCCGGCGCCGCGCTGATCCCGCCGATGCTGCTCCTGTCGCCCACGATCGGCGCCCGCGTGCCGACGCTCCTCGTCGTGCTGCACCTGTTCATGCTCGCGGGGCTGATGATCAGCACGCTCCCGATGTTCTCGTTCAAGCGCCTGCGCGTTGCGCGTGTGTGGGTGATGCCCCTCATGCTCCTCATGGCCCTCGCCGTCGCCGGGTTCGTGCGCGATGCATGGCTGACGGCCAGCCTCCTCGCCGCCGCCTACCTGCTCACCCTCCCGTTCAGCATCCGCATGCGGGCCCGGCCGCCGAGCCAGGGCGCGACCGCCGAACACCCCTCTACAGGCGGCGACTCATCGTCCGGCCCGTCGGCGCCTGCCTGACCGCATCGCGCTGGGCGGTGACTCACGTCGATCGCAGGTGCCGCAGGTGCCGTGCACGGTCACGGACTGCTGCTTGACGCGCCAGCGACCGCCGCGGGTGGCGCTGCCGAGGCCGCGCTCGCGCGCCGCCCTCCCGCTCCCGCCGCGGCTCCCCACGCCGCCCGCGCCCGGCACGCGCCGAATGACCACCTCGGCGTCATCCATGCACTCCACCCGCCCGCACACGTCGCAGAGCAGGTGCGGGTGATCGTGCGCATGGTGCTCGGGCGTGCAGCGCGCGTGCGACGTCAGGCTGAATCGAAATCGCCGGTCGCCCGGATCAACCTTGTGCGCAATCCCGGCGTCCACGAGCGAGCTGAGCGTGCGATAGACCGTCACGCGGTCGAAGGACGCGCGCAGCCGTGCGATCAGATCCTGAGCGTCCAGCGCCTCGCGCGAGCTCGCGAGAAGCCCGAGGACGGCCAGCCGCACGTCCGTCACGCGCAGCCCGGCGTTCCGCAGCACCGCCGCCGGGTCACCCCCGGCGTGCTCGCACGTCGCGTCATGAACATGCTCGTGGCCGCCTGCGGGCATCGCGCGCTGCTCCCATCTCACCTTCGCTCCGCGCTCGCGCGCCGACCCGCGCCTCAGCACATCGTCAGCCCGCCGTCCACGCAGATCACCTGCCCCGTCAGGAACCCCGCGTCGTCGCTCGTGACATACGCGACCGCCGCGGCAATGTCCTCCGGTGTTCCCAGCCTCGGCACGGCCATCGCGCCCGTCACGCGCTCCTTCACCTCCGCCGGCAGATGATCGGTCATGTCGGTGGTGATGAATCCCGGTGCGATCACGTTCGCTGTGATCCCCTTCGAGCCCAGCTCGCGCGCCACCGACTTGGTGAGCCCGCACAGGCCGGCCTTCGCCGCCGCATAGTTGCTCTGCCCCGCGTTGCCCACCACCCCGCTCGTGCTGGCGATGTTCACGATCCGCCCGAAGCGCCCCTTCATCATGGGTCGCGCCGCCGCGCGGCAGGCGACGAACGCCGCCGTCAGGTTCGTCTGGATCACCGCGCCCCAGTCCTCGTCCGACATGCGGAGGATCAGCCCGTCGCGCGTGACGCCCGCGTTGTTCACCAGGATGTCAAGCCGCCCGTGCTCGGTCGCCGTTGATTCGATGGCTTCCGCCAGCGCCTTCGCATCGCTCACGTCGCAGGTCTTGACGCTCGAGGCGCCGCCCGACGCGCGGATCTGCTCGGCCAGGTCGTTGAGCGGGGGCGCCGAGCGCGAGACGAGCACAACGTGCCGCCCCTCGGCGGCAAGACGCAGCGCAATCGCCCGGCCGATGCCGCGGCTCGCCCCGGTGACGATCGCGACGCGCGTGGGCGCTGAAGACGTGGGTTCAGCCAATGAAACCTCCAGAGGGCAAAGAGACCGCGGAATACTAAGCGTCCCGACGTCCCCCCGGACCCGGGCCCGGCGCCGCGATCGCCCGAACCGGCGCGATCCCGCCTCCCTGCGCCGGCCGGTTTCGCGGCCGCGCATCGACGCGCCGGCGCACCGATCGCTACCATCCTGCCCATGAAGCCCGACCCCTCGGAGCGTCCCCGCCTGCCGCCGATGCCGAGGGTGGGCGTGCGCATCGCCGGCGTCGGAAGCGCCCTCCCCAGCCGGCGCCTCACCAACACCGACATCGGCACCGTCGTCGAGACCAACGACGAGTGGATCTATCAGCGCACCGGCATCCGCGAGCGTCGCGTGTGCGATTGGTCCAAGGGCGAATCCAACACCTCGCTCTGCACCGAGGCCCTCCGCCGCGCGCTCGAGCACGCCAGCATCCCCGCCGCCGAGCTTGACCTCATCATCTGCGGCACGATCACGCAGGACCGGCGCTGCCCGTCGACGGCGTGCGTGGTGTCCGCCGCGCTGGGCGCGGGCCATGCCGGCGCGTGGGATCTCGGCGCCGCGTGCAGCGGGTTCGTCTTCGGGCTCAACGCGGCGCACGACATGATCCGCGCCGGCTCGCACAAGACCATCGGCGTCATCGGCGCCGACACCGTCTCATCGCTCATCGACTACAACGACCGCGGCGTGTGCATCCTCTTCGGCGACGCCGCCGGCGCCGCCGTCCTCCGCGCCACCGACGACGTCTCGCGCGGGATCATCGCACAATCCACCCGCGCCGACGGCAGCGGCTGGCGCGACCTCTACATGCCCGCGCACTTCGCCGAGATTCGCCCCGAGGACGACCTCACGACCCACCACCCCGCGTGCCTCTACATGAACGGACGCGAAGTCTTCAAGTTCGCCGTCGGCACGTTCTCCGAGCTCATCGACGAGACGCTCCAGAAGGCGGGCGTGAAGGCGGACGAGGTGGACATGTTCGTCTGCCACCAGTCCAACGCGCGGATTCTTGAAGCCGCGCGCGAGCGCTTCGGCATCCCCAGCGAGAAGCTCTACGTGAACATCGACCGCGTCGGCAACACCTCGGCGGGCTCGGTGCCGGTGTGCCTCGATGAGCTCTGGAAGGCGGGCAAGATCCGCGAGGGGCAGCTCGTGATGATGGTCGCGTTCGGCGCGGGGCTGACCTGGGGCTCATGCCTGTGGCAGTTGTGAGCGCGCGGGAGCGACGCCTGATCCGGTGGAGTGTAGTCCCAGCTACATACCACGTTTGCGCGCGAAAAGGTGGAGATGCACCACGATCGCTCCAGTCGCGTCCGGCGCGGGTGGGCGGGGCGATCGGTCCACCCCGCCGCGCGCTCGGCAGACGGGCCGTAATGCCCTCTGGCGCAATTGACCATGCTTGCGCGCGCGCCGCGGACGCTCGCGGCCTCACTCCTCCTCCGCCCGCAGCTTCGCCACCACGCTGAAGTCCTCCAGCGTCGTCGTGTCCTGGGTGATTCTCTCGACGCCCGCGGCGACGTCGCGGAGCAGGCGGCGCATGATCTTGCCGCTGCGCGTCTTGGGCAGGCCGTCGGCGAAGCGAACCTGGTCGGGCCGGGCGAGGGCGCCGACTTCGCGGGCGACGTGGGCCTTGAGCTCGTCCCGCAGCACTTCGTCGGGCTGGCGCGGGGCGTGCTCGGCGAACCACCGGCTCTTGAGCGTCACGAACGCGCAGATCGCGTTGCCCTTGATCTCGTGGGGCATGCCGACGACGGCCGCCTCGGCCACCGCGGGGTGCGAGACGAGCGCGCTCTCGACTTCCATCGTGCCCAGCAGGTGCCCGCTCACCTTGATCACGTCGTCGATGCGCCCCTGGATCCAGAAGAAGCCGTCGTCGTCGCGGCGGGCGCCGTCGGCGGAGAAGTAGTACGGGCTGCCGGACCCCGGATCCCTGACGCGCGACCAGTAGTTGCTCACGAAGCGCTCGCGGTTGCCGTAGACCCCGCGGAGCATCCCGGGCCAGGGCTTCCGGATCACGAAGAGCCCGCCCTTGTTGGGCTCGAGCTCCTCGCCCTGCTCATTGACGACGGCGGCGTCGATCCCCAGCATCGGGAGCGTGCACGAGCCGGGCTTGGTCGAGATGGCCCCGGGCAGCGGCGTCACCACGTGCCCGCCGGTCTCGGTCTGCCAGTAGGTATCGACGATCGGACAGCGTGCGCGGCCGATGTGCTCGTGGTACCACATCCACGCCTCGGGGTTGATGGGCTCGCCGACGGTGCCGAGAACTTTGAGCGACGAGAGGTTGTGTGCCGCGGGAAACTCCGAGCCCCACTTCATGAACGTGCGGATGGCGGTGGGCGCGGTGTAGAAGTGCGTGGGGCGGTGGCGCGCGATGATGTCCCAGAAGCGGTCGTTCTTCGGGAAGTTCGGCGCGCCCTCGTACATGAGCGTCGGCACGCGGTTCATGAGGATGCCGTAGAGCACGTAGCTGTGCCCGGTGATCCAGCCGATGTCGGCGGAGCACCAGAAAAGCTGCCCGGCGTCGGGGATGAGGTTGAAGGTGAGCCGCGCGGTCATCTGGACGAATGCGAGATAGCCGCCGGTGGTGTGGAGGATGCCCTTGGGCTTGCCGGTGCTGCCGCTGGTGTAGAGGAGGAAGAGCATGTCCTCGCTGTTCATGCGTTCGCAGGGGCAGGCATCGGAGGCGTGCCGGACGGCGTCGTGCCACCAGTGAAATCGCGTGGAGCCGTTGCGCATGGCGCCGGTGGCGAAGCGCTGGCTGGGGGGCGTGTGGGCGGTGCGCTTGAGGACGAGCACGTGGTTGACGACGTGCCCCTGGTTGTGGAGCGCATCGACGGCATCTTCGACATTCTTCTGGAGCGGGACGACCTCGCCGCGGCGGAAGCCGCCGTCGGCGGTGATGATGACGCGCGAGTGAGCGTCGACGACGCGCTCGGTGATGGCGTGAGGCGCGAAGCCGCCGAAGATGACGCTGTGGGCGGCGCCGATGCGCGCGCAGGCGAGCATGGCGATGGCGAGTTCGGGGATCATGGGCATGTAGATGGTGACGACGTCGCCGCGTTTGACGCCCATGGCGCGGAGGGCGTTGCCGAGGCGTGATGTCTCGATCTGGAGCTCGCGGTAGGTGAGCGTGCGGATTTCGGGCTCGGGCGCGTAGGAGGAGCCGGGGGCCGGATGGCTGGTGCGCGGCGCGACGGGCTCGCCCTCCCAGATGATCGCGGGTTCTTCGGCGTGCCCGCTCTGCACGTGCCGATCGACGCAGTTGTAGCAGGCGTTGAGCGTGCCGCCGACGAACCACTTCGCGTCGGGCGGGTTCCAGTCGAGCACGCGCTCCCACGGCGTGAACCAGTCGAGCTTCTTGCCCTCTTCGGCCCAGAAGGACTCGGGATCGGCGATGGAGCGCTCGTGCAGGCGGCGATACTCGGCGGGCGAACCGATGTGCCACGCGGGGAAGCCGAGCGATGAGGCCTCGGGCGGGGGGAACGAGCGGCGCTCGATGAGGGTGGAGTCGATCGCCTGCGATGGGTGCACGTCGGGCATGCGGGGCTCCGTGATGAAGCGGAGTCTACCGCGTTGGCGGCAGGTCCGATGAGGTAATCGACGCCGCGGGCGCTTCCGAGCGGCGTGTCGGGCAGGCCCCTCCGCGTCGCACGAGCCGAAGCGTTGGTCCCGGCGCGCCTAGCGTGACGGTGATGCCGACCTACGTGGTCCAGTGCGTGGATCGACGCGACGGCCGCTTGTACCGAGTGACGGTGGAGGCGGGCGGCTCGATCGAGGCGGTTGAGGTCGCGGCGGCGCAGGGGCATGTCTGCTCGCACGCAGTTTCGCTGGCCTCGCTGGCGGTTCCGACCCGGCCAGAGGCGGACATCCCTGGAGCCGCCCCTCCGCGTGAGAGCGCCCTGCCGCCCCCGACCTTCCCCCCGGTTCCCGAACCGACACCCGCACCCGGGTCAACCGAGGATCGACTGGAGCGGATCGAAGCCCATTTCCGGCGTGTGGTGGTGCTGGCCGAATCGATCGAGTCAAAGCTGTCTGACTTCGACCTGCGCCAGTCGCCGATTTCGACGATCGGTTGCGGCGTGGTGGCCGGGCTCTTTTTCTGGTCCCTGGCGCTGGGTTTGTTATCGTTATTCATGATCGTGATTTTCGGTCGTGCGCCGAATTAGTGCACGGCCGACGAACCGCGCGGCCGCGTTGGCGGCCCCGGCGACTTAGAATGTCCCGATGTCGCTGCTCGATCATCTCGCCGCGTGGAAGCCGATTCGCGCCCTGGTGGTGGGCGACTTCATGCTCGACCGATTGAGCTTTGGCAACGCCGATCGGCTCTCGAACGATGCGCCGGTGCCGGTGCTGCACGTGCAGCGCACCGAGGAGCGGCCCGGCGGCTCGGCGAACGTGGCGCTCGACCTGGCGGCGATGCACGCGCGGGTGCGGGCGCTGGGCGTTGTGGGCGATGATCGTGACGGGCAGGAATTGCGAAGGCTGCTGGCCGCCGCGGGGATCGATGCGTCGGCGATGGTGACTGACCCGACGCGGCCCACGACGGTGAAGCAGAGCCTGATCGGGCTGGCGCAGCATCGGCACCCGCAGAAGATGTTCCGGCTGGATTACGAATCGAGCGAGCCGCTGAACGAAGCGTGCGTCGCGCGGCTGCTGACGGCGTTCGAGTCGGCGCTGCCGGCGATCGACGTGGTGTGCATCGAGGACTACAACAAGGGCGTGTGCACGCACGCGGTGTGCCGGGGGGTGATCGAGCGTGCGCGGCGCGCGGGCAAGCCGGTGCTGGTCGACCCGGCGGCGATCAGCGACTATTCGAAGTACCGCGGGGCGACGGCGATCACGCCCAACCGGCTGGAGGCGCAGCGGGCGGCGTCGGTGAAGCCTGCCGATGATGCGCCGCCGGAGGCGTACGGCGAAGCGGCGCTGCGGCTGCTCGAGCAGCACGAGCTGGACGCGGTGGTGATCACGCTGGATCGGCACGGGGCGCTGCTGCTCGAGCGCGAAGGGCCGGCGCGGGTGATTCCCACGGTGGCGCGGCGGGTGTACGACGTGACGGGCGCGGGCGACATGGTGCTCGCGGCGCTGGCGGCGGCGCGGGGGAATGCGATCCCCTGGCCCGAGGCCGTGAAGTTCGCCAACGCCGCGGCGGGGCTGGAGGTCGAGGAGTTCGGGGTCGTGCCGATCGCGCTCGAGCGGATTCACGCCGACGTGCTGCAGCGCGAGCGGGCGACGCGCGGGAAGCTGCGCACGCCGGCGGAACTGGCGGTGGAAGTGGCGGCGGCGCGGGCGCGCGGCAGGACGATCGTGTTCACCAACGGGTGCTTCGACGTGCTGCACGCGGGGCATGTGTCGCTGCTGCGACGCGCGGCGGAGCTCGGCGGGTTTCTCATCGTCGCGGTGAACGACGACGATTCGGTGCGGCGGCTCAAGGGGCCGGACCGCCCGGTGTACCCCATCGGCGACCGGGCGCAGCTCCTGGGCGAGCTCGAATGCGTTGATGCCGTGGTGGCCTTCGGCGAGGACACACCCGAGCAGGTGATTCGGCAGGTGCGGCCCGACGTGCTCGTCAAGGGCGCGCAGTACGCGATCGATTCCATTCCCGGCGCGGCGTTCGTGCAATCCACCGGCGGGCGCGTCGAGCTGCTCGAAGTCGTCGAGGGTCGAAGCACCACGCGCACGCTTGAGAAGATCCGTGCCCGATAGACCGCTCGTCACGCCGCCGATCGAACGGACGCCCGCCCACGCCGGCGGGCGCGTGCACGTGGCGATCGTGATGCCGCGGTATGTCGACCTGATGCTGCGCGGTGGGAAGACGGTCGAATCGCGGCTGTCGCGCTCGCGGCGGGCGCCGTTTGAGCAGATCGCCCCGGGCGAGCTGATCCTGTTCCGTGAACGCGGCGGCGGGTACCGGGCGCAGGCGCGGGTGGCGTGGGTGCGGTTTGAGGAAGCGCTCACCCCGGCGGACGTGCGGCGGCTGGAGCAGGAGCTTGAGCCGCGGGTGCGCGCGGGGAGCGCGTATTGGCGCGCACGGCGGACAGCGCGGTTTGCCACGCTCATCGGGCTGGAGCGCGTGCGGGCCGCGTTTGAGGGGCCTGAATGGATTGCGCATGGGGCGGCGTGGCGGACGTTTGAGGACCTGAGCGCGCGGCGACCTGCGGCGGAGCGCGTGCGGCCCGCCGGGGCTCGCGCCTGAACGACGCCAACAATCCCACGCATGCTGCGCTTCGGACGCGTCCAACTTGCGACGAACCTGCTGCTGGCGCCGATCGCCGGGTATTGCGACCTGGCGTGGCGGCTGATCTGCCGCTCGCATGTGGCGCCCGACGGCAAGGGGCTCGGGCTGGCGTGCACGGACCTGTTGTCGCCGCAGGGGCTCCTGCGCGGGACGGCGACATCGCTCGACCTGGCGCGGACGAGCGAGGAGGATCAGCCGATCTGCATGCAGTTGTACGGGTGCGACCCGGCGATCATGAGCGAGGGCGCGCGCTGGGCCGCCGAGCACGGCGCGACGGTCGTCGATATCAACATGGGGTGCCCGGTCGACAAGGTGACCAAGAAGGACGGGGGCTCGCGGCTGCTGTGCATTCCTGATACGGCCGAGGACATCGTGCGTGCGTGCGCGCGGGTGCTCGAGCCGATGGGGATTCCGCTCACGTGCAAGATGCGCCTGGGGTGGTTTGATGATGACCCGGTGGCCGAGCGGCTGGCGCCGCGGCTGATCGACGCGGGGGCGGCGGGCATCACGGTGCACGGGCGGACGACGCAGCAGAAGTTCGAAGGCGTCGTGAACCTCGACGGGATCGCGCGGGTGGTCGAGGCGGTGCGTGCGACGGGGTCGAGCGTGCCGGTGATCGGCAACGGGGACGTGCGCACGCCGGAGGACGCCCTGGCGATGGTGCGACGGACGGGATGCGACGGAGTGATGATCGGGCGCGGGGCGCTGAGCACGCCGTGGATCTTTCGGGACGCGTGGTGGCTGGCGACGACCGGGGAGCGTCTGCCCGAACCGGCGGAGGAGCAGAAGCTGGAGATGATCGAGCGGTACCTCGACCTGATGCTGCGCTTCCGGGACGAGCACTACGCGATGTACCAGATCCGCCGGCGGATCTCGTGGCTGGGGAAAAAGCTGAACGGCGGACACTGCAAGCCGCTGAAGGAAGCGGTGCGGAATTCGCGGACGGTGGAGGAGGTCCGCGAATGCCTGCGGCGGTATGGCGCCGGGGGGCTGCGCGGGGGCGACTACGCTGGCGCGGGCGGGCGCGCGGGGAACCCCCGGGCGAGTGCGGATTCGGTGACGGTCGAGTGAACTCGGGGCGGGGAGCGGGCACTGGAAGACGGGCGGGCGAGACGCGCGCGGCGGATGGCCGGCGCCGGTCTGAACCTGATTGCACATTCACGGCACTGAAGGAGCCAGCATGAACTTTTCACGAGCGTCGGTCCTGGTTCTGGTCCTGATGGCGGGATCAGCGGTGGCGGTGAGCGGCTCGCCGGCGGCGGCGCACTCGGGCGGCGAGCGGGTGCAGTCGGGGGCGGCGGCGGCTCGCGACGGGAGCGAGATGCTGCCGATCCGGAGGATCGCGCTGTACCGCTCGGGGGTCGGGTCGTTCCAGCGCGAAGGGACGGTGACGGATGCGGCACGGATCGAGCTGCGGTTTGATATCTCGCAGATCAATGACATCCTCAAGTCGCTCCAGCTTCTGGACCTCGACGGCGGGCGGATCGACAGCGTGTCGTATCCGAGCAAGGACCCGCTCAGCAAGCGCCTGAGCTCGTTCACGGTGCCGATCGCCGACGCACCGTCGATTCCGCAGTTGCTCGGGCGGCTGCGCGGGAGCGTGGTGAGCGTGAAGGGCCTGGACCCGGTGACGGGGACGATTCTGGCGGTGGAGACGCGCCACGTGCCGGTCGCGCCCGGCGTGCCGCCGATGAATGTGAGCTATCTGAGCCTGGTGACGAGCGAGGGGATCAGGACGATCGCGCTCGATTCGATTTCGAGCTTTGAGCTTGAGGATCGGCAGCTTGGCGAAGAGCTGAACCGGGCGCTCATGGCGGTGGCCGAGGCGCGGGCGGACCGCATCAAGACGCTCGATCTGCGGGTGAGCGGCGAGGGGAACCGGCGGATCGTGGCGCGGTATGTGCACGAGACGCCGGTGTGGAAGACGAGCTATCGGCTGGTGATCTCCGACGCGCCGGAGCAGAAGGAGCGCTCGGGGGCGCGCGTGCCCGACACGCTGAGCCTGCAGGGGTGGGCGATCGTCGAGAACACGACCGACAGCGACTGGAAGGACGTGAAGCTGTCGCTGGTGAGCGGGCGGCCGGTCTCGTTCACGATGGACCTGTCGGAACCGCTTTACCTTGCGCGGCCGGATGTGCCGGTGCCGACGATCCCGGGCGTGATGCCGCGGAACTACGCGGCGGGCCAGGCGGGCGGTCGCGAAGATGACCGGTCGGCGGGCGAGATGCGCGCTCCGGCAGCCGCCCCCGGGGCGCCGCCGGCGCGGGGACGGGCGATGGGAGGCGCGGCGACCGAGGCGTGGAAGTTCGGGAACAGCCAGGAGCTGTCGGCCGACGACCTGACCAAGTACGCGCCGGCGACCCAGGCTCGAGCCGGGGAAGTGGGCGAGGTGTTTTTCTATGAAGTGACCAGCCCGGTGACGATTGAGCGGCAGCGCTCGGCGATGATCCCGTTCCTGGGGTCAAACGTCGAAGGACGGCGCGTGTCGATCTACAACATGAACGATCGGCCCGACCACCCGATGCGCGGCATCGAGGTCACCAACTCGTCGGGCATGCAGCTCCTGCCGGGGCCATTGGCGGTGTTTGACGGCTCGGCGTACGCGGGCGATGCGACGATCAACCAGGTGTCGCCCGGGGACAAGCGGCTGCTGGCGTACGCGCTGGACCTGGACGTGGCGGTGAGCACGACGCCCGAGGGCGGGAACGACGTGACGCGCGTGCGGATCGTCGACGGGCTCATCGAGCAGACGACCAAGAGCGTCAACGCGCTCACGTACTCGTTTGAGAACAAGGACCGGAAGCGCTCGCGGACCATCGTGGTCGAGCACCCGCGCCTGGCGGAGTGGACGCTGGTGACGCCGGAGAAGCCGGCGGAGCAGACGCAGGACCTGTATCGGTTCGAGGTCGGCGCTGAGGCGGGCAAGGGCGCGAAGCTGACGGTCCGGCAGGAGCGAGTCTGGTCGCAAACGGTCGAGATCACGAGCTTCGACGTGCCGACGATCGTGCGCCTGAGCCAGCAGGGACGGGCATCGCCGGCGGTGGTGTCGGCGATCAAGAAGCTGGCGGAACTGCAGTCGCAGGTGAACGACTTGCAGAAGCAGGTGAACGACCTGAAGGGGCAGGTGGCGACGAACACGCTCGAGCAGGAGCGCGTGAGCACGACGCTGCAGCGTGTGCCGCGGGAGAGCGAGGTGTACACCGACTACATGCGTGAGCTGCGCGACCTGAACGCGGGGCTCAAGACGCTGCGAGAAAACCACCGCGCGAAGATCGCGGAAACCGAGCAGAAGATGAAGGAGCGCGACGACTTTGTTCGCAATCTGTCGGTGGAATGACTCGAGGGAAATTGCTTCAATGGCGCAAAGATTTCAGCCTCGCAGCCTGATTGCATCAGAATTCACATGTTTGCGGGTGGCAGGCGCCGACCGGTCGATTATCCTCTCCCTAACGATCAGTGGTTTTGCGCACGGCGGATGACTGGGCGAAGGAAGTGCTGCCGCAGGGCCTGACAGTCCTGCGAGGCGCGGCGTGAGGAGAGACCGGCTGGGGATTCGGCGTGTGCCGCGATGCCTGGCCGCAGCCCGGTTGACGAGCGGCGCGCGAAAGCGCGTCTTGTCAACCAGATCAGGAGAGAGAGCCATGAAAGTTTCTTGTGGAACCAGGGCGGTTCGGCTCGCGTCATGCGCGGGTCTGGCGGTCGCCGCGATGGCGACGGGCGCGCTCGCGGGTGACGCGACGCAACTGATGTTCCCGCTCAACGCCGGCTACAGCGTGGTGCCGTTCTCGGCGAACGGGGCTCAGGGCAGCGGCCCGGCAAGCCCGGCCGACCCGCTGCAGCGGAACGACGACGATTTTGCCGGGCCGTTCGCGCTGGGATTCAACTTCAACATCTACGGGCAGACGTTCACGGAAGTGTTCATCAACAACAACGGGAACCTGACGTTCGGGAACGGCGACACGGGCTTCACGCCGTTTGCGTTCCCGGCGGCGGGCGCGCCGCGCATCGCGCCGTTCTTCGGCGACGTGGACACGCGGAACGACGCCAGCGGCGTGGTGTACTTCCGGCAGGAAGCGAACCGGTTCGTTGTCACATGGGACAACGTCGGGTACTACAACTCGCAGGCGGATCGGACGAACACGTTCCAGGTGGCCATCAGCGACGGGACGGACCCGGCGATGGGCATCGGGAACAACGTGTGCTTCTCGTATGACGACATGAACTGGACGACCGGCAGCGCGTCGGGCGGCGTCGGCGGCTTCGGCGGCTCGGACGCCACGGTGGGCGTGAACGCCGGCGACGGCGTGAACTTCTTCGCCATCGGCAGGTTTGATCGCGCGGGAAATACCTACAACGGCCCGAACGCCCAGGACAGCGGCATCGACTTCCTCGACGGGCTGGACACGTGCTTCAGCGTGGCGCTGGGGCAGAACCAGCCGCCGATCTGCATCAACGCGCCGGCGGGCAACACGTACACGCTCAACCCGTACATGGGCGACGTGCTGGCCGACGTGCTGCAGTTCATCGGGCCGGAGTTTGCCGACATCGTGACGCTCACCGGCATCACGGACTTCCAGAATGCGCAGGCCGACGGGCTGGTGCTGACGCCCAGCGGGCCGGGCAACCCGGCGCTCCTGGGGCTGAACTGGATCCCGGGCATTGCCCTCGACGGCAACGTCTACAACCTGCGGATCGACTTCATGGACAACTTCGGCAACTTGAACTTCCAGAACCTGACGATCCGGATCGTGCCGACGCCCTCGGCGGCGGCGATGCTGGGCCTGGGCGGGCTGGCGGCGCTGCGCCGTCGTCGCCGGGCCTGAATCGGTTTCGTGTTGACCTCATGCACTCCTCGCGGCCCGGGCCTGACGGTCCGGGCCGCTGTGTTTTTGAGCGGTGGTCGAGCGGGGGGCGAAGCGACCGAACGATTCGTTGTGATGACCGAACGGGTTGGGGGCGATTGGCGGAGGAGGGGTTTCCATGGGCGCGGCACGTGCGCGTCGGGAAGCGGCCCGTGAGGCTGGAGAGCGGGGCGATGACGAGCGACCCGAACGTCGCGGGAGGCGTTCGGTTGCGCTTCGTTCGTTTGTGAGGAATGCTCCGCATTTGCACCGTACGGACGCCGGGTTCGGCGGGCGTCACCTTGCTTGGGCGCGTCGGCGCGGGAACTGTGCAGCGACATGCCCACCGGCGCGGGCTCGCCTGCGCCGACAGGAGAACGCCCTTGTTCAATGGCCGTCGTCAACTTGATGCGTCGCTGGCCGTGTTTTCGATCGTGGCGTGCGGCGCGTGTGCGTCGGTCGCGTGCGGGCAGTTTCAGCAGACGACTTATGACGTGGAGCACACGTTCACGTGGATGCCGCCGCCGGGGGCGACGCACGTGCCGACGGTGACGGGGTATTTCTTTCAGCACGCGTGGGTGCGGGAGCGGGGCTTCTTTCAGGCGTGGGGCGCGGCGCCGCTGCCGCAGGGGGCGGGGTTTGATCCGTTCGGACGCGACTTCGGCGCGGCGATGGGCATGATCAACGTCTCGCAGCCGACGGGAACGAGCGTGCCGTGCGTTTTCGGGTTCTTCAATATTCCCACGACGGGCTTGCTCTCGAGCGGCCCGAGCTGTCTGCAGGTCGTGGGGCCGCGGACCGTGGGGACGGCGTGCGTGGAGTTTGATGTGTCGCCGTTCGGCGCCGGAACGCCGGTGCAGGGGCGCATCCGATCGGCGGGCTCGGCGCAGGCCGCCGGCCCGCAGGCCGAGGCGTATGCAGCGAGCGGGGCGGGGTTGACCATCCGCGACACCTCTCCGGCGGGAACGGTGCAGTGGCAGCCGTTCATGGACATGGTTTCAGACTCTTCGTACGCGATGACGCAGCGCCGCGACCCGATCGAGATCGTGGCGGTGGATGTCGCGGGCAACACGGCGTCAGCGGTCGTGCTCGAGATCGACTTCGTGTCGGACAGCGACGGGCGGATGAACTGGTCGAACGGCACCTGGCGGACCGACGCGCAGGACGGGCTGTTCACGATGCGCCTGGGCGGGCCGCCGATCCGCAACCCGGGGGAACTGGTGCTGCAGATCCGCAACGGCGTGGTGACGCGGTCGCGCTCGAACGGGTCGCTGGCGTTTCCGCTGCCGCCGATCGGGACGACGGTGCCGATCATGTTCCCGCTGCCGAACTCGATCCCGGTTGATTATGACGCGGCGGGGTTCGGGCTGCCCGACGTGGTGAATGACGTGACGCTCAACTTCCTGGGCAACGGGGAAGGCCCCGTGAACGGCGGGAACTGCGCGGCGGACTTCAACGGCGACGGAAATCTCGACCCGGATGACCTGGGGGACTACATCAACTGCTTCTTTTCGCTGCCGCCGTGCGAGGCGGCGGACTTCAACGCCGATGGGAACGTGGACCCGGATGACCTCGGCGACTTCATCAACGCGTTCTTCGCGGGGTGCGAGGGCTGAACGCTGACCGGTTGGTGACGAGCGCTGACGCGCACGAGCACATGAGCGTGCCGCGGGTTCAAGGACCCGCGGCGCGATTGACGAACAGGCGGGCCTGAAGATGGCCTACGCGGCGCGACGGCGATCGAACCCGAGCGGGCGGACGTTGCTGGAGGCGTCGGCGGGTTCGGACCAGTCTTCGGCGTTGCGGAGCGTGAGCTCGCTCGGCTGGGTCTTGCGATAGCCGAGCAGGCGGACGACCTCGAGCACGTCGGTCCACGCGGGGAAGGGGACCTGGTTTTCGCGCTTGAAGGCGTCGATGGCCATGACGAAGAGGAACTGCTCGCGGGAGAGCTCACCTTCCTCGGCGGCGCGGAGCGACTCGGCGAGTCGGCGGCCGACGCCGCGGAGGCGGGCGGTGCCTTCGACGGCGGCGCCGGGATCGACCCGCTCGCTGCGGGCGCGGCGATCGACGACGGAGGCGCGGCGGTCGACGCCCCTGGAGCGGCGGCGTTCGAAACGAAGGGCGTCGGCGGGCTCGGCCGGGGAGCCGGGCTCATCGCCCGGGCGGCGGTCGGGCTCACCCTGTTCGGAAATGAGACGCGGATCGAGGTTGTGCGCACCATCGGACATGCACGGCTCCCGGGAGGAGGGCGGAGAGGGCGATCGGCCTCGTCCATCCGCTCGAACCTGGACGCTCACCCACGTGGGTGGCGGGAGCCGGGAGAGCGGGGACTAGAGGTCCTCGTTCTCTTCTTCATCGTCGAATTCCTCGTCGAGGTCGTCTCCCTCGTCGTCGTCATCGAGGAACTCGTCTTCCTCATCCTCAAAGTCTTCGTCATCGGCGTCGCCGTCGGCGGCTTCGTCGTCATCGCCTTCCTCGTCGTCACCTTCGTCGAGTTCGTCCTCATCCTCCTCTTCGTCCTCACGCTTGCCGGCGATGGGGTCAGGCCGGCGGGGCGACAGGAGGTCGGCCCACGTGGCGGGCGAGTTCTCGGACAGGTCGCGGTCATCGGTGAGCGGCAGCGTCAGCAACATGGCAATCCCTCGCGAAACGACAGAAGCATGAAAAACCCGACCCTCCCTCCCCGCACTCCCCTGCACCGATGCACGCCCCGCAGACGACCGGAGCGAGTTGGCGAGGCCCGAGGATAGCCGCCCGATCTCATTCGGACGGTTCCGAGGCGCGGTACACTACAGCCCTTCCGACGGATGTCAACCCCGCCGGAACGGGTTCTCGTTCTCCACACGTTCTCCTCTCGGCGATCATGGGCACACCATCCACCGGCGACACACCCGAGTCCTTCCAGCCGGTCGCGGCGATTCTGGCGTGTGCGCTTCCCGGGGCGGGGCAGTGGTACCTCGGGTATCGCGCGCGGGGGGTGTGCGCGGCGATCGGGGTGCTCGGGCTGTTTTTCGGGGGGTTGCTCATCGGGGGGCTGAACTGCGTGGACAGCCGGGAGAACCGGGTGTGGTTCATCGGGCAGGCGCTGACGGGTCCCGTGGCGTTCATCACCGACGGGGTGCATCAGCGGTATTTCAAGGGCTCGTCGCCGACGGGGGCGAACGCGGGCCGGGCCGTCACCCCCGGGCCGGATGAGACGATCGTGACCGATTCATCAGGGCAGCGCCGGCTGGCACGGATCACCGATGGTTCGGCGCCGCCGATCGTGCGATCGTTCGGGCGGCCCAATGAGCTCGGCGTGCTGTTCGGCGCGATCGCGGGGATGCTCAACCTGATCTGCGTCATCGACGCGGCGTGGTCGCGGGCGGCGCGGCCCGCGGGCCGAGCGGGAGCGCCGGCATGATGCACACGCTGGCGCAGAACATCCCGTGGCGGCCGTTTCTTGATCCCATGCCGATGGCGTGGTTCGATCACTGGTACCTGTTCCTGATCCCGCTGTCGCTGCTGGTGGCGGTGTCGTACAAGGCGGTGCGTGTGCAGGACTGGACGGCGGGGGCGTACATCCGGCAGGTGGCGATCATGACGGTGCAGATCATCGTGGGGATGATCGCGCTGGCGTTGGCGAGCTACCTGCTGGTCGAAGTGTTTGTGCCGTGGGCGCGCGGGTAGATTCGATCAGCACGGACGCGCCGCGAGGTCGAGCCATCGACCGGCGACGCCGACGCGCTGGAGCCAGCGGTCGTCCCACGCGTAGAGCAGCGTCGAGAGCGGGTCGGGCGAGTCAAGCCAGGGGACATCGGGCCGGATGGCCAGGACCTCGGCCGGGGCGCCGACGGCGAGGCGGCCGGCGGGGGACCTTTCGAGCCGGCCGGGGGCGAGGGCGTCGGCGTTGCCGGCGGTGATCTGCCACCACGCCCACGCGGCGCCGGGCGCCGGCGATCCGGGATGGACGCGGGCGGCGGTTTCGAGAGCGTGCCGAGCGACGCGGACCATGCTGCGTTCGTATCCGCCGGCGATATCGGAGCCGAGCGCGCAAGTCACACCCGCGGCGAGGTGAGCGGCAAGATCCATGTCGCCGCTGCGGAGGAACGCATTGGCGGTCGGGCAGTGAGCGACGACGGCGTTGGCGCCGGCAAGAGCTCGGCGATCGGCGTCGGCCAGGTGAATGGCGTGGGCGAAGATGGCGCCGGGGCGGAGCAGGCCGGCGCGGGCGTACACATCGAGGTACGTTGAGCCCGCGAAGAGCTCGGCGACGCGCCGGCACTCGGGGAGCGTTTCGGCGAGGTGGGTCTGGATGGACCAGCCGGTCTCTTGCGCGAGGCGGCCTGCGCCTTCGAGCAGGGCGGGCGTGCAGGCGATGGCAAAGCGTGGCGTGACGGCGGGTCGCAGGCGGCCGACGGGCGCGAGGCTCGCGGCTTCGTCTAGGAGCTGCGCGGCGGGGCGCGTGAGCGCCAGCGGCGCTTCGCGGTCCATGAGCACCTGCCCGACGATGCCGCGGAGGCCGGCATCGGCCAGGGCGCGCATGGCTTCGCGCGTGGCGTCGTGATGGACCGTGGCGTAGGCGCCGACGCCGACGGTTCCGAAGGCGATGAGCTGATGGGCGACGCGCCGGGACATGTGGCGGGCGAAGGCGGAATCGGCCCAGCGGGCTTCGGCGGGGAAGACGGCGCCGGCGAGCCAGTCAAGGAGCGTGAGGCCCGAGCGGCCGATGGAATCGAACTGCGGCAGGTGGACGTGGGCGTCGGTGAAGCCGGGGGTGATGAGCCAATCGGGGCCGCCGAGCACGTCGGTGGAGCGATGGCGCGCGGCATGGGCGAGCACATCGGCGGCGGCGCGGGCGTCGAGAAGCTCGACGATGGTGTCGCCCTCGATGCGGAGCGCGCCCTCGCGCAGAGCGGCGACCCCCGGCGCGGCTTCGACGAGCAGACGGCCGGCGAGGATCACGCGCGGTCTCCGGGAAGGCCGGCGCGCGATGGATCGAGCGCCGCACGCGCGGAGTCGAGGGCGATGCGTGCCGCGCCGGCGGCGGCGTGGAAATCGGACGAGCCGCACTGAAGCGTCCAGCCGGGACGGGCGAGGCTGGTGAGCGCGTCGGCGATGTCGGCGCGGAGGGCGGGGAGGGCGTGCCGGAGGCGGATGCCCACGCCGCCGAGAAGAACAATGTCGTCGGGCCGGTAGAGTGCGTGAGCGATGCGGATGGCGCGGGTGAGGGCGCGGAGCGGCGGCGAACCGGGCGGAAGCGAAGCAATGGCGTCTTCGATGGGGACGTGGGCGGGCACGTGGGCGCGGAGGGCGGCGAGGCCGATGTAGGCTTCGAGGGAGCCGCGGCCGCCGTCGGGTCCGATGGGCGTGGGCACGCCGGGCGATGCGGGGAGGGAGACGTCGATCTGGCCGAGGTGCCCGCTGGAAGCGCCGACGACGCGAAGGGGTCGGCCGTCGTCGAGGACGCAGGCGCCGACGCCGGTCCCGAGTGAGATGGCCAGGAGGCGGCGCGGCGGAGAGCCGGGAGCACGCGATCTGGCGGTGGATTCCCACCAGTCGTGCGCGGCGGCGCGGGCGTCGCTGACAACTTCGAGCAGGTCGGGCGCGGGTTGGCCCGCACACTCGGCGGCGAGGTCGGGAAGCGCCAGGCCCACGAGCCCGGGGACATTCACGGAGACGACAACACGGCGCGTGGATTCATCGACCACGCCGGGGACGCAGAGGCCGACGGCGTCGAAGCCGGAAGCGGCTGCGCCGGTGTCCTGCGCGCGCGCGGCGCGGACGGCGGCGTGAAGCGCGGACCGGAGCGCGACTGCGTCGGGGCGGGCGTACGACGGGCCGCGGTCGGCGGCGGTGAGGCGCGGGCTCGGCGTGGAATGGGGATCGCTCGCGGCCAGTTCCACGATCGCGGCCTTGACGGAGCTGCCGCCGATGTCGATGCCGAGGGCTTTCAACTCCCGCCCCCTGGACCTCCGGCGGGCTTGGGTGCGGAAGGAGTGGTGCCCGGCGGCGGCGTCGTCGGCAGGCTGGGGTCGGGAATGGCTTGGGCGTTCTCCGGGCGTCGATCGACGAGGAACTCGATCGTGCCGCCGCCGGAGAGCATGGCGGCCTGCTCTTCGGTGATGACGGCGGAAGCCTCGGCGATGCGGATGGTGGATTCGAGCCAGACGCCCGGCTCCTTGCCGCCGGCGATGACGCGGTAGACGCCGCCGCGGAGCCCGCGGACGACGAGGAGACGACCGCGCGTGTTCATGCGTTCGGGCTTGAGAACGCCGGGGCGCCAGGTCAGCGGGCGGAGGGGATGGCGGACCTGTCCCGTGGTGCTGACGGCGAAGAAGTCGGTGAGGGCGGCGGCGTAGGTGAAGGTGATGGCGCGGTCGGAGATGAGCGCGAAGCCGCCGGCCTTGGCGGTGCGGGCGATTTCGATGTGGCTCTTGAGGTCGGTCCAGGTGAGGTCGGGGCCGCCGGGGCCGGAGGCGCGGATGCCGATGGTCATCTCGGGGCGCCGGCCGGCGACGGCGGTCACGGCTTCATCCCACGCGACCTTGAACGCCGACATGTCGGGGCGGAAGGCACGGACGACGATCTCGTCGAAGAGACCAAGGCGGACGAGCGACGGCCAGTCGCAGCACCATTGGTCGATGGCCTCCTTGGGCGTGGGCGCCGCGAACGACATGATGAGGCCCGGGCGCCTGGCCTTGACGGCGGCGGCGATCTCGCGGAGAAGCGTGACGCCCTTTTGCGTCTTCCAGCGGGTCCAGCCCGGCTCACGCGGGTCGGCGGGGGGCGCGGCGCCGCTGTTTTCCTTGGCGAAGAGGTCCTTGGCGGCGGGGTCGTAGCCGAGCGAGGGATCGGCCCAACAGAAGCGTTCGTTGATCTGCACGCCGTCGATGTCGTAGCGATCGACGACTTCGGAGACGAGGGCGATCATGAGGGCGCGGACGTCGGGGTGCGCGGGGTTCAGCCAGGAGGAGTTTCGCGGGCCCATGGCGGCACCCTTGGCGTCCTTGAGGTTCCACTCCTCGCGGCGGCGCAGAGGCGACTCGCGGTCGCGGCGGGTGCTGGCGAGCCCGCCGTCGAAATCGGCGATGAAGAGCAGGCCGTGGCGATGGGCCTCGATGAGGGCTTCGCTGAGAAGATCGCGCGGGGCCTGCATCTCCGGGGCGATGCGCGCGGCGCCGGGCAGGCCCGACGTGGCCGCGGCGAAGGCGTCGGAGGGCCACATCGGATAGCCGTCCTGCCAGACGGAGACGTAGACGGTGTTGAAGCCGATCTCGCGGAGGCGGCGCATGGTCTCGGCGGTGCGTGCGGGCGTCGCGAGCGCATCGCCTTCGCCGAAGCGGAGCCAGGTGGCGCGGACCTCACCTTCGCGAGGCTTGACGGTGAAGTTTTGCGTGGGCTCAACGGGCTTGGGTTTTTCGGCGGGCCGGCCGATCTGGGCGCTGGCCGCGGGGGTCAGGGCGAAGATGAGGCCGAGGATGCACGCCGCGCGGATGGCCGGGAAGAATTGCGTTCGGAGCATGCGGAGATGATATCGAGGCGGGAGTCGGCCTCATTCACACCACCGCCGCGGTGCCGGGTCCAGTGATCCGAGGGTGCCAAGGGGTGCGGCGCCGGCGTGCGGGTCACGCGCGCTGCTTGAGGATCGCGAGGACCTCGGGATGGACGCGGGCGTTGGTGGCGACGCAGGAGGTGATGTGGTGCCCGGGGGTGCCGCTCCAGTCGGTGAGCTCGCCGCCGGCTTCGGTGATGATGGGCACGAGGGCGGCGACGTCCCAGATGGCGACGCGCTGATCGATGGCGGCCTCGGCGCGACCCGTGGCGACCATGGCGTAGCCGAAGCAGTCGCCCCACCCGCGCAGGAGCCTTGAGCCCTTGGCGAGCTGCTCCATCGTCGCGAGCGAGCCGTTGCGGCAGAGGCAGCCGGGAGAGGACATGACGGTGGTGGCCTCGGCCAGGCAGGGGACGTTCGAGACGCGGACGCGGCGCGGAGCACCGTCGGCGACGCGATGCCAGCAGCCTTCGGTGGCGGCGGCGTACACCTGCTCGTTGAGCACGGGGAGGTGGATGACGCCGGCGACGCAGCGGTTGTTGCGTTCGAGGCCGATGAGGGTGCCGAAGAGGGGCACGCCCGCGACGAAGGACTTGGTGCCGTCGATGGGATCAACGATCCAGCGGAAGCCGGAGGAGCCGGCGCCTTCGCCGAACTCTTCGCCGAGGAACGCGTCGCCCGGGTAGGCACGTTCGACGCGCGAGCGGATATGGGCCTCGGCATCGCGGTCGGCGACGGTGACGGGCGTGCCATCGGATTTGGTGTCGAAGCGGACGCCGAGGGGGCTGTATGCCCTCAGAATTCGGGCGGCGACCTCGTCGGCGAGGACGAGGGCGAAGCGGAGTCGATCTTGGACGGCGTCGGAGTCCATCACGAGGGGAGCGCGGAGGCACAGAGTGTAACGCGGAGAATGCATCGGGCGAAACGGGGCGGGGCGTCACTCGGGTCCCCCCTACTCTTGCAGCCCCGAGCACCCGGCCACGGGGCTGACGCGCCACAACCACCTGTACGGAACCCGCCATGCCCGAGAACGGCAATCCCCGCTCAGCGACGGTCACCCAGAGCCCGCCCTCCGCCTATGCCGGCCTGTGCGAACTGATGCGCGGGGCGGGCACGCTCGCCTCCATCGGGCACCTGCTCAACTGGGACCAGGAGACGTACATGCCCCCGGCGGGGGCCGAGGCCCGGAGCGAGCAGCAGGCGACGATCGCGGCGCTCGTGCACGAGCGGCGGACGGACCCGCGGGTCGGAGAACTGCTCGACGAATGCGAGCGCGACCCGGCAATTCGCGGGGAAGGGACTGACTCGGCGCGGGCGCGAAACCTGGTCGAGATGCGCCGCGACTACGAGCTGGCGACGAAGCTGCCGACGGAGCTGGTGCGCGAACTGGCGCGGACGACGAGCGTGAGCCAGGAGGCGTGGAAGCAGGCGCGGGCGAAGTCGGACTTTGCGAGCTTTGCGCCGCACCTGGAGAAGGTGCTGGCGCTCACGCGGCGCAAGGCCGAGTGCCTGGGCGTGCCTGAAGGCGGGGAGCTGTACGACCCGCTGCTGGATGAGTATGAGCCCGGGATGACGGCGCGGCAGGTGGACGCGATCTTCACGCCGCTGCGCGCGCGCCTGAGCGGGCTGGTCGGAGCGATCAAGGGATCGGGGCGCGGGGCGTCACGCGACGAGGTGCGCAAGAGCATTCCGGGCGCGCAGCAGACGGCCTTCTGCATGGACGTGCTCAAGGCGATCGGGTTCGACCTGCGCGCGGGGCGGCTGGACGTGACGACGCACCCGTTCTGCTCGGGGCTCGCGCCGGGCGACACGCGGCTGACGTTCCGCTACGAAACCGAATCGTTCCTCGAGCCGCTCTACGGCGTGCTGCACGAGGCGGGGCACGGGATGTACGAACAGGGGCTGCCGAAGGACCGGCACTTCGGCGAGCCGCTGGGCGACTCGGTGAGCCTGGGCATCCACGAGAGCCAATCGCGGATGTGGGAGAACTTCGTCGGACGGAGCCGGTCGTTCTGGACGTGGGCGCTGCCCCTCGCGCGGAAGGCGCTTGCGCCCCACCTGGATGACTGGAACCTGGAGCGCCTGTACGCGGCGGCGAACATCGTCGCGCCCAGCTTCATCCGCATCGAGGCGGACGAGGCGACGTACAACCTGCACATCATGCTGCGGTTCGAGCTCGAGCGGGCGCTCGTGAGCGGCGACCTGGCGGTGCGCGACCTGCCCGGCACGTGGAACCGGAAGTTCAAGGAGTATCTCGGGCTCGATGTGCCGGACGACCGGCGCGGGTGCCTTCAGGACGTGCACTGGAGCTTCGGGCTCGTCGGATATTTCCCGACGTACACACTCGGAAACCTCTACGCCGCCCAGCTCTGGGAGCGGATCAACCGCGACCTGCCCGGGTTGAACGGCGACATGTCGCGCGGGGAGTTCGGCGCGCTCAAGACGTGGCTGAACACGAACATCCACGCGCACGGGCGCCGCTACCGCGCTGAGGAGTTGTGCGCGCGGGCGACCGGCGCGCCGCTGTCGGCCGACCCGCTGCTCCGGCACCTTGAAGCGAAGCTCAAGCCGATCTACGGGCTCTAAGGCCGATGCGACGCTCTTGACGCGGCGGTTGCTGAGCCGACCACCACGGCACCGGCGCCCTGCGCCACGAGGCTTCAAACGCAAAGGCGGCACAGGGGAGGTGAGCCGCCTGTGCCGCCTTGAGGTGAGTGCGCACCAGATGTGGATCACGTCGCGCACGAGTCGCCTTGGGCGATCGTTCAGCAGCCGCCGAAGTAGGTATTGATGAAGTCCCCCAGATCGTCGGCGTCGACGGTGCCGTCGGCGTTGAAGTCGGCGTCGGCGCAGGGCGGAACGGCGAAGTAGCAGTTGATGAAGTCGCCCAGGTCGTCGGCGTTGATGGGCCCGTCGCGGTTGAAATCGCCCGGGCAGGGGGCGATGCGGAGGACGACGCCGGCGGCGCCGGTGGGGCCGAGGACGGTGGAGCCCAGCACGTAGATTTCATGGTGGCGGTCGCGGCCGAAGCCCTTGAGGAAGAGGCCCAGGGGCTGGTCGTTGGAGCCGATGCGGAGGCGCTGGAAGGAGACGGGGGCGGGGTCCATGACTTCCGGCGGCGGCGGCGCGAGGAAGAAGAGGTTGCCGCGGGGCTGGTTGAAGGCCGTGCTGAAGTCGCCGAAGACGTAGAGGCCGTGGAGGGCGGGGATGGCGCTGCCTCGGTAGACGCCGCCGCTGATCACGGAGATGCCCTCGGTGCGGGTGTACTCGGCGATGGGATCGACGAAGCCGCCGGCACAGGCAAGGGGGGGCATCGTGGGCGCGAAGGGGTTGAAGCAATGGAGCCCTTCGCGGATGGGCCAGCCGTAGTTGCCGCCGGCGCGGAGGATGTCGACTTCTTCGAAGAGGTTCTGGCCGACGTCGCCGATGAAGAGGCGGCCGGTGCCGCCGGGGCCGTCGTCGAAGGTCGCGGAGTAGGGGTTGCGGAGGCCGAAGGCGTAGACGCCGGGGTAGGCGCCGGGTGTGTTGAGGAAGGGGTTGTCGGGCGGGAAGGCGAGGATGCCGGGGGAACTGACATCGAAGCGGAGCATCTTGCCGAGGGGCGTGCCGAGGTTTTGAGCGTTGCCGGTGGGACCGTGGGAGGGCGGGTTGTCGGCGAGGCCGTCGTTGGCGCCGCCGCCGTCGCCGAGGCTCATGTAGAGAAAGCCGTCGGGGCCGAAGTCGATGAATCCGCCGCAATGGTTGAACTGGGGTTTGGGGACCGAGAGCAGAACGACGCGGCTGTCGGGATCGGCGAGGTTCGGATCGGCGTCGGAAACGCGGAACTCGGCGAGGACTTCGGTGCTGCAGCCGCGCGAGGTGCCGAGGCAGGGGTCGCCGGGTTCGCCCGGGCGCGACACGGTGTAATGGACAAAGAAGCGCCCGCTGGTGGCGTAGTCGGGCGCGAAGGCGAGGCCGAGGAGCCCGCGTTCATCGAAACCGGCGTTCAGAGTAACGATGAGGGAACGGACGTCGAGAAAGGGCGCCGCGAGCAGCACGCCGTTCTCGATGATGCGCACGACGCCGGATTGGTCGACGACAAAGAGCCGATTGGTGCCGTCGGGGGGCGCCTTGGCCTGTACGGGCGAAACCAGGCCCGAGGCGACGGGCTCGAGGCGGATCGGGAATGAACCTGACTGGATCTGAGCGGAAGCGAGGCCCGAGGCGGCCGCGAGCGCGCAGAAGAACGATCCCGCCGCCGGCGAAGGTGCGAATCGCATGGTCAAAATCCCTCCGGGCTGCGCGATCGTGACCGACCGGATGTCGCGGCAAGGGTGCGGGATTGCAGAATCGGGTCAGGGCTCGAAGAGGCCGCTCTCGACGGCGGAAAGCCCCGGCGGCGGCGGGAGGCCCAGGTGATCGGCGGCGGCGCGGGTGAGCATGCGTCCGCGGCGGGTCCGTGCCAGCAGGCCGGTCTGGAGCAGGTAGGGCTCGACCACGTCTTCGAGCGTGCCGGCGTCTTCGTTCATGGTCGCGGCACAGGCTTCGAGCCCGACGGGCCCGCCGGCAAAGACGCTGCTGATCGCCCGGAGGTACGCGCGGTCGAGCTCGTCGAGCCCGAGGTGATCGACGCCTTCGAGGGCGAGTGCGTCGGCGACGATGCCGGGAACGATGGGGCCGCCGCCCTTGACCTGGGCGAAGTCGCGTACGCGACGGAGGAGGCGGTTGGCGATGCGCGGGGTGCCGCGGGAGCGCGCGGCGATGATCGCGAGGGGGTCTTCGCCGGCGGCGGCGCGGACCTGGACATTCATGAGGCGGGCGCTGCGCGTGAGGATCGTGTGGAGTTCCTCGTGCGCGTAGTAGCGCAGGTGATGGACGATCCCGAAGCGGGAGCGCATGGGCGCGGAAAGGAGGCCCGCGCGGGTGGTGGCGCCGATGAGGGTGAAGGGCTTGAGGGCGATCTGCACGGTGCGGGCGTGCAGGCCGGTATCGACCGGCACGTCGATGCGGAAGTCCTCCATCGCGGGATAGATGAACTCCTCGACGGCGACGGGGACGCGGTGGATCTCGTCGATGAAGAGGATGTCGCCGGGCTCGAGGCGGGTGAGCGCGCTCACGAGGTCGGTCGGCCGCGCGAGGGCCGGGCCGCTGGTGACGCTGACGCGCGCGCCCATCTCGGCGGCGATGACGTGGGCGAGGGTGGTCTTGCCGAGCCCGGGCGGGCCGTGGAGCAGGATGTGCTCCATGGGCTCGCGGCGCTCGCGGACGGCTCGGATGGTGATGGAGAGGCGCTGAATGAGGTCGGGCTGACCGACGTACTCGGCCATCCGCGCGGGGCGGAGCGACCAGTTGGGCGCGTCGGGCGCGGAAGCGTTTGATTCAGCGGCGGCGGGCTGCGCGGCACTCGGCGCGTCGATCGCCTGCTGCCGGGGTGAGACCAAGCGCTCCGTCGCCATGCGACGAGTCTAGCGGGGCGCACGGGAATCGGCGTGGCGAAGGCGGCTCGCTTCAACCCTTGGCGGGAGCAGCGCGATCGGGCGCGGGCGCGTCGGATCTCAACGAACGGATGAGCGCCTCGGCCTTGGCGGGGCTGATGGTGCCCCAGGCGACGGCGTCGGCGATGGTCTTCTCGACATCGCTGCTGCCCGAGGCGAGGATCTTCTGAGCGTCGTCGGGACGAATGGAGCCCTCGGCGACATAGGCGGCGAGCTCGCGCTTGGTGTGCTCACGGGCGCGGGTTTCGAGCGCGCCGCGGACGCTGTAGATGGCGTAGAGCAGCACGGCCGTCCCGCCGAGGATCGAAAGCACGAAGAGGTGCCCATCATCGAGCTTGCCGAGGACGCAGAAAAGCGTGGCGGAACTCATCATGAGAGCCTCCCGTGAACAAGTGCCGAGCACTCCTTGGGAAAGCGTACCACAGGGATTTCGGGAAACGAGGGTTGCGGTCTGAGTCTGATGGCCGGATGCCGGGGCTCAGACCGGGCATGCTCGCGCTTCCCCGGAGCCGCCGACAATCCTACGATTCGCCGCAGCGCGCGCCCGTTCGGCCGGGCCCGGCGCGCTCGTCGTGCGTACCATTCAGAAGCCGAACGATCCCACCTGCGTTCGACGCCGGCACCGAACTGATCCGAAAGGTCTCACTATGCCAACCGCGACCGCTCGCAAGAAGCCCGCTCACCACGGGAGCAACGGAACCGCCAACGGGAGCATCAAGCCCATCTCCGGCAAAGCGACGCCCTCGAAGCTCCAGGCTCAGAAGATGGTGTACTACTTCGGGGAGTCGCGCTGCGACGGCGACGCGACCATGAAGCCGCTGCTCGGCGGCAAGGGCGCCAACCTCGCCGACATGGTGTCGATCGGCCTTCCGGTTCCGCCGGGGTTCACGATCACGACCGACACGTGCGCGGCGTATTACCGCGCGGGCCAGCGCCTGCCCGTGGGCCTCATGAACGAGGTCCATCGCTGCATGAACATGCTGGAGAAGGAAACCGACAAGAAGTTCAACTCGTCGGACACGCCGCTCCTGGTCTCGGTGCGTTCGGGCGCGGCGGTGAGCATGCCCGGGATGATGGACACGATCCTCAACCTCGGTCTCAACGACGTCACGGTCGAGAGCCTCGCGAAATCGACCGGGAACCGGCGCTTCGCCTATGACGCGTATCGCCGGCTCATCAACATGTTCGGCGACGTGGTCATGAACGTCGATCACGAGCACTTCGAGCACGAGTTCAACCGCGTGAAGGCCAAGTACAAGGCTCACACGGACACCGACGTGCCCGAAGCGGGGATTGTCGAACTCTGCGAGGCGTACAAGGAGGTTTTCCGCAAGAAGGTCGGCGAGATCTTCCCGCAGAACCCCTTCAAGCAGCTCGAGCTGGCCATCGAGGCGGTGTTCAAGAGCTGGAACGGCGAGCGGGCCGTGTCGTACCGGCGGCTCACCAACATCCAGGGCCTGCACGGCACCGCGGTGAACATCCAGGCGATGGTCTTCGGGAACATGGGTGACGACTCGGGCACCGGCGTGGCCTTCACGCGGAATCCGTCGACGGGCGAGAACAAGTTCTACGGCGAGTTTCTCGTGAACGCGCAGGGCGAGGACGTGGTGGCGGGGATCCGCACGCCGCAGAGCTGCGACGAGATGAGCAAGTGGGACAAGAACGCCTACCAGCAGTTGCTGAAGATCAAGACGAAGCTCGAGAAGCACTACCGGGAGATGCAGGACATCGAGTTCACGATCGAGTCGGGCAAGCTCTACATGCTTCAGACGCGCACGGGCAAGCGCACGGGGTTTGCCGCGGTGAAGATCGCCTGCGACATGGTGAAGGAGAAGCTCATCACCGAGAAGCAGGCGGTCCTGCGGATTCCCGCGGGCGACCTGATCCAGCTTCTGCTCCCGAGCTTCGACCCCACGGCCAAGAAGCTGGCCCGCGTGCTGGCGCGCGGGCTGCCGGCCTCACCCGGCGCGGCGGTGGGCAAGCCGGCGTTCACGGCGGCCGAGGCGGTCAAGCGCACCATGGCCGGGGAGAAGGTCATCCTCGTCCGCAAGGAAACGAGCCCGGAGGACGTCGAGGGGATGCACTCGGCGGCGGGCATCCTGACGAGCACGGGCGGCATGACCAGCCACGCGGCGGTCGTGGCCCGCGGGTGGGGCAAGTGCTGCGTCGCGGGCGCGGGCGCGATTCACATCGACGCCGCCAAGGGGCACTTCACGGTCCAGACCAGCACCGGCACGCGGCAGTTCACGCGCTCCGACGTGATCTCGATCGACGGCTCGACCGGCGAAGTGATGCAGGACGCGGTGGCGACGGCGGTGCCGAAGCTCTCGGGCGATTTCGCCACGGTGATGCGCTGGGCCGACAAGTACCGCAAGCTGGGCGTGCGGACGAACGCCGACACGCCGGCGGACGCCAAGCGGGCGCGCGAGTTCGGGGCGGCGGGGATCGGCCTGACGCGCACCGAGCACATGTTCTTCGAGGGCGACCGCATCAAGAGCATGCGGAAGATGATCCTCGCCGAGACGCGCGAGGAGCGCGAGGCCTACCTCGCCGAGCTGCTTCCGCACCAGCGGGATGACTTCATGGGCATCCTGTCGGCGATGCGCGGGCTGCCGGTGACGATCCGCCTGCTCGATCCGCCGCTGCACGAGTTCCTCCCGCACGAGGCGAAGCAGCAGGAGGAGCTGGCGAAGGCGATGGGCGTGCCGGCGGATCGGATCAAGCGTCGCGTGGCGCAGCTCCACGAGGCCAACCCGATGCTCGGGCACCGCGGGTGCCGCCTGTGCGTGACGTATCCGGAGATCCTCGAGATGCAGGTGCGCGCGATCGTCGAGGCGACGATCGACTGCCACGCCAACAACATCAAGGCCATGCCCGAGATCATGCACCCGCTCGTGGGCACGCAGCGCGAGCTCGCGTGGCTCCGGCAGATGACCCTCGACACCATCGCCAAGGTCAAGGCCGAGAAGGGCTGGCAGAAACGCATCGAGATCCCCATCGGCACCATGATCGAAGTGCCCCGGGCCGCGGTCACGGCCGACGAGGTCGCCGTCGAGGCCGACTTCTTCTCCTTCGGCACCAACGACCTCACGCAGATGACCTTCGGCTACTCGCGCGACGACGTCAACAACTTCCTGCCCGACTACCTCAAGCACGAGCTGCTCTCCAGCGACCCGTTCCAGTCGATCGACCAGGGCGGCGTCGGGCAGCTTGTCCGCATGGGCACCGACAAGGGCCGCGCGACCAAGCCCGAGCTCAAGGTCGGCGTCTGCGGCGAGCACGGGGGCGACCCCCGCTCGGTGCACTTCTTCCACCAGGTCGGCCTCGATTACGTCTCCTGCTCGCCGTTCCGCGTGCCGATCGCCCGGCTCGCCGCGGCCCAGGCCGCGCTCATGGCGGAGTAACCCGCCCGGCAGACACGCCGGCCAGCCCAGCCAGTTCCCAGGGGACCGCCCGTGCGGTCCCTTTTTTCTGCGCTTGCCGCGCCCGGGCGCGTGAGTGATCGGGCCGGGGTCCGTTCTCGTCGTATCGGCCCGGCGAAACGCGCACGCGACGCACGAGGCCGGGAGCCCCCCACTTCTCACAGGAGACCGCCCATGTTCCTCAAGTCCCACGCTGTGTCCGCGCTCTCGCTCATCGTCGCCGCGGGCCTGGCTTCGACGGCCGCGGCCCAGACGCGCCTGTCCGTGGGCCAGCAGGGCGCCAAGGGTGCGGGCGTGCGCTCGTTTGTCTGTGATGCCGCCAGCAGCCTTGTCGCCACCGATGCGCGGTTTGCCAGCGACGTGGCGACCTACTGGCCCGGCGCGAAGGTCGCGGTGGACGTGGTCATGCAGCAGTGCCACGGCGGCGGGTTCGGTCCCGATCTCGAAGCGCTCGCCGGGCGCGGAGGGAGCATCCCGAACCTCACGTTCACCTCGGCGGCGGCGTTTGACGAGACGGCCAGGAACCAGGAAGGTCACGCTTTCGCCGGCTTCGGGGCGATCAACTACCTCGACAACTTCACACGGGCGTGGGTCGATGACGTGCGCCTGAACCGGACGAACCGGGCCTTCCCGGGGATGTACCAGCACGCGCGGGCGGCGGCGTTCGGCCGGCGCGCCGAGATGAACCCGCTCACGAACCTGCAGGTCATCGCGGCCGTGAAGGCCGACCCGTTCGGCCCGTTCGGCGCGATCAGGAAGAACGCCGAGCACCCGCAGTATTACTCGCCGGACCGGCAGGTGCCGGAGAACCTGGATCGCGACTGGCCGAACAACCTGCGCTCGTTCCACCGCGGGGCCAGCGCGGCGCCCCGATATGCGATCCTCGTCGCGTGGGACACGCCCGACGAGCGCCACGGCGTCAACATCAACCGCGTCTACCGAACGCTCCGCGATCAGTACCGGATCCCGGCCGACAACATCGCCGTGCTCTACGGCAACTCGGCGGCCGGCTCGCGCCTGCCGCTGCGGACCACCATCGGCCCCTCGAACCAGGACCTGAGCAGCAACGCGGGCATCTACATCGACGGGCCCAACACGCGGGCCGAATGGATCAACGCGCTCAAGGGCGACGTGTTCCCCACCCGTCCGGGCAAGGACGCGCGGCTGTTCATCTATTCGACCGGCCACGGCGGGCTCGACGAGGAGGGCGTGCTCAGCGCCAAGCACGGCGCGGGCTTCCTGTCGGTGGAGTTCCCCGATCACTCGATCGATGAAAGCCCCGTTGACGCGCTCGACCAGGACGGGGGGCGGGTCGCGCCGCTCGCCGACGCCGAGGGGATGGTGCTGGTGCAGTTCTCGACGCGGCGCCCGCTGAGCGGGAGCGTGCAGGTGGAGTTGGAGCGCGGGATCGCCCCGGCGCCGCTCGCGCCGGCCGCGCCGCAGCGCGTCCTGAGCCTCGACGGGCTGATCACCCCCTACAGCACCTCGGACCTGCTGCACTACCACGTCCGCGTGCCCAAGGGGATGTTCGATGCATCGACCCCCGGCACGGTCATGCGGCTGGTCGGCCCCGGCTTCACCGGGTTTGAGCAGGGCCTGGTCGTCGCCGTCACGGTCAAGGCGGGCGAGCAGCGCTACAGCGCCACCGTGGAAGGGGCGATCTGCGCCGCGGACTACACCCGCGACGGCGCGCTCGACGCCGATGACCTCGGGGCGTTCATCAATGACTACTTCGCGGCGCCCGCGCTGGCCGGCCCGGGCGGCTACAGCCACGATATCGACGGCGAAACGTGGTCGCCGGTGTGCGACGTGAACGCCGACGGCGTCCTCAACGCCGACGACCTGGGCGACTTCATCAATCTGTACTTCGGCGGGTGCTGAGCGGCCCGGCCGCTGCGGAAGGAACCCTGTGTGCCGCGGCCCCGAGGGTGAAACTCGCCCCGGGGCCGCTGTGCTGACGGGCCGGGCCCCCGCGGGAGAGTGGTCCGGGCGTGGCGCGCGGCGGGGGCGCCCGCGGCGGGGACGGGCGAGCGCCCCGGCGCGCGTGCCTCGGGGGCGGCCGGCGGGTTCGGCGGCGATGGGCGGTCCGGGCGATTGCTTCGGGCGCGGCGCTTCCTACACTCCGCTCTCGCGACCGGCTTGCGGGCGGCTGCGGATGCCGCCCGTGCGTCGACTCCGCGCGGATTGAGGCAGAAAGAGCACTCCATGGCGCTGGCTACCAAGGGTCTTGAGGGCGTTGTCGCCGCCGAGACGAAGATGTCGTTCATCGACGGCGAGAAGGGCGTGCTCGAGTACGTGGGGATCGAGATCGACGCGCTGGCGCGGCATTCCACGTTCGAGGAGACGACGTTCCTCCTCTGGAACACGCGCCTGCCGACGAAGGCGGAGCTGGCGGCGTTCAGCGCCGACCTGCGCGCGCGGTACGCGCTGCCCCCCGGCGCTGAGGACCGGATCTTCCGCCTGCCCAAGGAGTCGCAGCCGATGCACGTGCTGCGGACGATGGTCTCGGCGCTGGCCCTGCACGACGCCGATCCGAACCGCAACGACCCCGCCTCGGCCCGTGACAAGGCGCTGTCGGTGCTGGCGCAGGCGCCCACGATCGTGGCGGCGTTTGATCGCTACCGGCGCGGGCTGCCGGCGGTGAAGCCGAACAAGGACCTCTCGTTCGCGGCCAACTTCCTGCACATGCTCAACGGCACGGAGCCGACGCCGACGATGGCGCGGGCCTTTGACGCCTGCATGATCCTGCACGCCGACCACGGGCTCAACAACTCGACCTTCACGGCCCGCGTGATCGCCAGCACGCTCAGCGATGTCTACTCGGCGCTCACCGGGGCGCTGGGGTCGCTGCGCGGCCCGCTGCACGGGGGCGCCAACGAGGACGTGATGAAGATGCTCGGGCAGGTCAGGAGCGTGGAGGCGTGCGAGGCGTTCATCCAGGAGAAGCTGGCGACCAAAGCCAAGATCGCCGGGTTCGGGCACCGCGTGTACAAGGCGTACGACCCGCGCGCGACGTACCTCAAGACGCTCGCCCGGCAGCTGGCCATCGACACGGGGAACCAGGCGCTCTACGAGAAGAGCCACGCCATCGAGCAGGTGATGCTCCGCGAGAAGGCGGCCAAGGGAATCTATCCCAACGTCGATTTCTACTCGGCGACGACGTACCACTGCATCGGGCTGCAGCTCGACCTGTTCACGCCGATGTTCGCGCTCTCGCGGATCGCCGGGTGGGCCGGGCACATCATCGAGCAGCTCACCGACAACCGGCTGTTCCGGCCCGACGCCGAGTACGTCGGCCCGCACGGCGCGGCGTACGTGCCGCTCGAGCAGCGGTGAGGCGCCGAAGCCCCGGAGCTAGTCCCGCTTCATGTTCACATACTGAAACGGCACGCCCAGGCCCCCCGCCGCGCCGTCGACCAGCTTCATCACCGCCTGCAGGTCGTCGATCTGCTTGCCGCTCACGCGCAGCTCGTCGCCCTGGATCGACGCCTGCACCTTGAGCTTCGAATCCTTGATGAGCTTGACCACCTTCTTGGCGATCTCGGGCTCGACGCCGTCGGCGATCTTCGCTTCGCACTTGAGCCGCCCCGCCGCCCCGGGCTCGGGCGGCGACCACGCAAACGCCTTGAGGTCGATCCCCCGGCGGTGGGCCGCCGACTCGAACATGTCGCGCAGGCCCTTCATCTTGGTGGCGTCGTCGGCCACGAGCTTCACCTTCTTCTCCTTGCGGTCGACCGACAGCTCGACGTGCGCGCCGCGGAAATCGAAGCGCTGCGCCACCGCCTTCTGCGTGTTGTTGATCGCGTTGTCGAGCTCGGAAAAGTTGAACCGCGAGACGATGTCCATCGAGGGCATGCGTGAACCTCCTGCGCCGGCGGGGAGCGTAGGAGAACCCGCGCCGCCGCGTCAGGCGACCACGCCGGCGATGTCCTTGAGCACGCCCCGGCGCGACGCCTCCCACGTGTAGAACATGTGCCCGCCGGGATAGTTCCGCAGCGCCACGCGGGCGCGGAGCGCCCCGGGCAGGCGCAGCGCCGCCACCGACTGCGCCGACGACGCGTAGGTCGTCACCAGGTCGTACAGCCCGTGGCAGACCAGCAGCTTGAGGCCGGGCGTCGCCGCCATGCCCCAGCGCACGTCGTCGGCGCACTCGAGCTGCCGCTGCCAGTACCCAAGCGACTGGTCGTCGATCCATGTCTGCCACGCCTCGTGGCTCATGAGGTGATACTCGCGCCAGGTCGAGAGCCCCAGCTCGCGGCGCAGGAGCGTGTTGGCCGCGGAGGCGAAGGTGCTGGTGATCCCCGCGAGCGTGGGGTCGGGCGTGGGCGTCGGCTCGGTCCAGCCGACCTCGCGGTCGGGGAACACGTTGTGCCCGGTGATGGCGCCGTCGTAGAGCCCGCACACCAGGCCCTCGGCGCGGAGCAGCTCGCGCGCAAAGGTGTCCACGCGCACGCGCCCCCCGCAGCGGGTCACGATCTCCCGCGGCAGGCCGATGAGCTCGGCGAGGGCGGCGAAGACCCGCCCGCGCTCCGACGCCGCGCCCGCGTCGCCGCGGAGCAGCACCGGGGCCAGATCATCCACCGCGAAGCGCTCGGCGGCTTCGGCCAGGGCCGCGGGCCGCAGCGACGCGAACCGCCCGCGCACCTTGCCGTGCACCCGCGCCGTGAGGGCCATCGTCGGCACGGCGCACAGCCACGAGAGCAGGTCGTAGTCGGTGCCGATGATCGAAAGGAAGTCGATGGCGGGCGAGATCATGACGGCCCCGCACAGCCCCACGCCGCGCTCGGGCAGCGCGCGCATGAGCTTGCCCACGCGGAAGCCCCCGTAGCTCTCGCCGGCGATGTAGACCGGGCTGTCCCAGCGGCGCGTCTCCGAGAGCATCGCCGAGACGAACTCGGCCAGCACGCCGATGTCGCGCTTGATGGTGTAGAAGCCCTTCTTGGCGGCGGGGAGCGCCTTGGTGCGCCGGCGGCGCTGGTCGTCGTCGACGTGCAGGGCCTGCTGCTCGAGGCGCGACTCGGCGACCGTGCGGCTCAGGCCCGTGCCCACGGGATCGACAAAGACCAGGTCGGCACACCGCAGCCACGTCTCGGCGTTGTCCACCAGCCGCGCCGGCGGTGGGAGCACGCGCCCGTCGGCGGTGAACTGCGCGCGGCGCGGACCCGCGGTCCCCACGTGCAGGAACGCCGACGCCGCGCCCGGCCCGCCGTTAAAGAGGAACATGAGCGGGCGGCGCGGGTCGCGGGGCTCGCGCTCGTAGCGCGTGTAGAAGACCTCGGCCGCGGGGACGCCGTGCTCGCGGATGAGGAGCCAGTCGGCCCGCACGCGGACGCGGCCCCCGCCCCCGCCGCGCCGGCCCGTCCGGGCGCCCCCGCGCGCAAGGGCCGGGCACGCCATCTCGCGCTCGACGCCCTGCGGCACAACGTAGGGCGGCGGCGGACGCGTGAGCGCGGGGATCGTCTCGGCGCCGGCGGCGCCCCTTTGCGCTCGTTCGGTCAGGATCCTGCTGGGCACGCGCACCTCCTCGGGGGGCCGAGAATACCAGAACCGGCCGGCGCCAGCGCGCCCG
>JBFXBS010000007.1:0-79661 GCA_050182995.1 Phycisphaerales bacterium | reverse complement strand
GCGCGCCCGGCGAATCCACGCACGCGTGCGCCTCGAACTCCGCGGAGAGGCGGCGCTACCATTGCGCCCCCCGCACCTGAACCGAGGACCATGCCATGTGCACGCCGCTGATCCGTCCCGAGTCCTTCCTCCCGTCCGCCCGCCGGGGTGCGCTGGCGTGCCTGCTCGCGCTGGGCCTCTTGGCGTCGAGCCCGGCCTTCGCCCAGGGCACGGCCCCCAGGGAGCCGGCCAAGCACGAGCCGGCCCCCCCCGCCGCGGCCAAGCCCGCGCCCGCCGAGGAGAAGTTCGTCTACGTGAAGATGACCACCAGCGCCGGCGACCTCGTGCTCGAGCTCAACGAGACGCGCGCCCCCGTCTCGGTCAAGAACTTCCTGTCGTACGTCGACAAGGGCTTCTACGCCGGCACCATCTTCCACCGCGTCATCGCCGACTTCATGATCCAGGGCGGCGGCATGAACAAGGACGGATCGCAGAAGAAGACCGACCCGGCCATCAAGAACGAATGGCGCAACGGGCTCAGCAACGTGAAGTACACCATCGCCATGGCCCGCCTCGGCGGCAACCCCGACTCGGCCACGAGCCAGTTCTTCATCAACACCGACCACAACAACGGCACCGTCCGCTACAACCTCGATAAGCCCCAGCCCGACGGCGCCGCGTACTGCGTCTTCGGCCGCGTCGTCGACGGCATGGAGACGGTCGAGAAGATCCGCAAGATGCCCGTCACCCGCAGCGTCCAGGGCGAGAACAGCAAGCCGGTCGACCCCGTCGTGATCGAGTCGGTCAAGCGCCTGACCGACCACGAAGTCGCCGACTGGAAGGCAAAGTCGAAGCTCGCCCCCGCGCCCAAGACCGACGCCCCCAAGAAGGAAGGCACCTGACGCGGCGCGCGCCCGTCTCGCCCCGTTCCTCCCCTCACCGCCCGCGCTCCGCCGGGCTCCGGCCCGCCACCCGAGACCCACATGACCCAGATCAAGCTCACCACGTCCCTCGGCGACATCGTCCTCGAACTCGATGAAGTGAAAGCGCCCATCTCCGTCGCCAACTTCCTGTCGTATGTCGACAAGGGGCACTACGACGGGCTCATCTTCCACCGCGTCATCCCCGGGTTCATGATCCAGGGCGGCGGATTCTCCCCCGACATGCGCCAGAAGAGCGTGGACGCCCCCATCAAGAACGAATGGAAGAACGGCCTCAAGAACGCCAAGTACACGATCGCCATGGCGCGCACCAGCGTCGCCGACTCGGCCACGAGCCAGTTCTTCATCAACGTCTCGAACAACACGTTCCTCGATGAAGCACGCGACGGCGCCGCGTACGCGGTCTTCGGCAAGGTCTCGCAGGGGAGCGACATTGTCGACCGGATCGCGGGCGTCAAGACCGCCTCCAAGGGCGGGCACGGCGACGTGCCGGTCACCCCCGTCGTCATCACCAAGGCCTCGCGCCTCTAGGGGCCTGCTCATGATCGGGCCGCAGAGCGCCCGGCGCCCTGCGCCCGCCAGCCCATGCGCCATCTCACGCTCATCACCACCGGCGGGACGATCGAAAAGACCTACGACGAGCTCACCGGGAGGCTCGAGAACCGGCGCTCCATCGTGCGCCGCATGCTCGGACGCCTTCGCCTCGAAGACACCGCCGTCCGCATCGTCGAACTCCTCAGCAAAGACAGCCTCGACATGACCGAGACCGACCGCGACCGCATCGTCAACGCGGTGCGCGCGGCACTCTCGGGCGAGGCGGCCGTGCCCGCGGCGACCGTCGGCGCGCCCCCGGGCGGCCCGGTCTCGGGCATTGTCATCCTGCACGGGACCGACACGCTCTGCACCACCGGCGAGCGGCTGCACGCGGAGTGCCCGCGGCCGGCCGTCCCCATCGTGCTCACCGGCGCGATGCGCCCGTTCGAGATGCGTCAGAGCGACGCGCTCCAGAATCTCACCGAGGCGATCTTCGCCACCGGCGCCCTGCCCCCCGGAGTGTACGTCTGCGCGCACGGTCGCGCCCAGCCGTTCCCCGGCGTCGTGAAGGACCGCCTTCGCGGCACGTTCACCCGCGCGACCTCTTGAATGCTGATCCCCGGTGCCGCGCTCCGCCGCGCCTCACGGCTGGAAGAGCTTGATCCCGCGAAGCACCTCGGCAACCTGCGACGTCAGCGGGTTGCCCGAGAGCCGGCTCACCTGGCCCGCCAGCGCTCCGTGCGCCGATTCGAGCGGTCCCCGCGCGCTGTCGGCGAGCATGGTCTTCTGCTCCGCCGAGAGCCCGTTCAGCACCGTCACGAAGCTCCTGATCTCGCTCGATGACTTGTTGATCAGGGGCAGCGCGCCGGCAATATCCGACGGCGCCTTGATCTTCTCGATGGCGCTGTTGAGCGTGCCCAGCTCCTTCAGATAGTCGTTGAGCGCCTCGCGGGCCGCCTGCGGCACAGACGAGAGCTGCGCCTGCGCGGCCGCCGCGCTGTTGGCCGCGGCGTTCTGGACCGGCTCCGCGGCGGGCGCGGGCACTGCGCCCGAACTCGGAGCCGGCGCGGGCTTCTTCTCCTCGCAGCCGATCGCGCCGAGCATCGCCGCGGCGCACAGTGAACGCATCGCCATCCTCATGCTGATCTTCATGTGGAAGCCTCCCGACCGCGACACCGGCGCTCGATCGGCGTTTCGACCGGCTGAGCGCTCGCGCGCGAGGATGTTAGGAAGGGTCTTGGTCTACTCGCCGACCCACGAGTTCGTCCTCGCGTCAAAGACCCGGACGAAGCGATCGCCCGTGCCCTCCCCGCCGAGCAGATACACGAGGTCGCCCACAGCGACGCCGGCAAACCGGCGCCCGGGCATGTCCGGCACGCTCAAGGGCTTCCACGCGCGGGCGCCCATCTCCAGCCGCTCGGGGTGACTTGGCTTGTCGCCTCCGCCGTTGCCGAATGCCAGCAGCGCGCCCTTCACCCCGACCAGCGCGAACCACGCGCGGGACGTGGACATCTGGGGTTCCGGACGCCAGCTCCCGAAGTCCGTGAGACAATGAACAAGGCTCGTCATCGGCTCCCGGCGCTTGAGCATGTAGCCGCCGGCGATCCAGATTCGCCCCCCCGCGCTCGCCGCGCTCAGCCCATGACGCGGATCCCGAAGTCCCGCGCCGGCCGTCCACTTGTCCAACCGCGGGTCGTATTCATCCACCACGTTCGCGTCGCTCGGCTTGTCGTCGGAGCCCGTCAGGCCGGCGATCGCGTAGATCTTCGTTTTCGTCGCCGCGGCCGCCAGTCGAGAACGCGGCGTCGTCAGCGGCGCGCACGTCTTCCATTCGTTGGCCACCGGGTCGAACCGCTCCACCACGCTCGAGTATTGCCCCGCCTGCTGGTCGGCCGCGCTCATGCCGCCGATCACGTAGAGCATGCCGTCGAGCTCCGCCACCGCGGCGAACGCGCGGGGCGTCGGGATCGGCGCCACCGACGTCCACTCGCCCGTCCGCGTATCAAGGCAATCCACCCGCGACACAAAATCCTTCGCGTCGTCGTTGCTGATGCCCCCGATGACGTAGATGTTCGGGCCCACCGCCCCGGCACAATGCGCATGCCTTCGAATCGGAAACGTCTGGTCAATCCGGACCTGCGGCGACTCGCTCCCGGCTCCGATCGAAACCGAAACTGCGTCCGCCGCGGCGTCCGCGCCGCTCGGCACAGGCGGCACCGGCGCCCCGGGCTTCGCGTTGGCGGCGCCCTCGGGCTGAACGGCTCCCACCGCCGCCGCCAGCAACGCTGACAATGTCACGCACGCGGCCAGCGCACCGAAACGGCCACCAGGTCGCACTCGCTTTGCGTTCGCCCTCGGTTGTGCCTGCGTCCGGTTCATCTCGCCTTTCTTTTTCGCCGCCAACCCAAACAAGTACGGACCGCTTTCGGATTCAGATTCGTTATCGGCAATTGTCCGGGGCGCCAGTAGTTTGCTCCCCAGGACGCACGCCGCCTCCCAATCCGAGCATTTCCCAACCATCCATACGATCAACTCGGCCTCGCCGGCCACTTCCCGCCGATGCCGTACGCTTCATTCCATGAGCGACGCTCGCCCCTCGGTGCATTCCGGCGCCTTGTTCCCCGCTCAGTCGCGATCGCGGCTGGACGTGGCGCACGGAGTGGACCTGGTTGAAGTCGCGCGAATCGAAGCGATGGTGGGCGCCCACGGCAGTCGGTTTCTTGACCGCTGCTTCACGAAGGACGAACAACTGTACGCCCAGTCGCAGCCCCGCCGCCGGTTCGAACACCTCGCGGCACGGTTCGCCGCCAAGGAGGCCGGCATGAAGGCGCTCGGCACCGGCCTGCGCGACGGCATCACCTGGCACGATTTCGCCGTCGAACGCCACGCCACCGGCGCGCCGCATCTGCGGGTCACGGCACGGGCCCGTGAAATTGCCCAGTCTCTGGGGATTCAACAGTGGGTGCTGTCGCTCTCGCACACGCGCGGCCTCGCCATCGCCTCGGTGATCGCTCTGCGCTGAAGCACCCGTTCGATCATTCCTGCCGCACTTCGGCTTCATCCTGGTTCAGAATGAGCCTGACCTCGGCCCCGCAACGCACAAGCCCGCGCGCCAACCCGTCGGCGCTCGCAAGGGCGACGAGCTCGTCATCGGAAATCAGGGTCAGCCGCGGCGCCGGCAATCCGCGGCCCAGCCGCTCCGCGATCGAAGGATCGGTCCCCACCATCACGACCCTCGGACCCGCATCCGGCGGCCTGCCGGTGTCTCCGCTTCTCGTCACCGGCAACGCAGGCCCCGTTCGCACCGGCGTGCGATCGGTCACCGTCTCGGCCTGAGGCGCCCGCGCCGTGGAAATCAACAGGCCCGCGGCCGTCGCACACGCAAGCACCAGTGCTCCGCCCGCGCTCCACCGGACAGCGCGCCGGCCTCGCGCGGTTCGATCCATCGCTCCGTGCAGCTCGCGGAGCATCCTCGCGCGACGGCGCCCGTTCGACTCGGTCACTTCCGATCGAACGCGCAAGCGGTCGGCTGCGCGGGCGGGCGAGCGCGCGCCTTCGCGCGCGTCCGCGTCGTGCTCGTGCCTGCTGGTGCGCCGGTCAGTCATGATCGTGCTCCCTGAGCCGATCGCGCACGTGCGCCAAGGCTCGTCGAATCCGCCCCTGCGCGACGCCGATCGTCGTGCCCAGGCTCTCGGCCGCTTCACGCAGCGTCCGCCCCCCAAGGAACCGCTCGCGCAGGAGCGACGAATCCGCCGGTCCCAGCTCGCGCAGCGCCGCATCGACGGCGTGCAGCTCATCGCGCAGCTCCGGCCCATCAACCGCCTCCGGCGCCCGAGGCGCCCGCGCTCGCTCGCGCCGCAGCCGCCGCGACTCGCGCCGCAAGGCGTCAATCGCCGCCGACCGCACGACCGAGGTCATCCATGCGTCGAGCGCCGTGCGCGATTCGACGCGACGCAGCGAGCGGATCGCCCGGATCATCGCATCCTGCACCACGTCGAGCGCGTGGGCCTCGTCGCGACGCGTCCATGACAGCGCCAGCGCCAGCGCCCGGTCAAACCACTCCTCGTACAGCGCCTCGAGCGCCCCATGATCGCCCGCACGCACGCCCTCGCTCACGCTCGCCGCCCAGGCATCTCCCCGCTCCGCCTCCGCCCACCTCGACCGGCCCGGGGAACGCTCCCCTCCCCGTTCGGCGCACCCTTCACGCTCGGCGTCCGGTTGCACGCTGGTCTCGATCGCGAGGGAGTTCATCGTGGCGCGCTCGGCTCCGTCTTCTGGTTCCGCCGGATCTGTGCCAGCTCTTCGCGGGCCGCCTCGAGCGCCGCACGAAGCTCTTCAACCTGCGCCCGCGACCTCTGCAGGTCATCGCTCAGCGACTTCCGCATGATCGTGGATGATACCGCCTCCTCCCGCACCTTCGCGGATTCATCTCGCAGGCGGCTCGTATCCAGCCGCATCGCCTCCGCCTCGCGCTCCGCCGCCTCCGCCCGGCGCATCGCCTCCGCTCGCGCCACGCGCTCCGCCGCGATCATCGGGTTCAACTCGGGCCGGACATCCGCGTACCGGATCAGCGCCCGCACCGCGATCAGCAGCCGCGGCGGCGCGCTCACCACCACCGAGTTGGTCGAAGGCACCGGCTCAAATCGCACGTCCGGCGGCTGGTCCGGTCGCGTCGGAAACGCCAGCCGCAGCGCATCGATGATCGTGCCCGGGTCCGCGTGCGCCAGCGCAAACTGCTCCGTCTCCGGCTTGGCGCTCCGCCCTCGCAGCGGATCGGCATCGTTCAGGAGCTGCCCGACCACGCGCTCCGCCAGGTCGCACTGACGATCCGTCCCCGAGACGAACAACAGGCCCGAGTCCTTGTGGAACTTCATGTCCACGCCCGCGCCGTCGTTCCGCAGCGCCGCCTCGATCGCCGTGAGCACCACCTCCGCCGGCATCGCCTCCGGACCCCGCGCGATCACGCCGTTGAGCGAAATCACCCGCGACTCGCGCTCGCGCTGCTTGAGCGACTCAAGCCCCACGACAAACAGCGGCGTGCCCACCCGGGGCAGCGGGAACCCCCGGACCTCCGGCGTCACCTCACGCACATACATCCGTACTTCCGGCCCAGGCTCGTGAAGCTCCGCCGCCGTCCGGATCGCGGTCTCCAACTGCACGCCTCGGAAGCTCACCGTCGGAAGCTGCACCTGCTCGACGCCCCCGGCGAATGAAACGTTCACGGGCGTCTCGCCCGCCGCACGCCGAACCGCCGCGAAATACTCCTCCACCGTCCCACCCGCAAAATCCAGCGAGATCGTCGCCTGGTTCCACTCCGTCCGCGCGGCGTCAACCGCCGAGAATTGCACCTGCTGCACGGGCGCCGCCCGCCCGCCAGCGCCCTCACTCCTGTGGGTCGGTGCCGCGGTTGCCGAGCCTGCGAGCAACGCCCCCCACGCAAGCAGGCCAATCGGCAGGCGGTTTCGTGAAAGTGGCGATCGAAGCGAGCGGCTCATGCGAATCTCCTGTTGCAGGAAAGACGCCGCCCCATCGGCTCCTGGGCGCAAATCACGCAAATACGCCCCGAATCACCCGCGCAGCCGCGAGATCAGGCTGGCAATGTCGTTGTACGTGACCACCAGGAAGAGTGAACAGATGAGTACCAGCCCCACCAGCGTCGCCGCGTTCTGCACGCGCACGCTCACCGGCCGCCCGGTGCACTGCTCCCACAGCAGAAACAGGAACTGCCCGCCATCGACGATCGGCATCGGGAGAAAGTTCACGACCGCCAGGTTCACGCTCACCAGGGCCATGAAGAACAGCAGCCACACATACCCCCGCTCGGCGAAAATGGTCCCCGCATGCGCGATCCCGACCGGTCCCTGCAGGTGCTCGACACGCACCGTGCCCTGAAACAGCCGCGCGATCGTCAGGTACACGTTGATCATGAAACTCTTCGTCCGCGACAGGCCGAGCCCCAGCGCGTCGAGCGGGCCGGCCGCCCGGATCAGCACGTGCTCGGCCTCCCACATCGCCGCGGGGATCGGGCTCGTCCACGACAGCTCCGCCAGCGCCGCGCGCTCCGCCTCGCCCAGCTTCATGACCACCTGACGCCGCGCCGGGCCCTCGGCATACGCCGTCTCCACGTCAAGCCTCACGTCGATCGTGCCCCGCCCCGCCGCCGCCGCCAGCGCCCGCAACCGATCGCGCACGGCATGCAGCGTCGGCGTCGCTTCGCCCTCGACCGCCACCACCCGCGCACCCGCCGGCAGCTCGAGCCGCGCCCCCGCCGGTCGAATCTCCTCGGGCGCCGTGCCCTTGGCCCCGTCGCGTGTCACCGCCCGGAGCGTCGGCCAACGCGCCAGCCGCGCGCTCGAACCGGCCGTCGTGCCCAGCCCGAAGCCGATGCGCCCGTTCCGCACCGGCACCTTGCCCAGCTCGACAAAATTCCCCGCATCGTCGTTCCCCGGTGCCGACGGCCGCCACACCGTCACTACGATCGACCGCTCGGCTCGCCGAATCTCATCCACGCCCTGCGCCACGCTGGGCCACTCGGCATCCCCAAGCCGCGCGAACACGTCGCCCTCGCGCAAGCCCGCTGCATATCCGGCCCCCTGCTCCGCGCTTGCCGATCGCACCATCATCACCGGCACCAGTCCGGCCACGTGCGTGAGCGCGTATTCCCCCTCGTCCTGCAGTTCGAACGCCTGCGTTTCATACTCCGGTTCCGGCGCAATCTGTCCCCCCGCTTCGCGCCCATCGGTGCCGCGAAACACAACTTCCACCGATGCCCCGCCCGATCGCTTCATCGCCTCTTCCAGGTCGTACGGCGTCAGCACCGCCGCCGCGTCTCCCGGCACTCCGGGCTCTCCCGCGCTCCGCCGATCCCCCGCGCGCACGAGCGCCATCCCCGGCTCGACTCCCGCCAGCCCGAGCGCCGCCCACGCGCCGCGAACCTCCGTCGCGCCCGAGTTCGTCAGGCGCGTCTCGCTCCCATACACCCACCCCGAGAGCGCCGGCGCAAACCCGAGCGCCAGCATCCGCGTCGCCGGATCCTCCTTCGGCTCGATCGAAAACCGCAGCGGCTGCGGAACCCCGGGACGCTCGACCTCCAGATCGACCTTCCCGCCCCGCGCCGTCATCGCCACCGCCAGCCCCACCTCCGCAAACGACCGCGGCCGATCACCGTTGACCGCCAGGATCGTGTCCCGCGGCCGGAGCCCGGGATCGGTGATCCCCAGCGCCGCCGCGTTGAGCGCCGCCGCTTCCGCCGCCGGGCGCCCCGGCACCACCGCACCCACCTTCGGCTGCACGTCCCGCATCCCGATGCTGAACGCGATCACGAAGAAGATCGCCGCCGACACGATGTTGGCGATGACCCCTGCGCTGATCACCACCATCCGCTTCCACGGCAGGCACCGCTGGTACGAGTCCGGCTCCGTGCTCTGCGCGCCGGGGTCGAGATCCTCCTGCCCGAGCATCTTCACGTATCCGCCGAGCGGCAGGAAGTTCAGCCGATACTCCGTGGGCCAGACGCCCTCAACGATGCCCCGGCGCGTCCGCGGGCCCGCCGCCCTCAGCCGCGCCTGATACTCCGGCTCGCTCGACCCGCGCCGAAAGCCCAGCCCCTTCCGCCACGAGCACAGCGCCGGCCCGAAGCCGATCGCAAACGCAAGCACCCGGATCCCCGCCCACCGCGCCGCGACAAAGTGCCCAAGCTCATGAATCGCGATGATCCCGCCGAACGCGAAGATCACCAGCGCCAGATCGAACGCAAAGCCGAGTGATTCCAAGGGCACTCCTAACCGCGGCTCGCCGCCCGACCCGCACGGGGTGGCAGCGTCTCCGTACTTCGACCATACGCCCCGAGCACCTTTGATTGTTCGACGGTCAACTCCATTCGGCGCGGGCCGCCGGCGCGATTCCTCGGCTTGCTGCCGCGCCGCCAATCTACACTGCTCGGCGATGCCCGACATCGCGCCGCCAACTCCGGCCTCCCCCGGCCTCCCGCCCGATGAAGCCGTGGTCACTCGCCCGGTCTGGTGCCCGCAGTGCGGCTACAGCGTCCTCGGCCTGCGGACCTCCGGCGTCTGCCCCGAGTGCGGATGTCCCGTCGAACGGGCGCTCAAGGGCAACCTCCTTCAGTTCGCCGCGCCCGAGTACGTTCGCATGCTCGCCCGCGGCGCGCTCCTCGCCGCCCTCGGCGCTTTCGCCTCGCTCATCGCCGCCCTCGGCGTCCCCGCCGCCACCGTCGCCGTCGCCTTGTACGGCCTCCGCCCGTGGATGCCCCAGGTCGAAGCCATCGGAGGCGCCTTGTCGCTCGTGGCGGCAGGCGTCGGGCTCCTCGGCTGGTGGCTCCTGAGCGCGCCCGATCCGGGGTGGCGCGGCGTCGATGAGTCGCTCTCAGCCCGGAAACTCGTCCGCGCCGCGGTCGTCGTGCAAGCCATCACCGCGACCTGCTCAACCCTGCTGCCCCTCCTCGTTTCGCAGGGATTCATCCAACCCGGACCAGGTCGGGTCGACGCCGTCTCCGCGGCAAAGATCGGCACCCTCATCGCCGGGTCGATCGCGTGGCTCGTGGCCTTCTTCGCGTCCATGCAGTTTCTGCAGCGCCTCGCGGGGCGAATCCCCGATGAGTCCCTGCGCACCAGCGCGATGCAGTTCATGTGGGTGGGGCCGATCCTGTACGTGCTGCTGATTCCGTGTCTGCTCGTCGGGCCGATCATCGCCACGATTCTCTACATCATGATCCTCTCCGAGGCGAGGTCCAAGATCGCCCGCGTGCTTCGCGGGATCGCCCCGTAGCCGCTCACCACTTGGCCAGCACATCCGCCAGCAGGCGCACGCCCCACCCCGCCGGCCCCTTCACAAAGCACCCGCCGTCGGACTCGATCGCGTGCACCCCCGCGATGTCCAGGTGACACCAGGGAACCCCCTTGTCCGGATAGCCCTCGACAAAGTACGAGAGAAACGCCGCCCCCTGCACCGGGTGCGCCTTGCGATTCGGATTGCTGTTGAGAATGTCGGCAATCGGCGACTTCATCATGTCGCGATACTCCGCGTGCATCGGCAGCCGCCACACGCGCTCCCCGCTCGATGCCGACGCCGCCTCGATCCGCTCGCGCAGCCGCCGGTCCTCGCAGAACATCCCGCAATACGTGCTCCCCAGCGCCACCACCACTCCGCCCGTCAGCGTCGCCAGGTCGATGATCGCCGCGGGATTCTCCTTTTCGCACGCCCAGCACAATCCGTCGGCGAGCACCAGCCGCCCCTCCGCGTCCGTATTGGTGATCTCGACCGTCACGCCGTTGCGATACGTGATCACGTCGTCCGGGCGGAACGCATTGTCGCTCACGCTGTTCTCCGCCGCGCACAGAAGCGCCACCACCGGCACCCGCGGCTTGATCACCTTCGCGATCGCGTGCATCGCCCCGAGCACGGCACACCCGCCGTCCTTGTCTCGCTTCATCCCCACCATCCCGTTGTTCACCTTCAGCGACAGCCCGCCCGTGTCATACGTCAGCGTCTTGCCGACAAGCACCACCGGCTTCGCCGACCCCGACCCGCGCCCGGGCGAATACGCCAGGCGGATGAAGCACGGCTTGTTCTCGCTCGCACGCCCCACGTTCATGTGCCCCACCAGCTTCTGGTTCACCAGGTCCCCGCCGCGGAGCACCGTGCACTCCAGACCCGTCGACCGCGCCAGCGCCCGCGCCTGCTGCGCCATCCAGTCCGGCGTCGCAATGTTCGGCGGCGTCTCGCTCAGCGTCCGCGCGAAATTCGTCGACTCCGCCAGCCCCAGCCCGAGCTCCACTCCCTCCTTGAACCGCCCCCCGCCCGCATCCACCGTCAGCGGGCGCCGCTCCTTCTTCGCCTTGTCCGTCGCCGACCCCTTGAACGCCACCGCGTTCCACGAAAGCAACCCCAGCGCCTCGCCCACGGCACGCCCCGCCAGGCGCTGATCCACCGCTCGACCAAGCTGTCCAAGCGCCGGCCCGAAATCAATCACAACGCTCGTTTCCTTTGCCCCCGCCAGCCGTCGCGTCGCCGCGGCCGTCGCTTCCCGCAGATCCGTCAGCTTGAACCCGCCCCCCGCGCTCCCCTTGCTCTTGCCCAGCCCGACGACAAGCACGCGCTGCGCTCCGCTCGCCGCACCACGGCCCTTCCCTTTTCCAGCGCCCCCGGATCGCCCGACAAACGCCTCCGCCACACTCCCCACCGCGCCGCTGAACTCCGCCCTCCCCACCGCGGCCGTCACCGCCGCGCGCCCCTCACCATCCCCCAGCGTGGACACGTCCACGTCCCGATCCTGGAACTTCCCCAGCACGATCGCCCCGGGACGCGCCACCGACGCAAGACGAATGGTCTCGAACATGTACACCTCCACTGAACCCCGGATCGGGCTTCGACTGTAGCGTGACCGCCCTTCCCCTGCACGCCCGCTCCACGCGACGCCGTTCCCAGGCGTACTGTGTCCGGCCATGGCACAAACCACGTTTCACATCTGGCGCGGCGACAAATCCGGCGGCGCCTTCAAGTCTTATCGCACCGCCGTCTCCGAAGGCATGGTCGTCCTCGACGTGGTCCACCAGATCCAGGCCGAGCAGGCCCCCGACCTCGCCTGCCGATGGAACTGCAAGGCCGGAAAGTGCGGCTCCTGCTCCGCCGAGATCAACGGCAAGCCCCGCCTCATGTGCATGACGCGCATGGACGAATTCCAGCCCGGCGAAGAGATCTCCATCGAACCCATCCAGGCCTTCCCCGTCATCCGCGACCTCGTCACCGACGTCTCCTGGAACTTCGAGATCAAGAAGCGCATCCGCCCCTTCAAGCCGCGGAAGCCCGACGCCCCCGACGGCACCTGGCGCATGCAGCAGCGCGACATCGAGCGCGTCCAGGAGTTCCGCAAGTGCATCGAGTGCTTCCTCTGCCAGGATGTCTGTCACGTCCTCCGCGATCACCACAAGCACGATGAGTTCATCGGCCCGCGATTCCTCATCTACACCGCCGCACTCGAAATGCACCCCCTCGACACCGACGACCGCGTCGCCGACCTCAAGGACCGGCACGGCATCGGCTACTGCAATATCACCAAGTGCTGCACCAAGGTCTGCCCCGAGCACATCACCATCACCGACAACGGCATCATCCCGCTCAAGGAACGCGTCGTCGATGAGTTCTACGACCCGCTCACCAGGCTCTTCCGCATCTTCAGGCCCAAGTGACACCAGCGCCGCGGCCTTCGGCCCGCTGTGCCCCTTATCCGAACACGCGCTGTCTCACTCTCGCCGCCACGCGGCTCTCTCCCGCCCCCCGCCGCGCCGCCATCGCCGACTCAAACGCCTGCTCGCTCAACAGCAGCACCACCGGCTCGACCGCGCCCGCTCCCGCCAGCTCCCGCACCAGCCGCCGCTCGCCTCGGCCCAGGCCCAGCCGCACGCTCAACACCGCAAACGCCTGCTCCAGCGGCGTGCGCCTCGTCCACCAGAACGCCCCGTACCCGCCGATCGCAACCACCACCCCCGCCACGATCAGCACGCCGAACACCCACGACCACTCCCACGGCGCCGCCGTCGCAGGCTCCGCGCCGACAATCGTCGCCGCTCGCGGCACGCCCGCCTGCGCGAGCATCGCCAGTTCACCGATCGCACCGTGAATCACGCCACCGCCTCCTGCGCATCGTCCGCGCCCCCCACCGCCGCGGCCCGTCCAGCCCAGCCCGATCGCACTTCGATCACCAGCCGCTCCGCCGCCCGCCGCGCGCGCGCCCGCTCATCGCCCCGCGCCGCTCGCGCCAGCGAGGCGACCGCATCCACCACCTCCGGCAGCGGCGCCACCCGCGAGGCCGCCCGCTCCGCCAGCCACAGCCCCGCCGCCCGGTGCATCCCGCGACCATCCTCCAGCATCGCCACCAGCGTCCGCTCGCCCAGGTCGCGCGTCGTCGTCATCCGCGGCGCCGCCGCCGGGGTCGTGCCCAGCAGCACCCTCGCCGCACTCGCCCGCGGCCGATGCTCGGCATCCTGGCACATCTCCCGCAGCGCCGCATCCACTCCAGGCGCCAGCACGCCCTGCCGACGCCAGCGCCGATGAAACGCATCCGCCGCGCTCGCACGCAACCGCGCCGCCGGCGCACGCAGACACCGTCCAAGCGCGTCGGCGCTCTTCGCGTCGCTCATCTCGCCCAGCGCCCCGGCCGCCGCGCACGCCGCACGCTCATCGCCCCCGCCCGATAGATATCCGTCAATCACCCGCAGAAGCGCCGGCGCAAGCTCCGCCACCAGCCCCAGCCGCCTCGCCGCAAGCACCGCGCCCCCGGCACGCTCCGTCCCGCCCGCGATCGCCTTGCCGATCCGGTCCATCAGCGCCGCACCGTCCTCGCGCCGCGCCCGCGCCATCCGCCCTCGAAACTCAGGGTGATCCACGTCCCCGGGAACGCTCCCAAGCTCCGTCGCCGCCCACCCCCGCGCCACAACCCGCACCGCTCCGTGCGGCGATCTCGTCAGGCTCGCCAGCACGCGCGCCCGCGCCGACTCCGTCCGCGCATCTCGCGCCGCCCCGCTCGCAAGGTGCAACGCCGCCGATCGCGCCACCCGCGCATCGCCGTCAAAGCACATGTCCAAGCCGCACGGCGTCGCCGCGGCCCCATCCATCGCCGCCGTGGCCCGCAGCGTCGCATGCCGCACGCCCGCATCCGAATCACTCAACAGCGCCCCCAGCGCCCGATCACGCGCCCGCAGCGGCGCCGGCGCCCGCGCCAACCACCCCGGCACGCCCGCTCGCTCCGTTGAACTCAATCCCTTGATCACCGGCTCAACCGCCAGCAGCGCATCCACCGGCCCGCGAGCCCCCGCGTGCTTCCGAAGCGCCGCGTGCCGCATCGGGTTCACCGCCAGGTGCGGCCGCCTCACGATCGCCCCGAGTCCATCCGCCGCCGGATTCACCAGCGCATCCGCACACGCCCCCGCCAGCGACGGCACCTTCAGCCACACCCACGCCGCCCCCAGCACGCTCGGCGTCGCCTCCGTCCGCAGCACTCGCCGCAGCGCCGGCCCCGCCGCATGCTCCGCGTCGCTCAGCCACCGCGCCGGCCCCGCCGCTTCATCCCGGCGCGCCATCAATCCAAACTTCGCGTCCGTCAGCCGGCACAGGCTCCGCAGCACGACCGCCCGCCGATGCTCGCGATAGCGATCGATCCCCATCAGCACCGCTTCGCCCACCTGCCCCGCACCCACCGCGCGCCCCTCCTCGCGCCCCCGGATCAGCCACGTCGTCATCGCCTCGATCGCGCGCTCCGCCGCATCTCCCAGCCCGCCATCCCCCAGCAGCCGCACGACACGCTCGCCCAGCGCCGCCGCCGGCAGCACGCCCGCAAGCTCGACCGCCGCCGACCGCGCCGCGCGTTCTTCCTCCGATTCCTCGGCCCTGTCCGTCCCGCCCAGCATCAGGCCGCTCAGCACGCCCTCCAGCGCCGTCCGATTGGCCTGCCGCAATCGCGTGAGCGTCGCTTCCCTCAGCTCGGCATCGCGCTCTCGCCCCCAGTGCCGCACGCCCAGCAGCAGCAGATCGGCCCGCTCCGTGCCCTCAAAGGCCTCCCGCAGCGATTCCAGCACCGCTCGCCGCTCTCCGGGCGACCCCGCGCTCAGCACGCCCGAAAGGGCTTCCAGCCGCGTAGCTCGCGGCAGCCAGCCCAGCAGCCGAAGTCGGTCAGCAAACGCAGGCACGACCAGTCGCTATCGGTCCGCCGCCCCCTCGCGCCGCACAATCTCATCCACGCTAGCAAATCCTAACATATGCCATATATGGTAACCGCTCCTCAACTCACCACAACCCGTGGGGTAAAACAGGCAGAATTCTCTTGCCAGTCCCCTCAAAACCTGACAAGATGATTGCAGAGCGGTCCTGGATCGGTAGGATGCGGGGCCGCCGGTCGAGCAACTGCTCGGGCTCGCTCCGGCCCGGGCGAACAGCAGGACGCGGAATGAACCCCACACATTCGCCCACCAAGACCGTCGCCGCTCAGGCGTATCAGCTTGTCCTCTACCGCCGGGCCCTGCACCCCGAGCTCTTTCAGCTCAAGGACCGCAAGACCCTTCGCGCCGGCGACTTCGAGTTCGAAGCCTGGCTCATGCCCGGCAGCCACGCCCTCCGCTTCCAGCACCGCATCATGTGCATCTCCGAACTCGTCACCGACAAGGACGACGGGCTCCCCACCAGCGGCGCCGTCGCCACCGTGCCCTGCGCCGGCGAGCACGATTTCGAACACGAGTTTGCCGACGGGCGCGTCTGCTATTTCGCCACCATCCAGACCGAGACGCTCAACGACGCCCTCTATCGCTCCACCTACCGCGACATGAAGACCTACGTTGCCGATACCGGCGCGATGGCTCACGAATGGTCGCTTCCCGGCGCCGCTCTCGCCGGGGGCAAGTGCCTCTCCGTCCTCGAAGTCCATCGCTACCCGCGCGAGATTCACGCCCAGTCGTTCCACCTCATCGCCGACTCCGGCCTCGTCCTCCGCACCCAGACCATCGTCGAGCACGAGTAGCTCGCGCGCCGCAAATCCTCGCCCTCACGCCGCCCTGCCGCTCACGCCGGACGGTTGATCACCAGGATCTCCTCGAGCGCCTTCCGCCGGATATCCGGCACCGTCGCGCCCTCCGCCGCATACCCCACCGGCAAAAGCAGAAACGGCCGCTCGTGCTCCGGGCGCTTCAGCACCTTCGACAGGAACCCCATCGGGCTCGGCGTGTGCGTCAGCGTCACCAGTCCCGCGTGGTGAATCGCCGAGATCAGCATCCCCGCCGCAATCCCCACCGATTCATTCACGTAGTAGACCCCCGCGTCATCGTCCGTCTTCATCAGCTTGAAGATCACGATCAGCCACGGCGCGACCTCCAGGAACGGCTTGTCCGCGTCGGTCCCCAGCGGCGCGAGATCAGCCAGCCACTCCGGCGTCGCCCGCCGCGCGTAGAACTCCCGTTCCTCCTCTTCCGCCGCCACGCGAATCTCGCGCTTGAGCCCCGGGTCATCGATCGCCACAAACCGCCACGGCTGCTTGTTTGCGCCCGAGGGCGCTGTCCCCGCCGCACGCACGCACCATTCGATCGTCTCGCGCGACACCGGCCGATCGGCGAAGAACCGCACGCTCCGCCGCCGGTTCATGAACTCAAAGAACCGCTGCGCCCCCGCCTCGGGCGTGCAGTTGATCGGCGCGGGCGTGTACGGAATCGTCGGGTATGCGCGCACGTTCGGGTCTCCGGTTCAGCCGCCAGGCGACTCGCCTCCGCCCTTGGATGCCCGCCGATCACGCCAGGCTTCACCCCCCCCACCGCCACCCCGCCGCCCCGCCCTTCACATCACGCTCGGCAATCCCAGCGAGCGCCGGATCGTGCTCACCTGCCCCGCATGCCACCCGTCGTGCCACGCCACCCGGTGCAGCGCCACCAGCCGGCTCGGCGCAAACCCCATCGAATCCGTCCGCGTCGCCTTGCGCAGATCGCCCGCCGACGTCCCCTTCGCGGCACGCAGCAGCCGCGCCCACGACGCATCAAACACGCTCTTCACCTCCGCCAGCGGCGGATACTTCGTCGCGTCACGCACCGGCGCCGACTTCCCGCCAAACGGCTCCTGGAAATGCGCCGGCGTCCGCGATGGCTCCCCATCAAGCATCCCGGCAAACCAGTCATACGCCCCCGCCAGGTGCCCGAGCGTCCACAGCGCATGATTCTCATGCGCATGCCCCTGGTGCGTCAGCGATTCCGCGGGCACGTTGCACACGTTCACCACCATCGTGTGCGCAAACGTCATCGCCTCGATCGCGGCTTCCTTCGCATCCGCGCCCACCGATGCCTTTGCCGCCTTCGTCGTGCCCGCTCGGCCCGCCGGCTTCGCTTTCCGTCCCGCGCGAACCCCGGCACGCGCACCGGTCTGCTTCTTGCCTTTCGCCTTCGCCGCCTTCGCTCGATTCTTCTTGGCCATGCGTGATCCTCCGGCCCGAGGATACGCGCCACACCCCCGCCGGGGCACTTCACGCCCGCGACTCCCGCCCCTTCACACCGTGCTCACGTTCGCTCGAATCCCTCCCGCCTCAGGCCGCCGCACGCTGATAGCGGCTGCCCGTGAGCTGCTCCATCAGCCGCTCCTGGTCCTGCAGGCGCACAAAGTGATTGAACACGGCCGCCATCTTCACCGGGCCCGGCTCATCCTCGTCCTCGATCCACACCACCGTCGCAAACACGAAGATCGCCCGGTCGTGCGCATGCGCATGCCCCTGCAGCCCCGGCAGCAAAAGCTGCATCGCAATCTTCGTCCCCGGCGCAACGGCACGATCAAGCTCAAACCGCAGCCCGCCCCGGCTGATGTCGTACGCATACCCGTCAATGTCAAAAATCTCCGAGTCCAGCGTCCGCACCAGGATCGGCGTGTATCCCACCGGCAGTCGATACCGCGGGTGCGCCCGCCGGTCCGAAGGCGATCCACTCCCCGCCGTTCGCAGGCTCCGCCCTCCCGCGCTCTCCGAATCCCGCGGTGCCTTCCGGCGGTCGGGCGATGGAGCAGGCGGCGAGAGCGACGTCAACGGGGGTGGGGGGACCATGAGGCGCCTCCGATCAGGGCCGATTCCCGGCCTCTGCCGGTATCGGACCGACCGCCATCCCTCCGTGAGCCGCCAGCCCCGCTCACTCGTCGTTTATGCCGATTGGAGGGGCTCGACCGGGCAATCCCCCCATGCCCCGCGCCCCCGCGAGCTTTCAGCACGAGCCCGTCGACGCCGGCCGCCCCACAAACTCAACCCGTACGTGGTCGATCCGCGCGCCCATCCGCTGCTCCACCTGCTCCAGAAGCTCCATCGGCAGCGACTCCAGCAGCTTGCGCCCCAGGTCCTCCGGCACGTCGCGCGTCCGCCCGTCATCCGTCACCAGGTGCACGTGATTGCCCGTCTCCGCGTCATACCGCGCCACCCCCGCCTCCGACCCCAGCCGACGGCACAACCCGCGCCGCGTGAACGCTGAAAGCGTGTTGTAGATCGTCCCCAGGCTGATCCCGGGCTGCCGCCGCCGAACCATCTTGAACAGTTCGTCCGCCGTCGGGTGCGTCCGCGCCGACGCCAACGCCAGGTAAATCTCCTCGCGTTGCGGCGTGCAGCGCAAGCCGTGCCGGGCAAACGTCTCGCGAACCGGAAGCATGCCCGATTATTGGAGGCCTCCGTCCCCGGTGGCGCAGGGCGTCCCGCCCGAACGCCCCTCCTACATCGATTCCATCTCATCATCCGCGCTGTCCAGCGGATCGATCGCCCCGCCCGCCTCCACGCGCGGATCGACCCGGCGCTCGCGCTCCGGCAGCCGCGCCGCCGTCTCGCACGCCGCGATCAGCGCCTGGTGAAGCTTCTCGTGGTTCGGATGCGTCTGCAGCCGCGCGAGAATGTCATCGATCCGCGAGAGCGCCGCCCGCCCCGGATCAAGCGACGCCAGCGCCGCGTCGCCCAGCGCTTCGCTCGCCGCCAGGAACCACGCCACATCCGGCACAGGCTCCGCCGTCCCCGCCGCGCCAACCGCCGACACGCCCGCCGACCGCTTCGATCCCCGCCGCCGTTCCGCCCGCGCCGCCGGCGGGGGCACATACGCGCGGATCGTCACCGGCCCCAGCGCCACCACCGGCCACGTCCCCGACCGCGTCGTCGGCTCGCGCACCAGCACGATCGCCGGCGCCTCGCGCGCATCGCACATCTCCCGCAGCATCCGCCCATCCAGCCCCACCCGCGGCGGCCGCACCAGGTAGCACCCCGCGCGAATCTTCCCAGGCTTCGGCAACTCCCCTTCGATCACGAAAACGTCCCCCGCATCCGCCGCCAAGTCCCGCTTCTGCCGTCGCGCCTCCTGCAGCGGCAGGCAGATCCGCGCCATCCGCTCATAGTCGCGCAGCGCGTGCGCCGCCTCCAGCGCCTCCACGCTCAGCCGCTCCGCGTCAAAATACCGCCGCTCGACCAAGGCCCGGCTGGCCTTGTTCATGATCGCGTCGATCCGCGCCTCGGGAGCCTCGCTCGTCCGCGTCAACCCGCGTCTCCTCTGTGCCGCGGGCTCTCGCTCCGCGCCACGCGCTCCGCAAGCGCCGCCAGCGCTCGCTCCCATCCATCCGCCGCCTCATCCAGATCCCCCTCCAGCAGATCCGCGAGGCTCGACCAGTCCTGGTTCTGCAGCGCCGCCTGCAGCCCGCTCAGGATGCCCGCCAGCCGCGCAACCTCGTCCCCGATCGTCCCTTCACCGTTCCCCGACGGCACCGTGCTCGCCTCCAGCCCCAGCAGCCGCGGGCCCTCGTCCACCACGCGCCGCAGCGACTCCCACACCGCCAGCGCCTCGCCCAGCCGCGACAGCGCCGGCCCGAACTCGCCCACCTGCAGCCGCTCCGCCGCTTCCGTCTGCGCCGCCCGAAGGTTCGGCAGCGAGCCGGCGACCTCCTTCAGCGAATACGCCACCAGTGCCCCCGGCTCGGCGCTCAGCATCCGCAGCTCCGCCCCGCCCGCCGGTCCGCTCGCCCCCAGCTCTTCCTCCGCAAGGTCGCGCCCGTCCAGCTTCACTTCCACCACCACGCGCCCGCGCGCCCACGCCGCCGAACGCGCAGCCGCCACCGCCGCGCCCACCGATGGGTCCGTCACCGCCACCGGCTCATCATCGAGAAACACACGCATGCCCGATCATCATCGGCGCTTTCGCTGCAAATTGCAAACCCGCCCACCCGGCCGCTCCGCTCGCCTCCGCCAAAACCCCGCTCAGCGCCCGCGGTCATTCCCAGGACGCGGTTCATCCCCCCGCTTCGGCATCCGGAACGCCGTGAACTGAAACGTGTTCGCGTACGGCTGCGAGCCCGGATTCGTCAGCCATCCCCAAAGAGCGGGGACAATGTTCGTCACCGTCGTCGGCGGGTGGTAGTGAAACGCCAGCGGCATCACGTAGCTCAACTCGTCATTGGTCCCGAAGTACTTCCACCGCTGATCCAGCGGCTTCGCCCGCGATCCCGCCTTCCGCATCCGCACCACGTCGACCGGAACCCAGATCTCCGCATACGACACCGGGTCGATCAGGCAGAACTCAACCCACGAGCGAAGCTCGCCGCCGCCCACCTTGCCCCCCAGCCCGCGGTCGTTGCTCTTCTGCTCGTACACGTCATACCCGATCACCGTCCGCGCCGGGATCCCCGCCGCCTTGTACACCGCCGCCAGCGCACACGCGATGTCGTGCGGGCTCCCTCGCCCGTCTCGAAGCGTCTGCCCCGCGCCGCGCAGATCAAACCCCTTCAGCGTCCCCGCCAGCCCTTCGTTCGAGCTGTTGTAGAAAAATCCCTTCCCCGACGGCTGAATGTCCTCCATCATCCGTCCCGCCAGGAACTTCGCCAGTTGCGCCGGCGGAATCGCCTTGGGGTCATTGCCCCCCGTCTGCTTCTTCAGCCACGCGCCCGGCTCCGGATCGATCTGGCTCGGATCGGTGAGATATTCAACAAACATCTGCGGCTTCAGCGCCGACGCCGACACCGGCGGGTAACTCCGCGGCCACGGAATCGTCTCCGCCAGCGCGTCGTCATACACCGTATCAAAACAGTCAAACCCCAGCGACACTTTGAGATTCGCGTCCTTCCCCGACAGGTTCCGCCCCTCCCACCGCGCCAGCTTCGTCCCCGACTGATACCCCTGCGCAATCGTCGGCGTCGTGTCGATCACCGCGTCGTTGAACAGAAACTCCCCCGTCACCTTCTGCATCCCGTCAATCGCCCTCAACGCATGGCTCGCGCTCGAATCCAGCATCGGAAACACGATCGCCACGCTGCTGAACTGCATCGCCACCGGCGTCCGCACGATGTTCTTGTCCACCACCGTGATCTCCGGGCCCGACTGAATCAGAATGTCCACCCGGAAACTCCAGTCCCGTCCCTTCTCTCGCACCAGCACCTTGTCGGCGATCGGTTCCGTCGCCACCGGCGGCGCCGCATTCGCCGGCTGATTCGGCGCGCTCGGCTGCGTCGGCGCCGGCCTCTTCTCCTTCCGCTCCTTCTTGAGCTGCCCCAGCGCCGCGTCTCCAAGCGCCAAAACCCCAACCACGACAACCAGCGTCGCGCGTGCCAGACCGTTCCGTTGTGTGTTCATGGTTTCCTCGCTCAATGGCCTCGCCCGTCCCTCGTTCTTCCGACCCCCGCTCACCCCGCGCGAGCCGACGCCACCATCCCCTCCCACCTGCTCTTGGATACGGGCACGCCGAAGGCCCGGATGCACGGAGGTTAGCCCAACTCTCCCGCCCACTCTTTCGACCCGACGCTGCTCGCCCGCGCTCCTCATCCACCCTCCACCCCCACCCGTCTACCCTTCGCCATGACGACTGATCGCAGGCAGACCGTGGCCCTCACCGGCGCGTCCGGCTTTGTCGGCCGCCAGATGGTCCGCACCCTCCTCAAGGATGGCTACGCCGTCCGCGCGCTCGTCCGCGACGCCGAAAAGGCCCGCGCCGTCCTCCCGCCCGATGCCGCCCTCACCACCATCCGCGGCAGCACCGACTCCGCCGAGTCGCTCCGCGAGCTCGTCCTCGGCTCCGACGCCTGCATCCACCTCGTCGGCATCATCCGCGAATCCGGACGCGACACCTTCCGCTCCGCCCACGTCGAATCAACCCGCCGCGTCCTCGACGCATGCCGCGGCACCACCACCAGCGCCGCCGTTCGCCGATACGTTCACATGTCCGCCCTCGGCGTTCATCCCGAAGGCACCCCCTACCAGCGCACCAAGTTCGAGGCCGAACAGCTCGTCCGCCGCAGCGGGCTCGATTGGACCATCTTCCGCCCCGGATACATCCACGGCCCCGACGGCGAGCTCACCGGCATGATCCGCCAGTGGTGCTCCGGCGCCAAGCAGCCCTTCTTCTTCATCCCCTACTTCGCTCGCGACGAAAAAATCTTCACCGACGCCCTCCTCCCCACCATCCGCCTCAGCCCCGCCGTCGTCGCGCCCGTCAGCGTCCGGGACGTCTGCCGCGCGTTCGTCGAGTCCCTCCGCCGCCCCGCAACCTTCGCCGAAATCTACAACCTCGTCGGCCCCCAGAACCTCTCCTTCAAGGCCATGCTCGAGTGGTGGCGCGATCACCTGCCCCACGCCGAACAGAGTCTCTCCTGTGTTGGCGTCCCCGCCTCCGCCGCCTCGATCCAGGCCAGGGTCGCCAAGCTCATCGGCCTCGGCAACCTCCTCCCCTTCGATGAAGGCATGCCGCTCATGGCCGCCGAAGACGCCACCGCCGATCTCACCAAGCTCCGCGCCGATCTCGGCTTCGAGCCCGAAGCCTTCGAACCCGCGGCCGCCCGATACGTCAGCAGCCTCTGAGCCCCAGCGCCAATCCCCCGCTCGCCCGCCGCCCTCGCTCATCACAGGTTCGACACGATCACCAGCAGCGTCACGATCGTCCCATTGTTCATCGCATGCGCCGTGATCCCCGGGATCAGCGACGTGCGCCACTCCCGCAGCAGCGACAGCGACAGCCCGATGCTCCCCAGCGCCGGAATCGCCACCCACCCCTGCGGGTGCACCGCCGCAAACAGCACCGCCTGCGTCAGCCCCGCGACCGTCCAGTGCAGCCGCGCCCGCAGATGGTGATACAGCGCGCCGCGAAAAATACTCTCCTCCACCAGCGGCGCCCACACCACCGCCAGCGACGCGATCGCCACCAGCATCCAGAAATCCGCTCCCGCCAGCAGCGCGCCGATCGGATGCGTCGTCGGCTCCGCCTCTCCTCCCACCACCCACGCGCGGATGATCCCCAGCAGCAGCGTGCACAGCACCCCCATTACAATCAGCGGCACGCACGCCAGGTACCCCACGATCCCCGCCCCGACCTCCCGGAAAAAACCCCGCCCCGTGTGCCACCCCATCGCGTACTTCAGGTTCACCCACGGCGTGCGCCGCAGCAGCGGCCAAAACACCGTCGGCGCCACCAGCCACTGCAGCAGGATCGCCATCGGCCCGATCGAGTCCCGCAACAGCGGCCCGATCTCCCGCACCGCCAGCATCGCGCACATGAACACCGCGAACGTCTCGATGAACACGCTGCCGCCCGCCGCCGCCGGCGCCAGCGACGCCCGCACACGCCCCAGCACCAGGAACACGATCCCCGTCGCCACGCTCGTCAGCACCGCCAGCACGAAGCCGCCCAGCCCCACCACCTCCAGCACGAGCACGCGAAAGAACGTCCTGTCCGCCTCCTGCCGGAGCGCGTCGCGCCGCGGGTCCGACTCCGCAAGCCCCCGGCTCACCGCCAGCCGCCCGATGAACCCATGATTCGATTCGATCCGCGCCCGCTCCGCTTCGCTCAGCGCCGGCGGCCCCTGCTCGACCAGTCGCCGGACAAGCGAAGCCTCCTCCGCAAGCACCGTTCCTTCTGGGATTGCCTCCAGCCCTTCGAGCGACTTCACCGCTCGCTCCGGCCCGACAACCTCCGCCTCCATCATCGCCACGCGCAGCGTCCCCGCCGGTCCCGGCGAAAACATCCCGATCACCTGCAGCGCCTCGGCCCGCTGCTCCGCCGGCGCGCCCATCACCAGCCGCGCGAGCGGGTCGAGCATCCCCGGCGGCGGAATCGTCCCCGCCGCCGCCGCCGAAACCGGCGCCGGTCCTGACGCCGGCACAAAGTTCGTTTCGATGAACACCAGCGCGCACAGCGCCAGCCCCACCAGCCACGCCGCCGCCGCCGCGCGCGGACCCCCGACGTCGCGGATTCCCGCTGTTCGAGGCCCTCTGGCTTGCTCCGCCGGCGACGCAGTGTCGGTCATGGCCTAATCATCGGTTCGCGCCGAGCCCCGCGTCAACCGCTCCGGCTTCGTGGATTCAGCGCCGCGCCCCTCTGCCCCGCCCCGGCCACCCTCCTCGCCCGCCCCCGGACGCGCGAAAAAAACGCCGCCCGGGCGTTCCCGGGCGGCGCATCAGCCTCAACCAGCTCCGCTCGGCTCACGGGCCGAAATAGGCGTTGATGTAGTCGCCCAGGTCATCGGGGTCCAGATTGTCATCAAGGTTGAAGTCGGCGCGAAGGTCGAACGTGAAGTACGCGTTGATGTAATCGCCCAGGTCGTCGGGGTCGATGTTGCCGTCAAAGTTGAAGTCGACGGGGTTCGGCTGCGGGTCCTGCGGCACCATCTTGCGCACCCGCCCAGGCCCGAGCTCCACGATGTACAGCTCGCCCGCGTTGTCCTGCCCGAACGACCCGATCGTCTGGATGCGCAGCGCCGTGTTCGTGCTCGGGTTGAGATTGTTGTAGATGTCCTGGAAATCGGTCCACACTCCGTTCACCACGCGCGCCGAGAACAGCCGGCGGTTCACGTAGTCGGCGAAGAAGTAGCGCCCGCGCCACGCGCGGATGGCCGTCCCGCGATAGACATACCCGCCGGTGATCGAGAACCCCTGCAGGGCGCCCGACCCGTGCGAGTACGTGTACAGCGGCCCCGTCAGGTTCGAGATGTCGAACCCGCCCGACGACAGTCCGGTGTTGTTGTTGCCCTCGCGCACGCGCCAGCCGTAGTTCCGGCCCGGACCGCCGTTGCCCGGAACAAAGTTCACTTCCTCGATCACGTTCTGGCCCACGTCCGCGATGTACAGGTCGCCCGTCACGCGGTCAAACGACCACCGCCACGGGTTGCGAAGCCCCCGCGCCCAGATCTCCCCCCGGCCGCCGCCGCCCGCGAACGGGTTGTCCGCGGGAATGGTGTACAGGCGATTCGGATCGGCGGGGAAGCCGTCATCATCGGCCGTGCCCGACACGTTGTCGGCGCCGTCCACGTCAATCCGCAGCAGCTTGCCGAGCAGCTCGTTGGGATCGAGCGCGTCGTTGTTGGGGTCGTTGCCCGAACCGCCGTCGCCCGTCCCGATGTACAGGAACCCGTCGGGCCCGAAGTTCATGTTGCCGCCGTTGTGATTGGTGAACGGCTGCGTCTGCGTCAGGACCACCTGCGCCGACGCCGCGTCGGCCACGTTGGGGTTCCCCGCGCTGCGCCGATAGCGGGCGATGATCGTCTGACCCACGTCCGTCGCCGCGGCCTGCGTGGGGCAAGTCGAGATCACGGCGAACGCGTTGCGCGGCCCGACATAGTTGATGTAGAACACGCCGCTCGTCTCATAGTCGGGCGCGAACGCCAGCCCGAGCAGCCCCTGCTCGTTCCCGCGCACGCGCGCATAGTTCTGCGTCGTGTTCGCGATGCACCCCGTGCCGCTGTTGCAGTCGTGATCGACGCACGTCGTCAGGCTCACCGTGCCCGAGTTGGGCGTCAGCAGCGAGCCCACGTCCAGGAAGAGCGTGGTCGTCGGGTTCCAGTTGCTGTCCCGGTCGGCCCGCGTCGTCAGCCGGATCTGCCCGCCCTGCTGCACGATGAACAGCCGCGTGTCGTCGCCCGGCGGCGACACCACGTACAGCGGCGCGCTCAGCCCGCTCGTCACCACGTCCTGCATGTTGGCCAGGTCGCCCGGCTGCGCCGTCGCCGCCGAAACGAGCCCGAGCGCGGCGGCTACACCGATCGACACTCTCGTTTGTCGCATGATCTGCTCCCTCAATGACCTTGCTGGCAACCGACCGATCCGGGCTGTGGGCGCGATTCGGTCGGCGTTCGATACGTCCGTCCCGACCGGACGGATGCCTTGACAAACGATACGCCCACAGGTTCGATCGGCCAACATTCGCTCGGGATTCAGGAATGTTTGCTCTTTGGGAGGGGCGCGAAAACGACAGGCAGCGTCAAGGTGGGGGTGATGGTCCCGGCGGCGGCGTCGCGTCCGGCGGAGTGACGCCCATCGCCGCGAGCCGCTCGCCCGCGAGCCGTTCGATCTCCGGCTGGTTCAAGTTCCGGGCAAGCTGGGAAACCAGGAGCCACGTGTGCGAGTCGCGCGGGTCGGCCGTCACGACCCTCCGGATCTCAGCGATCGCCTCTTCGTTCCGCCCCATCTGCTCGAGCAGGCCGGCGAGTTCGGCGCGGAGGAAGTGCGCCGTCGGCACGCGGTCGGCGCCGGCGCGGAGCACCTCGAGCGCCCGCGCGGCGTTGCCGGTCATCGACGCGAGCCCCGCGGCGTTGCGGATCGCCCCGATGTCGCGCGGGTGACGCGACAAGGCGTGCTCGGCCAGGTCGAGCGCCTCGCGCGGGCGACCCAGGTTCACCAGGCACTCGGCCAACCGGCCCGTGACCTGCGGGTCGTCGGGGCGAAGCCGCAGCGCCGACTCGGCGTGCGTGCGGCCCTCCGAGCTCTTTCCCGTCATGAGCAGCAGGCTCGCCAGGTCCGTCAAGAGCGCGGCCGAGCGCGGACGCTCCGCCAGCGCGCGACGGATCACCGCGATCGCTCGCGCCGGCTGCTGCACGTTCACCATCACCGTCGCGGCGTCCCGCGCCAGGCGAACATCGCCGGGCGTGCGGCTCGCGGCCTCCTCGTAGAGGCTCAGCGCTTCCTCGGTCTTGCCGCGCGCGGCGAGCAGCGAGGCGAGCTCAAATCGCACGCCGTACAGGTCCGGATCGCGCGCCAGGGCGCGCTGGAAGACCGCCTCGACCGCATCAAGCGTCGCGGGGTCGTCGGCGAACGACTTGCCCGCCCCGGCTGCCAGCCGCGTCAGGCGCGCTTCGCCCAGCACGACCTCCTCGGTGGAGCGCAGGCGCGACGCCGCGGCGACCGAGCGCCGCGCGGATTCCGGATCACCCGTCACGGCGTGGAGCCACGCGGCGCGCACGTGCGCGTCCCAGTTCTCAAACACGCTCACGCCGCCGGTCCACGGCGGGCGGACGAGCGCGAGCCACGCGAGGCCCTGGCGGGCGATGGCCGCGGCGCGCGGATCGGGCGTGTAGCCCGGCGCGTACACGCGCGCGAACGTCGGCGCGATCGCGCGGCCCGACTCGTCCTTGAGCGCGTCGAGGCGCGCGGCGTGCCCCTCGGCGGCGGTGATGACGATCCACGTCGCCGCGCCCTGCAGGCCGAGTGCGGCGACGCCCAGCGTGCACAGGGCGAACATCCAGCCCGCGAAGGTGACGCGGCCGGAGCGCTTGAGCTGGACGCGCGGGGCGCGCACGTGCAGGTCGCGCGCCAGACGCCAGGTCTTGTGGACCATGAACGCGCCGACGGCGGCGATGCCCACGGCCATGAGCAGCGGCACCTGTTCGCCCAGGAACGGCATGCCGCGGAACCCGCGGAAGAGCACGAGAAAGACCACCGCGAGGCCGATCTCCTCCGCGAGCGAGAGATCGAAACGGGCGCGGGCCTGCGCGCGCGTGACGGCGCGCTCGGCGGGCGCGACGCGCGGGCGTGCGAAGATCGCCGGCGCGCCGACCCCGACGCGCAGCGCGTCATTGGGGCAGACGCTGACGCAATCGAGGCACTTGAAGCAGCCGGGATCGACGACCATGCCGAAGTCGCGGACCTCGTCGGAGACGCGCACGTTGCTGGTGCAGACGGCGGTGCAGTGCCCGCAGTGGTTGCAGTCGTCGTTGACGCGGATGCGGACGGGCGACAGCCGATCGACGGGGCCGAAGAAGCCGCCGTAGGGGCAGCCGTAGGTGCAGAACGCCTTGGAGCCGAGGAGGTAGACGATGAGGAACCCGCAGACGAAGAGGAAGGGGATGGCGACGTGCCAGGGTGCGAAGGTCTTCCAGAAGTCCTCGACGATGAACTCGGAGGTGAAGCCGTGAAGGGGGGCGGTGGTGCCGATCCACGCGGGGACGTAGCCGAGCCAGTCGTTGAGTACGGGCTCGAGGAGGGCGCGACGAGCGGAGGGCCAGACGAACATGTAGAGGCCGAGGCCGAGGGGCACCCACATGAGCAGCCGCGAGCGCCAGGGCTTGGGGTGGATGCCGATGCGGCGCATGAGCCAGGCGCAGCAATCCTGGAGCGCGACGACGTGGCAGGCCCAGCCGCAGAACCAGCGGCCGAAGAAGAGCGTGCAGAGGAGCGCGGCGGCGAAGAAGACGAAGCCGGCGTTGAGTTCGCCCAGTTCGAGGGTGAACATGGACTCGGAGGGTTCGACCGGGGAGATGGTGCGGCGCTGGCCGGTCTGCAATCCCGAGGAGAGCCACTGGACGATGTGTGCGGCGATGGCGGCGTGGACGAGGATGAGGACGATGGCGCGCCACTTGCCCATGCGGGAGGGGCGGATGGTGGACGGGGCGGAGGCGACGGGGAGCGAGACCTTGCGCGGCGAAGCGGGAGCAGCGGAACGCGGGCCGCAGGAGCGGAGCGAGCGAGAAGGGACGGGCATTCGGGGTGATTGTAGAGACACGAGTCGTGCGAGGAGCCGCGCGGCGAGGATGGAGCGGTCAGCGGGCGGCGGATTCGATATCGAGGGCGACATCGAGCCAGGTGGCGGCGTGGGTGAGGGAGCCGAGGGAGATGCGATCGACGCCGGTGGCGGCGACGGCGGGGAGGTTGTCGCGGGTGATTCCGCCGGAGGCTTCGAGCAGGACGCGCGCGCCGGCAGCGTCGCGCAAGGCGACCGCCCTGGCGAGATCAGCGGGCGACATGTTGTCGAGAAGGACGATCTGGACAGCGGAGGGTCCGAAGACGGCGTCGGCCTTGAGGAGCGCCTGGAACTGATCGAGATGATCGACCTCGAGCTCGACAAAGCGGAGCCCTTCGCGCGGGGCCTCTTCGCGGGCGAGGCGGACGGAGCGAACGACGGCGGCGGGGAGCTCGGCGAGCGAGAGGCCGGCGAGGTGGTTGTCCTTGATGAGGGCCGCGTCGTAGAGACCGAGGCGGTGGCAGCATCCGCCGCCGCAGCGGACGGCGTATTTCTCGAGGGCGCGAAGTCCGGGGGTGGTTTTGCGGGTGTCGAAGAGCTTGGCGCGAGAGCCGGCGATGAGGGCGACGTGATCGGCGACGCGCGTGGCGACGCCGCTGAGGCGCCCGAGGAAGTTGAGGACGGTGCGCTCGGCGGAGAGCATGGAACGGCGGTTGCCGGCGATGAAGCCGATGGTGGCGCCGGCGCGGACGGCGGCGCCGTCGGCGATGCCCGGGGCGGGCTCGAAATCCGCGTCGGCGCGGAAGGCGTGGAGGATTTCGGGGACGAGCGCCAGGCCGGCGATGACGCCGGGGTTGCGGGCGATGATGAGCCCGCGCGCCTGTTCGCGCGCGAGGATGAGTGCGCGGCTGGTGACGTCGCCGCCGGAGAGCTCCCATTCGGGGCCGAGGTCTTCGTCGCGGGCGAGTTCGACGGCGCGGGTGATCCAGCCTTCGCGCGCGAGGTAGCGGTAGAGCTCGTCGAGCGGGAGGGCGTTGAGGTCGGTCATGGGCAAGGGTAGAGGCGCGTGGGCGGCGGGACGGGTGAGTGAGCGGAGCGAAGGCGTGGCGGCGGGGAGCATGAGGAGCAGCGCGAGCAGGAGCGAGGCGACGGCCGCGGCACGGGCGGTGAAGGACGCGGGGGCGGGGAAGTCGGCGGGGACGGGGTGGGCGAGAGGAGCGGCGAGAGGCGCGGGCGTGGCCGGAGAGGAGATCGAAGCGGAAGGCGGGGCGTGGAGCGTCGGCGTGTCGGGCCGAGAGGACGCGGGAGGCATGGGCGGAGGACGGCGCGGGAGGGTGGAGAAGCGTGCCACGGTGCAGAGGCATTGGGCGGCGAGGCGCGGGTTGCACGCGTTGATCGACTCGTCGGCGAGCTTGAGCAGGTGGCTCATGGACTGGAGGCGGGCCTTGACGAGGCGGAGGTAGGCGTCGGCGATGGGGTCGGCGGGATCGAGGGGCGTGGTGAGGGGTGTGGCGAGGATGGGGACGTTCCAGGTGTTCAGGTTGGAGTCGGGGTCGGCGATCATGGGGGCAGTGTGTCGGCGCGGCGTGGTGGCCGCCAGCGCGGCGAAGAGGAGTTCCACGTTTTCGCGCGCAAACGTGGTCGATCGAGGCCGGAATGAGGAAACGGCCTGAGCGGGAATGCGATGGCGGAGCGAACTAAAGTGGGAGCATGACACAGTTGCTGAGCGGGAAGACGGCGTTGGTCGTGGGGATTGCCAATGAGCGGTCGTATGCGTGGCACATCGCCAAGGCGCTGCTGGAGCACGGGTGCCGATGCGCGTTTACGCATCTGCCGGGGGACAAGAACGAGCACCGCACGCGGCGCGGTCTGGAGGCGCTGGGAGTGAAGGAGCCGTGGCTCGTGCCGATGGACGCGGGGAACGATGCGCAGATCGACGCGGCGATCGGGAAGTTTGAGGGGTCGTTTGACGCGCTGCACGTGCTGGTGCATTCGATCGCGTTTGCGGATCGGGAGTGGCTGGCGCCGGGCAAGTTCATCGAGACGCCGCGGGCGTCGTACCTGGGGGCGATCGATATTTCGGCGTACACGCTGCTGGGGCTGTCGCGGCGGTGCCGGGGGGTGATGGCGAAAGCGGGCGGGGCGAGCGTGATGGCGATGTCGTACTACGGGGGCGAGAAGGTGGTGCCGGGGTACAACGTGATGGGTGTGGCGAAGGCGGCGCTGGAGTGCACGGCGCGATACCTGGCGCACGAACTGGGCGGCGAGCGGATCCGGGTGAACATCATCTCGGGCGGGTACCTGCGGACGCTGGCGTCGTCGGCGGTGGGCGGGGCGGACGAGATCAGCAAACTTGTCGAGGAGAAGGCGCCGCTGCGGCGGAATGTGGATGGCGCGGATGTGGGCAAGACGGCGGTGTACCTGGCGAGCGACCTGGCCTCGGGCGTGACGGGGGAGACGATCTACGTGGACTGCGGGATCAACACGCTGGGGGCCTAAGACGCGCGTCCCGACTCCGGGGTACCCCGACTCTCCGAGTCGGGTATTTCCGGTGGTTCCGCACGGCCAGCCGCCCGCTTTCGTACACCCGTTCGCCGGCGAGGCGTTTCACGAACCGGGCAGGTCATAACCCGCGCGGCGATCGCGTTCGAGCCAGCGGTTGGCCTCGCTGTTGCCGACGAACTCCCAGGCCTTGGGGTCCCAGTTGAGGTTTTCGCGGTGCCAATAGGCGAGGTTGCAGAGGTGCGCGCAGGCGTTGCTGCGAGCGCCGACTTCGACGTCGCAGATGGGGCGCTGTCGCGAGCGGATGCAGTCGAACCAGTTGTCGAGGTGGCTTTTGTGCCGCGGGAGGCGCGGGGCGTTTTCGGGGAGGGGCTTGGAGATGATGGATTCGGGGATGCCGGCGAGGCGGTCGCGCCAGACGTGGAGGACGCCGTCGTTGCCGGTGAAGGTGATTCCGGCGGGTCCGCCGTGGATGACTTCGACGCCGCTTGCGTAGATGAGGCGGCAGCCGTAGTCGGCGTTCTGGTCGGCGGGCGGGAGGACGCGGATGGGCCCGGATTCATCCATGTCGAGCGCCCATTGGAGGATGTCGAAGTTGTGGGCGCCGAAGTCGGTCATCATGCCGCCGGAGTATTCGGAGTAGAGGCGCCAGTTGGGGTAGTGCTGGTGGACGCCGCGGGGAGAGAGGATGGAGTTGTACGGGCGCATGGGCGCGGGCCCGAGCCAGCGGTCCCAATCGAGGCCGGGCTCGGGAGCTTCGGCGGGGAGGTCGCAGGGCTTGCTGGAGGCGCCGACGCCGACGTGAACGGTGAGGAGCTTGCCGAGGCGGCCGCTGCGGACGAGCTCGACGGCCTGGACGAAGCGATGGTTGAACTCGGTGCGCTGCTGGCTGCCGGTCTGGAAGATGACGCGGTGCTTGCGGACGGCGGAGATCATGGCGCGACCCTCGCGGAGGCAGTGCGTGAGGGGCTTTTCGCAGTAGATGTCCTTTTTCGCGGCGGCGGCGTGGATGACCTGATTGGCGTGCCAGTGATCGGGCGTGGCGATGACGACGGCGTCGATGTCCTTGAGGGCGAGCAGGTCGCGGTAATCGACCATGTGCCTGCACTCGGAGCGGCCGTATTTCCTGTCGATCTGGGCGAGCGCGGCGGAGCGGCGGTTGGAATCGACATCGCAGACGGCGATGAGGCGTGCGTCGTCGCGGTCGAGGAGGGGGCCGAGCATCTCGAAGGCGCGCTTGCCGGTGCCGATGATGCCGATACCGATCTTGCCGTTGGGACCGATGTGACCGGCGCGGCCGAGGACGGAGGCGGGAAGGACGAGGGGCGCGGCGAGAGCGGCGCCGGCGGCGGTCATAAAGCGTCGTCGCGTGGTCATGGGAGCAGTGTAACCGATCGTGGACCCGACGGATTGCCCCCGGGTTGGGGCGGCGGAGCGGCGAGGGGCCGGTGTTCGTCTCACGCACGTCGGGCGTTTGCCCGATGACGAAGTGGACCATGGCCGAAGCCATCCCGAATAACGATGAAGGATCGCTGACCGGGGAGCTCGCGCTCGCGGAGGCGGTGTCGCGGAATTCGCCGGTGGAGATTGTGCGGCTGGATGGCGCGGATGACGCGCCGCCGGGGCGCGGGCGGCTGCTGGAGATTCGGGAGCATGAGCTGGTGCTTGAGAAGGTGCAGGTGATCGGGCGGGAAGTGGCGTTCGGGGGCGGGTCGATCGTGGAGTGCTACTTTTCGTACAAGGGGCAGTTGTTCCAGTTCCGGTCGGAGATCAAGGAGACGGGGGTTCCGTTCCGGCTGAACGATCAGTTCATGGTTCCGGGGATGACGCTGGCGCGGCCGAAGCAGGTGGTGGCGGGTCAGCGGCGGCGCGTGTTTCGGGTGTCGCTGGGGTCGCTGAGCGAGCCGCCGGTGGTGCAGATCTGGAGCATGCGGACGACGGAGCGCGGGTTCAACAAGGCGCTGGCGGCGTACACGGAGGCGGAGCAACTGCTGCAGCAGCAGATGAAGGCGAATCCGAAGGCGAAGTTCATGGCGCTGCCGGTGCGGCCGACGCTGATCGACGGGATCGACATGGAGCCGCCGGACTATGAGGGCACGGCGTCTGAAGCGTCGGACACGGGCCTGGGCGTGGTGATCGAGCAGTGCACGTACACGCGGTTCAAGGTGTTTGAGCCGATTGCGCTGCGGATACATCTTGGCGAGACGCAGCCGGCGATTCCGTTCTTTGCGGAGGTGCGGCACACGCGGGAGATTCGGCAGCAGACGACGCGGCTGGGGATCCGGCTGGTGGAGGACTCGCGGTCGCCGCAGGAGTTCCAGCGGAACCGGCGGAAGTTCGTGCTGTTTCTGCAGGACGCGCAGCGGTCGCAGCGGCGGTGATCAGGCGACGGGGGCGTCGGAGCTGATGCCGGCGACGCGCTCGATGGCGTCAACCCCGGCGGGCACGGCGTGATGGCCGGCGAATTTTTCGCACATGCGCTGCATGGCGAGGCGCTGGTCGTCGGCGAAACCGGGCTGGCGGAGGATGCGGTAGACGCCGGTGGCGAGGTCGGCGCCGTCGCCGAAGTGCGGGATGAGTTCCGGGATGATCCGCTTGCCGGCGATGAGGTTGGGGAGGGTGAAATAGGGCGTGCTGACGATCCAGCGGCCGACGAGCTGGTAGGCGAGCCAATCGGGGCGGTAGAAGGTGATCATGGGCTTGGTCTGGCGCGCGACGTGGAGCGTGACGGTGCCGCTCTTGACGATGGCGAGGTCACACCAGCGGACGACGGCGTCGATGTCGCCGGCGACGGTGTCGAGGCCTTCGGGCCAGCCGCCGAGGGACTTGGCGCGGAAGCGGAGCTCGTCGGCGACATCGGGGCGCGTGACGGCGAGGACGCCGGCGGTTCTGGGGAAATCGGCGCGAACGCGGCGGAAGGCGTCGAGGAGCGGCGAGAGGGTCTTGGCGAGCTCGGCGGGGCGCGAGCCGGGCATGAGGGCGATCCTGGGCGAGCCGTCGGGGAGGCGCGCGCCGTAGGCGCGGACGCGGGCGTCGATGTCGGCGTAATCGAGGGGTTCGTCGAAGAGGGGATGGCCGATGAACCGGGCGGGGACGCCGCGGGTGAGGAACCACTCTTCCTCGAAGGGGAGGAAGCAGAGGACGAGGTCGGTGAGGCGGCGGAGCTTGGAGATTCGCCAGGGGCCCCAGGCCCACATCTGCGGCGCGACGAGGTGGACGACCTTGATGCCGCGGGACTTGGTGCGGAAGCAGATGGGGAAGTTGGCGGCGGGGGAATCGACGGGGATGTGGACGGCGATGCGGTGATCGTCGAGCCATTCGTCGACGCGGCGGTTGATGCGGCCGTGCTCGATGATCTTGGAGATGCCGGGCATGCCCATGACGGCGTCGTCGCCGGTGCGTTCGACGATGGTGGCGCCGGCGGCTTCCATCTTGCGGCCGCCCCAGGCGAAGATGGGGAGATCGGGGTGTCGGCGCCGGAGCTCGGCGATGATGGGGGAGGCGTGGTCGTCGCCGCTGGGCTCGAAGGCGGTGAAGAGGAGCGCGGGAGGCGAGGGGGCGGGGGAGCGCGAGCGAGTGCCTGGGGCGACGGGGACGCCGGAGCGCGGGGCGCGATGGTCGCCGGTGGACGGCATGAAGGAGGATAAGCGGGGACGGGCGACGCGAAGCGCGGATCAGCGCGGAGGCGAAGCGTCGAGGGGCGAGGCCGCGGGTTGGAAAGCCTCGGCGCGAATGGCGGAAGGGTCGGCCTGCGCGGCGGGGGCGATGACGCGGCGGAACTCGGCGGAGCGTTCGGCCCAGTGCGTGAGCTTGGCGCCGACGCCCGGGAAGAGGGAGAGGACGACGACGCCGGCGGCGGAGAGGATGCCGGCGACGATGCGCGAGCCGTAGGGGGTGACGCGGGCGGGCTGGACGCCCGGGGAGGAGTCGGTGGTTTCGAGCCAGGGGGTGCCGGCGAGGCGGAGGTAGTAGAAGGCGGCGATGGCGGAGTTGATGACGAGGATGACGACGAGGAAGGTGTGGCCGGCGGCGGTGGCGGTGGTGAGGAGAGGGAGCTTGGCGAAGAAGCCGAGGGTGGGCGGGAGGCCGAGGAGGCCGAGGGCGGAGAGGACCATGGTGTAGCCGATGGCCGGGCGGGTGCGGCAGAGGCCGCGGAGGTCGTCGAAGGAATCGATTTCGTCGGGGCGTCCGTCGGGGCCGGAGCGTTCGAGGGAAGCGAGGACGGCGAAGGCGCCGAGGTTCATGACGCCGTAGGCGAGGAGGTAGAAGAGGACGGCGGCGAGGCCGTTCTCGGTGAAGTCGGCGCCGGGTCGGCCGGGGCCTGAGAGGAGGCCGACGAGCATGTATCCGCTGTGGGCGATGGAGGAGTACGCGAGGACGCGCTTGACGGAGGACTGGATGACGGCGAGGACATTGCCGACGGTCATGGTGAGGGCGGCCATGACCCAGAGGAGTTCGTGGATGGGCGAGGGGAGCATGCCGACGTCGGAGCCGCTGACCTGGGAGAACCAGCCGACGGTGGAGAGGAGGAGGAGGAGAGCGAGGAAGCCGGCGGTCTTGGGGACGAAGGCGAGCATGGCGGCGACGGTGGCGGAGGCGCCCTGGTAGACGTCGGGTGTGTAGAAGTGCATGGGGACGGCGGCGATCTTGAAGCCGAGGCCGACGAGGGAGAGGAGGAGGCCGGCGAGGGCGATGCCGTTGATGCCGCCGGCGGCCTGCTGGGCGGCGAGGGCGGCCTGGATGTCGCCGAGGTCGGTGGAGCCGGTGCCGCCGTAGATGAGGGCGAAGCCGTAGAGGAAGATGGCCGCGCCGAGGGCGCCGAGGAAGAAGTACTTGACGCCGGCCTCCATGGAGCGGTTGTGCCGCGTGGAGATGGTGACCATGATGTAGGTGGGGAGGCTGGTGAGTTCGAGGGCGAGGAAGAGCCAGATGAGGTCGTCAGCGCCGGCGGTGAGCATGAGGCCGGTGAGGGAGAAGAGGAAGAAGGCGTAGAACTCAGCGCGGTTGGCGCGGAGAGGGTCGTAGCGCTCGCTGCCGCGGGCGACGGCGGCTTCGTAGTCGCGGTCGGCGGTGCCGCTGAGAAGGAGGAGGATCATGGCGCCGACGATGCAGGTGATGATCTTGCCGAAGCGCGGGAGGCTGACGAGGGGGAGGGAGGAGTCGGGGGTTGAGAAGTAGGCGATGAAGAAAGCGACGGCGAGTGCGAGGAGGCAGATGGGCGCGCAGAGGTCGCGGAGGCGGGCGCGGCGCGAGAGGCCGATGACCATCACGACGCAGGAGGCGATGAAGAGGACGATCTCGGGCCAGAGACCGGGGAGCTTGTCGGCGATGGTGGCGGCGGCGAGGATGGGCGTGATCGTGGAGGTCATGGGCGGGCCTCCGCGGCGCCGTGGTCAAGGGCCGGCTCGGCGCGCACCTGGTGCGTGGGATCGACTCGGGGGCGCGGGCGCGGCTCGCCCCTGGCACGGGCGGCGTCGACGAGGGCGGTGGTGTCGCGGACGGCGGGCTCGAGGGCGTCGGTGAGCGGCTTGGGATAGAGGCCGAAGAGGAGACAGAGGGCGGCGAGGGGGACGAGGACGCCGATCTCACGGGGAGAGAGATCGGGCGGGAGCGCGTGCGCGTCGGCGTCGGAGGCGGCGTGGGCGTGCGCGTGGGGCTCGACGAGGGGGCCCCAGACGACCTTGCCGAGCATGTAGAGGAGGTACATGGCGGCGACGATCATGCCGGTGCCGGCGATGAAGGCGAAGGAGAAGCCGAGCGAGCCGGGGAGGCCGCCGGGCGCGCCGGCGGTCCATTGGTCGGAGGCCTGGAAGGCGCCGATGAGGCAGAGGAACTCGGAGATGAAGCCGTTGGTGCCGGGGAGGCCGACGGAGGCCATGGTGAAGAAGACCATGAAGGTGGCCCAGATGGGCATGCGGGCGGCGAGGCCGCCGAGTTCTTTCATGGAGCGGGTGTGGTAGCGTTCGTAGATCATGCCGATGCAGAGGAAGAGGGCGCCGGTGGAGAGGCCGTGGTTGATCATGTAGAGGATGGAGCCCTGAAGGCCGAGGGGGTTGAAGGCGAACATGCCGAGGAGGCAGAAGCCGAGGTGAGCGACGGAGGAGTAGGCGACGAGCTTCTTGACATCGGTCTGGACCCAGCAGATGAGCCCGGCGACGAGGATGCCGACGCAGCCGAGGGCGGCGACGAAGGTCTGGGCCTCGAGCGCGGCGAGGGGGCAGAAGGGGATGGCGACGACGAGGATGCCGAAGGTGCCGAGCTTGAGGAGAACGCCGGCGAGGATGACGGAGCCGGCGGTGGGCGCTTCGGTGTGGGCGAGGGGGAGCCAGGTGTGCAGGGGGAAGACGGGAACCTTGACGGCGAAGCCGGCGAGGAGGGCGAAGAAGATCCAGGATTGCGTGGCGAGGGGGAGCTGGGCGGAGGCGGCGCGGAGCTCGTCGAGGTCGAAGGTCCAGCGGCCGGGGTCGATGCTGGTGGCGTGATACCAGGCGACGTAGACGAGGCCGGCGAGGGCGAGGACGGAGCCGGTGAAGGTGTAGAGGAAGAACTTGATGGCGGCGGCTTTGCGGTTGGTGGAGCCGAAGAGGCTGATGAGGACGAACATGGGGATGAGGGTGAACTCGAAGAAGACGTAGAAGAGCATGACGTCGCGCGCGATGAAGACGCCGGACATGGCGGCCTGAAGGATGAGGAGCCAGAAGTAGTAGGTCTTGATGCGGTTGGTGATGGCGGAGTAGGAAGCGACGACGCAGATGGGGCCGAGGAGGATGGTGAGGGCGAGGAGGAGGACGCCGACGTTGGTGGCGCCGAGGGTGAGGTTGATGCCCAGGCTCGGGAACCAGGAGGCGGATTCGAGGAGTTGGGCGCGGTTGCCGAGCGACCAGTCCATGCGGCCGAGGAGGAGGAAGAGGGGGATGAAGGGAATGAGCGTGCCGATGGTGGCGATGCGCGCGGCGTGACGGCGGTTGGCGAGGGAGATGACCGCGGCGGCGAGGAGCGGGATGAAGACGAAACTCGCGAGCATGGGATCCTGTCTGCGGAACGAACCGGGAGGGAGACCCGGTGAAGCGTGCGGGCTACTGAACCATCATGACGGCGATGAGGACGATGAGGGCGAGGCCGGCGGCCATGCCGGCGGCGTAGGCGTGCATGACGCCTGACTGGGAGGGGCGGAGACTCCAGCCGGTGAGGCGGGGCGTCATGCCGAAGAGATTGACGAGGCCGTCGACGATGAGCTTGTCGATGAGGTGGAAGACGTGGGAGAGGACCCAGAGGGGGAGGCGGATGAGGGCTTCGTAGAACTCGTCGACGTACCACTTGTGCTGAGCCGCGGTGGCGATGGGGCCGAGCGTGGGGAGGAGGCTGTCGGCGCGGCTGGTGGCGGCGGAGGTTCGGCCGAGCAGGTGCAGCCACGCCGCGACGGCGATGCCGAGGAAGCCGACGACGGCGGAGACGTAGTACATGACGGCGTGGGGGTCGTGGGCGTGATCGGCGGCGGGCGTTTCGGCGTGCGAGCCGAAGGCGAGGCCGGTGCTTGAGTGCTCGATGAGGCCGGGGACCCAGTGGGTGAAGTAGGGAGCGATGGCGGCGAAGCAGGCGAGCGCGAGGACGGCGAGGACGGTGTTGATGGCCCAGCCCGGGGGATGGGGTTGGAAGTCGTGGGCGGCGTGCGCGGGATGCGGGTCGGCGGGAGTGCCGTGTTCGCCGTGGGAATCGTGACCGTGGCTGTCGTGGGCGTGGTCGTCGTGGGCGTGGAGTTCATCGCCGGGCTCATAGAGCTTTGGGCCCATGAAGACGCGGAAGAAGACGCGGAAGGTGTAGTAGGCGGTGAGGCCGGCGGTGAAGAGGAGAATCCAGCCGATGATCTGGGTGTGGGGATTGACGAAGGCTTCGGCGAGGATCATGTCCTTGCTGAAAAAGCCGGCGGTGATGAGGGGGAATCCGGCGAGGTTGAGGCAGCCGACGAGCATGCCGACGCCGACGATGGTCCAACCGGGCATGTAGAGGACGCCGGAGAGCTTGCGGAGATCGAGCTGGCCGGCGAAGCCGTGCATGACGGCGCCGCAGGAGAGGAAGAGGAGGGCCTTGAAGAAGGCGTGGGTGAAGACGTGGTAGGGACCGGCGGCGGCGGCTTCAGGGGAGCCTGCGGCGGTGAGCACGCCGAGGCCGGCGAACATGTAGCCGAGCTGGCTCACGGTCGAGTAGGCCATGATGCGCTTGATGTCGAACTGGGCCATGCCGATGGTGGCGGCGAGGAGGGCGGTGAGCGAACCGACCCAGGCGACGATGGGCAGGGCGTACTCGCTGCAGACGAAGAAGGGGAGGGTGCGGGCGACGAGGTAGACGCCCGCGGTGACCATGGTCGCGGCGTGGATGAGCGCGGAGACCGGCGTGGGGCCTTCCATCGCGTCGGGCAGCCAGACGTAGAGGGGGAGCTGGGCCGACTTGCCGAAGGCGCCGATCATGAAGAGGAGCGGGATGGCCTGGACCGTCCAGGGGATGAGGCCCCAGTTGCCGGCGCGGGCGTGCTCGATGGCCTTGAGCAGGTCTGGATGGCTGAAGAGATCGGCGTATTGAACGGAGCCGAATTGCACGAAGGTGAGCCAGATGCCCAGGGCGAGGCCGAGGTCGCCGATGCGGTTGACGATGAAGGCCTTCTTAGCGGCGGCGACGGCGGAGGGTTTTTTGTAGAAGTAGCCGATGAGGAGGTAGGAGCAGAGGCCGACGCCTTCCCAGCCCAGGTAGAGCAGGACGAGGTTGTCGGCCATGACGAGGCAGGACATGGAGAAGACGAAGAGGGTGAAGGCGGCGAAGAAGCGGCAGTAGCCGGGACCGACGTCGTGGCTCATGTACTCGCTGGCGTAGAGCGCGATGAGGGTGGCGAGGCCGGTGACGAAGAGCATCCACAGGAGGGTGAGCGAGTCGATGTAGAAGGAGAAGGCGGCGAGGAGACGGAGGGGCGCTTCGCCCGCATCACTCGGCGCGGCGGCGGCGAGATTGAACCAGTCGAAGCCGTGGGCGATGGCGGGTGCGCCGGCGGGGCCCTGTTGGAGGTAGGTGTAGAGGATGGCGAGGAAGGACGCGGCGAGGAGGAGGACGGAGGCGAAGGCGGGGAGCTTGGAACGGTTGCGGAGGATGGCGAAGACGCCGCAGAGGATCGAGGCGCCGGCGGTCAGGATGGGGACGAGGAGCGTGGCCGCGGCGCCTTCCTGGACGGAGGCGGCGGCGAGGGTCGAGTTGAACAGGGTGAGGGGCAAGAAGGGGTCCTGAGTCGGGAGTGCTGAGTGGGGGTCGCGAGCTGCTCAGCCCTTGAGTTCGGCCCATGCGGAGCCGTCGAGGGTTTCCTTGCGGCGGAAAAGAAGGACGACGAGGGCGAGGGCCATGGCGGCCTCGGCGGCGGCGACGGTGAGCACGAAGATGACGAACGCCTCACCGGTGTGGTTGAGGTGGAAGCGGGAGAAGGCGATGAGGGCGATGCCCGCGGCCTGGAACATCAGTTCCGTGCAGAGGAACATGATGATGAGGTTGCGGCGGGTGAGGAAGCCGATGAGGCCGAGGGCGAACATGATGGCCGAGACGGCGAGATAGTGCAGCAGTTCGCTGCCGGGCATGGCGGCGATGGAGCCGGACTGGGCGAGGATGGGCGGCAGGAGGTGGGTCATGAGACGCCCTCCGGCGCGGCGCGCGGAGCGCGTGGACCGGCGGGGGCCGGAGCGAGGCGCGGCTCGACGAGGTGGCGATCGAGGAGCGCGTGGCGGGCGGCTTCGTCGTGGTCAACTTTTTTGCGGGCGAGGACGACGGCGGCGAGCATGGCCATGAGGAGGATGATGCCGGCGATCTCGATGGCGCCGGGCTTGCCGCCGATGAAGGCGAAGGCGACGCCCTCGGTGTTGTCGACTTGCAGGCCCCTGGGCCAGGCGGACTGCGGAATCTGTCGGCGGACGCCGGCTTCGTCGACGACGACGAGGTAGCCGTTGCCGTCGGCCTGGGGGAAGATCGCGGCACCGGCGTCCTCGCGCTTGGCGAGGCGTTCGCCGGGCTTGAGGAGCGGCTGAATGACCTTTGCGCGTTCGACGCGAGTGCCGCCGGAGTCATCGGGGACGACGCGTTCTTCAACGACGACGTGAGACGCCGTGGCGAGGAGGCGGTCGACCTTTCGTGACATGATGGCGAGGTTGGCGTCGCTGCGGACGGGGGAAGCGGCATCGGGCCCGCGGACGAGCGTGGGGGCGGGGGAGATGGACGCGCTGCCGCGAGCGAGGGAGGTGGAGAGGGCGGCGAGCAGGACGAATCCGGCGACGGTGGCGAAGACGGGTTCGCGGCTGTAGCGGTCGTAGCCGCGGAGCATGTCGATGGTTTCGTTCGAGGGCGCCTCGGTGGCGAGCATGATGACGAAGAGGTAGGTGATGAGGATGGCGCCGGCGTAGACGATGACGAGTGCGAAGGCCATGAACTCGGCGGCGAGGAGGAGGTAGAGCCCGCAGGAGGCGAGGATGGTGAGGATGAAGTAGAGGGCGGCGTAGACGGGCCGGGGATGGCTGATGACGCGGAGGGCACCGAAGAGGGCGATGGCGCTGAAGATGTAGAAGTGGAAGTTGGGCAGCCCGCCCTCGCCTCCGCCCCCACTCTTTGCAGCGCCCAAGCCAAGGCCGACGAGGGCCAAGCCGAGGGCGATGGCGGCGATGAGGCCGCCGATGGCGAAGGCGTTGAGGCCGCCGGCGGGAGTGGCGGCGGAATCCGGGCCGCGCAAATTTCCGTGGGCGGCGGAACCGGACGGGGAGGCGGCGGCGGCGCGGCGCTTCGGGAGGGCCAGCAGCACCCCGAGCGCGCCGATGGCGCAGGCCGTGTAGAGCAGGATCGGGCTGATGGTCATCTCCAGGCCAGGCTCCCGAACAAGGGCCAGAGGATAGTGAACGCCAGCCCGGGTGGCAAATGGCGGCGGAGGTTGAACTGTCGGATCAGATGCGTGTGAAGCGGTGCGGAGCGCGGGCGCGGAGGCGTGCGAATCGTCGCGGGGATGGGCCGCGATTCACGAAGAAGAGGCCACGAAGTGCGCGGGCGATGGGTCGTCGGCCGCGAAACCAAGTGAAACCGGACCCGGGGCACTTGCCGGGGCTGGGCGGGATTGAAACGGAGTGAGAAGCGCGGCCGCGAGCGGCGGCGGAATGGGCGATACTGGATTCGAACCAGTGACCTCTACAGTGTCATTGTAGCGCGCTAGCCAACTGCGCCAATCGCCCGGGATGTTGCCGCGGGTGGCCGCGGCGGGGCAGTATACGCGGGGGGCGTCGCGTCGGCGAGCGCGAGGACCGGGGGTCGCGGGCCGGTTGGACTTGGCGCGGGTGCGCGGGTGGCGCGAGGGAGCGGCGGTGCGGTGGGGAATCGGGCGATCGGGCGCGGCGTGCGGCTCGCGCCTGCGCGAGGTCCGGCGCTAAAATGGATGGTTGAATCCATCGCCGACCACTGGAGCATCCATGAGCACGACTGCCGCCACGACGCCTGTGATTCTCGCCGCCAAGCGCACGCCGATCGGGAGATTTTTTGGAGGGCTTTCGAAGGTTCCGTCGCCGGTGCTGGGTTCGTATGCGGCGAAGGCGGTGCTGGAGGAGGTCGGGGGCGTGGGCAAGGTCGGGGGCCAGGTCGATGAGTGCATCATGGGGTGCGTGCTGCAGGCGGGGCTGGGTCAGAACCCGGCGCGGCAGGCGGGGCTGAAGGCGGGGCTGCCGGAGACGCTGAGCGCGCAGACGGTGAACAAGGTGTGCGGGAGCGGGCTGCAGGCGGTGATGCTGGCGGCGCAGTCGATCAAGGCGGGCGACAACAGCCTCGTGCTTGCGGGCGGGTTTGAGAACATGACGGCGGCGCCGCACTTTGCGCGTGTGCGCGAGGGCGTGAAGTACGGGCCTGCCACGATGGAGGACCACATGGCGTTTGACGGGTTGCGCTGCGCGTTCGAGGCGTGCGCGATGGGCAACTCGGCGGATCACATCGCGCGGGGGTTCGAGATTTCGCGGGCCGAGCAGGACCGGTTCGCGGTGCAGAGCCATCAACGGGCGGCGGAGGCGACCAGGGCCGGGCACTTCAAGAGCGAGATCGTCGCGCTCAGCGGCGAGCAGTGCCTGGACAAGAAGTCGCCCGGTGTGAGCGCGGATGAGGGGATCCGCGGCGACACGACGCTCGAAGGCGTGGCCAAGCTGCGGCCGGCGTTTGAGAAGGACGGGTCGGTGACGGCGGCGAACGCGAGCCAGATTTCCGACGGCGCGGCGGCGGTGGTCGTGTCGAGCCTGGCGAAGGCCGAGCAACTGGGCGTGAAGCCGGTGGCGCGGATCGTCGCGTATCACACCAGCGGCGTGGCGCCCAAGGACATCTTCGCGGCGCCGATCGAGGGGATCGCGGGGGTGCTCAGGAAGGCGAGCCTCACGGCGAAGGACATCGATCTCTTTGAGATCAATGAAGCGTTCGCGGCGCAGGTGCTGTGCAACCTGAAGGGGCTGAAGGGGAAGGGCATTGAGATTCCCGAGTCGAAGCTGAACATCTGCGGCGGGGGCATCGCGCTGGGGCACCCCATCGGCGGGTCGGGCGCCCGGGTGCTCACGACGCTCATTCACCAGCTCAAGCGCACGGGCGGGAAGCGCGGAGTCGCGGCGCTGTGCCTGGGCGGGGGGAACAGCGTGGCGATGGTGGTGGAAGTGTAAACGCGGCGGCGACGCCAGCCGCCTGAATCGCTGCATCCCGTGGCATCAATCCCCTTTGTCAAAATGCACGGCATCGGCAACGACTACGTCTATCTTGACGGGTTTGCCGATGCTGCGCTTGGGGCGCGTCGCGACCTGGCGGAGCTTGCGCGGGCGATCAGTGATCGGCACACGGGGGTGGGGTCTGACGGGCTGATCGTGGTGTGCCCGCCGACGAGCGCGGGGGGCGAGCGCGGGGCGCAGGTGCGGATGCGGATGTTCAACCGCGACGGCTCGGAATCGGAGATGTGCGGGAACGGGGTGCGGTGCGTGGCGAAGTTCGCGCACGACCGGCTGGGGATCGAGCACAATCCGATGAGCGTCGAGACGGGCCGGGGCGTGCTGAGCATCGGGTATCGGCTTGACGAGCGGGGGACGCTCGTCGAGGCGACGGTCGATATGGGCGAGCCGGTGCTGGAGTTGGCGCGGGTGCCGGTCGCGGAGGATCGGATCAAGCGCGGCCCGCGATCGCATGAGTGGGCGGTTGCGCTGTGCGGAGCGGAGGCCGAGCGGGCGGGCGCGCCCGCGGAGGCGACGGCGACGTTTGTGTCGATGGGGAATCCGCATGCGGTGTTCTTCGGCGATGCGTCGGGCGCGGCGCTCTCGGCGAGGGCGCTGGAGGCGATCGACCTGGCGCGCTGGGGGCCGCTGATCGAACGGCACGAGGCGTTTCCGCAGCGGGTGAATGCCCATTTTGTTGCGGTGGAAACGCGCGGGCGGGCGAGGATGCGCACATGGGAGCGCGGCGCCGGGGCGACGCAGGCGTGCGGGACGGGCGCGTGCGCGGTGGTCGTGGCGGGCGTGCTCACGGGCCGGCTCGATCGCGACGTGGAGGTGCGGCTGCCGGGGGGAGCGTTGCGGGTGCGGTGGGATGAATCGAGCGGACACGTGTTCATGACGGGGCCGGCGGAGGTCATCTGCGAAGGGACGTGGATCGAGCCCGGGGCTGAGCGGGCGCCCTCGCCGGGGCCGCGGCCGACGGTTGAGACGGAGCGGCTGATCCTGCGGCCGGCGCGGTTTGAGGATGCGCCGGCGGTGGCGAAGCTGGCGGGCGATCGGCGCGTGTACGAGACGACGCTGCTCATTCCGCATCCGTATCGCGAGGAGGATGCGGTTGCGTGGATTGCCACGCTGCCCGCGGCGTGGACGGACGGCACGGCGGCGCACTTCCTGATGGCGCAGCGCGGGGGCGGCGAGATTGTCGGCGCGATCGGGCTGATCCTCGCGCGACGGCAGCCGGTGGCGGAGGTGGGGTACTGGGTTGCGCCGGAGCACTGGAACCGTGGCTATGCGACGGAGGCGCTGCGGGCGGTGTGCGCGTTTGCGAGGACGCGGCTTGGCTTGCGGCGGGTCTGGGCGTATCACTTTGCCGAGAACGGGGCTTCGGGGCGGGTGCTGGAGAAGGCCGGGTTCACGCGCGAGGGACTGTGCCCGTCGCACCGCGTGAAGGCGGGCGTGGCTAAGGACTCGGTGCTGTGGGGGCGCGTGCTTGGGCCGGAGTGAGCGCGGCGCCGGCGCGATTCAGCACCCTGCGCGGTCGGACCAGGACTTGCCCGCGTTGAGGAGCTTGGCGGCGTCATCGGTGGAGATCGACCCCTCGGCAACGTACGCGGCGAGTTCGCGGCGCGATTCCTCGCGCGCCTGCTCGGTGCGCGTCCGGCGGATGGAGCTGGTGATCATCCCCACCATCGCCAGGGCAAGGCCACCGGCGATCGCGATGAAGGCGATGGCGTCTTCGGCGAGCATGAGCGATGGAAACATGGAAATCTCCTGACGATCCGTCGATCCGGGCCTCGAGCGCGATTACGCCTCGCGCGGCTCGCCGGCCTTCATGAGGCGCTCACCCTGCTCGGCGGAGATGCTTCCCTCGGCGATGTAGGCGGCGATCTCGCGCCGGGAGCGCTCGCGGGCGAAGGTCCGAACCGTCTTGTGAACGAACGAGAGGACGAGCCACACGAGCCCGATGACGAACGCGCCGATCCACCAGTCGTCCATTGCCAGCATCAGCGGTCCGGTCATGTCCATGAAGAAGGCCCTCCGTTCGATTGTTGCTCGGAAGAGTGCGTCCCGAATTTCAGGTCTTCGGCGATGACGAGGACTGGCCGGCCCTCCACTCGCGCAACCGGACGTGGATGACGGCCTTCCACGCCGAATAGAAGTCGAACATGGGTGTATCGTCGCGTTTCACGGTGGTGCTGGTGCCGGTGACGGAGAGCGTTGAGCGCAACGCGCGGCTGAGGCCCGGCGCGGCCTTGAAGGACGAGTAGTCGAGATCGATCTCGGCGCCGGGGGCCTGCTCGGCGAGGCGGAGGGCGAGGCGGTCCATGTTCTCGCCGTCGGAGTAGCCGCGTTCGCGACCGAGCACGGAGCCGAAGTCGAAACGGCCGGTGATGCGGACGGGGGGGCCGGAAAGGGCGTAGAGGTCGAGGGCGTCGTCGCGGCCGCCGCGGAGTTCGGTGACCGCGCCCAGGTCGAAAGCGGAATGAGCGCCGGCGCGGCCGTCGTCATGGTCGAAGGTAGAGTCGAAGGTGGTGGTGCGGGTGAAGCGGGCGATGCGTCCGCGGACCATGAGGACGACGTCGCGCATGCGCAGGCCGCGCCCCTCGCCGCGCCAGGGCTCGACCATGTAGAGCGGCTCGGGCGCGTCGATCGCCTGCGTGAGGCGTTTGGCGGTGAGGGGCGGGGTGCGTGCCTGCATGTGCGACATCGGGACGCACACGGCGGCGACGCGGCGATCACGGAGCACGCGCAGGGCATCGGCGGCGGGTGCGCGATCGAGCACGCCGGCGACCATGGGAGCGGGGCTGGCGGCGAGGAGCCGGGCGTCGGCCGGGTCGATTCCGAGGGATTCGACGAGGACTTCGGCGATGCGTTGGCGCGACCAGGCGGAGGGCCATGCGAGCACGGACACCAGTTCGGGCTGGACGCTCGACATTGCACGCTCCCGCGCGTCGCGGCGACGTTCCGCGGCATCATAATGTACCACGCGTGCGGAAGCCGGAGCGCCAGTTTGTGGAGTTGATGCTTGAGGCGTATCGGCGCGGGCTGTTTCCGATGGCGGAGCCGGGGTCGCAAGACCTGGCGTGGTACAGCCCGGACCCGCGCGCGGTCGTGCCGATCGATCGAGCCCCGGGTGAGCCAGGGGGCGTTCGAGTCTCTCGGAGCCTGCGGTCGCGGCTGCGCGCGCGACCGTTTCGCGTGACGACGAATGCGGCGTTTGAGGAAGTGATCCGGGCGTGTGCGGAGCCGCGCGCTCGCGACCCCGGCGGCGACGACGGCAGTTGGATCGATGAGCGCATCATCGCGTTGTACGTGATGCTTCATCACGCCGGGCGCGCGCACAGTGTCGAGGCATGGCTGCCAGCGCTTCCGGGCGCCGAGGACGGGCGGCCGCGGCTGGTCGGCGGGCTGTATGGCGTGCACATCGGGCGGGCGTTTTTCGGGGAGTCGATGTTCTGTCGGCCGGCGCTGGGCGGCACGGATGCGAGCAAGGTGTGCCTGGTGCACCTGGTTCGTCACTTGCGGGCGCGAGGGTTTACGCTGCTCGATTCGCAGTTCACGAGCCCGCACATGGCGTCGCTCGGCGTGATCGAGATTCCGCGGCGGACGTACCTTGCGCGACTGCGCAAGGCGGCGGAGGAGCACGCCGAGTGGGGTCCGTGGACGGGAGAAGACGGGATCGAGGCGGCGCCGGGCGCGCCGGGGTGACGGGGGAGAGGCTCAATGCCGCTCGGCGTCGGTCTTGGGCGCCATGGGCCAGAGTTCGCTGGGCTCGCCGTTGATGCTTGTGCCGCCCTGAAGGATGGGCCGGACGTTCTTGAGGAACTCGAAGGGGAAGTGGAACGTGGGGCGGGTGAGCTCGTCGAGCGTGGCCATGTGCTCGGGGAGGAGGTGGACGTCGAAGCACTTGAGGTTGTCGTTGAACTGCTCGAGGGTGCGGGCGCCGATGATGGTGGAGGTGACGCCGAGGCGGGAGTTGACCCAGGCGAGGGAGATGGCGGAAGGGGTGCTGTGGACCTGGGCGGCGATGGAGCGGAGGGCTTCGATGACGGGGATGGTGCGGTCGTTGAGGTGCCTGGTGACCCATTCGCCGCGTGTGCCCTTGGCGCCGGGCTGACCGGCGTGCTCGCGGCCGTACTTGCCGGAGAGCAGGCCGCCCTTGAGTGGCGACCAGGGCGTGACGCCCATGCCCATGTCGAGGGCCATGGGGATGAGCGCGCCTTCGACGGAGCGTTCGAGGAGTGAGTACTCGATCTGGAGGGCGCAGAGCGGGGTCCAGCCGCGGAGTTCGGCGAGCATCTGCGCCTTGACGCATTTCCAGGCGGGGGTGTCGGAGAAGCCGATGTAGCGCACCTTGCCCGCATGGACGAGGTCGTCGAGGCAGCGCATGGTTTCGTCGAGCGGGGTGAAGGGATCCTCGAAGTGCATCCAGTAGAGATCGATGTAGTCGGTCTGGAGCCGGCGCAGGGAATGATGCAACTGCTGCATGATGGCCTTGCGGCTGGCGCCGCCTGCGTTGGGGTCGCCCGGGAAGAGGTTGCCCATGAACTTGGTGGCGAGGACGGTCTTGTCGCGCTTGTGGGGGTTTGAGCCGACGTGATCGCCGAGGATTTTTTCGCTGTGACCCTTGGTGTAGATGTTGGCGGTGTCGATGAAGTTGCCGCCGCGGTCGAGGTAGGAATCGATGATCCGCTTGGAAACGGCGACGTCACTTCCCCAGCCCCAGTCGAGGCCGAAGGTCATGGCGCCGAGGCAGAGCGGGGAAACGCGCAGACCGGACCGGCCCAGCGTCACGTAGTTGGTGAGCCCCATGCCGGGAGACTAGCAGAATCCTGGCGGGAAGGGGTGCGGCCTGCAAGCTTCGCGGCGGTGAATCCGCCGGTCAGTCCGGGAGAGCGGCGTCGGGAATGTCGGCGTTGGTGTAGACCTTTTTCACGTCGTCGTTTTCTTCGAGGGCGTCGACGAGTTCGACGAGGGTCCGGGCGTTTTCGCCGTCGATGGTGACCGAAGAGGTCGGGATCATGTCGAGCACGGCTTCGCCGGTCTTGAGCCCGGCGGCGGCGAGGGCATTTTTGACGGCGTGGAGCTGACCCGGCGGGCAGAGAACATCCCACGCGGGGGCGCCGTCTTCGGACTCGGTCCGGCGGACATCGTCGGCACCGGCGTTGAGAGCCGCTTCGAGGATGGCGTCTTCGCCGCGGGAGTCGTCAAGGACGACGATCCGGCCCTTCTGCTCGAACTGATGGGCGACGCAGCCGGTGGTGCCGAGCTTGCCGGCGTGGTTTCCGAGAATGAGGCGGAGGTCGCCGGCGGTGCGGGCGCGGTTGTTGGTGAAGGCGTCGATGACGATGGCGGCGCCGCCGGGCCCGTAGCCCTCGTAGCGCACGGGTTCGTAGTCATCGCCAGCGCCGCCGCCGACGCCTTTTTTGATCGCGCGATCGATGTTGTCGGCGGGGACGTTGTGATAGCGGGCTTCATCGATGGCGGCGCGGAGCGCGAAGTTGAAGGCGGGGTCGGGCCCGCCGGTCTTGGCGGCGACGATGATGGCGCGCGAGCACATGGTCCAGGCCTTGCCGCGGCGCTTGTCGACCACCGCCTTGCGGTGCTTGATCTTGCTCCATTTGTTGTGCCCGGCCAATGGTCAGTGCCTCCGAAGATGATCGGGGTGGAATGAGGAGCGATCGGAAACGACGGTCAGCGCCGTCGCGTGCGCCGCGCGGGCGACCGCTTCTTGGCCGAGGCGACGGGTTGGCGAGCCTTGCGCTCTCCGTTGCCGGCGGCGGCGGCTTTGCGCGTGCTTCGCGAGCGGCGGCTGGCGGAGGGTGTCGGGTTCGGGGGCTCATCGGCCCACGACGTGAGGAGGGCGTGCGCCTCGGCCGCCGACCCGGCGCGGATCGCGCGCTCGAACGCGACCGACATCGACTCGGGCGTCGCGGATTCGTCTCCGACCGCGTCGATTTCGAGCAAACGGCCCAGCAGCCGCTCATCGACCGGCACGGCGTGCCCTTCGAGGGCCAGCAGGAACGTGCGGCCGGCGACAAAGGGCGGGGTGTGGGCGAGCGATTCGAGGTAAGCGCGGGCTTCGCGCTTGCTCTTCTCCTTGAGGTGCGCGAGGCGCACGGCGTGTTCGCGCCGGTAGACGTCGTTGAGGGCGGCGCAGAGGCGCGTCATGCGCTCCTGCCCGCGCGGGTATGAGCGGCCGATGATCGCGAGCAGCTCCTCGGGGAGGGAGACGCGCAGGTCGTTGGCGTCGATGACGGAGGCGCCGAGCGCTTCGAGCGCGGTCGCGGCGCGAGCGATGGGCGCGTCCCAGAGCATGAATGACGCGATGAAGGTCGAGAGGACGCGATCATCGGCGCACCAGGCGATGACCGGGAGATCGACGCTCGCGGCCTTGCCGCCGCGCTGTTTGCGCAGCTTCTCCAGCAGCGAATCGAAGGGGCTTGACCGATCAGCGGTGCTCATCCGTGGGCCGACTCCTCCGCGTCGCCTGCGCCCTGTCCGGGCGGCGACGCTGGCGCCTGATTGTTCGCCGCGTCGGGCGGCGCGTCGAGGGGCCCCCTGGGATCGCGTTCGCCGCGGGCTTCGCGCTCGGCGGCGACGCGCGAGAGCGCTTCGATCACCTCGGCCTGGCGCTTCAGGCCGGTGTCGATCTCGAACGCGAGCTCGGGAATGCGGATGGTCTTGATGGTTTCGCCGACCTGGCGGCGCAGGTGCCCGGCGGCGTGGCGGAGGCCGGCGAGCACGCGGACCTGGTATTTCTCGGGAATGACTGAAACGCGCACGAGCGCCCGGGCGAGCTGTTGATCGACGTCGACCCCGGTGATGGTGACCATGCCCTGGACGCGCGGATCGTTCAGCCCGCGCGCGAGGAGCGCCTGCAGCGCCGAACGGATCTCCGAGGCGATCGCCTCCCGGCGGTGGCCTGGTCCGGACCTGCTCATAATGGCTCCTCACGGCGCGTGGCGGTCGCGCCGTCGTGTTCGGCCGGGTCGTCGCTCGAGTCGTGGTCGACCGCTTCGCCGTGCAGGATGTCGCGCTGGAAGTCGCCGAGTTCGGCGTCGTGGAGGCCGCGCACCTTGTCGAGGATGCGGTCGGTCATGCTCTGCAGGTGCTTGACGTCGGTGCCGACGGCCGCGAGGCCGAGGCGGGCGGCGTCGTGCCGATCGAGCAGGCCGATCTCGGCGACGCTGACCATGTGCTCGGCGTGGAGGCGATCCTTGAGAGATTTCACGACGCGGCGCTTGTCCTTGAGGGACTCGGAGCCGCGGATGAGGAGATCGAACTGGAGGAGGGCGAGGAGCAAGGTGTGATGGCGGGTGGTTGGAGGCGCACGCAGGCGGGGCACCCGTGGCCCGGACCTGACGCTGCTTTCACGCTGATCTAGCATCGGGCATGAAGATCCGGCACTCGACACTCGATGATCCGCGCATCGTAGCGCTGGTTCGGCTGCATTTGTCCGGGATGCACGAGGCGTCGCCGCCGGGGTCGGTGTATGCGCTGGACGATTCGGGGCTGAGATCGCCGGATGTGTCGGTGTTCACGGCGTGGGAGGGCGAGGAGCTGCTCGGCATGGGGGCGCTGCGGGAGATCGATCGAGGGTGGGGAGAGATCAAGTCGATGCGGACGGACCCGGCACACCTTCGCCGCGGCGTGGGGCGGGCGATCCTGGAGCACCTGCTCGGGGTGGCGCGCGAGCGCGGGTACTCGCGTGTGAGCCTTGAGACGGGATCGGGCCCGGCGTTCGAGGCGGCGATCGCGATGTATCGGGCCAGGGGCTTTGTGCCGGGCGAGCCGTTCGGCGGGTACGTGCCGAGCGAGTTCAACCAGTTCATGCACCTGGACGTGCGGGGGATCGAGCAGGGTTCGTAGGTTGTTGGCCGCTCACAGTGTCCGCTTGATCTCGACTTTCTTGTAGCACTCGAGGACATCGCCTTCCTTGATGTCGTCGTAGCCGACGATCTTCATGCCGCACTCCATGCCTGCGCGGACGTCCTTGGCGTCGTCCTTGACGCGCTTGAGCTGTTCGAGGACGCGGTCCTGCTCGATGACGATGCCGTTGCGGGTGACGCGGATGAGGGCGTCGCGCTGGACGAGGCCGTCGGTGACGTAGCAGCCGGCGATGTTGCCGACCTTGGTGACCTTGAAGACCTTGCGGACGTCGGCGTGGCCGAGGATCTCCTGGCGGATTTCGGGCGCGAGCATGCCGCTGGCGGCCTTCTTGACGTCTTCGGTGATGTCGTAGATGACCTGGTAGGTGCGGACTTCGACGGACTTCTGGTCGGCGAGCGCCCGCGCCTTGGTGTTGGGAATGACATTGAACCCGACGACGACGGCCTTGCTTGCCTCGGCGAGGGCGATGTCGCTCTCCTGGATACCGCCGACGGCGGCGTGGAGCACGCGGACCTTCACCTCGTCGGTCGAGAGGCGTTCGATCTCGTGGGTGATGACGTCGACCGAGCCCTGCACATCGGCCTTGAGGACGATGAGGATTTCCTTGACGCTCGCGTCCTTCATCTGGCTGAAGAGCGAATCGAGCGTGACCTTGGGCTGGTGCAGTGATTCTTCGCGATCGCGGTGGCGGCGCTGCTCGGCGGCTTCCTGCGCCTTCTTGAGCGAATCGGTGCAGTAGAACGCGTCGCCCGCGGCGGGCACCTCGTCGATGCCGCTGATCTGGATGGGCATCGACGGACCGGCGACCTTGAGCTTCTGACCGCGGTCGTCGGCGATGTCGCGCACGCGTCCGAACGCGCGCCCGACGACCATGAAGTCGCCCACGCGGAGCTCGCCGTCCTGCACGAGCACGGTCGCGACGGGGCCGCGGCCTTCGGCGAGGCCGGCCTCGACCACGCGCCCGCGGGCGGCGCCGGCGAAATCGGCCTTGAGTTCGAGCACCTGCGCCTGGAGATCGAGGACTTCGAGCAGGTCCTGAATGCCGGTGCCCTTGGTCGCGCTGGTCTTGATGACTTCGGTCTGGCCGCCCCAGGCGATCGGGTTCAGGCCCTGCTCGGCGAGCTGGCCCATGACCTTCTGGATCTGGTTCTCAGTGGCCTGAGGTGAATCGCACTTGTTGAGTGCGACCACGATGGGCACCTTGGCGGCCTTGGCGTGATTGATCGATTCGATGGTCTGGGGCATGACGCCTTCGGGCGCGCCGACGACGAGCACGACGACGTCGGTGACCATCGCGCCGCGGGCGCGCATCTCGGTGAACGCCTGGTGGCCGGGCGTATCGAAGAAGACGATGTGCTTGGTTTCGCCGCCGATCTCGACGGGGACGCGGAACGCGGAGGTCTTCTGGGTGATGCCCCCGGCCTCGCCCGCGGCGACGTTGGTCTTGCGAATGGCGTCGAGGAGGGAGGTCTTGCCGTGGTCGACGTGGCCCATGATGGTGACGACGGGGGCCCGCGGCCGCTGGTCCTTGGCTTCGCGCGTTTCGAACTGGCGTGAGACGACCTGTTCGGCGGTCTGGGCGGTCTTGACGTCGAGTTCGATGCCGAACTCGAACATGACTTCCTGGGCGCGCTCGGCGTCGATGCCCGAGTTCACGGTGGCCATGATGCCCTGGAGGAAGAGCTTCTTGATGACGTCGGCGGCCTTGACGCCGGTGGCGGCGGCGAGTTCCTTGATGGTGAACGGGGCGACGATGGGGACCTTGCCGCCGGTCTCGGCGGCGGTCTGGGCGCGTTCGCCCTGGGCGTGCTCACGGGCGCGCAGCTCGCGGCGGCGCTGCTTGAGGTAGCCCCCGGCGCGGGCGAGTCGCGCCTCGCGTTCGGCGAGGTCGGCTTCGGAGAATCCGGTGCCGACGGGGAGATCATCGGCCGCGGAGGCCCGGCGGCGCGCCGGAACGGCGGCGGGCGCTTCGCCCGGGCCGCGGCGCTTGTTGCGCCGCGGGCTGCGGCTGGTGTCATCTTCGGCACCACCTGGGCCGGTGACGCCGCGACCGCCGCGGATGCCGCCGGAGGGGAGGCCCGGGCCTCGTGGGCGCCGGATATCGACCTGCTCGGGGGCTTCGATGCGCACGACCTTGGGGCCGGCGAGCTTGACCTGCTGCTTGATCTCGAGCTTGGGGCCTGCGGGCGCGATGACCTGCGGGCGGTTGGGGACGTTCATCGGCGCCGGCTTGACAACCTGTCGCGGAGGGAGCGGTCGCGAGGGCGGGGCGCCGGTGGCGTGGCCGTGTGCCGGGGGCGCCGGCGGGGGCGCGGCCGGGGGCGCGGAAGCGGCCCGCGCGGGCGGTGGCGGGGCCTCGGGCGTCGAGGGGGCAGCGCGAACGGTGGGCGCGGGCGCGGGCGGCACGGGCGTCGACATCGGCGCGCCCGGAGTTCTTGACGGCGCCGCGGGTGCCGCGGGTGCCGCGGGTGCGGGGTGCGACACCCTGGATGGCGGAGCGGGAGCCACCGGGGCGGCGGGCGAAGCGGCGCGGATCGTCGGCGGCCGATCGGAATCCGCGGGGGCCGCGGGTTCGTCGGCAGACAGCGGCTTGCGGGCGCGCGCCGGCGGTCGCGGCTTGACCTTTGTGGCGTCGATGTGCTCGGTGGTTTCGATGGCGGTGGCGACGCCGCCGCTGCTGAACCACTCGCGGATGCTGGCCTCCAGCCCGGCCGACACGACGGTCATGTGCCCCTTGACCGTTTCGGCGGGAACACCCTCGGCTTTGCACTTGTCGATGACGGCCTGGGACTTGACGCCCAGGTCTTTGGCGATCTCGCTGATTCGTTTGCCCTTAGCCAAGCGTGCTCCGAAGTGTGTGGGGTTCGAGACGGGATTCGAGAAGCGTGAGGAATGAGCGATGGGTGGGAGAGAGAACGGGCGAGGAGGAGGGGGTTATGCGGGGGCCGCCGTGCCGTCCTGAGCGGGCGGCTCCTCGGCTCTGGCGGGGCCGGAACCGCCGCCGAGGATGTCCGCGGCGCGTGCGTCGTCGGACGGGGCCGAGGCGGGAGCGCCATCGTCGAGGGGCGATGCGCCGGATTCGAGGAGTCGGCGGGCGGCTGCTTCCTCTTCCTGCTTCTTGATTTCCGCGGCTTCCTTGTCCTTCTGCTGCTGCAGCGCGACTTCCTTGGCACGGACGCCGGCGGCATCGACGGCGGCCTTGGCGATCGTCTCGTCGATTCCCAGTTCGGTCATGAGGACTTCGACGCCGACCTCCTCGACATCGAACACGCTGACCATGCCCATGGCCGCGAGCTTGTCGAGGTGCGCCTCTTCGATGCCGGGCACTTCCTTGAGGCACGCCTGCATGGTGTCCAGGCCCTTGTTGAACTCGTCGGGCGTGAGGATGTCGACATCCCAGCCGGTAAGGCGAGCGGCGAGCCGGACGTTCTGCCCGCGCTTGCCGATGGCGAGAGAGAGCTGATCGTCGCGGACGACGACGGTGGCGCGGCCGAGCTCGAAGCAGAGGGAGATCTCGGCGACCTCGGCCGGCTTCAGGGCGTTCCCGATGAGGATCTGCGACGAGTCGTTCCAGCGCACGATGTCGATCTTCTCGCCGTTGAGCTCATCGACGATGTTCTTGATGCGGGAGCCGCGCACGCCGACGCAGGCACCGACGGGATCGACCTTGGAATCGACGGAGGCGACGGCGACCTTGGTGCGGTAGCCGGCCTCGCGGGCCATCGCCTTGATTTCGATGATCTTCTCGGTGACTTCGGGCACTTCGACCTCGAAGAGTCGCTTGATGAAATCGGGGTGAGAGCGCGAGAGGACGATCTTCACCTGCGACCCGGCGTCGCGCACGTCGAGCACGAGGCAGCGGACGCGGTCGCCCGGCTGGAACTGCTCACCGGGAATCTGCTCTGAACGCGGCATGAACGCTTCGGCGCGGTCGATGGTCACGACCAGCGCTCCGCCCTCGTAGCGCTGCACCACGCCCGAGACGATCTCGCCGATGCGCTTGCTGAACTCACCCAGCAGGCTTGAACGCTCATCGTCGCGGAACCGCTGGATCATGACCTGCTTGAAGGTCTGAGCGGCGATGCGCCCAAGCTCGGCGGGCGACAGGTTCATCGCCTCGCCGTGCCGGTACAGCGTCATCTGTCCCGACATCTGGTCCATTTCACACCGGAACTCTTCGGTGTCGAGCGTGTTGTAGTGCTTCCGAGCGGCGGAGACCATCGCCTGCTCGAGGTCCTTGACGAGCGCGGACTTCTCGATCTTGCGATCGCGGGCGATGGAGTCCAGAATCCGCATCATTTCGGTGGTGTTCATGTCTGCTTTTCTCGTGATTTCAGGATGTGCGAGTCGCGGGGATTGCCGGGTTGTCGGAATGGGCATGGTCGAGAGCGGAGAGGGTCAGTAAACACAACGGCCACGAACGCCTGAACACGCCCGTGGCCACCAGTGATTCTCCCGCACCGATCCATCCTTCGTTTCCCCGTGTGGGGGCGAGTGGAGAGACGGTGCGGAACCGGGATGCACTCACGCCATCGACACCTCCTCGCCCGCGCGGGGAAGGGTCCAATGGCCGAGCGCTGCCCGGAGGGAGCCCGCGAGCGCCAAGCACCGGCTTGGAGCATCAGCCCGCATGATGACGTGCTGCGTGCATAGGGGATCCTTCGTGTCCGAGAACCAAAGACGGCAACGGAATGTCGGAAGGAGTTTATCCGGTGCGAACCCTCTGGACAAACGGAGCCGCGCGGGGTCGGCATCCGTATCATTCCATGCCCACGGCGTTTCGTATCTTTGAATGGCCCTGACCTGCCCGGTGTGCACGATGTTTCGGGAGAGCATGGGTTGGGGTGGACGACGGGGGAGCGATGGCCGGCCGAAAGCGGACGCCGCTCGAGAACCCCCAGGGAGGGCGTGGGCATGATTTCACCGCTGGCATCACAGGTGGTCGGACGTGACAAGTCGGTCCTGGTGATGCGCCTGCCCAGCACGGTGACCGACGAGCAGGTCAACGCGATCCGCGAAGAGGTGCGCTCGCGCCTCCCGCGTCAAGCGGGCGCCGGCCTGGTCATTGACATGGAGGCCGTCGAGCTCATCAACTCCATCGGCATCACGTGTCTTCTCCAGGTGGAGGAGGACGCGCGCAAGAGCGGGGCCCGGGCGGTGCTCGCGGCGGTGCCGCCGGCGATCAGCCAGTTTCTCCGCCAGCTCAAGCTCGACCGCAAGTTTCGCGCGATCGCGAGCGTGGATGAAGCGGTGCAACTTCTTGAGGCCGCGAGCGCTGACTAGGCAGAGCGCGGCACGGGCGACGCGGGTCAGGCCCTGCGCTTCCTTGCTCTGGCCCGAGTGACGCGCGGCCTGGAAGCGGGATGCCGGGGCGCGGCGGGCGCGTTCGGCAGCACGCCAGCCGCTTCGGGAAGCGACTCCCACGGATCGGGCGCGGGCGCGCCCAGACGACGGAGCACGGCGGGGACGCCGAACGCGTGCCCGGACTCCAGGCCCGGCAGTTCGTCCCACGACACGGGAAGAGCCACGGGCGCCCCGGGGCGGGCGCGCACGCTGTAGGACGCGACGGCGGTCGCGCCGCGAGCGTTTCTCAGATAGTCGATGAAGATTCGCCTTGCCCGGTTGCCTTCGCCCGGCACAGCCACGAAGAGCGTCCCGGCGATCCGAACGAGCGTCTGGGCAAACGCCTTGCTGAAGGATTTGACCTGATCCCAGTCGTGCCCCGGCTTGAGCGGGACCACGACGTGCACGCCCTTTCCTCCTGAGACGCGCGCGAACCCGCGCAACGCGACCTGTTCGAGCGCCTGGCGCACCATCTGAGCCCCCGCGGCCACGTGCTTCCACGCGACGCCGGGACCGGGATCGAGATCGAAGACCAGACGATCGGGGGCTTCGGGGCTTGCGGCCGGGGCGCCCCACGCGTGAAACTCGAGGGCGTTCATCTGAACCAGCCCGATGAGCCCGTCAACGTCGTGGATGACGATGTGCCTGTGCGCGACGCCGCGGTCGTCGGGGACGAGCACGCCCTTGATCGAGGGTGGGAAGCCCTTGGCCGGGTGCTTCTGGAAGAACGCCTTTCCTCCTTCACCGGAAGGGCATCGGATAATCGCGAGCGGACGCCCGGCGAGGTGGGGCAGCATGCGTTCGGCGACGACCTGGTAGTACTCGACGAGCTGAAGCTTGGTGAGCGAATAGCCGGTGCCGCGATCGGGGAAGACCACGCGCGCGGGGCTGGAGATCCGAAGGCCGGGGGTGGTTACGGGGGCGAGCCGCGCGGGGCGCTTCGGCGGCGGGGGGATGGTTTCGGACGCCGGCGCCGTCGGCGAAGAACTCGCTTCGCGGGTGATCGACGCGGGCTCGATGTCTTCGCGCAAGCCTCGGAACGAAGCGTGCCGGATGGTGCCGCCGGCGGTCCATTCGCGGAACTGAACCTGCGCGACGAGCGTCGGCTCGAGCCAGGTGACGCCTCGGGCGTCGGCGCCGGAGGGCGAATCATGGAAAGGGGACTGAGTGCGCGCCAGCGCGCGGACGAGCGTGCCGAGCTTGCGGAGGGTCTCGGTGCTGAAGCCGGTGCCGACTTTGCCGGCGAAGCGGAATCGCCCTTGCGCGTCGTAACAGCCCAGAAGCAGTGCACCGAACTCTGCGCGTGATCCCTCGGGCTCGCTGAAGCCGCCGACGATGAACTCCTGCTGGTTGAAGCACTTGACCTTGACCCACGAAGGCGATCTCGCCTGGGAGTAGGACGAGTCGCGCCGCTTTGAGACGATTCCCTCGAGGCCGTGCTCGCGGCTTCGCGCGAAGGCGACTGGTCCGTTCCCCTCGATGCTCTCGCTGAGGCGCACGCGACCTTCCTGGCGCGCGCCGATCAGGGCCTTGAGCAGCGAGCGTCGCTGCTCGAGCGGGCAACCGGACAGGTCGTGTCCGTCGCACCAGGGGAGATCGAACGCCATGAACACGATGGCCTTCGACCGGCGGCTGTGGAACGCGTTCTGCAGAGCCTGAAAGTCGCTGACGCCCCGCGCGTCGAGCACGACCGCTTCGCCGTCGAGCACGGCCTCCACCGGTACGCGATCGCGGACCTCCGACACGATCTCGGGGATCCTGCTCGACCAATCGAGGCCCGAACGGGTTCGGGCGATCACGCCTTCCGGCCCCCGGAACAGGAGCAGCCGGTAGCCGTCGAACTTCACTTCATGCAGCCAGTCGAGACCCTCCGGCGGCCGGTCGGCGGGCGTGGCGAGCTGCGGCTTGAGCCGAGAGGGCATGGGGCCCGGGCGAGCGCCGTTCAACGAGGCCGCGGTCGGTGCGACGTTCTGGGCGCGCGGTCGGCGAGCGGGGGCGCCGTCGCGGATCTCGCCCATGGTGCGCCCGCTGAGCACGCTGGTTGCGAAGGTCTCGGCGGGCACGCCCGCGCACGCCTCCGAATCGCGTTCCTTGATGAGCAGCCAGTGGTGCTCACGTCCCTCGTGCTGTGTCCGCACGAGCATCCAACGCCCGCGCAGGCGCAGACCCTCGAGGCGAAACTTGATCATCCCTTCAGCGAGGGCCCTGGGCGCGTCCATCTCGGGGGTCCAGCGCCCGTGATCCCAGACCATCACGACCCCGGCCCCGTACAGGCCGTCGGGAATGACCCCTTCGAACTCGGCGTACTCGAGGGGGTGATCCTCCACCTCGATCGCCAGGCGCTTCTCGCGCGGGTCGAGGCTCGGCCCCTTTGGAATCGCCCAACTGTGCAGCACCCCGCCGACGCGCAGGCGCAGGTCGTAGTGCAGGGACGAGGCGGCGTGCTTCTGGACCACAAAGATGTTGCCCGGCGGCGGAGGCGCTTGGGAGGGTGCGGGCTCGGGCGTGCGTGCAAAGTCGCGCTTCCGCCGGTACTCGCTCAGGCCCACGCGGAGGCTCCTCGTTCGCGCAGGATGATCAGTCGCCGCCGGGCTTCCTCCCCCCACTCGCCGGCCGGATCGAGACGGAGGTACTCCGTCCACGCGCCGACGGCGACGGAGCGCTCCCCGAGGCGCTCGGCGAGCTCGGCGAGGTTGAAGTACGCGTCGGCGTATGCAGGATCCGCGGCGATGGCGCGGCGAAGCGCGCGGAGGGCGGCGGGTGCGTCGGCGCGCGCGTCATGCACGTGCGCCAGGTTGAACCACGCCTGTGCATGTGCCGGGTCGAGCGCCAGGCATCGCTCATAGTGCTCGATCGCGGATGCGTGGTCCTGCCTGGCGAGAAATACGTTGCCCAGGTTGAAGCTCGGCGCGGCGTCATGCGGCGCCAGCGCCGACGCTTGGCGGTAGGCACGCTCGGCGCCCTCAAAATCACCGGATTCCTCGCGTTCCAACCCGCGCTCCAGCCACTGCGCGGCGGAAAGCGATCGGCCCGGGTCGAGCGGAAGCGGGCGGCGGTGCTCCTCGCCCGGGGGACCGTCGAAGCGAAACTCAAGCTGACCATCCGGGCTGAGCAGCGCGCCTTCGAGTTCCGCCACCAGGGCGCCAGAGGTGCTCACGAGGATGTTGAGCTGGGCGAGGGGGCACTCGACGCCCGGAAGAATGGCGCCGAGTGCCGTCAGGCTGGAGCGGATGGTCATCGGGCTTACGCCGCGGGCGACCAGCGCCACAACGGTCTTGAGCGAGACGAGGTCGCGGAAATCAAAGAGCCCGTGGTGCGAGCGCACGAGGCCGCAGAGTTCCCAGCGCTGGAGCATCTTCGCGTCGACGCCGAGCGCGTCGCCCACCTGCTGAGCGGTGAGAGACTTGGGAGCGAGGGCGGCCGGCGCATCGAGGCCGAGCATCTCGCGGAAAGCGCTTTCGGAAAGAATGCGGAGCGGCCGGCCCGCGGCGCGGAGGCGCTCGGCCTGCACCAAACGAGTCGAGACGTGCCCGCTCTCCATCAGCGGCCACCCGCCCATGCCGACTACGAGCATTGTCGTTCGAGCATCGACCCCTGCGCTGACGCGGCCCTTGGCCCGGAGCACCAGGCGCTCCCCATCTGAGCGCGACATCGACGCCAGCCGGCCCGCGAACGCCACGCGCTGTCCCAGCAAAGAGGTCAGCACTTCAGGATCGGCGCCGAGGTGTTCCCGGAGCTCGCCCGGCATCAGGCCTGCTTCCTCCTGGGCTTCCTGCCCGACGCGGCGGGCGCGCTCCTGGCCGGCGGCTTCTTGGCGGCGGCGGGCGGCTTGCGCGAGGGCGCTTCGACCGGATCTCCGGCTCCCGCGAGGCTCTGCTTCAATGCTTCGGCGAAGTTGAACGTCGCCGGGAGCTCATCCTCCTGCACGATCACCGGCGCCTGCCCGGCAACCTTGGCCTTCACGAGCTCCACCAGCGCGTCCTGGTAGGAGTCGTGAAACTCCGACGGGTCGAACTTGCCCATCTTGCCCTTGATGAGCGTCGCCGCGAGTTGTGCGTACTCCTTGTTCACCGGCGCGTCCTTGATCTCTTCGAAGTAGGGTGCGGCGTCGCGCACTTCGTTGGCCGCGTGCAGCGTGCTCAGTGAAAAGCCTTTTTCGCCTGCCCGGAGGAGCACGGTGCGTTCGCGTCCGGCGATGGTGAGCTTTCCGATGCCCGCCGCGCCGGCGCTCTCGAGGGCCTGTCGCACCACGCGGAACGGCTCTTCGGCGATGGGTCCGTCCGGCGCGACGTAGTAGGTCGAATCCAGATAGACCTCCTGCACCGAATCGGCGGGCACGAACTTGGTGAGCTCGATGGTCTTCTCGGAGCGCAGCTTGATCTTGTCAAGCTCGTCCTGCTCGATGACCACGTACTTGTCCTTCTCGAACTCGTAGCCCTTGACGATCTCGGCGCGTTCGACCTGCCCATGGATCGGGCAGGTCGTCGGCATCCTGATGCGCGAGTGGCAGCCCTTGTGGAGCTGATTGAGCCGAACTTTCTCAGCCTCGGAGACGGCGTTGTAAAGCCGCACGCCGAAGCTCACCAGCGAGATCTTGAGGTTGCCGGTCCAATACGCGCGGGGAGCCATGGCACGTTCTCCGGGACGCCGGTCGAGAATGTCCCCGATTCCATCGGCTCCGTCCTCGGGGTTCGTGCAGAGTGTAGGACCAGAAGCGTTGCTCACCCCCTGCATCCGCTCCGTCGCCGCGCCGCGCTCGGCGTATGTACGGAGCATCCTGGCTCGATGCGCAGGGATTGCGTGTCAAGCGGGCGTCGCGGCAGCGATGCACGGCGGCGGTGCGAGCCTCGTCGCGCTCAAGCGCACCCGGCGAAGTAAGCATTGATGAAGTCGCCGAGGTCGTCGGCGTCCACGTTCGCGTCGGCGTTGAAGTCGGCGTCGATGCACGCGGGGACCGAGAAGTAGCAGTTGATGTAGTCGCCGAGGTCGTCGGGGTTGAGTTCGCCGTCGGCGTTGAAGTCCGCCGCGCAGCTCGGCGCGGGCGACTGTGGCCCGACGTAGAAGCCCACGTGGTCGACGCCGAGGGTGACGGGCGACTGCAGGATGCCGCCGGGAAGGGTGGATCGCGTCTCAAAGACGAGGTAGTAGCGCATGAGGGGGGTGGTGAGGAAGTTCTGCTGTTCGTTGCCGACGCCCGGGTTCGTGACCTGGAAGCTCGAGAACGGAAGGTTGATGGAGTTTGAACCCGCCTGAAGGAGGAAGGGCACGGACTCCCACTGATCGTCGTCGCCGGCGGTGTCGATGATGCCGTCGGCGTTGTCGTCCTCGCGGACTCTCACGAACACGACGAGGCGGTCGGAGACGGGCGCGTTCACCGTCAGGCTGAACGTATCCGCGCCGGGCGCGATCGCCAGTGCCGGCGGGCTCATGATGTCGCTCTGGAATCCGGCGCCGGCGATCAGAAAGAACGCGTCGGGCTGGAAGTTGATCGTCACCTGCATGCTGCTCCCGCTGAAGACGGTGTCGGGTGAGTGCGTCACGCTCGCCGACGCCACTCCGCCGAAGTACGTGAACGCGCGCCGGAGCATGGTTCCGGGCGTTTCGAACTCACTGGGCATGGTGGTTTGGCCGCTGGCGGCATGGAGGGCAGCGAGGGAAGCGCAGAGGGCAAGAAATCCGGGCGTGCGGTTCATGGGGGGCTCCAGCTTGAAGTGCGGGTTCGAGACTCGGAAAGTCGTCCGGATGCCGGCAGGCGATCCGGACGCTGAGGTGACGGTCGCGGCAGGAGGTGTCGCAACCGGGATCGTGCAGGGCACGCGGGCTGAATCAGCGGAAGCTGCCGCTGATGGGCCCGACCGAGACCATCTGACCGGCGACCAGGTGGGGGAAGCCACCCGGGACAGCGGGCGAGCCGTCGTTGTCGCCGAACTCGATCTCGGCGAACCCGAGGCCGTCGGTGGTGATCGTGCCGAACAGGTTGCCGTCGATGCGGACTTCGTAGGTGGTGTCGGGGGTGGCGTCTTCGATCTCGACGTTGAAGCGCTGCTGGATGGCGCCGCCGCGGTTGCGCTCGCGGTAGTCGGCCTTTCCGCTGGCGAGGGTGCCGGTGCCGCTCATCCGGGCGCGGACGCGGTAGTCATTGCCGCCGCCGCCGAGGACGGGAAGGGCCAGGGCGAGGGTGAGCGCGCCGGCGGACGAGATGAGAGCGAGGGTGCGACGATTCATGAGGCGGTCCTTTCACGTGGGGCTGAGTTTGGCCCCCGGTCAGTTCGGATCATCGCGTCGGGGGTGGCACGCGGCGTCCGGGCCGCCGAACGCGACGCGTCCGGCTCCACGGCTGCATGCGACAACTCGATCGCCGCCCTGTCAGAATTTCGCAGCGAACATTCAGGGCGGCGAGAGTCGCCGGGCCCACACCTGAGCTTCCTCGTCGCGTCCGGAGCGGCGCAGGAAGCTCATGAGCTCTTCCGCCGCCTGGCGCAGACCCGGGTCAAGCTCGCCCGCCGGCGAGAGCAGCGCTTCGAGCGTGGAGGCGAGGACGTCTCCCCCCTCCTTTTCGTCCGGCGGACCCATTCTGAGGAGCGATCGCGCGAGCGTCAGCCGACTGTTGAGGGTCTGGCGATGCGTGGCGCCGAGGCGCTTGGTGCGGATGCGCACGGCTTCCCTGAGCGGCTCAATCGCGTCGGACCAGCGTTCCTGCAGGAACATGGTGGTGCCAAGGGCGTTGAGGTTCACCGCTTGTGCGACGGCATCATCGCCGAAGGCGCGCGGTCCGAGTTCAATCGCCTGACGGAGCAACTCCTCCGCCCGTGCGAGATCGCCCCGGGCTCGATCCTCGCCCGGGTCGCGAGCTTCGGTCGGCTTGCGGCCGGCGAGCGCCGCCCGCGCGCGAATGCCTCGGAGCGCGGCGAGATTGGTCATCGACTGCACGACCATCGGGTGCTCGGAGGGAAGCAGCGACTGCCTGATGTGCAGCGATTCCTCGATCAGGTCGCTTGCCGCGTCAAACTCGCGCGCGTCGAGACGAGCGGACGCAAGGTTGTTGAGGCTTTCGGCGACGGGCAGGCTGTTGCGGCCATGCAGCGCTTCGCGGATCGACAGGGCCGTCATGTGCGCCTCAACGGCTTCCTTCTGACGGCGCGCTGCCCGGTGGACCACGCCGATGTCGTTCCACGTTTCGGCAAGGTCCTCGCGGGTCTGCTCGCCCAGCGCTTCGAAGATGCTCCTGGCGCGGTTGAGGCACTGCATCGCCTCGTCAAGCCGCCGCTGGGCATACCGGAGTTCGCCCATCGACACCAGGCTCTCGCCCAGGTCATGGTGGTTGGCCGCCAGCAGTCGCTCGCGCGTCTGAAGCGCCTCGGTGATGAGCGGCTCTCCCCGGGACAGCTCGCCCATGCTCGTGTAGGCGCGGCCGATCGTGTCGAGCACCGTGGCCAGGACGAGCGGACGCTCCTTGAATCGCTCTCGCGCGGAGAGGGCCGCGGCGTTCACAAACGAGATCACGCGCGCCTCCGGGCCCTCGTTGGTCGGGTCGGCGGCGCGCAGGGCACTGCGCAGAAACTCGGACACGCCCTCGGATTCGTCGCGCGTGCGGAAGGCTTCGTTCCGCTGAAGGGTGGCGCGACGAGCCTGCCAGGTGGTGGCGGCGATTCCCCCGAGCAGCGCCAACACCAGCGCCATCGAGAGACCTGAGAGCACGGGATTGCGCGTGATGAACTTGGCGAAGCGATACGCCGTGGTGTCGGGCCGCGCTGCCACGGGGCGCCCGTGAAGGTATCGATCGAGATCGGCGATGAGGGCATCCACCGTAGGATACCGGCGCGCCGGCTCCTTGCGCATGGCCATGAGGATGATCGTGTCGAGATCGCCGCGGAGCGCCGGCGCTCGGCGTGCGTGTTCGCCGCCGGCACGCTCGGCCGTTCTGCTGGGGAGCTCCGGCGCGACGAAACAGACCGTGCGCTCGATCTCAGCGCGTGCCGCGGCCGAGAAATCGAAGGGCCGGGCACCGGCGAGCAATTCGTAGAGCACGATGCCCAGCGAGTAGACGTCGCTTGCGGTTCCGATCGGGTCCCCCCGGACCTGTTCGGGGCTGGCGTACTCGGGCGTGAGGCGGCGTTCGCTGTCGCGCGTCACCGTGGCCGACGACGTGCCGCCGGGTGAGTCCAGCACCTTGGCGATGCCAAAGTCCAGGAGCTTGGGCGACCCGCGCGAGTCGATGAGGATGTTCGAGGGCTTGAGGTCGCGATGGACAATGAGCGCCTGATGGGCGGCGAGAACCGCCTCGCACACGGTCCTGAACAGCTCGACGCGTGCTCGCACACCCAGGCGATGTTCATCGCTGTAGCGTCCGATGGGCTCGCCCTCCACCAGTTCCATGACCAGGTAGGGGCGGCCGTCGGGCGTTGCGCCGCCGTCAAGCAGGCGAGCGATGTTGGGATGATTCAGCCCCGCGAGCGTCTGGCGCTCGGAACGAAATCGGCGCAGCACCTCGTCGGTGTCAAGCCCGCGTTTCACGACCTTCACGGCGACGCGCTGCTGAAACTGTGCATCATCGCGCTCCGCGGCGTAGACGGCGCCCATCCCGCCGGCGGCGATTCGCCCGACGAGTCTCCACTTGCCGAAGCGCTGCCCGCTCAGATCCTCCTCGTCGAGGGGCGCGCCCGAGATGATCGAAGCGCCGAGAGCCGGAGTGCTGAGAAACGCGGGATCGGCGCCATCGCCTTCCAGCAGCGATTCCACTTCACGGCGCAGAGCTTCGTCGCCGGCGCATGCGCTTTGCAGCGCTTCGTTGCGGCGCGCGGGCGGCAGGTCGCGGAGTTCGAAGAAGAGCGCCTCGGCCTTCCTGAACTGGTCAGCGTTCACGCGCCGCGCTCCGGAGCGGATTCGCCGCTGATCTCGCGACGCAGCCACGCGCGGGCAAAGTCCCAGTGACGCGCGACGGTGCTGGGGGAGACGCCCATCGCCAGGGCCGTCTGTTCGCCGGTCAAGCCCGCGAAAAAGCGGAGCTCGACGACGCGGGCTTTCTCCGCGTCGAGGCGGCTCAATCGCTCGAGCGCCCCGTCGAGCGCGACAAAGTCGACTTCGCCCGCTGCGTCGGTCCAAGCGCCGGCCACATCGTGCTCGTCGAGAGATGCCGGTCGCGCCCCGCCGCCGCGCTTGATCCGCCCCTTGGTGCGCGCGTGATCGGTGAGTATTCGTCGAATCGCCTGGGCGGCCGCGCCGAAGAAGTGCGCACGACTTTCCCACCCGAGGTCCGACGGGCCGACCATTCTCAGGTACGCTTCGTTCACGACCGCCGTGGGCTGGAGCGTGTGTCCAGCGCGATCACTTCGCATGAATCGCTCCGCGATGGATCGCAATTCCTGGTACACGAGCGGGAACAAGTCGTCGGTGGCGGCGCGGTCGCCCGCCTGGATGCGACCCAGAATCGCCGTCACCTCGTGAGGCCTGTTCGGTTCGCCCGTCATGCCGAAGGATACCGCCTGTGCCAAAGAGCGCGGCGATCCGTCGCATGATTCGTCGGACCGCGACGGAGCGGTCTGCGGTGTCGGGCGACCCTTGGCGATTGGGCTGCGTCGAGGGTCGACCCGAAACCGGCAGTCCCCGATACCGCACATCATCCGAATCCGGCTGGCCACGTCGCGGTTTTCGCGAATAATCTGACAATGGCCGCGCGGATCCAACGCATGCATCGGCAGGTCCACATTCGCCGTTGAAAGGAGGCCTCCGTGCGGTCTCAAATTGCCTCGTGTGATTCTCGCCTGCTTCGACCCCGGACGGTGCGCGGCCTCGGGGCGCTCTCGATTGCCGCCGTTCTCGCTGCACCGACGTTCGCCGACGAGTTTCTGTGGATCGGCCCGGCGGGCGGTCTCTGGTCGATTCCCGCGCACTGGGCACCCTCGCTGGCCGCACCTCCTGACGGGAGCGCTGATTCGGCCAGGTTTGCATCCGGACTTCTCGGCGTGCTTCGAGACCGCCGCGCCGTTTCCGGCATCGTGCTTGAACAACCCGGGGCCCTGCAGATCGCCAACGGCGGCCGGCTCGATGTGTACGCGGGCGGCGTGCTCTGCGACGGCCTGCTGCGCATCAGCGATCGCGGTGAACTGCACTTCGTGGCGGGGGCCGGTTTGCCCGTCGAGCGAACCATCTCCGGCGCGGGCACGATTCGTCTCGAAGGGCCTCGCGCCGACATCGACGCCGACCCCGAGATTCACATCGTGACCAGCGCGACCCTCACCATCTCCGGCCAGGGCAAGATCCTGGCCTCCGCGGAGATCAATGGTCCGATCTTGGCTGATTCCCCGGGCGGCGTGATCGGACTGGATGCCCCCTCGCTCCTGGCGCGCGCGGCGCTCACCGCGCGCTCCGGCGGGACGCTTCACTTCAACCAGACCGCCGTCAGCATGAGCGCCGGCGGCGCGGTCATCGCCGAGCCCGACGGGGTCGTGCTCCTTGACGGCTCCTCGTTCAGCGGAGGCTCGATCATCGGCGCCGGCGGCCTGATCTCCACCGATGCGAACGTCACGCTCGACGGCGTTTCCATCTCCGGCAGTATCGGCGTTCCCGCCGCGTCTTCGCTCTCGGTCGTGAGCCCCGTGCTCGCGCAGGGGGGCGGCGCGATCACCCTCGGCGGCCCCGGGCCCATCGCGGGAATCTCCGAGTTCATCTGCTTTGATCCGCTCACGCTCTCGGGCAACGGCTCTCTCGTCCTTGCGCCCGCGACGACGCCGGACGGCCTGCCCATCTCCGCGCGCCTGAGCATCGCGCCCGGCGCGGTGATGACGCTGGCGGATGGGTACACCCTCGCCGGGACGGGCGAGGTTGCCGGCGCCCTGCGCGTGGGACAGATCGGCCTTGCCGCCGCGACGCTGGATGCTGGATCGCCGTCGGTCCCCGGCCGAATCGACGTCACGGGAGCGCTTGAGGTGACCATCGCGGGTGCGGTGCGCTGCACGCTGTTCGGACCGACCGAGCACGACATCATCGCCGCGGGCGGTCCGGCGGTGCTCGCGGGTGAAGTCCAGATCGAGTTTGGCCCGGGCTACATGCCGACGCCGGGCGATCAGTTTCTGATCGTGAGCGGCGCGATGGTTCAGGACGCGGGCGTCCGCCTGGTGCTGCCCGCGATGCCCGACGCGCAGATCGCGCGCATCCTGAGCCGTCCCGACGGGCTCGTTCTCGCGATCGCCCTCTGTCCCGCCGATCTCAACGCCGACGGGATTCTCGATGCTGACGACCTGGGCGACTTCATCAACTGCTACTTCGACGCGCCGGCGTGCCCGCGGGCCAATTTCAACGCCGATGCGTTCATCGACGCTGATGATCTCGGCGACTACATCAATGCGTACTTTGCCGGCTGCGTGTAAGCGCCCGCGCGAGGACTCGTTCAGCAAGGCGTGAAGAACGCATTGATGAAGTCGCCCAGGTCGTCGGGGTCGATGTTGCCGTCGCTGTTGTAGTCGGCGTCCGCGCAGGGTGGGTTCGAAAAGAAGCAGTTGATGTAATCGCCGAGGTCGTCGGGGTCCACGCTGCCGTCGCAGTTGAAGTCGCTGCCGCACACGGTGATGGTTCCCGGGCTGCTCGTGACCGAGCCGCAGCCTTCGTTCGTCGCGGTGAAGTCGTAGGAACCGGAGTCCTGCGGCTTGGCGTTGGAGATGCGCAGGCCGAAGCTTGCGAACTCGACGACCGAGCCCCAGGGCTTCGGGCCAAGGGTGAAGGGGATGCCGTTGTGACGCCACTGAAAGTTGAGCGGGAAGTAGCCCGGAGCGATGGCGGGAAAGAGCTCCGCGTCCTGCCCGACGCACACCCGTGTAGAGCCGGGCTGCCGGGCGACCCAGGGGATGCCGTCGATGGTGTAACGGGCCCAGGCGGGCGCCACAAACTGGGAGTCACGGGCCTTGCCGAAGGAGCCCCCGGCATGGATCTCGTTGCGGAAGCTCTGCAGCGCGAACACGGTTCCGTTGACGCCCCCGCGAACGTCGCTCCAGGAGGTGCCGTTCCATCGCCCGACGCCGGACGCGACGACTCCGCCGATGATGCCAAACGTGCCGGCGGCGTAGAGGTGGCCGTCGGCGCCCACGGCCAGCGCCCGGACAGAGGCATTGGCGCCCGTGGATGCGAGGGCGGAAAGAGCTGTGCCGTTGAATTTCATGATGTTCGTGGACCCGGCGACACCCGAGAACTGGCCGCCGATGATGAGCTCGTTGTTATGAACGGCGAGCGAGAAGACGCTCCCGTTCAACACTCCGCCCACGGCGCTCCATGCGGAGCCGTTCCAGCGGGCGAGCCCGCCCGTGTTGACGCCGCCGGCAGTGGTGAACGTGCCGCCGGCGTAGAGAGCGCCGTTGAAGAGGCGCAGGGCGTGGACCGTGCCGGAGTTCATGCCGGTGCCGAGCGGCTGCCAGTTGGAGCCGTCGAACCGCGCGACGCGGTTGACCGTCGTCGCGCCGGAGGCGGTGAAGGATCCGCCGGCGTAGGTGGCGCTGCTGAATCGTTCGAGCGCATGCACGGAGCCGTTGAAACCCTGGCCCATGCTGCGCCATCCGTTGCCGCCGCGAGGGTCGCTGCTCCCTTCAACGTACGATGCGACATTGTTGACCATGATGGGGCCGGCGCCTCCGAACGTGCCGCCCACGACGAGCACTCGCTCTCCAAAGTTGAGCGTGGTGAAGGATCGGAGGGCACGAACCGTTCCTGAGATAGGGCCGAGCGACGTGATGTCCACGCCGTCCCAGGCGGCGAGGTTGAGCGCGTTGGCGATGCCGAACGGCTGGGTCGGATGGGTGGCGATCATGTCGAACTGGCCGCCGACGAGGAGGCGGTTGCCGAAGGTGGCGGACGCGAGGATGGTCGGCGCGGAGCCGAACGGCGACCACTCGGTGTTGACAAGCTGGATGGCGCCCGAGCCGGCGCCGGTCGGGAGGTTCCCGGAAATGAGCCCGGTGCAGACCAGGCGCGGCGCCGCCGGCCCGGCGTTGTCGGGATCCCAGGTGGCGAATCGAGAGGCAAATCGCCTGGCGGAGAACGTGCCGATCGTCTGAAACGTCGAGCCGTTCCACATCGCGGGCGTATTGAGCGGGTCGCCGTTGGAGTCCCTGAGGCTTCCGCTCACGATCAGTTGAGGGAACTGCGGACCGCTGGCGTCAGGGTCCCAGGTGCCGACGCCGGACGCAGAAGTGAACCGTGGGGTGGCGAACCCGCGCCAGGAAGTGCCGTTCCAGGCAGCGATGCCGTGAGCCTCGACTGTGTCGGCGCTCGAGAAGTTACCGACAACGACCACCTCTGAGTTGAGGGGGCCGGGGCCGTCGGGGTCCCACGTGGTGAGTGCGTCGGCAAAGGCCGTGAACTCGGGGTCATTCTGCAGCCCATCGCCCATGCGTCTCCAGCCGATGCCGTCCCAACGAGCAATGCGGTTCACGGAAAGGTTGTTGGCAGCGGTAAACGGACCGGCGGCGATGATCTGCGCCGGCGCTGGTCCGGCGCCGTCCGGATCCCAGGTGGTCAAGGCGTTCACCCAGTTGTTCAGCCCGATGCCGAACGTCCGCCAGGTCGTCCCGTCCCACCGGGCGATGTTCTGGCAGTCGACCGTGCCCGCTCGATTGAAGTTGCCGGCGATGACCAGGTTGGGGACCTGCGGGCCGGAGCCGTCAGGATCCCAGACGGTCATGGCCGAGACCCAGCCGCCGGAGGGTTGGTGGACACCGCCGCCGATCTGGGTCCAGGTCGATCCGTTCCACGCGGCGAGATAGTTTGCCGGATTCCCACCCGCCGTGCTGAAGTTGCCCCCGGCGACGAGCACCTGACCGGATGGAGAGTTCCAGACGAGCGCGTCCAGCACGGTGAAGTTGACGCCTTCACCGAGTGGTTGCCAGGTCGTGCCGTTCCACTGCGCGATTCCGTGAATGTCAAAACCGTTCAGGTACACGTCCTGGCCGCCGACAATGACGCGCGAGGTCGTTTCGCCCGGCGGTGTGTAGAGCGTGAGCGCGTGCGCGCCGATGGCCCGGAAGGGCGAGTGATGACCGGGCGTGAAGATCCAATCATCGCACTGCGCACGAGCGGGAGTGCCCGACGCGACGTGGAACGCCGCCGCGGCGAGCGCGATGCTGACCAGCTTGGACGTGATCGTGTTCATGCGGAACCTCACGGGGGGAGATGGTGTGCGAACCGAACGCGGCTGCGGACGTGTCTCAGCACGGGGGGCCGAAGAACTGGTTGATGAAGTCGCCCAGGTCGTCGGGGTCGATGTTGCCGTCGCTGTTGAAGTCCGCCTGCGCGCACGGGGGCGTGCCGAAGAAGCAGTTGATGTAATCGCCCAGGTCGTCGGGGTCGACGTTGCCGTCGTTGTTGAAGTCGCTGGGGCAGGAATCGGAGACCACCGCGAGGCGCACCGCGTTTGTCAGGTAGTCGACCTGCCAGGTAGAGCCTTCAGGAAGCGCCGGCAGGTTCACCGTGCCGAAACTCCCGGCGACGCCCGCCGCGGTCAGCACCGTGAACATGTCACCGGCGGCGGGCACAACGCCCGCGAGCAGCGTGACATTCAGCGTGCCGGCGAGCGACGCCGACCCGGAGACCGCGATCCGATCGCTGGCCACGGCCGAACCAATCTGGATCTCGAGCGTGCCGCCTGGCAGTTGGGTGAAGGTGTTCTGCACCGTCAGCGTGCCGATGGAGCTTCCGACGAATCCGGACGGTGCAACGGCGCCCTCGTTCCGCACCGGCCCGCCGACCCGCCCCGGCCCGGCAAGCGTGCCCGCGGCGGCGACGCCGACCATGCCCGGACCCGTGGCTGACCCGCTGAGGTTGACCACGAAGAGCGTCCCCTGCGAGATGGTCGTGCCACCGGTGTAGGTGTTGGGCGTGTTCAGGAACAGCGTGCCTGTTCCGGTCTTGCTGAGCCCGGCGCCGCTGTTGATCTGCGCGACGTTCTTGAGCGTGCCGCTGCGGAACTGAACGCTGTCGATCGGCGCGGCACCGCCGCCGATGGCGAAGCTGTGCATGTCGAGCGTCGCGCCGTCGAGGATGAAGGTGCTCACGCCCGCGCCGGCGTCGGCGATGTCTCCGTGGATATCCACGATGCCGCCGAGCAGGTTGAGTGTGCTCGTGCCACCGGAGTCCATGGCGACCCCGAACACGCCGCACGTGAACCGTGAGAGCGCGCCGGAGATCGTGAGCGATCCGGACGAGCCCGCGCCCGAGCCGAGCGATGCGCCAAGACACGACACCGATCCGCCGCCGGTGATGCCGAGCGATCCCGACCCGTTGAAACCGAGCCCGAGCGCGCCGGAGATGTTCCAAGTCGATCCGGCGCCATTGACGAAGGCAATACCCGTCCCCGATGAGTTGCCGATGCTCGCCTGACTGCAGGTGACGTCTGCGCCGTCCTGGATGGTGAGGTCACCCGATCCGGAGCGATAGCCGACGATCAAGGAGCCGGTGGTGTTCAGGGCCGAACCTTCGCCCATCACGACTCCCGACCCGTTGGAGCCGACGAGAAGACCGAGCAGCACGTTGCCGCCGACAGCGGCTTCGCCGCTCTGCTGAATGCGGAGAAGGCCATTGCCGGCGCTGCCGACTTCGAGGTTGCCGCCCACGTCCCAGACCGATCCGGTGCCGATGACGTCGGCGATGCTGCCGTTGGTCGTTGAGGCGCTGCCGATCGAGCCGGCGCCCTGGGTTGTCACGGCACCTCCAGACATCACGCGAAGCGTGCCCTCTCCTTGGAATCCAACCGTCAGCGAGTCGCACTGCAGCGTCGCGTCCGGTCCGGAAACGGTGACCAGGCCGCCGCTGCCGGCGGATTGGCCGACGACGCAGTCGGTGCTGGTGACGCGTCCGCCGGCGAAGATGTCGAGCGTGCCGTCTCCGCTGCCGCCGACGGCCAGCGTCGAGCTGCAGGTCCAAAGCGAGTTTGCGCCGATGACCGTGACGGCGCCGGCGCCATCGGGCATCCGGCCGACAAAGCCCGCCGAGCCGGTCATGCGTCCGCCGTTGGAGATTGTCATCGCGCCGACCCCGTGTTCACCGATCACGGGGCTGGCGGAAATGAAGAGCGATCCTGTGCCATCCACGTTCACGGTTCCATGCGAACCCGGATCGGCGCCGATGAACGTGCTCGAAGTGTTGACGGTGCCGTGATTCTGGATGTTCAGCGTGCCGGTGCCGGAATACCCGATTCCGAGGAACCCGGTGTTGGTCCAGATGGTCCCGTTGCCGTCGATCGTGGCGGTCCCCATTGAGCCCGGCAGGCTGCCGATATGCGTGAGCGCGCTGAAGATGTCGGCGCCGGTCTGCGCGAGCAGCGCGCCCTGGCCCGCGTACCCGACCACGCAGTTGGAAGTCATGTTCCAGAGCGAAGGACCGCTGAGCGTTGCGCCGGCGATGGATGTCGGGCTGGACCCGATCAGGCAGCTCGCCGCGACCACGTTGCTGGTGTCGACCGTCATCATCGAATCGTCAAGTGACAGCACGCGGCCGGCGCCGGCGAACTGCGCGGAGTTCAGGATCACGTCCGCGTCAAGGGTGACGTCCTGGCTGAGTTGAAGGCTTGCCGAGTTGACCGTGACGGCACGAATGAGCGACGGTGCGTTGAGGCGCAGCACGCCCCCGGGGTTCACGATCATCGGGTTCGTGCCGACTCCGACGCCGTCGGAGTGATTGACCTGGAGCGTGCCGTTGATCGCCCAATCGCCGGCGTAGGCGTTGCCGGAGTTGAGGTGCACGGTCCCGATGTCGATGGTGGTAACGGCGCCGCTGCCGTTGTTCCATGCGCTGATGCCGCCTGAACCGAGGATGAGCGTGTCGGCCGCGGCGAGCCCGCCGTTGAGCGTGACGTTCCCGAAGACATTTGCGGAGCCGTTGAAGGTGTGCGTCCCGGCGCCGCCCCGGATGGTGGTCCCGGCGAACGCGTTCACGGTGCCTGCGAAGACCCCGCTGCCGTTGCTGATCTCCAGCACGGCGCCGTTGGTCAGGGTCGCCGCCCCGGGGGTTCCCAGCCCGGTCGGACTGTTGAGCCGGAGCAGCACGGCGTTCACCGTGGTGGCGCCGGTGCGGGCGCTCCCGTTGTTGAGCTCGACGGTGCCCGAGCCTGTGAAGGAGAGCGGGTTGGCGTTGGCGCCGAGGCCCGCAAACAGATCGAGCAGGACGTTGTCCTGAAGATCGATGGTGCCGCCGGCGGCGCCGGGCGTGATGACCCGCGAGACAATGAACGTGGGATTGATCGAACCGTTCAGTCGAAGGCGGCCTCCATTGAGATTGACGGGCGCCGTGTTGAACCCGAGCCCGGTGTTGCTGCGGATGACGACCGTGGTGCTCGTGCCGTTGATGCTGATGCCGCCGGTGAAGGAGTTCTGCCCGAAGAGGTTGAGGGTGCCGCCGTTGCTGACGGTGATCGGACCGGAGCCCGCGATGACGGAGTTGATGGTCGGCGACCAGCCGCCCAGGGCGATGGAGCCATTGCCGAGCTGGATGTTCCCGCCGCTGAGCGTGTAGCTGTTGAGGAACGTGAGCGAGAGTGCGAACTCTCCGCTTGAGAGTGTGATGGTGCTCTGGCCGCCCGGAATGGTGTTGGGAAAGGTGACAAAGTCGCTGATGCCGGGCTCGGTGTTGTCCAGCCAATTGGTGGCGGTGGACCACAGCGCGCTGCCGGCACTGTTGTCCCAGGTGTCAGCGCGCGTCGAGGCAGCACCGGCGGCGAGTCCGCACAGAGCGATGAGAAGGCGAGGACGGCAGAGATTTGAGTGCATCCGGGTTCTCCTGGCGATCGCTCCGACAGGGCCGGAAGGATCGCCTGCATGCCCCCTCATGCGAGAACCACGAAAAAGAACGCAAACTCTCTTGCGGGACTTCGTTCGAGCGCCGTTCGTCAGGGGAGATTCGGGCCTTTCGGACCGGCGCATGGACGATGCTCGCGGGTTCGAGGCCCGCGGGCGGACAATCGCGTTTCCCGTGCAGGAAACGCGAACAACGCGTTGAATTGAAGGGGCGGACTGAGGGGATCGATCCCGGACACAGGCCCAGGCCCGCATGAAGGCTGAGCAACCTGAGATCCGACGCTTCGGCATCGGCCTCCGGGGCGGTCGATTCGCTTGAACAGCAAAGCGGCCCGCACCCCGGTCGGGACGCGGGCCGCACTTCATTCGAGCCTTCGCGCTCACGGGCAGCCGGCGAAGTACGCGTTGATGAACTTGACCTTTCCCCGATGGACGTACCAGAGTCTATGAGAGTCCGCGCACTTCCGCACGCCGCTGCTGGGCCGGCCGGAGCGAAGCGGAGGGCGGCCCAGCAGCGACCGTCTCCGGGGCTGGGGGTCGGTAGCCCAGCGCGCTGTGCGGCCTGAGGGTGTTGTAGTGCTTCCGCCACATCTCGATCAACACCTTGGCCTCCTGGAGCGTGTAGAAGATCTCGCCGTTGAGAAGCTCGTCGCGTAGCTTCCCGTTGAAGCTCTCGACGTAGCCATTCTCCCACGGCGAGCCCGGCTCGATGTACAGCGACTTCACGCCGACCTTGCCCAGCCACTCCCGCACCACGCCCGCGGTAAGCTCGGCGCCGTTATCGCTGCGGACGTGCTCCGGAACACCCCGCGTGGCCATCAGCCACGCCAGCCGCTCCAGCACGTCGTCGCTGTTCAGGTTCCGTGCCACGTCGATGCTCAGGCACTCCCGCGTGAACTCGTCCACGATCACCAGCATCGGCGCGCGTGCTTATCGCATGCTTCCGATGTCAGAACATTCCAGTTCGGCATGGACGGCGAAGGGCATCGTCCTTGGTCAAATAGGTCTGTGCTTCGTCACAGAAATGGAGTACAGGTCGGACGTGGTCTCCCGGCGCCTTTCGCCGTTTGAACGCTTCCTTGAAAAGCCGTTTGAAGCAGATGGAGATCATCCGTCCGACTGCGCCGTGGGTGCTGGCCGGAATGTCGATGACAATCACGGCGCCCTTGTCGGGGACCGACTCGGGGAAAAACGAGCACCCCTTCGGTGAGTCGAGGAGTTGACGGAACGGCTCTCGATTGAGCTGGAAGAGGGCGCCATCGACCGTCGCCAGAATGTCGCCTCGTGTTCGCTCGTTGTACTCCAGGAGCTTTTCCAGGAAGTAGGTTCGGACGAGCGTGGCCTGTTCCTCGTCCGGTCTGCCCTGTGTCCGATCGCGGCCCTTGTGCGGCGTTGGTCGCGATGCTCGAATCTCGAGCCGGATCACTCCACACATGCTCCGACATACAGCCGCGACCGCGTTGCTCGAGAACGGAGCGGATCTGCGGATCGTGCAGGAGTTTCTCGGACACGACTCCATTCGTTCAACCGAGCGATATACCCATGTTGCGCGCGGGCACCTCTTGCGGGTTCTTCATCGGGCCCATCCTCTCAAACACGTCGCTTAGAGAGGCGTCGTGTCGACTCGGGTGACCTACTCAGGCAGAATACTTGGAGATCTCGGGACTCATTCGGGACTCAGCTCTCGCAACCGTGACGTTCAAAAACGCAAACCCCTGCCGCGACTGTGTTTGCGGCAGGGGTCTCGATTCAAGCGGAGAGGGGGGGATTCGAACCCCCGATACAGACCTAAATCCGTATAACGGTTTAGCAAACCGTCGCCTTCAGCCTCTCGGCCACCTCTCCGGGGTCTTGAGCAGATCGGTTGTCACGCCCGCCGCCCCGCGCGATGCGGCAGCGGCGGACCGGCCAGTGTAGGACGCCGGGTCGCCACGGGTGTGGCAGAGGCGTTGGCACGCACGGCCACGGGTCGGGGTGGGCGGGTCCGGTCGAACACACGAGCGCCTCGGGGTGCCGGGGAGCGCGCAGGCGTGGATGAGCGAGGACCTTCATGGGCATGGCGATCAAGCGGCCCTGCCGAACGCCAAGCGCACGCGTTCTCGCTTGCGTTTCGTTGAGGGCACGAACGTGCACACACGTCGAAGCGACTTGTGTGGCACGCGGGCGCAGCGCGAATACGCACACAAGGAGCGGCTTGCGTGGCACGGCTGAACGGCGCGAACTACTCGCCAGCGGGGCGCGGCGGGGGCTGGTCGATCGGGATCGGCTGTCCCGAGCGGAAGCTTTGAGCAACGGCGTCGGCCCACCGATCGATGTAGGGCTTGAGGCGGGGGTTGTCAGCGGGGTCGTGCTTGAAGTCGAAGGACTCGGCGAACGCGGCCTCGAGCGGGACGCGCTGGGAGATGTGGCGGTAGAACACGATGCAGGCGCTGGTGCGCTGGGCGCCGGTGGCACAGTGGACCAGGACGGGCTGCTTGGTGGGGTCGGTGATGACGTTGAGCGCGCGGACGTAGTTGTTGGGGTCGCCGGTCCCATCGCCGACGAGGCGGAACTCAAAGCGCTGAACGCCGAGGGCCTTGAGCGTGCGCGTGGCCTGCTGGAGGTCGCGGTCGCCCGGCTCATAGGCGCCGAGGTCGACGACGGTGCGGATCTTGTGGCGTTCGATGAGAGCCTTGAGCATGGCCGGCGTCTGGGCGCCCGCGCGGAAGATTTTCCCCTCATCGACGACGCCGAAGTTGCGTGGAAAGAGGTTGTAGCGCACGTGCGCGCGGTAGGCCGCGATGCCGCCCCAGATGAGGAGGCCGATGGCAATAAAGAAGCCGACGTGCCGGCGGGTCATGAAAGGAGGATAGGGAGCGACGCGCCGAGCCTGCGGCGCGAGTCACATTTTCTGTCGGCCCTCGATGGCGTCGGCGAGGACGCTGCGGTTGGCGAACTCGATCTGGGAGCCGGTGGGGAGACCGCGCGCGAGGCGGCTGACCTTGACGCCGCGGCTTGTGAGCTCTTGCGCGAGGTAGAGCGCGGTGCCGTCGCCCTCCATGGTGGGGTTGAGACCCATGATGAGTTCGCGCACCCTGGTGGGCGACTCGCCCGGCGCGCCGCTGTTTTTGTGCGGGTGATCGATGCGCTCGAGAAGGGCGGCGATGGTGAGGTCGCCCGGGCCGATGCCGTCGAGCGGGCTGATGTGACCCATGAGCACGTGGTAGACCCCGCGGTACATGCCGGTCTGTTCGAGGGAGATGAGGTCGCGCGGCTGCTCAACGACGAGGACCAGCCCGTGGTCGCGGCGCGACGCGGGCGCAGAGCAGATCACGCAGCGCTCGGCGTCAGAAAGATTGAAGCAGACGCGGCAGTTGCGCACGCGCTTCTTGACGTCGAGGATGGCCTGCGCGAGCGCGTTCGCCGAGCCTTCATCGCCCTTGAGCAGGTGGAAGGCGAGGCGTTCGGCGGAGCGGCGCCCGATGCCGGGCAGCTCGGCGAGGCGGGCGATGAGCCGGTTTACGGGCTCGGGGTAGGCTGACGATGCGCCCGCGACGGGCGATTGGCCGGGAGCGCTCGGAGTGTTGGGTGCATCGGGCATGGCGATCAGACCTGACCAACCCAGTCGCCCTTGGCGACGGATTTCCATCGAGCGCGGATGAGGTTGACGCCCGCGACGGGGAGTTGGCCGCCGCCGCCGGAGTCGAGAGCCGCAGCGTTCTCTTTCCAGCGTCCGGGCTTGGTGGTCCCGACGATGGCGGTGGCGACGCCGGGCTGAGCGAGAGTGAAGCGGAGGGCGATGCCGACGGCTTCGGGCAGGGGGCGAGCGAGGAACGCGTACTTGAGTTCGCGGAGGCGCTTCCAGTACGTGTGCGAGTACGAGCCGGTGGGTTCCTGCTCGTGCTTCCAGGCAACGTTGGCGAGCGGGCGCTTGGCAATGATGCCCATGCCCCGGGCCACGGCGAGCGGCAGCACCTTGTCGATCGATTGCTGGTCGGCGATGTTGACGGAGATCTGGAGCGCATCGAAGCGGCCGGTCTCGACGGCGAAGAGGGCGTCGAAGCTGTCGCCGCTGTAGCCGATGAAGCGGGTCTTGCCGGCGGCGCGAGCGTCTTCGAGTGCCTGAATGCACTCGCCCTGTTGGAGCGTGGCCTTTGAGCAGGAATGGAGCTGGACGAGGTCCAGCACGTCGGTGCGGAGTCGCTGGAGGCTGCGGTCGATGCTCCTGGCGATGCCGGCCGCGGAGTAGTCTTCGTGGGCGTAGTCGCCTGAGAAGTGACCGACCTTGGTGAAGAGATGGAAGTCCTTGCGGCGGTGGGAGACGGCCGCGCCGATCTTCTCTTCGCTGTCGGCGTAGCACTCGGCGGTGTCAATGACGTTCATGCCGGCGTCGAGGGCTTCGTTGAGGATGGTGGTGACTTCGGGCTGAGGCGTGCCGCCGTAACCGATCTCGGCCCCGCCGAAGCCGAGGATGCTTACGCGCATGCCGGTGTTTCCGAAGTCTCGGCGTTCCATGGGAGAGGTTAGGGGGTCAGGCGGCACGTGCGGGCGCAACTGGGTGCCGCCGCGGCTCCCTGGGGGCCGAGAAGAGCGGCGGGCCTGTATACTCGCAACCCGTGAGGCGGATTCTCGACGGGGGGAAATGAACGGTGGAGCAACGCGGGGGGGGGGGGGGGGGGCGACGAGCAAAACCCGGGAAACGCCAGGGGTCACCATGTCGGCGAATAACTGCGAGTACTTTCACCAGGATATCTACAAAAATGCGCGCGTGAAAGACCCAAAGGGGCACAA
>JBFXBS010000006.1:242008-321719 GCA_050182995.1 Phycisphaerales bacterium | reverse complement strand
TTCAAGCGAGGCGGACGGGACTCGAACCCGCAACCACCGGATCGACAGTCCGGTACTCTAACCAATTGAGCTACCGCCCCAGGCTCATTCCGGGTCTCAGGTTGTCAGCGCCGAAGCGGCTGGGGCCGGCGGGCGGGGCGATCCGGGCGGCGGGTCGCGGGTCGCTCGCGGCGATCAGACGCTGATCGGCGGGAGGGAAATCTAGACTCGCCGGGGCGGGTGTCAAGTCCGCCGGGGCTTTGACGCTCGTTCCACGACCCGCACCCTGGTTGCGGAAACCCCGGCGTGCGTGAGACGCCGCGCTTCGGGCCGACGCGTCCTCGCCGGCTCCGGCCGCCGTCACTTGCTCAGCTTGATCCCCTGCTTGGCGTTCTGAATCGCGAACGGGTCGCCGTTGACGCCGATCTTCGCGCCGGCGAAGTACATCGTCACGCACGCCGCGGCGAGGCAGACGCACGCCAGGAAGAGCAGGCCGGTGTAGACGTTGAGCTGGGGCGATCGGCGGCCTTGTCCGCCGGGCATGTTCATTCCAAACTGGCTCATGGGTTCCTCGGGCTTGGATGTCGGGGCGAAGGGGCCGGGAGCGCGGGCAACGTCGATGTGGATCAGTCAAGGCGGCTGAGGACGAGGTCGCCGCTGCTCACGGCGACTTCGCGGCCGAGCTTGTCGATGCGCCCGACCGAGCGCTGCGCGTCCACGTTGGTGATGACGATGTTGGCGATGAACTTGCCGTCGCGGATCACCGAGAGCTTCATGTTGGGCTTGATGCCCGTGCCGGAGCCGGCGGTGATCTCGGCCATCTCGTCGCCGCCCGGCGCGGTGGTCAGGCCGACCACGCGAGCCTGGATGAGCGGACCGGTGTAGGTGTAGGGCTGATCGATGGCGGACCCGAGCGTGCCGTCCTTGGCCTTCTGCATGGCGAGCTTCGCCTCGGCGAGCTGCTCCTGCAGGGCGCGGGTGCTCTGCTCGAGCACCTGGCGCTGGCTCTCGAGGTCGTTGAGCCGGTCCACCAGCTCGGCCTCGCGGCGAGCCGACGAGATCCGCTCATCGCGAAGCTCGCCGATCTCCTTGGTGAGCGCCTCGATGAGCGCCTGGTTGGCCTTCACGGTGGCGGAGAGGCTGGTGGCCGTGTCCTCGTTGGTCTGCTTGTTGAGGCGCGCCTCCTGGAGCTGCGTCATGAGCGCCGTGCGCTCGCTCTGGAGCGACGCGAGCTGCGTCTTGAGCGACGCCGATTCATTCTCGGCGTTCTGACGCGCCAGGACCAGGGCCGAGTTCTGCGCCTGGGCCTCGGTCTTGAGGCTGTTGTGGGCAGCCATCGCGGCGAGCTTCTGCGACTGCTCATCCGCGACCGCCGAGCGCAGAGCGTCGGCGTTGGCCGCGAACGCGATGGTGAGCGCCGAGAGCAGGACGCTCAGGACAGCCCCGAAGACAGCCAGGATCTTGGTCACGATGTGCACAGCGAACCTCCGTCAGATGGCCCAGCGAGGTGGATTCCCAGATCACCCGTCCGGCACCCTTGCGCCGGCGCGGTCGGGACGGGGCGGAGAGTGTAGCGTCTTTTCCCGGTTCAGGCACCTTTCCCCATCCCGGGACTTGGCGATTTCGCCCGCGCACCAGGTGCCGCCTCCGGTCGATCCGGCATCAGCCGCCGGCGGGTTCCATTCGCCCGGGAGTGCCGATCAGTTCCGGCAGCACCCCGTTCCCTCGGGCCTTACCGTGCCGGGTCCATGATCTTCAGCACCGCTGCCGCGGCCGCCACCCGGACGAGCGGGTCCGAATCCCCCATCATTTCGTTCAAGACGGGCAGGTTGGAGCGGCTGCCGATCTCGCCGTACAGCAGCGCCGACTGGGCCCGGATCGGCCCGACAGGGCTGGACCGGTGCTCCTGGGCGACGTAGCCCCCCTGCCGCTGCCCCATTCGGGCCAGCGCGGCCGCGGCCGCCAGGCGGACCTCCGGGGGCATCCGGCCGGTCTGGGAATCGACCCTGTCGATGAGCAGGACAAGCTGCCCCTGCGACGGTCGGTCCTTGACGAGCCCGATGATCTGGACGGCCAGCGCGGTCGCCTCGAGCTCCTCCGGCCGCGAGGGGAACAGCGCCGCGCGGACCTCGTCGAGGGCTCGATGGTCCCCCAACTTGATCATCGCCTCGCACAACTGCAGGCGGTAGATGCGCGTCTGAGCCGGGTCGGCCCGGCCCATCGGCGCGCGGGCCGCCTCGCGGACCATCGGCAGCGCCGACTCGTCGCCCAGCTCACCCAGGATCCACGCGGCGTGCGCCCGCATGAGCGGGCGCGGATGATCGAGAAGCGACCCGAGCGGCTGCGGGCTCACCTGCTCGCCGCAGCGCGTCAGCGCGTAGACCGCCGAAGCCTGCACCATCTCCGACTTGTCCGTGAGCAGCGGGCGGACGAACGGCGCCACCGTCTTGAGCTGTGCCTTGCCGACGGCCATCGCCGACACGATGCGGACGCGATCGTCCGGGTCAATGAGTCCGCGCCGCACCGCCGGCTCGAGCCGCGAGGGGACAGGAATGAGCGCTTCGATGGCGTTGTAGCGCTCCTCGGCGTCGGGCGAGGCCGTCGCGTTGGCCAGCAGCATGAGTGCCCGCTCGCGCACCTGCGAGTGCTCGATCGAGGCGGCCTGCGTCGATCCATCGGTGTCGTCGGGCTGGCCCGCGGGCCGAGCGGCATCGGTCGCGCCCGCGGCACTCCTGGCGGGTCCGCACGAGGCCGACGTGAGCATCAGGGCCGCGCCCGCGCCCAGTGCTGCGATGCGCCTTGCCGCGACGTGCGCTGTGTTCATGATGAGCGTCCTTCTGCTTCGCCGGGTCTGGGCCGAGGATGGACGGCACGGACCCGCGCCGGGAGCAGCAACCATACGACCGCCGCGATGCCGAGGATCGCACACACCCGGACGAAGTGAACCGCCGCCGGGGCGATCGACTCGGCACTCACCACGGTCGCGGGGATCTCGACATGCAGCACGCCCTCGGTCCATGGCCCGAGTTTCGCCGAGACCGTGCCATCGGGCAGGATGAGCGCCGATATTCCCGTGTTCGCGCAGCGGGCGACCGGAAGCCCCGTCTCGATGGCGCGCCAGCGCATGGTGAGCAGGTGCTGCTCGCGTCCGCCGCGCCATCGTCCGAACCAGCCGTCATTGGTCACGTTGATGAGCACTCCCGGGCGAGCCAGGCCGGGCCCGGCGCTCGTTGCCGATCGCGCGAGCATCCGGCTCACCCGCGGCATCGTGCCTTCAAAGCAGATCGGCGTCGCGATCCCGATCGTGTCGCTCGCCCGGCCGGGCTCGTCGCGCAGGGTCAGGGTGAAGCTCGTCGGCTCGCGACCCCATGCCAGGTCGAAGGACCAACCCTCCGCGCCGAGGTTCGCGATCATCTGCTGCAGGCCCTTCCACCTCCAGACATAGGGCACCACTTCGCCGAACGCCATGAGTTCCATCTTGTCATAGCGGCGCGTCTCCACGCGCCCGTCCCGCACCATGCACACCGAGTTGAACACCCGCTCCTGCTCGATGCGCGCGCCGGCTTCCCCCTCCTTGCGCGAGAGCTTCAGCCCCTCGCGCGCGAGCCCGCCCACGAGCATCGGAATCCCGGTTGATGCCTGAAGGGCCGTGAGTCGCGCGTGAAACTCCGCGGGAAAGCCGCTCGCCCGCTCGATCGCCACCGCGTCCTCATTGAGCGACAGCCCGGGGAACATCGTCTCGGGCCACACGATCAGGTCTGGCGCCGGCGACGTCGCCGCGGCCTCGCGCGTCAGCGCCGCCATCCGCTCGAAGTCCTGCACGCGCTGCGCAAAGTCCCAGCGCTCCTTGTTGCTCGTGGACAGGTTCGTCTGCACAAGCGCGACGCGCACGCTCACGCGGTGAGGCGATGGAAACGACCGCGCGATCACCGCCAACCCCGCCCACAGCCCGGCGCTGGCCGCCACCGCGGCGATCCCCCATCGCCGCGCGCGTCCGTGTCCGGTCCAGGCCTGCGCGGCACCGGCCGCCGCCAGCGCCAGCAGAAAGAGCACGAAATACGCTCCGCACAGCGCCGCCGGAGCGGCGAGCAACGGCAGGTTCACAAGCGGGTCCGACGCGAAGAACCACGCGTACCCGCCCCAGATGACTTCCCCGCGGAGCATTTCCAGCGCCGTCCACCCCAAGGCCAGCACCAGCGCCATCGGCAGCCCGCCTGCCCGGCCCGCGCGGTTCGTCCACGCGCCCGCGAACCACACGAGCACGCCCGGGTACGCCGCCAGATACACCGCCAGCAGCACGTACCAGAGCCCCGCCACGTCGATGAGCCATACCTGCTCATACACCCACAGCGGCAACACCCCCAGGCTCACGAGCAAGCCCGCCCGCGCCGGCCGTCCTGAAGAGCGCAGCGCCGCGAGGAACACGGGCACGAGGGCCGCCAGTGCCATCGGCCACCAGCCGATCGGTTCAAACGACAGCCCGGCGAGCAGCGCGTGCGCGCCGCCGCAGGCAGCAAACCACCACGCGCGAGGAGCGCGAGCGTCGTTCATGCAGGCAGGGTAACCCGAGCCGAGCGAGCGCGCATCATCTCACACCACGGGTCCGCGCAGGCGAGTCCGCTCACTTCCCGGCGAAGTCGATGATCCGAGCGATCTCGCTTCGGAGCTGCGACCGCGCGACGACCCGGTCGACGATCCCGGCTTCGAGCAGGTACTCCGAGCGCTGGAAGCCCTCGGGAAGCTCCTGGCGGATGGTCTGCTGAATCACGCGCGGGCCGGCGAACCCGACCAGCGCCTTCGGCTCGGCCAGGATGATGTCTCCGAGCATGGCGAAGCTCGCCGTGACGCCGCCGGTGGTCGGGTCCGTGAGCAGGCTGATGAACAACCCGCGGGCCTCATCGAGCCGCGCGAGCGCCGCCGAGGTCTTGGCCATCTGCATGAGCGAGAGGCCCGATTCCTGCATGCGGGCGCCGCCCGAGCACGAAACGACCAGCAGAGGGAGCCCGGTCGCCGTCGCGTGCTCGATCGAGCGCGTCACGGTCTCGCCCACGACGCTGCCCATCGATCCCATCATGAACGTCAGATCGAGACAGCAGAGCATGAGCTGCCGGCCCTTGACGAAACCCGTCCCGGCCTTCACCGCGTCGATGCACTCGCTCTTGGCCTGCTCGGCCGCGAGTCGGTCGGGGTAGCTCTTGAGGTCCTTGAAGCTCAGCGGGTCGCAGGACGAAAGCCCCGTGAACATCGGCTCAAACGTCCCGGCATCGGTGAGCTGATTGATCCGCTCGGCCGCCGAAATCCGGAAGTGGTGCTGGCAGTCCGGGCAGACGTGCAGGTTGGACTCGAGCTGCTTGCGGTACAGCATCCCGCTGCATCCGGGACACCGCAGCCAGAGCCCCTCGGGAATCACCGCCCGGCGCGGCGGCTTGAGCTCAGTCCAGGTTCGCGCGCCGGTTGAGAGAGGCGTCGAGGTCAGCTTTGCCATTCATCGTTCCTTGACGTGAGATCGAGTCACACGTGCTTGCTCGGATCTCACTCGCCCTCTTTCGGCATCCTGCCGACGATCGGGAGAGACTGCAAATCTCCACCCAACCATCCACCGATCAAGGTGGCCCCAATCGGGATGAGAGCATAGCGCCGTTCCGCCTCCACAGCGGATACCCAAACCGACAGCGAACACGATTCGGGAAAGTGCGGCCAAGGAAAGCGCGCCGATGCTGGCGATTCGCTCACGGCCCCAGGAACACGTTGCCCGGCGCGCCCGGCTCTTCCCGGCCGATCAGGATCACCGGCCGGCCCGTGCGGTTGGCCCATTCCTGCGCGAGGATGTGCACTTCGATGTCACGTGGCAGCCAGATGTTGTCGCCGCTCGTGCTCACGGGATCGGTGATCCACTTGGCCGAGCCGTCGTTGAAAAGCACGTTCTGGCCGGAGCCGCGATGATTGGGCGAGTTCATGAACGGGTTCTGGGCCTGATTCTTGATCGAACCCCGCGTGATCGGTGAACGGTCAGCCAGGACCACCATCCGCTCGGGGCCCTGCCAGCGGGGACGTGTCGTGCTGAACAGATTCTGGAAGGAATACGAGACCTCGTCGATGCACGTCCAGTCGCGTGCCCCCGGAAAGCATTCGCCCCGGGGCGCCGCGTCGCAGCTTGGACAGGTCAGGGGATCAAGCGTCGAGACATACCCCGAACTGGCCAGGGTGTACAGATTCGCGGAGTTTGATTGTTCAGGCTTGCCCACATTCCACCAGGGCGTGCCCGCCGTCGAAGCGCTGGCCAGGGGCATCGAATCGCGGAAATCGCCCGCGTACGACGCGAAGGCGAACCCGGCAGCCGAGTAGTTGCTCGAGCACGCCGCCTTCATCTGGTTCTGCCGAGCCGTCGAGATCAGGGGGGTCAGGATGATCGACCCGAGCACGAGCACCGCGGCGATCGACGCGAAATCCGCCAGGCGCCAGCGCCGATCCGCCAGCGGCTCCGGTTCCACGCGCATCCGCACGCTCTGCCCGTCAACCTCCGCCTCGATGAGCCCCAGCGTCCGGCGAATCAGGGCCTCGCGATCGTTACCGTCCGGCACGGCGGCCGCCGGCGTGCTGAGCAGCGAGAGCAGCCGGGCCTGTCCCGTGGCCCGCTCGCGCATGCCCGACGTGACCTGGCTCGGGTCAAACCGGTGCGCCACCAGCGCTTCCAGCGCTTCGGTGTCGGGCTCCGAGAGGCCGGAATGATCCTGCACCCATCCGCTGACCGGGGCATCGTCGTCGCGGGCATCGGACGCGGGCACCGCCGCGACGCGTGCGGCAATCGCCAAAACCTGAGCATCGACGCTTCCCGGAACGGGCCCCTCGTTGAGGCCCCCGAGCAGGCGGAGAACCTCGGATGCTCGTGTGCGATGCGGCTCGGCGACCGCGTGGAGATCAAACTCGCATCGAATCAACTCGTCGAATGCCGCCGCATCCGCGGGGGAGAGACTGTGCCCGCCGGTCCCATCTTCAAAACCCGACCGCGGATCACCGGTCATGCGACCCTCCCGCCGCGATCGGGCGTGTCGGTGCCGCTGACCTGCTGCCACCGCCGGGCGAACGCCGCGACTGCCGCGTGCAGGCGGCTCTTGACCGTCCCCAGGGGAATCTGGAGCGATTCGGCGATGTCGTTGTAGCTTTGCCTTTGGAAGTACGCCAAGAGCAGAACCTCGCGAAGAGTCAGGGGCAGTTCGGAGATGGCCCGCTGAACCAGTTTGTCCCGTTCGGCCAGGTCCGCAACCTCGCCGGGCGACGGCGCATGAATCTGAAGCAGGTCGACAAAGGCCGGTCCATCGGAATCCCCACCACCGCCCGAACTCCCTCCCTTTCCGGGAACCGGCGCCGACAGGTCCAGAGTGCGTCGCCGTGAGCTTCTACGCAGGTGGTCCCGGGCCTTGTTCGCCGCGATTGTAAAAAGCCATGGCTTGAACCTCCGAGAAGCGTCAAAGGTGTCGGCGGAAAGGTGAATCTGGAGGAACGTTTCCTGAAAAACGTCCTCGGCACTGTTCCGATCGCCCAGCAGGCGGTAGAGGAACCGCATCACGTCGTCGTGATAACGCCGGATAAGGACCTCCAGCGCCCCGGCTTCGCCGGACCGGTACGCCTCGAGCACGGCTTCGTCTGTTCGCGCGTCGGACAAGGCAGGAGTGTACGAACAATCGCCCAGCGGAGTTTGGGTGTGAGTACCAGGCGACCATCGCACCAGGCGACAACGGCTCGCGGGCCAGCGAAACCCAAGGCAGGTCGCGATGATTCCGCATGGTGCATGTCTCCGCGCACGAGCGCCCGCGCCCGTCGCCGGCGCTCCGGATGCTCGTTCGGCGGGTGCCGGTGCCGGCGCGGGCCGCTACCCTCGACCCATGGCTTCCGGCGCGTCATCCTCCACGTCCTCTCGTCGGGCATCCGCGCGCGGGCTCACGTACTCGGCCGCCGGCGTGGACCTCGAAGGGAAAGACGCCTTCACCGAGTCGCTCACGTCGGTCATGCGCCGCACGCACGGCCCGCGCGTGATCGCCAACCCGGGCGGGTTCGCCGGGCTCTTCCGTCTCGACTTCAACGAGCGACTCTTCCGCCGCAACTTCAAGGACCCCGTCCTCGTCGCGTGCGCCGACGGCGTGGGCACCAAGCTCAAGCTCGCCATCGACCTCGGCACCTACGACACCCTCGGCATCGATCTCGTCGCGATGAACGTCAACGACATGATCGTCCAGGGCGCCGAGCCGCTCTTCTTCCTCGACTACATCGCCATCGGCAAGGTCGATCGCCCCGTGCTCGACGCCCTCGTCCGCGGGATCGCCGACGGTTGCAGGAAGGCCGGCTGCGCCCTGCTCGGCGGCGAAACGGCGGAAATGGCGGGCCTCTACCAGCCCGGCGACTTTGACCTCGCGGGCTTCGCCGTCGGCGTCATGGAGCTCAGCCGCGCCATCAAGCCCGAGCGCGTGCAGGTCGGCGACGTGGTCCTGGGCCTGGCCAGCGATGGGATTCACTCCAACGGCTACTCACTTGTCCGGCGCATCGTCGAGAGCGCCGGGCTCGATCTGCACCGCACCTACCCGGAACTGCACGCATCGACGACCACCCGCGCCGGCGGCACCAAGGCCGGCCGATCACGCCGAGCTTCAGCGGCCAAGGAACGCTCGGCTTCTACCCAGCCCACGCTCGGGCAGGTCCTCCTCACGCCGACGCGCATCTACGTCGAGCCGATCTTGAAGCTCCTGCGCAGTTACCGCGTCAAGCGCGTCATCGGCGGCATGGCGCACATCACCGGCTCCGGCCTCGCCGGAAACCTCTGTCGAGCGCTTCACCCCAGGGTCGACGCCGTCATCGACCCGGCATCGTGGGACGTGCCGCCGATCTTCCGATTCCTGCAGGAACGCGGCGGCGTCTCCGATGACGAAATGCGCCGCGTGTTCAACATGGGCATCGGCTACTGCCTCATCGTCCGGCCCGCGTTCGCCGAATCCGTCGCGGACGCCCTCGCGAAAATGGGCGAGCGCGTCTTCACCATCGGCCGCATTGAAAAAGGCAAGGGCGACGTGCGCGTCGGCGATTGACAAGGCTCGAAGCCGCGAGTGGTGCGCACCGGAAACGGACAGTCCGCCGTGCCGAAAGCACCCGGGACACGATTCGAACGTGCGACCTGCGCTTTAGGAAAGCGCTGCTCTATCCAACTGAGCTACCCGGGCACGCCTGAAGGATAGCGTCGCGCCCCGCGCGCCCGGGCACGGCCATCGGGTTCGAGAGTCCGCGGCACACGCCGGCCTTCACTCAGTTCTTCGCCCGCGGCGGCGGCACGCGCTCCGTCGGCACGCGCACCGGCTCATTCACCGGCCGATACCACATCGCCGCGCTCGCGCCCGCTCGCACGTCCCCCGCTTCCTCCGCCGCCGCGCCGACCTCGACCGTCGTCACCGACATCGTCCGCGCCGCCGAGCGGCTCATCATCACGCTCAGCTCCGGACGATCGGCCCAGCGGTGCGCGTGGAACCGGTCCTGGTTCGCCGGCGTCGGGTCGGCCCGGACCATCTCATCAAACAGCGGCAGGCGCACCGCGACGCAGCGATCACCGAGGCCGGAACTCACAAAGCAGCAGGCCCGCGGGTCATGCTCAGCGACGCGCGCTTCCCGGCCGTCCCACTCGACGCTCCGAACCAGCCCGGGCTCCGCCGCGACGAGCCGAAACGCCGGGTAGCACTCGAACTCGATGAGTCCGCCCAGGGCCCCCGCCACGGCATCATCGACGCCGGCGCGGCCGATGAGCAGCGGAATGATCCCGCCGCGGGAGAGCACGCGGTCGGCGCACGGGCGCACGGGCCGGGGCTCCGGGTTCCCGTTGAGCAGGAGCAGCGCGAGCCCACGCTCGGACGCTCCCACCCACGTGCCCCCGCCGAGCGGATCGATGGGCCAGATCGCGCGTCCGCACGGCCGGCCCGCCGCGTCCTCAAGCTCATGCCAGCGTGGCGGAATCGCCGGCGGGCGCTCGCGCTCTTCATCACGGTTCACGACGATGCGCAGCCGCGGGCTTCGGCTGCCACCCCGCGTGTCCCCCGCTCCCATCGCAATCATCGACACGGTGCACATGCAACTGGTTCCACGCCGGCCTGCGAGACTGAAATCGCCTGACCTGTCAAATCCCGTTCGGTTCACGACCTCGTTCCGATGCCGCTAGCGCGCCACGATCTCCTGCCGCAGGACCGACTCGTGAGCCGTCGTCGAGGGCGCTTTCCCGAACGCCGGATCGACGGCGACACCCAGCTCGCGGCAGATCGCTCCGATCATCGCGGCGTGATGAAGCGCGTGGTGCGTGGCGAACGCCAGCTCGCGCCCGAGGGTCGAACCGTGATCGGCCCAGGCGCCGCCCGCGTCGATCATCGAGCGCACGCGCACCGTCCGTTCGAGGCTCTCGCGCTTGAGCGCGCGCATCTGCCGGTCCGCGCGGTCGAGCATCGCCAGCCCCACGAGCACGCTCGTCTCGGTCGCCGGGTCACGGTCGCGGTGGTCATAGTCGATGCGCGCCCCCGGCGTCTCCGCGCCCGCCAGCGCGAAATAGTGATCGAGCAGATGGCGCATGTGCTTGCCCACCGTCCCGCCCGGCAGCACCTGCGACGGGCGGACATACACCTCCGCCGGCAGACTCGCCAGGAGCGCCCGGCAGCGCCCCAGCAGTTCCGACGCCGCCGCCGCTTCCGCGGGGATCGCGCCGGTGTCCACCGTCTCTGATCCAGCTCGACCGCCGCACGCGCAGCCGTTGCACTCAACCTGGTTCATCGTCATGGGTTTCTCATTATGCGCAGATCTCATGTCACAAGCGCTCGATGCCCTCCGTGCCCACTTCGAGCATGTACACGCCCGCCCGCTCGCGGAGCTGGCCGCGAACCCGGACCGGTTCGCCCACGAAGGGCCGGACCAGGCCATTCGCCGGCGAGCCGCCGGGGGCGCTCACCACAGCGTACGTCCACTCTCCGCGTGCATCGCGGAGCACCAGCACCGGCGTGATGCCGCCCGCGACGCACCGGATGGCGCAGGCTTTGTGGGTCTTTCCTTCGCCAGGTTTCATGGCGCCGAAAAAGCACTTCGGGTCAACAATTTCGCCCACGAGCGTCACCGGGCCGAGGCTCTGGCCCGCCGGCCGTGCGGCGCCTGGTTCAACCGACTCCATCACCCGCAGCGCTTCCCCTTCGTCGCCGACCTCGATGGCGATCCGGCCCTCGCGGCGCAGGAGCGTGCCGCGCACGCGCACGCGCCGGCCCGAAGACTGCCTGATCTCCTCCACCCGTCGCGCCAGCGCCGCCGACAGCACGTACTCCGCCCGCTCCGCCGGCCCGCAGACTTCGCCCGGCTCGAGAAACCCGAACTTGCCCGTCGCCACCAGGAGCGCCGTCTCCGCGCCCTGCAGCCGCGCGGGGTCGCCGCCATCGGCCACGCGCACGCTCAGCAGCATCGGGTACGGATCGGCGACGAGCGTCCCCTCGAGTGCGATCGGCTCCATTGGCCAGGCGCTGGGCACAGGCGCGTTCTGAACCGCCGACGTCAGCGATGCCACGCCCACCGCCAGCGCGACGATCGCCGCCGCGCCACGACGGGTGATGCGCGCGATGCCCCGCGGCGCCGCCGGCAGGTACCCCGTGTAGAACTCCGCATCCTCGGTTCGTGCCGTGGCGCCATCCGCCACCACGGGCGGCACGGCCGTCCCCGCCGGCAGAGCCTTCGGGTCAACCAGCACGCGCTCGCCGCGCACGCTCACGCGGAAGGTCGCGATCTTCTCATGAAACGGCGGCGGCGCGCATCCATCCCCCGGCCGATACTGGTACCCGTGCCACGGGCAGGTGATGCACCCATCCACCACCTTCCCCTCGCCGAGCGGCCCCTGCTGGTGCGCGCACACGTTCGCCACCGCGCTCACGACCAGGCGCCCGCCCGCGCCTGCTTCCGCACCGCCGGTCTGGCGATACTTGAACACCGCGATCCGCTCCCCGCCCGGCACGCTCACGACCTTGGCCCGCCCATCGGGAATCTCGCTCACGCCGCAGGCGTCGATCATTCCGCCTTCGCCCATCGCGGCTCCCGCGTCCTTTCGCCGCTCGCGCCGCGCCGCGATCACGTGCAAGCCCGCCGTTGCAAGCACCCCGCCGATGAGCAGCGTCGCGAGCACCGGGCTGCGCTCCTGCTGCAGCGCGCCGAGCACGACGTGCAGCACGAGCAGCGCGTACGCCGCGTACACGCTCATGTGCAGCCACTTCCATGCCCGCGCCGAGAGCACGCTGAGCCAGAAGTCATGGCTCGTGGCGGCCATCAGGAACAGGATCAGGAGCGCCGCGACGCCCAGGGCCTCAAACGGAAATCCGGCGATCGATCCATACCGCGTGTTGCTCTCGACCAGCGACACGATCGGGCTCACGTTCCCGAACCCGTGATACTGCACGAGCGTGAGCAGCGCATGCGCCGCGCCCACGCCGAAGGTCGCCACGCCCAGGTGCCGACGGTTGTACAGCAGCGGGAGAAACCTCGCATCCAGCCTGCACAGCGGCCCGATCCACAACACCACGTGCAGCATGAGCAGCCCGCACGTTCCCAGCGCGCGGATGAGCAGCATCGCGTCATCATGCACGGCATCTCCCGTGCCCGACACCACCTTGCCCACGACGACAAACGCCGCAATGTACGCAATGACCGTGCCGATGAGAACGAAGTCGTAGATCCGCTTCTGGCGATTCCAGCCGATGGCGCCGTATGTCACGCTCACGCGCCACCTCCGTCCGGCTCGCGCGCACGCTTTTCGATGCCCCCCGCGCCGCCGTTCGTCGATGCCGCGCAAGAAGGCCCCGCAGCCGTGCCCGATCGAGCACCCGCGCCCGGCAACCGATCCTGCACCGGTTCAGCACGCCGGCCGGCAAGACCAACGGCAATCAGGACCAAGACGACCGCGCCAAGCCCGACCCACACCCACGAATGCACTCGCCGCTGCGCCCGGATCACGCCGCACCTCCCCCGGCCGCGACGCTCCCCGCACGCGCACCGCCGGCAACCGCCCGGCTCGTCCGCCTCGCGCGAATCCATTTCACTCCCAGCACGGGCCAGAGCGCCGCCGCCGCGGGAGCGATGAACAGCCGAAACCCCAGGGGCGCGCCGCGCGCCGCCGGATCGAGCACGCCCGCCCCGCGCCACGCAAAGGCACCCGCGAAGGCGATGCCGATCAGCACGTACGACAGCAACACGACCTGGACCAAAGTGCCCACAGCCTATCGGATGCCAAGCCAGGCGAGACGTTTCTCACACCACGTGTCGGCGACCGGGCCGCCCTGTCGCCCGGCTTTCAAGAAGGCACAAAACCAACTAATCTCTTCACCCATGTCGGAACCCGCCGAACCTCGAATCCGCAGCCTCCTCGCCCTCTCCCTCACCCCCGGGCTTGGGCCCGTGCTCATCGCGCGGCTGCTCGAGTCCTTCCGCTCTCCCGAGGTCGCTCTCGGCGCATCCCTCGCCGCCCTCAAGACCATTCGCGGCATCGGCGACGCCAAGGCCCGCGCGATCTTCGAATCACTGCGCGATGCCGCCGCGCGCGCCGATCGCGAACTCGCCCTCGCCGAGAAACTCGGCGTCTCGCTCATCCCCCTCGGCGATCCCACCTATCCCCCGCTCCTCGCGCAGACGCCCGGTGCGCCCACCATCCTCTACGTCCGCGGCACGCTCCACGCCGCGACGCATCCCAATCAGACCGATCCCGAGCCTCCCGCCGATCGATACCCCATCGCCATCGTCGGCTCGCGCTCCTGCACGCACTACGGCGTCGAGCAGGCCGAGCGCTTCGCCGGGCATCTCGCCGCTTCCGGCCTCACCATCGTCTCCGGCGGCGCCCGCGGCATCGACACCGCCGCCCACCGCTCGGCTCTGCGAAACAACGGACGAACAATCTGCGTGCTCGGCTGCGGCCTGGCGCACACCTATCCCGAAGAGAACGCCGAGCTGTTCGCCCGAATCGCCGACGGCCGCGGGGCCATCGTCTCCGAACTCCCTCTCGAAACCGCCCCTTCAAGCGAGAACTTCCCCGCGCGCAACCGCATCATCGCCGGGCTGTCCCTCGGGGTGCTCGTGATCGAGGCCGGCCGCGGATCGGGAGCTCTCATCACCGCCAGGGTCGCCGCCGAGGACCATGGCCGCGAGGTTTTCGCGCTGCCCGGACGCGTCGACTCGCCCGCTTCGCAGGGTTCGCTCGACCTGCTCAAGGACGGCGGGGCGCTCCTGGTCACCGAACCCGCTGACGTGCTTTCACTCCTCGAATCTCCCGCCCGTCACCTTCACGCCGACACGCACGCGGCTCGATACGCCGGGCGGGGGAGCGACACCACCTCACCGCACACGCCCACCGACCTTTTTTCCCCAGATACTGTCGCACCCCGCGCCACGCCGGTGCTCGAACCGGCGCCGCGGCTCGCCCGCGCCCTCTCGCCCTCACAATCGCGAATCCTGGCAGCGCTCGCCGAGCCGCTGACGGCCGACGAACTCTGTGCGGCGACCGGCCTCGACCCCAGTGCCGTGCGTTCCGACCTGACATTCCTGGAACTCGATCGGCGCGTATCAAGGGCCGGTTCACGGCTGCGCCGCGTCGCGCATCCTGGCGCGTAAACATCTGCAGTTACAAGCTTTGTGCATGTCCGGACGGGTCGATCGATCTGCCCGCATGCATCCTCAGCCCGAACCGATACCCGATCGCCGACCAAAAAAAATCCAAAGATCGCTTGCCGTGTGGTCGATGATTGGCTAGTCTTTACCAAACGATGCGACGAGTGCGCGTCGTTCGTCCGCCGGAGGAAGTCCCGGCGCGATCTTGGGTGGAACCCATCGGCCCTCACACATGGTGCGTCTTACACGTGAGAATCCCGATGCCTCAGTCCTCCTCCGGCCCTCGCAGCAACCAGAACCCGACCCGCCTGCTCGTGGCTTCCTCGGGGGTGGCCGGGGGAATTCGCGCACAGGCGATCGTTTTCGTCGATCGCGTGTTCGCGTGGCTCAACACCCGCCCGCCGGCGCGTCGCTCCTTGGGTGCTCGCGCGTCGGCATCCGGGTCCGCGGCTCAGCCGCGTCGGCTGCTCATCACTCCCCCACTCCTTCGCCTTGGCCAGGGAGGGGATTTCGTGCTCGATTTCGTGTCCACGAGGTCGCCGGCCAGCCGATCGGCCTCGTCGCCTTCGCGCGTTCCGGCACCCGCGCTGCGGCTCGCGCGGCACGCCCGCCCCTGGCCCCGGTGCGATCGCATGACCGGAGCCCAGGCGCTCCTCGCGGCCGAGGCACTTCTCGATGCTCAGCATCGGTCCCTCGCGTCGGCGTCATCGGCCGTCCGAACGTTCATCAAGCTCATGGGTCCGGACAGCGCTCGCCGCGCCGCCCATCCGCGACCGTTCGTGCGCGGCTTCGTACCGCTCGCGCTCTGCCGTTCTCATGCCTCCCAGGAGACTCCGCATGAACCTCACTCCCAAGCAGCTCCGCATTCTCGCCCTGATCCGCGACTGGCGGATCCGTCACGGCTTTTCGCCGACCATGCAGGAGCTCGCCGACGAGATCGGCGTGAGCAAGGTCACCGTGTTCGAACACGTCGAGGCCCTCATCAAGAAGGGCGCGCTCATCCGCGAGCCGAACAAGGCTCGCTCTTTGTCGATCGCTGAGGGCATCGCCGTTCCCGACGAGAGCCGCCCCCTCCGCTTCCCGCTCGTCGGGAAGATCGCCGCGGGCTACCCCATCGAAAAGGTCGCCGAGCAGGATGAGCTCGACGTCGTCGGCATGCTCGGCCCCCGCGCCGGGCGGGCCACCACCACCTTCGCCCTCAAGGTCACGGGCGACAGCATGAAGGATGAAGGCATCCTCGACGGCGACTTCATCCTCTGTGAACGGACAGACGTTGCCTCCAACGGCGAACGGGTCGTCGCGCTCCTCCCCGACGGGCAGACAACGCTCAAGACCTTCTACAAGGAGCAGGACCACATCCGCCTGCAGCCCGCCAACGCCTCCTTCTCCCCCATCATCGTTCGCGAGTGCAAGATTCAGGGCATCGTGCGCGGCGTCATTCGCAAGTACTGAATCCAGACGCCGAAGCGCTCCGCGGAGGCGCACTGCCAGGTGCCGCCGGCAGGTCAACGGTCGGCCGTGCCGCACGCGCCGAGATCGCGCCGCAACCGGACCGCTCTTCTGAGCGATGGTCGGCGACGGTGTGTTTGTTCGGGTTCGCGCTTGGGCTGACGCGCACGAACGGAGCATCGTGCAAGCAGCGTGCTTTCACGCCGTTGGCCTCACGCCTCAGACCTCGCGCCTGATGCCGCTGGTTTGGGGTTCCAGGCCTCCAGTTGCGCTTCGCCCCGAACGGTTCAACCTTCGCGCCTCAGGCCTGAAAGCCACTTCAGGGATTTGAACCCTGGACCTATGCTTTACGAAAGCATCGCTCTACCGCTGAGCTAAAGTGGCGGCAAGGCAAGTATCAGCCGCTTCCCTCCCGGTTTCCAGTTTCGCCGCTTCTTCTTGTGCTTCATACGCTCAGCCCATGCCCAAAGCTCTTGTTCTCGGCGCGGGGATGGTCGGTTCGGTCATGGCGGTTGATCTTGCCGCCGACGACGGCTGGCAGGTGACCGTCGCCGACATTCGCGAAACGAACCTCGCCGCGGTCCGCACGCGGCTTGCGCGGACAGGCGCCGTTCAAGCCGGTTCGTCGCTGCGCACCGTCGCGGCCGATCTCGCCGACCCGCGCGCCGTGATGCGCCTCGCCGCCGAGGCCGACGTCGTGCTCGGCGCGCTCTCGTCGCGCATCGGTCTTGTTGCGATGCGCGCCGTCATCGACGCCGGGCGCCCCTACGCCGACATTTCCTTCATGGCCGAGGACCCGACCGAGCCCACGCGCGGGCTGCACGCGCTGGCACAATCTCGCGGCGTCACGGTCGTGTACGACTTCGGCGTCGCCCCGGGGATGAGCCACCTGCTCGCCGCGCACGGCGCGAGCCGGCTCGACCGCTGCGACGCGATCGAGATCTACGTCGGCGGCCTGCCGCGCGAGCGGCGCTGGCCGTTCCAGTACAAGGCCGCGTTCGCTCCGGCCGACGTGATCGAGGAGTACACGCGCCCGGCGCGCCTGGTCGAGCGCGGCGAGATCGTCACGCGCGAGGCCCTCAGCGAGCCCGAACTCATGGATTTCGCCGGCGTCGGCACGCTCGAAGCCTTCAACACCGACGGCCTGCGCAGCCTCTGCGGGAGCCATCGCGGGCGCGTGCCGTGGATGAAGGAGAAGACGCTCCGATATCCCGGGCACATCGAGCTCATGCGCGCCTTCCGCGCCGCCGGGCTGTTTGACGAATCGGCCATCGACGTTCCATCATCGCTCGCGCCCGGGGCGCCGGCAGCGCGCGTCTCGCCGCGAGACGTCACCGCACGCCTGCTCTTCCCCCAGTGGACCTACGAGCCCGGCGAAGAAGACTTGACGGTGATGCGCGTCTTGGCGCTCGGCGAAAAGGGCGGCGCCCGCGCCCGGCATCAATGGGACCTGCTGGATTTCTTTGACCGCACGACGCAGTCCACGAGCATGGCCCGCACGACCGCCCTGCCGTGCGCGGTCCTGGCGCGCATGCTTGTCGCCGATCCGTCGAGTCCCGTGCGATTCCACAGCCCCGGCGTGAACGCCCCGGAGTCTGTCGCACTCGGCTCCGGCGGCCCCGCGCGCGTCGAGCACATCCTTGCCGAGCTCGCCACGCGCCGGATCGTCTACACGCCCTCGTGAATTCCGCACGCCCCGATAACCGCCGACGCGGCAAGCCCGGCGGGCTGCACCGCGCGCACGACGCCCGAGCCCACCTCGCACCCGGCTTGCTTCTCCGCTCATCGCCTCCGAGCGCCGACCTTCCCGATCGGAGGGCGGTCCATTGGGCGAGATCTTCGGGCATCGGAAGACGCGTTCGTTCCGGTCGGCCCGCCGAGCGGCCGGCGACGCGAGCGCTCTCGCCATCGCGAGCGAGTCGTTTCTCGCGCTCGAAGCACGCAGCCTTTTCGATGTGAGTCCGCTCGATCTGGCGCGCCTGGCCGGCGCGGTTTCGACGTCGTCGTCGGCGGCGTCGGTCGCGCTGCCGCGGTCGGGGCCGCGCCTCTTCGGCGCCGTCGCCGGGCCGGGCACGGTCGCCTCGGCACACGCACTCATGCAGGTCGATCAGTTCGCCGCCGATCCGCGTTTCGCCGGGCTTGATGGTTCGGGCTTCTCGACGGTCATCCTCGACACGGGCATCAACCTGACGCATCCGTTCTTCGGGCCCGACGCGAACGCTGACGGCGTCGCCGACCGCATCGTCTATCAATACGATTTTGCCGACAACGATCCGATCGCGCGCGATGTCGACGGGCACGGCTCGAACGTTTCGAGCATCATCGCGTCGAGCGACGGCGCCTATCGCGGCATCGCGCCCGGCGCGAGCATCATTGCGCTCAAGGTCTTCTCCGATTCGGGCGCGGGCACGTTCGGCAGCATCGAGCGCGCGCTCCAGTGGACCATCGCCCATGCGATCGTCTACAACATCGTCTCGGTGAACATGTCGCTCGGCGACGGCGGCAATCACGCGTCGGCGCGCGCGCTCTACGGCATCGCCGACGAGCTCGCCGTGCTGAGCGCGTTGAACGTCATCGTCGTTTCCGCGGCGGGCAATTCCTATTCGCACTTCGGGCAGCAGGGGGCGGCCTATCCGGCGGCCGACCCGAACTCGATCGCCGTCGGCGCGGTGTATTCGAGCGCTGTCGGCGGATTCAGCTACGCCGGCGGCGCGAGCGCGCCGTCGACCGGCCCGGATCGACTGGCGCCGTTCTCGCAGCGTTCGACGACCATTCAGACCATCTTCGCCGTCGGTGCGCCCGTGAGCGGCGCCTCGTCGATCAGCGGGACGATCACGATGCACGGGACAAGTCAGGCCTCGCCGCAGGTCGCGGGCATGGCCATCGTCGCGCAGCAGCTTGCTCTGCGCGAGCTTGGGCGGCGACTCACGGTTGCCGAGTTCCGCATGCTGCTCGTCTCGTCGGCGGCGAGCATCACCGACGGGGACGACGAGGACGACAATGTGCCCAACACGGGCGCCTCCTTCGGGCGTGTCAGCCTGCTCGCGCTGGGCGAGGCGATCATCAATCTCGCTCCGCCCGACCCGCCGCCGGGCAATGTTGCGCCGACGCTCACCGAAGTGAGCACGCTCTTTGGAGCGCGGGCGAATCGCGCGGGGCTGATTCCCTACGGGCTTCTGCTCGCCGCGGGCGACCAGGCCGACGCCAACGGGGACACGCTGCAGTTCCGCGTCACGACGGTGGCGGCGGGCCGGCTGTTCCGCAACGGGCAGGCCGTCACGCCGGGGCAGACGCTCGTCGGCCCGGGCGACTGGCTCATCTACTTCCCGCCGACCAACTTCCAGGGAACGCTGACGGCGTTCACGGTGCAGGTCTTCGACGGGTTCTCAAACTCGAGCGGGGCGGTTCCCGTGCGGATCGACGTGCGCCCGCGGGCGTTGTTTGCATCGCGCGCGAGCCAGCAGGATGAACTGGGCATCGCGCCGGTGGTTGCGGTCGGCCAGCCGGATTCGCGCGCGAGTGCCGAGGCTGACGCTGCGCCGCGGTTTCTGCGCGCAGGCGAGCGTGCGCGGTCGAGCGCGGAGCGTGGAGGCGAGGCGCCGCTGCGATGGGCCAGCGCCCGGCTCGGCACGGGCGAGGCGTCACTCGGCGTGCCGAACGCGGACTCGTGGCTCATGTTCCGATCGCACGGGTGAGCTTCGCCTACTCCGTGTCGCCCGATGGAGCGGCGGCGGGCGCGCCCGCCGGCATCGCCATGCGCAACTTCAGGACCGCGGCCCGGACTTCCTTCGAGAGGTCGGGGTTGTCCTTGAGGAACTTCTTGGCGTTCTCGCGCCCCTGTCCGAGGCGCAACTCACCCTTGGTAAACCACGCCCCCGACTTCTCGATCACGTTGCTGGCGACGGCGAGATCGAGGAGATCGCCGGCGGTCGAGATGCCTTCATCGAACATGATGTCGAACTCGGCATCGCGGAACGGGGGCGCGACCTTGTTCTTGACGACGCGGGCGCGCGTGCGGTTGCCGACGGTGATATCGCCATCCTTGATGGCGCCGGTGCGGCGAACGTCGATGCGGACGGAGGAATAGAACTTGAGCGCGCGCCCGCCGGGGGTGGTCTCGGGGCTGCCGAACATGACGCCGATCTTCTCACGGATCTGGTTGATGAAGACGACGGTGCAGTTGGAACGGGCGATGACGCCGGTGAGCTTGCGCATGGCCTGGGACATGAGCCGGGCCTGCATGCCGACCACCGCGTCGCCCATTTCACCCTCGATCTCGGCCCGCGGGATGAGCGCGGCGACCGAATCAACGACGATGACATCGACGGCGTTGGAGCGGACGAGCAGCTCGCAGATCTCGAGCGCCTGCTCGCCCGTGTCGGGCTGGCTCACGAGCAGGTTGTCGATGTTCACGCCGATCTTGCGGGCCCACGAAGGGTCGAGCGCATGCTCGGCGTCGATGAACGCGGCGACGCCGCCCTCCTTCTGAGCCTGGGCGGCGACGGTGAGCGAGAGGGTGGTCTTGCCGCTGGATTCAGGGCCGAAGATCTCGACGATTCGACCGCGGGGAATGCCCTTGCCGCCGAGGGCGAGATCGAGGGAGAGCGCACCGGTGGAGATGCCCGGGATGGCGAGGTAGGCGTGCTCGTCGAGCTTCATGATCGAGCCCTTGCCGAAGGCTTTCTCGATCTGCGCGACGGTGGTGCTGATGGCCTGAAGCTTTTCCTTGGAAGGCAGGGGAGCGGGGGCGCCCGCGGATGACGCTGCGCCTGAACCCGAGCCGGACGCGGTGCCTGGCGTGCCGGTCGGGCCAGCCGGCGGCTTGGAGCTGGAGGCGATTGGGGAAGGAGCGCCTGCGGCGCTGGCGCCCGGAGTTCCGGGCCGCCCGGCGGGGGCGCCTTTCACTTCGACGGGCGTCTTGGGCCGGAGGCCGTTGCCGGAGGTCGACGCGGAAGAAGCCGGAGAGGGAGCGCGAGACATGATGGACCACCTTTCATTGCCGAAGCGGGGCTGAGTCTCGCGAGCCGAAGCGTGCGAGCCCAGGCGATTCGGGGACCGGCCGAGGCGGGCCGAATCAAGCGATTCGGACAACCGGTCAGGGGCGAGCCGGGCGCGAGCCTGACGGGATCAGTTTACCAGACATACTCCGCATGTCAATGTTTGGGTTGCGTTGTGGACAACTTGGCCCACTCAACAATCCGGGCGAACCGAATGTGCCCGATTTCCAAGCTCTGAGGCTGGATTCCCTTTGATGATGGGATGGACCAATGGCAGGGTTTGGGGAATACTGTCGGTTCGGCTCGGGGGTGCCGAGCGGCCGATTTTTCCGCCACCCAACACCCATCGCCCGCTCACATGCCCTCGAATCAGGAACATGCCGCGCGCGCGATTGTCCGTGAAGCGGCCGGGCTTGCCGGCGCTGCTCGGCGCGAGTTGCTCGACCGGCGCTGCGCGGGTGATGCTTGCCTGCGGGACGAAGTGGAGCGGTTGATGGGGGCCCAGGAGTCGCGCACGATCGTCCGCGGCGATGAACCGCTGTCGCTCCGTGAAGCGGCGACCACCCCGCCGATCGATGGTGTGGCAAGCGCGAGGGCGGACGCTTCACGCGCACCGAATGACGGAGCCGCCCCCGGTCCGCGGCGCATCGGCTCCTACACGATTCAACGAATTCTCGGCGAGGGGGGCATGGGGGTCGTGTACCTCGCGGAGCAGGAGCGACCGCGGCGGACCGTGGCGCTCAAGGTCATTCGTCCGGGGCTGGTGACGCCGCGGCTGATGCGGCGATTTGAGCACGAATCGCAGATTCTCGGGCGGCTGCAGCACCCGGGGATCGCGCAGGTGTACGAAGCGGGTCAGTACGCGGTGCCGGGCTTGCCCGGGAGCGCGGCGAGCGGAACCGATGGCGGAGAGCTGCGGGCGCCGTTCTTTGCGATGGAGTATGTCGAGGGGGAGCCGCTCACGCAGTTTGCCGACGCGCGCGGGCTCGACGCGCGGGCGCGCGTGGCGCTCATGGTGCGGATCTGCGACGCCGTGCAGCACGCCCACGTCAAGGGCGTCGTGCATCGCGACCTGAAGCCGGCGAACATTCTCGTTCGGCCAGCGGTCGACGCGCGCCCGGTGAGCGACGCGGGGGCGACTCGCGCGGCGGATCAAGCGGTTGCGCAGCCGAAGATTCTCGATTTCGGCGTGGCCCGCGCGACGGATGCTGACCTGGCGGGCGGCGCAACGATGGCGACGGCGGCGGGGCAGGTGGTGGGGACGGTGCCGTACATGAGCCCGGAGCAGATCGCCGGGCGGCCGGATGAAGTGGATGCGCGAAGCGACGTGTACACGCTGGGCGTGATTCTGTATGAGTTGCTCGCGGGGCGGCTGCCGCACCGGCTGGAGGGCAAGACGCTCGTCGAAGCGGCGCAGACGATCTCGCAGCACGAGCCGACGCCGCTGGGCGCGATGGACCGCGCCCTGCGCGGCGACGTGCAGACGATCGTGGCGAAGGCGATGGAGAAGGAAGCGTCGCGGCGGTACCAATCGGCGGGCGAACTCGGCGCCGATCTGGAGCGATATCTGCGCGACGAGCCGATCCTGGCGCGGCCGGCCAGCAGCGTGTACATCCTGCGGAAGTTTGCACGGCGGAATCGCGGGCTGGTGCTCGGCGCGGGAGCGGCGCTGCTCATGCTCATCGCCGGGACGATCGCGACGACGTGGCAGGCGATCGAGGCGACGCGCGGGCGTGCGCTGGCGGAGCGGCGGCGCGAGGAGGCGGACGCCGCGCGGGCCGTGGCGGCGGACGAGGCGGACAACGCGCGGGCGCTGAGTGACTTTCTGAGCAACATGCTGGCGTCGATCGATCCGGACGCGGCGCAGGGGCGCGAGGTGACGGTGCGCGAGGTGCTGGACCAGGCGGGGCGGGATGTGCCGCGCGCGTTTGCCGATCGACCGCGGATCGCGGCATCGCTGCAATCGACGATGTCGCGCACGTACCAGAGCCTGGCGCGGATGGACGAGGCGGAGGCGAGCGCGCGGGCCGTGCTCGACCTCTCTCGGCAGGCGCACGGCGCGGAGAGCGACCAGGTGACCGAGGCGCTGCGGGCGCTCGCGGGCGTGCTCGCGGATCGGGGGAAGCTCGAAGAAGCCGGCACGCACGCGGAAGAAGCGCTCCGGCGAGCGCGCGCGCGCCACGGCGGGCGCGCGGTCGAGACCGGCACGGCGATGGGCGACGTTGCGCGGGTGCTCCTTGAGACCGGGAAGCTTGAAGAAGGCGAGCGGATGTTCCGCGAGGCCATCGAGATCGTCGAAGGCGCGGTGCGCGCCGGCGGGGGCAATCCGGGGGACGATCCGCAGGCCCTCACGCTCCGGCACAACCTCTCGATCGCGATCAAGGACGCGGGGCGGTTCACCGAGGCGGTGGAACTGATGGAGCCGGTGCTCGAATCGCGCCGGCGCCTGCTGGGGCCGGACCACCCGGCCACGCTGGCGTCGCTGAACTCGCTGGCGGCGAACCTGCAGAAGGCGGGCCAATCGGCGCGGGCGACCGAACTGCTGCGCGAAGCGCTGGCGTCGCGCCGGCGCGTGCTGGGAGATCAGCATCCCGCGACGCTCACCAGCGCGATCAACCTGGGCGTCACGCTCGTGGGGCAGGGCGATCTCGACGGCGCCGAGCCGCTGTTTCGCGAAGCGCTGAGCGGGCTCGAAGCGGCGCTGGGCGAGGAGCACACCAAGACGCAGATCGCGCTCAACGGACTCGCCTTCGTGCTCGAAGAGCGCGGGCGCGATGACGAGGCCGAGCGGCTGTATCGGCGCTGCGTCGAGATCCGCCAGCGAACCAAGGGCAGCCGCGACCAGGAAACCTGGGGCCCGATGAACAACCTGGCGACGCTGCTGCAGCGGCTGGGCCGGCTCAGCGAGGCGGAGGCGATGTTCCGGGACCTGCTGGCGGGGTGCCGGGCGACGCTGCCGGAGGGTCACTACTACATCGCGATCTTCGAGAACAACTTCGGCGAGTGCCTCGGGCAGATGGGGCAGTTTGCGGAGGCCGAACGGCTGCTCGAATCGAGCCTGGGCGTGCTCGAGAAGACGCTCGGGCCGGAGCACGCACGCTCGGTGAAGGCGCGGGCCCGATTGGCTGAACTGAACAGGAAACGGTCTGCCGCAGATGGGGCGGGAAAGTAGGCGACGGCCGATGAGGATTGCGGCGAGCGTACTGATGAACTCAGACAGCCCAGAGCGCGTGAACCCCGCGGAGCGGATTGACGATCTGCGTGACGCGCAAGTGCACGCACGCACTGGCGAGCGCCAGCGCCTCGGCCCGCGCAACGCCGAGCTCGCGCGTCATGACGTCGAGCATCGCGCCCGCGGCCTGCTCGGCGGCGGCATCGAGCGTCGGCGCAAACCCGAGCGTCACCCAGCCGGCGGACGTGCGCGCCACCGGTCCGGCGAGGTTCATATCACGCCGGAGCGTCAGGCGAAGGCAGAGCTCTTCGAGCGCACACTCGATCGCCGTCCCGGAGAGTTCAGCATCGCCCTGCGCCGCGTGCCCGTCGCCGACGGAGAGGAGCGCGCCGTCGACCATCACGGGGAGGAAGAGCGTGGTTCCTTCGATCAGTTCGCGGCAGTCCATGTTCCCGCCGGTGGGCCCGGGGGTCCACCCGCTGGAGTGGTCGGCATCCGGCGCGAGGCCGATGATGCCGGGAAAGGGGCGCATGGGCACGGCGAGGCCTGAGTCACTGGTGGCGGTGCCGCGCTGTCGGTCGAGCGCCCAGCGGGCGAGCGTGAGCGGCGCGTCACCGATGCCCAGCGCGCGGTTGAGGGCGGGCGTGGACATGCCCGCGCCGGCATAGGTCCAGCCCCAGGCAACGGGGCGCACGCGCTCGATCGCAATTTCGAGCACATCGCCCGCTCGCGCCCCGCGCACGGCGACCGGTCCGCACATGCACGGCCCGTTGTCGCGAGCAGGGTCGCGCGGCTCGACCTTTCGCCGCGGCGCGATCGTGCTCGTGGGTGGCTCAATCCCCCAGGCGACGTCGGGAGTGCTGAATGAGATTGAATCGCCTGAAGCCACTTCGAGCACGGCCTGGGCGGCGCGCGAGAAGTGCGCGTGGAGATTGGGCCGGTCGGGACCGAGGACGTGATGCATGGGGCAAGCGTATCGGAAGGCAGCGGGGCCACACGGGGCGGAAGGCCATGAGCGGTGCGATTCGCAATTCCCGGCGTGGGCGGACACAATACGGGCATGCCCCCTACCGCTGCCGCGCCCCGATCGGACCTGTTCACCAAGCCTCCGCATTTGCCCCTGTCGGCGCCGTCGATCCTCTCGGCCGATTTCGGTCATATGGGCGGCGACTGCGCCGATGCGCTGGCCAAGGGCGCCGACCTGCTGCACGTCGACGTGATGGACGGGCACTTTGTTCCGAACCTGACGCTGGGCCCTGACATGGTGCGCGACATCCGGCGTGCGTGCCCCGGGGCGTTTCTCGACGTGCACCTGATGGTCACCAACCCCGAGATGTTCTTCGAGCCGTTTGTCAAGGCCGGGTGCAACCATCTCACGTTTCACGTCGAGGTCATCGCACCGGAGCGGATCGCGGAGGTCTCTGAGCGCGCGCGGCGGATGGGCGTGACGTCGGGCCTGTGCATCAATCCGCCGACGCCGGTCGAGAAGATCCTGCCGCATGTCGGCAAGGTGGACCTGATCCTGGTGATGTCGGTCAACCCGGGCTTCGGCGGGCAGAAGTTCATCGAGGAATCGCTCGACAAGACCCGCACGATCAAGAAACTCCTGCGGCCCGATCAGCGGCTCGAAATGGACGGCGGCATCAAGCCCGACAACGCTCGCCGCGTCATCGACGCCGGGTGCGATGTGCTTGTGTCCGGCTCGGCCGTGTTCGGCTTGAAGAACGAGTCTCGTGCCGCGGCGATCCGGGCCCTTCGCGGCTGAGCGACATCAGGCGCACCCGGCAAAGTACGCGTTGATGAAGTCGCCCAGGTCGTCGGGATCGACCGACCCGTCGGCATTGAAGTCCGCGCCGTCGCACGACGGCACGCCGAAGTAGCAGTTGATGTAATCGCCCAGGTCATCGGGGTCGAGCGAGCCGTCGGCGTTGAAGTCCGCGCCGCAGCGCGTGACCGTGAGTTGCACGTCGTCGAAGTCGACTTCGATGCCGGGATTCTGCGGCGCATCGATCATGTTCAGGTTCATGAGGCGCACGCCGAGCGCCTGCCCGACCCGCGGATGGCCCGCTTCGGGCGTGAAAGTGACGGTCGAGAGCCTGAACTCGCCTTCGGGGATGCGCGCGGCGCCGACGCCCATCGAGTTGTGGTCCTCCGCGATGACTTCGCCGCCCGCGAGCAACTGAACCGCATAGCCGGGGAAGCCGTCGAGATCGAAGAAGAAATCGAACGGCGGCGCGCCGACGCCCGAGGCGATGTTGCCGACCTGCACGGCGAGCGTGTACGTCGCGCCCGATTCGAGGACCGCGTCAACGGTCTGCTGGAGCCCGACGGGCGTGGTGCCGCGATCGCCGTCGAGATAGATCAGGGCGACGTTGCTCCCCTCGGGCGCGCCGGCGGGGAAATACGTCGAGTTGGTGGGGTTGAGCACGCCGACTGCGTCGACGGAGAACTCGACGATCGTGCCGGGGTCGAAGAGCTGCCAGCCGGCCGGGATGAGCACGGGAAAACTGTTCGGCGCGGCGAAATTCGCCTCGAAGCCGTGGTTGACGACCGGGATGGACTGAGCGTGCGCGGCGGATGCGGTGCAGGCGACGACGGCCCCTGTCGCGACCATGACCCAGGTACGCCGAACTCGCCCGGAGATTCGCATGAGATGCTCCTCGACCAGGCCATACGAGCCAGGCGGGCAACCGGCCAGGCGAAAAGGGCGAATCGATGCTGAAATGGGTTTAGGATTGGCCGTGCCGACCGCTGACGACTCAATGTCCAGAATCCTTGTGGCCGTGCCTCGCAGGCGCGGCCGGATGGGTTTGCGCGCCGTTCCGCCGGCCCTTGCGGCGGGCCTTGCCGTGGGCCTGATGGGGGCATGTACGACGGAACGACCGGCCAACCAGAGCCCAGGTTCGCTCGTCGAAGCGTTCACGCTCGATGACGGAGCGGAGCTGCTGGCCGTGGTGGTCGATGACCCATCGGCGATCGTGGAAGTGGCGCGTGCCGGGTCCGAGAACCCGGGCGACGCCGCCGGCACGCTCGCGATGGAGATCGAGCCGGAGCAGCGGCGCGCACTCAAGGCCTGCGGCATCCGGCTCGTCGCACTCCGGGCGACCGCGCTGGCCTCGGCACTCGACACGGCGCTCGGCGGCATGCGCGGGTCGAGCCGCTCAACGCAGTCCGTGCCCTCGGGGCCGTCATGGGTCGAGGCGCTGCACGAGCCGGGCGCCGATTCACCTCGGGTGATCGCCCTGCACGACTCGCGCTGGCGCCTGCGACCGGGCTTCCTTCGACTGCTGTTTCGATGCTGGAGCGAGCCGCGGCTGACATCGGGCCCCGATGCCGAAGCGGACAGGGCGCGCTTCGAGTCGATCCTCAGGCTCGAGCTCGCGTTCCAGCACGTTGAAGGCGGCTCATCGCGGTCGGCCCTCGGGGCCGGCGACGCCTGGTCGCGGACGCTGGCCGACCCGCCTTCGCGCCCGCGCGGTCTCGAAGAGCGGGGTCAGATTCTGTCGCGCCTCACCACGCGCGTCGGGCTTGGCTCCGGTCAGGCATTGGCGATCCTGTATGCGCGACCTGGATCGGACGACGATTCGGCAGGCGAACCTGTGACCGGCGAAAGCGGAGATGCCGACACCGGCGACGCCGTGGTGCCGAAACTTGGCGAGGTACGGCGCGACGCTGACTCAAACTCGCGCCGTGACGATCCGAGCGACGGTCGCCTGGGCCCGGCGGGCGCGACGCTCTTTCGAACGCCGACGCTCGGCGAGGTGCTGCTCGGCGGTCAACCCGCGAGCACGACCGACGCCGCGAGCGACCAGCCGGCGTCGCGCCGACAGGGAGCGATGCTCCTGATCATCGTCCCGCGTGTGCGCGATCACTATTCGCTGTTCGGGCGATGAGACGGATCGCCAGGAGTCGGCAGCGCGACCGTGGGCTCTTCACTTCGGGCGCACGCTCTCGATGAACATGCCGATCGCCCACAGCGAGAAGACCGCCCCGGCCGTGAGGATCATCAGGCCCACGCTGCCCGCAATCGCCCAGAGGAGCGTGCGCGAGAGCGCTTCGCTTCGGCGGCCGGGCACCGAGCAATCAAACGCGATCGACGTCGCCCGCGCGATCGCCACAAAGAGCACGAGCCCCCCGAGCACGATCATCCCCGTGAGCAGCGGACCCGGGCCCGCGCCCATCGCCGCGAGCATGAACACCGCCCAGGGCGCCGCGGGCCAGCCCAGTCCGATGGCCAGACGCCACCACTCGGGCATTTCCTCGTGAGCGGCATCGAGATCAACGTGGCCGATGCGATTCTCTCGCCCGCACTCGGGGCAGCGGATGAGCCTTCCCGGCAGATCGAGTCCGGTGATCTCATAGTCGCAGTGGGCACAGGTCTGCCGCGGAAGGTCGCTTCGCCCGGGGCTTCCCCGCCGGGCTGTCGTGCGCGGGCGGCTGGGCAATCCGTCGCGGAAATCGGGCGAAACCAGGTACACACCCAAGGGACACCGCTCGGGCGGCGTCGTGCGTAACCGGACGGGTGTTCACCGGACCAGAACGAGGGGTTTCGGCCTCCAGGGCGGGCGGAAGGTGCGACGGGTTCGAGACCCGGAGCCGTGTCCGCGAGGTGCGGGAGACTGGTCACGCCGGGCTGGGAAGCGCGGCGATGACTTCGTCGAGGAGTCGGGCGACGGTGGTGACGCTCGCCGCCGAGCCGCGCTCGCCTGCGATGCCCCCGCCCGGCACGGCCCGTGGGATGACGCGGTGGGCCACGACGGCGTGAAGGCACGCGAGGATGTCCTCGGGCACGCAGAAGTCGCGACCATCCAGCACCGCGGTCGCCCGGGAGGCCTGCGCGAGCGCGAGGGCTCCGCGCGGCGAAAGTCCGAGCTGAAACGCCTCGTGCTCGCGCGTCGCGCGCGCGAAGGCGATGATGTACTCGACGAGCGAGCGATCGAGACGCACGGCGTCCGTCCGGGCCTGCAGCGCGAGCACGTCGTCGCCGTGCATGACCGGCGCGAGCGTGTGCAACGGAGAGTTGCTCGGGCGCAGCTCAAGCACGCGCGCTTCGTCGGCGGGCGACGGGTAGCCGAGCGTGATCCGCATCAGGAACCGGTCGAGCTGATTCTCCGGAAGCAGGTACGTGCCTTCGAAGTCACTGGGGTTCTGAGTGGCGATGAGCATGAACGGCTGCCCGAGCGGATGCGTCCGCCCGTCGACCGTGATTGCGCTCTCGTTCATCGCCTCGAGCAGGGCCGACTGTGTCCGCGGCGTCGCGCGGTTGATCTCGTCCGCCAGCACGATGCTCGCGAAGATGGGCCCCTGCTTGAACTCGAACTCGCCCGTGTCGCGCCGATACACCGACACGCCCAGGATGTCGCTGGGAAGCAGGTCGGGCGTGAGCTGAATCCGCGAAAACGGGACGTCGAGCGAGCGCGCCAGGGCGCTGGCGAGCAGCGTCTTGCCCACGCCGGGCACGTCTTCGATCAGGCAGTGCCCCCGCGCAAGGAGGCACACCAGCAGGCTGTCAATGGCCGACGAGTTCCCGAGGTAGACCGACGCGATCCGCGTTCGCAGGGCCGCGATCGCCCCGGCCACGTCGACCAGGGCCTGCGTGGACGCGGCTTCCCGTACGCCGTTTCCCCCGCCGCTCCCACCGCCGCTCCCTGCGGCACCGGCACCCGCCGCGCCGGGCGCGCGAAACACCGATGAAGGTTGGGCGTGAGGTCCGGTCGACATGGATTCATCCACGAGAGCTTCGGGGTGACGCCGGACTATAGGGAACTGACCATCCATGTGGACCGGTACGTGCCGCGCGGAGACGCGGATGCAGACGATCGGTCCGCCCGCGCGCGGGAAACCCGCGTGCAGGCGATGCCTCGAGCGGACCGCGGTCAGAACGGATTGTTGATCCACCCGAAGCTGAACGGGCCCATCGCGCCCCAGGTGTTCTTGCGCCGCTCCAGCTTGAGGTACCCCGTCTTGCTCTGCACGTAGAACCCGTCGGCGGTCAGGTCGAGCGGCTCGGCGACGAGGGGGTCGGGTCCGTGCGGGAGCTTGATGCTCTCGGCATGACCCTGGAGAAATCCGATGGTCGCCGCGCCGTCGTGGCGCTCGGTCGGCTGGTCTCCGGTGATGTTGCCGCGCGAGCCGCCGAAGAGGCCGAAGGAGGCGTTGCTCGGATCGGCGTCTTCCGTGTCGAGGAGCTGGTTGTTGAACGCGGTGCTCTCCTCGATGAAGAGCGGCATGCCTGAGAAGAAGCTGAGCTGCGCGCCGTCGATCATGTTGGGCGTGTTGGGGCCGAAGCTGCTGGGATCGGTGAGATACCCGACCTGCAGCGTCAGATCGACGCGCGCGCCTTCCATCCGGTAGACCATCGTGTAGTCCCAGTTGATGGGATTCTCGTGGTTGAAGAGCGGGTCCGGCGTGATCGGAGCGGCGGCGCCGGTGGCACGCTGCCGCTTGTTGGTCGGACACTCGGCAATGGCGTCGACGTCGCCGCAGTATTGGAAGAGCAGGCCCCGCTCGTAGATCACCAGGGTGTTGGGGCTGCCGTCGTTGACGACGGGGCGGCCGTACTTGCCCCATCCGCGCGCGCCCCAGATGTGATCCTTGTAGTCGCTCGCGTAGGTGTGCGATGCCGTGATCATCTGCTTGACGTTGGAGAGGCACTTGCTGGCCTGCCCCGCGCGCCGCGCCCCGGCAATCGCAGGGAGCAGAATCGCCACGAGCAGCGCGATGATCGCGATCACCACGAGCAGTTCAACCAGCGTGAATGCACCCCTCGCGCGAACGAGAGGCGAAGGCGTCAATCGCATCGCCATCCGTGCCTCCTTTCAGCCGGAACCCTCGGCCACCAATCCCGCGAGCGGACGAGACGGCAAATCATACCCATCTTCAGTCTAACTAAAGTCTCAGACCGATTCAAGAGCATAATTGATCTATTCGGAAAATGTTTGCTGCTTCCTGAAAAACTTCTGAGAAGTCCCTTGCCCGAGTCTCAGACTCGTGTCAGACTCCAGAGAGTGGTTGAATGAGAGAGTCCGCCCGGATCAAAAACCCGGGCCCTGCACTACGGAGAGAGACCCATGAGGCACATGCTCGTTGCGTCCTTTGTCGCGTTGGCCGCTGCCGGTTCCGCCAGCGCCCAGGCTGAGTTTCCCAATCGCTGGCGTGAGATCGACTCGGGCGGCCTGAACGGCCTGACCGACGCGGGCGACATGCTCTTGCTCGCCAACGTTACCGACTCGGGATCTTCGGACCCCGCGCAGCAGCCGCTCCTGACGATCCGCGGAACGATCACCTTCCGAGACGACGTGGACATGTTCCTGATCCGCATCACCAACCCCGCCGCGTTCAGCGCGTCGACCTTCGGGCCCGCGGGGAACAGCTCCTCGGGCGACACGGTGCTCGGGCTGTTCTCGGATACGGGCGTGGCGATCTCCTGGAACGACAACCGCCCGGAGAATGCGACTTCGACGCTCTCAACGATCATCGGCACCGAGCTGGTTTCCGGCGGGCACGGCCCGGGGCTCTACTACCTCGCGGTGGCCCGCAACGACCTGGGCTTCGGCGGCACCTTCCAGGCCGGCGCCCTGGACAGCATGGGCAACTCGATCTTCCCGTTCACCGATCCGCCGCCGGCCAACGGCAGCGCGAACGACCGGCGCATGCAGTTCGGGCCGACCGTGCCGGGCACGGTGCTGGCGGGGTGGCGCACCCAGACCGGCGGATTCCAGCCCTTCAATCTGAACTACAACATCAACCTCGTCGGCGCCGAGTTTGCGATTCCCACGCCCGGGGCCGCGGGGCTGTTGGCGCTGGCCGGCGTGGCGACGCTTCGTCGGCGTCGAGCCTGAGCTTGTGGCATCATCGAGGATGAATGACCGGCCCCCGAGGGCCGGTCTTTTTTTTTGGGCGGGGCGGGGGTCTGCGTGTCGCGGTCAGCGTCGCAGCTCGGTCAGGAACTCGTCGCACCAGGTGTGGACGTCGTGGCGCTTGACGCGCGAGCGGAGGATGCTCATGCGCAGGCGGGCCTCGGCGCGGGGCATGGTCATGGCCGAGGCGATGGTGTCGACGAATCGAGCCTGGTCGCGCGGGTTGACGATGAGCGCCCTGGGCATCTCTCTCGCGGCGCCGGCGAACTGGCTCAGCACGAGCACGCCGCTCTCGTCGGTTCGGCAGGCGACGTACTCCTTGGCGACGAGGTTCATGCCGTCGCGCAGCGGGGTGACGAGCATGACATCGGCGGCGGCGTAGTAGGCGATGAGCTCCTCGCGCGTGAGGTTTCGCCGGAAGTAGTGAACGGCGACGCGGCCGGGCTGGCTGAACTTGCCGTTGATTCGACCGACAGCGCGTTCCACTTCGTCGCGGAGGGTCGAGTAGTCGGCGACGGATTCGCGGCTGGGCGTGGCGATCTGCACGAACACGCAGGTCTCGGCGCTGGCACGCCCGCTCTCGAGAAGCTCCTCGAACGCCTGAAGGCGGCGGAGCACGCCCTTGGTGTAATCCAGGCGGTCAATGGCCAGCAGCACCTTCCGGCGCGCGCCCAGGCGCTGGCGCAGCTCGGACACGCGCTCCCTGGTCTGGGCGCTCCGCGCCCGGCTGTCAAACCAGTCGAACTCGATCGAGATCGGAAATGCGCCGGTGTGAATCGTCCGCCCGCGGTACTGCAGCTCGGTGTCGGTGCCCTCCGCTTCGGTGTAGTCGCGGCAGAGGCGCGAAAAGTTCTGCGCGGCGGTATGCGTCTGAAAGCCCACGATGTCGGCCCCGAGCAGCCCGCGCAGAATCTCCTCGCGCCAGGGAAGCCACTCGAACAGCTCCTCCGGCGGAAAGGGAATGTGGAGGAAGAAGCCGATCCGGGCGTGCGGGCGCACCGCCCGGATCATCGCCGGGGCGAGCTGCAGGTGGTAGTCGTGCACCCAGAAGAGATCGCTCTTTGAGCCCGCCCTGCTCGCGGCGTCGGCGAAGCGCTGATTCACGAGCACGTAGCGCTCCCACCACTCCTGCTGAAACTCAGGCGTGCGGATGGCGTCGTGGTAGAGCGGCCAGAATGTCCGGTTTGACATCCCGTTGTAGTACCGCTCGACATCTTCGCGCGAGACATGCACCGGGCGGATGCGCATGCCTTCGTGCACAAAGGGGCGCGGGCGCGATTCGCCGCCCGGCCAGCCCACCCACACGCTCGGGTGCTTCTTCACCACCGGCGCCATGGCCGTCACCAGGCCGCCCGCCGACGACTCCCAGCGCGCAGTGGCCCCGGCGCCGACGCGATGAAGGGGCAGGCGATTGGCGACGACGATGATCGATGCGGGCCGGCGTGCCCGGCGCGGGGCCGCTCTGCCGCCCGCGCGGCGCACTCGCTTCGTCCGTTGAGATTTCGGCATGCGTGGTGCTCCTGCGGTGCTGGATGTGCGAAGTGGATCGGGCGGCCGGGATGCAACCGCCCGCGCGCGACGACGCGCTCCCCCATTCAACCATAGCGGCGACCCGCGCTCAAGGACAATCGTCGGAAGATGTTTGTCAGCGCCGAACACGGCGCTTGGGGCTATCGTCCACGAGCGTGTCGGAAGCTCCGCGACAACCTGACGAAGCGGCGCTGCACGCGCTGCTGGAACGCGAGGACTTCGCGGGCGCGGCGGCGTCGCTCCTGGCCGACCACCCGGGACCGGACGGCGCGCGCGCGTTCTTCGCGACCATCTCGACCGAGCACGCCGCCCGGCTCATCAGCGCGGTGCCGGACGACGCCGAGGCGCGGGCCCTGGTCCTGTGGCTCCCACCCGGGCAGGCGGCGGAGATCGTGTCGGCGATGGCGCCGGCCCATGCGGCGCGGCTGCTGGCCAGTCTGCCGAGCGATGAGCGCGCCGACCTGCTCGCCGCGTTGGAGCCGGACCCGCGCGGCGCGATCCAGGCGCTGTTGCCTGATGCCGCCCGATCGGACGCGGCGCGGCTGCTCCGGTATGAGCCGGGCACGGCGGGCGGGCTGATGGAGACGGAGTTTCTCGCGTATCCGGCCGAGAGCACCGTCGCCGACGCCATTCGCGACCTGCGGACGAACCGGGAGAAGTACGCCGCGATCGGCGTGCAGTATGTGTACATCGTCGATGCGCAGAGGCGTTTCGTGGGCGTGGCGCCGATTCGCGACCTGATGCTCGCGCCCGAGCATGCGACGCTTCGCGCCATTGTGAGGGGCGAACCGGTGAGCGTGCGCGACGGCGCCACCACCCATGAGCTTGCGTCGGCCTTTGACGAGCACTCGTACATCGCGCTGCCCGTCGTGGACGAGCGCGGCACGCTGCTGGGCGTGGTGAATCGCGCCGACGCCACCGAACGCGAGCACGAAGAGGCCGAGGATGACTTCCGCGTGAGCCTGGGCATCGTCGGCGGCGAGGAGCTGCGCTCGATGCCGGTGCTCACGCGCTTCCGCCGGCGCTCCGCGTGGCTGGGCGTGAATCTCCTGCTCTGCCTCGGGGGCGCCGCGATCGTCGCGATGCACCAGCAGACCATCGCGAAAGTCATCATCGTCGCGGCGGTGCTGCCGGTCGTGTCCGCGTCGAGCGGGAACGCGGCGATGCAGGCCGCCGCGGTGAGCATCCGCGAACTCACGCTGGGCGTGATCGAGCCCGGCGCCTGGCGACGGGTGCTGGTGCATGAGCTGTCGCTCGCGGCCCTGCTGGCGATCCCGCTCGGGGTGGCCCTGGCGTTTCTTTCGCGCCTGTGGGGCGCCGATTGGACCGTGGGCGCGGCCGTCGGGGCGGCCATGGCTCTCAACTCGCTCATCGCGATAGCACTCGGCGCGCTCTGCCCGCTGGTGCTTCGGCGGCTGAGCATCGATCCCGCGTTGGCTTCCGGGCCGATCGCGACCACCCTCGCCGACGTCTCGGGCTTCGCGATCACCCTGACCTTCGTGTCCCTGGCGGCGTGAACCCCGGCGGCAGGTTTCGCGGGAACGGGGCTGTGCCGCGGGCGGTTGACGGCCAACAATCGCGCATGACGCATGCGACGCCCACCGGGCGAACAGGGGCTGATTCGCTCGTGCGGTACCGAAGCCCGGTCGCGTACGAGCAATCGCGCATTCACGCCGCCGCGGTGTATTGCTCCGACGGGCGCGTCGGCGAGCAGTTCGACGACTTCCTGCAGAACGGGCTGTCGCTTCCGCGGTATGACCGCGTGTCGCTGCCCGGGGGGCCGGCGTGCCTGGCCGGACACCCGCAGGCGCACCTCGAAGAGCAGGGCGTCGTGGATGAGCTGAAGTTCCTTGTCGAGGTCCACAAGCTCAAGCGCGTCGTGCTGATCGCCCATCAGGGGTGCGCGTTCTACTCCACGAGGCTCGACCTGCGCGAGCCCCGGCTTGAGCTCGTGCAGCGCGCCGACCTCGTCCGGGCGGCGGCCTATGTGCACCGCGTCACGGGACTGGAATCCGTCGATGCCTACTTCGCGCGGCTCATCGACGGGCGCGTGTCGTTCGAGCACGTCGAAGTGTGACGGCTTCAACGCTTCCGCGGCGCGGACGTGCCGGCGGCCGCGAGAGGACACGCCGTTCAGACTTCGATTTCAAGCGCTTCGCCAAGCTGCACGAGGAGCGCGGCCTCGGCGCGGGCGGCGTCATCGGCCCGGGCGCGGAGCAGTTGCAGCCGGGGGCGGAGATGGTCGAGGAAGTGCTCCTGGAGCGGCCATGTATCGATGACGATGGGGAGCGTGCGGATGAACGCGTGAAGCTCAAGGATGCGGCGCGCCTGATCGGCAACGCCCGGCGCCTCGGCAGCGGCGGCGGGCACGGGCTCGCTGATGGCGTTGCGAATCGCATCGAGGGCCGCGCGACCCACCGTCTGCTCGTCGAGCGATATGCCCGCGCCGGCGGCCTCACGGGCGACCTCCCCGGCCCATTGAATATTCGGCACCGGCTGCTCCAGGGCGCGGCGCATCGCCTGGCTGAGCACGAAGGTGGCGATGGCGCCGATGCGCCGGGGGATCGTGAGGTCGAGCGAGCGAAGGAATCGCGCAAGCGGGGCGTGCTGCTCATAGATCTGGCGGTAGGCGCTGTCAACCTGTTCGAGAACGGGCTCGAGAATGCGGCGCACGACCGCGTGCTGTCGGTCGCGGAAGAGCGAGGCGATCGAGTACGCCGTGCTCGTGCCGCTGGGCGCGACGAAAGCCCGATCCATCACGCGCTGCACGCCCGTGAAATCGGCGCGGGCGAAGGCGGCTTCGGCCTCGGCCCGGGCGGACTCGAAAACCTCGGACGACGGAAAAGGTGCGACTGAGCACGTGGTCGTGTGATCGCCCACGTGCAGGGCGCAGAACGCGAGCCTGGCCGAATCAAGGTCGATCCGCGAGCGGAACGTCGCGTGTCCGATGGCCAGCCGGGCGCGGCCCGAGGTGACGCGCTCACCGGTGTCGTCGAGCACGTCGTAGGCATAGACGCGGCTTGAAGGCGGGTCGAAGAGGCGCCCGAGGGCGTAGTGTGCCGCGACGCGCTCGAGGCTCACCATCGCCGGGCGGACCTGCTCCTCGTAGACGCGGCGCGCATTGGGCAGGTCGCGCTTCGACCCTTCGGCCTTCTGCAGGTGTTCGAGGAACGCCGGTTCGAGATCGAGCCCGAGCGACGAGCGGGCGAGCTGGATCACCCGTGCGGCGTACTGAATCACCTGCACCGTCTCGATGCCCGCCACGTCATCAAAGAACCAGGCGCAGCTCGTGTACATGAGCATCGCGTGCCGCTGCAGTTCCATCAGGCGCAGGGCTTGGGTCTGACCCGCGGGCGAGAGGTTCGGCGCCGCGTGCGCGCGGAGGAATCGATCGCGCGACTCCGGCGAGCGGTCGAGGATCACGCTGATGTACGCATCACGCGCCCCCCAGGGATCGGCGAATGTCGCCGTCCCCGTGCCCCCCCCGCTCGCCACGGCCCCTGGGCTCCCGCTCGTCGCGCCCCTGGAGACGGCTTCGAACCGGGGCGCGATCTGGTCGCGGAGCCAGTCGAGCGCGTGCCGGAGCGGTGCGCGCCATTTCTGATGGAAGCCGGCCTTGCCGGAGTTGCAGCCGCAGTCGGAGCGCCAGCGCTCCACGCCGTGAACGCAGCTCCACGAAGAATTCTCCCGGATTCGCGCTTCCATGCGCGGCGGATGGAGTTCGAGGTATTGCCCATAGTTGATGAGCTGAACGGAAGGGTCGCGCTCCAGGCGGTCGAGGGCGGCGGCCAGGGCCATCTCGCCGTGCCGATGGTGATGCCCGTAACTCTCGCCGTCGGTGGCGATGTGCATGAGCTGGTCGTGCCCGCGGTCGGCGTGGAAGCCTTCCATGAGGCGAGAGGCGAAGCGGTCGCCGCTGTTGAGGAGGCCCTCGAACGCCACGCCCTGCGACACGGGGCCGTCGTAGAAGAAGAGCGCGATGGAGCGGCCCGACGGGAGCCTGCAGAGGTAGGGCTGCGTGGGGTCAACGCCCTCGCCCACGGGGTTCCAGCCGTCGTCGCCGGAGTGGCCGAAGGGCCGGACACTCGCGCACTGGCGCGGGGCGAGGATCGTGAACCTGATGCCGCATTCGGCCAGAGATTCGAGAACGGGGGTGCTGACGGCGGTCTCCGGGAGCCACATGCCTTCGGGGTCGCGCCCGAAGCGGGCCTTGAAATCCGCGATGCCCCAGAGGATCTGCGTGTGCCGATCGCGCTCGTTGCACAGGGGGAGGATGGAGTGGTTGTACGCCTGCGCGAGCGCAGAGCCGTGCCCGCCGAAGCGCTCGGCGCTGTCGCGGTCGCTCTGGATGATCCGGCGATACACGCTCGGGGCGGCATCAAGCATCCACGCCAGCAGCGTCGGGCCCATGTTGAAGCTGATGCGGGAGTACGTGCTCACGGCCCGCTCGATCCTGCCGCGGGCGTTGAGCAGCCGGGCACGGGCGTTGGTGGCGTAGCACTCGCGCGTGATGCGCTCATTCCAATCGTGGGCGGGCGCGGCGGATTCCTGCAGCTCTACGGCCTCAAGCCACGCGTTCTCTCGCGGGGGCTGATAGAAGTGCCCATGAATGCAGATGTAGCGGCGGCTCATGCGAGTTCGGTCTCCACTCTGTCTTCGGGTGATTCGCGGGTCAGGCTTGTGCGGATTCTCCGAGCACGATCGCCGTTCGGGCGGGGATCGCGGCCTCGCGGTCGAACAGCCTCGCCCCGAAACCGGGCGGCGGGCCCAACCCCGACCATTCAGGGTCGCTGGTATCGAGCAGAACCTCAAACAAACCGCTGGACAGCGCTTCGCAGGCCGGCGGTGATCGAACCGCGGCAGCCGAGGTGTTGGCGAGCAGCATGAGACTCCGGGAACGCACGTCGGCGGGAGGGTATCGGATCAGAACGACCGCGCCCTGGCTCTCCGCTGAAACCCCCAAAGCGCGGGCCGGGATCCGCAGGTCGCGCCGCAGGCGGATGCACCGCTCATAAAGGGCCAGCGTGCCCGAATGCGGGGGATGCTCGCGAAGGGACCAATCAAGCCGAGCGCCCGCGAAGGTCGACTCGGCCTGCGGATCGGGGCCTTCGGATTCGAAGCCGTTGCGCAGGGCCTCGGCAACGCGCCCGCGACGCACCGCTTCCACCAGCCCCGCGTCGGCATGGCTCGTGAAGAACGGAAACGGGGCGCGCTCGGCGTACTCCTCGCCCATCCACACCATCGGCGTGAACGGGCCGAGCAGGACGAGCACCGCCGCGAGACGCGCGCCATCCAGGCCGGCCGCCACGTCGAGCCGGTCGCCGTGCGGACGGTTTCCAACCTGGTCGTGGTTCTGTGCGTATGTCACGAGCCGCCCGTGAGCGATATCGCGTGCGGGCGCGCCGTGCCGGCGGCGATACAGCGACGAGTATCGGCCGGCGAACGCGAAGCGATCGTTGACGGCGCGAGCGATGAGCGCGGGATCGCCGAACGGCTTGAGCGTGCCATGCGCCTGGCCGGTGATCGCCGCGCGGAGCGCGTGGTGGTAGTCATCGTTCCACACGCCGTCGAGCGCCAGCCCGCCGTGCGACCGGTCGCGGAGCAGGCGAGGATCGTTGTCGCTCGACTCGCCGATCACCAGGACGCGCCGGCCCGCAGCAGCGGCCGCGGCGTGAACCCGATCTCGAAGCTCGCCCAGGAATGGCCGCGCCGTGCGGTCGAGGATCGTCTGCACGGCGTCGAGCCGCAGGCCGTCGACGCCCACGTCGCGCGTCCAGAAGAGGGCGCTCTGGATGAAGAACTCGCGCACGTGGTCGGACTCGGCCTCGTCGAAGTTGATGCCCGAGCCCCACGGGGTGCCGGGGCCATCGCGGAAATACGGCCCGAAGTCGCTCAGAAAGTTGCCCTCTGGGCCGACGTGATTGTGCACGACGTCGAGCAGGAGCGCGAGGCCGCGCTCGTGACAGGCGCGAAGGAGTTCGAGCAGCCCCGCCAGACCGCCATACGACGCTTGGGCGGCGAAGGGCGCCACGCCGTCGTAGCCCCAGTTGCGCTCGCCGGGGAACTGCGCGATGGGCATGAGCTCAATCGCGGTGACGCCAAGACGCCGGAGGTCATCGAGTCGCGCAATGACGCCGGCGAAGGTGCCTTCACGAGAAAACGTCCCGACGTGCAACTCATAGAGCACGTGCTGATCAAGCGCCGGGAGGTCCACCAGCGGCGGCGGCGCGACGGGCTTCGCGATCACCTGCGACGGGCCGTGAACGCCCCTCGGCTGAGCGCGCGAGGCGGGGTCGGGGCGCATGCGCCCGTCGGGGAAGGCGAACAGGTACAGCGTGCCTGGTGGCGCGACCGTCTCGAGCTCGAAGTAGCCGCCCTGCGATTCGTCCGGCGCCGCCCGCACGCGCATGGGCTCGGATCGACCCTCGTCCGGAAAGATCACCTCGAGCCGCTCGGCACGCGGCGCCCAGACCGTGAATCGCGTGCGGCGATTGTCGAGTGGAACAGCGCCGACGGCGGGAAGCGGCTCCGGAGTCACGGGCGCCCCCGGCGGGCGGGCTTGGCAACCCGCCGGCGCTCGCGCGCGAGCATGCGGAGCGCGCGGACGATCGCGGGATCGGAGAGAATGCGCGCCAGCGATCGAGCGGATCGCCGGCGCCAGTTCGGATGCTCGGTGCTCGTGCCCGGCACGTTCTGCGGTCGCCGCTCGCCCCACAGATCCTCGAGATTCACAAGCGCGATGGGCGCCGGACCGCGCGCGTGGAGCCGGCTGATCGACAGGGCGACGTCGCGGGCCGTCCGCGCGGAAAGGCCCAGGGACTTCAGTTCCGACCGCGCGGCGCGGCGCATCCGTGAACGCTCGAGCCGCTCGCGCCTGGCCCCGGGCGTCGAGACCAGCCCGAGTCGCCGGCGAAGCGCGATGTCGGCGCCGCTCCAGTAGCCCGCGAGCGGCGGCATGTCGTGCGTGTTGAGGCAGACCAGGTCGCTCGCTCCGGCGGGCTCAATGACCGGCGCGCGATCGTCGTCTCGCGGGGAAATCGCAAACTGCTGAACATGCATGCCCAGGATCGAGCGCTCGCGCATGATCGCACGAACCTCCGGCGGCACCGCCCCGAGGTTCTCGCCCACGACCAGCGCGCCGGCACGCGCGGCCTCGATCATGAACACCGCAAACAGCTCCTCTTCCGGGTAGCGCACGTACGCGCCCTCGTTGCCGCCGGCTCCCTCGGGCACGCAGTACATCCGATACAGCCCCATTACGTGGTCGATCCGCAGAACACCCGCGATGCTGAACATGTTCGAGAGAATGCGGCGAAGGTGCGCGTACCCGTCGGCTCGCCCGGCTGTCGGGTGCATCGGCGGAAAGCCCCAGACCTGACCGTGCGGATTGAGCGGATCGGGCGGCGCCCCGGCGGAAAGCCCGCCAAGAAACAACCCCGGGTAACACCACGTGTCAAACCCGCCCGCGTGCACGCCCACGGGCAGATCCAGGTACAGCGGGCTGCTCCGCCCGGCGGGACGCGCCGCCCCGCCCTTCGATCGGCCGAGCGATTCGACCTGCTCGCGCGCCACCGCCTGCGCGTACCAATAGCTCATCAGGACCTGCTCGTTGAGCCGCGCCGAATCGATCGCACGCCGGGGCCAGCGTGTCCAGTCGCGGCCCGTGGCGTCAACGGCGGCGCGGAACAGCGCGTACCAATGCGCTTCGTGATCGAGCCGATCCATGAGCGACGACCAGCGCCGGGGCGAGGCCGCCGCGGCAAGCGACATCGGCTTGAGCAGTCGACGAAGCAGCTTCCACGAGCGGCGGTAATCGACCAGCTCGCCCGAGCATGCGCGGCGGGACTCCGCCATGAACTCCGCGGATTGCCGCACGCGCTGAACACCGGCGTCGCGCCACTCCGGGCATTCGCGCGGATCGATGAGCAGCTCGTTCCACATGAGCCGCGAGATCGGCGCGTACGGACTCGGGTCAAAGGGGCGATCGAGAAACGATGGGAACAGCGGCAGCGTCCCGAAGAGCGCGCCCGCGGTCGACTCCGACCAGGCGCACAGCGCGCGGAGGTCGCCGAACGTGCCGACGCCGACAGGAGAAGCCGACCCGATCGAATGCAGCGGCAGAAACACACCCAACCGCCGCCCAGCCCGGCGGACCATCCGCGCCAGCGACCGGGGACGCGCAAGCAACAAGCGCGGCGGGACGTCCACACGCGAACCGGCGCCGCGCGTCCGCGGCTCAAGGACCCGGTGCACTCCCACCGGCACGGGTTCCTCCGCGTGGAACCCCATACACCCCGCTCGGCGCCCGATGCCGGCGGCGCGCAGCCGGATACGCGTCCCGTTCTCCAGCTCCACTTCTGCCGAGCGCGGAACCGCGGGGCCCTCGCACCAGATCGTGCGCTCTCCGGCGATCATGATCCACGGTGCGGGCGGCGCCGCTGGTCCTTGAGTCGCTTCGAGCACGCGCTCGGCGACGGCGCGGATGGTCCGGGCCGAGGGACTCACCCGCGCTCCAAGCCCGTCGTGGTGCTCGGTGAGAATTCCCGCCTTTCGCGCAAGCGCGATGACCGAAGCTCGAAGCGTCCTCGGTTCCCTCGCTGCGTCCTTCCCCGCCGGCCGCCGGCCCGAGCGCGAACTCGTCTTCATCGGGGCTCGCTCCGGGGTGGCCCGCTCTCCGGCACGAGCACCAGGGCCGCGAGAGGCGGCAGCGTCAGCGTGAGCGTTGCCGGGAACCGCCCGAGAGGATCAGGAGTCGCCTCGGCCCGGCCCATGTTGCCCACGTCGCTGCCGCCGTAGCGCCCGGCGTCGCTGTTGAAGCACTCGAGCCAACCCCCGGCCCGCGGGACGCCCAGGCGGTACGCGTGGCGCACCACGGGCGTGCAGTTGAGCACCACCAGGGCCACATCGGGCGCGCTCCGTTCCGGCGCCGACGCGCCGGCGGCGTCGGGCTCCGCCTCGGGCGGCGCGAGGCGCAGGAACGCCAGCACGCTCTGCTCGCTGTCATTGGGCTCGATCCACTCGAAGCCGCGCTGGTCGCAGTCGCCGGCGTGCAGCGCCCGCTCGCGCCGGTACAGCGCGTTGAGATCGGACACAAGCCGCTGAATGCCCGCATGGGCGGGTGTGTCGGTAAGGTGCCAGTCGAGGCTCCGCTCAAAGGCCCATTCGCTCCATTGCCCGAACTCGCCGCCCATGAACAGGAGCTTCTTGCCGGGCTGGGTCCACTGGTTGGACAGCAGCAGGCGCAGATTGGCGAAGCGCTGCCAGTCGTCTCCCGGCATCTTCCCGATGAGCGAGCCCTTCAGATGCACGACTTCGTCGTGCGAAAGCGGGAGCATGTAGTGCTCGCTGAACATGTAGAGCCCGCGGAAGTTGAGATGGGTATGGTGGAATCGGCGGTGAATGGGATCGCGCGAGAGGTACTTGAGCGTGTCGTGCATCCAGCCCATGTCCCACTTGAGGCCGAAGCCCAGGCCGCCCACGTACGTCGGCCGGGAGACCATGGGCCACGCCGTGGACTCCTCGGCGATCGTCTGAACGTCGGGGCACTGGCGATAGACCTCGGTATTGAACTGACGCAGAAACTCGACGGCTTCGATGTTCTCTCGCCCGCCGAAGCGGTTGGGAATCCATTCGCCGTGCTTGCGTCCGTAGTCCAGGTAGAGCATCGACGCGACAGCGTCGACGCGCAACGCGTCGGCGTGATATCGCTTCAGCCAGAAGATCGCGCTGGAGATCAGGAAGGCCCGGATCTCGTGACGCCCATAATTGAAGATGGAGCTCTTCCAGTCGGGGTGAAAGCCCTGGCGCTCATCGGCGTGCTCGAACAGGTGCGTGCCGTCAAAATAGCCGAGGCCGTGCTCATCGGTGGGAAAGTGCGACGGCACCCAGTCGAGAATCACGCCGATGTCATGCTGATGGAGATGATCCACCAGGAACATGAAGTCCTGCGGCGTGCCGTAGCGGCTCGTCGGCGCGAAGTAGCCCGTCGTCTGGTATCCCCACGAGGGGTAGTACGGGTGCTCCATGATGGGCAGAAACTCGACGTGGGTAAAGCCCAGCCGGCGGCAATAGTCGGCCAGGCGCGGCGCGATCTCGCGATAGCTGAGGAGCCGGTCGGGCTGCGAGGGGTCGCGGATCCATGACCCGAGATGGACCTCGTACACGCTCATCGGCGCGTCGAGCCGCTGGCGCTTTCCGCGCGAGATCATCCACTCGTTGTCGTTCCATCGGTACTCGAGCGAGCGGACGATCGACGCCGTCAGCGGCGCCGTCTGGTGCATGAACCCGAACGGATCGGCCTTGTCGACGCTGTAGCCCGAATCGCGGGCGGCGACGTGGAACTTGTAGAGCGCGCCTTCTCGCGCTTCCGGGACGTGGGCTGTCCAGATGCCCGATGCTTCAATCATCGTCATCGGGTTGGCGCCCCGATCCCACTTGTTCCAGTCGCCGACGACCGACACGTAGCGCGCGTTGGGCGCCCAGACCGCGAAGGCGACCCCGCCGTCCGCGGCGAGATGCGCGCCGAGCTTCTCATAGAGCTGGGAGTGCGTCCCCTCGTTGAAGAGGAAGAGATCGTCGTTCGAGATGGTCCAGGGCTCGACGCGCACGGGTGCGCCCGAACCCGCGGTGCGGGCTCGCGTCATGCCGACCCTCCTCCCTTCGAGTTCGCGCTCGGGCCCGCCGTGGCGCCCGACGCGGACGCGGCTGTCAGCATGCCCGCCGCGGCACGCAGCGGGATGTGCACCCACGCCGGCCGGCTGTTCAGCTCATACACGATCTCGTAGCACACCTTCTCCAGCAGCCAGACGCGCAACAGCAGGTCGTGCGACTCGCGATCGTCCCCGATGAGCTGCGGGGCCGCCTCGGCCAGCCGCTTCAGGTACGCCTGCGTGAACGCGCCGGACGTCCACGCGCTCCAGAGCTGCGCCGCACGATCGAGCGCCTCACGCGGGCCCGCTCGCTCGCCCGGCAGCAACTGGCGATGTCGTTCGAGCGACGCCCAGGCGGCGTAATCGAGCGAACGGATCATGCCCGCGGCATCCCGCAGCGGCGAGCGCTTGATCTGACGCTCCCCGATCGACTTGAGCGGCTCTCCCTCGAAGTCGATGATCACGAAGTCCTTGCCCGTATGCAGCACCTGGCCCAGGTGGTAGTCCCCGTGCGTGCGGATCCGCATGCCCGAGAGCTTCCGATCTCGGATCGCGTTCACCATCGCCGACAGCCGGTTTTCATTCGCTAGCACCGCCTGCGCGAGCGGGAGCGCCGCGTCGCTCAGCCCGCTCATCCCGCGCGAAATCGCCGCGACGGCATTCCGCATCGAATTTCGCACCGATTGCAGCACCGAGCGCTGGTACATCGGCGTGAACGCCTCCGGCGCAAACGCAGGATCGGCCGCGTCGCACCCCAGGGCCGCGTGAAGCTCCGCCGTCCGCGTTCCCAGCAGCCGCGACGCATCCAGCGGCTCGCTCAACAGTTCCGAAATGCCCGGCGGCGCGACGATCGGCTCTCCCGCGGCGGGCGGCGTCGATGTCGCCAGCAGGCCGGCGGCGACCTCCGCGGGCAGCGCCGCCATTCCTTCGAGGAACTTCACCCCGCGCTCGAGCATCCAGCCCCACGCATCGCCCTGGCACGGCACCAGGTGGTGGGCGACCGCGACCGTGCGCGGAACGCCCCCGTTGTCGTGAAGCTCCACCACGCCCGCCAGCGGCGCCACGTGCGGAAACTTCGCTCGCTTGGTCAGGAACCGCCCGATCTCCGCCTCGGGGCTCTCCCCGCGATCGACCTTGCGGAAAATCTTGAAGACGTAGCGATCCCCGAACATCACCGTCGAGTTGCTCTGCTCGGTGCCCGGCGATCGCATGGGCAGGCCGGCGATCGCGGCGGGCTTCTCCCGAGGACCGCACGGCACCCCCGTGAGCCGAGAGTCGCCGGTTTCCACTTCATCTCCGGTCAGAGCCAGGCGCAGCAGGCCGCGGGCGATCTGCTGGTCCGCCAGGGCGTCGAACACCTCGCGCGTCTCGCCACGCGGATTGACCAGGCGCAGCCACGCGGGCGATGAAGGCGCCGGCGGCGCCGCCGCGCCGTCGGGCGTCACCGGCACAGCATCCGGCGCCACCGGCTCTCGCATGGCCACCGGAATGGCGTATGTCTCCGGCTCGCCAATGGCGAACTCGAACGTCGCAACCATGAGCGTGGGTTCCGAAGACGTCGCGGCGGCTCGATCGAACTGCGGGAGCCGCAGGCGTTCGCGGATGGATACCGCGCGCGGGCCGCGCGCCTTGGACATGAACCACCGGCGCGTGCTGACGATGCCGGGCAACGCACGCTCAAGCCCGCGGCGAAACGTCGCCGATTGCCACGCCTTCTCCCATCCCGACTCGACGCGCAGCTCCGGCACGCTCGCCGGCGCCACGTCGACGCCTTCCCCCGGCGCCGGCTTCTCGAGCAGAAACCAGAAGAACGCGTGCGGACCCATGGACAGGAAATACGCCGACTTCCCGATGATCGGAAACGCCACCTTCCCGAACAGCTCCACGGGCCGAAGCCCCTCGAACTCGCCCAGCGGCACCTCCACCGGCTGCACAAATCGCGAGAGATTCGCAATGACCAGGATCGTGTGCTCGCCGTCCGAACGCACGAACGCAAGCACGCGCGCGTTGCTCGGGTGCAGAAACCGGATCGAGCCCGAACCGAAGACCGGGTACCGCCGCCGCAGCGCGATCAGCCGCTTCATCCACCACAGCATCGACGACGGATTCGCCGACTGCGACTCGACGTTGAGCGCCTCGAAGTGATACTCCGGGTCGATGATCGCCGGCAGAAACAGCTTCTGCGGGTTCGCCCGGCTGAAGCCCGCGTTGCGATCCCCGCTCCACTGCATCGGCGTGCGCACCCCGTTCCGATCGCCCAGGTGCACGTTGTCACCCATCCCGATCTCGTCCCCGTAATACACGATCGGCGTCCCCGGCATCGAGAACAGCAGCGCGTTCATCAGCTCGATCTTCCGCCGGTTGTTCGAGAGCAGCGGCGCCAGCCGCCGGCGGATTCCCAGGTTGATCCGCGCCTGCGGGTCGCTCGCGTACACGCGATACATGTAGTCGCGCTCCTCGTCGGTCACCATCTCGAGCGTCAGCTCGTCGTGGTTGCGGAGGAACATCGCCCACTGGCAACTCTCAGGAATCGGCGGCGTCTGGTCCAGGATGTCGATGATCGGAAACCGGTCCTCCATCCGCAGCGCCATGAACAGGCGCGGCATGAGCGGAAAGTGAAACGCCATGTGGCATTCATCGCCCTTGCCGAAATACGCCACCGCGTCTTCGGGCCACTGGTTGGCTTCCGCCAGGAGCATCCGGCCCGGCCAGTGCCTGTCGACGTGCGCGCGGAACTTGCGGAGGAACCCGTGGGTCTCGTCCAGGTTCTCGCAACTCGTCCCGTCGCGCTCGTACAGATACGGAATGGCGTCCAGACGCACGCCGTCAACTCCCATCCGCATCCAGAAATCGCACACGTCCAGCACGGCACGGTGAACGGCGGGATTGTCAAAGTTCAGATCGGGCTGATGGCTGTAGAACCGGTGCCAGAAGTACTGCTCCGCGACCGGATCCCACGTCCAGTTGCTCCGCTCGAAGTCCTTGAAGATGATCCGCGCTTCGCGATAGCGATCCGGCGTGTCGCTCCACACGTAGAAGTCACGCTCAGGACTGCCCTTGGGCGCACGCCGCGCACGCTGAAACCACTCGTGCCGGTCCGAGGTGTGGTTGATCACCAGCTCCGTGATCACGCGCAGGCCGCGCTTGTGCGCCTCTTCCACAAGCTGCCGGAAGTCCTCGACACGCCCGTACGAAGGATTCACGCTCGTGTAGTCGGCGATGTCATACCCGTCGTCGCGCAGCGGCGACGGGTAGAACGGCTGGAGCCACAGCGCCGTGATCCCCAGGTCAGCCAGGTAGTCGAGCTTGGAGATGAGCCCGTTGAAGTCCCCCACGCCGTCGCCGGTCGAGTCGCAGAACGAGCGCACGTGGAGCTGGTAGATGACCCCGCTCTTGAACCACAGCGGATCGACGGGAAGACCGCGCGACGCCGCGCCGACGCCGCCCGCGCCCGCACGCGGCGCCACCCGGGCGCCGTTCCCGCCACGCTTCGATCGACGCACGTGAATCTCAGGCGAACCGCTCAATCTTCGCCTCCAGTCTGGGTGTCCGGCCCACCCTCATGACGTGCACGGGCATGCCGGCGGGATCCAGCCCGACCACGTTTCTGCTCCCGCGCCACGTGAACACCGCGCCGGTCAGGAGATCGTGCATCTCGTACGGCTCGTCGTCGCGCAGCCCCAGGGACGCAAGATCCAGATTCACCTCGCTCCATTGCATCTGCCGCGGGTCCGTGTTCGCCGCCACGACGATCGCGTTGTCGCCCGCGGTCTTGCTGTAGCAGATCACCGACGGGTTCCCGCACGGGTGAAATCGCAGCGTCCGGTCCTGCTGCAGCGCCGGGTTGTCCCGCCGGGCGGCGTTCAGGCTCTTGAGCAGCGGCGCGAGCGAATCGGGCCGCGCCAGGTTCCACGCCTTCAGCTCGTACTTCTCCGAGTTCAGGTACTCCTCGCTCCCGGGCTTGGCGGGAACGTGCTCCATGAGTTCGAACGCCGGGCCGTACACACCCCAGCTCGCACTCAGCGTCGCCGCCAGCGCCGCCCGAACAACAAACGCCCCGCGACCGCCATGCTGCAGATACTCCGTCAGAATGTCCGGCGTGTTGGGCCACGGGTTGGGCCGGAAGTAATCGACCACCGGCGTCCGCGTCAGCTCGGTGAAGTACTCCGTGAGCCCGCGCGGATCGTCGCGCCACGCAAAGTACGTGTACGACTGCGTGAACCCGAGCTTCGCGAGGCGATGCATCACTTTCGGGCGCGTGAACGCCTCGGCCAGGAACAGCACCCCCGGTTCGTGCCGCTTCACCTCCGAGATCAGCCACTCCCACAGCCCGAACGGCTTGGTGTGCGGATTGTCGACCCGGAAGATTCGCACCCCGCGATCAACCCACGCCAGCAGCACCCGGCGCAGCTCCTCCCACAGCGCGCGCCAGTCGTCGCACTCAAAATCAAACGGATAGATGTCCTGGTACTTCTTCGGCGGATTCTCCGCGTAACGAATCGTGCCGTCGGGCAATCGCTTGAACCAGTCCGGATGCGCACGCACGTACGGGTGATCGGGAGAGCACTGCAGCGCAAAGTCGAGGGCGATCTCCACCTTCCGCTTGTTCGCCTCGGCAACCAGGTACCGGAAATCCGCTTCGCTGCCCAGCGCCGGATGAAGCGCGTCATGCCCACCTTCGCGACCGCCGATCGCCCACGGGCTGCCGACGTCGTCCGGCGTCGGTGTCAGCGTGTTGTTCTTGCCCTTGCGGAACTGCACGCCGATCGGATGCACCGGCGGCAGATAGAGCACATTGAACCCCATGCCCGCGATGTCATCAAGCCGCGACACCACGTCCCGCAGCGTGCCGTGCCGCTTGCCGTCGCTGTTGACCGATCGCGGGAACAGCTCGTACCACGAACTGAACCGGGCTCGCTCGCGGTCAACCCACAGCCGCAAAACGCTCGATCGCGACGCGAACCGTCGCGGGGCCACGGCATGCATCAGCTCGGCGAGCCGGTCGTCGAGCGCCGCCTCGAGCCGCTCCGCGTCGGCGCCGCGCTTCAGCAGCGTCACAAACCGCTGGAGATCGCGCGCTGAATCCGCCGGCGCGCCCCGCGCGCCGTGCGCCACGGCCTCCTCGATGAGCTGCGCACCCACCAGGAACTCCACCGCCAGCTCCTGCCCCGCCTCGGCACGCTTGCGCAGATCGCGCCGCCACCCCGCGAAGTGGTCGATCCACGCCTCCACGAAGAACTCCGCCTCCCCTTCCGCCAGCACTTCAAACTCGCCCCTCCACCGATCGTTGTCGAACAGCTCCAGGCGCGCTTCAAACCAGGCTCCCGTGCCGTCCCTCCCCAGGTGCCGATGATGCACCGCCGCCGAGACCGCGTCATGCCCGTCGCAGAAAATGTCCGCCTCCACCCGCACGGCTTCACCCACCGTTCGCTTCACCGCACAGGGCCCCAGCGCCCCAATGCCATCAGGCACTCTCGGCGTCACTGCTTCGATCACCACGCGAACCCGCCCCTCCACCTCAAGCGGTCGCGCCGCCGCCGGGCGGTCGGAACGCCCAGCGGCAACCGGTGCTGTCGACGCCGTACGCTCAGACTGGATGGTCCTCTCAACTGGGGGCATCCGGGCACTATAGAGACACCCTCCAGACCGGACTATCGCTCCGGCCCGTTCCCCTCCAACTGACTGATTGGGCCGCCTCATTCATTCTCACCTGCATGCACGTTCGCGGCACGTCCGGGTCGCCTCAGGCCTGGTATGCTGTCAGGATCTGAAACCACCTGCAGGAGCTTCGGTATGCTCAAGCAGAAATCGCAGATGTCCGTCGCCTTGGCCGCGGTCTTGCTCGTGCTCGGCGTGCTCGCCGTTCTCGCCGTGCTCTTTGTGGTCTTCGCCTGATCGCGCCTCGGCTCTCGCAAGGGCTCGTCCATGCTCAACCGCGTTGATCGTTCCCTCCCCCGACGCATCCTCCCCTGCGCCGCGGCGTGGCTGCTCGCGCTCGGCGCCAGCACCGCCGCCTTCGCCCAGGGCCCCGGTCCCGCCGACGAACGACCCGCCAAGCTCGACTTCGACCCACAGGCCGCGCCCGGCTCCTTCGCCATCATCGACGGCAAGGCCGCACCGATCCCCGACATCAAACTGGGCGACCCGGCCATCGTCGCGCGGATCATCGATGAAGGCAAGAACCGCAACCAGGTGATGGACCACCTCACCCACCTCACCCAAAAAATCGGCGCGCGCCTCACCGGCTCGTCAAACCTCACCGCCGCCAATCGCTGGTCTCGCGACCTCTTCGAGCAATGGGGCCTTCAGAACGCCGCCCTTTGGGAATGGGGCACCGTCGCCACCGGCTTCGACCGCGGCGTAAGCACCGGCGTCATCTACAAGGCCGGCGAGCCTCGAGTCGCCAACCCGCGCGTCCGCCGTCGCACCGGCGGCGGCGCCGACGACCCACCCGCCACGCCGCCCTCCACGCAACCTTCTACGCCCCCCGCCACCGGCACCGGCACGGCAAGCGACGCCAAGCCGGCCGACGCAGCCACCGAAACACCCAAGCCCGAGCCCGAACCCGTGCGCTGGACCAAGGTCCGCGACCTCGAATTCACCACGCTCTCCTGGACCCGCGGCACCGACGGCCCCGTCCGCGGCACCGTCATCAAGGCCCCCTACACCGAAGCCGCCTACGACGCCGTCAAGGATCGCCTCAAGGGTGCCTGGGTGGTCATCAAGCCCCCCGCCGTTCGCGGCATGCGCGACGTCCGCGGTCGAATCTCCACCTATTACGACCAGTTCCGCAAGGCCCGCGAGCAGGTCGAAAGCGGCGAGATCGAAGCCTCCAAGGTCGATCTGCCCGCCCGCCTCATCTTCGATGGCGTCGCCGGGTTCATCATGAGCAGCCGCGACGAGCGCGTCTGGACCGGCTCGGTCCGCGGCTGGCGCGAGCTCGAAATCGACAAGGTCGATCCCGAAACCTTCGTGAGCGTCCGCCTCAGCGATTACGACTACATCAACTCGCGACTCGCTGACGAAGAGCAGATCGAAGTCGAGTTCAACCTCAAGAACGACTTCGTCAAGGGCCCGATCCCCGTCTACAACACCGTCGCCGAGATCCGCGGCACCACCTGGCCTGACCAGTGCGTCATCATCTCCGCGCACCTCGACTCGTGGGACGGCGTCGGCAGCCAGGGCGCCACCGACAACGGCACCGGCTCCTGCGTCACGCTCGAAGCCGCGCGAATCCTCGCCGCCGCACTCAAGAACGCGCCTGAGTCCGCACGCCCCAAGCGCTCCATCAAGTTCATCCTCTGGAGCGGCGAAGAGCAGGGCCTGCTCGGCTCCGCCGCCTGGGTCAAGGCCCACCCCGAGATGCACGACTCCATCTCCGCCTGCTTCGTCGATGACGGCGGCACCAACTTCCAGGGCGGCCTCGGCGCCTTCCCCGAGCAGGTGCCTTTCCTCGCCGCCGCGACCGCGCCCATCAACAACGTCTTCTTCTGCCCAACCGACAACGCCTTCCTCAACGTCAATATCCGCCACTACAAGGGCTCCGCCCGTTCCTTCGGCGGCGGCGGCTCCGACCACATGTCCTTCAACCGCGTCGGCATCCCCGGGTTCTTCTGGGATGAAGAAGGCCGTGCCGACTACGGCTTCGGCTGGCACACCCAGAACGACAAGCTCAACCTCGCCATTCCCGAGTACCTCATGCAGTCTTCGACCAACGCCGCGCTCGTGGCCTATCAGCTCGCCTGCGCCGATTCGCTCTTGCCCCGCGCGCCCAAGCCCGAGGAAACCAAGCCCAGCGAAGAAACCTCCCCCGGCGCGGCCAAGCCCGAAGTGCCCGCACCAGCCGGCGCCGGCGGTTCAGCCGGGACCGGGCAATAGCACTCCGCCGCAGGCCAAAACGACGAACGCCCGGACCAGCCGGGCGTTTCGTGCTTCGCAAGTGCTCGCGACAGGACTCGAACCTGTGACCTCAGCCGTGTGAAGACCGCGCTCTAGCCAACTGAGCTACGCGAGCAAGTTGGAGACGATGATAGCGGGCACGCTTCGCCGAGTCCGCGCGTGCGTGCCTTTCCGCGCGGCCCAACCCCAACTCCCGGGCACCCCGACTCTCCGAGTCGGGTCTTCAGGGCGGTCCGGCTGTCCCCGGCACGTTCCGCCCTGCTTCGTTTCGCCTTCCCCGCCCCGGCGGGGCACAGGTGGCTGAGCGCCCCGACGCCGGGGGGAAGCTGCCCGGGTTCACTTCAACTCACGCATCCCGCGTTCGCGCCGCTTCCGATTCCACGCAAGCAGCGCTGCCGGACAGTCCTTCACAAGCTTCACAAGCTGGCTCGTCGTCACTTCCAGTCGCTCCGCCGCCGGCGGCGCGTCCCACTCCGCCGCGGCGACCACATCCAGCGCCTCGGCCAGCAGCGCCGGAAAATCACGATGCTCCGGATTGCACGCGACCCGTCCGTCGCGCCGCCGCGATCGCCACAGCGCCGAACCGCTCGGGCCCACGATCTCGTCCAGCCCCCGCGCCCTCGGCGGATCGCACCGCACTTCGATCGCCAGCAGCAGCCGCAGCCGCTTCAGCGCGACGCCCTTGTTCTCGCTCTGGCTGCGCCGCTCGCCCGCGTGCGCTTCCAGCCCGCTCGGCACATGCCGGATCATCACGAGCGTCTCGACCTTGTTGCGGTGCTGCCCGCCCGGCCCGCCGGCGCGACCGCGACCGAGCTCGCACTGCCTGAGCAGCGCCTCATCATCCAGGCACGCAGGATGCGGCCAGCGATCGATCACGCGCACATCGTTCGCTCGCTCACACCCCGGCGCTCGCCGCCGCCGTCATGGTCAGCTCGTCCCCGGCCCACCCGCGCCCGTCGAGCACTCGGTATCCGAGCCCCGCGATCATCGCCGCGTTGTCCACGCACAGCCCCATGGGCGGCAAGCGAATCTCCAGCCCGCGCTCCCGGGCAAGCTCGACCAGCTCCGCACGCAGGCGCGAGTTCGCGCTCACGCCGCCGCCGACCAGCAGCGCCCGATAGCCCGTGAACCCGTCCGGCCCGCCATCCAGCGCGGCAGACAGCTTCAGCACAATCGCCCGACACGCGGCCCGCTGAAAACTCGCGCACACGTCCGCCACGAGTTTCGGCCCCCGCGGCGGCGCCGGCGCCTCGCTTCCCGGCACACCTTCAACCGCGTACTTCACCGCCGTCTTCAGCCCCGAAAAGGAAAAATCGAGCGACCCTCGGCCCAGCCGCGACACCGGAAACTCAAACGCCCGGTCGTCTCCCTCGCGCGCCGCTCGGTCGACCGCCGGACCGCCGGGAAACGCCAGCCCCAGGATCGCGCCGACCTTGTCAAACGCCTCGCCCATCGCGTCATCAATCGTCCCCCCCAGCCGCTTCATGCTCGTGGGCGACTCGCACCGGAAGATCGACGTATGCCCGCCCGAAACCACCAGCCCCAGCGCCGGAAAGTCCGCCTCGATCGGCGCGGCGGGCTCAGTGCCCGACTCGGCCATCAGCCCCGCGAAAAGATGCGCCCGCACGTGATCCACGCCGACGAGCGGCACCCCCAGCGACCACGCCAGCGCCTTCGCCGCCGACACGCCCACCAGCAGCGAACCGATCAAGCCCGGTCGGTTGCCCACGGCGACCGCTTCCACGTCACGCATCGACACGCCCGCGACGCACAGCGCCTCTCGAACCACGGGCAGAATCCGCTCCGCGTGCGCGCGGCTGGCGATCTCCGGCACCACGCCCCCGTACTCGGCGTGCAGATCGTGCTGGCTCGCGATCACGTTCGACAGCACGACGCGCCCCGCGAGATCACCCGCGCCCCCCACCACCGCCGCGGCGGTTTCATCGCAGGAAGTTTCAAGGCCGAGGATGCAGCGCGGGCGCTCCTTCATGTCTCCGTCTCACGGCAAGGGCCGGCGTTCTACAGGTTCCCCCGCCGCTCCTGCTCAAGCTCCAGCGCCTCGAACAGCGCCTTGAAATTCCCCTTCCCGAAGCTCTGGCTCCCGCGCCGGCAGATGATCTCGAAAAACAGCGTCGGCCGGTCCTGCAAAGGCTTGGTGAAAAGCTGCAGCAGGTACCCCTCATCGTCGGCGTCGACCAGGATCCCCAGGTCGCGCACCTTCTTATGGTCCTCCTTCACCGCCTCATGCCCGTGCTGCTTGAGCATCGTGTCCACCCGGTCCCAGACCTTGTCGTAGTAGGCGTCGGGCAGCGTGAGGAAGTCCACGCCGCGCGACCGCAGCGCCGCGATCGAGTGCAGCTCGTCATCGGTCCGCAGCGCCAGGTGCTGCACGCCCGGCGTGTTGCAGTGCCAGTCGAGGTATTCCTGCACCTGGCTCTTGCGCTTGCCGGGCGCGGGCTCGTTGATGGGGATCTTGATCAGGTTGTTCCCGCTGCTCATCACCTTCGACATGAGCGCTGAGAAGTCCGTCGCGATGTCCTTGTCGTCGAAGTGCTTGAACATGCTGAACTCCAGCACGTCCTCGTAGAACTTCACCCAGTGATTCATCTTCCCCAGCTCGACGTTGCCGACGAGGTGATCGACGTACTTCAGGCCGGTCGGGTGCTGGCGGTTGTGCTCATTGATGGCCAGCGCCGCACCCACTCCCGGCTGCGGCGCACACCCCGCCGCGGGCGCACACGCGCCGCCGTCGATCCGCTTGAACCGCGGCTTGAACGCGCCGCCCTGCTTCACGCGCGTCAGTTCATACGCCCCCGTGCGCGAGACAAACGAGTGGCACACGCGCCCGAACGTGCGGATCCCCGCCATCGTCACGCTCCCGTGCTCGTCCTTGAACACCCGCGGCTCATACGCCGACTGCGCCCCGTTCTTGACCGCCCGCTCCCACGCCTTCTCGGCGTCGAACACCGTGAACGCAATGTCCTTCACTCCATCCCCGTACATCGCCACTTCCATGCACGCCGGATGCTCGGGGGTCAGCCCGCTGGTGAGCACGAAGCGGATGTTGCCCTGCGTGAGCAGGTAGTGGGCCGCGTCCCGGACGCTCGTCGTGAGGTCGCTCACCTGCTCGATCTGGAACCCGAAGCAGTGGGCGTAGAAGAACGCCGCCTGCTTGGCGTTGCCGACGTAGAACTGCACGTGGTCGACATCGATGAGGTGAAGGGGGTCGGTCCCGGGCTTGAGGCTGGAGGCGGGAGAAGGCGCCATGGTGGTCATGTTGTGCTCCAATCAGCGGGATTCGCCCGCGCGCTTCAATAGTATGCGGGGGCTGCACCGACCTGACCGCACGCACCCCGAACTCGCCTCCCACCCTTTGGGCGCGTATGCTTGGCCCGGAAGTGCATCCTCGGGTCCGGGTGTGCCGATAACACCCGACGAGAACCCCTCCATGGTCGACCTCGACACCAAGACCCACGTCCGCGTCGGACCATACATCCTCACTCGAGAACTCACGCCCGGGGCGATGGGTTCGCGTCACCTCGCGCTCCACGCCCTCGACAACAGCAGCCACGTCGTCCACCTTCTCCCCACGGGGCGAGACCGGTACGGCCAGCGGCGATTCCTCGCGGCGATGGCCCACGCCGAATCCCTGGCCAAGGCCGTCGCCCCGACCCCGGGCGGCCAGCACATCTTGCGCATCGAAGACCACGGGCTCGACACCCGCGGGCAGGCTTGGGTCGTCACGCCGTTCACGGGCGACGCCCGGGGCATCGTCTCCCTCGAAGCCCACCTGCGCGAAAAAGGCGGGTTTCTCCCGGCTTTCGAAGCGCGGGAAGCCCTCGTTCATCTCTGTCAGGCCGTCGCCGCCGCGCATGCCGCGGGGTTTGCCCACGGCGAGCTCCACACCGAGAGCGTGGTCGTCGACCGGCGCGGGAGCCTCCTCATTGAGGGCTACGGCGTGCCGCTCCTGCTCCGCGACGGTCTCGAAGCCATGAGCGATGAGTCGATCCGCCGGGCCGAGGTCCGGTCGATCGCGCGGATCGCCTATCGGCTCGTCACCGGCCTGCTCCCCGAAGAGCCCATCATCCCCGCGGGGCGCGTCGTCACCGGCCTCGACCCCTGGTGGGACGCCTGGCTCGACACGGCCCTCTACTCCGAGCCCGGCTTCCGCTCGTCGGCTCACGCGCTCTCTGCCATCGCCGACCGCTCGATCGGCGAGTACCCGTCGCCCCGCTCCAGGTCGGGCGTGCGCTCGGTGATCCGGCGATTCCTGTTCGCCGGGGTCTGAGCGGCAAGTTCCCCGGGCTTGATTCAATCCCTCCGCGACTTGCATCCGCGCGCGATCACGCGGAAGATAGCGTCATGCTCCACACCAACCCCGCGCGGCACTTCCCCCGGCGCGCGCTCATCGCCGCCGGCGTCCTGCTCACCCTGGCGCCGGGATGCCAGTATTCCGATCAGCTCACCGACGGCCCCACCTACCCCGCGCTCGATCAGGCACGCGTGCTCGACATTCACGTGCGCCGCGACGAGACGATCATCACGTTCACCAATACTTCGCCCGAGGCCATCCCGGCCTGCCGCATGTGGGTCAACCGCTGGTGGTGCCGCGAGGTCGACGCCATCGACATCGGCGAGACCGTGCGGCTCGATCTGACGGAGTTTCTCGATCCCTACGGCGAGCCGTTCCGCGCCGGCGGCTTCTTCGCCACCGAGCCGCCCGACAGGCTCCTGCAGGCACAGTTCGAGTACTCGGGGCAGATCGTCGGCGTCGTCGTGATCGGGGATTGACGACCCGCGAGCCGCCGCGCCCGCCGGTTTCCACCCCGCGCAACCCCGCACCCCCCAACCTCATTCCTTCCCGGGCGTTTTTCCGCCCGCGGGACGCGGCCGAGCCGCGCCTGCCGGGGCCGTCGATACGGGCAGGCCCTCGGGCATGGGCGAGGCGATGGTCATGAGCGCGGCACTCTGCTGCTGCGAAGAGAGCAGCTTCAGCACGCCCGCCAGGGCGTCGCGCTTGGCGGCCGGCGTGCCCGCGCTCGAGAGCGCGCGCTCCGCCGCGGCGATCTCCGACGCCTGCGCATCGGTCAGGCCGATCCCGCCGCGCACGTCCGTCCACCGGGTCGAAAGCCGATCGAGCAGTTCGTCGAGGGCCCGCATGGGTTCGACCGCGTTGATCCGCACGTTCACCTTCATCGCCGGCTCGATCATCTTGATCGGATCGCCCCCGGCGGCCTCGCGAGCTTCGTTCGTGAACGCTTCGCGATACGCCTTGGCCGCATCACGCGCCACCTTCACCTGCTTGGGCGTGAGCAGCCGCATCTGCTGCGCCATGTCGATCAGGCTCGGCGTCACCACGGCCGGCCGCAAGTCCGCGTTGATCCCGCTGATCGCGCGCGTGTCGCTGATCGAGTCCAGCATCGCCAGCTTCGCGCGGCTCTCCAGCGCGACCTGCGCGTTCCGGGCAATCGCCTGCTCCGACGCCGCCAGCCGATCGGCGATGAGCGCGCGAAGCTTGTTCTTCGTTTCGTCATCAGTCAGGTGCCCGATGATCGCCGAGACCACCGCCTCCTCACCCGGAATGGCCAGCAAGGTCACCTTGCCCTCGGTCGTTCGCTGCACCACGTCGATGGGCGGGAGGTCAGGCTCTGCAGGAGCAGCCGGCGCGGCGGGCGCGGCCGCCGTGGAAGTCGGCGGCGGCGGCGGAGGCGCCGGCGGCGTGTACTCAGGCAGCGGCGCTGCCGCGGGTGGCACCGGCGTAACCAACTGCCCCGATGCACCGGCGGCCATGCTCAGCACCATCAACCCGCACACCATTCGCAGACGCGTGATCATGAATCACTCCTGAACAGGCGGCAACCCGACACGGATCGCACCGACGACGATGATAGGGCCGATCGGCCCGGCAGACCCCTCTGCGCCGCACGTCCACGCGACGGGACCTGTTGGTTCTTCGGCACGGCGCACGTGATTCTGAACGGGCGTCCTTCGAACGTCCCTGATTCCCGTTCTGCAGGAAACGACTGCCCCAGGTCTATCCGGGGCAGTCGTGAGAGATCGGGGTAGGCGGGGGATCTGGGGACGGGGGTGGGCGGGGCAATCCTCGGTCGCGGCGAACCTCGTCGCCCCGGCTCCCGCTCAGCGATTGCACTCGAAGTAGAGATTGATGAAGTCGCCCAGGTCGTCCGGATCAATGTTGCCGTCGGCGTTGAAGTCGGCGTCCGGGCACGGCGGCATCGCGAAGTAGCAGTTGATGAAGTCGCCCAGGTCGTCGGGGTCGATGTTGCCGTCGCCGTTGAAGTCGGCCCGCACGCAGCGATCCTCGCAGATGATGCGTTCGCGCTGATCCCAGCGGACGTAGTTCGCCTGCCAGAACGTGCCCACGCCGTTGCCGAGGATCGGCAGGAAGATCGGCGGGTCGATGTCGATGGCGGCGGGCGTGCGCTCGAAGCGGCGCGCCAGGCACGGCACATCGCCGTTGCCGTCGGTCTGGATCAGTTCGATATCGAGCCCGCCGATGCCGAAGGGCGCCGGAGCCGCGACCGTGCCGACCAGCGCGTACCCGAGCTTGGCCGGCGTCGGCGACATGCTCACAAAATCGGTGTAGCCGTACGAGACTCCCAGGTCGAACGCGCCCGTGCCGGCGTCAACACGCAGCAGCATGGCGTCGCGCACGTTGTTGGGAGTTGAAAGCTCCGTGCCGCTCACCACCACCTTGCCGAACATGTCGAAGTGCACGGCACGGAAGGCCGGAACAAGGTCCACGAAGCGCCGGTAGAACTGGAAGCCGCCGATGGGATCGGTGCGGATCACGTGAAGATCGTCGCGGTTGAGCGTGCCCCGGTCGGCGGCGCCGGCGATCACCACGGCGGGGTTGGCGGCCGTGCCGAGGACTTCGATGCCGTCGCCCGTGCCGTGCTCGCTCTGGTTGAGCGCGGCCGGAAGCGGATAGTTGCGGAAGATGATCGGCGTGCCCGCGGGATCGAGGCGCGCAAAGAGCGGGTCCTGCGCCTCGACCTGCGAGTCGGGGAACTCTTCCGTGCCCGAGATCACGAACGTGCCGTCGGGAAGCTGGCGGACGTCGGTGAACGAGACGCGGGCGCGCCCCTCGAAGCGGGCGTCGCCATACTGGCGGTTGAACACCATGGCGCCATTGGGGGCGGTGCGGACGAGCACGCCCGCCTGGTCCTGAAGATTCTCACTGAAGCGCTTGCGCCCGGTCAGGACAAACCCGGCCTCATCGCGCAGCTCGCGGACCGTGACCCCGGGCGCTCGCTGCGGCGCGTACACCGAGTCTTCGCCCGAGAGATCGCCCTCATGCACCCACGACCACATGTAGTTGCCCGCGCCGTCGAGCCGGAGAAGCGCCAGGTTCAGCAACGGGCCGACGCTGCTCGTCTCGGCGGCGATGACAAACCCGCCGTCGAGCGTCTGCTGGATGTGATAGCCGATGTCGAGATCCTGCCCGCCGAACCGGACCGACCAGAGCAGCGACCCGTCGGGCGCCAGCCGGTTGACGAGAATGTCGCCGCGATCGGGGCTGTTGGGAAGCTGCGTGAAACCGGTCATCGCGTAGCCGCCGTCGCGCGTCTGGATCACGTGGTTGCCAAACTCGTTGATGTCCAGGCCGATGAGCTTGTTGAACTCCTGGGCCTGGGCGGCGGCGGCGCCCAGCCCCGCGCACAGACCCGCGGCGGCCACCAGGAAACGACTGCTTCGAGTCTTCATGTTGCTGCTCCTGCAAAGATGTGGTGGGCGAAAACGTGCGGCGGGACACGCCGCCTACCCATACACACGAGTGAGCACGCCCAACCGGCTAAGCGGTCGCGACGGGCGGGCGTGCGCCGCGTTCGAGGCTGATCACAGCACCGATCCGGAGCCGGAAGCACGCCAGGAGCGAGCCACGCGTGAGCAATGCTGAACCGCCAGACGCCCGGGGGTCCGATTCGCGTGCGGCGATCGAGTGGCCGATCGTGCTGGCGCGCTGGACCGATTTCGCCCGCGCCACCTCACGCCTGCCGTCAACCGGACCGGAAGCGCGCTGGCGCGCCAGCGTGCCCGCGATCATCGGGCTTCAGGCGATCGTTTTCGCCCTCCGCGAGGCGCGCGGCTGGGCTGAACCCGACCGGCGCTGGGCCCGTGCCGTCGCCTCGGCCACCATCGAGCGCCATGCGACCGAGCTGGCGCGCCTGTGGAGCCCGATGCCCGAGCTGATGCGCGAGATTGTGGACGACGCTCGCGCCGAACTCGGCCAGGTCGCCGCCGACGCCCCTCCACCCCCGGCCACCGGCGCCTAGCGCGACGCACCCCACGCCGAGATCGCCAGGAACGCCCCGTAGCTCCCCAGCAGCGAGAGCCCCTCCACGCGCGACACCGTGCGATTGCCCGATCGGCTCACCGGCACCAGCACCACCGCCAGAAGCGCCATGTAGATCAGCGGCACGCGCATCGATGCGTCGAGCGTCGGCGTCGTCATCAGCCCCGTCAGTCCCAGGATCGCCCCGGCGTTGAACAGGCACGAGCCGATCGCGTTGCCCATCGCCAGGTCCGTCTGCCCCTTGCGGACCGCCATGATCCCCGTCACCATCTCGGGCAGCGTCGTGCCGATCGACACGATCGTGACGCCCACGACCGCCGCCGGCACGCCCAGGCCGATCGCGATGCCCGAGGCGCCATCACTCGCGAACGACCCGCCGAACGACAGGAGCGCCAGACCCCCGATGAAGCTCGTCCCGATCATGATCCAGCCCATCGGGTGCTTCTCCTGCATGGGCGAGGCGCCGAGCGGATCGGCGGCCTTCGGCGTGCGCGCCGTCTCGGCCTGGCGCATCGCGGCCATGATCGTCCACACGCTGTACGCCCCGAACACGCCCAGCATCAGCCCCGCGTCGAGCTTCGAGATTCCGTGCAGCAGCGACATGCCCGCCATGAACGTGAGGATCACCAGGTTCAGCCAGATCTCCACGCGGATCAATCGCTCCTCCACGATGAGCGGGCGCAGCACCGCACACGCCCCGAGCACCAGCGCCATGTTGCAGATGTTCGCCCCGACCACGTTGCCGACGGCCAGCTCGCCGCGCCCCTTCCACGCCGAGATGAGGTTCAGCGCCAGCTCCGGCGCGCTCGTGCCCCAGGCCACCAGCGTCAGCCCCACCACCAGCGGCGAGACGCGCAGCCGACGGGCCGTGTCGACCGACGCGGCCACCAGCAGCCGCCCGCCGACCAGCAGGAGCACCAGGCCGCCCAGAAACCACAGCAGGTTCGTTCCCATGGCGTGAACATACCGGCGCCGCGCGCCGCCCGCACGCATCCCCGCCCCGATTCGCTCCAGGCTCGTGCCGCTGCGAGGGCGCACGCAAGCGCGCCTTGAACTACCATCAGCCATGACATGGAGTCCATGCGTGCGTGCGCTCTTCGTGCTCGTGGGATTGCTCGGCACGCCGCTGGCGCCGGGCTTCGGGGCGGGCATCGCCCATGGCCAGCCGCTCGAACGCTCGGCCAGGGTTGAAGACCCGGCGGCCCTCGGGGTCGGGCGCACGATCCCAGACCTCGACTTCACGCCGCTGTCCGGCCCGCCGCGAACGCTCTCGGCGCTGCTCGACGCCCGCCCCGGCGTGCGCGGCGCCGTGCTCGTGTTCACGAGCACCGGTTGCCCGATCAGCCGCGGATATGCGCCGCGGGCCGCCGCCCTCGCGCGCGACTATGCCGAGAAGGGCATCATCTTCATTCACATCAACGCCGTCCCCGCCGAGACCCCCGCCGAGATGGGCGAGTTCATCCGCGAGGCCGGGCTGATCGGGCCGTACGTGATCGATCGCGAGTTGAAGGCCGCGGCAGCGCTGGGCGCACGCACGACCGCCGAGGTGTTTCTGATCGACGCGGCGCGGCGCCTCGTCTACCGCGGCGCAATCGACGACCAGCGCGCCGTCGGCGCGGCACGCAACACCGCCCGCACCGAGTTCCTCCGCGACGCGCTCGACGCGCTCCTCGCCGGGCGCGAGCCCGTGGTCCGCGCGACCTGGGCGCCGGGCTGTCTCCTCGATGTCGAAACCGGCGCAGACCCCGTTGACGCCGGCCCCGCCGGCACGCCCGCCTGGTCCGGCCCGCCGCCGACGTACCACGGCAAAATCGCCGGCATCCTCGCGCGAAACTGCGTCTCCTGCCATCGCAACGGCGGGGTCGCACCCTTCAGTCTCGAATCGCCCGGCCTCATCCAGGGCCGCGCCCGAATGATCGACGCCGTCGTCCGCGACCGGCTCATGCCCCCGAGCCACGGCACGCCCATCGGCCCCCGCGGCGAGGCCGCCGACTCCTTCCAGAACGCACGCGAGCTCGCCTCCGACGATCGCGCCGCGCTGCGCGCGTGGATCGCCGCCAACCGTCCGCTCGGCGACGCGCGCACCGCCGAACCTCTCCCGGCACTGCCTCCCTCGCCCTCAACCTGGCGCATCGGCCCGCCCGACACCATCCTCATGACCCCGGGCCTCGAGCTGCCGCTCGAGGGACCGATGCTCCACCAGCGCTCGATCGTGCCGACGGCGTTCACGACCGATCGGCGCGTGTCCGCGATGGAGTTCCGTTCGCAGCCGCCGACGGCGGTGCAGGTCGCGCAGGTGTGGCTCATCCCGCCCGGCGCGCCGCTGCCCGGAACGCGCGACCTTCCGCCCGCGCCCCCCGCGGAGTTTCTCGGCGCGTGCAGCGTGAGCGACACGGTGATCGACCTGGGCTCGCGCACGCCGCGGCTCATCCCCGCGGGCTCGGTCCTGCTGGTCGACATCTACGCGCGCCCGATGGGCAAGCGCATGTTCTCGAGCCTGCGCATCGGCTTCCGAGACGCCGCGTCCGAATCACCGCCCGCGGACCACCGCCGCGCCGTGGTGCTCTCGCCCGCGGGCTTCTGGATCGATGCCGGCTCCGCCGACACGCTCGTCCGCGCCGAGCACACGCTCGATCGAGCGGCCCGGGTCGAAGCCATCACGCCGGTCATGCGCTCGCGCGGGCGACGCTTCCGCCTCGAGGCCATCCTCCCGTCGGGCGGGGAGCCCACGGTGCTCCTCGAAACGCCGAACTATGACTGGCGCTGGCAGATCCGCTATGAGCTGGGCAAGCCCATCGAGCTCCCCGCCGGCACGCGCCTCATCGCCTCGGGCCAGTTTGACAGTTCCGAGGGCAACCCCGCACGCCTCGAACGCGGCCCGGCGCTCATGGGCGTCGACCCCGCCGACGAAGCCATGCTGGGCGTCATCGAGCTGATCGAGTCCGGCGACGCCCGCTGAGAACCGATCGCAGCACCGCACCAATGCGTGCGAATCTGGGGGCCTTCGCCACATTTTTTGTCCCGGCGACGCGGAGCCGGCACAAGCCTGTGGTAGACTCACTTTGCAGCCTCCAAGGGAGGTCCCACGATCCAGGAATCCCCATGACCACTCTGAATGTGTCGGCGCGTGCCTTCGGGTGCGCGGTCGCCTTGGCCGGTTCACTCCTGCTCGCCCCCGCCGCGCAGGCGCAGCAGCAGACCGTGATCCTCACCGCCGATCGCGACAACACCCTCTACCAGGACACTCAGGGTGACGTCAGCAACGGCGCAGGCACCTTCTTCTTCACCGGCCTGACCAACAACGGGGACATCCGGCGCGGCCTCGTCCGGTTCAACCTCTCCTCGATCCCCGCGGGGTCGACGATCAACAGCGCCACGCTCTCGCTCACGTGCTCCCGCGTGAACACCAACACCGGGCGCGCCACCTCCATTCACCGCGCCAGCGCCGACTGGGGCCAGGGTACATCCGACGCCACGCAGGGCGGCGAGGGCCAGGGCGCCGTCGCCGCCACCAATGACGCCACGTGGCTCCATCGCTTCTTCAACACCCAGCTCTGGGCCGCCCAGGGCGGCGATTTCGTCGCCGCGGCCTCCGCCACCACCACCGTCGGCGCCACCGGCACCTACTCCTGGACCGGCGCAAATGTCCTCGCCGACGTCCAGGCCTGGTACGCCAGCCCCGCCACCAACTTCGGCTGGCTCGTCCGCGGCGTCGAGAACGTCTCCGGCAGCGCCAAGCGCTTCAACACGCGCGAGTTCGGCACCGCCAACCAGCGGCCACAGCTCACCGTCGTCTTCACGCCCCCCGCGCCCGCCACCGGCGCCTGCTGCACCGCCGGCGTCTGCACCATCGTCACCAGCGCCGCCTGCTCCGCCGGCGGCGGCGTCTACCAGGGCGACAACGCTCCCTGCTCCCCCGGCCTCTGCCCCGAGCCCACCGGCGCCTGCTGCGTGAGCGGCGCGTGCAGTGTCCTCACGCCGACCGCCTGCGCCGCCGCCGGCGGAACCTACCAGGGCAACGGCATCGCCTGCTCCCCCGATCCCTGCTCCGCCGCCACCATCGTCACCGTCGGCGCGACCAAGGACAACACGCTCTACCAGACCACCGGCGGCACGCTCAGCAACGGCATCGGTCAGGGCTTCGTCGTCGGCACCGGGGCCGCGGCCAACAACCGCCGGCGCGGGCTCGTCGCCTTCAACCTCTCAAGCATTCCCGCCGGCGCGATCGTCACCGACGTGCGCCTGCGCCTCGTGCTCGGCGCCGAGGGCGACAACGCCACCCGCACCATCAACGTCCACCGCGTCCTGGCCGACTGGGGCGAGGGCATCTCCAACGCGCCCCAGAACGAGTTCGGCGGCGCGACCTCCACCACCAATGATGCCACCTGGATCCACCGCTTCTTCAACGCGCCCAACTGGACCACCCAGGGCGGCGACTTCGTCCCCACCGCCTCCGCCGGCCTCGCCGTCGGCACCGCCCTCCAGGCCTACGAGTGGTCCTCCGCCGGCCTCGTCAACGACGTGCAGGGGTGGATCAGCAACCCCGCCACCAACTTCGGGTGGCTCCTCGCCAACGCCAACGAAGCCACGCTCAACACCCAGCGCCGCTTCGAGTCGCTCCAGAACGGCACCATCGCCGACCGGCCCGCGCTCATCATCACCTACTCCCTCCCGCCCGCCACCGGCGCCTGCTGCGACGCCTCCGGCTCCTGCACCGTGCTCACCGCCTCGGCCTGCGGCGCCGCCGGCGGCAGCTACTCCGGCGACAACACCACCTGCTCCCCCAACCTCTGCCCCCAGCCCACCGGCGCCTGCTGCCTCACCAGCGGCCTCTGCGTGAGCGTCACCGCTTCGGACTGCGCCGCGCAGGGCGGCGACTACCGCGGCAACGGCACGCTCTGCTCCGGCGTCGACTGCCCCCTCCTCCTCACGCCCTTTGTCGATCCGCTCCCCATCCCCGCCGTCGCGCAGCCCGCGGTCGGCCAGGCCGGCGGCGCCGCGCACTACAACATCCCCATGGTCGAGTTCATGCAGAAGCTCCACCGCGACCTCCCCGACACGCGCCTCTGGGGCTACGCCGGGACCTACCCCGGGCCGACCATCGAAGCCCGCACCGGCCAGACCGTCACCGTCAACTGGATGAACGATCTCCGCGACACCGCCGCCTCCGGCGCCCTCCGCACCACCCACCTGCTCCCCGTCGACACCTGCCTGCACGGGCCCAACGTCAACGGCCAGGTGCCCTTCACCGTCGTCCACCTCCACGGCGCCAAGGTCGCCCCCGAGAGCGACGGCAACCCCGACTTCGCCTTCCCCCCCGGCCAGAGCGACCTCTACACCTACCCCAACAACCAGCGCGCCAGCACCATGTGGTATCACGACCACGCCCTCGGGCTCACGCGGCTCAACGTCTACCTCGGCCTCGCCGCCTTCTACTTCATCCGCGACGACGCCGAGGACGCGCTCAACCTCCCCCGCGGCGAGTTCGAGATCCCGCTGGTCATCCAGGACCGCTCCTTCAACCCCGACGGCTCGCTCGATTACAACCAGACGCTCCAGGACCACTTCTTCGGCAAGTTCATCCTCGTCAACGGCAAGGTCTGGCCGTTCCTGAGCGTCAAGCAGGGCAAGTACCGCTTCCGCCTCCTCAACGGGAGCAACACGCGCTTCTACACCCTGGCCCTCGAGGGCGGCGCCACGTTCCACCAGATCGGCTCCGACCTGGGCCTGCTCCCGGCGCCCGCGCCGATCACCTCGATCACCCTCTCGCCCTCCGAGCGCGCCGACATCGTGATCGACTTCGCCGGCCTCGCCCCCGGCACGCGCGTCACGCTCCTCAACTCCGCCCCCGCGCCCTTCCCCGTGGGCGAGCCGGTCAACGACGTGGCCAACGTCATGCAGTTCGTCGTGCAGGCCGCGCCGGGCGACACCGACCCGCTGCCGGCGACGCTCGTGCCCGTGCCGCCGATCGCCGAGGCCGGCGCCGCCCAGTCGCGCACGTGGACGCTCCGCAGCGTCTTCGAGACCGCGTGCAACCACGACATGTGGCTCATCAACGACCTGGGCTGGGACGACGTGACCGACTTCCCGCGCCTGGGCACCACCGAGGTCTGGTCGTTCGTGAACCGCTCGCAGTTCTCGCACCCGATGCACGTGCACCTGGTCTCGTTCCAGGTGCTCGATCGCCAGCCCTTCAGCGTGGTGAACAACGAGATCACCCCCACCGGCCCGCGCGTGCCGCCGCCCCCGGGCGAGGCGGGCTGGAAGGACACCGTGCAGGCCCACCCCTTCGAGATCACCCGCGTGATCATGCACTTTGACGACTTCCACGGGCTCTACCCGATCCACTGCCACATCCTCGAGCACGAGGACCACGAGATGATGCGCCAGTGGGACCTCCAGTGCGAAGCGCCGGCGATCGGCACCCACCCGCAGCCCGCCGCCGCGCCCCTCGGCGGCGCCGCCGCCTTCTCACTCGCCGCCACCGGCGACGTGCTCAAGTACCAGTGGTTCCGCGGCAACGTCGCCCTCGCCGACGGGCTCTCGCCCACCGGGTCGATCGTCTCGGGCAGCACGACCCCGTCCCTCTCGATCACCGGCGTGCAGCCCGGCGACTACGCGCTCTACCGCTGCGAAGTCCAGAACCCCTGCGGCAGCGCCACCTCCACCGCCGCCGCGCTCACCGCCGCCTGCGCCGCCGACTTCAACCAGGACGGCAACCTCGACCCCGACGACCTGGGCGACTTCATCAACTGCTTCTTCTCCGCGCCGCCCTGCCCCGGGGCCGACTTCAACCAGGACGCCAACGTCGACCCCGACGACCTGGGCGACTTCATCAACGCCTTCTTCGGCGGGTGCTGAGCAGCGGGACGCCGGCGGCCGGCATCGGGGCCCGGGCGCCTCGACGTTCCGCGCCGGGCGCGTGGGCACCTCGACGCTCCGCGCCGAGGTCACGCCTTCCGCGCCGAAATCACGGGAGAATCCCGACCCTCCGGGTCGGGCGTCATCATCGGTCATTCACGCGGCGATGCGGACGCTGTCGCCGTCGCCCTCGTGGCTGGGCGAGGTGGTGACGCCGGTGATGGTGAACCCGCCCTTCGCCCCACCCCCGCCCCCCCCCCGACCCCCGCGGCGCACCAGCCCGGGGCGCGGCCGCGGGAGGCGGGGACGATCTCGGAGACGGGCGCGGAGGCGTCGGCGCGCTGGCCCTGGATGGTGTACTGGACCATGTCGGGCCCGGCGGTGAAGCTCGCGTCGGTGAAGGCCTTCTTGCCGGTGACGCCGATGAACTCGAAGGGGGCGGCGGCGCTGGTGCGTCGGCGGATGATGTAGCTGGTGCCGTTGGCGCCGAGGGGGTTGGCGGCCTTCCACTTGAGGAGGATGTCGCCGGTGGAGGGGTCGATGCCGACGGTGACGTTGGTGGGCCGGGCCGGGGGCGCCACGGGCGAGGCGGGGCGCGGCGCGGGGATCTGCGCGAGCTGGTAGACCTGGCCGGGGTTGGTGGAGTTCTCGGCGAAGGCGCGGATGCTGCGGACCGAGTCGCCGGCGGCCTCGCGCAGCTCGGCGAAGGCGTCGGCGTTGGCCTCGGTGGCGGCGAGGGCGACCTGCCGCGCCTGGGTGGCGGCCAGCTCGGCGGCGGCGGCGGCGGCGACGGCGGTGTTGAACCGGGCGATGAGGGTGGGATTGAGGCCGATCATGGAGCCCTCGTCGGTGAAGACGGGCGCATGCGCCTGGGCCCAGGCCAGAAACGCGGAACGGGGCGACGTGGGGTACGTGGACATGTCGTGTCTCCGGGTGAGGAACGAGGAACGAGCAACGAGCGACGAGGAACGAGCGACGAGTCACGAGTGGCGAGCAACGAGCGACGAGGAACGAGTGACGAGGAACGAGCGGCCCGCCCGGTCGCCGTTGGGCCGCGCGCGGGAGGATCGGCACACGCGCGACGGCGCTGAAGCCCCGCCCGCCGGGCGGTGGGAAAACCAGACGAAGACCGCCGTCGCAGACGGCACGGGCGGCACAGGATGAACCAGCGACGTGGGCGGGGGAGCGAGGGGGGTGACGACCTCCGCGGCAGGAGGCGACGTGCCCCCGGACAATCAACACCAGTCCGCCCGTCCGGAGGCCGTTACCATGACGCTCGGTCCCATTCGTACGGACGCGCACCGCCATGGCGAAGAAGAGAGCCGTCGATCAAGGCAGCCCGGAACTCTTCGAGCGCCACGAGCGCGCGCTCGGCCGACGATTGCGACGCCAGCGCGCGCTGTTCATTCCGCGGTACTTGCGCGAAGCCGCCGCGAATCAGCAACTTTCCGGCTCCGCACAAGACACGGCCCACGCCATCGCCGTCCGCTGGGCCGAACTCGAATCTTCGGGCGAGCTTGCCAAGCACAAAGAGACCTCGATCGATACCCAGTTTCTGGACCAACTCTTCTGCGAAGGACTGGGCTATTCCGTCAAGACACAAACCCCGACGAGTTGGCAACTGGAACACAAGTACGCCGTCCCCGGCATCGGCACCGCCGATGCCGCCCTTGGCGATTTTCCTGCGGCCGGATTCCCGACGGCCGTCATCGAGCTGAAAGACGCCCAGAACGACATCGACCGGGACAAGTCCAATGGCCGCACGGCCGTTCAGCAGTGCTGGGATTATCTCAACGCGCTGCCCGACTGCCCGTGGGGGATCGTCTCCAACTTCTCGACGATCCGTCTCTACCACCGTGGCAAGGGCAACCTGGCGTACGAAGAGTTCACGCTCCAGGAACTCCGCGAGCGCCCCCGTTTCAACGAGTTTTACTGCCTGTTCGAGCGAGGAGGGCTGCTGCGATCGCAACTGGGGCAACTCCCCCGCGCGGCGGCGCTCCTGGAAAGAACCCAGAGGCGCCAGAAGGAAGTTGGCGACGACCTCTACAGGTCGTACCAGTTCCAGCGGCTCCGCCTGATCGAGCACTTGCAGCTCCGCGAGGGCAAGCCGCTCGACGAAGCCATCCGGGTCGCGCAGAAACTCCTCGACCGCATTATCTTCATCGCCTTCTGTGAGGATCGCGGGCTGTTGCCCGAGAAGTGCCTGGAGCGTGCGGCCACGGCTGTGCCCGCGTTCAGCCGCGTCACCAACCCGCGCTGGCACAACTTCCTCGGGCTGTTCCACGCCGTGGACAAGGGCGGCAGCGTCAAGCCCGTCATCAACGCCTTCAACGGCGGGCTGTTCGCGCCCGATGCCGAGATCGACGAACTCGACCTCGATGATGAGCCGTGGACCGTCGGGTTCAAGGGCTTCGGCGACTTCGACTTTTCCGAGGAAGTCAACGTCGAAGTGCTCGGGCACCTGTTCGAACGGTCGATCACGGAGTTGGAGAAGCTCCGCGTCGGCGGCCTGTTCGCCTTGAAGGGCGCGGTTGAGGGAGCCAACGGCCACACCAGCGGGAGTACCAAGGCCAGGCCCGGCAAGGGCAAGGCCAGGAAGCCGACTCCAGCCACCGACGACTCGCCCCTTTCCAAGATGCCCAAGAGCGCCCAGCGCAAGCGCTTCGGCATCTACTACACGCCGCCCGCCTTCACGGGCCTGATCGTTGAACGCACCGTCGACGCCCTCGTGCGCGGCCGCTTCGCGGCCTTGGCCAAGGCCCGCAAAGTCGATCCCGAATCGCGCGAAGCGCAAGACCCCAGAAAACTCCGCGCGTACTGGACCGCCTGCCTTGAATGCCTGAAGTCTCTGACCATCTGCGATCCCGCCTGCGGCTCGGGCGCGTTCCTGATCCGCGCCTACGACGCGATGGACGCCCACTACAAGGCCGTCGCGCACGGGCTCGGCGGCGCGGGCGAGGACCTCGATGACCTGCGGGCGATCGAAGAGTCCATTCCCGACCTGATCCTGACCAACAACCTGTACGGCGTGGACCTGTCGCGCGAGGGTGTCGAGATCACGCAGCTTGCGTTGTGGATCCGCTCGGCCCGCGCCGGGCGGACGCTGATGGACCTGTCCAGGCACATCGTCCACGGTAACTCACTCGTGACCGACCCGGCGGTGGACCCCCACGCGCTGGACTGGGCCAAGGCCTTTCCGCACGTCTTCGGAGAGGGCAAGCCGGGCGGGTTTGACTGCGTGATCGGGAATCCGCCGTGGGAGCAGATCATGCTCCACGACCGGGAGTTCTTCGCGCTCACCCATCCCGCCATCGCAACCGCCGTGAACGCGGCCGATCGGGACGCGATGATTGATGCGTTGCCCAAGACCAACCCCGACTTGCATGCGGCCTATCAAGTTGCGGACGCGAAGGCCATCGCGATGCTGAGGTACGTGCGGGAAGGGGGCGACTTCCCACTCACCGGGAAGGGCCGCACCAATCTCTATATGGCGTTTGCCGAACGTGCCAAGATGCTCGTTGCCCCGTCTGGCATGGTGGGCCTGCTCGTCCCTTCGGGCATTGCGACCGATGACTCCACCAAGGAATTTTTCAACGACCTCATGGACCGCAAGGCTTTGGTCAGTCTCTACGACTTTGAGAACCGCAACAAGGTATTTGAGGATGTGGACGGTCGGTTCAAGTTTTCCGCGATCGTGTTCCACGGTGGCGACTTCAAGACCGAGCAGGCCGACTTCGTGTTCTTCGCTCACGACGTTGCCGAAGTCGCGGAGCTCAACAAGCAGCGCCACATCGCCCTCACCGCGGCGGACATGAAACTGCTCAACCCCAACACGAAAACCTGCCCCATCTTCCGCACCCGGCGGGATGCGAACCTCACCCGCGCCATCTACAAGCGCGTGCCAATCCTCATCGACGCGAACCGCAAGCAGGGCGGCAACCCGTGGGGGATCACGTTCAAGCAAGGCTTGTTCAATCAGACCAGTGACGCCAAGAAATTCACCAAACCAGAAGTCCTCAAGAAGAGCGGGTACGCCTTACAGGGCAACCGCTGGATGAAGGGCAAGAGCCTGTACCTTCCCCTCTACGAGGCCAAGATGGTGCAAGCCTTCGACCACCGCGCCGCGAGCGTCGTGATCGAGACCAACAACTGGATGCGGCAGGGGCAAACCGCAGACAGCAGCCTTGTCGAGCACGCGAACCCTGAGTATGCGGTGATTTCCCGATGGTGGGTCAAGCAATCGCTCGTTGACGACGAGCTCACCGTGAAAGCGCCCGCCTATCTCGGCTACAAGCGCGTCACAAGTGCGACCAATCAGCGCACGATGATCGCGGCATTTGTGCCCAAAGTGGCGGCGGCAAACTCGCTATGCCTCGTGTTGCCCAATGACCGGATCGAGCTGCGATGCACGGCTTGCCTGCTTGGCAACCTGAACTCGTTCGTTTTCGACTACGTGACGCGACAAAAGACCGGAGCGGTCGATCTCAACTTCTTCATCGTCGAACAGCTCCCCACGCTTCCCCCCGACACGTACGCCGACAAATGCCCATGGTCCAAGAGGGAAACCCTCGAGCACTGGATCAGCGAGCGCGTCCTGAAACTCTCCTGCACCGCCGAGGACATGATCCCGCTCGCCAAGGCCTGCGAGTTCAAGGGCAGCCGGGGCGACGGCGTCCACATCTGGAAAGAGCAGGAGCGTGCCTCGATCCGCGCGGAACTCGACGCGGCCTACTTCCTTCTCTATGGCATTGAACGCGACGATGCCGAGTACATGCTCAGCACCTTCACCGGCACAGGATTCATCCATCCCGAGGACCGCCCAGCCGGCGGACCGGCGTGGGTCCGCGGCTCGATCGGTGAAGCCGTCCTCGACGCCTACGACGCGCTCGCTGCGCACGGTGGCGCGCCGACCTTTCCGACTTCGCCGTGACAGGCGAAAGAAAACGAGCTGGACCGCACGGGGTGGGCCCGTCAACCGCGTGGCGCAGTGCGCTCCTTCCTCTGCCACGTTTCGGCACCCGGTCGGGGCGAGGCGCGGGTGTGACTCGCCGCGGAGGCGCGCCCGCCCGCCCCGTCCGAGAACGGACGCGCGGTCGTACGGCGGGGACGCCGAGCGGCCTCATGCGGCCACGGTCCGGGAAAAACGCCGCGCGGGGCCGGCCAGCGGCCAGACGGCGGGTGTTCGCAGGACAGAGCCCTCCTGATAACCCACGAAATGACAGCGCCGCACGGCCGAAGCGCCGCGCCGCACGGCCGAAGCGCCGCGCCGCACGGCGGGAACTCGGCGCTCCAGGGCCGGAGCGCGGCGCTTCACGGCCGGAGCGCGGCGCTTCAGGGCCGCATCGCGGCGCTCCACGGCGCAAGCGCGGCGCTTCAGGGCCGCATCGCGGCGCTTCACGGCCGGAGCGCGGCGCTTCACGGCCGGAGCGCGGCGCTTCAGGGCGCCAGCGCCCGGCGTGGCACCGTGTTGATCGGCGTGCCACAGAAGTCGGCTTGGCGACTTCTGTGCTCGGTGCGGTCAACGCGCAGGGTCACGGCGGCCGCTCGCTTCCCGAAACCATCGTCGCTCGCGGCCGCTGCTCGCCAGACACACAAGTCGCCGAGCCGACTTGTGTGCCACGCTTCCGTGTTGATCGGCGTGCCACAGAAGTCGGCTTGGCGACTTCTGTGCTCGGTGCGGTCGACGCGCAGGGTCACGGCGGCCGCTCGCTTCCCCAAGCCATCGTCGTGACCCCCCGCTGTTCGCCAGACACACACGTCGCCGAGCCGACTTGTGTGCCACGCTTCCTCGTCAGACACACACGTCGCCGAGCCGACGTGTGTGCCACGCTTCCCGCTGTTCGCCAGACACACAAGTCGCCGAGCCGACTTGTGTGCCACGCTTCCTCGCGACTCGCGACTCGTACCTCGTGACTCGTGACTCGCGACTCGTCCCTCGCGACTCGTCCCTCGCGACTCGTCCCTCGCGACTCGCGACTCGTACCTCTCAGCACCCCGGCCCGAAGAACGCGTTGATGAAGTCGCCCAGGTCGTCGGCGTCGGTCACGCCGTCGGCGTTCACGTCGGCTCCGGGGCAGGGCGGCGCGGTGAAGTAGCAGTTGATGTAGTCGCCCAGGTCGTCGGGCGTCACCGCGCCGTCGCCGTTCACGTCGAGCGCGCACACCGTCCGGAACGCCAGGCCGTACGCCGGGCCGAACACCCCGCCCGTGCCCCCCACCGTCGTCGCCGCGCCGCTGGCCGGGTCGATCCGCACGAGCAGCCCGCCCGAGGGGTGCACCCCCAGCAGCGCGTCGAGCCCGGGGTCGTAGGCGATGTCGCCCAGGCTCACCGCCAGCCCCAGCGGCCCGATCGGCGTCTGCTCGCCGCTGGCCGTGTCGATCCGCACGAGCGTGTTCACGCCCCCCTCGACGCGCACGCCCACCAGCCGCTCCCGCGCCGTGTCGAACGCCAGGGCGCGCACGCTCCCCGGCTGCGCGTCGCCGATCGGCGCCGCCTCGCGCGCCGCCAGGTCGATCGTGTACAGCCGCCCCGCCGCCGGCGCGTACGCGTACAGCGCGTCCGTCCGCGGGTCCGACGCCAGGCCCGTCAGCAGCGTCCCCACCGCTTCGCCCTCGCTCCCGGCGCGCGTGAGCGGGCCCAGCTCGTCGAGCACCTCGCCCGCCGGCGAGATCAGGAACACTTCGCCCCCCGTGTTGATTGCAACAAAGTGCCCCGCCCCGCGCCGCCACGCCAGCCCCTGCCAGTTCGCCCCGATCTGCGCCACGCGCCCGAAGCGCTGCGGCACGAGGTTCACCGTCCCGAAGTTGTTCTGCCGGTCGCCGATCAGGAACAGCTCGCCCCCACCCCCGCCACCACCCCCGCCACCCCCCGCCACCCCCGAGCCCGAGGCGCTCACGCCCAGCGGCGCGTTGAGGGCGTTGCGCAGGCCCGCGTGCTGCACCGCCGTCCCCACGTTCGAGCCCCCCGTCGCGTTGCACCCCGCGTGCGTGTGGATCCCCACCGCCTGGCCCGTCCCCTCGTGGATCACCGGCGAGCCCGAGTTGCCCCCCGTCGTGTCCACGCGATAGCGCAGCGTGTTCCCGCTCAGGCTCACAAACGGGCCCGTGTGCGTCTGCTCCACCTGGTTCTCAACCGAAGGCGACGCCGTGCCGTAGCCCGTCACCCGGAACGTGTGCGCCCCCGACGACGGCGCCGCCGCCGCCACGTTCAGCCACGTGCCGTACCGCTGCCGCGGCAGGTACCCGTGGTTGCTGTTAGGGAAGACCCCGATGTAGAGGTAGTCGTTCCCCTGCCCGCCGCTGGTGAACTGCCGGCTGCTCAGGTCCATCGGGTACTGGTCCTCCGGCGGCGGACGCTGGATCGTCCCCCCCGAGGTCGACGGCGGCACGTTGAACTCCACCGTCGACGAGACCGCCGACGCGCAGTGCCCGGCGCTGAGCATCCCCCCGTTGAGATCGTTGATCGTCCAGATCGAGCACCCCCCGCCGCCGCGGGCCACGCGCAGGTCGAGCACCGTCACCCGGTCGTCGATCGAATCGCAGATCGTCGCGGGATTCTCGACCACGACCCCCGCCACGAGCGAATCAATCCGCACGCGCGACGCGCCCGTCCCCGCCGACGCGAACAGCTCCACCCGCACCGCCGGGCCGTTGAAGTACGCCGACCAGCCCCCGCTCAGGCCGAGCCGGTCCGCGTCCAGCGCCTGCACCGCGCCGTCGGCCAGCGACGTCAGCCGCAGCGTCGCCCCCGTCCCCATCGCCACGTCGCCCGCAAGCTGCACCTGGTTCAGCGGCACGCGCATCCACGGCGCGCCCGCGGGCGCCGCCACCACGCCCGTCCACACCAGCCGCCGCTCGCCCCGCGCCGCCACCTCGAGCGACGGCGACAGGATCGCCCCCGAATCAACCTCCACCGGCACGATCACCTCCGGCGGCGCCGCCACCTGCGCCAGCGCGGTCGACCACGTCCCCGCACACCCGGCCGCCGCCACGAGCGCCAGCACCGCCGCCCGCACAGGCCGATCGGACCGGGCAGCGCCGATCGCGCCGAGAGGACGAGTCGCTCCAGAGTTCGCTCGCATCATGCCGCCTCCTGGCCCACAAGCGCCAACCTCCCCCCGCCCCCCACCCCCCACCCCCCGCCCCCCGCCTCCGGCCCCCACATCCCCCCGTTCCCCAGACTGCCACCGCCACGCACGCGGCTGAGTCAGCATACCTCAGAGTCCGCCCGTTCGCAAAGCCTCAAGGCCCTCGCGGGCCGGGGCGCTCACGACCGCGGTGCGAGCACCACCAGCGCCAGCACGTCGTAGACCGCGTGGGCCGCGACCACGATGCCGAACCCGCGCGTGAGATAGATCACCCCGAAGTAGACCCCCGCCGCGCAGTAGAACCCCAGCGCCGCCAACTGCTCCGCCCGCGGCATCACGCCCCCCACGCCCCCCGCTCCCCCTCCCATCGCCCCGACGTCGTGATACGCCGCAAACGCCACCGCCGTCACCCCCACCGCGATCGCCCGCGCCGTGAGCTCCCGCGCCTGGAGCAGATCCCGGGCCACAAAGTGCACCGCCGCCATCCCCACGAGCCGGAAGAGCATCTCCTCGTAGATCCCCGCGCCGATGGCGATGGTCACCCGCGCCTGCCACGACATGTCGAGCAGCCGGGTGCCGGCATCACTCGCCAGCGCGGGCAGGAGCGCGGCGCCGCCCGCCCACCATCCGCCCCCTCCCAGAAGAAAACTCTCCGCGGCACACGTCGCCTCGCGCGAGAGCGCCGCGAACGCCGTCCGCTGAAAGATCGTGCCGAACACCACCAGCGGGAGCGCCCACAGCGACGCCTCCAGCGCCATCCCCGCCAGCACCGCGGGCCGCACCGTCCACGGCTGGCGCGGCTTGGTGAGCACGTGCCACACCAGAAGCACCGTGAGCATCGCCAGCCCCGTCGCCATGAACCCCGCCACGCCGAAGTTCTGAAAGAACAGGTCCAGCAGCCGCCGCGCCCGCACCGTGTGCTGGATGCCCTCGCGCTGATCGGTCAGGTACAGGAGCGTCCCGGCCTCGAAGAGCGCGACGAGCACGCCCAGGAACCAGAAGCAGTAGAGCGGGCGCATCGACAGCGCGAAGTAGTCGTTGCTCGCGCGAGGCGATGAGGCGCCGGGCGCACGCTCGTCGGACGTCGTCCGGCCCATGATGGCCCAAAGGTAGCACGCCGCGCACGCCGCCGGGACCGCGCGCGCCCTCGTCGACTCTTTCGCTGATGCGCCCGCGCGGCCGCGCTCCGCGCTGCCCGCGCCCCCCTGGCACGCCGCGCACGCATACGATTCCTTCGATGCCCCCGATGAGCGCCATCGCCGCCGCAGCCGATCCCGTCATGGCCATCGCGCTCGTGGGCCTGCTGCTGCTCGCCGGCGCCGCCGTCGCGTTCGCGCTCGACCAGCGCCGCAGGCGCCGCGCGATCCAGGAGAGCCTCGAAGCGCTCGTCGCGCGCGTCCGCGCCGCCGAACCGAAAGACTCCGCCGCTCCGGGCGATGAGGCCGAAGCGCCGGGTCACGCCGACGAACAGGCCCGGCGCGAAGACCTCACGCTCCAGCGCCGCATCGGCCAGCTCCACCTCGCCAAGCTCGAATCCGAGCTTGAACTCCTGCGCCGCCAGGTCGCGTCAAAGGAGCTCGACGACGACCGCACCGCCGCGAGCAAGGAATATCACGAGCTCATGGTCGAAAAGGCCCGGCTCGAAATCGACAGCCTGCGCCTGCACATCGCCGAGCAGCGCCGCCGCATGGACGTCTGGCGCGACGACGACTCGCTCTAGCGCCTGATCGCCCGCTCGCGCGTCAGAACCACGCCCGCCGCCCCTGCACGTACACGCGCACGAACTCCTCATCGCTCTTGGTGAGGTAGATGATCCCCTCGATCAGCCCGATGATCCCGGGGATGAACGCCAGGAGCCCCAGCGAGAGGACCGTGATCAGCAGCATGATGATCCCCGGGACCGTGTACCCCAGGATGAACTTGTGGATCCCCAGCGCCCCGAGCAGGATCGCCAGGATGCCCGAGACGATCTTCTTCTCCGCTCCTGGAACACTTGACATTGCGTGCCTCCTTCGCGTGGGATGAACCGCCGATCAAACCGGCACAACGTGCGGCCCTCGCGCGGCCGATCCGCGGCGTTGGTCCGGGCGCCTCGGTCTATTATCGTCGGTGAGCACGCCGGCACAACCTTCCCCATTGCCGCCGACCCCGGCGCCGGGCGATGCTTTGGGAGGGCGCTGCGCCTTCCGCGGCGAGTCGCTCCCCGACACCCTCCCGTCCGATCCCATGCCCACCGTCGTCGCGTGGATGCGCCAGGCCGCCGAATCCGGCACGCAGCCCAACCCCAACGCCATGACCCTCGCGACCGTCGACGAAGCCCGCGCCCCCACCGCGCGCATCGTCCTCTGCCGCGGCATCGATCCCGTCCAGGGCCACCTCACCTTCTTCACCAACTACCACAGCCGCAAGGGTCGCGATCTCGAAGCCAACCCCGTCGCCTCCCTCGTCTTCCACTGGGACCACCTCGACCGCCAGGTCCGCGTCGAGGGGCCGGTCACCCGCTCCCCCGCCGCCGAGAGCGACGCCTACTTCAACCAGCGGCCCCTCGGCAGCCGCCTCAGCGCCTGGGCCAGCTCCCAAAGCTCGCCCCTTCGCGACCGCGCCGATCTGCTCATCGCCACGCACGAGGTCATGCAGCGCTTCGGCGTCTCGCTCGACACCGACCTCGAACACGACCGCACCATCCGCATCCCCCGCCCGCCGCACTGGGGCGGCCTGCGCGTCTGGGCGCGCTGCGTCGAGCTCTGGCTGGGCGACCCCCATCGCCTCCACGACCGGGCCCAGTGGACGCGCGCGCTCCGCCCCGCCACTATCGACGGCCTCGACGCCTTCGAGGGCGGCCCCTGGTCGGGCACACGCCTGCAGCCGTAACTGCCTCCTCCCGTCCCCCGCCGCCCCGCCACGCCCATGAAGAAGCTCTTCATCATCGCCGCGTTCTGCTTCGTCGTCTCGGCATCGCTCCTGGTCGTCATGACCGTGTCGAAGACGCGCGGGCCCGACCCGCTCACCCCCGATCCGCTCTTCGCGGGCGTCTCGATCCCCGCCTTCACCCTCACCGATCAGGCCGGAAGGCCCTTCACGCGCGAATCGCTCCTGGGGCGCGTCACGATCGTCGATTTCATGTTCACCAACTGCCCCTTCATCTGCCCCCTGCTCACCGCCAAGATGCGCCTCATCGCCGACGAGCTCAAAGATACGCCCGCGCGCTTCGTGAGCATCTCCGTCGACCCCACGCGCGACACACCCGATCGCCTCGCGGCCTACGCGACCGAACGCGAGATCGACACGGCACGCTGGTCCTTCCTCACCGGCGACTTCGCCACCATCAAGCTCATCTGCTCAGACACCCTCAAGTTCGCCCTCGAAGAAGACCCCGGCACGCCCGTCAATCTCGCCGACGGCACCACCATGTCCAACATCATCCACCCCGGCCACTTCGTGCTCATCGGGCCCGGGGCCGAGGTGCTGGGCATCTACGCCGCCAAGGACGACATGCAGGTCGCCGCCCTCATCGCCCGTGCCCGGGCCGCGTCGCGCCTGCTCCCCGCGCCATGATCGCCGCACGCCGCCGCGCTCCTCACGAAACCACGCGCGCCACGTCCTCCAGCCACTCCCGCCGGCTGCGCACGTCCAGCTCGCCGCTGCGGGTCATCCGCGCCTGCACCCGCCCATCGCCCCCGACCGACCCGTACCGCCGCTCCCAATCCCGCACGCGCTCCTCCACGCGATCGAGCGCCGCCCGCGCCGCCGCGACCCACTCGCCCCGCGCCGCCGGCGGGAGCGCCTCCAGGAACCGCGCCCGCGAGCGCAGCGGGTCATGCGCCACCGAGATCGCCGCGGCACTCAGCGGCGGCCCCACCCACCGCCGCAGCACCGCCGTCCCCCGTGCCGTGACCTCGTACTCGCGCCGCTTCCGCCGCCCGGCGCGCCGGTCGCGCCCCTTGAGCAGCTTCGCCTGTTCCAGCCGCTTCATGAGCGGGTAGATCGCCCCCGCCGACCCGCTCCATTGCGTGCTGGGCGAATCCTGCATCAGCCGGCGGATGTCGTACGCGCTGGCGGGCCCGCGCTCCCACACGAGCCCCAGCACGAAGCACTCCAGTTCGCTTTCCGACACTCGCGCCACGCAACCTCCTCAGCCAGGGCGGCCCATGGGGGGGGGGGGGGGGGGGGGGGGGGGGGGGGGGGGGCGGGGGGGGGGGGGGGGGGGGGGGGGGGGGGGGGGGGGGGGGGGGGGGGGGGGGGGGGGGGGGGGGGGGGGGGGGGGGGGGGG
>JBFXBS010000006.1:162303-241998 GCA_050182995.1 Phycisphaerales bacterium | reverse complement strand
CGAGTTCCTCCCACCGCGCCCCCCACCCCCCACCCCCCGGGCGCCCCCACGCCCCCCCCCCCCCCCCCCCCATCCCTCCGGACCGGGAACCAGATTACCAGACCGGGCGGAATGAATTCCGCGGGTGAAACTGGAGACCGGAATCGCCCAATAGTACGATTAGTACTATACTGGAGCAAGGCCGCTCACTGGAGGTTCCCATGTTCACCGCCGCCCGTCTCGCCGCGCCCGCCCTTCTGCTCGCCTGCCTCGCCGCCGGACCGCGCCTCATGAGCGCACCCGCCCCGGCCCCCACGCTCGCCCCCCTGCACGCGAGCATCCTCCCCTCATCCATCTTCTCGGCACTCGCCGCCGGCGTCGAGCCCGGCTTCCCCGACACCGCCCCGGGCCGCTGCGCCAAGGACTTCCTCGCCTGCCTCGCCGACGGCTCGCTCGAAACCGTCCGCCGATTCGAGGAGACCTGGGCCTCGAAGAAGCGACTCGCCGCACGCTCGATCGAAGAGCGCGCCCGCGGCCTCGCCGCCACGCGCGAGCGCTGGACCGGCGCCCGCGTCACCTCCACCACCACCAAGTCCGACGGCGACTTGGTCGTCTTCGCCGCCCATCGCAACGGCGACCAGGCCGAGCTCACCTTCCACTTCGACCCCGACGAGCCCGGCAAGCTCGAGTTCATCATGATCGCCGTCGAAGAAGGCGACGCCGGCCGCGGCCTGATGAGCGAGCAGGAACGCGCCGACTCCGTGCGGGCCGCGTGCGACGCGCTCCGCAGCGGCTACGTCTTCCCCGACGTCGCCGAGCGCATGGCCAGGCTCGCCCTCGACAACCTCGCCGCCGGGAAATATGACGACATCTTCGACGAGCGCGACCTGGCCCGCCGACTCACCGACGACTTCCGAAGCATCAGCAACGACAGGCACCTGCGCGTGCGCCCCGCGCCGCGCTCCGCCGACGACGCCGCCGCCCCCGCCCACCCGGGCGGCCCCGACCGCGCCGAAATGCGCCAGCGGAACTACGCCTTCACCAAGGTCGAGATCCTGCCCGGCAACATCGGCTACCTCCGCTTCGACGCCTTCGTCGACGACGACGAAGCCCGCGAAACCGCCGCCGGCGCCATGGCCTTTCTCCGTCACTGCGACGCCATCATCTACGACCTGCGCTCCAACGGCGGCGGCAGCCCCGCCATGATCGCCTTCCTCACCACCTACCTCTTCGAAGCCCGCACCCACCTCAACGACATGTACGATCGCACAGGCGCCCTCCTCAGGGAGTACTGGACCCTCGACGAAGTCCCCGGACAGCGCCTCAAGCCCGGCATCCCCGCCTTCGTCCTCATCAGCAACCGCACCTTCTCCGGCGCCGAAGAGTTCTCCTACAACCTCCAGAACCTCAAGCGCGCCACCATCGTCGGCGAGACCTCCGGCGGCGGCGCCCATCCCGTCCGCGCCGAGCGCGTGAACGACCGCCTCGTCGTCGGCGTGCCCTACCTCCGCGCGCACAACCCGATCTCCAAGACCAACTGGGAAGGCACGGGCGTGAAGCCCGACGTGCAGGTCGCCGCCGCCGAGGCCCTCGACCACGCCGTCACGCTCGCCCGCGAGGCCCTCGCCGCCCAGCCGCGCTGAGCCGCACACCCGCCGCCGCGACGCCCGTATCGCCCGTAGACTCCCCGCGGCATGCCCCTGGCGCTCCCCGTACTCAGCACCGATCCGCTCGGCGGCCTCGTACCCGCCCAACCCCTCGCCCCCCCCGCTATGCCCGCGCACGCCCAGCGCCCGGGCCGCCTCATCGACGCCCACGGACGCACCATCCGCGACCTCCGCCTCAGCATCACCGATCGCTGCAACTTCCGCTGCGTCTACTGCCTCGACCCCGGCGCCCAGTTCCTCCCCGCGCGCGCCCTCCTCACCGTCGACGAGCTCTTCCGCGCCGCCGCGGCCTGCGTCGCCCTCGGCGTCACCCGCATCCGCATCACCGGCGGCGAACCCACCCTGCACCCGCGCCTCCTCGAGATCATCGAGCGACTCGCCGCCCTCCCCATCGATGATCTCTCCATGACCACCAACGGCGCCCGCTCCGACGAAGCCTCGCTCCGCGCGTGGCACGCCGCCGGCCTCCGCCGCCTCACCGTGAGCATCGACTCGGTCCGCCCCGAGCGCTTCGCGCGGATCACGCGCTCCGCCACGCCCCTGGCGACCGTCCTCGAAGGGATCGACGCCGCGCTCCGCGTCGGCCTCGACCCCGTCCGTCTCAACGCCGTCATCATCCGCGGCGTCAACGACGACGACATCGTCGACCTCGCCGGCCTCGCGCGCGATCTCGGCGTCGAGATGCGCTTCATCGAGTTCATGCCCCTCGATTCCGGACACGCCTGGGGCATGGAGCGGGTCGTGCCCGCCGACGAAATCATCGCGAAGATCGAATCGCACTTTCCGCTCGCCCCGCTCGGCCGCCCGAGCCCCTCGAGCACCGCGCTCGAGTTCGCCTTCACCGACGCCGCGACCCGCGGACCGCGCGCCGGCCGCATCGGCATCATCGCCCCCGTCACGCGACCGTTCTGCGGCGCGTGCAGCCGCCTGCGCATCACCGCCGACGGCAAGGTCCGTCCCTGCCTCTTCAGCCGCGACGAGTGGGATCTCATGCCGCTGCTTCGCGCCTCCCCGCCCGCGCCCGCCGCGCGGCTCGCCGAGTTCCTTCAAGATGCCGCCTGGACCAAGCAGGCAGGCCACGGCATCACGGCGACCGGCTTCGCCCCGCCGCCGCGCAGCATGTCGGCCATCGGAGGCTGAACGCGCGCCGCCCCCGCGCCATCACGCGCGCGTAGACTCGCCCATGCTCCTTCGCATCGTGCTCGCCGGGTGGATCGGCATCGTCATCGCAGGCTCCCTGGGCGCGTGCGCCTCGCGCCCCGCGCCCGCCGCCGCGCCGCGCCTCGTTCCCGCCGAGCGCGCCCGCGCGCTCCCGATCTTCGACCGCGCCGGCGCCCCCGTCGAGTGGAAAGCGCTCGTGAGCGCCTGCGCCGCCGCCGACGCGGTGCTCATCGGCGAGGCGCACGGGCAGCCCGAGGGCCAGGCCTTCGAGGAAGCACTGTTCCGCGACGTGCTCGCCGCCGCGCCGGGCGCCGTCGCCGCGCTCGAGTTCTTCGAGCGCGATCAACAGCCCGACCTCGACGACTATCTCCTCGGCGTCACCGACGAAGCCGCGATGCGCACCGCGACCAGTCGCTCGCCCTCGGGCTACCCGCCCGGCCACCGCGCCATGGTCGAAGCCTCGCGCGCCGCCGCCCGCCCCGTGATCGCCGCGAACGCTCCGCGCCGCTACGTGCGCCTGGCGCGCACCGACGGCTACGAGCGCCTCGCCGCGCTCAGCCCTTCGCAGCGCGCGCTCTTCCGCATCCCCTCGCTCCTCCCCCAGGGCCGCTACCGCGACGATTTCTTCAGGGTGATGGGCGCCGATCCCGCCGCCGCCGATGTCGAGCCCGCCGCGCCCGACGCTCAGGACACCGACTCGCCCGCCCACGGCGACGCGCGCGCGTCCGCGGCAACCACCGTTGAAGGCATGTTCCGCGCCCAGTCCCTGTGGGATTGGACCATGGCCGACTCGGTCGCCCGCGCCCTCGGCGTCGCCGGGCCCGCGCCCGAAACCGGCGCGCCGCGCCCCGTCGTCCTCGTCGTCGGCGTGTTCCACGTCGAACACGGCGGCGGGCTCGTCCAGGCCCTGCGCCTGCTCCGCCCCGATACGCGGATCGTCACCGTCTGCATGGCGCTCACCGGCGAGACGAGCCCCCGCGCCGAGGACAAGGACCGCGCCGATTTCGTCGTGCACGTCGGCCCGAGCCTGCGCTGATCCGCCGCGCTCGTTCGTCCGTGCGTCAGCGCCAGTCGATCACGATCTTCCCGAACTGCTCCGCGCCCTCCAGCCGCTCGTACGCCTGCACGCACTGCGCCGGCGTGAACACCCGGTCGATCACCGGCTTCAGCCGCCGCTCGCGGAAGAGCGCCGTGACCTCGGCGAACTCGTCGTTGGATCCCATCGTCGAGCCGAGCACGCGCAACTGGTTCCAGAAAATCCGCGCCAGGTCCGTGGTGGCGTCCGGCCCGCTCGTGCACCCGGGCGTGACATACGCCCCGCCGCGCGCCAGCGACTTGATGCACGAGAGGTGCGTCGCCTTGCCGGACGAATCGACGGCCATGTCCACGCCGCGCTTGTTCGTCCACGAGCGCACGTCCTTGCTCCAGTCCTGTCCCTGGTCGAGAATGCCCAGCGCCGCTCCCAGTCCGCGCGCCGCATCGAGCTTCGACGGGTGACGGCTGGTCACGATGACCGCGCAGCCCATGTGCCGCGCGATCGCCAGCGCCGACGTCGCCACGCCGCCGCCGATGCCGGTGATGAGCACGTGCTGCCCGCTGCGGAGCCGGCCCTTGGTGATCATCATCGACCACGCGGTGAGCGCGCACAGCCCGAACGCGGCCGCCTCGATCGGGTCGGCATCGCCCACGGACGCAAGGTTCGCGGCGGGCGCTTCGAAGCGCTCGCGGAACATCCCGTGGTGGTGCTCGCCGATGAGTTCGTACTCAGGCGCGAGCGTGCTGCCCGGCCCGTCATCCGGCCTTGACCGCGCGGGGATGCGCACCGCCGCGTTCACGATCACGCGCCGCCCGACCCACGCCGGGTCGACGCCCGCGCCGACAGATTCAACCGTGCCGCACGCGTCGCACCCGCTCACGCGCGGGTACGTGAGGTTCAGCCCGGGCACGCCCCGGCCGACCCACAGGTCCATCTGGTTGAACGCCGAGCAGAGCGTCTTGACGATCACCGACCCCGCGGCCGGCGCGGGCGGGTCGGGCCAGTCATTGGCCAGCGAAATCGACGGCGCGACCGGGGAGCCTTGCTTCGTGCAGACGATGGCCTTCATGCCCGACCATAGGGAGGCGCGCGGTTCTTCACGCTCCCCGCGCCCCGGGCGAGCGCATCGCTCGTAACCCTCCCCCGCCCCCGGCGGGGGAGGTGGCCGAGTCCTCGAGGCCGGTGGGGGAATTGTCTCAGCAAGAACTCCAGACTCTCGCACCGTCATCGCCGAGCCTCGCGGCACGTCTCCCCTTGAGGGCGGGGGCAGGTGAATTCCTGAGTCAAACTGCGCGCGCAAACATGGAGATGCACCACGATCGCTCAGGTGGCGTCCGGCGCTGGTGGGCAGGGCACCGGGACCTCCCCGGCGCGCGCGGCTGTAATGGGCTCTCCGTCACAAGCACCACGTTTGCGCGAAAAATCGCGGAAGTGCGCGAATTCGGACGGTCGCCACTTGACGTCCGTCGCAGGCGCGCGAGGCCCGGCCGCCGCGCGGTGCTACACCACAAAGGCCATGGCCACGTTCGCCGCGTTGAAGAGCGCGTGCATCGTCACCGGCACGAGCAGGCGCCCGGTGCGCTCATAGGCCAGGCCCATCCCCAGGCTCAAAACAAACAGCGGCGCCAGCGCGTGGACGGGCGCGGCGTTCACGTGCGTGAGCGCGAAGACGACCGAGACGATCACGATCGAGAGCGCCGGCGACAGGCCGGCGCGGATGACGCCCGATTGCAGGAAGCACCGGTACACATGCTCCTCGACAATCGGCGCGCCCATCACCGCGCCGAAGATGAACCCCCACGTCCAGGCGCTGGCGCGGTGTTCGATCATGAGCTTGAGCGACTCGTGGGCCAGCGCGTCGGGCGGCGTGCCCACGAAGCGTTCGTGCGTCCACGCCGCGAGCATCGCCACGGTGAGCACGATGGGCATGATCGCCGCGAACCACGCGCCCCCGGCAAGCACCGCCCGCGCCGTGTCCGCAGCGCTTGCCCCGCGCGGGAACAGCACCAGCCAGGGCCAGCGCGCGGCGTCGGCGGGCGGCCCGGTCAATCCTCTCAACCCCCCCCCTCGAGCCAACACGAGCCGAGCAAAGGCCAAACATGCGAGGATCGTCGCGGCGTAGCTGATGATGCTCGGCAGCACCAGCGCCTGCAGGTGCGTCGCGTCTCCTCCCCGAGTCCCCGCCGCGCCCCCCGCCCCTCCGGCGCCCGCGGCCTCGCCCGGCGGGATCGGCTGGCCCACGAGCAACTGCGCGAGCGCGGCGACGACCGCGGCGAAAAAGACCGTGCCGAGTCCCGCTCCGAACCAGATGTGCGCCGGATGGATTGACACTTCGCGACGTGGCAGCCGCGCCAGAGCGCCGGGAGAGATGATCCGCGCGCGCACGCCGATCGCCAGGGCGATGAGCGCGAACGTGAGAATCGCCGATGGCAGGAGAGCCGAGCCGGACCGCTCGATCGCGGGCGCCGGCGCGACTGTGCGCGCGGATTCCGTCGTCGGCGTGTCGAGCGATGGGCGCACGATGGAGCGTAGCGGGCCGAGCGAGCGCGAAACTCGCCCGGGCGCGCGGGCCCGCGAGACACGGGCCGATATCATTCAGACCGTCCGACCGGCCCCTGGCCCGGACATTCCCGCAGCCGCCGCGTTGTTCGATCGGGCGGCGACCAGGCAGTCAACCACGCCGGCCATCCGGCTCAGGAGTTCAGCATCATGTCTTCTCGCCGATTCATCGCTCTGGCCCTCGTCAGCACCGCCCTGAGCGGCGCCGCGCTGGGAATGCACGCCCCGACGCCCGCCGAGTCGCTCCAGGCGGCGGCCAGCGCCGATCCGAAGGCCAAGGAGTTGCTGACGCGCTCGTCGGAGGCGATGAAGAAGGTCGGCGGGCTGACGTTCTCGTCGAAGCGCGGGCTGACGGGCGACGTGCCGCTGAAGCTGTCGGCGGCGGGCACCGTGCAGTTCCTTCGCAACCAGGGCACGCCGAGCGCGAGCACGTTCTACGCCAAGGGGACGATGTCGCAGATCCTGGGCGACGGGATCATCCCCATCGAGGGCTACTTCAACGGCACGACGGCGGTGTGGATCGATGAGAAGAAGCTGGAAGTGGTCGAGAAGGCGGTGGCGGCGTCGGACGCGGCTCCGCGGCTCAAGACCAACATCAAGCAGCAGTTCATTCCGGCGCAGTACTTCGATTCCGAGCCGTTCATGTCGGAGTTGAATGCCCCGACGATCGCGTTTGCCGAGCCGGAGGTCGTGGCGGGAGTCGAGTGCGACGTCGTTCGCCTGGTGGGGAGCAACAACCGTGAGACCCGCCTGTCGATCGCGCGCTCCGACCTGCTGCTGCGCAAGGTCGCGCAGATTTCTCCTGCGCCGGGCGGGAAGGGCATGGTGACCCTCACCGTCGAGCTCAGCGACCTCAAGCCCGCGACGGTCGCGCCCGGGTCGTTCAAGATCGACCTGCCGGCGGGCTACACCAAGCGCGTGGAAGAGGCGCCGCGGCCGGTGCCGCCGGTGAACGTCGACCCGAACAAGGCGATGCAGCCGACGCCGCCGCAGGTGCAGCCCAAGGGCGGGCTCGAAGCGGGCGCCGCGGCTCCGGGCTGGGTGCTCAAGCCCGCCGACGGCACGAGCAACGTGACGCTGGCCGATCAGAAGGGCAAGGTGGTGGTGCTGGGGTTCTGGGGCTCGGTGTTCGGCGACAGCCGTCAGATGCTCTCGACGCTCGAAGAGGCGAGCAAGGCGTACGCGGGCGGGGGCGTGTCGGTGTTCGGCGTCGCGTGTCGCGAGCAGCCGGGCGCGGTCGGCGCCGATGCGGCCAAGCGCGCGTTCGCCGACGCGAAGTGCTCGTTCCCGCTGCTGCTCGAAGGCGACGCCTCGGCGACCGACTACAAGCTGCGCGGGTTCCCGAGCGTGGCGGTGATCGACGGCACGGGCAAGATCGCGGCGTTCTTTGAGTCGTCGCCCGGGCTCGAGGCGCTCAAGGCGGCGATCGACCAGGCCAAGAGCGCCAAGTAACGGGTCGGCTCACACGCTGATGGTCATCGGCTCGACGATGAGGATGCGCAACCGGCGCTCGGCGCGACAGGACGCCGGGATGGCGCCCGGGCGGCCCGTGGCGGCGGTCGCGGCGAGGAGCGCGGCATCGACGGGCACTTCGGCGAGGGTGAGGCGCACGAGCGTGTGCCGGGCGTCCCTGGGGAGCTCAGCCGAATCCGCGCCCGTGGCGCGCTGCGGGCGAAAGAGCTCATCGAACGCGGCGGTGTAGTCTCGGGCGGCGGCGCGGACGCCTGCCGCGCCTGAGGATGGCCACGCTTCGATGGCGCGACCGAGGGAATCGATCGGCCCGGCGAGGGACTCGCGCGTGAAGAGGATCGCGCCCGCATCGGCCCGGTCGATGATCGGCACGGCGAGCGTGCACATGGCGGTGGGCACGCACAGGCGTCGCTCGGCGACCTGCGACCGCGAGTGCCGCCACGCGCCGCCGCGGCGGCCGTCACCCTGGCCCGCGCGGAACGAGACCCATCCGGATTGAGCGGCGAATGCGTCGAGCCCGCTCACGATGGGCAGGCTCCAGCCGGGGTCGGGCCCGCCCTTGAGCACGTCGAGCGAAACCGCGTCGAGGTACTCGCCCATCGGCGCGTCGGCGGCGAAGGCGTCGTCGTGCATGAACGGGCGGAGGGCGACCCAGCCCTCGGCGCCGATCCGCGTGGCGGCGAGGCGCGCTTCATCGATGGGGTCGTGCCCTTCCTCGACGCTCTCGATCACGCCGGACTCGAAGAGCGCGGCGGCCCATTCCCAGGAAGCGAGGAGGCGCGCGTACGGCGGGCTGGCGCGCAGGGCGGCGCGGACGGCGTCGCGCGAGACGCCCGCGGGCGGAACGGGCAGGATCGTGAGCACGCGGCGCGCGAACAGGAGGGCGGCAAGGGCCGCGGGGTCGCGCGAGGTGAGGTGATATGGACTGAGGACCGCGAGCACGCTTACTCCCGCGGCTCGCGCGCGGCGGATTCGGCCGGCGTCGATCCCGCCTCACGGCCGGGGCCGGCGTGCTGATCGACCCAGTCGGCCAGGCGGCTGGTGTGGCGCGGGAGCCAGAAGAAGAGGAACTCGTGCCCGGCGTCAAAGGTCCAGCGCTCGGGGCGGCCCGCGACCTCCCACAGCTCGTCGCCCAGGTGCGCGGGCACGGCGCGGTCCTGCGTTCCGTGGAGCATGAGCACCGGCTTGCCGCGGAGACTCGCGGCGGTGTAGAGCGAATCGAGCGGCGCTGCGCGGCGATACGCGCGCACAAGCTGCCCGCGCTGCGCGGATGTGAGGGGTGCGCCGCCGGGACGGCGGAAACGCAGCGCGTCGATCCATTCGGAGTAGTTGCTCTCGAGCGCGACGCTGAGGAAATCGACGCCCCCGGCGATGAGGACGGCCGCGGCGTAGGCGTTCGGGTTGCGGGCGACGACGGTGGGCATGACCATGGCGCCGCCGGACATTCCCAGGGCGACGCGCGGGGCGCCTGCGAGCATGGGGCGCCGCTGCACGAGGAGGCTCATGGTGTCTTCGACGGCGTAGGCGCATTCCGCCGCGCGGTCGCCGAGCGTGTCGGCGATGGATCGAGCGAAGGACTCGACCTCGGCGCTCCCGCGGCCACCTTGTCCGCCCGCACCTTCAGCGAGGACGAACGCGGCGTTCTCGGTGAAGCGGGAAGGCTGGGAGAGCATGCGCAGCACGGCCCACCCGCGCGAGCGCAGCGTGTGAAGGACCTGGTTCACCTGGGAGACGGGCGTGCCGAAGATTCCGGGGATCAGGATGACCACGCCCGCGGGCGAGGGGCGCGTGGAGACCTGGTCATAGGGCCCGTAGCCGAACGGGTCGTAGTAGGCGAACCACGTCCGCTGCATGCGGACGACTTCGCCGGTGTCGTCGCGGCTGCCCGAGGTGAACTTGAAGTACATCGCGGGCGAGGTCGGGCTCTTGACGCGCTTGGGGTCGGCGTTGCGATCGGTAGTGAAGACGAAGGCGCCGGCGCCCTCGCCCTTGACAGTCACGAGCGGCGCGCCGCGCAGCCAGCCGCGGCCGCGGAGGGTCATGAGCTTGGCGATGTCTTCGAGCATTTCGCGCTCGATTTCGCGGCGCTGCTCGTCGCCCTGGCGCATGGCGACGACGGGGCCCTCCATTTCTTCGACGAGGCCCATGGTGCCGCCGCGGCCGCGGCCGAAGCGTCGCGGCCAGGTGGCGGGGTCGCGCCAGGCCTCTTCAACCGGGAGCACGCCCCCGGCGCTTGCGCCGCCCGCCGGCCCCACGCCCGTCTCGGGCACGGTGTGCACGAGTGCGAGCGCTTTCGGCGCGGCCGGCTGAACGACGAGCGTCGGCGCGGAGCAGCCCGCGAGGAGGATCGCCGCGAGCGCGCCCAGGCAGACGGTGGCGGCACGAGGCGAGGATCGGCGAGCGGAGGTCATGGTTCACTCTACGCCGGCGGGCTCGCTGGGGGTTCGGTGCCGGTCGGCGAGCGGGCGGGGATTCACGCGTAGCCGCGAGGATGGGCCTGAAACCAGTCCCAGGCGCTGCGGACGATGACATCAAGATCGGTCACTTGCGCCTGCCACCCCAGTTCGCGATTGATCTTTCCCGGGTCGGCGAAGACCATGGGCGGGTCGCCCGCGCGGCGCGGGCCTTCGACGACCTTGACGCGGCGTCCGGTGACGCGCTCGACGGCCTGGATGATCTGGCGGACCGAGTAGCCCTTGCCGATGCCCAGGTTGTACGCCGGGGCGGCGGGCGCGCGTTCGGAGGGGACGCCGGGCCTGAGCGCGGTGATGACGGCGAGGTGGGCGTCGGCGAGGTCATCGACGTGCACGTAGTCGCGGATGCACGTGCCGTCGGGCGTGGGGTAGTCGGTGCCGAAGATCTGGATGGATTCGCGGCGGCCCAGCGCGGCGTGCAGCACCACGGGGATCAGGTGCGTCTCGGGGTCGTGATCCTCACCGAGCACGCCGGTGCGGTCGCACCCGGCGACGTTGAAGTATCGCAGCGCGCACCAGGCGAAGGGCTTGCCGGCGAGGCGGCGCGACTCGGCGTAGTCGATCAGGATCTGCTCGCACTGATACTTGCTGCGTCCGTAGGGGCTGACCTGGCTCTGCGGCGTGTCTTCCTTCACCGGCACCTGGTCGGGCTTCAGGTCGCCGTAGGTCGAACAGGAGGAGGAAAAGACGATGCGCGACACGTCCGCGTTCTGGCAGGCTTCGAGCAGGCCGATGGTGGCGGCGGTGTTGTGCCGGTAGTACCCGAGCGGGTCGGTGACGGATTCGCCGACATAGGCGCGGGCGGCGAAGTGCATCACGCCTTCGATGGCGTGCCGGCGCATGAGGTCGGTGAGGCGCGGCGTATCGCCGGCGTCGCCTTCGACGAAGGTGAGGCGATCGGGCGCGAGACGCGCGCAGAGGTCCATCGCCCGGCGGTGACCGCGGAAGAGGTTGTCGACGCCGACGACGCGGTGGCCGTGGCGGAGCAGGTGTGCGGTGGCGTGCGAGCCGATGTACCCGGCGGCGCCGGTCACGAGGATGTTCAAGCGGGAGCCTCCCAGTCGCGGCGGGGGTCCGGCACGCGACGAGCGGAGGATACGCGGAGCGCGCGGAAGCGAGTGAGCCTGGAGCGGCGGCGTGGGGAACGAGATCCCCCCGATCACGCGATCACGCGATCAACCGGAGCACGACCCCGATCATCTGCTTGGTGACCTCGGCGGCCGACGCGTTGGCTTCGTAGGCGCGCTGGGCTTCCATGGTGGCGATCTGCTCGAGGACGGGGTTGATGTTCACCTCGGCGACGTAGCCCTTGAACGGGCCGGAGGGGAAGGCGTCGGGATGGGTCGGGTCGTACTTCCTGGGCTGGGGCGGGGTCTGGTCGACGGCGATCTCGGCGACGTGCACGCCCGAGGACCGCGCGAAGGGGTCCGACGCGGCGGGGTCGCCGGCGGCGATCAGCGCGGTGCGGCGGCGGTACGGGTTCAGGTTGCCCTGGGCGTCGCGGAGCGTGTTATTGGTGGCGGCGGCGACGTTGGCCGAGGCGACCTCGGCGCGGATTCGGGCCACCACCATGCCGCTGGTCGAGATGTCGAGGGCGCCGTACATGGGTTCGATCTCCGATCGAAGGGGCGGTGGTCGTCGAGCGCGGGATCAGCCGACGCGCTCGGCGATCGAGGCGCGGAGGAGGTCGTGCCGGCTCTTGAGGAGATCGGCGGCGACACGGAAGACGGTGGCGTTTTCGATCTGGGCCTGCATGAGCCGCTCGACGTCGCGGTTGTTGCGGTCGTGGAAGAGGATGCCGGTGCGGAGCGGAGACGGGCGGAGGAAGAGGTTGTCGCCGTCCTGCTGCACTTCGCGCGTGGATTCGATCTCCAGGGGGCCTGATGCGCCGCCGGAGCGGTCGCGGCGGCGCTCGACGGCGTCGCGGAGCGACTGCTGAAAGTCGGCGACGTTGACATCGCGCATGACGTAGCCGGGGGTGGCGATATTGGCAATGTTCGACGCGATGATGCGCTGCCTCTGCGCGGCGAAGCGCAAGAGCGACTCCAGCGCTGGGGCTGCACCGGAGTTGCCGAGGTCGCTGAACATGAGCGGATCGATCGCAAACGGCGCGCCAGGCTCCGCCCGGCGGGACAACTCAGAGTTCGGCCTGCACGAGGCTGAGTTCCTTCCACTTCTTGAGCTTGAGGCCGAGGGTGCGGACGCCGATGCCCAGCGCGTGGGCGGTGCGCTGGCGGTGCCCGTTGAAGCGCTGGAGGGTCTTGACGATGGCCTCGCGCTCGATGTCTTCGAGCGCCCGGCCCCAGACGGGGACGAGCATCTGGTCTTCGGCGGCGCCGGGCTTGGGCTCGGCGAAGCCGCGCGGGAGGGCGGAAGCGATGCCGAACGTGGCGGCGTGGTGGCCGTTGGCGTGCGCGTCGCCGGGGGACTGCGTCGGACCCGAAAGCCACGGGAGGACGAGCGAGCTTTCGATCACGGGGCCCTTGCAGAGGACGACGGCGCGCTCGCAGATGTTCTGGAGTTCGCGGACGTTGCCGGGCCAGGTGTAGCGGCACATGGCCTGAAGGGTGGCGGTGTCAATCCGCAGACCCGAACGACCTTCGCGCTGGGCGATGCCCGCGACGAAATGCTCGGCGAGCGCGGGGACATCTTCGAGGCGGTCGCGGAGCGGGGGGAGGTGAATCGGGAGCACGTTGAGGCGGAAGAACAGGTCCTGGCGGAAGGCCCCGCTGCCGACGGCCCGCGGCAGATCGACGTTGGACGTGGCGACCACGCGCACGTCGACGCCGATGGGCGTGCTGGCGCCGACGCGTTCGAACGAGCGCTCCTGCAGCACACGGAGCAGCTTGGCCTGAATCTTGGTGGAGACTTCGCTGATCTCGTCGAGCAGGAGGGTTCCACCTTCGGCGAGCTCGAACCGGCCCTTGCGGAGTTTTTCAGCGCCGGTGAAGGCGCCGCGCTCGTGCCCGAAGAGCTCGCTTTCGAGGAGCGACTCGGAGAGGGCGGCACAGTTGACGCCGAGGAAGGTCGCGTGCTTGCGCGGGGAGAGTTCGTGGATGGCGCGGGCGACGACTTCCTTGCCGGTGCCCGATTCGCCGTAGACGAGCGCGGTGCCGACGGATTCGGCGACCGCGTGGACCTGCTCCTTGACGCGGCGCATGGCGGCGGAGTTGCCGACGAGGCGGTCGAGCCCGCGCGGGCCGGCGTCGGGCGAGCCCGGGGTCATGCCGCCGCGACGGAGCACGGCGTTGTCGCGCTTGAGGCGCGCGTGCTCGACGGCCTTCTTGACGGCGATGATGATCTCGTCGCCCTCGAAGGGCTTGGTGACGTAGTCGAAGGCGCCGTGCTTGAGGGCTTCGACGGCGGTTTCGACCGTGGCGAAGGCGGTCATGACGATCACGGGGAGGTCTTCGTCGAACTCGCGGACCTGACGGAGCAGATCGATGCCGCTGCCGCCGGGCATCTTGAGGTCGGTGACGACGGCGTCGGGGCGGCGCCGCGAGATGGCTTCCATGGCGGCGGGGAGGCCGTCGGCGCTCATGACTTCGAGCCCGGCGCGGGAGAGCGTGCCCCCGACGCTGTCGCGGAGCATTTCCTTGTCATCAACCACGAGAATGAGCGGCATATGGGCGCCTCCGAGACGTGCGTGCGCCCAACATCGGTCGGAGACGCCGAAAACGCGCAAATATTTCGGTGAGGCTTTGTTGCGCCGCGGCGCCGGGAGGGGGTGAAGCGCGGGGGCACGGCTTGGCGGGGAGGCACGCCCCTAGAATCGGATCATGTCGGACGAGACGGAGATTCAGGTCAACTTCGGCAAACCGATGCCGGTGTTTCCGCTGGGCGCGGTGATGCTCATGCCGCACGCGGTGCTGCCGCTGCTGATTTTTGAGCCGCGGTACCGGCAGATGATCGAGAATGCACTCGACGGCGCGGGCCAGATCGCGATGGGCATCTTCGAGGGGGACGACTGGAGGCAGGATTACGAGGGGACGCCGCCGCTGCGTGATGCCGTGTGCGTGGGGCAGATCACGCGGCACCAGAAACTGCCCGACGGGCGCTACCACGTGTGGCTGCACGGGGTCTGCCGGGCGCGAATCCTGCAGGAACTGGGGCCGAATGAGACGCGGCTGTACCGGCTGGTGATGCTCGAGCCGGTCGGGGTGGCGGATATCGATGAGCAGGCGCTGGAGCCCTATCGAGCGCGGTTCACGGAGTTGCTGACCGACACGTCGCTCTCGACACTGAGCAACGCCAAGGCGATCGTGAAGCACCTGGCCAATGACGAGGTGCCTACGTCGGCGATCCTGGAATTGCTGACCGTTTCGGTGCTGCACGACACGGAGGCCCGGTATTACCCGGAACTGCACTACCGGCTGCTGGCGGAAGGGGACGCGAGCAGGCGGGCCGAGTTGATCCTCAATGAGATGCAGGACCTGCGGACGCTGCTTCAGCGAGCGGAGAAGCAGCGGCACGCGGATGCGCCTCGGGGGTGTACGTGGAACTAGGATTGGCGTCTGTTTGGGGGTTGCGCGGAACCGGGGATGGTTTCCGGCACCCAAACGGTGAAACGAGCCGAATCAAAACGACGAAGACATTCGTAGGATGGTTGGCCTCGGCACGACGCCCGGGCCTTTGAAGGAGCGAACATGAACCGGTGGAATACGAATCGATCCCGTCTTGCGGCCGCGGGCCTTGTGGGCCTGACCCTGGTGGCGAGCGGCTGCAGCAACGCGGGCGAGGGCGCGCTTTCCGGCGCCGCGGTCGGCGCGCTGGGCGGGCTGGCGATCGGCAGCCTGACGGGCAGCGCGGGCGCGGGCGCGGCGATCGGCGCGGTGAGCGGGGCAGTGGCCGGCGGCGTGATCGGCGATCAGAACGAGCGCCGGCGCGACCAGAGCTACCGCTGAGTCACGCCCGGCGTGCTCAGGACGGGGCGCTTGGCCGACGGGCGATCTCGATGATGCGCCGGTAGTTGGCACGGAAGAAGTTTGCGTACTCGATCTTGGCGCGCGTGCCCTTGAGGGGGTCGCGCCAGCGGTTGCAATCACCCGAGATGCGCTTGAACGTGTCGGGTGAGAGGATGAGGCGCTCGGTGGTGCCGTCGTCGTTGCGGATCGGGTGAACGGGCATCGCGTAGAACAGTGATTCCATCTCGGCGAGCCGCTCAGGGGGGAAGGCGGTGTTGCCGCGAGCCTGGTTGAGCGCTTCCCACGCGTCGCGGAGCTCGTGGCCGGTGTCGATGCCGAAGGCGCCCATGAGGGGGCCGAGCGCGTCGCGCCAGCCGCGCGGCTTGACGTTCATGGCGACATCGAAGGGGTTGGTCTTGTCGGTGAAGTGCGCGAGATGGGCGGCGTACATCGAGCGTTTCACGGGCATTCGGCGGAGGCGTTCGCGGGCGGGGCCCATGGGCTCGCCGCGGGGGCCGATGGGGTTGTCGGCGCTGGCGGGGTCGGTGCGAGGGGCGAACTGCCAGAGGGCCTGGGCTTCGTCGGAGAGGCAGAACTCGACGAAGCGCCGGGCGAGCTCGGGGCTGCGTCCGCCGTTGACGATGGAGACGGGGTCGGCATCGATGTAGGTGGCGCCGGGCGGGTCGATGTAGCCGACGCGGCCGGTCGAGGGGTCCTGACCCGGCGCGAGGATCGCCTGAGCCTGGCCTCGGCCGTAGAAGTCGATCGAGACACCGGCGGCGGCTTCGCCCTGGCTGACGTCGGTGGGCGGGGTGGTGCTGGACCCGGCGAAGTAGCGGGCGTTGGCGGACATCTCGCGGAGGATCTTCCAGCCGCGCTCCCAGCCCTCCTTGTTGAGGATGGAGTCGTAGAGCGTGGCAACGGAGCCGGACTGGCGCGGGTCGGCCATGGCGAGGAGACCGGCGTAGCGCGGGTCGCCGAGGTCGGCGAAGCTGGCGGGTTCGGGCAGGCCCTGGCGCTGGAGGACGTCGCGGTTGTAGACGATGCCGAAGCCGGAGAGGGCGGTGCCGAACCAGTACTGATCGGGGTCGTAGAGGCGTTCGACGCCGACGCGGTTTTCGCCGAAGGTGTTGTCGAGGTAGGACTGGTCGAAAGCGGCGAGTGTGCCGGAGCGGGTGCGCGGCGGCGTGGTGACGCGGCAGCGGACGAGTTGCTCGCGCCCGTCGATCCGGAGCTTGAGGACGATGCCGGTCTTGACGGCGGAGTGCTCGTAGGTGCCCCCGCCGAAGAAGACGTCGGCCTCGACGGCACCGGGGCGGAGGATGGCTTCGTGGAGGCCTGGGTTGTCGCGATCGGGGAGGGAGAGCGTGGGCGGGGAGATGATGTCGTAGGTGGTGCCGGGCCGGCCGCGTTCGACAGCGGCGCGGATCTGGGTTTCGAGCTGGCGGCGGATTTCGCTGGTGCCGCCGGGGGCGCGCCAATCGATGCGGACGGGCGAGCCGTGCACGGCCTGGTGCCAGCGGGAGAAGGCGAGTCCGAACTCGGAGCGGATCTGGGGGACGTGAGGCGTGACGATGATGAGCGAATCGGCGGTGCCGGGGAGATCATCGTCCGGGTCGCGGGAGCGCTCCATGGTGGTGCGCACGAGGAAGGGCGCGGCGAGGATGAGCACCAGCGCGAGGAGGATGAGCGCCCGGGGCAGAGTCATGGGCAGAGTCTAATCCGCACGGCGGAGGCGGGCAGGCAGTGGACGGGCGGAGACGTGCGGGCCAACAATCGCGCTGTTCGCGACCGCCGACGTGACCCCTCGGGAGCCGATCATGCTGACGACCGCCTTGACGCCCGCCGCCTTGCCGCTTTCGACGACGCTGGGGGTCGTGCAGGCGTCGACCGTGCTGTTTGTGCTGCTGGTGCTGGCGGTGGTGATCTGCGGCGCGCTGAGCCTGTTTCCGGCGGTTCGGCGAGCCAATGCGCTGTTTGCACCGATCCTGGTGATCCTGACGCTGGCGGTGACGGCGCTGGCGCTGGGGGGCCTGCTGTACGCGATCCACGTGTACACCTGAGCGGAGCGATTGGAAAAGTATCGTGATTTCGTTGTCCCTTCGGCGTCCAAAACACGCACGAGTGGTAGTTGCCTTGCGTTGCCCACTCACCCTCGCACACCCGCGTGGAACGGACGCCGCCATGAATCTCACCGAGACGGACCAGATCGGGCTTTCACCGGACGCCGTGGCTGACTCGTTCGCGAGCGAGGTGAGCGGGCGTCGAGGTTCGAGCGGGCGCGAGCCGACGGACATCGACACCTTGGAGGGCGACGCCACCTCGGTGATCGTGATTCGGACACCGGGGCGGTACGTGCTCTCGCGGCATCTCCGGGGAGCGCGCGGGCGGGCGGGCATCCGCATCCTCGCGGATGATGTGACGCTTGACCTGCGCGGGCACGCCCTGGTGGGGTGCGAGTTTTCGCTCGATGGGCTGGCGCTGGGCGACTCGGTGTGCAACGTGCGGATCGCGAACGGGTCGGTGCGCTCGTGGGGCGGGGTTGGAGCCGATCTTGCCGGGGCGATCCGCGCGCGGCTTGAGAACGTCCGCGTCTTTGACAATCAAGGCGGCGCGCTGCGGCTCGGGCCGTCGGCGCTGCTCACCGACTGCGTCGTGGGCGGCGACATCAAGGCCGGGATCGAGGCGCTTGAGACCGAAGCGACGGCGTCATGAGACCTGGCCGGGATGGGATTTTTCGGCGGGCGCGGCGGGGTGCTCCGGGGCGATCTGCCGCCCGCACTCCGGACAGACGGGCGCACGGAGTCCCGAGGTGTCGTACCAGCAGTTGGAGCAGTGGCGCCCGATGGGGTTGCGCGGGAGCGCCGCGATGAACAACCCGACGGCGCCGACGATGATCGCCTCGGCCCACATGAGAATCCAGAGCGGGGCGAGCTGATACCCGCGTCCGGGGATGCGCTCGGACGACTGGATGTTCATGAGCACGCCGACGCCCCAGGTGATCGCGGCGGCCAGGGCCGCACCGCCTATGGCGTAGGCGAAGCCGGACACTCGTCGGCGGTTTTTCGCGACGAGGTACCAGACGATCACGGCATAGACGGCAAAGAGGATCACAGGTTCACGGTCGGCGCGGGGGCGATCGCCGCGGAAGGGACGGATGGCCGAGCGGGTTCTCCGGTTCGGGGTCTTCCTCGGCTTCGGCGTAGTCGGGCGCTTCGGGGAGCTTGGCGAGCCAGATTCGAAAGTCCTTGTCGATCTGGGCCATGGGCTTACCGAGCGTGGACTCGAAGGCGGATTTGCCGCTGGGGTCGTCCGAGAAGCTGAGCACGTAGGCCCCGTACCAGGCGCGGAGCTTGCCGAGCTGAGAGAGGTAGAGGAAGGTGGCGCGGGCGAGGGCGTAGTTGGCGAGGGGCGCGTTGCCGGCGAATTTTTCTCGCGGCATCTTGAGCATGGCTTCGATCGACACGCGGGCGCTCGACGCGCGGCGCTTGAGGGAGTTGGTGCGCCACGAGGGAACGGGCACGAGGTCGGCGTCGGGGCCTTCGCCGCGGACTTCGTAGTCTTCGACGAGCGAGCAGAGCCCTTCCTGGACCCAGATGGGATGAACCTGGCCCGTGCGCTGGTTGTGGCGCCAGTGCAGGACGTGCATGAACTCGTGCTTGAAGGAGGGGCCGAGGTCGCCGGCGACGAGCTCTTTCTTGTCGTGGTCGTAGACGCCGCCGATGCGGCTCATGGCGCCGCTTCGGCGGGCGAAGTTTCGCGCGGCCCAGGAGCGGAAGTCCTGCCTGGTGGGGAGAATGACCATGACCCAGGGGTCGGGGTCGTGGCCATCGGTGACGACGCCGGGCTGGCCTTCGGGGAGGACGTGCTGCTCCCACCATCGGGCGAGGCGCGTGATCTCGGTGCGTGCGGCGGTGAAGGAGGCGGGGGCGAAGCCGCTGGCGAAGGCGAGGCGCAGGTCCGGGTCGCGATCAAAGAGGTAATCGCGTGAAAGGCCCTTGCGGCACTGCTCCTCGCGGACGTCGATCGTGCGGTCGAGCACTTTCGCCCACGAGGCGAGCAGGTCGCGGTAGACGGGCCGCGAGCGGAGTGCCGCGAGGTTGGGGTCGCGCTCGATCGTGCGGCGATCGGTGAACCCGAGCTCGACGGCGCGAAGGAGCGATTCTTCGGCGGGCTCGACGTTGCCGCGGAGCGCGAGGACGCAGGCGAGGTTGTAGACGGGGACGAACTCGCCCGGTCGCAGGTCGATCCATTCGCGGAGGAGGGTTTCGGCCTGTTCGAGATCGGGGGGCGATTGCGCGAAGGCGGCGATCACCTGCTTCTCGATGGCGTCGCGGCGGGCCCGGGTTTCGGGGTCGGGAGGCGGGGGAGGCTGCGCGATGGCCGCGGCCGCCAGCGTGATCGACACGATTGCCGACAGGAGGGTGTTCATGGGAGGATCCGATCCCCACGCGTCGCGCAGGCAACTGTAGGGAGCGGGCGGGCGTGCCTTGCGGGGCAGGCGCGTCAATCCTCGCGGATGTTGAGGGCGACGATGGTCTGATCGTCGTGGGCGCGGGCGCCGCCGCGGTGGCGCTTGACGGCGTTGGAGATCGATTCACAGATGGCGTCGGGCCCGCCCTGGGCGCCGAGGATGACGGCTTCGAGGGCGGTGCTGCCGAACTGGCGACCGGAGGCGTCGATGGTTTCGGTGACGCCGTCGGTGAAGAGGACGAGCGATTGGCCGGGCTCGAGGGTGACGCTGGCGTGGTCGGAGCCGACGCGGTCCATGACGCCGAGGGGGATGCCGCCGACGGCGTCGAGTCGCTGGATGGAGCCGCCGCCGCGGAGGCGGAGGATGGGAGCGGCGTGACCGGCGTTGGCGTAGGTGAGCTTGCGCGTCTGGGGCTCGTAGACGCCGAAGAAGGCGGTGACGAACTCGCTGCCGACGCGGCGGGCGAAGAGTCGCTGGTTGAGATAGTCGAGGCACGCGGCGGGGTTCATGACCTCCTGCTCGCGGGCGTGGAGGATGGCGTGGAGCATGGCGACGACGACGGCGGCGGCGGGCCCGTGACCGGAAGCATCGGCGATCATGATGCCCCAGGGGCCCTGTCGCTCTTCGTGATGTCCGTCGGCGCTGACGGTGAGGGGAAGAAGGTCGTAGTAGTCGCCGCCCGCGCGGTCGAAGGTTTCGTACTTGCTGGCGACGGCGACGCCGGGGATGTTGGGGGAGCTCTGGGGGAGGAGGGAGCGCTGGATCTGGGCGATGTGGTCGACTTCGTGGCGGATCCAGTCGGTGGCCTCGCGCAGGCGGTTGGCGATGAGGACGTTGTTCATCGTCGTGCCGATGAGGTTGCCGCGGAGGATGAGCTGTTCGAGATCGGCGACGCCGAGGCCGTTGGCGTCTTCGTGAAGGATGACGGTCCAGTTGGCGACCTGACCTTCGACGATGATGGGAACGGCGACGAGGGAGCCGAACTTGTCAAAGGCGTCGGCGACGACGGGGTCGCCGCGGACGCACATGTTCTGAACGAGCTTGGGCTCGGGGGTGGCGATGAGGCGGGAGAGGACGCCGCCGTAGCGGGAGGGGAGGTCGGTTCCGGCGGCGCCGCCCCAGGGGTCGCCCGTGCGGATTCGTTCGGTGCCGTCGACTTCGAGCCAGCGGGAGATACGGAAGTGGCCGCTTTCGAGGCCGGCGGTGGAGAGGGAGATGTAGCAGCGCGGGCCGTAGGCCTTACGCATGGCGAGGATGATGGCTTCGAGAACCTGCTGGGGGGACTGGGCCTTGGAGAGGGCGTCGGTGAGCTCCATGAGCACCGGGATCCGCGTGTTGCGCGAGAGATCGACCAGTGGGAGATCGGGGCGGGATGAGGGTGCGGGCGTAGCCATCCCTGATTGCGCCTCCAGGAACCGTCCCGTGGTCCCCGTGCTGAACGGCGTGAGAATGTTCACGGCTGCGCGCTCGCTGGCCGTGGGCTGGCCGAGGGGAGTTGGGGGTTGCCTCGACGAATGGGCCTGGCTGGATTCGAACCAGCGACCTCACGCTTATCAAGCGTGCGCTCTAACCAGCTGAGCTACAAGCCCGAACGAACGGCCGGAGTATAGCCCGGGGCGCTCGCCCCGTCCCTCTCGCGGCGGCGTCAAACGCATGCGGAGTCTCCCGCGAAGTAGGCGTTGATGTAGTCGCCGAGATCGTCGGCGTCGAGCGAGCCGTCCTGGTTGAAGTCGACCTCCGGCCCGCGCGGGACGGAGTGATCGAAGAACGCGTTGATGTAGTCTCCCAGGTCGTCGGCGTTCAGGGTTCCGTCGACGTTGAAGTCGGCCGAGCAGACCTGCGGGGCGGAATAGTGCAGCGTCACGGTGCCGATCTGGGACTGCCCGCCGGGCGTCGTGACGCGGTACTGGAGCGTTTCCTGACCCGAGGCGCCGGCGTTAGGCCGGATGAAGCGGTAGGGGCCGGTGAAACTCGGGTTGAGCACGGTCGCCTGGGCGGGGGAGTTGAGGAGGGCGAACGTGTTGGCGCTGCCGAGCGGGTTGGGGAACACCGCGGGGAGCTCGACGACGTGGGTGGCCGGCTGCAGGAGCCGCTTGTGGATTGAGAAGACCGTCGGCGCTGCCGAGCCCGGGATGCCGCTGTTGCCGACGTTGACCTGAGTGGGCGCGCTGCGGGCGATGCGTCCGTCGGCGAAGGTGACCTCGGCGATGAGTTTCGAGGCGCCTGCGCCGAGGTTGGTGCCGAAGACCGTGATGGGGGCGAGCCCGTCGGAGGCGGCGATGATGCGGTCGTTGTGGAGCAGGTGGACGTGCCGGACCTGTCCGCCGCCGGCGCCGGGCGTGAAGGTGTACGCCTGCGCGAGGTCGCCGAACAAGGGCGAGACGCCGAGGGACGCGCTGCGGCCGTGATTGTTCACGACGATCGACCCGACCCAGCGGCCGATGTTTCGGACGGTGGTGGAGTCGCGTGCGAGCACGCGCAGGTCGTGCCACCCGTCATCGAGCGTTCGCGTGTCGAGCGGGAAGGAGTTGGTGATGCTCGGGGCGATGAGGCCGCGGGGGACGCCGTCGACGAGCAGCTCGAGGGTCGAGACGACCGCGCCCGGCGCGGTGGGCTGCGACGAGGTGCTGAGGGTGACGGTTCCGGTGACGGGCTGCGCGGGGGCGTTGGTCACGCTCACGATCGGCAGGCGCGCGAAGGGGCGCGTCATGGGGTCGCCATAGAGCAGGTTCTGGAACGGCAGGTACTGCTGCCCGCGGAGGTAGCACTCGCCGAGCGACATGCCCTGGAAATACCAGACGTGGAAGCGCGGGTGTGGGAATTTGCCCGGATAGGCGCAGGGCTCCTCGACCGTGCCGCACGACCCGCTGGCGCCGGAGCCGATCCAGTGCGTGAGCTTGGTCTGAAACGGCACGTCAAATGTCGCGGCGTAGCTGGTGAGATGATCGGCAAAGGCGCCGGGCAGGATCGTCACGTTGGCGGCGGCGACGTTCAGGTCAGCGACGCCGGTCATGATCCCCAGGGCGTCGTCTCGGCCGTTGGGGAGGCTGCCGACGAGCTGCTCGGCGAGCGCGCCGCGCGCGGCGAGCGCCGACACCGCCGCGGCGAAGTCGGGCTGGCGCACGTTCCGAGGGTCGATCGTGGTGTTCATGTAGTAGAACCGGCCCGCGGGGCGCGTGCCGTCGACGGCGGCGCTGCGGTCGATCATCGACATGAGCTGCTGGGTGCTGTTTCCGAAGGGCCCGGTGTAGCCGAGGAGCGAGGCGATGTAGAAGCGGCGGGCGGAGCCGGAGGCGTTGGGGACGCCGTTGATGTAGCCCTGGGTCGATGAGAACGACGTGGGCGCGTCACTCAATGAGTAGAACGCGTTGGGGGCGGAGAACGAAGTGTTGGGCACGATGCTGGAACTGAACTGGGTGAAGGTGTAGGCGGAGGTGATGGAGAAGCGCGCGACGGGCCAGCACGAGTCGGTGATGAGGTTGGGCGCGGGGACGAAGAAGACGTCGGTGGGCGCGAGGACGACGTAGTCGATCTTGGAGGCGATGCCGCGATGCGCGAGGGTGCCGCTGAAGGCCTGCTGGATCTGGTCGCGGAACTCGGCGTAGCTCGCGGCCTCGGAGCGCATGTAGAGGACGTGGGAGTCGGGAATCTGGCGGGCTTGCTTGTAGTAGGCCCCGATGTGGAGCGAAGCGGGGACGGTGGGATCGATGATGAGGAGGATGTTCTCCGGCGTGCCGCCGGCGTGGGCGGCGGAGCCTGCGCAGACCGCGATCGCCGCGGGGAGTACCCTCGCCACTTGCCGCAAACGCCGATTCGTCATCCCAGCGATCTCCGTGTGGTCGGCCAGCCCTAAACATACACTCCCGAAGGCGGTTCGGACGCCCCCCCAGAATGGTTGAATCCTGTATGGGCCCCGAACGCCTCCAACGACCAATAATCACGCATACCCCAAGGCAAGGAACCGCTCAATGCACACTCCGCTTCCTCCCATGCGCTCCGCGTCCCGTCGATTCCTGGTTGCATCCGCCGGCGTGCTCGCGGCGGGGGTGGCAGTGGCGGGAAGCTGGGGAGTTTGCCTTGCCCAGGCTCCGGCGGCGAGTGCGCCGGCCAAGTTTGAGCCGTACTACGCGGCCGCGGTTCGCGACGGCGTCGAGCTTCGCGCGGGGGGCGGGGTGTTCTACTACCCGGTGGCAACGCTCAAGAGCGGGGCGCGCGTGCGGGTGACGGGTGAGGAGACGGGCTTTCTGCGCGTGCAGATCGCCGAGGGGCTCAAGGCGTGCATCCGCGTCGGCGACGCGTCGCTGGAATCGGGCGGCACCAAGGTCCGCCTGACGCAGTCGGCGCGTCTGCTGCACGCGAACCTGAGCGGCGGCGTGCCGTTCTGCCCGATCGGCTTTGAGCGTGAACCGGCGGCGGGCGCGGAGTTCAAGCTGATCGACACGCTCAAGGGCGGGGACGGGAAGGCGATCTATTACGTGGTGCCCGCGCCGGAGGGCGCATCGGCGTTTGTGGCGCGCGACGCGGTGCGTCGCCTGACGCCGGAGGAAGTGGCGGCGATGGACGCAGCGCCGGCGTCGAGCCCGGGCGCGATGACGCCCGGGGAGAGCACACCGGGCACGAGCGCGAGCCCCGCGCCGACGACGCCGGCGGCGGTGTCGACCGAGCCTGCGCCGATGCCGCCGGTCCCGGCGATCAAGCCTGATCCGCGTGCAGCGGAGATCGATTCGCTGGTGGCGACGTTCAAGCGGGTGCAGGCGCAGCCGGCGGGCGAGGCGGAGCTCGAGCCGGCGATCGCGGAGTTCAAGACGTTCATCGCGAGGCTGGGCGATTCGCCGGCCGACCGGCGCCTGGCGTCGCGCCTCGAGAGCTACCAGGAGGTCATGCAGTTGCGGCTCGACGTGCGGAACGCGCTGGGCAAGGGCGCCAGCGACGGCGGGCGCGTCGAGCAGATGGAGCAGTCGATCGTCCGCATCCGCGAGCAGATCATCAACATCGAGCGGCAGGGGTTTTTCAAGGTGATCGGGCGGCTGCTGCCGAGCACGGTGTATGACGGCGAGCGGCTGCCCAAGCTGTACCGCGTGGTGTCGCCCGAACCCGGCGCGGGGCGGACGCTGGCGTACATCCTGCCGCGGGCCGAGCTTGATCTCGATGCGAAGCTCGGACGGATCGTGGGGGTGGCGGGGGACTCGAAGATGGATGAGTCGCTGAAGGCGAACCTGGTGACGCCCAAGCGGGTGGAGGTCTTGAACCTGACACCGGCGGCGGCGCCGGCGGGCGCGGCGGGGGACGGCGCGCCGTTTGTTGAGATTCCCAACAAGTGACGTGACGTGACGTGACGTGACGTGACGTGACGTGACGTGACGTGACGTGACGTGACGTGACGTGACGTGACGCGGTGCGGTGCGGTGCGGTGCGGTGCGGCATCGCGTCGTCGCGACGCGCGAGCGGGCGGGCGATTCAAATGACTTGATCGATCAGGTGCCGAGGCCTTCGACCTGGGTGCTGCGGGCGACTTCGTCGGGGGTGGTGAGGCCCTTGAGGATCTTGATCTTGCCGTCCTCGACGAGCGAGCGCATGCCGTTGGCGACGGCGGCGTGGCGGATCTTGGCGAGCGGCTCCTGCTTGAAGGCGAGCTCGCGGATCTCGGAGGTCATGGACATCATCTCGTAGATGCCCTTGCGCCCGCGGTAGCCGGTCTTGTTGCAGTTGGGGCAGCCCGCGCCGCGGAGGACGCGTCCTTCGGCTTCCTCGGGGGTGATGTTGCAGAGGGCGAGGTACTTGTGGTCGGGCTCGGTGTTGACGGTCTTGCACTCGGGGCAGAGGACGCGGATGAGCCGCTGAGCCATGATGGCCTGGATGGCGCTGGCGACGAGGAAGGGCTTGACGCCCATGTCGATGAGGCGGGTGATGGCGCTGGGGGCGTCGTTGGTGTGGAGCGTGCTGAAGACGAGGTGGCCGGTGAGGGCGGCCTGGATGGCGATCTCGGCGACTTCACGATCGCGGATTTCGCCGACGAGGATGATGTTGGGCGCCTGGCGGAGCATCGTCTTGAGGATGATGCCGAAGGTGAGGCCGATCTTGTCGCGGACCTGGCACTGGTTGATGCCCTTGAAGTTGTACTCGATCGGGTCCTCGGCGGTGATGATCTTCTTGTCGGGGCGATTGAGGACGTCGAGGGCGGAGTAGAGGGTGGTGGTCTTGCCGGAGCCGGTGGGGCCGGTGACGAGGAAGATGCCGTTGGGCCGGCGGATGATCTTGTTGAAGGCGGCGAGGCTGTCTTCCTCGAAGCCGAGGTTGACGAGGCCGATCTTGACGCTGTCGGGGCGGAGGATGCGGAGGACGACCGATTCGCCGTGGTAGGCGGGGCACGCCGAGACGCGGAAGTCGATGGGGTCGGGCTCGACGATGATCTTGATGCGCCCGTCCTGGGGCATGCGTTTTTCGGCGATGTTCATCCCGCTCATGAGCTTGAGGCGGGAGAGGACGGCGTTCTGCATGCGCTTGGGCAGGTTGTCGCGCTCCATGCACACGCCGTCGATGCGGTAGCGGAGGCGGACGCGGTCGCCCATGGGCTCGACGTGGATATCGGAGGCGCGCATCTTGACGGCCTCGACGAGGATGCGCTGCACGAGGCGGACGATCGGCGCCTCTTCGCCCGTGATGTCGATCGACTTGTCGACCGAGCGATCGACCGAGCGGTCGACGGACTTGTCGATCGACTCGGAGACGAGGCTGTCGGTGGCGGCGACCTGGCGCACGGCCTTGAGGTTCTTGTCGATGAAGGTGCGGATCTGCGACTTGCTCGAAAGGCGCAGGTCCAGCTCCGCGTTGAGGCGGAAGCGGAGCATGTCCTGCATCTCGAGGTCGTTGGGGTCGTGAACGATGAGCGTGAGGCGCCCGTTGTTCTTGCCCATCGGCAGGATCATGTGCTTCTTGATCAGGTCTTCGGGAATGAGCTTGGGGTTGACCTGGTTGGCGACCGGCGCGGAGGCGAGGTCGACGTACTCCATGTTGAACTGGTTGGCGAGGGCCTTGGTGACCTGGTCCTCGGTGCAGATGCCCATTTCGACGAGGGCGTCGCCGAGGCGCTTGCCGGTGCCGCGGGATTTCTGCTGGGCCGAGTCGATCTGGTCGGCGGTGGCGACGCCCCAGCCGACGAGGATGTCACCGAGTTTCTTGCGTGATCGTGCCATGGCGTCGAGCGAGTCCCTCCGTCAGTCCGCAGCTGATCCGATCGGCGGGCTCAACCATAGGTCGTCGCCGCGCCGCTGCCCATCGGCCAATGGACAGCCCTCCCCCTCTTCCATACCGCGGCGTCGGTCGAGTGGTTCCCTGCCCGCCGCGTCCCCGGCCCGAGAATACGCCCCGTCGGTCACGGCTTGGCCGGCTTTGCTTCCGCCATCTGCTTGAGGAGTTCCTCGACCCGCTCCTCCACTCGTTCGAGTGCTTCGAGCCGGCGTGCGATCCCCATGATTTCCGTTTGCGCCTTCACGTTGACCTGGTAATCGAGGTCGGTGCGCAGGCGGTCCTTTTCGCTCTGGCGGTTCTGGCTCACCATGACGAAGATGGAGAGGAAGATGGCTTCGAGCGAGACGACCATCGTGAGCAGGCCGAAGGGGAAGGGGTCGAAGACCCATGCCGGGAGCGTGCCGGCCTGCTGCTCGGAGAGGATGATGCGCCCGGTGTAGACGAGCGAGCCGACGATGTTCATGCCGATCCAGAGACCGAACCAGGCGAAGTGGAACGCGGTGAACCACTGGCTCGCGGCGACGGTGGCGATGACGTCGCTGACCCGCTGCCAGATCGAGACCTGCGAGCGGTCGAAGACTTCGTTGGGGTTCTTGAGGTTGCGCAGCGCCTCGGTGCTGATGCGCTGGCGCTGGCCCATCACCGTGAGGATCTCGATCGCCACGTCCGGACGCTTGCGCAAGAAGGCGTGAAAATCATCCCGCGAGAGCACGAGCAAATCGCACGGCGTCACCGCGCGGATCGTCGCGGTCCGCGGTCCGCCGTCGAGCAGACTGATCTCCCCGAAGAAGCCGCCCGGCCCGAGCGTGTTGAGCACGACGTGCTCGCCCTTGTCATTGGGCACCGTGACGACCACTTCGCCCCGGCGGATCACGAAGAAACTGTCGCCCCGGTCCCCGAGCCAGAAGACCGGCTGGTTGGTCGAGACTTTTTCAGCGCGCATGGCCGCGAGCAGTTCGGCGCGCTCCGTGCTGTCCAGGCGCGCGAACAACTGGATCTGCTCGAGCGGGTCGGGGCCGATCTCGTCCGCCCGGCCATCGCCCGGAACCCCTCCCCCACTTCCTCCGCTCCCCCCGCCCCCCCTGCCGCGCGCATTCATGCCGCTGACGTATCCAAATTCCGTCTTGGCGGCCTCATCGCCCATCCCCCGAGGATACGACCCCGCGGGCGCTCACGCTCCACTTGAGTTTCAAGGCCGGCCCGGGGCTCCCGCCTCGGGCCGGTGGTTGTGCTGACAGCGCCGTATTCAGCACGGCGGTCCAAAGAAGACGTTGATGAAGTCGCCGAGATCGTCAGGATCGACGTTCCCGTCGCCGTTGAAGTCGGCGCGGTTGCACGGCGGGATCTCGAAGAAGCAGTTGATGAAGTCGCCCAGGTCGTCCGGGTCGACGTTGCCATCGCCGTTGAAGTCTGCGGGGCATCCCACGTCGCCAGCGGGCCTCTGGATGACGCCCGCGTCCTGCGACACGCGGTCGATCGGGACTGGAAGCAGCGATTGATTGAGAAGGGAAATCTGGACAAAGACATCGAAGAAGCTTTCGACGAACACCGGCTCGGGCACGCGGAACCGCAGCCACGCGCCTTCACCCGGCTGGTCGCCGACGAGGCCGCTGCCGATGTCGTTGTAGTGCTCGTCGTGCGCGGGCACGGTCAAGCCGAACATCCCCGTGAAGAGACCGCACTGCAGCGTTCCCGGCAACCACAGCGGACCGTCGAGCGGGTTGTGGATGATCCCCACGTCGTGCAGCGGGACGAAGAACGAGAAACTCGTCTCGTTCATCGGGTCGGCCAGCAGGTCGGTCGGGTCACAATCAAAGCCCGCCACCATGCACGGCATGGGCACGGTCGCCGACTGTCCCGGCGGCGCGACCGAGTTCACGTTCGGCCGCACACGATGGATGTCGCCGTGATCGGTCACGAAGAAGATGAACTGTTCCGCGCAGGGGTCGGGGGCTTCGGCGATGAGTCCTCCGATTTCCCGGAGTGCCCCGGAGAGCCCGGCGTGCGAGGCCGGGCGCTGGTACCCGTTCGCCGCTCCCATCGCGCCGACGGTGTGCACCGTCGTGTTCATCTGGCCCGCGAAGTTGTTGATGATGGCATCGCGATCGGCGTCGTCCTGTGCGTTGGGCTTGCCCGCGTAGACGAGCACGTGCCGGCTCTGCACCGCGCTCGTCGGCGTGATGGGTTCGAGCGAGAACCCGCCGGGCGCCACCGTCCCTCCGGTCTTGGGCATCTCGCGTGCGTCCTTTCCGTCTGTCCCCGCGGTGTGCACGTCCATTGCTGTCCGACCGGCCCCGGGCCGCAGGCCCCGCGCCGCGTCGTCGTGATAGCCCCCGTAGTACGTGACTGCGCCCGGCTGGCCCGCGGTCAGGACCGTCGTGTTGGCCGACATTGCGAAGTCGTTGAGGAAGTCGCCGCCGTAGCACTGGGTCATGATGATCAGCTTGGGCGCGCACGCGGGGATGTTTCGGCGGATCGCCGCCTCCACTTCCGTGTCGTAGATCGGGCCATCGCCGGCGACGCACGTCGGCAGTGTCGCTTGCGGGGCCGCCACCAACTGCGCCATGGCCGATCCGCCCAGCGTGATACCGGCGAGGCATCCGAGCACCGCCATCCATCGCGTCTTCATGGGCTGCTCCTGTCGGTGCCGCCCGCGTCGGGATTCGGCGCACCGCGCCAGCGCGGCCCGTCGCCTGCATCAGCGACGGACCAGCGCCGGCCCTCGGGCGGTCGTCCTTGTCCACCCTACCTCAGCCACGCATCTACGCCAGTGTTCCACCACGCCATTCCGCCAGTTTCATCCATTAGTGCAGCATGGGCGTGCGCACCTGCGATTGCGTCTCAGGCCCATACACATCCGTCATGATTCCGCCCGCAGCGCCACACCTTCCTACCGTTCGTTCCTCTTCCTTTGTCCCCCTTCCGGTCCTCGCGCACCCATGCACCCACACCCAGCCTCCGACGCCGTCGTCTCCCTTCCCGCCGACACCAACCAGGCCCTCGGCCTCGGGCAGTACGCGGTCGACTTCATGTCCGACCAGCGGGGCAAGCGCGGCGAGCCCGACCACGCCGTCATCGAGAAGACCAACCTGTTCCACGTCGATTCGGTGCTCTGCGGCGTGTCGGCCCTGGCCCTGGGAACCAACGCGCCGACGGTGCTGCGCGATGAGGCGCTGCGGTACCGGATGCATGCGAACATCAACGTGGCCGGGCCGCACGCCAAGCGTGCCGGCGTACCAGTCTTCGGCAGCACGCACGAGCTCTTCCCCGAGAAGGCCATCGTGGCGAACTCCGCCGCCGTGCGCGAGTGGGATTCGAACGGCACGAATTTCGGCTACAACCCGACGCTGGGGCACACGGCCGGGGAGTTTGGGCACAATGACTTCTACCCGGTTGCCCTCGCCGCCGCCCAACTCCGCGGCGAGGACGGCGCGTTCGCGATGCGGGGGATGATCCTGCTCGACGAGATCCGCGGACGGCTGGCCGAGGTCTTCAGCCTCAAGACGTACAAGATTGATCACGTGCTGCACGGGGCGATCGCGTCGGCGGCGACCTACGGCGCGATGCTCGGGGCAACGCCCGAGCAGATCGAGTCGGCCATCGGGATGGTCGTCGCGCATTACGTCCCGTTCCGGGCCATCCGCGCCGGCAAGCAGCTCTCCGACAGCAAGGGGGCCAGCGCAGCGATCAGCACCGAGGCGGCGATCGTGGCCATGACCCGCTCGATGCACGGGTTCCTGGGTCCGCGCGATATCTTCCGCAACCCCGAGGCGGTCTTCTGCCTGTTCCAGAAGCCCCCGAGCAAGGGATCGAGCCCGTTCAACCTGATGCTTGGGCGCGCCGGCGGCGAGTTCGCCGTGATGGGCATGCACTTCAAGCTCGGCCTCTACGAGCACCAGTCGGCGGGGGCGATCCAGTCGCTGCTCGACCTGCTGCGCAAGAACCCCGGCCTGCTCGAGGGCTCGGGGGGCGAGCGGATCAAGTCGATCAAGATCGTCGCGTATGAGCCGGCGTTCGGGATCATCGGCGACCCCGCGAAGCGCGACCCGCACACGCGCCAGTCGGCCGATCACTCGATGGTGTACATCATCGCCACGCTCCTGCGCAAGGCGCTCCAGAAGAAGACCTCCGACTGGGCGAGCCTCATGCTCGGGCCGCACGATTACAACGCGGAAGCGATTCACGATCAGCTCACGCGCCGCCTGATGGACCGGATCGCCTTCGAGCACGGCGGGCCGGAGTACGACCGCCGCTACCCCGAGGGGATCCCCACGTCGATGGTGATCACCGACGACAAGGGCGGGGCCCATGACAGCGGGTTGTGCATGTTCCCGACCGGGCACGCGCGGAACACCACGGCGGACCTCAAGGGCCTGCTCAACCACAAGTTCACGATGCTCGGCGGCCTGGCGGTCAAGGACCCCCGGGCGCTCATCATGCGCCTGAGCGAGCTGGAGAAGAAGACCGAGCAGGACATCGCGACGCTGTACGATTTCCAGATTGAGAATCGCGGGAAGTTCGAATGACGCGCGGGCGGGCGACCACACCCGCAACGCTTCAGTGCCGGTGTGCGGAGTAGCCTTCTTCCATGCCCCCGACCGGGACGACAGACCCGCGCGACACGCCCGCGATGCGGCAACACGCGCGGTTCAAGGCTCGGCATCCCGAGTGTCTCCTGCTCTTCCGCATCGGTGATTTCTACGAGATGTTCGATGACGATGCCGTGAAGGCCAGCCGCGCCATCGGGCTCACGCTCACGCAGCGCACCGCCGGCATCCCCATGGCCGGGGTGCCGTACCACCAGCTCGAGAATTACCTGCGGAAGCTGATGGCGGCGGGGTTCCGGGTGGCGGTGTGCGAGCAGACGCAGGACGCCGCGGAAGCCAAGGGGATTGTCGAGCGTGCGGTGACGCGCGTGCTGACGCCGGGGACGCTCATTGATGAGCCGCTGCTCGACGCGGGGCGCGCCAATCACCTGGCGGCGGTCTGCTTTCCGCCGGCTTCATCCGCGCGAGAGTCGCATCGAGCGGGCGGCAACGGCACGCGGCCCACTTCGGGCGCGGCGCTGCCGCGCGTGGACCTGGCGTGCCTCGCGTTCGCCGAGCTTTCGACGGGCAGCTTCACGGTGCTCACATGCGCGCCCGAGTCGCTGACGGATGAACTGGCGCGTCGGCAGGTGAGCGAACTGGTCTATCCGGAGACCGCCGACGCCAAGCCGCCGCCGCGGATCGCCGGCGTCCTCGCGGCGCTGCCCCTGCACGCGACCCCGCGTCCGCAGTGGCAGTTTCGCCCGTCCGAGGCGAGCACGGCCCTGCGCGAGCAGTTCGGCGTGGCGACGCTGGCCGGGTTCGGCTTCGAGGACGATGACCCCGTGCTCTGCGCCGCCGGGGCGCTGGTGCGCTATATGCGCGAGACGCAGTCGCCGGGCGAGGAGAGCGCTGCCGGCGCGGGCGGCGGCGCCGCGGCGCCGCGGCGCGTGCTCGCGCACATGCGTCCCCCGCGGCGCGAGCGTCTCGACGCGCACCTTCAGCTCGAAGCCTCGACGCTCCGCGCACTCGAAGTCGACCAGACCATCAGGGCCGCGCCCGGCGCTTCGCCCGTGCAGGCGACCGACGGCTCGCTCGCGGGCGTGTTCGCCGCGGGCGCGGGAAAGGGCTCGCCGCGGACGCCCATCGGCAAGCGCCTGCTGCGCGACTGGCTCTGCCGTCCTGCCGCCGACGGCGCTGAGATCGAGTCGCGGCACGCGGGCGTGGAGTGCTTTGTCGGGGATCGGCGTCTGGCACAGGAAGCGGGCGAAGCACTGGGTGGCGTGCAGGATGTGCCGCGGATCGCGGCACGAATCGCCCTCGGGCGCGCGACGCCGCGCGACCTTGTGGCCCTCGGGTCATCGCTTTCGCGCTGTGCCGACCTCGACGCGGCGCTCGTGAGCGTCGGCCCGCTCGCTCCGCTGCGCGAGCGTTTCGCCGCGGCACGGGCCGTGATCGAGCCGCTCGCCCGGCGGCTGCGCGAATCCTGTGTCGACGACCCGCCCGGACATCTGCGCGAGGGCGGCCTCATCCGCGGCGGGATCGACGCGGCGCTCGACGAGGCGCGCACGCTCCGCACCCGCGCAGGGGAGTGGTGCGCCGAGTATCAGAAGCGGCTCATCGACGCGCACAGCCTTCCGAGCCTCAAGGTCGGCTACAACAAGATCTTCGGGTATTACATCGAGCTCCCCAAGGCACAATCGGCCCGCGCGCCCGACGCCTTCACGCGCCGGCAGACGCTGACCAGCGCGGAACGCTACATCACGCCTGAGCTCAAGGAGTTTGAGGAGAAGGTCACGACTGCGACGGCTCGCGCCATCCAGCGCGAGCAGGAGCTCTTCGAGGCGCTGTGCGCCGAGTCCCTGCTCGTGCTCGATACGCTCCACGATTTCGCCGAGGCCGCCGCGCGGCTCGATGTGATCCTCGCCTTCGCCGACAAGGCCGCGGCACGGCGCTGGGTGCGCCCGCGCATGTCGCCCGAGCCGGTCCTGCACATCGTGCAGGGGCGGCACCCCGTGCTCGACGAGCGGCTCGGGTCGAACTTCGTGCCCAACGACGTCGAGCTCGGCGCGGCGGGCGCAACGGCTCGCGACGACGCCCCGAGCGACTCCACCCCTGCTCGCGGATCTTCGACCCAGCCTGCGTCGAGCGCCACGCTCGCGCTCATCACCGGCCCCAACATGGCCGGCAAGAGCACCTTCATCCGCCAGACGGCGCTGCTGACGCTGCTGGCGCATGCCGGATCGTTCGTGCCTGCCGACGAAGCGGTCATCGGCCTGACCGACCGCATCTTCACCCGCGTCGGCGCCGACGACGCCCTGCACGCGGGCCAATCGACCTTCATGGTCGAGATGACCGAGACCGCGTCGATTCTGCATCACGCGACGCCCCGCTCGCTCGTGGTGCTCGATGAGATCGGTCGCGGGACGAGCACGCTCGACGGGCTTTCGCTCGCGTGGGCGATTGCCGAATCGCTGGCCGCTGATCCGTCGCGCGCGCGGGAGCCCGGCCCGCGCACGCTCTTCGCCACGCACTACCACGAGCTGACGCAGCTCGAAGAGTCGTTCCCCGGGCGCGTGCGCAATCTCCACGTCGCCGTGCGCGAGTGGGGCGACCAGATCGTGTTTCTGCACCGCATCCTTCCGGGGCGGACGGACCGGTCGTACGGCGTGCACGTCGCCAAGCTCGCCGGCATCCCGGCACGCACCATCGAACGCGCCCGCGAGATCCTCTCATCGCTCTCGGTCGAGCACGAGGGGATTGGCTCGGCGGCCCGTCGCGCTTCGCCGGCGCGCGGCTCGGCGGGCGACCAGTCGCAGCTCGGACTGTTCACCGAGTATCTGCCCCATCCTGCCGTCGGCGCTCTCCGCGAAGTCAAGCTCGAAGACCTTACCCCGATGCAGGCGTTCGACCAGCTCCGGCGCCTCAAAGACCTGGCGGCGGATGAACCGTGAGCGCCTCGAGTGCGGAAAGAGAAAACGCCCGGGTGCCTCGTCCCGGGCGCTTTCACGGGTATGCCTGCTCGAAGGACGCAGGCCAGGAGCCGAATCACGTGATCACTCGTCGCCGGAGCGGGCTTCATCCGCGAACCACGACCCATACAGCCATCGCGCCCGCGGAAGAAACTCGCCCCGGCCGTTGCCGGGTGTGTCCCCCTTCCATCCGCGGCGTCTCAGCACATCGCGGCGAACGAGAGCAGGGCCAGGAGCAGGATCCGCTGGCGGGTCACGGTAAGGGTCACGATCTGGGACATGTCTTCTCTCCGGTTTTTGGAACGGTCTTCAGTTGTCTGAACAGAAGGGATCAACCCGTGTGCCAGCCTCTTGATCATGACACGAATCCGGCCTGCGTGCAAGAGAACCCGGTCGGACGTTCGAATCAAGGGGGCGATAACTGCGCGCCTGTCGCCGCGGGGCGACAGTTCCTCCGCGCGTGCTGCCTGTGGGCGACAGCCGCCGCGGCGCTGCTTGCCGTGGTTCCGGCGGCGGTTGGCGGCGCGCAGCCCGAGATCGAGCGGACCCCGGCGCGCGACGACGGCATGCCGCCCGCGCCCGCGATGGCCATGAACGCCTATCGCGTGCTGCGCGCGTGGCTCAATGACTGGGCCGTCCCCACGGCGCCGCCGACGCCCGGACAGGCCGACACGCTCCCATCCTGCCCCGGCGCGTGCGTCGTCCTCCGGCTGGAGCACCGCACGATCGGGCGCGGGGGCGACATCGTCGTCGCCCTCGCCGGGGACCGGGATCACACCACGGAGCGCGCGGTGTGGCGCGCATTCCTCGGCGCGTTCGCCGAGGCCGATCGACGACTGCCCGTTCCGAGCGACGCGCGCCGGCTCGAGGCGGCTCGTGCCATCGCCGAGCAGGTGACGATGAGCCTCGAGATGGCCGGGCCTTCGACGCCCATCCAGCCCGCGACGTTTGCCGATCTCGACACGCTCGTGGCTCCCGGGCTCGAAGGCGTCGCCGTCCGGCACCGCAATCGCGTTGAAGCGGCCTACCCGTCGGCGATGATCATGAGCAATCTCACGCCCGCGGAGGCGGCCCGGGGGCTGGTCGCGCGCGTCACGGGCTCGGCGGAGATCGCCCTGGTCGAAGCCGCCGAGCTTCGCGACAGGCACGAACTCACCTTTCTGAAGTTTCGCGTGACGCACCTTGTGCAGCCCGGCCCGCGCGAGGAGCCACGATTCCTTTATCGCGGGAGCGCCCTCGCCGATCGGTCGCAGCTCGACGCCTCGCGCCTGCGCCTCATGGCGGCGGAGCTCGCGCGTCACCTTCGCCTCCGCCTGCCCGAAGACGACGCGCCGCTGGGCCTTCGCGGGGCCTATCAACCCTGGTCGGGCGAGTTCGCGGGGTCCTCGGCCGAGCCGCACGAGCAGGCCCTCGCCGCCCTGGCGCTGCGCCGCTATGCCGGACGCGCCTGGACGCCGGTGGCCGACGCCCAGGCGGCGGCCGCGAGCGCCGATGAGATCCTGCACGAACTCGACGACGTCGATCTCGACGAGCAGCGTCCGTGGGACAGCCCGGGCGCCGCCGCGCTGTGCGTGCTGGCGCTGCGCGAGTCGCCCGGCGCGTTCGGCGCCGCCGCCGACGAATCCGGGGGCGTGCGGAAGTCGCACGTTGATCTGCTGGCCCGGGCGACCGAGCGAGTGCTTGCGAGCTATTTGCCGGGCAAGGGATTCGCGCCGGAGGTGCCGATGCCGGCGCGGGCGGCGATCGCCGCCGCGCTGCTCCGCCTTGACGGGAGCCGGGCGCTGGCGGATGAGGCGATCCGAACGTGCTTCAAGGAGACCCCTCCGCCCGCGCTGCCCGGGTTGATGCCCATGCTCGCGTGGGCCGAGATTGACGCCGCGGAGGGCCGGGCCACACCCGCGGCACCGTCGCTCCGCCAGCTCCGCGATGAAGTCTGGCGCCACCAGGCCAGCGAGGAATCAGTTTCGCCCAACGAGGCCGACTGGGTCGGCGGCATCAGCTTCTCGCGCGAGTCCCCGCCCGATTGGCAGGGTCTGCGCGCCCTGGCGATGAACGCCCGGATGCTCCGCGTGGCTGATCTCACCGCCCCTGCCGAGGCGCCGGGCGAAGTCCGCCGGCTGCTTCGCGGCGTCCGCTTTCTTCATCAGCTCCAGGTCGACACGCTCTCATCGTGGGCCTGTGCCGCCCCGGGCCAGGCGCTGGGCGGCGTGCGTGCCGCGCCGTGGAATCAGCTCATGCCCGTGGATGCGACTTCCACGGGCTTGCTGTTCGTGTGCGAGCTGCTCGACAGCCTGGAGCACCTCACGAAGGGCTCGGGGTCGCGCTGAGCCCGCCCGCCGGCGCGCGCTTGATCGCGATCACGAACCCCGCCACCGCGGGGTAGAGCAGCACCGCGACCATCGCGTACATCGACGCGGCGTGCCAGGAAGTGAGGTCGAGCGTGAAGGGCACGCGGAGCATGCTCGTGTGCGCGAAGTACCCGACGGCCATCGCGAGGGTTCCGAAGCGGTTCAGCAGGCCGACCAACATCGCCGCCGTGGTGAGCGCCATGAAGCCCGTGGAGACGCTCGGTGCGTCTTCGAGCGCGACGAACGCCGTGATGAGCGCCCCGAGCGAGGCCAGCGCAGCCCAGCGTCGCTGGAAGAGTCGCCACGCGCCCGCGAGGAAGAACGTGGACATGAGCGCCACGACCACCGATCGACCGGAGTGCCCGAGGAGTTCCGCCATCGCGGTCCGCGCGTTCTCGATCCATCCGATCGACCCAGCGCGCGGCGCGATGGGCACGTCGCTGAACAGGTTGGGTGCGACCAGGACCAGGGCATGCAGCGCCCCCAGCCCGACTCCCACCACCGACCCGATGAGCAAATCGCGTCCGACAAGGGGATTGAGCAGCCGCCCGTCGAGCGCCCGCGTCCAGCTCACGAGCATGGTCGGCCAGTGCCGGCGGATCACGGGCTCGAGCGCGATGTAGACCACCCACGTCGCCCCGGCAACCCACAAGGCTTTGGCCATCAGGTCGCGGATCGTGCGCAGCCCGAAGACCTGGTACCAATGCTCGACCGAGAGCGCCGCGCCGAGCCAGGTCACGAGCAGGACAAACGCGGCCAGCCGAATCGCCCCGCGCCGGTCGCCGCGCCCGGCCCTGATCGACATCCACGAAAACACGATCGCGCACACGAGCAGCGACACCATCACGCCCTGGTCCAGCAGTTGATACGCGATGGACCGCGCCGTGCGCGTTCCCACCACCATCCGCTCGTTCCGCGACCAGGGCGGGAGCACGCGAAACGACGTGACCTGCCCGTGCTCCGCCGCCGCCTCGACGCGGATCGGCACCTGCGCGTCGAGCGGATGCACGCCGGTCCACGCCGCCCGCACGTCGCTGGCGTGCCACGGCGCCCGCGAAGGCGTCGCCGGCGTCAAGTCCGATTCCTTCAGCCCCGCCGCCGTCAGGCACACGCTCCAGTCCGGCGCGGGCGCCGGCACGTCCGGATCAAACGCCGAGGGCGGCGCTGCATCAAACCCCACGAGCCGCCCCATCGGGTCGAGCATCACCGACACACTCCCCGCGACGAACGGCGCCGGGTCAGCGAGCCCGACCGAGAGGTCAAAGAGCGACGTCGGCGTGAGCGCCACCGGGCTCTCGCGGTACCAGAACACCAGCGTTACGGGCGAACCCTGCTCCAGCCGGCGCCATCGATCGGGGCTCGGGTCGGTTTCCTCGATGAACGCCGTGTACCCCCAGGCGGGCGAGAAACCCGCGGCCGTGTGCGGCGCCGCCCCGGTGTACCCCAGCGCCCGCACGATCTCCGCCGCCTTGGCGCTGAGCACCTCGGTCGAGAACGGCAGCGGCACATGGCGCACGAGCGAACCCGACGCCAGCGCCAGCCCGCCGATCACCAGCAGCACGAGCAGGCACGCCAGCAGCATGGTCGCGTCGCGCGGGCGGAGCGAGCCCTCCTCGCCTGAGCGTGCGATCATCTCGGGCGAGGGCGTCTCGCCCGCCGCGAGAGCCGCCGCGAGGGGATCACCCCCGGGCAGCGCTGCCGCCACTGCCAGGACCGACGCGGGCCGGTCTGCCGGTGCGCGTTCGAGACAGCGCAGGATGGCGCGCTCGGCGAGCGGGTCGATATCGCCGACGAGGGCGATCATGCTCCGCGGCGTCGAGTGCGATTCGTGCAGGCGCCGCAGGTCCGCGATCGTTCCGCGCTGACCGATGTCGTGCGCGCGCCGGCCGGTGAACAGCTCGTAGAGCACCAGCCCCAGCGCGTAGATATCCGTCGCCTTCGACGCCTCCACGCCGGCGAGCTGCTCGGGCGCCATGTAGATCGGCGTGCCCGCCGACACGTCCGCGCCGCTCACCGGCCCGCCTGCCGCCAGGCCGAAGTCCATGAGGCGCACGCGCCCGCGCCCGTCGAGCATGATGTTCGCCGGCTTGAGGTCGCGGTGAATCACGCCCTGCTCATGCGCCGCCGCGAGACCGAGGCAGATCTGCCGCGCCACTTCCGTCGCCTTCTCCCTGGGCAGCCGCCCGATCCGTCGGAGGAGCGACTGCAGGTCCTCGCCGTCGACGAACTCCATCGAGATGAACACACGCGGCGGCTCGCCCGCGGTCCCCGGCATCTCGGCAATGTCATGCACCCGGCAGACATTCGGGTGAGCGATCTGCCGGGCCAGCCGAACTTCCTCGCGAAACCGCGCCAGCCGAAGCGGATCCATCGCGAGCGACCCGGGGTGGAACTTGAGCGCCGTGGGGATGCCCAGGGCCAGGTCATCGGCGCGCCAGACCTCGCCCATGCCGCCGCGCCCGAGCATCGCCACGAGCCGGTAGCGGTCCTGCAGAACAGCGCCCGCCGCGAACGCCGGGGGCGTCCGGCGTCCGCCCGCGCTTCCGCTCGATGACGAGGGCGTGTCCGCCGTGACGTCGATCGGGCGCTCGTGCCCCTGGTTCGGCGGAATGGTCGGGCCGTCCATGCGCCTCGGAGCGTACCGGAACAGACCCCCTCACGCCAGCACGCCGGGACGCGCGTTCAGGCTTTCTCGCCGATGATCTCAAACACCGGCGGCAACACCGCAAAGCTGGACGTCGAGCCCTTGGCCGCGTCCAGGTCGCGGATCACCTGGTCGCCGTCGGCTCGCGAGAGGTACCCCATCTCGACGAGCTTGGGGGTGTAGATGCGCCACCAGACGTCGGGCCAGACGAACATGGACTCATGCCCGCGCGCCACGCGCTGGTGGACCTCGAGCCGCGCGACCCGAAGACCCGCCTTCTCCATCATCGCCGGCACGTAGGCGCAGATGTCCGGATCGCCGCCCCGCGCCCGCCAGCTCTTGGCGGTGGCCGCGACGACCCTCGCGTACGCCTCGCTCCGCGGCGCGAGGCACATCATCTCGTAGTTGAAGTAATCGTGCACGACGAAGCGACCGCCCGGCGCGAGCAGTGCCGCGACGCCGCTCACCACCGCCTGCGGATCGGGCACGAAGCAGAGCACCCATCGCGCGTAGGCGATATCAAACGCCGGCACGTCCGGCGCCGCGGCTCGCACCGCCGACTCGAGCCGCTGCACGTCGCCGACGCCCGCGGTGAGCTGGGGCAACCCGCGTGCCGCCGCCTGCGCGCGCAGATACGCGATGAACGTCTCCGACTCATCGATCCCCACGACCCGGCCGCTGTCTCTCACGAACTGCGCAAGGTCGAACGACCCGAACCCCGGTCCGCACCCCACATCGAGCACGCGCCGCCCGGGCGCGATCCCCGCGTGCTTCCACGCCGAGTGGGCCGCATCCGACCACAGGCGGTGCTGCAGCGCCAGCCGCGCCAGCTCATCGGCGCCCGTCCCGAGCACGTATTCCCTGGTTGAACTCTCGCTCATGCCCGAGCGTAGCAACGGCGCCCCGCCTCGCGGAGCAGCGCCGCCCGCTCGAGCAGCCCGGCGTCAGGGCGAATGCCCGTCGGCCGGCGAACTCGCCGAGGGCGTCAGAGATCCGATCGGCAAGCCCGCCGATCGCCATTCCAGGAGGCCACCCCGGAACATGTACACATCCTCATACCCCAACCCGAGCATCCGCTTGACCAGGGCCTGGGCGGCAATGCTCCCCGGGTCGTCGCCGTAGACCACCTTGTAGTCGTACCGGGTGATTCGCCGATCGAGATCGCTGCGCCGGTCGGTCCGGTCGGGGAAGTCGGCCAGCGTCAGGTTTCGTGCATCCGGAATGTGCCCCTCCGCGAAAGCCCGTGGCGAACGCGCGTCAATGAGCACGATGAGCGACGGCTCCTTCTGCTGCTTCTGCGCGTCGAGCTGCTTGCGGATTTCCTTGAGGGGAAAGTCCTTGATGCTCTCCTGCGTGATCTTCGGCGTGCAGCCTCCGAGGCTCAGCACAGCCCCGATCAGTCCCGCCACGATTCCCATCCCCCGCGAGCGAACCTTTGACCAGTTGTTCATGGGCATGCCCTAGAGTACGCGTCTCTGCACTCGAACGGATTCACCAGAGAGGCCTTCGCTTGGTTCAGTCCCTTTTCATCGCGGCGATCACCGGGCTCCTATCCGGATCGGCCTGGGCTTCCGCCTTGATGCACAACCCAGCCGCCGCATTCACGCCCGGCCAGCCTCAATCCGATCCCGAGCAGGGTCGTCAGGCTCGCCCGTCGCTGATGGTGAGCGTCGAGCAGGCTGTCCCCGGCCGCACGTTTGATCTGGCTGTGCGCTTTGTCATTGACCAGGGCTGGCACATGTATTGGCCGGGTCAGAACGACTCGGGACTTCCCCCGAGCGTGACGCTGAAGCTTCCCGCGGGCTGGAAGGCCGGCGAGCCGCGCTGGCCCGCGCCGGAGCGCTATGTCTACGACGGCGAGTACGTCGATCACGTCTACTTCAGCGAGGTGCTGGTGGTGATCCCCGTGCACGTGCCCGAGAGCGCGATGCCCGGCACCAGCGTGATCGACGCCGAGGTCTCGTGGATGGTGTGCAAGGATCTGTGCGAGATGGGCTCGAAGTCGCTGACGCACAGACTGAAGGTCGCCGCGTCCGGGTCAGAACCCACGCCGGGAAGCGATGCCAAGGCGATCGAGGCGGCACTCAGGGCCGCTCCGAAGCCCTGGCCGACTGACGGGTCGCTCCGTGCGACGGTGAGGGAGGGAGGGCGTTCGCTGGAGATCGCCGACCGAGCCGGAAGGGCTCTGGCCTTTTTCCCACACGCCGACTCGGTGCTTGTGGAGAGCGTGCTGAAAGACTGCGTGGGCGCCTCCGGGAAGCCCCTGAGCGTGGCACTCAAGAAGCCGAACCCAGGCCAAAAGCGCATCGCGGGAATCGTCCGGGTCCAGACGGCTGCCGACCCTTTGACATACGAACATTTCTGGCTCGAGCGCCCCCTGCAGCCGCCCGCGCCCGCCGGCGGTACCACCACAAAGCCTTAGAGAATCCCGCCGAGGCTTGTGAGCCTCGGCGTCCGGATCGGGATCGATCATTCGCCTCAACAGGAGCATTCGATGAAGAGCAAGATTCTGGCGTCCGCGTTGTTTGCCCTTTCGCTCACCCTGGCCCCCGCCGCCCTGGCGCAGGAGAGCAAGCCTGCTCAGAAGCAGCAGCAGAAGGAGCACAAGCACGACAAGGACGGCAAGCACGAGAACCACGACAAGGACGGCAAGCACGAGAAGCACGCCGACAAGGCCAAGGTCGGCGAGGCCGCCCCCGCGTTCACGCTCACCGACACCTCGGGCAAGGAAGTCAAGCTGTCCGACTTCAAGGACAAGGTCGTCGTCCTGGAGTGGTTCAACCCGGGCTGCCCCGTCGTCATCGACATGTACAAGAAGGGCACGATGGGCAAGCTCTACAACGAGTTCAAGGACAAGGGCGTGGTCTTCCTCGCCATCAACTCCGGCGGCCCCGGGCAGCAGGGCCACGGCACCGCCGCCAACGCGGATGCCAAGAAGGAGTGGAAGATCGAGTACCCCATCCTGCTCGATGAGACCGGCACGGTCGGCAAGGCCTACGGCGCCACCAACACGCCGCACATGTTCGTGATCGGCAAGGACGGCAAGCTCGCCTACGCCGGCGCCATCGACGACAAGAAGGACAAGAACTACGTCCACGCCGCCCTCACCGAGATCCTCGCCGGCAAGCCCGTCTCGACCGCCGAGACCAGGGCCTACGGCTGCTCGGTGAAGTACGCCAAGAAGTAATCGCCCGTCGGGCGACGCGCTCGGCAGCGCGTGACTTGATCATCCGGCCCGCGGAGCTCGCCTCCGCGGGCTTTTTTTCGCGCGCGCCGCGCCCCGGCACCCCGCCGCTACCATCGCGGATGACCCGTTCCGCTCCCGGCTTTTCCGCGCCCGACGACCCGACGCTTTCGCCCGACCTGCGCTCGTGGGTCGAATCGGCCAACGACCCCGCCACCGACTTTCCGATCCAGTGCCTCCCCTACTGCTCGTTTCTTCCCGCGCAGGCCGACCCCGACGACCCGCACGCGCAGCGTCCGCGCATCGGCATCGGCATCGGCGACCGGGTCGTCGATGTCGACATGCTCATGCACGCGGGCTTCTTCGATCCGGATGATCGCGCCCTGGTCGAGCGCCTGCATCACGCCATCCACCTTCCGGTGCTCAACGCGCTCGCCTCGGCGCCGCACGACGTGCGGTCGCTGCTGCGCCGGCGCGTGCAGGAGTTTCTGCGCGACGCGCACGCCGGCCAGCAGGCGCGCCGCCTCCGCCAGAAGGCCGTGCATGCGCAGGACCAGTGCGCGTTCTTCTCGCCCGTCGTCTTTCAGAACTACACCGACTTCTACGCCTCGATCCACCACGCGCGCACGGTCGGCTCGATGTTCAGGCCCGACAACCCGCTCCTGCCCAACTACACGCACGTGCCCATCGGCTATCACGGGCGCGCCTCGTCGATCATCGTCTCCGGGCGCGAGGTGCGAAGGCCGCTCGGGCAGACCAACATCGAGAACGCCGCTACGCCGACGTTCGGGCCCTCGAAGCGCCTCGACTACGAACTCGAGTTCGGCTGCGTGATCGGGCCGGGCAATGCGCTGGGCAGCCCCGTGAGCATCGCCGACGCTCCCCGGCACATCTTCGGCTTCTGTCTCGTCAACGACTGGTCGGCGCGCGACATCCAGGCGTGGGAGTATCAGCCGCTCGGGCCGTTCCTCGCCAAGAACTTCGCGACGACCGTCTCCCCGTGGATCGTGCCTGTCGAGGCGCTGGCGCCGTTCCGCGTTCCCGGGCCTGAGCGCGGCGCGGGCGATCCCCAGCCGCTGCCGTATCTTCGATCCGAGGATCCCTGGGGGCTCGACGTCCGCCTCGAGGTCCATTTGCAATCGGCGCGCATGCGCGAGCAGAACCTTCCGCCGGCGCGCGTCTCCTCCGGAAATCTCCGGCACATGTTCTGGACCTTCCCGCAGATGATCGCCCATCACACCGTCGGCGGGTGCAACCTCCAGCCGGGCGACCTGCTCGCCAGCGGCACCGTCTCCGGGCCCGATCCCGCTTCGCGCGGGTGCCTGCTCGAACGCACCTGGGCGGGAACAGGGCCGGACGGCAAGCCCCTGCCGAGAACGCCGCTGGAACTTCCCACCGGCGAGAAGCGCACATTCCTCGAGGATGGCGACACCGTCACGCTCCGCGGCTGGTGCGAGCGCGAGGGATTCCGCCGGATCGGTTTCGGCCCGTGCGCCGGCACGATCACGCCCGCGGCCGCGGCGGGCGCGTGAGCTTCTTTTTTCGCGAGATCCAACCATGCCCGCACCGACCTCATCCGCACCGCTCGCGCCCAGGCCTCCCGCGCGCGACGTCCTCGCGCCGCTCCCGCACCGCGAACTCGTGCTGCGCTACCGGGTCGGCGTCGAGAACTTCGACCCGCGCGTGCTGAAACTCAGCGACGCGCAGCTCGACCGCGGGTTTGCCGCCGGCGACGGCGTCGGGCTGTGGTCGTGCAGAGTGCTGCTCGGACATCTTGCCGATGCGGAGCTTTCGTTTGTGCATCGCCTGCGGCGTGTCGCGGCCGAAGATGCGCCGGTGTTCAGCGTCTGGGACGAGAACGCGTTCATCGAGTCCGGGCTGTACGGCCGCGGCGAGGACGGGCGCCGGTTTCCCATCGGCGCATTTGTGGCCGCGATTCACACGCTGCGCCAGTGGACCAGCGAATGGCTCGGGACGCTCAGCGACGAGCAATGGGCCCGGCGCGGGCTCCACCCGCAGCGCGGCGAGCAGACGCTGCGCACGATCCTCGAATACGCGACATGGCACGTCGAGCATCACGCGTGGTATCTTCATCGCAAGCTGGCGATCCTGACGGGCGCGTGAGGCACGCTTCGGCGGCGCGGTCGGACGAAAAAAAACGACCCGGGATGATCCCGGGTCGCGTGCGTGGTTGCGTGTGATGAACGTGCGGTTGATCAGCCGCCGCCGCCGGGGGGCGACGTGATGACCTGCCCGCCGACGACGGCGGAGGTCGGGACGGTGCGGAGGGGGCGTTCGAGCTGGCTGATGCCGGTGTCGATGTTGAGCTGGACGTAGCGGCGGCCGCTGCTCGAGCTGGCACGGAAGGTGGGCCACCACTTGTACCCGTTCACCTGGCGATGGAGGTAGTCTGCGGCGTTGACGATGAGCGTGCCTTCGTGATAGGTGATGGCGCCGCCTTCACCGCCGCCGGCGAACCACTCTTCGGGCTCGATGATCTGGGTGATGATGTCCTGGATCTTCTTGGCGCGTTCTTCCTTGGTCGGGGGCTCATCATCGCGCCGGTTGCGATTCTGGTTCTCGCGGAAGGGGCTCCGGCCGCCGCCGCCGCCGCCGCGACCGGCCTGCTGGAGGACCTGGTTCAGGTCGATCTGCGGGGCGTTGTCGTAGACGGGGAGAATGAAGAGGAGGTCGTTGATGTCATAGATCTCGACGCGCTTGAAGCGGTTGAGACGAGCCTTTGGGCCGAACTGGAGCACGCCCTCGGGGTCCATCTGCCAGGAGTAGCGGTTGGAGCCGCCCTCGAGCTGGGTCGAGAGCTTCTCGAGGAACAGCAGCGCGGGCATGGCCTTGACCGACATGGTGATCGCGGCGTCCTTGGAGAGCCCTTCGCTGTCGATGTCGGTGGTCCAGAGGGGCTCGATGTCGGCGCCGGTCGCGTCGACCACGAACTTCATCACGTCCTCGAGGGGCGTGTCGTTGAGGTCGATGGTCACCGGGATCTGCATCTTGAGCAGCGTGTCGCGGCGCGGGTCGCCGGTGGTCTGACGCGCCGGCGCTGCCGCCGAAACGCTCGACCCGCTCGACGCCTGCGCCAGTGCGGCCGACGCCGTCCATCCGACCGTCGCGAGTGCCGCGACGCCCCCCAACAACGCGAGCCGACCGAGAATCTTGCTCATACCTGCTCCTTGCAATACGCCCACGGCGTCTTCGCTCATACTGCTGATATCGCCAACTTCAAATCCGGCACCCGTCCAGATACCATCTGAACGGGTTGCCACAGCATAGCACATCGGCCTGAAGGATGCGTTTCCACAGGCCCGGGATCGGCCCGAGCCCATGATCCTGGCCGCTCAGAACCTATTGACGCACAAGCCTCTGCGCGGTTCCAGAATCCGAGCGATCGGGTCGCCGACGGCGGAAGTGCCCCCCCTCCCCCCACCCCCACCCCACCCACCTCGACGCCCGATTCGCCTTGCCGGGTTTGCCGCGGCCCTACACCCGCTCGCCCGGCTTGACGGCCCTGATGATCCTGAGGGCCCGCGATCCCTTGTGCTGGCCGATCTGGGCCAGGAACTTCTTCTCGCCCTCGACGCACAGAACGATCGGCTTGTTCACGAGCCGCTCGGTCACGACGAGGTCGCCCACGGCGAGGTTTCGAAGCTCGCTGAGCGTGATGGTGGTCTCGGCGAGCAGACCGGTCACGCCGATGGGGGCGCGGGAGAGCGTTCGGCCGATGCGTTCGCGGGCCTCGGGGAGGCGGGAGCTGCGGGCGGCACTGAACCACGACTGGTTCGAGAGCTGCTCCATCACGGGCTCGATGACGTTGTAGGGGATGCACAGGTTCATCGTCCCCGCGCGTGAGCCCATCTTGAGCTCAAAGCCCACGACCACGACGACCTCGTTTGGAGGCACGATCTGGACGAGCTGGGGGTTGCTCTCGGTGGCGACGACTTCGAAGGTAATCTCCTTGATGCCGGCCCACGCTTCGCTCAACGCGGACAGGCCGCGTGAGTTCACCTTGGAAATCAGGCGGCTCTCGATGAGCGTCATCGGCCGCTGCGGGATGAAGAGCTCCTGGTTTGAGCCCCCGAGCAGGCGGTCGATGATGGGGTAGATGATGAGGGGGCTGACTTCAAGGCACATCTGGCCTTCGAGCGGCTTGGCGTTGATGAGATTGAACGATGTCGGATTCGGGAGCCCGGAGATGAACTCGCCGTAGGTCATCTGCTCGCAGGTGCTTACGCGCACTTCGACAATCGTGCGCAGGAAGCCCGAGAGGCTGGCGCCGAAGTTCCGGGCGAAGCCCTCGTGCAGCGTCTGCATCGAGCGCATCTGGTCCTTGCTGACGCGCTCGGGGCGCTTGAAGTCGTAGGGGCGGACCTCGGCGGCGTCGGGGTTCTTGCGGTGTCGGCTGAAGATCCGCACCCCGCCGACCCGGGTCGATTCGGAGACCTCGCCGGTCGACACCGCGGCCAGCAACGCGTCAATCTCGCTTTGATCGAGCACTTCGGGCATGAGCTCCGCCTCGCCGCTGTGCCTGTCTTGCCGCAGGCCCGAAGCAGTATCGACACGGCGACGATTTCGGCTTGACACGCCGCGCGGCATGGTTCCCCCGGTCAGGTCGGAGGTGGCGCACGTGTACCCACACGGCCTCCACAGGCCGTCCGAGGCCGAAGGAGCGGGGCAAGGTCCGAGAACACGATCATTTTCCGAACATTTGCGTTGAAATCCTTACAAGAACCGATTACTGTGACTCGACGTATCGCCCATAACGCGGCCTGTGGTATATTCAGACGAGAGAACACCACGAACCGCGAGCCGTGCGGGCTGCAGGACGCTCGGACAGGAGGTCCCCACCATGCTGGTCATCACACGACGTGAAGGCGAGGAGGTCGTGATCGGCGACCCGCGCAACCCCATCGGCGTCGTTCGAATCGCTTCGATCCGAGGCGACCGCGTGCGCGTGGCATTCGACTTCCCGCGGAGCGTGCAGGTGCATCGGCGCGAGGTGGCCAACCAGATCGCCGAGGAGGGCGACCCGCCGCAGATCGTGGCGAGCCTTCGGCCCAAGGCGCCGGCGGGGAGCGAGGGCTCGAACGGCTCGATGCCGGGCGAGGCCGCGAGCGGCGCGTGAGTCGGCTCAGGTCGGCATGAAAACCAGGAGGCGGAGGATCACTCCGGCTTGCCGCCGCTGAGGTCGTAGACCCAGCCTTCGATGGCGCGCGAGAAGCTGAGCACTTCGCCGGGGGCGAAGAAGAGCTTGAGTTCGCGTTCGGCGGCTTCGGGGCTGTCGCTGCCGTGGATGAGGTTGAAGGAGTTTGAGACGCCGAAGTCACCGCGGATGGTGCCGGGGTTGGCCTTGGAGCCGAAGGTGGCGCCCATCATGTTTCGGCAGATGGTGATGGCGCCGTTGCCCTTGATCGCCAGGACGAGCACCGGCGAACTGGTCATGAACTTGACGAGGCCGGGGTAAAAGGGCTTGGCCTTGTGCGCTTCGTAGTGCGTCGCGGCGAGCTGCTGGCTGATCTGCATGAGCTTGCACCCGACGACGTGCAGGCCCTTGTCCTCGAAGCGGCTGAGGATGCGGCCCATGAGCCCTCGCTGCACGGCGTCAGGCTTGAGGATGATGAGCGTGGTTTCCATGAGGCATGAAACTCCGGGAAAGAGGACAAACGCGGGGCGAACAATAGGAACCCGGCCCGAGTCATTCCCACCGCCGGCCTCACTCGGCACCCGTTCGGATCTCGGCACGATCCCAATTCCGCATGCACCACACGCAGCAGGGCGTGAGCACCCGCGCGCGACATTCGTTTGCTTCTGACCGGCCGCTGAAACCCACGGGCCGGAACGGAGCCCCCATGTTCTCATTGAAATCGAAGCGGTGCGGCACGCGTTCCTTGGCCCTTGCCGCGGCGTGCATGACGGCCGGGGCATGCCTCCAGCGGTCGGCGGGCGCTGACGTCGCAATCGACATCCTGGCGCGCACGGGCGATGCGGCGCCTTCGGCGGACCTGCCGGGCGGGACCTACGCCCAGTTCTCGCCGATCGCGATCGGAGACGCGGGGCACGTGCTCTTTACAGCGCAGATCGGCGGTGCGGCGTATGCCTCGCGACCGACCGGCTACTTTCTGGGCTTGCCGGGCGAGCCGCGGCTGGTCTATCGCTCAAACCTCACGCCCGCGCCGGGGTTCCCGGCGGGGACGCGCGTGCTCAACATGAGCATTGCCGCGGTGGATGCACTGGGCAACCTCGCGTTTCTCGCGCCGACGAGCGCCGGCCCTTCGGCGGTGTTCCTGTTCAGCGACGGGGCGCTGTCGCTGGGGATCGCTCCGGGCACGCCGATTCCCGGGCTGGCCGGTCGCACGCTCGCATCGATCACCGAACTTTGGTTCCTCTCGGGGCGGCTGCTCGTCGCGGGGCAGACCGACCAGGGGCGCGCGGTGTCGCTGATGGTCGAGAGCGGGCAGGTTCGACGCATCGTGGCGGATGTCACGTCGGCCGCCGCGATCGGACCCGGGCTGAACATGACTGATACGCAGGCGCACGGGCTGACGGCCGACGGTCGCGTGCTCGTGTCGCTTCGTCTGACAGGCACGGGGATCAACCTTTCGAATGATCGGCTTGCCGCGCACGTTGAACCCGATGGGTCGTTTACGGTGATCCAGCGAGACGGGTGGATGGCGCCGGGCGGGTTCCCGGCGGGCGCTCTCGTGTCGAACGTGGTGGCGACGCGTTTTTCCTCGACGGCCGCGGGGGGCAATGTGCTTGAGGTCCAGGCGTCGGGCGGCGGGATCACGCTGGATCTGGACGATCGCGCCATGGTGGCGGACGGATCGGTCGTCGCTCGAACGAATCAGCTTGTGCCCGGGGAGCTCGGAGCCGAAGGTGTGCGCCTGGTGTCGCTGTTGAGCGGGATGCGCGCCGGCGACGCCGTGGCGTGGTCCGCTTTGCTCGCGGGACCGGGCATCTCGAGCGCGAATGATTCGGGGTCGTTCGTGGGCGGCACGCTGGTGCTGCGGGAGAGCGACCCGGTGGCCGCTCCGGCGCCGGCGGGCGCGCGGATTCTCGGCGGCGCGGGCGCGCTCGGGGCCGTGGAGGCGCTCAATACGCATCGCGACTGGGCGAAGCGTGCCACGCTGACCGGCGGCGGCCTGCCGGGCGGCACGATCTACCTACTTGCTTCGGAAGCCAACCAGGCGCCGTTCCCGCTCTTCTACCCGGGCCAGACCGTTTCGCTGGATGCCAGTTCGGGCGGCGACGACCTGCGCACCGTGTCGGGCTTCCGGTTCGCGTCGGGCGTCAACGAAGGCGGCCGCTCCGGCCTGATGAACGACCGCCGCGAGCTCCTGGCTTCACTGATCTTCGCGGACCTCACGCATGCGCTGGTGCGGGTGCGCTTCGGGGTTGATGCCAACCCCGGGTGTCCCGCCGACTTCAACGGCGACCACAACCTCGACCCGGATGACCTGGGCGACTTCATCAACTGCTTCTTCTCCCAGCCGGCGTGCGCCGGGGCCGACTTCAACAGCGACGGGAACATCGACCCGGACGACCTCGGCGATTTCATCAACGCGTACTTCGGCGGGTGCGCCTGAGTCGAAGGGAGCCGGCGGCGCGTGGCCGCTACCGTCGTGCATGGCTCCGTCTCCCGCGATGGTCATTCGCCCGGCCACACCCGACGACATCCCGCTCATCCTCGCGCTCATCCGCGAGCTGGCTGAGTATGAGCGGGCGCCGGAGCAGGCGGTGGCGACGCCGGCGTTGCTTCGGCAACACCTCTTCGGCAGCGAGGCGGACGGAACAGCGCCGGGAGGCGCGTTGCGCGGGCCGATGGCCGAGTGCGTGATTGGCGAAGTCGAAGGCCGCGCGCAGGGCTTTGCGGTGTACTTTCACAATTTTTCGACATGGCTGGGCCGGCCGGGGATGTACCTCGAGGATCTGTTCGTGCGTCCGGAGGCGCGAGGCAAGGGTCTGGGCGAGGCGCTGCTGCGGCACGTGGCGCAGGTGGCCGTGGCGCGCGGATGCCGGCGATTCGAGTGGGCGGTGCTGGATTGGAACGAGCCGGCGATCGGTTTTTATCGGCGGCTCGGGGCGCGAGCGATGGACGAATGGACGACGTACCGGGTGAGCGGCGAAGCGCTTGAGGCGCTTGCCGCTCGGCCGGATACGGCGGGCACTGCGTCGCCCCCACAAAAGCGTTGATCGTTTTGCACTGGGAAATGAGTCTGAGACTGACGGGGATGCTTCTCGCCCTGAGGAATCGCCACGAGTTGTGCTGGGGAACCCTCGATTCATGCGAATGCGAGCGGTGACGGTTCCAGCCTTGCGAGCGGATTCCCGATCCATGGGGAACCACTCCGGGGAGCAGCCCCCCGGGGCATGTGTGAGGGCCATCTCGTGAATGACGTTGTGTTGAATCGCGTGCTTTCCTGCCGCACGTTGCCGTCGCTCCCGGCGGTGGCGCTCCAGGTGCTGGAGCTGACGCGCGACCCGAATGTGACGGCGGACCAGCTCGCGGCGCTGATCCAGGGCGACCCTGGCTTGACGACCAAGCTGCTCAAGACGGTGAACTCGAGCTACTACGGGTTGAGCAAGCCGTGCGCGAACATCAGCACGGCGGTCGGGCTGCTGGGGCTGAACGCGGTGAAGTCGCTGGCGCTTGGGTTCAGCCTGATCGACACGACGGGGCGCGCCGCGGAGGGCGGGTTTGACCTGGTGACGTACTGGCGTCGCGCGGTGTACAGCGCGGCGGGCGCGCGGTACCTGGCGAAGCACACGGGCACGTGGGATCCTGAAGAGGCGTTTGTGGCGGCGCTGCTGCAGGACATGGGGATGCTGGCGATCCGCGCGGCGCTGAAGGGGGAGTATGACGCGGTGCTGTCGGGCGCGCCGGCGGATCACGCGCAGCTCTGCCAGTTTGAGCGGCTGCACCTGGGGTTTGATCACGCCGAGGTGGGCGCGGCGCTGGTGCAGAAGTGGCGATTACCCGAGCAGCTTGCGGAGACGACGCGTCGGCATCACGAAACGGAGGCGGGATCGGGCCCGCACGCCGACCTGGTTCAGATCATCCAGATCTCATCGCTGGCGTCGCTCGCGATCGTCTGCGAAGCGGGGGCGGCGCATCTTGATCGGCTGCGGACGCGGACGGAGTCGGCCCTGGGGTGGAACGCCGAGCGGACCAACGAGTTCCTGCGGTTCATCAGCGAGACGGGCGCGCAGCTCTCGCTCCTGCTGCGGGTGAACACCGGGCAGAGGCCGGACGTGGCGGCGATTCTCTCGGAGGCGCACGAGCGGCTGGCGGCGCAGCACGAGCAGATGCACGAGACGGCGCAGCGCCTGCAATCACAGAACTCCGAGCTTTCGCGCCAGGCGAGCACGGACGCGCTCACGGGCCTGTCGAATCGGCGGCACTTTGATGAAGAGGCCGCGCGGCTCTTCGGCGAGGCGCGACGCACCGGCACGCCGCTGTCGGTCGCGTTCATTGACGCCGACCGGTTCAAGGTGGTCAACGACACGCACGGGCACGCGGTGGGCGATCTCGTGCTCGTGGAGCTGGCACGGCGGATCTCGGCGTGCGCCGATCCGGGCGCGCGGCCGTGCCGATTCGGCGGGGAGGAGTTCGCGGTGCTCTTCCCGCGGGCGAGTGCGGGTGAAGCGATGCGCCGGGCCGAGGCCATCCGTGCGGCGGTCGAAGCGAAGCCGGTTGATGTATCGTCGGCCGGGGCGAGCGTGAAGACGCTGCGGGTCACGATCAGCATCGGCGTAGGCGCCTTTGAACCGGCCAACGCCTGCGCGGGAATCTTCAGCCTGAAGCAGATGATGCGGAGCGCGGATGAAGCGGTGTACGCCGCGAAGAGGGATGGGCGCAATGCCGTGCGGCTGGGCGCGAGCGCGCCCACGCCGGGTGAAGCGGCAGCGCCGGAAGGATCGGAGGCGGCGGGCACGCACAGCGAAGGCCCGAGTGCTTCGCCCGTCGGCCCGCGCACGATCCTGCTCGTGGAAAATGATCCGCTGGCGGTGAAGCTGCTGCATGCGGTGCTTGGGCGCACGCCGGGGATCAAGCTGGTGAGCGTGTCCAACGGCGTCGAGGCGAAGCGCGTTCTGGCGCGTCCCGGGGAGGATCAGCCGGACCTGGTTGTGACGGATGACCTGGAGGACGCGCCCGGCGGGATCACGGGCCTGGACGTGGTCCGTGCGGTGCGTGCGCATTCGGCGCTGGGGGCCGTGCCGGTGGTCGTGATTTCCGCCGATGACACGAACGCCGCGGCGCAGCGCGCGCGGGCGGCCGGAGCGACGGCGTTCTTCACGAAAGCGCAGATGTGCCAGGACCTGGGCAAGTGGATCGGGCAGATCACCAGGCTTCGACCCGGGACTGAGCCGGCGCGAACCGCGGCCGCGGCGACGCCTCAGGCGGCCTGAAAACCCGGGGTCATTCGAGATCGCGCGCGAACCGAAGGCGGGGGCGTGCGTATCCTGTGTTCACAATGTGCATCCAAGAGGGCCGGCGTCGCCGGGAGTGGCGGCCTGCGTTTCGCGTGTGCGGAATGCCGGGGATGTGCCATTCTGGAAAGGACCCTTGACATGCAGTTTGCCCGATTTGCTCGCACCTGGTCTGCCGCGGCCGCGCTGTCGCTGACCGGCCTGGCCCACGCCCAGCAGACCTACACGATTTCGTTCTTCCCGGAGCTTCCGGTGGAAGGAGGCCAGGTGGCGCTGGCGTTTGATCCGCGGCTGGCCGAGCCGGCCCTCAACGGCGCGACGATCGTCGAGGGACGACTGTTCGTGACGTTCACGACGATCGGCGATTTCGACGCCGCGAACCTGGGCATTCAGCTCACCGCGCCGATCGACAACGCTGCGTTCGGGCTGTTCCTGAGGTCGGGCGCCGAGCTGGGCTGGAGCGGGCAGGGGACGTTTTCGGCATCGCTCACGTTTGACGAACTGAACGGGATGATTCCCTCCGGCGGGCGGGCGATCTGGTTCTTTGACCTGTTCCATGTCGCCGCGGACCCGGCATCGTTCTCGGGCAGTTTCTCGATCGACTCGCGGATCGAGTTTGACTACGTGCTCGCGGCGGAGGCGTGCGCGGCGGACTTCAACGCCGACGGGGAGTTGAACGCCGATGACCTGGGCGATTTCATCAACTGCTACTTCAGCGACGAGTGCGGCGGCGGGGATTTCAATCGGGACGGGGAGTTCAATGCGGACGACCTGGGCGATTTCATCAACGCGTACTTTGCCGGCTGCGCGTGAGCGCGGTTGCCGGTCGCGCGCAGGCACACTCGGGCCCGGGTTGCGTACCCGGGCCCCTTTTTGCGCGCCCGGGGCGGCTACGCTCCCGCGACAGGACTGACAGGATGGCTCCATGCGTGTCGCCAAGGAGGGCCGACGATGAGCGCGCTCGCTGATGCCGAGGTTGTTGTGAGCCGGAAACCACGCACGCCGCGGGCCACCGCCGAGAGCATGGCGGCCAAGCAGCGCGACATCTCGGTGTCGGAGTTTTTCGCCAAGAACCGGCACCTGCTGGGGTTTGACAATCCGCGCAAGGCCCTGCTCACGACGGTGAAGGAAGCCGTGGACAACTCGCTCGATGCGTGCGAGGAGGCGGGGATCCTGCCCGACATCACGGTGGTGATCGAAGACCTGGAGGAAGGGAAAGGCTCGCGGGATCAGGCGGGCAAGGGCGAGGGGAGTGCGGGGAGCAACGGAGCGGGGAAGAAGCCGAAGGCCACGCAGGCGTCGCGTTATCGCGTGACGGTGGTGGACAACGGGCCGGGCATCGTTCGCGCGCAGGTTGAGAACGTGTTCGGGCGGCTGCTCTTCGGGTCGAAGTTTCACCGGCTCAAGATGAGCCGCGGGCAGCAGGGCATCGGCATCTCCGCCGCGGGGATGTACGGGCTGATCACGACGGGCAAGCCGATGCTCATCCAGACGCGCCCGAAGAAGAACAAGCCGGCGCATCACATTGAGCTGGCGATGAACACGAAGACCAATCGTGCCGAAGTCACGATGGACGAGGAGACGGACGACTTTCCGCTGGCGCGCCTTCGGACGCTCTCGCCCGCGGTGCGCGAGCTTGCCGATCGCGGCGACTTCCTGTCGAGCGAGGCGTATCCGACGGGGACGAGCGTCTCGATCGAGCTCGAAGGGAAGTATCAGCGCGGGCGCGGGTCGGTCGACGAGTTTCTGGAGCTGACGGCGATCGCCAACCCGCACGCGCGGATCACGTTCGTCCGCCCGACACGGACGATCGAGGAAGAAGAGGAGCCGACGCTGCTCAAGCGCGGCGCGGCCGCGATGGCCGCGGGCGACAGAGAGGAAGGCACCGAGGCACGCGGCACCGAGGCACCGAGTGAGGAAGCGGAGAAGCCGCCGGAAGTGACGGAGGATCTGGGCGATCTTGTGCTTTTTCCGCGCGCGGTGGAGGAGCTTCCGCCGGAGACGCGCGAGATTCAGCCGCACCCGCGCGGGGTCGAGCTCGGCACGCTCCTGCAGATGCTCAAGGACTACCAGGAGGCCAACAGGGGCGGGGGGACGCTCTACAACTTCCTGCAGGAGCGGTTCAGCCGCGTGTCGAGCGCGACGGCGAGCGACTTCTGCGAACGGATCAGCACGGCGGCGAACCGGGTGACGAGCCGGACCAAGGTGAGCGACATCGAGCCGCCGCAGGCCGAGGCGCTGTACAAGGTGTTCCAGGAGGCGAAGCTGGCGCCGCCGCCGACGGACTGTCTCGCGCCGATCGGGGTGCAGCAACTGCTCAAGGGGATGTTCAAGGGCGTGCGTGCGGAGTTCTACGCGGCGTCGTCGCGCTCGCCGGACGTGTATCGCGGACGACCGTTCCTGATCGAGACGGCGATCGCGTTCGGTGGAGAGCTGCCGACGGAAGAGACGGCGCGGGTGATCCGCTTTGCCAACCGGGTGCCGCTGCTGTTTCAGCAGTCGGCGTGCTCGTCGTTCAAGGGGGTGACGGAGACGAACTGGCGGAACTACGACCTGCAGCAGCCGCGCGGCGGGCTGCCGGTCGGCCCGCTGGTGATCATGATCCACATGGCGAGCGTGTGGGTGCCGTTCACGAGCGAGAGCAAGGAAGCGATCGCGGACTACGACGAGATCCGCAAGGAGATGAAGCTCGCGCTCATGGAGTGCGGGCGCAAGCTGGGAACCTATCTGCGCAAGCGCGCCCGCATGCGGCGCGAAGGCGAGCGGCGGGACATCTTCGAGCGATACATCGGCGAGATCGCGCAGGCCGTGAGTTCGATCAACGGCGAGGACGCCAAGAAGCTGTACGATGTGCTGCTCAGCCAGGCGCGCAAGCGCACGGCGATCGCCGACCAGCAGCTCGATGACAGCGGGAAGGCGATCAAGGATGACCCGGCGGACCAGGAGGGCGTGATCATCGTCTCGGGCACGGGCGGCGCGGCGGTGCAGGTCGCCGAGTCGGCCGAGGAACCCGGGGCGGTGTCGGGGGCCAAGCCGAAGGGGAAGAAGTCGAAAGCGGTTCCGAACAAGGGCAAGGCCCGGCCGTCGGACGCGGAGATCTTCGCACAGTCGCCGCAGGAGCGGGCGATGCTCGAAGTGTCGTCGCGACGCGAAGACGCACGGAAACCGGCGGGCAAGGACGCGAAGGGTGAGCGCACGCCGAAGCCGAAGATGCGGCTCGTGAACGGGAAGCTCGTGCCGATCGACGACGAGCCGAAGCTGTTCTGAGTTTCGGGCGAGGCGGTCGCTCTACGATCGCGCATGGCACATACCTGCGTCGCGTTTGCCCGGCGGGCACTGGCCGTGGTCATGATGACGTCGCTGCTCGCACTCGCCCCGGCGTGTGCGTCCCGCGAGCGTGCCGCGGCGGATGACGCGCGCCGGCCCAACATCATCTACATCATGGCCGACGATCACGCGGCGCACGCGCTGTCGTGCTATGGCAGCCGGATCAACCGGACGCCCAACCTTGATCGACTCGCCTCGCAGGGCGTGCGCTTCACCAACGCCTTCTGCACGAACTCGATCTGCACGCCGATGCGCGCGGTGATTCTGACCGGGCAGTACAGCCACAAGAACGGCGTGCGCGACAACAGCGGCGTGCTGCCGCTCGATGCGTTCACCGTGCCGATGGCGCTTGCACCCAAGGGGTATCAGACCGCGCACATCGGGAAGTGGCATCTCAATCGCACGCCGTCGGGGTTTGATCACTGGGACATCCTGCCCGGTCAGGGGCGCTACATGGATCCGGAGTTCATCACGCGCGAGCACGGCACGCGCGTTCACGCGGGCTACGTGACCGACATCACCCTTGACAAGGCGATGGACTGGATCGGGGCTCGCGATCAGTCGCGGCCGTTCCTGCTGTACTGCCACCTCAAGGCGCCGCACCGCGAGTGGACGCCTGATCCGAAGCACGCGGCCATGTTCGCAGGGGCTGATGTCCCCGTTCCCGCAACGTTTGACGATGACTACGCGACGCGCACCGCGGCGGCGCGCATTCAGACGATGACCATTGAGCATCACCTGACGCCGATCGACCTCAAGCAGCCGCCGCCGGCGGGGCTCGATGCGCGGGCGCTCAAGCACTGGAAGTATCAGCGGTACATCAAGGACTATCTCGGGTGCATCGCGTCGATCGACGACAACGTCGGCCGGCTCATGCAGTTCCTGGATGAGCAGAATCTCAGCGACGACACGGTCGTGATCTACACGTCGGACCAGGGTTTTTTTCTGGGCGATCATGGCTGGTACGACAAACGGTTCATGTACGAGGAATCGCTGCGGTTTCCGCTCATCGTCCGCTACCCGCGCGAGATTCCCGCGGGCACGGTCTGCGACGCGATGGTCACGACGCTCGACTATGCGCCGACGTTCCTCGACTTCGGCGGGATCGACGCGGGGCGTGCGGCCGATGCGATGCGGCATGAGCTCGACGGGCGCTCATTCCGCCCGCTGCTTCGCGAGCCCACGCACCCGCCCGGCGACTGGCGCACGAGCGTGTACTACCACTACTACGAGAGCGGGGAACCTCACACGGTGCCGAAGCATTACGGCGTGCGAACACGGCGATACAAGCTCATCCGGTTCTATGAGCTGCCCGGCGGCGAGGCCGCGCAGTGGGAGCTCTATGACCTCGAGCGCGACCCGCACGAACTGAAGAACCTCGCGGGCACGCCGGAGCATGCCGAGGTGGAATCCACGCTGCGGCGAGAGCTGGTGCGGCTGCGGGCGCAGTTCAACGACACGACCGGCGCGCCGCTCAAGTGATCGGCGTGAGATCAAGGCGGATCGCCTGGGCCGCCGCTGGCACGGGGCGCTCCGACATCGGCACTACGCGCCGAGCTTGGCGCGGAGCATCGCCTGGGCCTCGTCGGTGCTGAGCACGTCGGCGGAGAGAGCGGCGGCGCGCTTCAGCGTGGCTTCGTCGAGTGAGCCGTCCAACTCGTTGAGAAGGCCCTTGGTCGCGGCGATGGCCCCCGGTGCTCCGCCGGCGAGCCGCTTCACGATCGTCTCGGCCGCGTCGTCGAGGTCGGCGCGCGTCGGGACGATCTGCGTGACGATCCCGGCGAGGTGGGCCTCCATGCCGGTCATGAGTCCGCCCATGAGCAGGATGCGCCGGGCCGCCGAGACGCCGATCTTTCTGCACAGCCACGGCGCGACCACCGCGGGGCAGACGCCCAGATCGACTTCGGGGAAGCCCATCTTGGAGTCAGCGTGGGTGATGGAGAGGTCGCAGACGGTCGAGAGCCCGCACCCGCCGCCGATCGCCGCGCCGTTCACGACCGCGAGCGATACGAGGGGAAGTCGGCGGAGCTTGAGGGTGAGGTCGGCGAGCGAAGCGAGGAGCGCGCGTGACTGCGCGGCGTTCCCGAGCACGGCCTTGAGATCCATCCCCGCGCAGAAGACCTTGCCCGCGCCGGTGACGACCAGCACATGCGGCGCGGGCACGGGCGAGGGGCGGGTGGCGCGGAGGGTGAGTTCATCGACGCGCGCGTGGAGCGCGCCGAGCAACTCGAGCGAGAGCGCGTTGCGCGATTCGGGTCGATTCAGCGTGAGCCGAGCCACGCGATCGTGCGTTGTCAGGATTGCCAGGTCCGATGTGCTCATCGTGGTTACCTACCCGTCCTTGCGTGAGGGGTTCTCGCCGGGGCGCGGCGTCATCATCCGGGCGAGGCGCTCGCGGCACTCGGCGCTGTCCGCCGTGGAGAGTGAAGCGTCGAGCGCCGCCCGGGCCGTGTGTTCGGCGCCGCCGAGATCGCGGAGGAGGCGCTTGGTCGCGCTGAAGGCCAGGCGCGGCTTGCTCGCGAGAGCCTTGCACAGTCTCAGGGCCCGCGGGCCGACATCCTCGGGCGTGTCGCAGCACTCGTGGATCAGACCGACGCGCCGCGCCTCGGCGCCTGAGATCAGGCCCGAATCGAGCAGGCGCTCCCGGCAGACGCCGTCGCTCACGAGCGTGCGCAGGTACGGGAACGAGACCGCCGGGGACAGGCCGATGCGGACGACCGGATAGCCGTACGTGCCGGCGGCGTCCCCGATGACGATGTCGGCGGCGCCCAGGAGCGCCGCACCGCCGGCGATCGCCGCTCCCTTGGCCGCGATGACGACCGGGTGATCGCGGCGGGAGAGCCTGTCGATGGTTTCGCTGAGCGCGCGCAGGAGCGTTGCGGTCGTTTCAGGCTCGCGGTGGCAGAGCGCCAGGTCGAATCCGCCGCAGAAGACCGGACCATCGCCCGCGAGCACGAGCCCGTCGATCTGATCCTCGGCGGGGATGACGCGCCAGAGTTCCTCGAACATCGCGGGGGTGAGGGCGTTGCGCTTCTCGGGGCGCGAGAGCACGACGACGGCGAGGCGGTCGTACTGCTCGAGGCGCACGAGGGGAGAGCCGCTCATGAAGCCCCTCCGCCGTCCGCACTCGAGCGTGAGTCCGTGACGATCGCGCGGGCCAGCGCCGCGGCCTGTTCGAGCGCGTCGAGATCGACATTGGTCCGCAGCCCGGCATCGTGGATGGTGCGCACGAGCGTTTCGGTGCTGATGTTGCCGGGCGCGCGCTGGGTGGTGCCGTCGGGCAGCTTCTTTGCTGCGTAGGGGCATCCGCCGAGGCCGCTCACGGAGCCGTCGAATGAGCGCACGCCGAGCCGGAGCGCTTCGCGCACGCACGCGGCGGCGCGACCGAAGGTGTCGTGCAGGTGGAGCGTGAGGGTGTTCGCCCGGTCACGGACGGCGACAAGGCGATGTACGTGCTCGAGGAGCACGCGCACGCTCTCGGGCGTTCCCGCGCCGATCGTGTCGCCAAGGTCAACCTCGCTCACGCCCAGGTCGAGCAGGCGCGATGCGACCTCGGCGACGCGTGCCGGGTCGATGGGTCCCTCAAACGGGCACGCGATCGCGCAGGACACGTAGCCGCGGGTCGCCAGCCCTTCGGCCCGGGCGCGACGCACCACGGGCTCGAATCGTTCGAGCGTCTCCGCGATGCTCGCATTCGTGTTTCGAAGCGCAAATGTCTCTGATGCCGCGGTGAACACCGAGACCTTGCCCACCAGCCGGCGCCCGGCCGCACGGTTCACATCGAGCAACCCTTCGAGCCCGCGCTCGTTCGGCACAAGCGCTGAGAGGAGCGGATACGCTGCGGGCGGTTCCGCCGCCGCCAACGCCTGGAACACTTCGCCGGCATCCCCCAGTTGCGGCACCCATTTCCGGCTCACAAAACTCGTCACCTCGACCTCATCCACGCCGGTCTGCATGAGCATTCGGACCAGTTGCACCTTGTCCCCCGTGGGGATGATGCCGGGCTCATTCTGGAGCCCGTCGCGCGGCGAGACGTCGGTAATGCGAACGAGTTCGGGCACGGCAGAGTCTACGGGCGCGACCGGCTGGGTACCCGAAACCGGCCCAGCGACGCAGCGACGCGACCTGCGCAAGAGGATCGGTGCTCGTTCGCATTGCATCGGCCCAGGTTTGGATGTACGCTCTGGACATGTGCTACGAACCCTGCGAAGCCTGCCCGATTACCGAGATCGTGACACTTCCCGTGCAGCACCCGGGCGTGACGGCACTGGTGCTCGCGTCGGGCGGAGCTGCGCTGGTCGCCGCGGCTGCCGCCGCGCCGTTGTTGCGAACGCAGCACTGCTCAGCCTGCGGGTACGACCTTCGCGGGACGAGCGCGTTCTCGCCACAGTGCCCGGAATGCGGCGCCCTGGGGACGGCGGCGCGCCCCGACGAATCGGCTCGGGGCCGCGGGACCCGCGCCCGGATGATCGCGATCGGCGTGGCCATGCTCATCGGCGCGGCGGGCTTCGGCGCGATGGCGCTGCTGGGCGGGTAGTTTCGCTGGACTGACACGGGCCGAAGAGGGCCGCGCGGGCCACGCTGGCCAAGACGGTCCATCGAGGGCCTTGCCGCGCGCCGTACGCTTGAGCGTGAGCACCCCCGCGCCTCGGAATCTCGCACTTCGCGTCGTCACTCTGCCCCGCGACACCAATCAGTACGGGACCATTTTCGGCGGGGTCATTCTCGCGTACATCGACCAAGCCGGATTCGTCGAGGCACGCCGGCACGGGCAGCACCGATGGGTCACCGTGTCGATGGACAAAGTGGAGTTCAAGAAGCCCGTCCACCTGGGCGACATCGTTTCGTTCTACGCGCGGACGGTCCGCCAGGGCACCTCGAGCGTCACGGTCGAAGTCGAGGTCGAGTCGGAGCGGTACATCGGCGGGGAGATCGTTCCCGTCACCCGCGCGACGCTGGTCATGGTCGCGGTGGATGACACGGGCAAGGCGATTCCGTTCCGGGCGGCGCCAGAATCGAGCGGCACAGAGCCGTTCCCCGCGGCCTCCGCTTCGCCCCGCAAATCTGTATGATGCACGCGGCCCGCCGTTGTGCCGCTCCGCCATTCCGCCTGTCCGCCATTCCCCATCTCCATGTTCGACTCCACTCACATCCGTGCCGAGGCCGACCAGGGCGTCCTCGTGGTTCAGCTCAAGTGTGAAAAGCTTTCGGAGTACGAGACGACGGTGGTGCAGAACGAGGTGCAGCAACTGGCGCCGGGCCTGGGCTGGAAGCTGGCGTTCGACGCCTCGCAGGTGCAGATCATCTCGAGCGTCGGCCTGGGGATGCTCATTTCGCTCAACCGCATGGCCAGGACCAACAAGGGCCGCCTCGCGGTCTTCGGCCTGTCGGAGCAGCTCCGCGGGCTGTTCAAGATCAGCATGCTCGACAAGGCGCTGTCGCTGCAGGGCGATCGGGCGTCCGCGGTCAGGGCGTGCCTGTAGTCTCTCAAGTCCCCCCGTGCACCCCGCCCCACTTGCCATCCTCCTCTCCGGGTCCGGCCGGACGCTGGACAACCTCCTCAGCGCCATCGCACGGGGCGAGTTGCCTGCGCGCGTGGCTGTTGTCATCGCGTCACGCGAGTGCCTCGGCGCCGAAAAGGCTCGTGCCGCCGGGCTGCCCACGCTCATCGTCCCCGGACGCATTCCCGCGGCCGAGCTCGGGCGCCTTCTCGCGGAGCACGGCGTCACACCCGATCGCGGCTGGGTCGTGCTCGCGGGCTACCTCAAGCTTGTGAGCATTCCCCCGGGCTTCGACGGCCGCGTCGTGAACATCCACCCCGCGCTGCTGCCGCGCTTCGGCGGTCCCGGCATGCACGGGCATCACGTGCACGAAGCGGTGCTCGCGGCGGGCGAGCGCGAGTCGGGCTGCACGGTTCATCTCTGCGACGCTCGCTTCGACACGGGGCCGATCGTCCTGCAACGCCACTGCCCGGTGAACCCCGGCGACACGCCCGAAGCGCTAGCGGCCCGCGTCTTTGAGCAGGAATGCCTCGCCTATCCGGAAGCGCTTCGGCGTCTCATCAGCGGGGCGTTCGCGGCGCCGGTCGCAACCCCGCGCGCCGCCACCGCACCGCCCGCGCCCTCCGCTCCGTCGCCGGCTGCGCGCGAGTCGTGGGGCACGCCGACGGCGCGCGTGTTCATCGGCTTCGTGCTCGGGGGGGTGCTGATCTGGTCGGGCGTGGCCAAGCTCATCGATCCGATCGACGCGCGGGCGTTCGTCCGCGCGGTGCTGCCGATGCTCTCCGAGACCGACGCCGGTGCCGGCGTCATCGGAAGCGCGGCGGCCGAGTTGCTGCTGGCCGCGTGGCTGATATCGGGCTTCCGCCGGCGCGACTCGCTGATTGCATTCGCGGGGCTGATGCTGGTGTTCTGCGTGCTGCTGGCGGTCGCGGCCGCGCGGGGATATCAGGGCTCATGCGGCTGCTTCGGTTCAGGAAGCGCCGCGGCCGGTCAGGGCATACTCCGAAACGTCGGTCTTGCCGTGGTGGCCGCGCTCGGGATCACGCTCCTGCCGCGGGCGAAAGCGAGCCCCGCACACGCCGCGGAGTGAATCCGCTCCTACCATCTCCCCCTTCGCACCTCGGGTGGGGGGCCGCGCCCTGTCGGGAACGGCCCTGGGCCCCGGAGTTTTTGCCATGAGCACGCAGACTGCTGATCGTCCGAACAAGGTCGATGTCGAGTCCCTCGGACCCACGCGCCGCAAGATCAAGATCGTCATCCCGCGCGAGACCGTGAACGAGACCATCGGCACGACCCTCGAAACCATGCTCGTCGAGGCGGAGCTTCCCGGATTCCGCAAGGGGCGCGCCCCCAAGCGGCTCATCGAGAAACGCTTCGGCAGCGTCATGCGCCGCCAGGCCAAGGACCAGCTCGTCTCCCAGGCCTATCAGAAGGCCGTCGAGGAAACCAAGCTCCGCATCGTCGGCGAGCCCACGAGCGAATCACTGGCCAATGTCGAACTTGAAGAGGGCAAGGACCTCAGCTTCGAGATCGAAGTCGAAGTGATGCCCGAGTTCGAGCTGCCCGCGCTGGAGAACATCGCGGTCAAGAAGCCCATCATCCCCGTGACCGACGAAATGGTCTCGAAGGAACTCGAGAAGCTCTGCATCCAGGAAGGCTCGCTCGATGAGCGGACGGTCGCCGAGCCGGGCGACTACCTCACCGGGCACGCCAAGATGACCGGCAAGGACAAGAGCGGGGAGGAAAAGACCTTCTTCGAGTCCGACGGCATCGTTGTGCAGGCGCCCCCGGCCGACAAGAAGGGCAAGGGCATGATCGTCGGCCTCGTCGTCGACGACCTCTCCAAGCAGATGGGGCTGCCCAAGCCGGGCGACACCGTCACGGTCAAGACCAAGGGGCCGGACAACCACGAGCGCGAAGAGCTTCGCGGCGTCGACCTCACGGTCACGTACACGCCGGTCCGCTGCGACCGCATCATCCCGGCCAAGGCTGAAGAGCTTGCCGCGCGCTTCGGGTTCGACGGCGAGCCGGGCCTGCGCGACGCCATGAAGCAGCGCCTTCAGCAGCGCGTGCTCGTCGATCAACAGTCGGTCATGCGGCAGCAGATCGGCCGGCACCTGCTCGACGCCGTCAAGATGGACCTTCCCGAGCGCCTCACGGCCAACCAGGTCGAGCGGTCGTTCCAGCGCCGGCGCATGGAGCTCATGTACCGCGGCGTCGACCCGATGAAGATCGAAGAGAACATCGCGGAGCTGCGTCGCCAATCGGCCGCCGCCGCCGCGGGCGAGCTCAAGATGTTCTTCATCCTCGACAAGGCCGCGGAGCAGCTCGGCGTGCGCGTGAGCGAGCAGGAAATCAACGGTCGCATCGCACAGATGGCGATGGAGCGGAACGAGCGGCCGGAGAACCTGCGTCAGCAGCTCATCAAGTCGAACCAGGTCGGCGCGGTCTTCCAGCAGATCCGCGAGCACAAGACCATGGACGCGATCCTCTCCAAGGCCAAGGTCACCGACGTGCCCGCCGAGGAGTTCGCCAAGGAGCTGGCCAACCCGGCAGCGTCCTGAGCCGTCGGCGATTCAGTGATCAGCCGCCCCGCGACAGGTTCGCGGCGATCGCGAGCACGATCGCCAGCGCGCCCAGGTTGCCGCCGGCCATCGCCCGCGTCACGAAGCGGAACCACCGGTCCGAGGACTTGTGGCGGAGCATCCGCTGGGCGGCCAGGGCGCCGGGCCACCCGCCCGCGAGCTCGAGGGCGTGGAGCGTGCGCTCGCGGACGCGCCGCCGGGCGTTGATTGCCGCCCGCTTGTCCCATGCGTACGCGCCGAACGTCGCGGCACTCCACGCCGCGTACCACGCCAGCACGATGACGATCCACGTGATCATGGGGTCGATGATCCCGGAGCGGGTCCGATCGATTGTGGGGATTCTCGCCGGCGGAATTGCACGCGTGCGTGCCGCGGGAGATTTGCCCCGTTCACGCGAGCACTTCGGCTTCGTTGAGGCTCGTTCCGATGATGGTCATGCGTCGGTATGCCGCCGCGAAGTCGCGGAAGAACGTCTCCTGGTCCAGCGCGTACATTTCGACCATCGCCTGGCAATCGGGGTCTTCGAGGAGCGCCCGGTCGGTGCCGAGCATGTGGGTCTTGCCGTCGGGCCGGCGCTTGAGGAGCTGCTTGAAGTAGCTGTTGGTGAAGGTGAAGGGGTTGTCGGTGAAGGGCACGCCGTCGACGCGCCCGAGCGTGTGAGCGCCGCTGAGCGCGACGAGATCGCGCGAGCCGAGGCCCATTTCGAGAAACCGCGTCTTGAGCTGCTCGATGGTCATGTCGCGCCGAGGGAGCAGCCCCTCGGGGCTCGGGCGTTCGCTGTCCTTTCGCCCGACGGGAACGAGAATTTCCGGCCCGTTGCATTGCGAAACCGCCAGCGCCCCGGCCAGCGCGATGAGGTCGGCCCAGGACACCTCGGGGAAACTCGACTTGATGAAGTTGAGCGCCCCGGCCGACTCCGACAGGCCCCGGTTCTCCGGGCGCGCCAGTTCGTCGGCGAACCGGATCGACCCGTTGGCCCCCCCGAGTCCGCGGGCCCGGTCGAAGGTCATCGCGTCGTGATACGCCAGGCGAAGGAACTGCGGCGCCCGCCGGCGCGTCACGACCGATCGCAGCGCGCGTCGCGCCGCTCGTGCCGCGCCCTGAGGCGTTGATCGCTCCATCGGGTCGGGCACCAGGCCGATCACCTCGTACAACCGGTGCTTCCCCTCTTTCCCCTTGAGCGAGACCTCAAGCTCGGCCCCGGTCTTGAGCAGCGGGCCGATGATCTGGTGCACGGCGCCCGACACCAGCAGCGAAACCCCCGCCTCCTTCGTGGCGCTCTCGACGCGCGATGCCGTGTTGACGGCGTCCCCGATCGCGGTGTACTGCATGCGCCGCGGGTGCCCGACGTTGCCGATGACCGCGGAGCCGAAATGGATCCCGACGCCCATGCCGAACTGCGCGCCGAAGTTCTTCTGCAGATAGGCGTTGAGATCCTGGAGGCTTTCGATCATCGCCAGCCCCGCCGACACCGCGTCGCGGCACGCCTTGGCGCCGTCGGGATCGTTCAGCCCGAAGAGCGCCATGAGCCCGTCGCCGACGTACTTGTCGATGAACCCGTCGTGCGCGAGGATCACCTCGCCCATGCCGCGAAAGTACCGGTTGATCACGTGCACCACGTCGTAAGGCAACTGCTTCTCCGAGAAGCGCGTGAACTCGCGCACGTCGGAGAAGAGGATCGCGAGCTTGGCCTCGCGCCCCGTGGTGATCGCGCCCGCCGCCACCGCGACTTCGAGGTCCGCGTCGTCGAGCACCAGCCGGCGCAAGCGCACCGGCCCGGTGACCTTGGTCTGGCACGCCAGGCGGATGTTCGACTCCATGCCCTTGCGGCCGGCCATCGCCTGCTCCACCGCGTTCCGCGGCTGGCAGTGCTCCAGGCCTTCATGCACCATCACCCGGCACGTCGAGCAGCGCCCGTTTCCGCCGCACGCGTGGATGTGCGGCAGCCCATTCTTGAGCGCCATCTGCAGGAGCGTGAGGGAGGCATCGCCCTCTTCAAAGCTCGATTCGTTCTGGAACGTGATCTTCGCCATGGGTCAGCCGCCCAGTCTAGCAAAGCGAGTCAACGCTCCGCCGCCCCGCCGGTGGTCGAGGCGGCGGCCTCCGGCGGCGGGCCCGCGGCCAGCGCCGATCTGGCGTCCCGAGCGCGTCGCTTGTGCAGCAGGCGAATGTTCCGGGCGTAGATCACGACGCCGCTCGTTTGTCCGAGCACGCCGATCGGATCCTGCCGCCAGGCGAAGTAGGTGAAGAGGAGCACGCCGCCGAACAGGCTGAACCACCAGAATGACTCAGGAATCGCGACTTCGCGCCGCTTCTCGCTGACCACCCACTGAATGAGCATCCGCCCGAAGAACAGCATTTGCCCGGCAAACCCCACCACCACCCACACCAGGCTCCCGTACCCCGTCACGTTGAGCGCGCGGAACAGCGTATTGCCGAGCGTTCGAAGGGCGTGGTCGGCGATGTCATCGCCCACGAGCGAGCGAAACTCCTGCTCGGTGAACACGCGCGACGCCCGGCCTGAGGCCGGGAGCAGGCGAAACGACCTCGCGCCGGCCGCGTCGGTCGCCATCTCGAGCTCGCCCTTGGCGCCCCCGATCACGAACTTGGTGGTCACGACGTCCGGACGCAGCTCGTGCCTGATCTGCGGGCCATAGACGACCCACATGCCCAGGAGCAGGAGCGCCACCATCGCCGCCACGGGCTCCCATTTCACGAGGCTGACTCCGAGAGCCTGGCGCCGCGATCGCCGGCCGGCACGGTCACCGCGGGCGCATGCGATCGCTCCGCGTCAGGCGCCTTCGCGCCCGGGTGGTTCGTCACCTCCACCGCGTCGACGGGCCGCCTGCGCGAAGCCATCCAGCGCACCGCGAAGCAATCGATGAGGCCCGGAATCGCCCGAGGCAGGATGCCCAGGCCATACTTGGTCTGCCCGGCGACGCGCGCCCGGTGCCGCACGGGCATCTCCACGACCCGGTGCCCGAGCTTCACCGCGGTGATGGGGATGAAGCGGTGCATGCCGCGAAACTCGAGCGGGAGCGCCAGCGCGACTTCGCGCTTCATCACCCGGAGCGAGCAGCCCGTGTCGCGCACGACGTCGGCGAGGATGAGCGAGCGGAAGAACCGCCCGATCACCGAGGTCATTCGCCGGATCGCGTTGTCCTGGCGCGCGTGCGAGCGGTCACCCTGCGCCATCTCCGCGCCGCTCGAGCGCAGGAGCTCGATCAACGCGGGCAGGTCCGCCGGGTCGTTCTGCAGGTCGGCATCGATGGTCGCGATGAGCGCTCCGCGCGCGGCGCGCACACCGGCGTGAAACGCCGCCGACTGCCCGTTTCCCCGTCCCGGGGGCGTGTCGCTCATCGCGATGCATCGGAGCCACGGCCGCCCGTCGAGCATCGAGGCGATGCGCGCCCGGGTGTCGTCGGTCGACCCGTCGTCGACGATGATGAACTCGCCGTCCAGGCCCGAGGCGCGGATCGCCGCCCCGACCTGTTCGACCAGCCCTTCGACATTCTCCGCTTCATTGTGCGCGGGCGCGATCACCGACAGCTCGATTCGCCGGCCGGGCATGCTCGCGTCGTGTGCCATGCGATTCAATTCTCGGCCAGCCCCCTGGCGAAGGCCACCAGCTCCGTCGCGAACTGCTCGGGCGCCTCCATCATCGGCGCGTGCCCGCAGCGATCGAGCCACACCAGCCGCGCATCGCGGATCAGTCGCCTGAACCCCTCGGCAGCCTCCGGCGGCGTGATCACGTCCTGCCGGCCCCAGAGCAGGAGCGTCGGCGCCGCCACGCGCGAGATCGCTTCGCGAAGCTCATCCTTGCGTGCCGAGCGCGCCAGGCGGACCATCGCCCGCGCGCCCCCCTTGGCCTGCAGCTCCGCCAGCGCCCGGTCGACGTCCGACTCGCGCATGTTCGCTTCGTCAAAGAACAGCTCGGCGATCTTCTTCCTCAGCCACGGCCTCGTGGGCCGCAACTGGATGTCGCTCACGAGCGTCTTCTCCACCAGCCCGCCGCTGCCGGCCAGCACGAGCCCTCGCACAAGCTCCGGGCGGTCGATCGCGATACGCAGGGCGACGTGCCCGCCGAAGGAGTTCCCCACCAGGATTGCCGGCATCCCGACGCGCTCGCGCAGGAATCGCACCGTGAGATCCGTCACGCCCTCAATCGAGCAGAGCTCTCCCGAAAATCGCAGCAGCGGCAACTCGAACAACGTGCACCGCAGTTCGCGCCGGACGCGCTGCACCACGCCTTCCCAATGGTCGTTGAGCCCAACCAGCCCGTGAAGAAACACCACCGGCGTCTCAAGCAGCCCCGGCTCGTCCGCGCCGCCGATCTCGCTCACCCGCCCGACGAGCGCGTCCTCCCCGCTCTTTCCCGGCTCGATCGGCCAGAGTTCAAACGCAAAGGGCGAGGATGATCCTGAAGTCGGATACCCCACGGAAGCCCCCACCGATCCATCGCCCTGACCGGACGTCTGGGCGGCGCTCGGTTCACGAGTGAGCGTCTGGTCCTGATTTCGCGGTTGATGAAGCAGCGGAACCTCCGGAATCACGCCGTCATATTAGATGCTTGCCGCCCCGGACGGGTTGTTCGGTCCCCATTCATTTGTCAAGGGTCTGTAAACATCGTTCAGGTGAATGCCTCGGAGACAACCGCGCCGATCTCCGCGGCGAATGCCCGCGCCGCCACGCCGACGGCCTGGCGCCAGTCTCCTGCGCCGGCCCCGCCCGGGTAGATCACCGATCGGCTCGCCGAGACGAGCACCCCTGCCGTGCCCGGAGACCTTGCCCCTGAACGGAGCATCCCGCGAATATCGTCGGCGGTCCCGCCCTGCGCGCCGTACCCCGGGATGAGAAACACCTGAGCGGGCATCCGCCGGCGCAGCGCCGCTGCATCAGCCGCCTTGGTCGCTCCCACCACTACGCCGACGCTCGAGAGCCCGGCGCCGGGGCCTGTTCCGAGCCGCGTCGCGCCGAGTCGGGCGATCTCATCGGCCACCAGCTCCGCCACGGTCCGTCCGTCGCCGAGGCGTGCCGACTGGATGGAATCCGAACCCGGGTTGCTCGTGCGCACGAGCGCAAACACGCCGCGCGCCGGATCGGTGAGGAACGGTTCGATCGTGTCGGCTCCGAGGTACGCCGACACCGTCACGGCATCGGCCCCGCAGGCAGCGGAGCCGAAGGCCATCTCCGCGTAATGCTCAGCCGAGATGCCGATGTCTCCGCGCTTGGCGTCGAGAACCACGATCAGCCCGCGCTCCCTGGCGCATCGGCACACGTGCGCCAGGCACGCCACGCCCTCCGCTCCGTAGCGCTCAAAGCACGCGGACTGAGGCTTGATGACCGGAATCGTTCCCGCGACGGCGTCGAGCACGCCCTCACAGAACCTGGCGATCGCGGAAACCGGCCCGCCTCCGGTCGTGCCGCATCGCAGCCCCGCGGGCAGACGCTCGTACACCGGGTCAAGCCCGACGCAGCAGGCCGATCCTGCCGTGTTCAAGGACTCCGCCAGCCGATCGGCAAACGCGACGCTCATGGGCCGAGCATACGCGTGGTGCGTGTCGCCTGCCTCGCGCCGCGGGCTCGTGATTCAGGAAAGACCCGCGGTCTCCTCGAGCCCGAGCATGACGTTCGCGTTCTGCACCGCCTGCCCGCTCGCCCCTTTCACGAGGTTGTCGATCGCGGCGATCACCACGAGCCACCCGCCCGCGACCGTCGCCCACACGTCGCACTGGTTCGTGCGCTGCACGTCGCGGAGCGTCGGCGCCTGCTCGCGCACGCGCACAAACGCCTCACCTGCGTACGCCTCGCTCACGATCGCCCGAGCCCGCTCGGGCGTCAACGCGCCGCGCGGTCGCGCGTACATCGTCGCCAGGATTCCCCGCTCGATCGGCAGCAGGTGCGGGACAAACAGCACCGAGCCCGCGCCGGCGCTCCCGGCCGACGCTGCGAGCGTCTGCTCGATCTCCGGCTGGTGCCGATGCACGCCGACGCCGTAGGCCGAGAAACTCGCCCCCGCTTCCACGAGCGTCAAGTGCGACTTCGCCTCGCGTCCCGCTCCGCTTGCGCCCGACGCAGCGTTGACCACGATCGATCCCGGCTCAATCACTCCGGCGCGCACGAACGGGAGCAGACCCAGCCCCGCCGCGGTCGGGTAGCACCCGGGGTTGGCGACGAGCGTCGCGCCGCGCACTCGCGCCCGCTCAACTTCGGTCAGCCCATAGACCGCTCGAGCCAGGTTCTCTCGATCGACGTGGGCGTGCCCGTACGCCCGCTCATACGTCCCCGTGTCGCGGATTCGGTACGCCGCGGACAAGTCCACGACCTTCACCCCGCGCTTGAGCAGCTCGGGTGCATGGCGCATCGCCGCGTCATGCGGCAGGCACAGGAACGCCAGCCGGCTCGCCTCCGCGATCGCCGCGTGATCGATCGGACGGCAGCGCCCGTCGACGCCCGCGCCCAGCCGCCCCGAAAGCCGCGGAAACTCAGCCTCGATCCGCGGCTGCTGATCTCGCGCCGTTGCCAGGTACGCCACCTTCATGCGCGGATGCCGCGCGAGGATCTCCAGGAGCTCCAACCCGGTGTATCCGGTCGGTCCGACAATCGCGACAGGAATCTCGCTCATGCTTGGTTCCACTCCAAGGCTCGGCGGCCGTCACCCGCGCGGCGACGCGCCCTCGGCCTTCCCATCGTGCACGACCGTCACGCGCTTCTCGCCCGGCGCCAAACCAGCTACCGGCACGATGAGCCGCGCCACCTCCACCACCAGCGTGTCATCCTCCGGCGGCCCCGCCCGATGCCGATCGACCGCGGTGAGCAGCATCGCCGGCCAATCTCCCGCGCCAAGCTGGCCGCACGAAGCGATCGCCCGCAGCAGGCCCGTGATGCCGAGTTGGCGCCCGCTCGCATCCGCGGCCTCCATCGCTCCATCGGTATACATCAGCAGCGTGTCCCCGCGCACAAACGGACGTTCGAGCGGCGTCGCGTCAAACTCCTCGTTCCGCACCGCGCCGAGCAGGAACGTCGTCGAATCGAGCTGCTCAATGGTCCCGTCGACAGCGCGCAGGAACATCGGCGGGTGCCCCGCGCTCGCATACTCCATCCGGTCGGTCCCGGGGTCGATGCGGGCGCACACCGCCGTCACGTACAGCGCGTGATTCGCCAGCGTGTGATACACGTACCGGTTCAGCGCGGCGACCACCTGCCCGGGCCGGATGCGCGGGTTCTCTCCAAACAGCCGCTCCACTTCGCCGTACAGCCGGTTGACCGTGAGCGCCGCCGCCACGCCGTGACCCGTCACGTCCATGAGCAGGAGCGTGAGCGCCGGCTCATCGGAGGACTCTGACTCATCGAACCGAGCGTACAGATAATCACCCCCGATGAGCCGCATGGGCTGATAGCGATAATCGAAGCGGATCGAGCCGCGCGCTTCGGCTCGAGGAAAAAGCGATTCGTGAATCCGCCTCGCGTCGGCCAGCTCCCGGCGCATGTTCCGATTCAGGTTCTCCGTGAACTGCAGCTTGAACGAGCGCACGCGCGTGTCGTGCTTGATCGCCGCCACCATCATCCCCGGGAGCGGCACGAGCAGCGACATCAGGATCACGAGCACTTTTGCGCCCCATCCACCGCTCCCCGAAGCCCCGGGCAACAGGTCCGACCCCAGGCACAGGAGCGTGTTGAACGCCAGGACGGGCAGGATCGGCTTGAGCGCCTGCCACAGGTTCCACGGCAGGAAGACCGTCGCCAGCAGGTGCGGCAACAGCATGCCCCAGAAGCTCAGCGTTCCCCACTGCCCGCTCACCGCGTCGAGAATGAGGGTCGCGAAACCATCAAAGAGAAGGATCGACCCCGTGATCCGAACGAGCTTCAGATCGGGGATCGGGCGCCGCCACGCCTGCACGCAGATGAGCCCGTACAGGAGCGCGTCGAACCCGTGCTGAGCAAAGCCGACGTACGTCCCTGTGCGCGAGCCTGTCGGCGCGTTCGCCGCCGATTCCGCCACGCTCCGCAGCGCCACGTAGAGCGACACGCTCCCCACGAGCCAGGCGATCGAAACGAGCGCCACGATCCCGGTGAACCAGACAAAGCGCTCGCGAAGCAGCTTGGTCGTCTGCCGCTCGAACGCCTGGGCGAAGTCGGATGTGAACGCCAGCGCCGTCATGACCGCCGACGACCTCCCGGCTTTGCTCGCCGCCGCGTGCCGCCCGAACCCGCGCTCGCCCGCGTCGCCCCGGGCACCCAGAGCACATCGTCCTTCCCGCCTCGATTCGCCACGCGTGAAAGCACAAAGAGCAGATCGCTCAGTCTGTTCAGGTACACGAGCGCGTGCATGTTCGTCGCATCTTCCTCGGCACGCATCAGCGCCACCACGCTCCGCTCCGCGCGGCGCACGACCGTCCGCGCGGTGTGCAGCGCCGCGCTCAGGGCCGACCCGCCCGGCAGCACAAATGAGCTCAGCGCCGCCAGCCCCGCGTTGTGCTCGTCAATCGCCCGCTCCAGCCGCTCCACCTGTCCCGGCGTGATCCGAAGGCGCGATCCCTCGGCCTCTCCCGCCGCGCGCGGACAGCACAAGTCCGCGCCGCAATCGAAGAGATCATGCTGGATCGATTCGAGCAGCGCTCGGATTCGTCCGGCCTGCCCTCGAGGCCGCCCGCCGCGCCGCGAGCCTCCCGACGCCTCCACCGCCACGCCCAGCGCCGCGTTCGCCTCGTCGACATCCCCGTACGCGCTCACGCGCAGGTCGTCCTTGCGCACGCGCCGCCCGTCGCCCAGGCCCGTCGTCCCGTCGTCCCCGGTCTTGGTGTAGATCTTGGTCAGCCGAACCATGAACCTATCCTGCCTCCTCTCGCTTCCCGCTTCGCCAGCACCCCTCGCACCCAGCGACATGGAGGCGGCGTGTCCGAGTTCTCGTCCACAGTGTATCGATCCCTCCCCCCCCTCCGCCCCGACGCCGCCGCGCTCGCGCCGTTTCCCCCCGCGTCCGCTCTGCCGCGAGGACTCAAGCGTCGTTGGCGACTGCGCGCGCCCGCCGACGCCGCCCCCCAGGCGACTTCGACCCGCAGCGCGGAGGCGCTGCTCGAACGCATCCTCACCGTGCGCAATCTCACCGATCCTGCGCACATCACCGCGTTTCTCGACCCCAAGCTCACGCACCTCCACGACCCTTCGCTCATCCCTGACCTGGATCGCGCCGCGGCTCGACTCCTCGACGCCGCCGACGCCCGCGAGCCCATCGTCATCTACGGCGACTACGACGCCGACGGCATCACCGCCACCACCATCCTCTATCACACCCTCCGGACCCTTGCTCCCGACGCGCCCATCGCCTGCTACGTCCCGCACCGCATCGACGAGGGCTACGGCCTCAGCTCCGCCGCCATCCGCCAGCTCGCGTCGCCCGCGCGCGAAGGCGGACACGACGCGCGCGTCATCGTGAGCGTCGATTGCGGCATCACCGCCTTCGAGCCCGCCGACGTCGCCCGCGAGCTCGGCGTCGACCTCATCATCACCGACCATCACAACCCCCCGGCCACCGCCGACCTCCTGCCGCGCGCCTTCGCCGTCGTCCACCCGCGCCGGCCCGATTCCACCTATCCCTTCGGCGACCTCTGCGGCGCCGGCGTCGCCTACAAACTGGCCTGGAGACTGGCCACGCTCGCGGGCGCGCGCTCGGGCTCGCCCGACGGCCGCGCGGCACCGGCGCTGCGCTCGCTCCTCATCGAACTCCTCGCGCCCGCCGCGCTCGGCGCCATCGCCGACGTCGTCCCCCTTCAGGGCGAGAACCGCATCATGGCCCGCTTCGGGCTCGACCGGATCAAGACCTCCCCGCTCATCGGCCTGCGCGCCCTGGTCGAAGCCTCGGGCCTCGCGGGCGCGAGCGTCGACTCGTGGGACGTCGGCTTCAAGCTCGCACCGCGCCTCAACGCCTGCGGGCGACTCGCCCACGCGCGCGAAGCCGTCGAGATGCTGACCACCGCCGATCCCGAACGCGCCCGCGCCATCGCCGACGAGCTCTCCGCGCTCAACGCGCAGCGCCGTGAAGTCGAGTCCCACATCGCTGAGCAGGCCGCCGCCCTCGCCGACGCCGCCGGCATGACTTCCCCCGACCGGCGCGCCATCGTCCTCGCCCATCCGCAGTGGCACCAGGGCGTCGTCGGCATCGTCTGCTCCCGCCTCGTCGAACGCTTCTGCCGACCCGTGCTCCTCCTCCGGCTCGAGGGTGATTCCGCGCACGGCTCAGGCCGCTCCATCGAGGGTTTCAACCTCCACGGCGCGCTCGCCGAGTGCGCCGACCTCCTCACGCGCTTCGGCGGGCACGACATGGCCGCGGGCCTCGCGCTCGACGCCGCCCGCCTTCCCGAGCTTGTCCAGCGCTTCACCGCGATCGCCAACGCGCGCCTCGCCACCGACGACCTCTCCCCGCTCGTCGAGATCGACGCCCAGTCCTCCATCGCCGAGCTCACCGTCGCGGCCGTGCGCCGCCTTGATTCCCTCGCCCCGTTCGGACGCGCCAATCCCCAGGTCACGCTCCTCCTCCCCCGCCTCGTGATCGACGCGCCGCCCATGCCCCTCGGCCAGGGCGGCAAGCACCTCGCCCTTCAACTCCGCGATGAGCACCCGCCCGCCGGCGCTCCGGCCCGTTCCCTTCGCGTCGTCGCGTGGAACTGGGGCGAGCACCTCGGCCCGCCCGTGCGCCTCGCCCGCGGCATGCCCATCGACGCGGTCGTCCGCCCGCGCCTCTCCACCTACGCCGGGCGAACCAGCGTCGAGCCCGAACTGGTCGATCTGCGCATCCGTTAGCGCTTGCCCCGTCCTCGCCCGCGCGGCTTCGCCCGCGCTCCCGGCATCCCCGCGCGCTCCACGCTCGACGCCGTGCCGTTCCGCTCCAGGTCCGAGCGCCGCATCTTCCCGCCCGATTGCTCCGCCCGCGCGTTCGCCGGATGCTTCCCGCTCTTGAGCAGTTGCACCTGGTCGCGAAGCTTCGCCGCCTTCTCAAACTCAAGCTCCGCCGCCGCCCCGAGCATCTCGTCCTCGAGCATCCGGATCATCTCCACCACCTCGAACTCCGGCTCCTTGCTCCGGACCGCTTCCCGCGCCGTCCGCTGCGCCCGCAGCTCGCTCTCCATCCCGCGCCGAATCGCCTTGCGGATCGTCTGCGGCGTGATCCCGTGCTCCGCGTTATACGCCTCCTGCTTGGACCGGCGGCGCTCCGTCTCGTCGATCGCCGCCTGCATGCTCGGCGTCACGCTGTCGGCGTACATCACCACGTGCGCGTTCACGTTCCGCGCCGCCCGCCCGATCTGCTGAATGAGCGACGTCGTCGACCGCAGGAACCCTTCCTTGTCCGCGTCGAGAATCGCCACGAGCGAGACCTCGGGCAGGTCCAGCCCCTCGCGGAGCAGGTTCACGCCCACGAGCACGTCGAACTCCCCGCGCCGCAGGTCGGTCAGGATCTCGATCCGTTCCAGCGTGTCGATCTCCGAATGCAGGTACCGTACCCGCAGGCCCTTCTGGTGCAGGAACAGCGTGAGATCCTCGCACAGCCGCTTGGTCAGCGCCGTCACGATCACCCGCTCCGGCGGATCCGCCTTCGCCCGCTCCACGCACCGCTCGATCAGGTCGGGCACCTGCCCGCGCGCCGGCTTGATCTCGATCGTCGGGTCGAGCAGCCCCGTCGGACGGATCACCTGCTCGGCCACCTCGCCGCCCACCTGCTCCAGCTCCCACGGGCCGGGCGTCGCGCTCACAAACAGCATCCGCGGCACGATCCGCTCAAACTCCTCAAACCGCAGCGGGCGGTTGTCCATGGCGCTCGGCAACCGGAACCCGTGCTCCACCAGCACCTTCTTCCGCGCCTGATCCCCGTTGAACATCGCATGCACCTGCGGGATCGTCACGTGCGACTCATCGATGATGAGCAGCCAGTCGCCCAGGTTCGGCGGGCGCGACCCGCCCTTCCCCGTGCCGCTCACGCTCTCTCCGCGCGCCGCGTCCACCGGCCCGCCGTAGCCCAGCGTCGATGCCGGGTGCGTCACCGATCCCAGCGATGCCGGCGCGAGCGTCTCGGCTCTGGGCCAGGGCCCGGTGTCGCCCGCCGCCGGCGCGAAGTCGAAGTAGTCCAGCAGCGTCCAGGGCCGCTCGCCCGCGGCGCGCCCGTCGAGGTGCCGCGAGTAGTTCTCCACCCCGTTGCAGATGCCCGTCTCTTCGAGCATCTCGAGGTCGTACTTGGTTCGCGCCAGCAGCCGCTGCGCTTCGAGCAGCTTTCCCTCGCCGCGCAGCCGCTCGACCCGCTCGGTCAACTCCGCGCGAATCCCCGCCAGCACCTCCTGCATCCGCGTCTCGTCAGTCACATAGTGCCGAGCCGGGAACAGAAAGAACCGCGACTCCTCGGCGATCTCCTCCCCGCTGGTCGGGTTGATGAGCCGCACCGCCTCCATCGCCGAGCCCGACGCCCCGCCCAGCTCCACGCGCACCGCAAACGCCTCGTACGCCGGCCAGATGTCAATGACGTCGCCGCGCACGCGGTAGTTCCCGCGCGCAAACTCGATGTCCGTCCGCGCGTACTGCATCCCGTTCAACTGCAGCAGCATCGCCCGGCGGTCCACCTCGCGCCCGCGCTCGAGCGTGAGCACCTTGCTCCCGTACGCCAGCGGCGACCCCAGCCCGAAGATGCACGACACGCTCGCCACCACGATCGTGTCGCGCCGCGAGAGAATGTTGCTCGTCGCCGCGAGGCGCAGCTTGTCGAGGTCGTCGTTCCGCGACGAATCCTTCTCGATGTAGATGTCCCGCGCCGGGATGTACGCCTCCGGCTGGTAGTAGTCGTAGTAGCTCACGAAGTACGACACCGCGTTCTTCGGAAACAGCTCCTTCATCTCCTCGTAGAGCTGCGCCGCCAGCGTCTTGTTGTGGCTCAGGATGAGCGTCGGCTTCCCCAGCCGCGCAATCGTGTGCGCCATCGTGAACGTCTTGCCCGTCCCGGTCGCCCCGAGCAGGCACGCCGAGCGCGCCCCGCGACCCGCCTCTCCGCCCGTGCTCAGCCGGCGCACCAGCGCCTCGATCGCCGAGGGCTGATCCCCCGTCGGCTCGAACGGCGCCACCACCTCCAATGCCCTGTGCTCGTTCACCCCCAAGCCTACTCCGCTTCTGCCCCTCAACCCCGCCAACCCCCGTACTCCCGATCGCCCGATCCGTCACGCTCACGTCAGTCTCCGCCTGCCCGGCATCCCGTCGCGCTGGAACTTCCCACCAGCTCCGCATACCCTTCGCACCCCCCCCCCACGCCCCGCTCCAAACCCTTCCCGACCCCCTTCCCTCCGGAACGGCCACCATCGAAACGAAGGATCGGCTCCTTGGCGAAATCGAACAAAGGCCAAAAGAACCGCCCGAAGCAGCCTGCCGCCCGCAAGGGGAAGGCTCCTGCCCGCGCGGCGGCCCACCGGCGCAAGCCCGCCCCCGCCCCCCGGAAGAAGCTCCCGCCTTCGTCGGCCTCCAAGCCGTCTCACACCCACTCCTCCAAGGGCGCGGCGACCGCGAAGCCCGCCGCCCCCACGGCCTCCAACTCCCCGGCTGCGCCCCACCCCTCCGCCGCCGGTGATCGCCCGCGTCCCAAGGGCATCACCATCGTCGGCAAGCCGGTCCAGAAGAAGCCCAAGGTGAAGAAGCCGATCGTCATGCCCAACCTGGGCGCGCCCCTGCTCAAGCCGGGCGGCAAGAAGCCCAAGCCGCTCATCGCCTCCGGGCCCAACGCCCCCGCCCAGCACGCGGGCGGGCGCGGGCTCGACACCTCCAAGTTCAAGTCGCACCTCCCCCGGAAGGAGCTGGACCGCTACCGCGAGATCCTGCTCCGCAAGCGGGCCGAGCTCGTGGGCGACGTGCGCACGATGGAGGGGCAGGCCCTGCAGAGCTCCAGCGGTTCGCTCTCGCACCTGCCCCAGCACGTCGCCGACCAGGGCTCCGACGCGTACGACCAGTCGCTCTCGCTGGGCCTCGCCCAGGTCGACCGGAATCTCATCAAGGAGATCGACGACGCGCTCAGCCGCATCGTCGCCGGCACCTTCGGCATCTGCGAGGTCACGGGCAAGCCGATCAGCGCCGTGCGGCTCGACGAGCTTCCGTGGACGCGCGTGTCGATCGAGGGCGCCCGCGAGCGCGAGCGGCGCTCCCATATCGTCTAGCGGGTCCGCGTGTCCTCCCCTTTCCCTCCAACGCCGAGCCCCCCGCCCGCGCCCCCCGCCCCGCCCGCGGCGTCGACGTTCCGCCGCGCCGGCTCCTCGCGGGGCGCGTGGCTGGTGCTCCTCGCCGTCACGCTCAGCACGCTCGCTCTCGACCTCTGGACCAAGTCGTGGGCGTTCGCCACGGTGGCGGGCCGGCCCGTCGCGGTCGACCGCGAACAGGTTCTCGCCATCGCGCGCGTCGATCCGACCAGGATCGGCCACGTGCTCCCCGAGCACGACCCGGTGGTGGTCATTCCCCGCGTCCTCGAGTTCACGCTCGTGCTCAACTCCGGCGCGGTCTTCGGGATGGGCCCGGGGCAGCGCTGGTACTTCATGTCGTTCACCGCCGCGGCCCTCGTCTTCGCGCTGGTCCTCTTCGCCCGCTGGACCCGCGCCGGCGACTGGCCCAGCCACGCGGCGGTGGGCATGCTCATCTCCGGCGGCCTCGGCAACTTCTACGACCGCATCGTCTTCGGCTGCGTCCGCGACTTCATCCACCCGCTCCCGGGCGTGAAGTGGCCCTTCGGCTGGCGCCCCCTCGGCGGGACCGGCGAACTGTGGCCCTACGTCAGCAACGTCGCCGACGCGTTCCTGCTCATCGGCATCGCCATCCTCGCCTGGCGCCTGTGGCGACACGACCCCGCCAGGCCCAGCGCCGAGCCGACCGCCCCGGCCCCCGGCGCGCGGTGACCCGCGTGCGCCGCACCGGCGCGTCGCCGGGGGGACCGCGGAGCGCGGCCGAGGGACCGTCCAGCGCTCCGCTCCACCGCGCACGCGCTCCGCTCCACCGCGCACGCGCTCCGCTCTGCCGCGCGAGCGCTCCGCTCTGCCGCGCGAGCGCTCCGCTCTGCCGCGCGAGCGCGCTTCTCCACCGCGCGAGCGCTCCGCTCCACCGCGCACGCGCTCTGCTCCACCGCGCGAGCGCTCCGCTCGGCCGCGCACGCGCTCTCGTGTGTAACACCGAACGTCCACCCGAC
>JBFXBS010000006.1:0-162203 GCA_050182995.1 Phycisphaerales bacterium | reverse complement strand
CCGCGCGAGCGCGCTTCTCCACCGCGCGAGCGCTCCGCTCCACCGCGCACGCGCTCTGCTCCACCGCGCGAGCGCTCCGCTCGGCCGCGCACGCGCTCTCGTGTGTAACACCGAACGTCCACCCGACCAGCGCGGCCACGTGCGATCGGGAGGCCGATCTCCCGCCGCGCGGCCGGAACGTCCGCCCCCTCCCCCCCTTTCCCCCCCCGGGGCCCTCGGGCGGGTGGAAATGGCGGGGGCGGCGCGCCGGAGGACCGGTCACCCGCCGCGCAAGGCTCGCGCGGCGGCTCAATACCGGTAGTGATCGCTCTTGTACGGCCCGTCCTTCGAGACGCCCAGGTAGCCCGCCTGCGCGTCGGTGAGCCGCGTGAGCTTCACGCCGAGCTTCTCGAGGTGCAGCCGCGCCACTTCTTCGTCGAGCTTCTTGGGCAGCGTGTACACCTTGCCGGTCTCATATTTGAAGCCCGAGAGCGTCGGCTTGCCGTTCGCGTTGAACCACAGGTCGAGCTGCGCCATCGTCTGGTTCGTGAACGACGACGACATCACGAAGCTCGGGTGGCCCGTCGCGCAGCCCAGGTTCATGAGCCGCCCCTCGGCGAGCACGAGGATGCTCTTCTCGCTCTTGCTGCCGGCGTTGAACACGAACTCGTCGTACTGCGCCTTGATGTTCACGCGCTTGACCGAGCCCGTCTCGACGCCCTTGTAGAGCGCCGCCATGTCGATCTCGTTGTCGAAGTGCCCGATGTTCGCGACGATCGCCTTGTCCTTCATCTTCTGCATGTCGGCGAGCGTGATCACGTCCTTGTTGCCCGTCGCCGTGATGAAGATGTCCGCCGTCGCCACGACCTCCGGGAGCGTCGCGACCTGGTACCCCTCCATCGCCGCCTGCAGCGCGTTGATCGGGTCGATCTCGGTGACGATCACGCGGCAGCCCTGCCCGCGCAGCGCCTGGCAGCACCCCTTGCCCACGTCGCCGTAGCCCAGCACCACCGCGACCTTGGCGCTGAGCATCACGTCGGTGGCGCGGTTGAGCCCGTCGACCAGCGAGTGCCGGCAGCCGTACAGGTTGTCAAACTTGCTCTTGGTCGCGCTGTCGTTCACGTTGATCGCCGGGAAGAGCAGCTTCCCCGCCCTGGCCATCTCGTACAGCCGGTGCACGCCCGTGGTCGTCTCTTCGCTGACGCCCTTGATCGCGGCGGCCACCTTGGTCCACCGGCCGTTGGGGGGGGGGTTCTTCTTCTGCTCGTCGGTGAGCAGCGCGAGGATCACGCCCCACTCCTCCGGCTCGTTCGCCGCATCAAACGCCGGCACCTTGCCCGCCTTCTCGAACTCGGCGCCCTTGTGGACCAGCAGCGTCGCGTCGCCGCCGTCGTCGAGCAGGAGATTCGGGCCGGCGCCGTCGGGCCAGCGCAGCGCCTGCTCCGTGCACCACCAGTACTCCGGCAGCGTCTCGCCCTTCCACGCAAAGACCGCCACGCCCTTGGGGTCGGCGACCGTCCCGCCGTGTTCCGGGCGGCCCACCACCACCGCGGCCGCCGCGGAGTCCTGCGTGCTGAAGATGTTGCACGAAACCCAGCGGACGCTCGCGCCCAGATCGACGAGCGTCTCGATGAGCACCGCCGTCTGAACGGTCATGTGCAGCGAGCCCATGATCCGCGCCCCGGCGAGCGGCTTCTGCCCCTTGTACCGCTCGCGCAGGGCCATCAGCCCCGGCATCTCATGCTCGGCGAGCCGGATCTCCTTCCGGCCCAGCTCGGCCTGCGCCAGATCCGCGACCTTGTAATCCAGCCCGCCCCTGGCCTTGTCGGCGACAAGCGTGACCTTCGACGGACGAACATTCGCTGTGGCTGTCATGGTTGCTCCAAGTCCTTGAAAATCTTCCCCGAACGCTTCGCCCCATGTGTCCCATGGGTTCTGTGTCCTATCGGCCCGCGCACCCCGCCCTCATCCCTCCCGCTTCCCGCTTTCCTTGAACGCCGTCGCCGCAAAGAGCCCCGGGCCTTTCGCCGCCGAGGCCGACGGCAACACGACCAGCCGCGGCTCGTGCATGCCCGACGAGGCGATCATCCGCACCATCGACGGCACATCGAACCCCTGCCAGCGGTGGCCCATCGAGTGCCGATACGACTCGCGCCCGTGCGAGACCATGTCGACCAGCAGCATCACCCCGCCCGGGCGGATAATCCGCGCCATCTCCCGCACCGCCGCCTCGGGCTCGGGCAAGTGATGGAGCACGAGCACGCAGATCGCCGCGTCGACGCTCTCGTCGGCCAGCGGCAACGCCGTGAGGTCCCCGCGCACGAACTCCACGTTCTTCGCGCCGCTCCCGACGCGCTTGCGCGCCGCCGACAGCATCGGCTCGCTCTGGTCCACCGCGATCACGCGCTTCACCACCGGCGCCAGCAGCTCGCTCACGTTCCCCGTCCCGCACCCAAGGTCCGCGACCGTCCAGCCCGGCGGCAAGAGCGTCAGCAGGGCCTGGAGCGTGAACGCGCTCCCGAAGAGCTCGTCGCGCACCGAGTCCCACTCACCCGCGACGCGCCCGAAAAACGCCTGCGTGTCGGTCCGCCGATCCGCCAGCACGCCCGCCAGCCGACGCGAGTCCTCGCCCAGCTCCGGCGCCTCGCCGAGCTGCTCGCGCACCGCCAGCCACAGCGCCCGCGAGCTGGTGTCGAGGTCATCCAGCACCAACCGGTACCAGGTCGCCGTGCCGCTCGTCCGGCGCGCCAGCCACCCGGCCGAGTTTCGGCGTCCCCCCGGCAGCTCCGCGAGCACCTTGAGGTGCCGGCTGACGGTGGACTGCGGCAACTGGAGAACCCTGGCAATTTCGCCGACACTGAGTTCCTCGCGCTCGAGCAGGCGCAGCAGCCGCAGGCGAATGGGATCGCCCAGGGCCACGAGCCGGTCAACCACGGGAATGGAACGGGCGGTGCGGTTCATCCGTTTATCCGGATGAATGGTACGCTCCGTCCTCCGCCGGTCAAGCCGTGGCGCTCAGGGCGTCCCGCGCTCGGCCGGCACGAGAGCGAAGGTCGGCCCCACGATCGGGTTGAACGACCGGATGCGGTTCTGGACGTCGATGTTCAGCGGCGCGATGAAGTACGCCATGCGCAGGCGTCGCTCGGCGTTGGCCGCGTCCCCGATGGCGAGGTAGTAATCAAACAGCCCGAGCTGCGGCTCAACGGTCATGCCGCGATCGATCCGCGCCGCGGTCGTGTACGCGAGGTTGGCCGTATCGGCGTCCCCCGTCGCCAGCGCGAACTTGCCGAGCCGAAGGTGATCGCCGACGCGCCCGCGATCGGCGGCGTTGGCCTTGAGCAGGCGGAAGAGCGAGTCCTGCTGATTCGCCTTGAGCATCGCGTCGCAGAGCACATCAAGCGTCGCCTCATCATCCGGCCGCTGTCCATAGGCGATCTGGAGCTGCTCGACCGCCCGCGTGTGGTCGCCCGTTCCCATGAGCGCCCGCCCGTAGTTGGCGCGGATGTCGGGCTCGCCCGGCTTGCGCTCGAGGTACGCCCCGTAGTTCTCCGCCGCCTGCGCCCACAGGCCTGACTGCAGGTAGTGATCGCCGAGCCGGCGGAGGTCGGCGACGTTCTTGGGGCCCGGCGCCTGGCAGGCGCTCAGGAGCACGAGCACGCCGAGCACGGCCGGCCCGCACGACGACACGATCCGAGACGACGACCTGTGCTTCAAGCTCATGGAGGGAGTTCCGGGAGAGGGACGGCATGGTATCGGCCCCAGCCCGTCCCGGCGATCAGGCGCTTCGGCTGAAACCGGCGGCCGCGCGCGGGGCGATGGGCTCCGGCCGGTTCGCCTGTCACCTACGCTTGTGCCCTGAACGCACGCACGCGCCCGTAGCTCAATGGATAGAGCATCGGTCTTCGGAACCGAGGGTTGCAGGTTCGACTCCTGCCGGGCGCGCTTTGGCCTTGAGGCGCTGCCGCGTCACGCCGCACCGGTCGGCCGGGTTTCGGGCGTCGCCTGGGCGGTGTCGATCGGGGCCTCGGCCGAGACCGGGGGCATCGGCTCGGCACGATCCTGGGCGTGGAGGTCCAGCGGGCGCCATCCGCGCGTGACCCACGCCGCGATGAGCAGGCCGACGAGCGACATGAGCGCGCTGGCCAGGAACGGCGCGCCGGGGATGGGCGCGGGCGCCCGCTCGGAGATGAAGTACGCGAAGAGGTGTCCACCCACCTGCGGGCCGACGATCCCCGCGATGGCCGCCAGGCTCGAGAGCGCGCCCTGCACCGTGCCCTGTTCGTCGGGCCGGACGGACTTGGTGATCATGGCCTGGACGGCGGGCCCGGCGATCCCCGACAGGGCGCCGAACAGGATCGTGGCGAAGACCATCCACGGGGACCAGGCCGTGCCGTAGCCCACGAACGCGAGCGTTGACACGGAGATGCCCAGCATCATGGCCCGCCGCTCCCCCAGCGCGGGGACGATCTTGCGGACGAGCCCTCCCTGGACGATCATCGACAGGAATCCGACGGCAAAGAGCGAGAACCCGACCATCCGCGGCGACCAGTCGAAGCGGTGCTGCCAGCTCAGAACCCAGGTCGCGTGCAGCGAGAACTGGGACGCGTTGAGGAGGAAGAGCGCCCAGGCCAGCCCGAAGACCACCGGGTAGCGGGTGAGGCCCGCGAGCGAGCCGATGGGGTTGGCGCGCCCCCAGCGGATGGCGGGCGTGCGGCGCTCCTCCGGGAGCGACTCGGGCAGGACGAAGCACCCGTAGATCCAGTTCACGATGGTGATCGCGCCGGCGACAAAGAACGGCACGCGCAGGCCGTAGCCCCCGAGCCATCCGCCCATGAGCGGCCCGAGCGTGAACCCGACCCCGAACGCGGCGAAGAGGAGGCCGATGGACGCGGCGCGCTTCTCGGGCGGCGAGATGTCGGCGACGTAGGCGGTGCAGACGGTGACGTTGGCCCCGGAGATGCCGTTGATGGCGCGGGTGATGAAGAAGAACGTCAGGTTGGGCGCCAGCGCCTGCGCGAAGAAGTCGATCCCCGAGCCGAGCAGCGAGATGAGGATCACCGGGCGCCGTCCGAAGCGGTCGGAGAGGACGCCCAGGAGCGGCGCGCAGAAGAACGAGAAGAGATAGAACGTGGACTGGAGCGTGGCGTAGACCGGGGCGGCTTCCTGCTCGGTGCCGCCGGCCCCGCCGTGGAGCATCGACTCGACGAGCTTCGGCCCGACGGGGATGAGCAGGCTGAAGCCCAGCACGTCGAGGAGCATCGTGATGAAGATGAACCCGAGGGCGGGCTTGCGGGCCTTCACGAGTCACTCCGCGCAGGACGCGAGCAGGGAGGAAGGGCGGAGCGTAGGGGCCCGCGGCCGGCCCGGTCACTCGAAGCGGATGCCCTGCGCCAGCTCCACCCGTCCGCTGAAGTTGATCGCCGAGGTCTGGCGGCGCATGTACGCCTTCCACGAGTCGGAGCCCGACTCGCGGCCGCCGCCGGTGTCCTTCTCGCCGCCGAACGCCCCGCCGATCTCCGCCCCGCTCGTCCCGCAGTTCACGTTGGCGATGCCGCAGTCGGACCCGGAGCCGTCGGGGTTGAGGAACCGCTCGCCGGCGCGCAGGCTCTCGGTGAAGAGCGCCGACGACAGCCCCTGGTCGACGCCGTTCTGGGCGGCGATCGCCTCCTCGAGCTTCGAATACGTGAACACGTAGAGGATCGGGGCGAACGTCTCCTCCAGCGCGATCGGCAGCGCGTTCGATGCCGGCGCGCGGATGAGCGTCGGCTGCACAAAGTGCCCCCCCCCACCTCCTCCGCTCCCCGTCGCCCTCGCCCCGCCCGAGAGCACGGTCGCGCCCTGCGCCTTGGCGCTGGCGACGGCACGCTCGAACCCCTCGACGGCGGCGGCGTTGATGAGCGGCCCCACGAGCGTCCCCTCGCTGAGCGGGTCGCCGATCCTGGCCTGCACGCTCTGGTACGCGCCCCGGAGCCGCTCGATGAACGCGCCGGCGATCTTCTCGTGGACGAAGAGCCGGCGCGTGGAGGTGCAGCGCTGGCCCGCCGTGCCCACCGCGCCGAAGACGATGGAGCGAAGGGCCAGGTCCTGGTCGGCCGTCTCGTCGACGATGCAGGCGTTGTTCCCGCCGAGTTCGAGCAGGCAGCGCCCCAGGCGCGACGCGACCTTCTGCCCCACGATCCGCCCCATGCGGCAGGAGCCGGTCGCCGAGATGAGCGGCACGCGCCGGTCGGCGACGAGCCGCTCGCCCACCTCCGCGTCGTTCCCGATCACGAGCCGGAAGACGCCCGCGTGTCCCATCTTCGTCGCCACGTCGTCGGCGAGGCGGTTGCACGCCAGGGCGGTGAGCGGCGCGAGCAGGCTGGGCTTCCAGATGGTGACGTCGCCGCAGACCGCCGCGAGCATCGCGTTCCAGCCCCACACCGCCGCGGGGAAGTTGAAGGCGGTGATGCACCCGACGACGCCCAGCGGCAGCCACTGCTCGACGAGGCGGTGCCCGGCGCGCTCGCTGGGAAGGGTGAGGCCGGGGAGCTGGCGCGAGAGCCCGACGGCGAAGTCGGCGATGTCGACGATCTCCTGGATCTCGCCCTGCCCCTCGGAGCGGATCTTCCCGACCTCGAGCGAGACGAGTTCGCCCAGGTCGTGCTTGTGGGCCCGCAGCCGGTCGCCGATGGCCCGCACCACCTGCCCGCGCGCCGGCGCGGGCACGCTCCGCCAGCGCCGGAACGCCTCGACCGATTCGGACGCGACGCGCTCATACGCCGCGGCCCCCTCGAGCTTCACCCAGGCGATGGGCCGCCCGGTGGCGGGATTGTCCGACGCGATGAACCCCTCGGTCCCGGCCGGCCCCTGCAGCGCCACGCGCGGATCATCGGCCAGGCCCAGGCGACGGAGCAACTCGACGTGCGGCGAAGACGAAGTCGGCATCGGCGAGTGTACGTCGGAGGAGCGGGACCGAGAACGGCGGGGAAGCGGCGGTCGCCGGCGGGGGGGCCGGCGGGGGGGGGAGGGCGGGGGGAGGGCGGGGGGGACGGGGGTGACGGGGAGGGCGGGGGGACGGGGGGGGCGGGGGGGGCGGGGGGGGGTCCGTCGCGTTTATTCACGCCGCGGCCACGATTTGCAGGCGCGTTCGCGCCGCGTGAGGGTCTTCGTCTGCTCCGGAAGAGGACTCTTTCGTCACGGAAGAGGGCTCTCCCGTTCCGGAAGAGGACTCTTTCGTTCCGGAAGAGGACTCTCCCGCTCTGAAAGAGGACCCTTTCGTTCCGGAAGAGGACTCTTCCGCTCTGAAAGAGGACCCTTCCGTTCCGGAAGAGGACTCTTTCGTCACGGAAGAGGACCCTTCCGGAGCGGGCGCGGGCCGACCCGGAGCCGACACGCCGGTGTGCGCACAAAGAGCGGACCCGAACGGAACGATCGCGGACACTCCCAAGCCGTGCGCGGACGCTCCCCGGCCGGACGCCGGCACGCCCGGGCCGAGCGCGGGCGCGCTCGCGCCGAACGCCCGCCGCCCCGCGCCGGGCGCGGGCGCGTCACGCCACCGTCACGCTCTTGTCGAGGTAGACGTCCTGCACGGCGTTGAGCAGCGCGATGCCTTCCTTGAGCGGCTTCTGGAACGCCTTGCGGCCGCTGATCAGCCCCATGCCGCCGGCACGCTTGTTCACCACCGCGGTCGTCACCGCCTCGGCCAGGTCTCCCGCGCCCTTGCTCTCGCCGCCGCTGTTGATGAGCGGGATGCGGCCCATGTAGCCGTTGGCGAGCTGGTAGCGGCAGAGGTCGATCGGGTGCCCGCCCTTGCCGCTCTCGTCGGAGCCGCACAGCTCGGTGTAGACGCGCTTGTCCCACTTGCCGTAGGCCGAGCCGCCGGAGTTGAGGGCCGCGTACCCGCCGTTGTTGACCGGCAGCTTCTGCTTGATGATGTCGGCCTTGATCGTGGCGCCGAGGTGATCGGCCTGGCCGGTGAGGTCGGCGCTGGAGTGGTAATCGGTGCTCTTGCCGTCGGGCGACTTCACCTTGAACCCCGCCGAGCGGGTGTAGCACCAGAGCACCGTCACCATCCCCAGGTCGTGGGCCTGCTCGAACATGTCCGAGACGTACGCGATCTCGTCGCGGCTCGAATCGTTGCCGAAATAGATCGTCGCCCCCACCGCGATCGCCCCCATCTCGAAGCACTGCTTGATGCTCCCGAAGTACGACTGCTTCCCGATGTTGGGATAGGTCAGCATCTCGTTGTGATTGAACTTCACCAGGAAGGGGATCTTGTGCGCCCAGGTCCGCGCGCACGCCCCGAGCACGCCGATCGTGCTCGCCACGGCGTTGCAGCCCCCCTCGTGGGCGAGCTTGATGATGTTCTCGGGGTCGAAGTACGCCGGGTTGGGGGCGAAGCTGGCGCCCGCGGAGTGCTCGATCCCCTGGTCGACCGGCAGGATGCTCAGAAAGCCCGTCCCCCCGAGCCGCCCGTGGTTGAGCAGGGTCTGGAAGTTGCGCAGCGTCGGGACCGAGCGGTCGGTCTGGCTGAAGACGCGGTCGACGAAATCCGGCCCGGGGAGATGGAGCGCCGACTTGCTGATCGTCTTGCACTCGTGCTTGAGGAGCTTGTCAGCCTCGGCGCCGAGGGCGGAACGGACGTCGGTGGTGGGTCGGCTGTCGGTGGCGGGCATGGGGGGCTCCGGTGGGGAAGGCGCCAGATCATACCGAGAAGCCGCGGGCGCGTGGGTCGAGCGGCCGTCCACAGAAGCGGGCGCGCCGCCGGCGCGGCGGACCCGGCCGCTTCAACCCGGGGGCGCGGCGCTCGCGGGCGGGGCCGGGGCCGAGGCGGACTCGATGCGGACCCGCCAGCGCGGGGACGCGGGCGCCGGGGGAAGGTCGATCCAGCCGGTGGGCTGGAACTCCGCGGTGCCCGCGCCGTTCTCCCGCAGGAAGACCGTCTCGGGGACCAGCCCGGGCAGGAGGAACTGCACGACGAAGGGGCGGTCAAGCGGCGCGAGGACCAGGGCCTGACCATCGGCCCCGGTGCGGACCCCGGGCGCATCGGCCGCGGGCCCACCGCCCAGCCAGCGGGTGTAATCGGAGACGCGGAAGGCGTGCTGGGGGTTGCGCGTGGTGACGCGGACGAGGGCCTCGGGCGTCGGCGCGCCCGAGGCGGCGTCCTGAACCGTGACGGTGAGCCGCTGCTGGGCGGTCGCGCCGCATCCGGCGAGGGTCGAGGCGATCAGGAGCAGGGCCATGGTCGTCGGCGTCGGGCGCACGGCCCCAGTGTACCGCGGCGCGGGCGCGGCGGCGCGGCCGAACGCGGCCGCAGCGATTCAGTACTCGCCCGGGAGCGGCGTGACCAGACGCGAGGAGCGCCAGCGGCGGCACAGGTGCCGGGCGGCGGCGGGCCAGTCGGGGAACTCGAAGGTGAAGCCCGAGCCAACGAGCCTCCCGGGGACGACGCGCCGGCTCTTGAGGATGAGCTCGGTCTCGGTGCGCAGGAAGATCGCGCCGAGCTCAAGCAGCCACGCCGGCGCGGGCAGAGCCAGGCGCGACCGCACGCCGGGGCGCACCACCGTCTCGCGCCAGGCCTCGCGCAGCACGCGCATGAACTCGGCGTTGGGCAGCGGGTTCGGCGCGGCGATGTTCACCGGGCCCGCCAGGTCGTCGCGCGCGGCGATCCAGTCGATGGCGCGAACGAAATCGGCGTGATGCACCCACGAGACGAACTGCCGACCCGACCCGGCCGTGCCGCCCAGCCCGCGCCGAACCAGGGCCAGGAGCGTGTCGAAGATCCCGCCGGCGTCGGGGCTCATCGTCATCGCCGAGCGGAGCGCGACCTTTCGCGTCCGCGGCGTGTCGGCGGCCTCCAGCTCGCGCTCCCAGGCGAGGGCGATGTCGATCGACGCCTTCCAGTGACGCGGCACGCCGGGCTCGGCGCCCCCGAGCCTGCCCGTGCGCTCATCGTTCGGCCCGTCGAACCGGTGAGCGTAGATCGTCGCGGTGGAGGACTGGAGCCAGACCCGGGGCGGGCGCGCGGCGGCGGCGATCGCCTCTCCCACCACGCGCGTCGAGTCGACACGCGAGTCCATCATCTCGCGCAGATGCTCGGGCGTGTACCGGCAGTTCACGCTCCGCCCCGCGAGGTTGATGACCACGTCGCACCCGTCGATCGCGCGGGCCCAGTCGCCCGGCGAGCGGCCATCCCACGCGAGGACGGTCCAGGGAATCCGCGAGGTTGCCGGGCCGGTGTCCTTGGGGCGCGGCGTCCGTGAGAGCACCGTGACGTGGTCGCCGCGGGAGTGAAAGTGCCGCGCCAGGATCGAACCGACCTGGCCTGAGCCGCCCGGGATGACGACGCGCAGCGGAGCGCCCATGCGGGGGATGATACTGGTGGCGACTCAGGAGGCCGAGGCGGCGGGCGGCGCAGCGCCGGTGGTGGGCGCGCTGGCCGCGGGCTCGCTCCGGCCGGCGAGGACGCCGCGGAACTGCGCTTCGAGCTTGGTCTCGGCGGTGCGGGCCGAGTCGAGCGTGCGCGGGAGGATCACGCTGAACATCGAGCCGCGGCCCGGCTCGCTCTGCACCTGAATCTCGCCCTGCAGGAGGTGCGTGAGCTCCTTGCAGATCGACAGGCCCAGGCCGGCGCCGGCGTGCTTGCGCGTGTGCCCGCCGGAGAGCTGCGTGAACTTGTCAAAGATGCGGTCGAGGTCGCCCGGGGCGATGCCCGGGCCGTTGTCGAGCACGCTGATGCGGACACGCTCGCGCGCGTCGGGGTCGGCGCCGGGCGCGCCGTCACCGGCGTTTCCCGAAGCGACCGACGAGCGATCGAGGATCGATTCGACGCGCAGCGTGACGACGCCGCCGCCGGGCGCGCCGGCGCTCCCGCCGCCGACGGCGGAAGGGTGCGTCGCGGAGGTCGGCGAGGAGGGAGGCGGAGCGGACTCCGCGTCGCCGGTGAACTTCACCGCGTTGCTCAGGAAGTTGAAGATGATCTGGTGGAGCTTGCCGCGATCGGAGTGGATGATCAGGGGCAGCTCGCCCGGGAGGGCCGAATCGCCGGCGGATGAACCGGGTTCGATCTCGAGGTGGAGCGCGACGCCGCGCTTGTCGGCGAGCGGACGGATGAGGGCCAGGAGGCCCTCGGCAGCCTCCCGAAGGTCGATGGGCTCGATCGTGAGATCGACCTTCCCGGCCTCGATCTTGGCGAGTTCGAGCAGGCCGTTGATGAGATCGAGGAGCGAGCGGCCCGAGGAGATGATGATCTCGAGATACCGGCGGCGCTTGGCCAGGCGCGTCGAGTCGTCGCCCGCTTCGAGCTCGCGGTTGGCGATGTCGAGCAGCAACTCGGTGAACCCGATGATGGAGTTGAGCGGGGTGCGCAGCTCGTGGCTGACGGTCGCGAGGAACTGCCCCTTGAGCCGGTTGGCCTCGTGCAGCGAAACGTTCTGCGTTTCGAGCGCGTCGACGCGCTTGTCGAGCTCGACGTTGATCGAGCGCAGGCTCCGCTGCGTGTCCTGGAGAGCCGCGAGCATGGCGTTGAACGTCTCGGCCAGCTCCTCGAACTCGTCGCCGGTGCGGATCTCGGAGCGGATCTGGAGGTTCCCCTGCCGGACCTGCTCGGCGGTCTGGCGGAGCGTGCGCACGGGACTCAAGATGAGATACTGCGTGATGAGGTAGAAGACGAGGATGGCCAGCCCGAGCGCCACCAGCCCGGCGCTGGCGAGGTAGACCGTGTTGGCGATCATGTCCCGAGCGGCGGCGGCCGAGTGTCGTTCGAGCAGGACCAGCCCGGTGAGCGCGCCGCGCTCGTCGCGAATCGCGCGGGCGTAGCGGTAATGCCGGACGAGCAGTTTCCAGTTCGCGGAGGCAAACTCCGACGCGCCGGGATCGTCAAGGAACCGGTCCCAGGCCTGGCCGATGAACGGCTCCTTCTGCCGCTCGGCGCCCACCTGCTCGCCCGGGATCACGGAAATCTGACCGCGATCCAGGGGCGTGATGTCCGGGGACGTTGACGCAGGCGCACCCGGCACGCCGGACTCGGCCGATCCGGAACCTGCGGAGGTCGGCGGCTGCGAAGTCGAGCCGGGGGCCGGCGGGGGGAGCGGCGCGGGGGTCGGCGCGGGGGGGGAAGGCGGTTTCTGAGCCCGCATCGCGTCCCACACGCGCACCATCTGCCGCGATGCCTCGACGCCGTCGTCATCGACGAGGGCGTTCATCCGCAACCAGGGGACCATGAGGGCCGCGAGGATGATCACCACCGCCGCGATGCCGAACAGAAACAGGCACTTGTTGGCGAGCGTGACCGACGTGAGTCCCCGGGAGCCGAGCATGCGGGGAAGTTTACGTGCCGAACGTGTCGCCGAGCGGAAGCCTTCGAGACCGCCGAGAGCGGGTGCCGGCCTGGCCCCCTTTCAGGACCGGGAGGAATACCTGAGGGAAGCGCGGGGTCGGAGGAAATCGGGGGATTGACGCACGTCGGCGCTCCATTCGGTATGCTCGCGGGGCTCCCCTGGCAGCATGCCGCCGGGGGGCGTCGGCGCGCTCACACGGATGCGAACGCGCCGCGCGGGAGTGAACAGTTCAACTCTAATGCGGGTGCACACCATGGCGAAGCTCAACCGATTCGTGCTCGGCGGAACGCTCGTGATCATCGGGGCGGGCGCTGCTCAGGCGGGTGAAGTCCGGCGCACGGCGCCGGCCGCGCTCTTTGCCGCCGCCGGCGCGGCTCGAGCGGTGCAGGCGCCCGGACAGCCCGAGGCCGCCCCGGAGTTGCCGCAGGCCGGCAAGACGCCCGCGGTCATCGTCGCCTTCGAGGGCAAGGTGCAGTACCGGCTCGGAGCCGACAAGGAATGGCAGAACGCGACGGTGGGAGCGCTCCTCAGCGAGGGCGCCGAGCTCAACACGGGTCTGCGCTCGGCCGTGCAGGTCAAGATCGGCGTGGGCCAGGTGCTCACGATCGACCGCATTTCGCGCGTGCTCCTCCGCGAGGCCGTCGCCCGCGCCGGAACGGAAAAGACCACCGTCGAGCTCCCCTACGGCCGCGTGAAGTTCGACGTCGCCTCGGCGACCGTCGCCAATGACGTGCAGATCCAGGCGCCCGACGCCACGCTCGCCGTCAAGGGCACGACCGGGCTGATGGAAGTGACCGCCGGGCAGCCGACGATGGCGATGGGCGGAGCGGAGAACACGGGGACGATCGCGGTCGCGTACGACGCGTCCGGGACCACCAGCGAAATCACTTCAGACGAGGCGAGCGACGCTGACAACCCGGATCCGGCCCAGTCCGAGCTCACGTCCACCCAGCTCGATACCAGTGACACCTCGGCGCGCTCCGGCGACGAATCGCAGCAGGTGGCCAACTCGCCCGGCGGCGGTCAATCGGTGCGCCTCGCAACCTCCGGCGGCACCCAGGTCGCCCGCGCCGCCCCCCCGCTCAACCAGGGACCACGGGATCTCACCTTCATCTTCGACAACCCCAGTGATGAAGAGCTGCAACTCGTCCGCCGGCCCGCCCTCGGCGGCGAGCGCATCGTGCTCCGCTCCGGTTCCCTGTTCGACGGGTCCTTCAACTTCAACGACGGCGGCGCCAGCCTCGCGCTCGGCAGCAACGCGTCGGGCACCGGAATCGAAGTCTTCCGCCTCGAATCCTTCTCAGGCGGATGGCGCCTGCTCGGGCTCGACCTCACGCAGATGGACAGCGTCTTCCAGGTGCGCGCGTCCGATCCGGGCGCATCGAATCCCGTCTTCGGCCTCGCGACCATCGGCAACCGCTTCTTCGCGTCCACGTTCAACTCGCAGGCCGGGCTCCAATCGCACACGATCGTTGAAATGATGCTCGGCTCGCCGACCCTGACGCCGCGCATGCTCCTGCCCTTCGACTCGGTCGGCAGCGACGCGGGCGGCATCACCGAGCGCGGGACCATGGTCCTTTTCGGCGCTCAGGGCTCGTCGAGCGAGTTCATCGGCGGGTCCATCTTCGAAGTCGATCCGCGCAGCAACTATGTCCTTCGCGCGTCCGGACCGCTCGTCACCGGCAGCACCACCATGTTCGAAGACGGCACCACCGCCTCGTCGCTCCTGGGCGGCCAGGTCATCGGTCTCTCCGTCGCCTCGGGCCTGGTCTTCGCGCAGGTCGAGACCGAGTTCGGCATGTTCCTGGTCACCATCAACGCCACCGCCGCCGGCACCACGCTGAACCCGACGATCGTGCGCGTTCAGGCCTTTGGCGGCCGCCTCCCGGGGCTCGCGAGCGAGACGCGCGGCAACGCGCCCGGCCCGCTCAACCTCCCCATGGGCTCGGGCACCGTCGATCCGGGTCTGCCCACGCTCTTCGCGGCGATGGGCTTCGGCCCGCTCGCCGTCACGTCCGAGTCGTTCCGCCTCATGGTCGCCGGGCAGGTCATCGCCTCGAGCGTCGACCCGGTCGCGTGCGCATCCACGAACATCCTGTTCACCGGCCTGCAGAACTTCCTGGCGGGACGGATCAACGTTCAGAACGGCGTCGGGCTTGCGGTGAACGACTTCCGCCTGATGCTGCCGCTCGGGCACCCCTGCCTGCGCCCGGGCCAGCTCGGCGCGCTCCCGCCGATCATCGGGATCGACTCGTCCGGCAATCTCTTCGCGCGCAACGAGCTCGATTCGGTCGACTCGCCGCTCGCCGGGCCGTTCTCGTTCAATGACGTCACGGGCGCGGCGGTGCGCTCGGTCGCCGCCAACGGCACGCGCGAGTTCCTCGTGCTCGACATCGATTCCAGCGGCGGCACCTTCACGCTCCAGTCGCTGAGCCTGATGAACCCCATGGCCGGGTTCACCGCCGTCGATTCGGGCATGCTCAACGGGATCGACCTCTTCGGCCTCGGCACGATCGGCACGCGCATCTTCGCCGGCGGGCTCCCGGGCGTGCTCGATGACACCTTCACCATCTATGAGCTCGGCGTCTCCCCCGGCACGCTCACGCCCCGCCTCCAGCTTCCCTTCAACGCAATCGACGGCGCGCTGGGCGGCTCCAACACGCGCGGCTCCATCTTCGTCACCGGCGACTCCGGCGACTTCTCCATGATCCCGGGCATCACCGCCTCGGTGTTCGAGATCGATCCGCGGAACAGCTACGTCCGCCGCATCGCCAACATCTCCTTCGGCGCCTCGACGATCGCCCCGGGCATCGACGTCATGGCCCTCAGCCAGCACGACATCACCGTCACCGGCTCGACGTTTGTCAACGGGCGGCTGGTCCTGAGCATCCAGGACGAAAACAACGGGATGCGCTACTTCGTGTTCATCAACCCCGACGCCGCGGGAACGACCAACGACCCGACGGTCGTGCGCATCACCCAGTCGGTGCGCGATGTGCTCGGCCTCGGATCGGAAACGCTCGTGGCGCCGCCGGCGCCGCTGAACCTCGCCAGCCCCACCAGCACGATCGACATGACCCTCGGCTTCGCGGCCAACGTCGCCTACAGCGCCCAGGCCGCCGGTCGCAGCGAACTGGGCGACCTCTTCCGCACCGCCATCGTCAACTCCTCCGTCGATCCCGTCAACTGCCTCCTTGCCCCCGAGCTCACCTCGGCCCCCAACTTCCTCCTCGGGCACGTCAACCAGCAGTTCGGCTTCGGCCAGTCCGCCAACGACTTCCGTCTCTCGCTCAGCTTCGGCCACCCCTGCGGCACGGGGATGGTCACCAACTTCGACAACCTCCTCCTCTACTTCGATCCCATGGCGATGCAGCTCATCGCCCGCAACGATCTCGGCGCCGAGATCACCGTTCTCTCCAACCCCGCCGGGCTCAACTTCGGCGCCACGTTCGACGGCGTCGCGCGCCGCGACGACGGCAGCGCCCAGGGACAGCTCCTCCGCCTCGAAGCCACCGGCTCCAGCGGCAACTCCTGGTCGCTGCTCGGGCTCAATCTCAACAACCCGGCGTCGGGCTTCACCCAGCTCGCCTCCTCCTCGGGCCCCGTGCCGCTCTTCCACGGCCTCGCGACGCTCGGCTCGCGCATCTTCGGCAACGCCATGACCGTCGGCGGCGGCACCTTCATGGAGTTCCACGAGTTCACCATCGGCAGCTCGATGACCGACGTCCGCGGAGCCCTCGCCGTCAGCCAGCCGCAGGGCGGCCTCGCCGGGGCGCGCGAACGCGGCAGCGTCTTCTTCGTCGCGCAGGTCCCCGGCCTCTCGGGCACCAATCTCACCGATCTCCAGGTCTTTGAGTACGACCCGCGCACCAACCACCTCATCGGCGTCACTGATATCAGCGTCGACGCCTCCACCGTCATCACCGGCACGTTCGACGTCAACAACAACCCGCAGGTGCTCGGCGTCGCCTACCTCGGCAACCGCGTGATCATGTCCGTCGTCGACGGTGCGGGCCAGCGGGCCTTCATCGTCTACAACCCCGGCGCCACCGGCGGCCCCGGCGACCCCACCGTCCTCCAGATCACCCAGACCGCACGCTTCCCGGGCGAGATCGGCTCCGAAACCCGCGGCATGCCCCTCGCCCCCGCCTTCGTCTCCGGCCCCACCACCGAGCCCGACCTGCGCACGCGCCCCGAGTTCGCCGGGCTCAGCTTCTCGTCGAGCGCGCTCGGCGCCGCGACCGCCATGGTGATCGACCACATCCTCAGCACCTCCCAGTCCCCCACGGTCTGCGCCATGTCCCCCGAGTTCGCCAACATCCCCGGCGCCGTCTCGGCCCACACCAACCAGATGTTCGGCGTGGGTCAGGCGCTGGGCGACTTCCGCTTCGGTCTCCCCTTCGACCACCCCTGCCAGGTCTCCGAGGCGAACATCGGCTTCTTCTTCATCGATGAGTCGGCGGCTCAGCTCCGCACGGCGTCCATCGACACGACCACGTTCTCAACCGACCCGCGCACACTGACCATCAGCCCGCGCACCGGACCCACCCAGGCCGGCGGGCTGGCCATCGCCGGCACGCCGCTTGGATCACGCACGCTCTACCGGCTCGAGTCCGACATCGTCGGCGGCGGGAGCGACTTCTCCGAAATCTTCGCTCTCGACCTCCGTGACCCGCAGTCCGATTTCGTGAGCGTCGCGCAGTTCTCAAACCTGGGCCTCACCGGGATCGGCGCCGTCGGCACGTCGCTTTTCGCTGTCGGCCGCCCCGACGCAAGCGTCGCCCCGGGCATCTACAGCATCAACGTGCCCCTCACGCTCGCCGTCCAGATCATCGACGTCCCGTTCCTGGGCAACGCCTCGGGCCGGACGGCGATGGGTTCGAGCAATGAACGCGGCACGGTGTTCGTCAACGCCCTCGTCCCCGAGGCCATGGGCGGGCCGGCCCACGTCGCCATCCTCGAGTTCGATCCGCGCAACAACTATTTCGTCGACGCCTACACCTCCGACCCCTCCACCGGGCCCATATTCGTGGACACGGGCACGCAGAACAACGCCGCCGGCTTCACCAGCTTCGACCAGGTGACGCGCGTCGACGGGATCAGCTACAACCAGGGCCTCCTCACGGTAAACGGGACGTACGAAGTGACGCCCGGCACGCCCGTGCCGCTGCAGTTCCAGGTGAACACCTTTGCGGCACAGTCGGGCGGGCCAAACGCCGTTCGGCGGATTGACGGGCTGCCGTCGAACCGCTTCGGCACCGTCGCGCACCTGCCGGTCAACCCGCCCGCGCCCACGAGCCTCACCAACCCCGGCGGCGCCATCGACATGCGCGGGCTCACCACCCTCTTCGCCGACCTCGCCTTCAGCCAGCGCGCGTTCGACACCGGCGTCGTGACCCGCATGGCCGAGTCGGCCGTCGTCGCTTCCGCCAGCAACCCCATCGGCTGCGCCACGAGCATGGAGCTCCAGACGCAGCTCGGTCCGGCCCTCATGTCGCGGATCAACCAGCGCGCCGGCATGGGCCGGGGCATCACCGACTTCCGCAACGCCCTGCCGATCAACCACCCCTGCCGCCCGAACTGAGGCGGCAGCGGGAGGCCGCGGGAGGGGGTGTCGACACACGGCACTCGACGGTTTCCCGCGCGCGTCGTTGATTCGCGCACGTCGCGGATCGCGGCAAGGGCTGCATCGGCACGATGGCCTTACTCGCGCGTTCCCCCTTCGGCCGAGACGGTGTCGGCCACCGAGCACAGGATCCGGTAGTACTCCTCCACGTCCAGTCCGAGCAGCGCCGCGCCGTAGGTCTCAGCCTCGATGTGCGTCGCCACGTCGCCGTAGTTCACCGAGGGGATGTAGTACGCGATGAGGAGCGGGATGAGCTCGTCAACATTCTCGAAGAGCGGATGGATGAAGAGGCAGAAGCCGTCGCTCGGGTGCGCGCCCAGCGGCTCCAGGCACGCGAACTCGCCCGCGCGCAGCGGCTGCGCATCGAACCGCACCCCGAGCGGGTAGCGGACCACCGAGCGGTCCAGGAGAAGACGATTCATCGCGGCGCGGTCGATCCGCCCGCCGGCGCGGTCGCGGGCGTGCGCGGCCTTGGCGATCACGTGGTCGCGGAGCGACTGCTGGCCTCCTTCGGGCGTGGGCAGGTGGCGGTTCAGGCGCGCGCTTCCGAGGTCAGGGCGGGTGCGATGGAATCCGCGAAGTACGGCTGGTCGTGCGTGAGGCGGCCCGTGAGCACCGGGACGGTGACGCGGACGAGAATCGTGTAGATCAGCAGGCCCGCCGCCCAGATGCCCAGCGTGACCAGCGTCTCATTGAGCGTGGGGAGGTACTCGACGATCTCGCCGAGCGGGGAGGGGACGAAGGCGGGGACGATCATGCCCATGCCCTTTTCGATCCAGATGCCGACGATGAGCATGACGCAGGCCGCCTGCAGGACCGGGAGGCGTCGGCTCAGCGGCGTGAAAAGGAGCACGAGCGCGGCGGTGTTGAGGATGATGGCCGTCCAGATCCACGGGACCAGGGCCGAGTGCCCGTGGAGCCCGAGAAAGAGGTATCGCGCCGAGGCGCCGTGGGCCGAGCCGGTGTAGAACTCGGTAAAGGCCTCGGACCCGAGGAGGAACATGTTGATGGCGAGCGCGATGGTGACGGTGTTTCGGAGCGTCAGGAAGGCTTTGGCGGGCACCTGGTACGTCGTGAACCGCGCCAGCACGGAGAGCGAGAGAATCAGAAACGCCGGCCCCGCGGCAAACGCCGAGGCGAGAAAGCGCGGCGCCACGACCGCGGAGTTCCAGAACGGGCGCCCGCCCAGGCCGCTGTAGAGAAACGCCGTGACGGTGTGGATGCTGATCGCCCAGGCGATGGCCACGAAGACGAAGGGGACATAGAAGATCCTGCTCGGCGGCCGCCGGCGATAGGCGCAGTAGATGAGATACCCGCAGATGTGCAGGTTGAGGAACAGGTAGCCGTTGAGCACCAGGATGTCCCACGTGAGCATGGAGGCGGGGAAGTTGAAGCGGAGCATGAGGTGGTGGAAGCGGTCGGGCCGGCCGAGATCCACCGTGACAAAGAGCATGGCCATGATGATCGCCGCGACGGCAAAGAGTTCGCCGAAGATCACCAGGTCGTGCAGTTCGCGGTTGCGGTAGATGTAGACGGGGATCACGAGCATGACCGCGGCGGCGGCCATGCCGACCAGGAACGTGAAGTTGGCGATGTAGAAGCCCCAGGAGACCTGGTCGGTCATGCCCGTGGTCGCGAGGCCGTAGACGAGTTGCTTGCAGTAGGCGTTGAGGCCGATGAGCGCGACGGCGGTGAGAACGAACATCCACGCGTAATAGCGCCAGTCGCCGACGAAGCTGAGACGGAAACAGCGGACGAGAAAGGTGAGGTAGGTCCTCATGCGCGGACTCCGTTCCACCACTGCGGCTGGGCGGCGGCGACGAAGTCGCTCCGCGGCCCGGCGGGCCCCGGAAGGCAGCCGTAGGCCTCGCCCTCCTCGGCTTTGAGCCGCTCGGCGATGGCGACGGCCTCGGGGTCGAGAGAGTTGGGGTAACGCTCGTCGAAGTAGTAGAAGAACCGCGGGAGCGTGCCGACGTCTTCCTTCAGGACGAAGACGCGCTTGGTGCGGAGGATCTCCGACACTTCGGACTTGGGATCGAGCACGTTCCCGAACTTGCGCGCCCCCGTCGGGCAGATCTCCACGCACGCGGGCATGCGCCCTTCGCGCGTGCGGTGGAGGCAGAAGTGGCACTTCTCCATCACGCCCTTCTCGCGCGGGCGGTTGGAGAGGTAGCTCATGTTGGGATTGAGCTGGTCCCTGGGGAGATTGGGCTTGGCGAAGTTGAACCGGCGCGCCCAGTAGGGGCACGCCGCCTCGCAGTACCGGCAGCCGATGCACCAGTCATAATCGACCACGGTGATCCCGTCGGCCTCCTGCCACGTGGCCTCGACCGGGCACACCTTCACGCACGGGGGATTCGCGCACTGGTGACACTGGACCGGGAGATAGAAGTGGTCCGCATCGGGCACGGTCGGCCGGTCGTAGTGATGGTTGCCCTTCTCCACGTCGAGCGTGCCCCGCGGCATCTCGATCACGCGGATGTACTGCACCTCGGGGCTGCGAGACTGGTTGTTCTCCGCCACGCACGCGTGGACGCACTTGCGGCAGCCGATGCACCGCGAGAGGTTGAGCGCGTACGCGAACTCGACGCCCTCCATCGGCTTGATGTCGCGCAGATGCGGGCGGACGGCATAGCGCTCCTCGACCTGCGCGCGGATCCGCTCGAGCGCCCGCTCCATCTCCTGCGGCGTCATCTCCTTGTAGTGCTTCTGCAGAAACTGGTCGAGGCTCACGATCTCGTCGCTGGCCAGTTCACGCAGCGGCGCCAGCGCCGCCGCCAGCGCGGCCATGCCCCCCGCCGCCGCCGCGCCGGTCCGGAGAAAACTGCGACGCGTCAGCTCGGGCTCCGCCGCCGTTGTGCCGTGAGATGGACCTTCCCAGATCCGCACATCGCTCATGGATGACCTCCGTCGTGGACCTGGTCGGGCTTGGCGGACGGGTGCTCGCGATGCAGCCAGCGCTGCAGGGGGCTTTCCGAGGCTGGGATGTGCGCGGGCTGCGAGGAGGATGCGCCCATGCGCAGCGTCCGCGGGCCGGGCAGGGGGACATAGGGGTCATAGCGCGGGGAGTGCGGGTCGTGGCACTGGTTGCAGTTGAGGCGCTGCTGCTCGGGCGCGCCCGTGACCCACGAGCCGAGCGTCTTGCCGTGGGTGCCCCGCTGCCAATCGCGGAACACGGTGCCGTGACACTGGGCACAGAGCATCGGGGTCTCGGCAAACGGAACCGTGGTGCCATCGCGGAGCGTGAGCCGCTCGCGGTCGCGCTCGTCGTGACAGTTCACGCAGCGATCGTTGAGTCCGTGATTGAGGCGGATGTCCTGGTGGAAGGTCAGTTCAGCACGGGCGGCGGAAGCCGAAGCAAAGATCTGGTGGCAGCCGTTGCATGTCTGCGGCACGCCGTACACGTGGATGCTCGGCGGATCGGCCAGCGTCTCGCGCCGAGGCCCGGGCGCCAGATCGGCGTGCGCGATCGCGGCCGGCGGCTCAATCGGGATGTCGGGGCGGCGCGACGCAACGAGCAGTCCCCCCGCGAGCAGGAGAAACCCGCCCGACAGAAGCCACCCGGTCCAGTGGGCGGTGGACTCCCCGGGCGTCGCCGCGCGAACGGGCCCCGACGGCGGATCGGGGCGAACCGTGTTGAGCGGTTGGGTGGAGGTCACGTGATCGCTCCGATCAACCAGCGGCCGATGGCCAGTGGATGCTGACGAACCCGCACCCACGCGGCGCGCTCAGAAGAATACCACCTCGCGCGCGCGCGTGCGACTCGATTCTGTTCCGCGCGGCACGATTGCTCGGCGTGCGGCGGCGCAGTATCATCGACAGTCGATGCGATCGTGACGGCGCGCGGATCTTCGTGCGGCCGCGCGCTCCGTGGAGACCGCCATGTCGGTCAGTGGACTGGTCGTAACGCTGCAGGACACCCCCGCTGCCGATGCGGCTTTTCATGTGCTTTTGTCACATCCGCGGCTCACCGTGGGTGAGCGCTTCGGCCATCGCGTGGCGCTGATCGCCGAGACCGACAGCGCTCACAGCGATCTGCAGCTCGTCGACGAGTTGAACGCGATTCCCGGGATCGAGCGGATCGACGTCGTGTGCGTTCACTTCGATGAGACTTCGTCTCAAGACGGTCACGCGCGCACACAGGCCCCTTAGGAGATGACCCATGCTCACCGCGAGCCGGCGGACGTTTGTCAAGGCATCGGCGATGGCCGCGGCGACGGCCGCCGCGTCGGGCGCGGCACGGGCGCTCGCGCTGCCCATCCTGCCGGAACAACCCGAAGGCTCGCCCCTGCGCTGGCAGAAGGCGCCGTGCCGATTCTGCGGCACCGGCTGCCACGTCATGGTCGGCACCGAGAACGGCCGCGTGGTCGCCATCCAGGGCGACCAGAAGGCGGAAGTCAACAAGGGCCTCCTGTGCGTCAAGGGCTATCACGTCGGGCTCGCGCTCTACGGCAAGGATCGCCTCACCACGCCCATGATCCGCCGCAACGGCCGGCTCGAACCGATCACCTGGGACGAGGCGATCGAGACCATCGCCTCGAAGATCATGGCCAACCCCAAGGGGTTTGCGCTCTACGGGTCCGGCCAGTGGACGCTCGGCGAAGGCATCGCCGGCAACAAGTTCATGAAGGCCGGCCTCGGCAGCAACCAGATCGACGGCAACCCGAGGCTCTGCATGTCGTCGGCGGTGACAGGCTTCCTCTCCACCTTCGGCGTCGACGAGCCCCCGGGCGTCTACGACGACCTCGACGCCTGCGACGTCGCGATCATGTGGGGCAACAACATGGCCGAGATGCACCCGGTGCTCTTCTCGCGCCTGGTGGACCGGCGGACGCGCGGCGAAACCGTCACCGTCATCGACCTCACCACGCGCCGCACGCGCACGAGCGACCTCGCCGACCACGTCCTGCTCTTCAAGCCCCACGGCGATCTCGCCCTCGCCAACGGCATCGCCCATCTCCTCATCAGGAACGGCACCTACGACAAGGACTTCGTCGCCAGGCACTGCAACTTCCGCCAGCTCGGCCCGCCGTCCGAGGACAAGTCACCGCCCGCCATGCTCGGCGTGCCGATGACCTTCGAGGAATACGCCAAGGCGCTCGAGCCCTACACCCCCGAGAAGGTCGAGGAACTCTCGGGCGTTGCCGCGGACAAGATCCGCATGCTCGGCGAACTCTTCGGCCGGCGCGACCTGCGCATCAACAGCCTCTGGTGCATGGGCATGAACCAGCACACCCGCGGCACCGCCATCAACTGCCTCGTCCACGGCATCCACCTGCTCTCGGGCCACTTCGGCAAGCCCGGCGAAGCCGCCACCAGCCTCACCGGCCAGCCCTCGGCCTGCGGCACGGTGCGCGAAGTCGGCACGCTCTGCCACCTCCTCCCCGGCGGGCGGCTCGTCGCCAACGCCCAGGACCGAAAGGAAGCCGAGGAGCTCTGGGGCGTGCCCGCGGGGCGGATCAGCCCCACCCCCGGCTACCACACCGTCGAGATGTTCAAGCGCTTCAACACGCCGACGGACAAGGGCGGCGACATCACCACCATGTGGGTGCAGGTGACCAACCCCGGCCAGACCATCCCCAATCTCCGCCGCAACTTCCGCGCCAAGAAGGACCTCGCCGACAAGTTCATGATCGTCTCCGACGTCTACCCGACCGCGACGACCGAGCTGGCCGACCTCGTGCTCCCCAGCGCCATGTGGGTCGAGAAGAACGGGATGTACGGCAACTCGGAGCGCCGCACGCAGCAGTGGTTCAAGATGGTCGATCCGCCCGGCGACGCCCGCGACGACTGCTGGCAGCTCATCGCCGTTTCCCGCAGGCTGCTCGACCTGGGCGTCGAGGGGATGAAGGGCGCCGACGGCACGTGGATCTTCCACACCGCCGACAAGGCCGGGCGCGAAGTGCCCATCTGGGAGTGGTCGCGCTACTACGACGTGAACGTCGACGAGCGGCTCTTCGAGGAGTACCGCCCGTTCACCACCCGCAAGCACAAGAACCTCGCGCCCTACCAGGAGTACGTCAAGGCCCGCGGCCTGCGCTGGCCCGTCGTCGAGCAGGCCGACGGCTCGTGGCGCGAGACCCGCTGGCGCTTCAGCGAGCACGACGACCCCTTCGTCGCCACCGGCAAGGGGCACCAGTTCTACCACTCGGTGACCAAGGACGACCGGGCGCTCATCTGGTTCCGCCCGCACGAGTTCCCGCCCGAGATGCCCGACGCCGAATACCCCTTCTGGCTCTGCACCGGCCGCGTGCTCGAGCACTGGCACACCGGCACGATGACGCGGCGGATCCCCCAGCTCCATCGCGCCATGCCCAAGGCCTACGTCGAGCTGCACAAGGACGACGCGGCCCGGCTGGGCATCAAATCGGGCGAGGCCGTCACCGTCAAGAGCCGCCGCGGCGAGATCGACCTGCCCGCGTGGATCGGCGGGCGGGGCAACCCCAAGCCCGGCGAGGTCTTCGTCCCCTTCTTCGACGAGGGCAAGCTCATCAACCTCGTCACGCTCGACGAGTACGACCCCTATTCCAAGCAGCCCGACTACAAGAAGTGCGCCGTCTCGATCCGCAAGGCCTAGGAGCCCCCCATGACCACCCCCCAGCCCAGGCCGCGACTCAGGCCCGAGTTCGTGTGGACCGGCCTGCTCGCATCGGCGTGCCTGGCCGTCGCCGCCGTCTCGGGCGGGCCCGGTCAGCCGGCGCCGGCGGTCCAGCGCGTCGCGGGTCAGCCCATCCCCGAGTCCCTGCGGCCGCCGGAGCCGCCCCGCCCGGGCGACCGCGCGGCGGAGGGACTCGCCTGGCGGCTCAACAACCCCGCGCCCTACGTCATCCCCGAGTCGCGCGCCAACCCGGCGGCCGTCGCCGACAAGTTCGCGGCGCGCGTCCGCGCGATGGGGCAGCGCGCCGCGCTCCGCGCCTTCGAGGGCGCCCCGCCGACGATCCCCCACCCCATCGCCGACCTCAACATCCAGACCTGCCGCGCCTGTCACGCCCTGGGGCTCACCACCGGCGACAAGGTCGCGCGGATGGTGTCGCACACGTACCTGACCAACTGCACGCAGTGCCACGTCGAGGCCGCCGCGGAGGTGCACGGCGCGGACCTGTCGGCGGGCAACACGTTCGTCGGGTTCCGCCCCGGCGGCTACGGCGGCACGCGCGCCTGGGCCGGCGCGCCGCCGGTCATGCCCCACGCCACCTTCATGCGCACCAACTGCGTGAGCTGCCACGGCGAGCACGGCTACGACGGCTGGCGGCCCGACCACCTCTCGCGCACCAACTGCGTCCAGTGCCACGCGCCCGCCGCCGAGTTCGATCAGCTCGCGCCCACCTTCGGCCGGCCCGATGTTCCCGACGGGCTCGCGCCCCGCGCCGCGCCATCGAGGTAGCCGATGAGCGACGACCTCAGCCGCCGAGACCTCCTCCGCGGCCGCCTCTTCGGCGGCCTGGCGCGGGCCGCCTCGCAGCGCCTCGAAGCCGCCGCGGACGCGCTGCGGCCTCCCGCGCGCCCGGCCGACCGCGCCGCGCCCGCCGCGCCGGACGCCCGCCGCGTCACGCTCCCCATCCACCGCCCGCCCGGGGCCGTGCCCGAGGCCGCCTTTCTCGCCGGCTGCACGCGCTGCAGCGCGTGCATCACCGCCTGCCCCGTCGGCGCGATCGTCCACGCGCCCGCGCGCTTCCGCCACGCGGCGGGCACGCCCATGATCGACCCCTACGCCTCGGCGTGCATCATGTGCGAAGACACGCCGTGCATCAGCGCGTGCGAGCCGGGCGTCCTCCGCGCCGGCCGGCCGCTCAAGATGGGCGTCGCGTGGATCCAGACCGAGGCGTGCCTGGCGCACACCGGTTCGTTCTGCACGGTCTGCTCGGAGCGCTGCCCGGTGCCGGGCGCGATCGAAGTCGCGGCGGGCAAGCCCGCGATCAGGCCCGAGGTGTGCACCGGCTGCGGCGTGTGCGCGAGCGTCTGCCCCGCGCCGCACAACGCGGTGGTGGTGATGCCCCTGGCCGACCGACCCGCCGAGCCGCCCCCAGCCTCCCCCCCGTCCCCTCCCCCGGCGGCGGCCTGATCCGCGGCGCCCGGTCGCGGAGGCCCTGGTTTCATCGGCCGGATTCCTCAACGACCGGGCGGACGCCCGCGGTTCGTCGCCGGGACTCCCGCGCCGCGCCCCGGGACTCCCGGGACCGTCCGGGGGTCTCCACGGGTGATCCGGGAGCGCTGGCGGGTCATCCGGGAATGTTCGCGGGTCATCCGGGAATGTTCGCGAGTCATCCGGGAATGTTCGCGGGTCATCCGGGAATGTTCGCGGGTCATCCGGGAATCTCCCCGGATCGTCCGGGGACGGCCCCGGATCGTCGGGGAGACGTTCCGGTTCGTCCGGGAACAGGCACGCCCGCCGCGTCAGTATCCCGCCGCGCGGCCGTCCTTGCGGGATTCCGACGCGCCGGTGTAGGTTCCGTCGGCCTCGCGGCGGATCGCCTGGTAGCCGCCGAAGACCGGCGTGGGCGCGGGCTTGAGCGCGTGCCCGCGCCGCGTCAGCTCCGCGAGCGTCGCCTCGGGGAAGCCCGGCTCGAGGTTCAGCACGCCGCCGTCGCGCATCGGCTTCACGAGCCCCTGCGGCTCCGTCGAGCCGTCGTGGTGGATCCGCGGCGCGTCGCCGGCCTGCTGGAGCGTCATGCCGAAGTCGATCAGGTTGATCACGATCTGCGCGTGCCCCTGCGGCTGCATCGCCCCGCCCATCACCCCGAAGCTCATCCACGGCTCGCCGTCCTTGGTGATGAACGCGGGGATGATGGTGTGGAAGGGCCGCTTGCCCGGCGCCAGCGCGTTGGGGTGCGCGGGGTCGAGGGCGAACTGCTCGCCGCGGTTCTGGAGCATGAAGCCCAGCGCGGGCGAGCCCGGCGTCATGCCGCTGCCCATCCCGCGGTAGTTCGACTGGATGAGCGAGACCATCATCCCCGATCCGTCGGCCACCGTCAGGTAGATCGTGTCGGCCCCGCCGGGGATCGCCCCGGGCTCGACCGCCCGCGCCGCCGACTGCATGTCGATCAGCCCGCGCCGCTGCGCCGCGTAGTCGCCGCTGAGGAGCGTCCGCACGGGGGTCCTGACAAACGCCGGGTCGGCGTAGAAGCGGGCGCGGTCCTCGAAGGCGAGCTTCTTCGCCTCGACAAACGCGTGCACGAAATCGGCGCTCCCCCAGCCCATCGACTTCACGTCGTACCCCTCGAGGATCTTGAGGATCTGCAGCGCCGCGATCCCCTGCCCGTTGGGCGGCAGCTCCCACACGTCGTACCCGCGGTAGCTGGCGCTCACCGGCTCGACCCATGCTCCGCGGTGGGCCGCAAAGTCCGCCGCCGTGAGCACGCCCCCCTGCTCCTTCATGTACGCCTCGATCCGCGCCGGCACCTCGCCCTGGTAGAAGCCGGCGCGCCCCTCCTTCGCGATCCGCTCGAGCGTCTCGGCCAGGCGCGGGTTCCGCCACGTCTCGCCGGCGCGCGGCGCGCGGCCCGAGCCCTCCACCGTGAACTGCTCCTTGAACCCCGGGAACGCCCGCAGCACCCGCACCGACGCCGCCCACCCCTCCGCGATCACCGGCGTCACCGCGAAGCCGTCGCGCGCGTACCCGATCGCCGGCGCCAGGTTCTCGGCCATGGGCCGCGCCCCGAACCGCTCGTGGAGCGCGAACCACCCATCCACGCACCCCGGGACCGTCACCGGCAGCGGCCCCCGCGCGGGGATCGCCTCGAGCCCGCGCGACTTGACGAGCTCGATGGTCAGGCCCGCCGGCGCGCGCCCCGAGCCGTTGTAGCCCCACAGCTTCCGCGCCGCGGGGTCCCACACGATCGCAAACAGGTCGCCCCCGATCCCGCAGCCCGTCGGCTCCATGAGCCCCAGCGCCGCGTTGGCCGCGATCGCGCCGTCGACGGCGCTCCCGCCCGCGCGCATCACGTCGAGGGCGATCTCCGTCGCCAGCGGGTGGCTCGTCGCCGCCATGGCCCGCGGCGCGCGGGCCTCGGGTCGCGTCGCGGGCGGCAGCGATTGGGGCGATGGTTCAGGCAGCGACATGGTGGCGGCCGCCGCGAGCGCAAGCAGGGAGTTCATCCCCAGAGCATACCCGCGCATATGCTCCCCCCGAACGCTCGGGGCGCGGATGAGCACCGGCCGGATGCCCGTGCCTGCTCCCATCCGCTGAGATGCACCCGTTGAACCTGACCCGGTTCGCACCGGCGGAGGGAACGCGACCATGACCACCCACTCTCCCGTTCATTCCTCCCGCGCCCCTGTTTCCCCCCCCCCCCCGCCCCCGCCTCCGCACCCCCCGCACCCCCCGCTCCCCCCGCTCCCCCCCCTGCACGGCGCGCACAACCCCGGCGCCGAGCCCGCCGCCACCACCCCCGGCTCCTTCGCCCTCGCCCACGACGTCGGCGGGCCGCGCTCCTTCGCCTCGCCCGACACGCCGAACATGCCCGCCCCCAGCGCCAAGACCGCCTGGGACTTCCTGCCCGCGGGATGGTCGGTGAAGCGCGGCGCGGGGCATGCGGCGCCGGGCGCCGGCGGGCCGGAGACGGTCTTCACCACCGCCCGCGGCGAACAGATGCGGGTGACGCATCCGCCGGGCTTCACGCCCATCACGCAGCTCGAGCACGCGCGCCTGGGCATCATCACGCCCCAGATGCGCCGCGTCGCGCAGCGCGAGCCGCACTTCGAAGCGCTCTTCCCGGGCCGGGCCGCCGACGCCGTCCGCGACGAGGTCGCCGCGGGCCGCATGGTCATCCCCGCCAACATCAACCACCTCCGGCACAAGCTCGACCCCATGGCCATCGGCCGAGCCAGCCGCACCAAGGTCAACGCCAACATGGGCGCCTCGCCCGTCTCATCCGGCACCGACGAAGAAGTCGAGAAACTCAAGTGGGCCGAGAAGTGGGGCGCGGACACGGTCATGGATCTCTCCACCGGCGGGGACCTCGACGCCTGCCGCGACGCCCTCATCCGCCACTCCACCGTCCCCATCGGCACCGTCCCCATCTACTCGATGATCATCGGGAAGAAGATCGACGACCTCGACTGGCCCACGATCGAAGCCTCGCTCCACCACCAGGCGCGCCAGGGCGTCGACTACTTCACCATCCACGCCGGCGTGCGCCGCGCCCACCTCAAGCACGTCAGGAACCGCCTCATCGGCATCGTCTCCCGCGGCGGCTCGCTCCTGGCCAAGTGGATGCTCGTCCACAACCGCGAGAACATCATGTACGAACGCTGGGAGGACATCTGCGACATCCTCCGCCAGTACGACGTCACCTTCTCCATCGGCGACGGGCTCCGCCCCGGCGGCCTCGCCGACGCCACCGACGCCGCCCAGCTCGCCGAGCTCGAAACCCTCGGCGAGCTCACCGAGCGCGCCTGGCGCAAGGGCGTCCAGGTCATGATCGAAGGCCCCGGCCACGTCCCCTTCGACCAGATCGAGTGGAACGCCAAGATCCAGCGGACGCTCTGCCACGGCGCGCCGTTCTACGTCCTCGGCCCCCTCGTCACCGACATCTTCCCGGGCTACGACCACATCACCAGTTGCATCGGCGCGACCGCGATGGCCTATCACGGCGCGGCCATGCTCTGCTACGTCACGCCCAAGGAGCACCTGGGCCTTCCCAAGAAAGACGACGTCAAGCAGGGCTGCATCGCCTACAGGATCGCCGCCCATGCCGCCGACGTCGCCCTGGGCATCCCCGGCACGCGCGACCGCGACGACGAGCTGACCAAAGCCCGCGCCGCGCTCAACTGGGAAAAGCACTTCGAGCTCTCCTTCGACCCCGACACCGCGCGGGCCTATCACGACGAGGACCTCGACGTCGACACCGACTTCTGCGCCATGTGCGGGCACGACTGGTGCTCGGTCCGCATCAGCAAGGAGATCCAGGAGTTCGCGTCGGGCAAGGCCGAGGGCTTCGAGCGGATCGGCGCCAGCGGCAAGGCCGGCGCCGCCGCGCGGTCCGCCGCGCTCACCCCCGAGCAGCAGGAGATCCTCGCCAAGCGCGGCGTCCTGTCTCCCGACGAGATCCACGCGCTCGCGAGCAAGACGCGCAAGGCCGTCGGCGCCGACGCCGGCAAGGCCGGTTGCCACAGCGACTATGTCGAAGCGGACGCCGCCAGGCAGGTTCAGGCCGCGGAGACCGGCCTCCCGCTGCTCCAGATCGACGTCCGCCCGGCCCTGGGCATCCACAAGGGCGACCGCGTCATCTGACCCCTGCACGTCGCCGTGCTTCCGCTGCTTCGCTCAACCAGCGGCCCGCGCGTGGCCGATGAAAGTCTGCTCGCCGATTTCCGAAGAACCGTGCATCATCGCGGCTCGTGCCGCGCGGCTCCGGGGTCCATCATGCGCCGATTCATCACGCTCATCGCCCGGCTGACCATCACCGCCGTCGTGCTCTTCTGGAGCGGGTTCGTCCTGTTGGACGGCACGGATCATCTCCTCAACGACCCCGACCCCGCGACGACCGCTCGCATGATGGCGTTCTTCCTGGTGCCGCTGCTCACGCTGCTCGTCCTGGCGTGGCGCTGGCCGCGTCTCGGCGCGTTCGCCTCGCTCGGGCTTGCGGGGTTCGTGTTCTACTACTTCCCGCACGAAGCGCCGCGCCTGATGGGCGCGCTCCCGCTGGCGATCGCCGGCGTGCTGCTCCTCGCCGCGCCCCGGCGCGGGCGCATCGCTGCTCCGCCGTCGGCGCCGGCGCAGACCTGATTCGATCGCCATCGAGCAGACAACTACGGGCCGGAGCGCAGCGGCGTCGGCGCGACCCACGCCGGATTCACCCGCTTCTTCGCGGGCGGCCGCTCTCGGCGACCAGCCGGCTCGTGCGGCTTCTCCTCGCCGCGCAGCGCCGCACGAGCGTCGAGGTCTTCCAGCCACGCGGCGGTCGCCGCCCTGAATGCCGATGACCCGCTGCTCAGCCCCGCTTCGAGCGCCGCGCGAGCCTGCGGATCGGCGATCATCGCCAGCGCTTCGCCCGCGCCCAGCCGCGTGCGAATCTCTCGATCCGTCAGCCCCGCCGACAGCTCCGAGATCACGCGCGGCCGGTCCAGGGCGGCCAGACGAGCCGCGGCCTTGAACGCCGCCGCGCGCGTCCGCGGCAGGTTGCCCGGTGGTGCCATCGAAAGCACCGCTTCCAGTGACTCCGCCCGCTCGAACGCCGCCAGCGCTTCGAGCGCCGCCTGGCGAATCTGGTCATCCTGCGACGGCGTGCCCAGCGACTCGATCAGCACGCCCAGCGCCGGTTCCAGCCGCAACTGACCGATCGCCCGCAGCCCGGCGGACCGGCACGCGTAACTCTCATCGCTCGTCGCCGCGCGCACGAGCTGATCCGCCGCCCGCGCGCGCAGCTCATCGACCGCCCGGTCGGCGACCGCGCTGGCCAGCGCCGCGAGCATCGGCGCGCGAACCCGGGCTTCCGGCACTCCGCCCTCGAGCCTTTCGAGCATCGCCCGCGCGCCCTCGTCGCCCCGCGTCGCGCCCAGCGCCTTCGCCGCCGCCACCCTCAGCCCGAGCGGCTCCGACGCATCGCCCGCAACGCGCGCAAGCGCCGCGGCGCTCTCTCGCGAAATGGCTCCCGCACCGGCGCCAAGCGCGCGAACCGCGTCGAGACGCGCCCCGATCGGCCCGCGCGACAGCCGTGCTCGCCACAGGCTCGATTCATCCTCCGCCTCGCCATCAAGCAACGGCCACGCCGGCGCCTCCAACTCCGCCAGCACGCTCACGCGCGGATCGATGAGCACCGACTCGGGCCGCTCCGGGAGCACAAGCCGCGCCTCGCCCCTTCGCTCGCGAAGCATCAACCGCGACTCTCGCCACGGCTGCGTCTCGCCGCCGCGCGTCCACACCGGGATCGAAAGCGCAAACGCCGGATTGGCGGCGTCGATCGGCTGCATCTGTTCGCCACGAACGATCAGCGCCCGGCTCGGACCATCCCACTCAAGCGCCACGCGCACGCGCGGCACGCCCGGGCGAAAGCACCACTGCTCAAAGAACTCCTCGAGCGAACGGCCCGACGCCTCCTCCATGCACCGTCGCAGGTCGCGCGTCTCGACCGTGCTCCCGGCGAACCGCCGCACGTAGCGGCGCACGCCCTCTCGGAACACCTCCGCTCCGAGCTCCTCGCGAAGCATGTGCAGGATGAAGGCGCCCTTGCCGTAGGGGTTTGCCGCGCGCCGAAACACGTCCCACGGATGCCGATACTCCTTCGAGCACATCGCCGGCCGAAAAGGCGCGGGCGCAGGGTCCGAGCGATCCGCCGCGATGATCTCCAGCCGAGCGGCGTGCAGGCGCGCGAGGTACGCATCTTCGCCGTCGCGATGCTCAAACCACAGGTGCGTGAAGTACGTCGCAAACCCCTCGTTGAGCCAGATGTGCTCCCACGAGCGGCACGTGATGAGATCGCCGAACCATTGGTGCGCGAGTTCGTGCGAGATCAGGCCGTCGAGGTCCGCATCGAGCAGGGCCCGCTCATCAAGAATCGCCGTCTCATGCATCGTCGTCGCCGACGTGTTCTCCATCCCGCCCGCGCCGAAGTTGTGCACGATGATCTGGTCATATCGCGGCCACGGAAACGCGCTCCCCGTGAACTCGGCGAACAGATCGACCATCCGCCCCGTGCGCCCATACGTCGCCTCGATCCTCCCGCCCAGGCCCGGGGGCGCCAGCACGCGCATCGGCGTCCCGCACGACGGCGCGTCGATCTCCGCGACATCAAACCGGCCAACCACCAGCGTCGCGAGATACGGCACATGCCCGCGCTCCAGCGTCCACACGTACGTCTCCGTGCCGGCGTCTCCGTCCACCGCGTGGTGCGAAAGCGCCCCGTTCGAAAGCGCCACAAACCCCTGCGGCACCGTCGCCGTCACCACCTGCGACGCCCGCACGTTCGGCGAATCGTGACACGGGAACCAGTAGTGATTGCTCTCCGGCTGCCCTTGCGAATGAATCTGCGCGGCACGCCCCGGCCACGCCGGCGACTCCGGCGTCCAGAACAGCCCTTCCGGCGGATCGACGAGGTCGTACTCGATCTCGATGCTCACTTCGACGCCCGCCTCGAGCGGCGGATCGAATTGCAGCCGGAGCAGTTCGCCCTCGTGCACGTACCGCACGCTCCGCCCTTCCGCGCCCGCCCCAAGCCGCACGCCGCCGACGCGCATGCTCGTGCTCGGACCGGCGCGCAGCGAGAGCGAATCGAGCGGGCTCGCCTTCGGATTCACGAAATGCCGGCAGACGCCCGCCATCCGCGGGTCGTTCATGTCGCTGATGCGCACCGCGATCTCCGTGCGCACGTAGTCGACGCGCGGATCAGGCGGATAGTTTCGCGTATCGCGTCCGCTCGCTTCGTCAAAGTGCAGCGCCCGGGAACGGCTCGCCGCACCCGCGAGCGATTCGAGCCGGCCGCGCAGGCACGCGCACTCGCCTTGATGGTCATCATGCCCGGCCGCGCCGTGCGCGGATGACGTGAGCACGACCGCCGCGGCAAGCACCAGGACCGCCTTCAACGCGCTTCGCGCCGCACCGGAACCGCGCGCTCGTCCCCCGATCATCACTTCAGCTCCTTCTTGATCGTGATGACTGCCGCGCACGACGCGCGCGGATCCACCCGCACGCGCGCCGGCTTGTCCCCCAGACGCACGCTCGCCTTCGCCTCGCGCCCGTCCATCGATACACGCACCGTTCGCGTGCCGCCCGTGGGCATCTCGATCTCGATCGGCACCTCGAGTGCATACGCCGGGTTGTCCGCATCGATGTCCTGCGCCTGCCGCAGCCGAACGGTGAGTTCGCGCCCGGCGCCGCTCCACTCGAGCTCGACCTCCACGCTCGGCAGCCCGGGCTGCCGGCACCATTGACCAAAGAACCGCTCAAGGCTCAGGCCGCTCGCCTCTTCGAGCGTCCGCCTGAAGTCGTCGGTGTCGGCACACGCAAACCTGAACCGGTCAATGAATGCGCCGGCCGCGCGCCGAAAGACCTCGTCGCCCAGCTTCTCGCGAAGCATGTGCAGCACCAGCCCGCCCTTCAGATACGGATCATCGGGCTTCAGGAACACTTCGTCAGGCTCGCGATAGAGGCGCGAAACAAGCGCGACCCCGAGCGGCGCCCGCGCTTGCGATGCGCCGGCAATCTGACGCACCGCCTGCCGCACTTGGTCGAGATACGCCTCGCCCCCCTGCTCATGCTCGATCCACAGCCACTCGACAAACGTGGCCCAACCCTCGTTCAGCCACAAATGCTCCCACGACGAGCACGTCACCAGGTTGCCCATCCACTGATGCCCCAGTTCGTGCACGATGAGCGCCTCGATCCCCGTGGGTCCGGGGCCGCCGAAGCCCGAGTACGCCGTCTCGCTGAGCGTCGAAGCCGACGTGTTCTCCATCCCTCCCCAGCGGAAGTTCCGCACGAGCACCTGCGCATACTTGTCCCACGGGTAGGGCTCGTCAAAGTACCGCTCCAGGAACCGCACCATCTTGGGCGTATTCACGAACGCTTCACGGATGCTCTCGCCCGAGCCCGGCCTGCCGTACACCGGCATCGAGAGTCCGGGCCGCTCGGACGCCGGGCCGCCGAGCTCAACGACATCGAACGTGCCGATCGCCAGCGAAAGGAGATACGTTGAGTGCGGCCGGTCCTGAGCCCAGTGCCACCGCGTGCGCCCGCGCGCCGACGCACCGCCCCCCGCGACAGGCTCTCGGCTCACCAGCCTCCCATTCGAGATCACCTCGACGCCCGAGGGAACCGTGACCACCATCTCCGAGGTCACCTTGTCGTGCGGAAAGTCATGGCACGGAAACCAGAGGTGATTCCACTGCGCCTGCCCCTGCGAATACATCTGCGGCGGTCGCGCGTCGTCCGCCTCCGGCGCGCTCCGCGTCCCCAGCCAGACCAGTCCATTGCCCGCTTCGCTCGGGTCGGAGCCTGCGTAGATGATGCGCACCGTTGCGATCTCTCCCGGCGCCGCCGGCGTGGGCAGCGTGATGACCAGCCGCTTGTCGGCGTGCGCGAAACGTGCCGGCAAGCCGTTCACGCGCACCGAATCGACGCTCAGCGACGCGCCGGCGTCAAGCATCATGCTCGCGCGCGCGGTGCCGACGGCCCGCGCTCGCAGTTCAACGACGCCGCGAAATGTCTTCGACTCCAGGTCGGCGATGTCGAGCTCAATCCGCACATGCTCGTGGTCCCATGGCCGATCGGGCGGCCAGACCGACCCGTTCCGGCCTGTCAGCGGATCAAAGCGCGGATCGACGTCGCTCGGCCCGGGGGGAGACTCCCCCTGCCCGGGTGCCGCAAGATCGGCGAACGGCGCCCCGGCACGCGCCCCGGCCGGCGCGGCAACCAGCGCCAACACGAGCATCACCCACGTAGCTGAGAGTCGGCGCGTCATGCGAAGCGACGACTTTAGTCCGGTCGGCACGCTTTGCGCAGGTGCCGGGCTATGGGGCCTGATTCGACCCGGCACGAGGCCAAATGCCACGCCGCGCGCTTTGGGAGTAGGGGCAAACACCCGATGGAAGAACCGAAGCAGCCCGGGCCTCTGAGGAGAAGCGCCTCCTCCATTGCACCGCGGGTGACCGCCGCGCGTGCGCGCGGACGCTCGGACTGGAGACCGAACCATGCACCGCGTCTTGATCATCGATGACACCCAGGCGATCCGCGATGACTTTCGCAAGGTGCTTCAGCCGCGCGAGGCCGCCCCGGGCCTCGATGCCGCCAAGACCGCGCTCTTCGGCGACGAAGGCGCCACCGCCCGGAGCGAGTTGGAGTTCGACCTCGGCTTCGCGCCGCAGGGTGAGGAAGGCGTCCAGCGGCTCCGCGCCGCCAAGAACGAAGGCCGGCCCTTCGCCGTCGCCTTTGTCGACATGCGCATGCCCCCGGGCTGGGACGGCCTCAAGACCATTCGCCACCTGTGGGAGGTCGATCCCGATCTCCAGGTCGTGATCTGCACGGCGTTCTCCGACAAGTCGCTCGATGAAGTGTCGGCGACGCTCGGCCGGACCGACCGCCTGCTCATCCTCAAGAAGCCCTTTGACCCGGTGGAAGTCGTTCAGCTTGCCGTCGCCCTGAGCGAGAAGCGCTCACTGATGGAGAAGGCATCGCTGAAAATGGAGGAGCTGGAGCGGCTCGTCGCCCAGCGCACCAGCGCCCTCGAGCACGCGGCGACGCATGACCGCCTGACCGGCCTGCCGAACCGCGCGCTGGTGCGGCAGCGGCTTCAGGATTCGATCGCGCGCCACCGGGCCGACGCGAGCTACCGGTACGCGCTCTACTTCCTTGATTTCGATCGCTTCAAGGTCGTGAACGACAGCCTTGGGCATGACGCGGGCGACCAGTTGCTGGTGGAGATCGCCCGCCGCCTGACCAGCGTGCTCGGGTCGGAGGCAATCTCTTCGATCAGCCAGAGCGCGTTCGCGGCGCGGATGGGCGGGGACGAGTTCGTGCTCCTGGTGAACGGCTTGAGAGACACGGGTGACGCGCACCAGATCGCCACGCGCGTGCTCGCGGCCCTTGCCGAACCCGTGCCCCTCAAGGGCTATCCGATCTCGCCCTCGGCGAGCATCGGCATCACGACCAGCGACATGGCCTATGACACGCCAAGCGACGCGCTGCGCGACGCGGACAACGCGATGTATCACGCCAAGTCGATGGGCAAGGCCCGCGCCACCCTCTACGACCGCCAGATGCACGAGGCCGCACGCGCGCGCCTGCAGACCGAGTCCGACCTTCGCCTCGCCGTCGAACGCGGCGAGCTTCGCCTTGAATACCAGCCCCTCGTCTGCATCGAGTCCGGCGCGCTCAAGGGCTTCGAGGCGCTCGTCCGTTGGCACCACCCGACCCGAGGCGTCATCACCCCCGAGCAGTTCGTCCCCGCCGCCGAGGACAGCGGCGAGATCGGCCGCATCGGCCGCTGGGTGCTCGGCGAGGCGTGCGCGCAGCTCGCCGAGTGGGACCGGCAGGGTGTCCTCCCCAAGCACATCGAGATGAGCATCAACGTCTCAGCCCGGCAGCTCGTCTCGGGCCAGATCGTCCGCGAGATCGAGCAGGCCCTGGCTCAGACCAGCGTCTCGCCCGGCCGCCTCGCGCTCGAAATCACCGAGAGCGCCGTCATCGCTGATCCTGAGTTCTCGATCAAGATCCTCGACCAGATCAAGCAGCTCGGCGTCCGCCTGCACATGGACGACTTCGGCACCGGCTACACCTCGCTCAGCCACCTGCACCGACTGCCCATCGACGCCCTGAAGATGGATCGCGCCTTCATGAAGAGCGCATCGGAGCGGCGCGAGTACGCCGCCATCGTGCATGCCATCGTCACGCTCGCCCACAACCTCGGCATCAGCGTCATCGCCGAGGGCGTCGAGCGCATCGAGCAGGTCGCGCTCCTCCGGACCATGGAGTGCGACATCGGGCAGGGTTACCACTTCGGCCCGCCCTGCGGACCCGCCGAAGCGGTCAAGTACTTCCTCACGACCTGGCGCGCACGCGCCGCCTAGCACGCAGGCGCCGGCAAACTCATATCATGACGCCCGGCGTTTCCGCGCCGATCGGCGTGCCGTGAAACCCCGGCACGCGGTTCTCGAACCATCTTGCGGCGCGGCGATCCCCGCGCTTCCGGAGCACTCATGAGCGCAGACATCATCGATTACCAGGTCATCGGCGGAGACATGCAGGCCGTCGTCGTCACCCTCGACCCGGGCGAAGCCGTCGTCGCCGAGGCCGGCGCCATGATGTACCTGCATGACGGCATCGAAATGGGCACGTCGCTCTCCATGAAGAAGGACGCGCCCGGGCTGCTTGGGCGCCTCTTCGAGGCCGGCAAGCGCGCTCTCACCGGCGACTCGTTCTTCATCACCTACTTCACCAACAACACGCGCCAGCGACGAGACGCCGCCTTCGCCGCGCCCTACCCAGGCCAGATTGTCCCCATCGAACTCGGCGACCACCAGGGACAGATCCTCTGTCAGAAGGACTCCTTCCTCTGTGCCGCTCGCGGCGTCTCCGTCGACATCGCCTTCACGCGGCGCATCGGCGCCGGGCTCTTCGGCGGTGAAGGCTTCATCCTCCAGAAACTCTCGGCCCCCGATCGCCGAGGGCTTGCCTTTCTCCACGCCGGCGGCACCGTCATCCAGCAGACGCTCGCCGCGGGCGAAGTGCTGCGCGTCGATACCGGCTGCCTCGTCGGCTTCGAGAGCACCGTCGACTACGACATCCAGCTCGTGCCCGGGATCAAGAACAAACTCTTCGGCGGCGAAGGCCTGTTCTACATCCGCCTCACCGGCCCGGGAAGCATCTGGCTCCAGACGCTTCCCTTCTCGCGCATGTGCGACCGCATCCTCGCCGCCGCTCCGTCTGCCGGTGGTTCGCGAAAGGGCGAAGGCAGCATCCTCGGCGGGCTCGGCGGCCTGCTGGACGGGGACAACAGTTGACGCACCAGCACGCCACACCCTTCACTTGAGCCGCTCCAGCTTGCCCCGGCGCTTCACGATGTTCCTGTAGTCCCACTGAATCGCCACGGACTTCTTGAGCCAGCGCCTGAGCTCGCGCGCGGGAATCTCGTCAACGCTCGCAAACCGCGCGGCGGCGGTCTTGAACCGCGTCCCCGGCGGGTCGGACGGCAGGCCCGGTTCATCAAACGATTGCCCGCTCCAGAACAGCAGTCGGATGCACGCCGACCCGCTTCGTCCGCCCTTCAGATGGTGGTAGCCCACGATCGGATTGCCTTCGAGGAACCAGACCGGGTGCCGATGCCAGAGCTTGCACTCGGCGCCCGCGAGCGGCCTCGTGCCGAAAAAATGCGCGTCGATCGCCGCCGCCAGCGCCCGGCAGATCCGCTTATCCTCGGGTGACTGCGCGGCGTTGTACGACGAGATGTCCTTCGGAATCGCCATTGGCGTGCCCTTGCGCGAGAGTATTCGTGCGGTCGGTGCGCCCGCGCACCGCTTCAGCCAAACAAACTCCCCTGCCCGCTCACATCCGGCCTTCTGAACTTCGCCCCCGAGAGCGGCCGCACGTCGCGGTTGAGCCCGTAGCGACGCGTGAACACATCGAAGGTCTGAGCAATCTGCTCGACCAGCGCACCTGTCCCGCGGCCCCGATTGTGCGCGGCGTCGTAAAGCTTCCCGCCCCGGGCCTGTCGTATGAGCGATTCGATCTTCTTCGCTCGCTCCGGGTGCACGCTCCGCTGCAGCCACTCGAGAAACAGGTCCTTGATCTGATACGGCAAGCGCAGAAGCACCCACGCGGCCCGGCGCGCTCCCGCGCTCGCCGCCGCCTCCAGAATCCGCGGCATCTCCGTGTCGGTCAGGCCGGGAATCACCGGTGCGATGTTCACCGAGACCGGCACGCCTGCATCGGTCAGCTCCCGGATCGCGCGCAAGCGAGCCGTTGGAGCCGACGCCCGCGGCTCAAGCTTCCGGGCCAGCTCGGCGTCAAGCGTCACGAGCGTGACCGTAACCCGCCCGGCGTTGATCGCCGCGAGCCTCGCCCACAGGTCGGTGTCGCGAAGCACCATGGCGCTCTTGGTCATGGTGCTCACGGGCTGACCGCATTCGGCGAGCACTTCGAGGCATTGCCGCGCGATGCGATGCTGGTGCTCGATGGGCTGGTAGATGTCGGTGATGGCCGACATGACGATGGGCTCGGGCTTCCACGCGGGGTGGGCGAGCTCTTCACGAAGCAGTCTCGGCGCGTCGGGCTTGGCCATGAGCTTGGTCTCGAAGTCGAGGCCCATGCTGAAGCCGAGGTATTCGTGGTACGGTCGCGCAAAGCAGTAGATGCACCCGTGTTCGCAGCCGCGGTAGGGGTTGAGCGTCCAGTCGAAGGGCACGTCGGACGTGGGCGCGACGCGGTTGATGACCCGCCGCGTGCGATCGAAGAACACCTGGCGCTCGACCTTCCTGGGCGTGCCGCCATCCTCCTCACGCTCGATGATCTGCCGGTCAATCTCCTCGCCCAGCACGTGCAGCCGAACCGACTCGAACCGGTTGCCCGGGTTGAGCCCTGCCCCGCGCCTGTGCGGCGGCCCTGGCCCGTGCGCAAGCACGTCCTGATACGAGGGTTCCACCGGGTCCATATGCGTACATTACCCTATCGCCGTGATTCGTCAAGTGTTTGGAACACATTCGGCAAGACCAAAGCACGTGCGCGAGCAAGCGCCGCGCATGTGAAGATCAACTTCGGTGTTCTGGGCCGTTGCCGGGCCGGGCGTCATGCCGCTACATACCGCGCCACTTCCTTCGCCACTTCAAGCGTCGTGTTCTTCCCGCCCATGTCGTAGGTCTTGACCTTCCCCTCCTTGATGACCCGCGCGATGGCGGCTTCAAGGCGCTTGGCCATCTCCTTCTCGGCCGCGCCGCCCTTGCCGCCGCCGGCGGGGTGCCCCTGCCCGTCGCCGAGCCAGTCGAGCATCATCTTGGCTGTCAGCAGCATGGCATGCGGATTCACCTTGTACTGCCCGGCGTACTTGGGCGCGCTCCCGTGCGTGGGCTCAAACACGGCATAGGTATCGCCGAGATTCGCCGAGGGCGCAAAGCCGAGGCCGCCGACGAGCCCCGCGCACAGATCGCTCACGATGTCGCCGAACATGTTCTCGGCGACGATGACGCTGTAATCCTGCGGGTTCTTGAACATCCACATGCAGATGGCGTCGATGTTGGCCTCGTCGGCCCAGATGCCGCCCTTCTCGGGCGCTTCGTATTCTTTCGCCAGCTTGCGGAAGACGCGGGTCATCAGCCCGCCGGTCTCGCGGAGGACATTGGGCTTCTCGACGAGCGTCACGCGCTTGCGGCCCGTGCGCCTTGCAAACTCAAACGCCTGGCGGCAGATGTTCGTGCACCCCTGCACGCTGACGATCCGCGTCGAGAGCGCGACGTTTTCGAGCCCCTTGTCCTTCCACGGCTTCATCTTGGGATTCGCACACAGAGCGGTGTAGACCGCCTCGGGGAGGGGGTGGAACTCGACCCCGCCGTAGGAGCCTTCGGTGTTCTCGCGGAAGACGACCTGATCGATCGGCACATCCTTCACGCGGCCATCGGGTCCGGGCGGGTTGGCGATCGCGGTCCCGCGGTAGTTGAGCGGGTTGCCCTCGTAGCTCTTGCACGGGCGCATGTTCGTGTGCAGGTTGAACATCTGGCGGAGCTTGACGATCGGCGAGAAGTAGACCAGGCCCTTGCTCTTGAGCTCCGGCGCGAGTTCCTCCTTGGCCTCGTCCTGCGGCTTGCTGGTGATCGCGCCGAAAAGCCCGCAGGAGGTCTTCTTCAGAATTTCAATCGAGCGATCGGGAAGCGGGTTGCCCTCCTTGCACCAGAACTCCCAGCCGATGTCGGTGTGGATGTAGGAGGCGTCGAGCTTGAGGGCGTCGAGCACGAGGCGGGTGGCCTCCATCACGTCGTTGCCGATGCCGTCGCCGGGCATCCATGCGATCGAGAACTTGGGCATGACTTCCTCCCTTTCGTGTTTGCGGCCCGGCCACGGCCCTGCCGCACCGGCGGCATGCCAGGTGGGGGGGGGCGAGGGGCGGGACGGAGTGTATCGTCCCCGGCTCATGGCGCAGAAAAAAGGCCGCCCCCGGAACGGAGGCGGCCTGCATGATCGAGCGGAATGAATCGATTACCGGCGGCGGCGCAGGCCCGCGAGCCCCGCCAGGCCGACCAGCGCCGCCGTTCCCGGAGTGGGCACACGCGCGGTGAAGCTCAGGTTGTCGACCGCCAGCCCGGCGTCGTTGCCCTGGTCATTGAAGTCCTGCCACCGGATGAAAAGGCTCTGGCCCGGGGCCCAGGAGATGCCGGTGATGGTGAACCCGACGGCGAGCACGCTCGGCGGAGTAATGATCCCGTTGCTCGCGACCGGCGCATCGCCCACGAGGTCGCCGGCGGCATGCGCGGTCATCCCCGCGTCGGACAGAAAGTTGGCCGAGGTGATCATCCCGCCTGAGAATCCGTAGGCAAAGGCGAGGGTGTTCGGCGTTCCCGAGGCCGAGGTTGAAGAGCGATACTGCTCGCGATCGAACGAGAAGACCAGCTCCGTGAGCGTGTCGCTGGTGTCATTGACCAGCTCGACCCCGAACGCGCCGATGTTTGAGCCGGAGGCGAGCGAGCCCAGGGCGCGTTCGGTCGCGTCGACGTCGCCGTAGGAGAAGAGCGCGCCGGAGTTCGAGTCCCCGGCGTTGGCGATGAAGTTCATGGCGCTGCCGGTGCCGCCGAGGCGCGCCCCGACCCACGTGGTCAGGCCGGGAATCCCGGCGTGGACGCCGGTGCCGGTGAAGAATCCGGACATGACGCCGGTCGATGGAAGCGAGTTGAAGTTCTCGGTGAGCGTCCCGCCGGTATACGAAACCGACGCCAAGGCCGAGGTCGCGCTCAGCGCCACCGCCGCCAGTCCGAGTTGCATGTTCATGTCATTCTCTCCTCTGGTGCGCCGGCGTCTGCCGGAGCGAGCAACCAGAATAGCATGCAAGCCGAACGATTCAACGAAGCACGGCGTTCTGAACAGACGCTTCACATTACCCCCCACATTTCCCGAATGCTCTGCGGGTGTGCGCCTCCACTCTCCCCGCGACGCCGCCCCCACCTGCCGCACCCCCGCGCGCTTCTGATCCCTGCCCCGCCCGCACAGGCCGGACCATGATTTCTCTGTCACGACTTGCTGAGCTGGAGGAGCATCGCTGTGCGCTCGGGACGAGCGAAGTCGCGGGCGAATCCCTTCACATCGCCGGCGGGATCGCCAGCCGCGGCGCCCCGCGCACGTGGGTGAACACCGCGGTCGGACTCGGCATGGGCGTGCAGGTCAGTCGCGACGACGTTGCGCGGCTCGTGTCGTGGTACGCGGAGGCAGGGCAGGAGCCGCAGGTCGAGGTGACGCCGTACTCCCATCCGACGCTCATCGAGGCGTTGAACGCGGCAGGCTTTCGGACGAAGCGGTTCGAGCAGGTGATGTTCCGGGAGCTGCGGGACGAAACGATCGTGACGGCACCGTTGCCGCCGGCGGGCGTGTCGATCGAACGGGTCGATCCCGCCGACGAGCGGCGGGTCCGGGAAGCCGCGACGGTGATTGCCGGGGCTTTCGCGCCGGACGGTTCCGGACCGTCCGAAGAAGACATCGCGCTCTTCGAGCGCTGCGCGCGTCACGCGCGGTCCGCGCTCTTCGCGGCGTACGCGGGCCACGTGTGCGCCGGCGCTGGGTTCCTCGAAACCCTCGGCGAAGTCGCGGCGCTCTACGGCCTCGGCGTCGCCGCCGAGCATCGCCGCCGCGGGATTCAGCAGGCGCTCATCGCCGCGCGCGTGGATCTCGCGCGCCGTCAGGGCGCTTGTGTCGTCACCATCAGCGGGCCGCCGGGCATGGGCACGGAGCGAAACGTGCGCCGCGCGGGCTTTCAGGTCGGCTACACACGCATCATCATGCGCGCCCCGCTGGCGGATGCTCAGGCCGATCCTGATCCGGCGTGATCGCCCCGTCCGCGCGCCCGGGCGAGACGCGCCGCCACAGGTAGTAGACCGGGAAGCCCGCCATGAGGACCGCCAGCCACCGGAGCGTCATCTCGGGGCGCTGGCAGATGCTCAGGACGGTCATCGCCGCGGCGGCGAGCACGAACACCAGCGGCACCACCGGGTATCCCCAGCACCGATACGCCCGCGGGGCATCGGGCCGGCGCACGCGCAGGATGAAGATGGCCCCGCCCGCGAGGCCGTAGAAAATCCACATGCTGAACACGAACCCGTCGGCGAGCTGCGTGAACTCGCGCAGCCCCAGGGCCGCCACGCACGAGAGCAGGCACTGGACCCACAGCGCCACGGCGGGGGTCTGCCGGCGTGGCGCGACGCGCCCGAGGAAGCGGAACATGAGCCCGTCGCGCGCCTGCGCAAAGGTCACCCGCGCGCCCGTCATGATCGACCCGTGCGTGCTCCCCATCGTGCTCACCACGACGATTGCCGTCACCACCACGCCCGCGCCGCTGATGAGCCGCTCGGCGACCGTGGGCGCCACCGTCTCCATCCCGCGCATCTCCCCGATGGGCACCACGCCGAAGTAGGCCAGGTTCACGAGCACATACACCAGCGTGATCACCGCGGTCCCCGTGAAATAGATCCGGGGCAGCACGCGTCGCGGGTCTTTCACCTCCCCGGCGATCGCGCCCACGTCGCTCCACCCGTCATAGGTCCAGAGGATCGCGGCCATCACCGGGACGAGGGCGAGCCAGAGCGAAGGCGCTTCGGCCGCGCCGGCGAGCGCGGCGCCGTCTCCGGGCGCCGCGGGCGCGGGAGCGATGGCCGCCGCCGGCGCGAGCGCCTCGGGCCCGATCCTGCCGAACCACCACGCCAGCGCGACGATCGCCACGAGCGCGCCGAGCTTCAGGCTCGTGAGCACCATCGCCAGGCCCGTGCTCAGGCGCACGCCCCACGCGTTCACCGCCGTGAGCGCGATGATCACGGCACAGGTGAGCAGGGGCGGGTCGAAGTCGGTGCCCAGCAGCCGGTTGAGGTGCTCGCCGAAGATCACCGCGATCCCCGCCGCGGCAAACGGCTTGGTGATGAGCAGGTACGTCCACCCGAAGACGAACGCCATCGCCTGGCCGTAGCCCTCGCGGATGAACACGTAGACTCCGCCCGACTCGGGGTACATGCACGCCAGCTCGGCGTACGTCAGCGCGCCCAGGAGCGCCAGCGCGCCCCCCGCCACCCACAGCGCCAGGATGAGCGCCGGGCTGGCGAGCTGCTCGGCGATGACCGGGGGCGTCCGGAAGATGCCCGAGCCGATGATGATGCCCAGCATCACCGCCGACGCGCCCCAGAACCCCACGCGCCGCGGGAGCGGATCGAGGCCGGGAAGGTCCGCGCGGCCCGGCTGGCTCGACCCCGCTGCTTCACGTGCACCCATGGTGGCTCGCTCATCCTGCCGCGCGGGCCGCCGGGCGCGGCCTCCGGTCGGTCATTTCCCTTCGAGCTCGCGCGCCAGCGCGTCGGCCTTGTACACCGTGCGGAGCGCCTCGAGAATCCCGCGCGAATCCACCGACACGGCCCGCGCCTGCTCCTCCGAATACCGGAACGCTCCGGGCAGGCTCTGCACGTTGCCGTCGAAGATGAGCCCGATCACGTCCCCCGCCTCGTTCACCACGGGCGAGCCCGAGTTGCCCCCGATGATGTCGGCCGTGCACACGAAGTTGAACGGCGCCATCGGGTCGAGGTCCTTGCGCGCCTCGACCCAGCGCGCCGGCAGGCGGAACTCGGCGTCGCCCGCCCGCTCGTCGGCGGTCCGGAACAGCCCCGCGAAGTCGGTGAACGGCTCGATGGCCGTCCCGCCCTCGCTGTACCCCTTGATCGCCCCGAACGAGAGCCGCAGCGTGCCCGTCGCGTCGGGAGCGATCTTCTCGCCGTCGATGGCGAAGCGGGCCTGGGCGATCTTCGCGTACGCGTCGCGCTCCACGGCCTCGACCTCGTCGCGCAGCTTCAGCAGCAGCGCCCGCGACTCGGGCTCGATCGCCCGCGCCAGCTCGATCATCGGGTCGGCGCGCTCGGCCGGGGCTCCGCCGGTCTCGGCCAGGCGGCGCCGCGCGCTCACCGTCGCCAGGTCGGTCCCGGCGATCACCTGCTCGGCGCGGGCGCGCGGCGACAGGCCCGCCAGCAGCTTCACCACGAGCGGGTCCTCGGCGCCGAACCGCTCGGCCAGGTACGACAGCCCGTTGGCGAGCAGCTCGACCTCCAGCAGCGCGTGCACCGGCGCCTCGGAGTACAGGTCCTGGTAGAGCCGCGGGAGGCGCGCCTCGCGGTACGCGGGGAGCCGCTCGGCCGAGGGTTTCTTCAGCTCCTCGCCCAGGCGCACGAGCGTGAGGGCGTGGCCGAAGAGCGTGCCCAGCCGCGGGGCGCCGATGAGCGCGGCGCGCTCGTGGATGGCGCGGCGCACCTTGATCGCCGCCGCCACCTGGTCCCACGCGCCCTCCCAGCGCGCCTTCCACTCGATGTTCCCGGCGACCGCGGCGCGCAGGCGGGCTTCGTCCGCCGCCTTGGCGGCCATGAGGGCCGGGTCGAGGAGCCCGGCGAGCATCCCCGCGCGGGCCTTGCGGGCGTTGGCGACGCCCGCGAGGGCTTCGCCCCCGATCCGCCGGTGCTCGGCCGAGCGGTTGCAGAAGGCGGTGAGCTTCTGCTCGTCGCGCCAGTGGGCCTGGAGGCGCCCGGGCAGCTCGACGTCGCGCTGGAACCGCAGGTCCTCGACCGTGAGCAGGCGCTGGGTGCGCCCGGGGTGGCCGAAGACGAGGGCGAGGTCCCCGGCCTTGGCACCGCGCGGCGCAAAGCGCAGGGCGTGCCGCGGCTCGTAGGGCCTGCCGTTTTCGTACACGCGGAAGAGGCACAGATCGAGGCAGAAGCGCGGGTATTCGAAGTTGTGGGTGTCGCCGCCGAAGGCCGCGATGCCCAGCTCGGGGGCGAAGACCAGGCGCACGTCGGTGAAGCGGCGCGAGGTGTAGAGGTGGTAGCGTCCGCCGTGGTAGAGGGCGACGACCACGCACTCGATCGACTCGGGCGTGAGCGCGGGGGGGGGCGGAGAGGAGGGGGCGGCGCTCCCCGCCGGGCCGTTGGGCGCGGGGGCGGCGGGCAGGGCGGGCGGCGGGGCGCCGGGCGTGGACGGCGCGGCGGGGTTGGGGGGCGCGGCGGCGCGGGGGCCGAGCATCGCCGCGCGGGCCTGCGCCTCGATCTCGACGATGGCCGCGCGGCGCGCGGCCTCGGCCGCCGGCGCGTCGAGCCCGGGCTTCACCGCCGCGAGCACGCGCTCGGTCACGTCCTCGATCGAGAGCAGCACGCGCAGCTCCATGTTCGGGCACTTGAGCTCCTCGGCGGGCGTGTTGGCCACGAACCCCGTCTCCAGGAGGTTGCGCTCGGCGGTGGAGAGCTCGGCGATCGCGTCGGAGCCCACGTGGTGATTGGTCATCACCAGGCCGCGCGGCGAGACGAACGACCCCGACGCCCCGCCGAAGTTGATCGCCGACAGGCGCAGGTGTTCGAGCAGCGCGGGCGAAGGGTCGAAGTTGTACCGCTCGCGGAGCACCGCCAGCGGGGGCTTGTTCACCAGCCACATGCCCTCGTCGGCGCGCGTGGCGGCGGCGGGGGCGAGCGCGCCGGCGAGCATCGAACCGGCCAGCGCCCGGAGACCGGCTTGTCGTGCGAATCGTCTCATGCGGGATTGTTGCACCCTCGGCCCGGCCGCACGGGCGTCGTCGGGGTCCGGGCGGGGTCCGTCCGGGTCCGCGGGCGCGGCGCTCCGGTCCACGGGGCGCTGCCCGGGGCCGGCGCGGAAGGCTTTCCCCCCGGCGCGGAAGGCTTTCCCCTTTGCGCAGAACTGTTTCTCCTTTGCGCGGAACGCTTCCAACTGCGCGCAGAACTCCTTCCTCCAGCGTCCGCACCGCGTTCTCTCGGCCCGAACGCACTCGGCCCGGTTATCCGGACGCGCCGGCCCGAGCCCGCCCCGGCCCTATCATGCCCGCTCCGCCGGCTTAGCTCAGTTGGTAGAGCAGCGCTTTTGTAAAGCGCAGGTCGCCGGTTCGAGTCCGGCCGCCGGCTTTGAGGTCGCCCGGGCCGCTCACGGCCCGCCCGGCTCCCTGGCCGCCGCGTCGATCACCTCCGCCAGGATCGATCGCGCGCCCATCTTCCAGCGCGGCACGGGCCGCCCGTTCACGAAGATCGTCGGCAGCGAGGTGAGCCCCAGCCCCTGCCCGGCCCGCGCATCGGCCTCGATCCGCGCCGCCAGGTCGGGGTTCTCCATGGTCAGGAAGAACTCGTCCCCGTCCATCCCCAGCGCGGGCAGGCCGTCGCGCAGGGCCTGCTCGCTCAGGCGCTCACGGTTGTTCACGAGCCACTCGTGCGTGCGCCAATACCCGTCGGGCCCGAACATGAAGCCGCCCGCCTCCGCCGCGCGCGCGGCCAGGCACGAGCGCGGGAACTGGTCGCGCGGCGCCACCGGGTTGCAGGCACGATTGAAGGGCCAGTGCCGGTACTCGTAGCGGACGCGCGCGTCCGTCCCCGCCCGCGCGCGCAGCTCCCGGTCGGCCTCGCACGTCCCCGGCTCCTGAAGATCGCCCCACAGCACCACCCGCACCGGCGCATCCGTGCGTCCCAGCACCGGCCGAGCCGGGTCCTCCGGCACCGTCACGCGCGCGCTCACCCGCCAGTCCTCCAGGTACTTCGACAGCGCCGGCGGCGGGCGGTCGGCCTCGGCCCCGCGCGCCGGGAGCGGCGGGCGCACCGCCAGCATCTCCCGCACGGTCCGGCTCACCGCCCCGGGGGCCATCCATCCGCGCAGCTCGACGCCGTTGATGAACACCATCGGCGTGCGATAGAGCCCCAGGTCCCACCCCTCGGCGATGTCGGCCTGCACGCGCTCGAGCGTCGCCTTCGACTGCATGACCGCCAGGAACGGCTGCCGCTCGAACCCGAGCTGCGCGAGCCCTTCGTCGAGCTGCGCGTCGGTGAAGGCGCCGCCGCGGGCAAAGAGCCAGTCGTGCATCTTCCAGAACCCCTCGTTCCCGTAGAGCATGCCCGCCGCCTCGGCCGCGCGGGCCGCCCAGCAGGCGTTGGCGTGCAGGTTCGGGGCCCGGGGGTTGCACGCGGTGCAGAACGGGAAGTGCTTGGTCGAGAGCGAGATCCGCGGCGACTCCTTCGAGTCGCCCTCGAGCTGCTCGGCGATCTGCGCCTCGATGAGCTTGCAGTCGGCGCACTGAAAATCGGTGAACACCACGATGCGCACGGCCGCCGCCTCGGGCCCGCGCCGCCACCGCCCGGTGAACGCCTTCGCCGCCGCGCCGGGGGTGTCGGCGATCGGCGTCGGCGCCGGCCCGGTCTCCGCGCCCGCCCCCTCGTCACGGCCGGCGCCGCCCGGCGCCGCGTCGCGGCCGGACGCGCCCACCATCCGCGCGGCGTCCTCCGCCCGCAGGCGTTCCGACGCCGCGTCCACCGAGGTTTGCGTCGCCTCGCGCGCCACCAAGAGCATGCCCGTGGTCACCGCGAACACGACCACCCCCGCCGGCACGGCCCACGCCCCGCGCGCGCTCGACGCCGCCGAGCGGGCCCACGGCCCCGCCGCAAGCCCCACAAACGCCAGATTGCCCAGATTCGCAGCGACGCAGTACGGGCATACCAGCCCGGTGACCACGCTCACGACCAGGTACATCACCGACACGGCCCCCCCGGCGAGGGGAATCCATCTCAGATGTGAGCGAAGGCGGCAACCCCCGATGAGCCAGCCCGCCAGGATGGCCGCGAAGTAGGCAAGCCCGACGAACGACACCGGCCAGCCGAGCCCGGGGATCGAGCCCCAGACGCTCCGGCCCGCCTCATCGCAGGGGCTGCCCGGCCCGCACCCGGGCATGGCGATCTTGAAGATCGTGTGCAGCGAGAGCCAGACGGTGGACCCGAAGGCGACCAAAAGGCCCGCGCCGGCCAGCCAGGCCATGGGCCTCGGAGGCTCGATCGGCGCCGCTTCCGGCCCGGAAGTCGGGCGGTTTACCGGTTTGGTGTGTCGATTGGCGGCGCGTCCCATCATGCGTCATACTACCACAGTGCTCGAGGGGGTCTTGGGGGGATTGGAGCACACCGCGCCGGCCGGGTTCTCCGGACTCGGCGCAGACAGGAGCCAGCGCATGTTCGCACGATGCACTCGAGCGTGTTGTTCTGCCGTCGCCGTCCTCGTCTTTGCCCTGTGGGCGGTGTGGTCCGCGCCGCCCGCGCTCGCGCAGCCCGGAACCAACTCCGGCGCCTGCTGCCTTCCCGGCGGAGCGTGCATTCAGACCAACGCCGACCTGTGCCGCGCCCAGAACGGCACGTTCCGCGGCAACGGCACGAGCTGCAACACCGCCGGCATCTGCACGATCACCACGCCCGTGGGCGCCTGCTGCATCACCACGAGCGGGCTCATCCGCTGCGAAGTCACCACGCCGGTGCTGTGCGAACAGCTCGGCGGCACGTTCCGCGGCGGCGGGACGACCTGCCAGACGGTCAACTGCAACCCGCCGCCCCCCACCGGCGCGTGCTGCATCCAGACCTCGCCCACCGGGCCGATCACGTGCATGGTCCGCACGCAGGCCCAGTGCGCCGAGCTCGGGGGCACCTATCGCGGCAACGGCACCACCTGCGAGAACACCCCCTGCGCGCCCCCGACCGGCGCCTGCTGCATCCGTTCCACGAGCGGCGCGTTCGAGTGCGTCATGGTCTCGGCCAATGAGTGTGCCGCGCGCCAGGGCAACTATCGCGGCAACGGCACCACCTGCGGCAACGACGCCTGCCCCCCCACCGGCGCGTGCTGCATCAACACCAACGTCGTCGGCGGGGGCGTGATCTGCGTCATCCGCACGCAGGCCGAGTGCGCCGAGCAGAACGGCACGTTCCGCGGCAACGGCACCACCTGCTCGACGCCCTGTCCCAATCCCAACCCCGTCGGCGCGTGCTGCATTCCCTCCGCCGGCGCCATCACCTGCGAGGTGACGCTCCAATCCATCTGCCTCGAGCGCGGCGGCACCTTCCGCGGCGCGGGCACCGAGTGCGCCGCCAACACCTGCCCGCAGCCCACGCCCACCGGCGCGTGCTGCTTCCAGGGGTTCGCCGGTCCGATCTGCGAAGTCCTCACCGCCGCCGAGTGCGCCAACCGCATCGAGGGCGTCTATCGCGGCAACGGCACGACCTGCAACAGCGACACGTGCGTGCCGCGGGGCGCCTGCTGCTTCCGCGCCGGCGCCATCAACCTGATCTGCAACGTGCTCACCGAGGCCGAGTGTGCCGAGCGCCAGGGCTCGTATCGCGGCAACGGCACCACGTGCCAGACCGTCAACTGCAACCCCACCGGCGCGTGCTGCTTCGACGGCTTCGCCGGGCGCATCTGCCAGGTCATCACCGAGGTTGAGTGCTCGTTCCGCGTGAACGGCCAGTTCCTCGGCGCGGGCACGACCTGCGGCAAGGACACGTGCGCGCCCCCGGCCCCCACCGGCGCCTGCTGCCTGCCCCTCATCACGCCCGGCACCCCGGGGTGCCTCATCCTCACCGAAGCCGCGTGCATGGAGCGTGGCGGGTCGTATCGCGGGAACGGGACCGAGTGCGGGCGCTGCCCGCCGCGGATCACCGGCGCCTGCTGCTTCCGCCCCGGGCCGAATGACCCGGCCGTCATCTGCGAAGAGATCACCGCGGGCGAGTGCGTGGCTCGCGGCGGCACGTTCCGCGGCAATGGGTCGGTCTGCAACGACAAGGCGTGCCCGGCGCCCGCGCCCACGGGGGCGTGCTGCGTCCCGACGCTCATCCCCGAGGGCTCGTGCATCATCCTGACCGAGGCGCAGTGCCTCGAACGCCAGGGTCGCTATCTCGGCAACGGAACCGCGTGTACCAACACCTCGTGCTTCCCGCAGCCCCTGCGCGGCGCGTGCTGCATCGAGGGCATCGCCGGGCCGGTCTGCATCATCGCGACTCAAGCCGGGTGCGCGGAGCTCCAGGGTCGCTTCCTGGGCAACGGCACCGAGTGCGGGAAGGACCGGTGCGCCCCGGCCGCGGTCGGCGCGTGCTGCCTGATCACCGCGATCCCCGAGGGCGAGTGCGTCGTGCTGAGCGAGGCTCAGTGCGTCGAGCGCCGCGGGCGCTACCTGGGTGACGGCACCCGCTGCACGAACAACTCGTGCTTCCCCAACCCGCTCACCGGCGCGTGCTGCCTGCGCAACTCGCCCCTCGGCGCGCCCATCGACTGCATCGAAGTCTCTCCGAATCGCTGCGAAGAGCTCGGCGGCTCGTTCCGCGGGTTCGGGACGACCTGCTCGCCGAACACCTGCCCGCGCGACGAGCGCGGCGCGTGCTGCCTGCGAACGGCGTCGGGGATCCGTTGCGAAGTGCTCTCGCCCGAGCGCTGCCGTGAACTCGGCGGCGTATTCCGCGGGAACGGCACCACGTGCAACGATCGCGCGTGCCCACAGCCCGCGCCCACCGGCGCCTGCTGCCTCCGCACGCCCAACGCCGGCGCCGCTCGCTGCATCCAGGCCACTGAGCAGCAGTGCCAGGCAGTCCGCGGCGTCTTCCGCGGAGTCGGCGTCCCCTGCGGCGACGGCACCTGCCCCGAACCGGCGCGCGGCGCCTGCTGCCTGCCCAACGGGATGTGCCTCGTGGTCACCGCCGATCGGTGCGAAGCCGCCGGCGGCCGGTTCCGCGGGAACATGACCGTCTGCGACGATGCCTGCCCGGCGCTTCCCGGCGCGTGCTGCGTGCGCGTCGACGGCGTCGTCAAGTGTGACGTGATCAGCGAACGCGCCTGTGCCGAGCGCGGCGGGCTGTGGCGCGGGCCGGGCTCGGAATGCTCGGATCGCGCGTGTCCGAACCCCGTCCCGATCGGTCGCTGCTGCCTGCCGAGCGGTGATTGCCGCGTGATGCCCGAGCCGCTCTGCCGCGCCCTTGATGGGTCGTACGGCGGCAACGGCACCGGCTGCGACAAGGCCGACGTCTGCCAGCCCACGCCGCGCGGCGCGTGCTGCCTCCCCAGCGGTCGATGCATCGCCACGACCGAAGCGCGCTGCGACGAGGCGGGCGGTCTCTACGGCGGCGACGGAAGCCGCTGCGACGACCCCATGCTCGCACGCTGCCAGCCCGCGCCCGCCGGCGCCTGCTGCTTCCCCGGCGGACGATGCGCCGTCGTCACCGAAGCGATCTGCGAACGCGTCGGCGGCGAGTTCCGCGGCGTCAACACCACCTGCCAGGACACGCCCTGCATCCGTCCCAACTGCCCCTGCGACTGGAACGCCGACGGCACGCTCGACAACGACGACCTCACGGCCTTCGTGAACGACTACGTCGCCGGCGATGCCGACTTCAATGGCGATGGAGTCACCGACGACACCGATCTGCTCGGGTTCATCGAGTGCTACGTGCGCGGCTGCTGAGCCGCGCCGCGGCCGGCGGCAGGATCGTCATCATGCATACGGGCGTCCGCATCGACGGGCGCCCGTTTTTCTTTGGCGCGTCGGCAATCCGTGCGCGGGCCGCGTACGCAGGCGAAACCCCATCGGTTCGCCCAATCCCCGAAGAAGCTCGATCGCTCCGAAACCGCCCATCTTGCCCACGACGCGGCGGTGACCGAATCCGTTTGGCGGCGGTCCCGAATATATGCATGACCAGCGGGCGCGCAAACGACGCATGAACGTGAGGAAGACCCGTCGATTCCGTTCTCTTGAAACAGGCATACGCAGGAGACATCAAAGAAAAGGAGCCGCCCATGACCGCCCTCAAGAACACCCTGACTCCCGTGCGCATCCGCGAGACTGCTCGCGCCTGCCGGGGCGGCGCCGCCACGCATCGTGAAGCGACTCTTCTGGCCCTGCATTTCCGCTCGGCGTCGTGGACGCCGTGCGTGTCGCGGCCGACGTTGCTGGCGGCCTCGGCGATCGCGCGGGCCTTCGAGGTTCCCGGCGCGGAATGGGACGTGTGGTTCCTGCCCAAGGGCGTGGACGCCGGCGTCTCGCGCGATGGGCGGCCGAATCTTCGCCGGGCGCGCCTGCGGGCGACGGCGCTGGCGAGCGTGCGGGCCGACGAACCGACGGCGTGGATCATGGTCGCGGAGGAGCGCGTGGCTCCGGGCTCAGCGCGCGTCGCGCGCCGGCTGGTGATCGAGCTCGACGCCGACCCGTACGCCTGTGACGCCTTGCCGGCGCCGGTCGATCCGCGCGCGGCGCAAAGCGCCGTCGTGATGGAGAGCCGGCCCGCGCATCAGGCCAATCCCTCGCCCGACGTCACGATCGACCTGGTGGCCCTGGGTCTGATCGCGCCGCGGGCCGAGAGCTGGTAGGCGCATGGACATCGCCCGCCGCGGCGTGCGCGAAGCGTCGCGGCGGGCCCTCGGCATTGTGTCGGCGTCTGGAGGCGCGTCGTTCGGGGGGGGTACCTTGCAAGACCCTCCTGGCAACCACCAAACCCTGAGCTTCGCCTCCGCCGTCGGCACGACCATGAACTCCGCCTCAGCGGGGTTCATGCGTTTTTGAACGGACCGGCGGCGCGACGGCACACGCGATGGCTACTGCACAAGCCCCTTGGTCAGGCGCATGAACGCCGTCTCGAGGTTGACCGACTCTTCGCTGAACTGCGTGAGGCGGAAGCCATTGTTGATGAGGATGTTGGGGATGTCGGAGATGTCGGTCTTGCTGCCGGGGTCGATGGAAAGGTGGATGACGTGCCGCGTGGCGGCGCGGGCGGGCGCGCCGTTGGCGGCGACCACCGGGCCGGCGCTCTCCTCGGCGATCGAGACCTTGGTCACGCCGGCGAGCTTTGACAGGACCTCGGCGGCGTCCTTCGCCCGGTCGGCGACGCAGATGTGGATCAGGTGCCCGACGCGCGCCCGGCGAAGCGCTTCGCTCACGCTTCCCGAGAAGAGCAGTTGCCCGCGCTCGATGATCCCCACGACGTTGCAGAGCTCGGCGAGCTCGGGCAGGATGTGCGAGCTGATGATGATGGTCTTGCCCATGCGCTTGAGCTCCTTGAGGAGCTCGCGCATCTCGATGCGGGCGCGCGGGTCGAGGCCGCTCGCCGGCTCGTCCATGAGCAGGACCTTGGGGTCGTGCAGGAGGACGCGCGCCACGCTCAGGCGCTGCTGCATGCCGCGCGAGAGCCCGTTGACGTCGGCGTTGGCCTTGTAGTTCAGGTCGGTGAGGTCGAGCACGTCCTGCACGACCTTCTTGCGCTGCTTGCCGTGGATGCCGTAGCACGCGGCGAAAAACTCGAGGTACTCCGTGACGACCATGTCCTGGTACGCGCCCATGAAGTCGGGGACATAGCCGATGATGGGACGGATGAGGCGGTTCTGGTAGCCGACGGTGAGCCCGTCGATCATGGCCTGGCCGCTGCTGGGCTTGAGGAGCGTCGCGAGGATCTTGATGGTGGTGGTCTTGCCGGCGCCGTTGGGGCCGATGAACCCGAAGCAGTCGCCCGCCTCGATCGCGAGGTTCAGGTTGTCCAGCGCCACCGTGTCCGCGTAGCGCTTGCTCAGGTTGATGGTCTCGATCATCGGCACGTCGTGGGCTCTCCGGCGTAATCAGCGCTCAGGGGTTCGGCGTCGCGGGGTCGGGCTCGTCACCTTTCGGATACGCCGTCGGACGATCCGGCAGAGGGTAGACCCAGCGGACGATTGTGCGCCCGCTGATCTTCCGCAGAGGTGTGGCGTTGGCGCGCTCCTCCTCGGGTACATCCACCAGCAGGGGCACCGGGCAGGTTCCCTCGGTCTCCTCGTCGCCCAGGTGCCCGACGATGATCACGCACGGCTCGGTGAACCAGCGCGAAAGGTCGAGCCCGTGCGTCGCCTGCCGGCGCGCCAGGGCGGCGGAGCTTTCGAACCCCATCGACCTTGAGAAATCGGGCGGATCGAGCATGGAGAAGAACGCCAGCGCCGTGAGCTGCTGCGGGATGCTCGACGTGCTGCCCACCTGTCCGGCATCCAGGGCCTGGCGCTCGTACATCGACATGGGCGGCACGAGTTTTTCGAGGTAGTTTTCGCCGCGCGTATTGGTGCCCAGGTCGGTGGTCGTCGCGGCCGAAAGGTCGAGAAACTCGCCCGGCGACCACGGCTCGGCGCGGCTGAAGGCGTGCACGTACGCGGGGATGGCGCCGGGGCGGGTCGGCGTGCCGGTGCGGGTGCTGAGCGTGCCGCTCGTGTCGCGGGAGAGGTCCTGACCCTCGACGAGCAGGATGACCACGTCCTTCAGCGCGACGGGCAATTCGTGGACGAGCGTGCCGCGGAGCAGCCCCTGCTTGAGGCTCGGGTCGAGAAGCTCGATGCGCCCGCCCGGCGCGGGCGGACCCGAGGCGGCGGGCGTCACCGGCGAGATCATGCGCCAGCGCGGACCGCCGGCCCAGTCGATCTGCACTTCCTTGGTCGTGTACCGTGCCGGAAAATCAGCGGCGGCGGGGTGACGGCCGTCCTGCACGTACCCGCGCGCGTCGGGGTACGACTGCGGCGGCATGGGCCGATCGAGCGGCTCATCCCACGCGAAGAGGCTGTTGTGAAAGCGAGCCCCCGGATCGGTGTCCGCCACCGACATGCTCATCGACCCGTAGCGCGGCAGGAGCACGCTCACGAACGATCGGGCGCGCTGCGTGTCCTGCCCGAAGACATGGTCGAGGAACGTGACATGCACCGCGGAGATGCTCAAGGGCCGCAGCACCGTCGCGCCGCCCCAGGCCACGCCCGTGAACGCCGCCCCGATGAGCACGAAACTCAGCCACGAATGGTGACCCAGGTGCTTGCGGCGCAGGGCCGCAAAGCCGAGCGGGCCTGCGAGGATCCAGTACGCGACAAAGAGGACGAACGCCAGGAGCAGTCCCGCGGTGGCGGCCGCGGTCTTGGAGATCAGGCTCTTGATCCCGGCGTCATACGCGCGCGGTCCGCGGTTGTTGATGGTCGAGCCGAACGTCTGGGTGGCCTTGGCGAGTTCTCCCGCGCTGATGAGCACGCCGCGCTTTCCGAGGACGCGATGCCAGAAGACATCGGTCGCGACCCCGCCGGCCTGGAGCAACTGGCGGCTGGTGAGATCGACTCCGATGACGGTGACCGCGCCGATGCCGACGATGCGGCGCGTGACGATGCAGTCGGTGCCGGGCGTGGTGAGCAGGCGGATCGCCTGCCCGGGTTCGGCCCGCGGGTCGGGCGTGAACATCTGCAGGATCTGTCCGTCGGGCAGTCGCCGCGAGCCGGTGGTGCGCGGGTTCCCCAGCAGCAGCGGCCGCAGCGGTTCAAGACTGACGCCCTCAGCGCGGCGCACCGCCACGCGAGGCATGATCGAGGCCAGCGGGTTGTCGGTCGAGCCGATCCACGTCTGACCGGCGGGCGGAAGCACGACGACGAAGTGACCGCCGCGCTCCACCCACTCGATGATCGCTTCGGCCTGTCCGGGCGTGAGGTCGGTGGGCGCGCCCTCGGCGCCGCCGGCGGTCCAGACGATCGCTTCGAACTGCTGCAGGCCGTACCAGCGGTCGGGCAGCTCGCCGACGACTCCCTGGGAGCCGGTGCGAAGCTGCGCGATGTCGTGGACCGCTTCATGCCCGAAGGGGCTGCAGTTCATGCCCGAGGGATCGCGGACGCGGTACAGGTCGAGATTGACGAGCTGGCGGCCGACGACGGCGAGCAGGCCGGAGTACGCCGGGGCCATCGACGGTCCCTGCACGCGGTGGGTGTAGGTGCCGAGCAGCTTGCCGGGGCGACCCGTCTGGGCGCCGTCGTCACCGACGATCTCTTCGTACGCGCGCACTTCGAAAACGGGGTTGGCGCCGAGGTTGAAGGGCACGCGAGCGTAGACCCAGGGGCGCTGCTTCTGCCCCGGGTTGGCGGCGACCGAGGTCTGGATGAACGCGAAGTCGCCGCTGGGATCAGGAACCGCCAGGCGCAGGAGAATCCCGCGCGGGCGGGTCATGCGATCCTGCACTTCGAGCTGAATCCCCGTGAGCTCACCGGCCCGGCAGACATCGCCCACGCCGAACTGGATGATCCGCAGATCAACCTCGCCGGTCGCGCCGGTGACGGACGCTGGATCGACCTGGGCGCGGGCTGGCACGGGCCAGGCGAGCGCCAGGAAGAGGAACAGCGTCCAGGCGAGGACCATGTGGATGGAGCCGGGAGGCGCAAGATTGGAGCGGTCATCGGCCATGGAAGCTCGTCAGGACATTGATGCCGGAAGCCGCACCTCGGCCCGAAACCGCCGGCTCGAGGCGAGAGGAGTGCCGGCAGGAGGAGCGGGGCGGGATTGTACCGAACTCAAGGGGGAGCACGTTCTGGCCGACTGTTCGGTCATGGGCAGCCTGGGCCTGGAACTGTGGGTGCTGATCGCGGGCGTGATCGCCGGGGGCATTGTCTGCATGCTCTATACGCTCTCGGCGACCCTTCGGGACTACCGGCGGGCCCACCAATTGCGCATGGAAGTGGAAAGCCTGCGGCGCAAGCACTCCGAGCGGCTGGCCGCCATGAAGCTGCGGGCCGAGATGGACGCCGTCTCCCGACGCGCGGCATGACCACGGTTGCCGGACACCGTGCAGACGCCCCTGTGTGAACGGAGCCGTTCAGGCCGCGGAGCGCGCCGGGTCAGCGATCGGGCAGGGCGCACCGCCTTCGGCCCGTCCGGACAGGCCCGCCTGCGATTCGGCAATCGCGACGCGCACCGTGCGCAGGACCTGTCGAGGGCTGAACGGCTTGAGGATCGTCGCGACGACGCGCGTGCCCGCGATTGCTTCCTGAGAAACGCCTTCGCTCCGACCGGTGAGCAGCACGATGGGAATGTGCTCACAGCGCGGCTCACCGCAGAGAAGGTGAGCAAGGTCCACGCCGCTCAGGCCGGGCAGGCCCACGTCGGCCACGATGAGATCCACGCGGCGATCGGCGAGCACGATCAGGGCCTCGCGCGCGTCGGCGGTGATGATGGAGTTCAGCCCCCCGAAGCGGAGCTGCATGGCGACGACTTCCGCGATGTGCGGCTCGTCTTCAACAATGAGCACGGTCTGGTCGTTCATGCCTCGCGGTCCGGGGTCCGCCGCGATCAGTCGCGGGGACGGGCAGACTATCGTCGGCCTCAAAGGCTTGGTTCACCTGTCAAGCGCGAAGCTTGCGCTTTGCGAGTTACCAAGACCTGCCTCGCCCGCGCGGCCCGCCGATCGCCCCCAAGTCGCCAGATCGGGGCGTGCGGATCGCTCACCGTCCCGGACTTCTAGGACCCTATCGCTCGAACGCGCGGTCAAAGGCGACCCCCGAAGGGCTGAAATCCATGCGGCGCACAAAGGCGCAGGCCTCGGCGGCGCCGTGCTCGCGGTCCATCCCGCAGTCCTCCCACTCCACGCTCAGCGGTCCGGAGTAGCCCGCGCGGTTGAGGGCGCGGGTGATCTCCTCAAAGCGGACCTCGCCGCGGCCCGGTGAGCGGAAGTCCCAGCCCCGCCGGGCGTCGCCGAAGGAGAGGTGCGACGCGAGGATGCCGGTGTCGCCGTCCAGCGTTCGGATGGCATCCTTGACGTGGCAGTGGTAGATGCGGTCGGGAAAGGCGTTGATGAACCGCGCGGGGTCGATGCCCTGCCAGACCAGGTGCGAAGGGTCGAAGTTGAAGCCGAAGGCAGGCCGACGATTGATCGCCTCGAGCGCTCGGCGAGCGGTGTGGATGTCATACGCGATTTCGGTCGGGTGGACCTCGAGCGCGAAGCGCACGCCGGCGCGATCGAACTCATCGAGGATCGGGTTCCAGCGGGCGGCAAAGTCGGCGAAGCCCTTCTGCACATCGTCCTGCGAGGTCGGAGGGAAGGCGTAGAGCTGGTGCCAGATCGAAGAACCGGTGAACCCGTTCACCACCTTGACGCCCAGCTTCGCGGCGGCGCGCGCCGTATCGATCATTTCCTGGCCCGCGCGCCGGCGGACGCCTTCGGGGTCGGCATCACCCCAGACGTGGGCCGGAAGGATCGACTTGTGGCGCGCGTCGATCAGGTCGCACACGGCCTGCCCGACAAGGTGGTTGCTGATCGACCAGACCTTGAGCCCGAACCGAGCGAGCAGGTCGTGCCGGCCCTGGCAGTAGTCAGGCTCCTTGAGCGCCCGCTGGACTTCGAAATGATCGCCCCAGCAGGCGAGCTCGAGGCCGTCGTAGCCCCATGACCTGGCCTTGGCCGCGAGCTTCTCGAGGGGCAGGTCGGCCCATTGGCCGGTGAAGAGCGTGACGGGTCGCGGCATGAGTGATCCTCCGGGGAGGGGGGGGGGAGGGGGACGCGATGATACCGAGCGCGGGACGAGGGGTCGGACCTCGTCTCACGCGCGGAGCTGCGCCAGGCGGCTGATCGCTTCGCCAAGGGTCTCATGCCGCTTGCAGAAGGCGAATCGCACGAGCGAACGGCCGAGCTGCGGCCGCTCGTAGAAGACGCTGGGCGGGATCGCCGCAACGCCGACGCGCTTGATGAGATGGTCGCAGAACGCCACGTCGGAGCCATCAAGGCCAAGTCGTGTCGAAACGGCCGAGTGGTCGGCGAGGATGAAGTATGCCCCTTCGGGTTGGTGCACGAGAAGACCGACGTCTGCAAGCGCCCGCGCCAGGAGCCCGCGACCCTGATCGAGCGTCGCGACCAGCGGCGGAACGCATTCGGCCTCGCGCCGAAGGGCCTCGACCGCCCCCCACTGCAGGGGCGTCGCCACGGCAAAGGTCAGGAACTGGTGAGCCGAGCGCACGGCCGCGGCGAGCGGGGGAGAGGCGATCGCCCAGCCGATCTTCCAGCCGGTGAGGCTGAAGGTCTTGCCGAGGCTGGAAAGCGTAACGGTGCGATCGCGCATCCCGGGAAGCGAGGCGAGCGAGACGTGCCGGCGGTGGCCAAAGACCAGGCGCTCGTAGACCTCGTCGGTGACGGCGATGAGATCGTGTCGGATGCACAGGTCGGCGACGAGGGCGAGTTCCTCGGGCGAGAAGACCTTGCCGGTGGGGTTGTGGGGCGTATTGAGCAGGATCGCGCGGGCCCGCGGTGCGTTCGCGGGCGCGATCGCGGCGCGCAGCTCGTCGGGGTCGAATGTGAACGCGGGCGTTTCGCCGCCGTCCGGGCGCGCCGAGAGGGCGGGGCGGAGCGCGACGGCGCGGGCCTGAACGCCGGCCATCGCGGCGCAGGCGCGGTAGGAGTCGTAAAACGGCTCGAACATCACGAGCGCGTCGCCCGGGTTGCACAGGCCCATGATGGCGGCGGCGATCGCTTCGGTGCAGCCCGCGGTGATCACGACATCGGTATCGGGATCGGTGGACAGGCCGGTGTCGCGCTCGCGCCGCGCCGCGAGCGTTTGGCGCAGCGCGGGGAGGCCCGGCATCGGCGCGTACTGGTTGTGCCGCCCCTCGGCGCCTCGAAGCGCGTCGGCGGCCGCCTCCCGGATCTCCATCGGGCCGTCGAAATCCGGGAAGCCCTGGGCAAGGTTCACCGCGCCGTGCTCGACGGCGAGTCGCGTCATGGTCGTGAAGATGGTCGTGCCGAACGGCTGAAGAGCGCGGCTCACCTGCGTTGCGGGTTGATTCACGGCCTGGTGAACAGGTGCCGACATGATCGAGCGTAGACCCGGGCGGCGATGATGGGGCTGGCACGGGCACGAGCGCCTCGCGGGCGGTGCGGCACTACCGTCGGGCGTGCAGACGCTCGCGCAGATCAAGGCCATGCTGGAAGCGCACGGGCTCTCGCCTCGCCGACACCTGGGCCAGAACTTCCTGATCGACAAGAACCTGGTGACGAAGCTCGCTGACGCGGCGCTGGAGGGAATTCCCTCCGAAAGCGGCGGGCCGCTCGTGCTGGAGGTCGGCCCCGGAACCGGCACGCTCACCGAAGCGCTGCTTGAGCGCGGCTGCCGGGTCGTATCGATCGAGCTTGATGCGGGCCTGGCAGCGCTGCTCCGCGCACGCGCACCCGAGCACGCGGCAATGGGCGGTCAGTTGCGCCTGGTCGAAGGAGACTGCCTTTCGCGTCCGGGCGGTCGAAGGGAAAGCGACGCCGGCGGGCCGGACATCAACGCCGAGGCGCTCGCGGCGCTCAATGAACTCGGCGGCCCGGACGGCACGTTCGTGCTCGCGGCAAACTTGCCCTACGGAGCGGGCACGCCCTTCCTGGCGGCGCTCCTCACGCGGCATCATCGGCGCTGTCGGCGCGTCGCGGTGACCGTGCAACTTGAACTGGCCGACCGGCTGCTCGCCCGTCCGCGCTCGCGCGACTACGGCCCGCTGAGCGTGCTCACGCAGAGCCTGATGGACGGCCGGCGACTTGCCGAGCTGCCCCCGGAGTGCTTCTGGCCCCGGCCCGACGTGCGCAGCGCGATGGTCGTGCTCAGCGCCCGCGAGCACCCCCTGACCGACGACCCCGCGCGGCTGGGCGCGTTCTGCCGCCGACTCTTTACCTCCCGCCGAAAGCAACTGGGCGCGATCCTCGGGCGGGACACCCTCTGGCCTCCGGGCGTCGCGCCCGCAAGCCGACCCGAAGAGGTTGAAGTGGAGAACCTGATCGCGCTGATGAGAGCGTCGGAAGGAGAGGAACGAAGCAATTCAGAGAGTGCGCGTGGACGCCCCGGAAAGGCGCGGCTAGATTCCTAGCGATGGCCTCCCACGCGCGGCACCCTCGCGACGCACGTCCCCCGCGGGCCGGACGTAGCGGATCAGGCTCACGGGCCGAAAGGGGGCGCGGCGCATGAAGCGACCCGCTCAGCCACGCCGGGCGAGCGCCCGTGCCGATCAGAACGGCCAACACTCGGACAAAGCCGGGGTGCAAGGCGTGGCGACGGGAGGAGCGGCCGGCGCGGGAGGATGGGCGGGGTTCTCGTCGGGCATCATGGGATCATCCCTCGGACCGGCATTGGAGGAGGCGCTGGTCCGTGCCTGTCGCGATCAGGAGGGGGCCGAGCTTTCTGATATCCGCTGGTTCCGCTCCGATTGGCAGCGCGGGGGAGGAGCCACGGCGGGCGCCAGTTTCGCCCGGCAGGGGGAAGAACCTGCGCCGGTGGTCATCAAGCTCCCCGTCGGGCCGGCCGAACGGCGCTGGACCAAGGCTCTGGCCGGGAACCCGGACGACGTTTGTGCGCCGACGCCCCGGGTGCTGGCGACGGGCGAAGCGCTCAACGGCTATGACCTGGGATGGCTGGTCCTGGAGCGTTTGCCGGGCCTGCCCCTGGCGTCGCGGCTGGACGCCGGGGGAATCACTGACATTCTCACATCGCTGGCCGAGTTTCACGACCGGGCGTCGCGAATCGCGCCGCTTTCAGGCGCGGCTCCCGGCGAATCGGCCATGATGAGCGCCGTCCGGGCCGAGCCCGATTGGGAGGCGCTGCTGCACCGGAGCCGGGACGTGCTGCACCACGCCAAGGTGTCCGACTCGCAGCGGTGGAACCACGCGGTCCACGATGTCCAGAAGCACCTGCCGCAGATCCTGCACCGGTGGCGCTCGAGGCACATGCACACCTGGTGCCACGGCGACCTGCACGCTGGAAATGCAATGCGTCGGGCAACGGCGTGCGTGCTCGAGAAGGGCGGGCGTCCGAACGGGCCGGTCAGCCACCTCGGCCCGTGCGTGCTCATCGACCTGGCGCTCATCCACCCGGGCCACTGGCTGGAGGACATTCTGTACTTCGAGCGGACCACGTGGGGGAGGCCGGAGACGCTCCGCGGCGTCAACCTGGTCTCGACCCTCGCGCGGATTCGGCGCGAACGCGGGCACGAGGACCACGAGGACTACGGCATGCTGGCCAATGCCCGACGGGTGCTGAGCGCGGCGGCGGCGCCCGGTCTGCTGGAACGCGAGGGCAACCCGCGCTACCTGGCCCACGCGCTCGCGCTGATCCGCAAGCTGCTGCCGCAGGTCATGCGCTAGAGGGGGCGAGGAAGGCCGGTGCCGTGGCGTCTTGGGCTTGATTCTGACGGGCGATCCGCGGATACTCCGATGATTGGTTTCGGGCGCAGCCGCGCGGAGCGCGGCCCCCCACTCCCGCCTCGCGGCGAGTGCACCGGCGACAGGAGGTTGCGCGACATGCGGCTGGCCAAGCTCACCCTCGCGGGGTTCAAATCGTTTGCCGACCGCACCGAGTTCACGTTCGACGAGGCCATCACGGCGATCGTCGGGCCGAATGGGTGCGGAAAGAGCAACGTCGTCGACGCCATCAAGTGGGTGCTCGGCGAGCGGTCGAGCAAGTCGCTCCGCGGGACCGAGATGATGGACGTGGTGTTCGCCGGGTCGGCGGGGCGCAAGCCGCTGGGCATGGCGAGCGTGACGCTCACGTTTGACAATCCGCCGATGGCGGTGGGTTCCGCCGGCGCGGCACAGTTGGGCGCCGCGCTGCCGGCTGACGAAGCGCCCGCGGACGCTGAAGGAGAATCGGCGGAGGTGGCGGGCACCATCGACGACGCCTCGGGCGTGATCGACGCGGGCGTGCGCCTGGGGCGCAACGGCCTGCGGCGGGCGCTCCCCATCGAGAGCGACACGGTCGAAGTCGAGCGGCGGCTGCACCGCGACGGAACGAGCGAATACCTCATCAACGGCAAGCGGGCGCGCCTGCGCGACATCCGCGAGCTGTTCATGGACACGGGTGTCGGCGCCGACAGCTACTGCATCATCGAGCAGGGAAAAGTCGACGCGATGCTCCTCGCGGGGCCGCAGGAGCGGCGCGTGATCTTTGAAGAGGCCGCGGGCGTGGCGCGCTTCAAGGCCCGGCGGATCGAAGCGACGCGCAAGCTCGAGCGCACGGAGAGCAACCTCGTGCGGGCGCGCGAGCAGCTCGATTCGACCGAGCGGCGCCTGCGGCTGGTCAAGGGCCAGGCCGCCAAGGCGCGCACGTTCAAGCAGCTTGATGACGAGCTGCGCTCGCTGCGCGTGGCGCTGGCGCTGCACCAGTACCACGACCTGCGCGAGCGGCTGAACGGACTCACGAGCCAGCTCGCGGCGCTCGAATCGACCCGCGGCGAGGCTCAGGCGCGTGTCGGCGAGCTCGAAGCCTCGCGCCAGCAGGCCGAGCTCGCCCGGCATGAACTCGCCGACCAGGTGCGCCGGCTCGAATCCGAGCGTCAGGCCGCCGAGCACGCCGAGCAATCGGCCCGGCAGCACGCGGCCGCGGAAACCGCGGCGGCGCAATCGGCCCAGGCACAACTCGATCACGATCAGGCGGCGCTGACCGACCTCGAATCGCAGCAGGATCAGACCGCGCAGGCGCACGCGCGGGCCGAGGAGCAGATCGCCGGCTTGAGCGACGGCCTCGCGGGCGCGGAGCGGAATCTCGCCGAACTCAGCGCCCGCCGCGCCGAAGTCCTTGAGCGGCTCGCCTCGCTGCGATCGGACCTGGGTCAGGCGCGGGCGACCGCGGCGAACATTGATCGCGAACGCGCGGCACTGCTCTCGGCCGTCGAGCAGGATCAGCGGCGGGCCGCGGTGATCAGCGAGCAGCTTGGCCGCCTCGGCACCAAGGCCGCGGGAAACCAGCAGCAGCGCGACGCCGCGGCCGCGAGCATTCAGGAGTCCGCCGGCCTCGCGGCATCGCACCGCGCCGACCTCGAGCACGCCGAGCGCGAACACGCGGACCTGCTCTCGCGCGCCGATCGCCTCGCGGGTGATCGCCGGGAACTGGCCGACCGGCTCACGGAGTTTGAGCAGCGCCACGCGCGGCTGGAGGGCCGGCGCGCCACGCTCGCGGAGATGGAGCAATCGCGCGTCGGGCTGGGCGAAGCCGTCAAGCGCGCCCTCGACGCCCGCGCCCGCGGTGAAGGCTTCGGCGGCGTGCTCGGCGTCCTCGCGGATGCCATCGACGTCGATGCTTCCATGGCGACCGCCGTGGAAGCCGCCCTGGGCGAGAACCTGCAGGCGCTCATCGTTCGCTCAGCGGCGGATGTGCCCGGCGAAGCGGAACTGGCGGCCCTGGGCGGACGACTGATCTTCGCGCCCATGCTCGCGCCCGGGGTGCCCGCGATCGATGACTACATGGCGATGCCCGGCGTGACGAGCATCCGCGGCGCCGTGCGACTCCGCGGACACGCGAGCGACGCGAGCGACGCGAGCCACCAAGCCGGCGTCAGCACGCTCCTCGACCGGCTGCTCGCCCGCACCTTCCTCGTTCGTGATCTCGAAGCGGCGACGCTGCTCGCCGCCGGCCCCGCCGCGGGCTCGGGCGCACGCTTCGTCACGCGCTCGGGGGCCGTGATGGAAGCCGACGGGCGCGTGAGTGCGGGCCCCCTGAGCGTCGAAGCCGGCAGCGGAGTGCTCGCACGCCGGAGCGAGCTTGCCCAGATTCACGCCGACCTGGCGCGCGCGGCCGAACAACTCGAACACGAGCGCCGCACGCTGCTCGCTGCCGACGCCGAGGCCGCGGAGCTTTCGGCCCGCGTCTCCGAATCGCGCCTGCGTGCCGAGCAGGCCCGGCGGGCGCTCGGGGCCGAGCAGGTGCGGAGCGAGCACCTGGCGTCGGAGGCCGAGCGGCTCGAACGCGAGAAGAACGTGCTGGGCGAAGAGATCGCCGCCCTGGCCGAGCGCTCGCTGGCGCTTGATCGCGAGCAGGCCGACGTGCGCGAGCGGGCGGAGTCGCTTGGCCGGCTGCACGCCGAGCAGGTTGATCGCGTCCGTGCGATGGAAGAGCACCTGGCCCAGGTGCAGGCACAGGCCGAGGCGATGGTCGAGAGCATGACGCAGGCAAAGGTCGAGGTGGGTCGGGCGGGCGAACAGCTTGCGTCGGTCCGCCGCGAGCGCCAGCGCCTCCAGGCCGCTCTTGATGAGGGCGAGCGTCGCGCCCGCAATCTCCGCCAGCAGGTCGCCGCACGAAGCGGCGCGCTCGCCGAGCACCGGCGCGCGGTGGATGAATCGCTCGTCTCAGCCAACGCCGCCCGCGCCGCGGCGACGCAACTCGAAGGGCAAGTCGTCACGCTTCGCGAGAGCCTCGACCGCGCCGCTGCCCAGTCGGCTGAAGTCGGCGAAGCGCTGGTCATCGCCCGCGAGCACGCGCAGCATGTCGAGCGCGATTGGCACAGCGTCGAGACCTCGCGCCGAGAGATCGAAGTGCGCCGCGAAACGCTCGAAGACCGCACGAACCAGGAGATCGGGCTCGATCTCGCGACCGCCTACCCCGCGCACCGCGATCTCGAAGACGGCCTCTTCCCGCAGGGTTTCGATCCGCCTTCCGCCCAGGCTCGAACCGACGTGCTCCGCGAGGAGATCCGGCGCCTCGGCAACGTCAACCTCGACGCGATCGACGAGGAGTCCCAGCTTGCCGGGCAGAACGAGCAGCTCGCCGCCCAGGTCGCCGATCTCGACTCGGCCCGCACGCAGCTCGAAGACCTGATCGAGCGACTCGCCGAGGCCAGCCGCGGCCGCTTCGAGCAGACCTTCCGCGCCGTCGAGGAGCACTTCGCCGGCCAGGACGGCATGTTCCGCAAGCTCTTCGGCGGAGGTAAGGCCGAGATCCGGCTGCTGCCCGTCGTTCGCGACGGCGTCGAAAGCCCCACGGGCGAGACCGACTGGCTCGAGTCCGGCATCGAGATCATCGCCAAGCCCCCGGGCAAGGAGCCACGCTCAATCAGCCAGCTCTCGGGCGGCGAGAAGTCGATGACCGCCGTCGCGCTGCTCATGGCCATCTTCCGCAGCAAGCCCTCGTGCTTCTGCGTGCTCGACGAAGTTGACGCCGCGCTCGACGACGCCAACGTCGACCGCTTCTGCCGGACCATCCAGGCCTTCACCGACACGAGCCACTTCATCGTCATCACGCACCACAAGCGCACAATGCACTCCGCCGACCAGCTCTACGGCGTCACGATGCAGGAGCGCGGCGTGTCGAAGCGCGTCAGCGTCAAGATCGATCAGATCGGCCCGGACGGGCGCATCCGCAGCACCGCCGGCGGCGACGTTCAAGACCCGCCCGCGCCCGGGCACGTGCCCGACGGCGCCCTCCGTCGCGGGTTGGCAGCCCTGCGTGACGCCGGCTCGCCCGTGAACGTAAACTGATCGCCCGGCGCTGTCCGCCGTGGGCCCTCGCGCCGGAGCCTTTGCATGACCGCTTCGAACAGTTCGCTTCCCCGCGTGCTCATCGCCGACAAGTTTGAGCAGGTGGGCCTTGACGGCCTCGCTTCGCTCGCGTCGGTTGTCTATCTGCCCGAGGTCGGCGGACAGGGACCGCAGGCCCTCGCCGGCGCCATCATCGAGCACGACCCGTCGATCCTGGTGGTGCGTTCGAGCAAGACGCCGGCGCTGGCGATTACCGCGGCCGCGGGCAAGTCCCTCAAGGCCATCATCCGCGCGGGGGCGGGCGTCGACAACATCGACCTGCGGGCGGCGAGCGACATCGGCGTCGCGGTGTGCAACTGCCCGGGAATGAACGCGGCGGCGGTCGCCGAGCTCATCTTCGCGTTTCTGCTCGCGCTCGATCGTCGCGTGGTCGAGGGCACCAACGACCTGCGCGCCGGCAAGTGGAACAAGAAAGAGTACAGCAAGGCCCGCGGCCTCAAGGGCCAGACACTCGGGCTTATCGGCGTCGGCAACATCGGACGCGAAGTCATTCGCCGCGCCCGCGCCTTCGGCATGCCCTGCATCGCCCACTCGCTCAACATGACGCGCGACCGGGCCATCGACCTGGGCGTCGAGTTCGGCGGCTCGACGCGGGCCGACCTCATCACCATGCTCCCGCGCTGTGATGCCGTCTCGATCATGGTCGCCGCCAATGCCGAGAGCGAGCGCCTCTGCGACTCGGCGTTCTTCGCGGCGATGAAACCCGGCGCGTGCCTCATCAACACCAGCCGCGGCAGCGTGATCGACGAGGCCGCGCTCGTCGCGGCGGTAAGCGAAAAAGGTCTGCGCGTCGGCGCCGACGTTTTCGCGACTGAACCCGCCGGCTCGGTCGCCGTCACCGATTGGAACCCGCCGTCACCGCTCACGTCGCTCCCGCCCGGGCGGTTTGTGGGCACGCACCACATCGGCGCGAGCACCGACCAGGCCCAGCTCGCCGTCGCGGAAGAAGTCGTGCGGATCGTGCGTGTGTGGCGAGAATCGGGCGGCACCCGCATCGAGAACCGGGTAAACGGCTAGGCCCTGCCCGTTCGCCGGGTCAGGCGCCTGAATCATTCTGCACCGCAGGCCCCCCCGCTTCCTCTCCCCTGCTGATTCGCTTCGCCCGCCGCGGCGTGCTACCATCTGCGCATTCCGGGGCGTAGCGCAGCTTGGTAGCGCGTTTGGTTCGGGACCAAAAGGTCGGAGGTTCAAATCCTCTCGCCCCGATTGAAGAAAAGCAGTTGCTCCGCATCACATGTGGAACAACCTGCTCTTTTCATTCGCTGACGCTGGTGACGCTCTTTACTGGGAACACTTGAATGTTCCCACGGCCTTGTCAATTGCCTTGTCCTGTCCGATCTGCTCCATGCTGTAATGAGCGATGGTCGATCAAGCACAGCGGAGCCTCCTGATGCTGACGCGCGCCAAGAACACCATCTGCCTCTGGTTCGACAAAGACGCCGAGGAAGCCACGCGGTTTTACGCCAGGACCTTTCCCGATTCATCCGTTGTCGCTGTGCATCGCGCGCCGTCGGACTTTCACACCGGGAAGCAGGGCGACGTGCTGCTCGTCGATTTCGTGCTCATCGGCATTCCCTGCATCGGGCTCAACGGCGGCCCTCAGGTCAAGCACAATGAGGCTTTCTCCTTCCAGGTCGCAACCGGCGATCAGGCCGAGACCGATCGGTATTGGAACGCCATCCTTGAAGCCGGCGGGCAGGAGAGCGCCTGTGGCTGGTGCAGGGACAAGTGGGGAATCTCGTGGCAGATCACCCCGGTCGTGCTGATGAACGCCGTGACCGGACGCGACCCGGCGATCGCCAAGCGCGCGTTCGAAGCCATGATGCCCATGCGCAAGATCGATGTCGCGGCGATTGAAGCCGCGATCGCCGGTTGATTGCCTGTTTGGCCCGCCCTCTACAGCCCCGTCGCCAGCCGGACAATCTGCGCGGCCTTCTCCGGCTCGGCGTCAGGCACCAGGATCGACAGGTGGTCGCCGGGCCGAAGCACCAGGCCCGCCTCGGGCAGGATCTCGCGCCCTGCTCGTTCGATGCCCACCACCAGGCACCCGGCCGGCAGACCCGAGGCCCGCACCGACTGGCCCGCCAGCGCCGAGCCCAGTTGCACGCCGATGTAGACCGCCCGAGGCGCCGGCACGTCCAGCAGGCCCTCATGCAGCGGCGACTCGCGGCGCATCTCGGACTCGAGCAGCGCTTCGTAGATCGGTGTGTCTCTCAGCATGCCCGCGGTGAGATCCGCGAAAAGACAGGCCACGCCCAGGGCAAGAAGCTGCTGATAGTTCCCCGTCATCTCGACAATGAGCACGATGCCGGTCAGCGGCGCCCGCACCGACCCCGTGAAGAAGGCGGCCATCCCGAGGATCGACAGCGCAGTGAGGTGCGGCTGGATCGACGGAAACACCTGCGCCAGACCCTGACCGACCACGGCGCCGGCGATCGCCCCCAGCAGCAGCATCGGCGCGAAGATTCCGCCCGGTGCGCCCGACGCGTACGAGAGCAGCGTCAGAGTGAACTTCGCCATCAACAGCATCGCCAGCAGGCCGATGCCCCAGCCCAGGTGCCCCGTCAGCAGCCGCTCCGCCGTCATGTGGCCCCCGCCGACGGCTTCGGGCATCCACCACGCCACCAGACCGCACAGGCCGGTCGCAAGCCCGGGGAGCACCCAGCGCGGCACGCGCCTGATTCTCAGCGTCGCGGCCGACACGCCCCGCAGCGCGCGGTTGAAGCTCACGCCCAGTCCGCCGCCGACCACCCCGATGAGCACCGCCCCCGGAAGCGCCATGAGCGGCAAGGCTTCATATCCGCTGACGGCAAAGGAGGGCAGGTTGCCGCCGAGTGCGCGCACGACGATATCGGCCGAGAGCGCCGCGACCAGCGCGCCGGCAAAGGTCCGGGCCGACAGCTCCCGATGAAGCTCCTCGATCACGAACAGAAACCCCGCCAGCGGCGCATTGAACGCCCCGGCGAGCCCTGCCCCCGCGCCGCATGACAAGAGCTGCGGCACGGCCCGGGACGGCACACGCAGAATATCCGCCACCATCTGCCCGATCGCCGCGCCCATCTGCACCGTCGGCCCTTCGCGACCGAGCGACAGACCCGCGCCAACGCCCAGCGCTCCGACAAAGAACTTGACGGGCAGCAGCGAGCGCCACCGCATGGTTCGAACGTGCAGAAGCACGCCCTTGAGGTGCGGAATGCCGCTGCCGCGCGCATCCGGCGCCGCGCGCAGCACCACCCAGCCGAACGCGCAACCGATGACCAGCCCGATCATCGGGAGCACGGCCCAGGCCCAATACTCCGCACTCGGGAGCGACTTGAGCCACGCGAGCAGGGTCGCGCGAGACCGCTCCGACTCGGAGAGCAGCCACTTGAACCCCACCGCCACCGCCCCCGCCAGCACACCCACGATCGCAGCCCTGATCAGGTGCCGCCCCTTGCTGTCCCGACGCGGCTCATGCAGGGAGCCGCCCGAGGTCGGAACGGAGATGGGCTGGGTTGATGGGGAATCCACAGTCGTACAAACTCTTGTCGTTCGGCACGGGCGTTCAAGACCATCCTAAGAGTGAATCCGCCCGCTCGCCGGTCCCGTCGCCGATCTCGACCCAGCACAAAACTGAAACACTTCGCTGGCCCCATGGCCGGAAAGGCTTACTTTTGCATGGTCATGATGAACCCTGCTGTTCCCGCGTTCGAGCCGTGCGCGCGTCCGAGAACTTCCTGTGTCACGCGGCGCACGTCCGCCCTGGCGCTGCTGCTTTTGGCCGCCGGCTCCGCTTCCGCCGCGCTCGACAACCCCGTCATGCTCCAGTGGTTCGAAACCTCCTGGGAGAGCATGGAACGCCGCATGCCCGATGCCTTCATGGCCGGCTACGGCTCGGTCTGGCTCCCGCCGCCGGGCATGGCCTCCACCGGCAGCCCCGGATACGACCCCTTCGATCGCTTCGACCTCGGCCGCCCCGGCGCCGAGACGGCCTACGGCACCGATCAGACCTTCCGCCAGGTCGTCCGCGAATTTCAGCTCGCCGACATGCTCGTCTACGTCGACGGCATCTTCAACCACAACTCCGGCCGCACGAGCAACTCCAGCTTCATCGCCGACGGCGGCTGGCCTGGCTTCTACTTCCCCGGCAACGGGCCCGCAGGCAACCCGCCCGGGCCGGCGTTCCTCTCCGGCCTCGGCCCGTGGACGCTCTGCGGCAACTTCTCCACCCGCGCCACCGGCAACTACTTCTGGGGCGATTTCCACAACACCACGTACCAATCAGAAAACCCCGGCGGCGCCAACTACTGCCTCTGGCTGGGCGACCTCGTCGGACTGATCGATATCGCGCAGGAGTCCAGCTACATCTGCATCCGCCATCCGGTCGCCGCCGACCCGATGAACATCCCGCCCGGCCGCATCCGCAATCGCCCCAACGCCGCAAACGCGCGCCTGTACCCCGATCGCTCCCTCACGCCGCGGACCTTCACCAACCCCGGCATCCCCGGCTTCAGCGCCACGACCAACTGGACGCTCTACCCCTTCAACACGAGCAACCCCGCCGCGGGCGACGCGACGCCCGAAGCAGTCGCCGACCTGCTCATGCGCTACGCGCAGTGGATGATCGAGGACGTGGGCATCGACGGCTTCCGCCTCGACGCCGCCAAGCACACCAAGCACGACTTCTGGAATGAGAAGTTCGACGCCGCGGTCTTCAACACGCGCCTCACCGCCGACGGCCGCCGCGTCACGCCCTTCTCCTTTGTCGAGTCCGTCGATTCCAACGCGTCGACGCAGTTCTACACGCGCAAGGACGGCATCGGCAACCGCGACGCGCTCGACCTCAACGAGGCCGGCGCGCTCCGCGACCTGCTCAACGCCAGCGGCTTCGGCCGCTGGGCCAAGGACAACGCCGCCGATCCCGAAGGGCCCATCGAACGCACCTTCGACGTCAACGACGACGGCGCCAACAACGGCTCCCAGGGCGTCCACCACGTCTTCAGCCACGACAACGGCTCAGTCGGCAACGGCGGCTCAAACCCCGCGCTCCCCACTGCGCGGCAGCAGGGCTTCCCGCAGAACGCCTATGTCCTCATGCGCACGGGCCAGCCGCTCATCTACTACAACGGCCGCGAAATGGCCGACCGCTTCCCCAACCGCGGCTTCTGGCCGCGCGAAGGCAACCCCAGCGCCCTCGGCAACAACAACGCGCGCATCACGTCGCTCGTGCGCGCCCACAACAGCCACGCGCGCGGGTTCATGGCCATCATCAACACCACCGACCCCGTCAACTCCTCCAAGGCCGACGTGCTCGCCCTCGAACGAGGCAACGCCGTCGCCAGCAACGTCCTCGCCCTTCTCAACGACTCCTACTCCACCGGCTTCCAGTTCCGCTCCCTCGACACCTTCTTCCCCGGCAACGCCCGCCTCATGGAACTCACCGGCGTCTGGGCCGACACCGGCCCCTCCGGCGCCAACCTCGGCGGCACCGTTCCCCGTTTCATCACGCTCGATTCCAACGGTCGCGCCCTCTTCCCCGTCCCCAACAACGTCAACAGCAGCGGCGTCGAAACCAACCACGGGTACGCCGTCTATGGACTCCCCCCGCCCAGCGGCACGCTCAGCGTCACGGGCGTCACCGGCATCCTCCCCGCCGACGGCGCGGGCGTCCCGCAGTGGATGCGCCGCAACACGCCCGTCGAGATCATCACCACGCCCGTCTTCGAAGTGCAGCTCACCACGACGCGCACCGACGCCGCCGACCCCGCGGGCAACGCCAACACCGACGACTTCGCCGTCTTTCGCTTCAACCGCGGGTTCGTCGATCTCAACGGCATCAACCCCAATGGCACGCCGACCGGCTACGACCAGCCGCTCTCGTCGACGATCGACGCGGGATACGAGCGCTTCGTGACTGTCAACGAACCGCTCGCCACCACGCCCGGCGCGACCAACGGCCTCTACCGCCAGGTGATCGATTCCTCGCTCCTGCCCGAAGGAATGAACTACCTCTCCGTGATCGCCTACCGCCGACGGACCGACGGCGGGCTCCCCGTGTTCACCGAGTTCCGCAAGGTCGTCCACATCGATCGCCTTCCGCCGCAGGTCACACTCGCCGCACCCGGCCCGAGCCTGACGGGCCTCCCCTTCGAAGCGGTCGTTACGGCCCAGGACCGCACGACCAACCTCGTGTACATCATCGCCAACGTGCCCGAAGGCGTCGACCCGCGCTCGCAGCCGGGGACCTATCTCACCGCCGCCAACCTCGCGCCACGCTTGGACCGCTTCGAATACCGCCGATCGTTCACCAATCTCCCCAACGGGCAGAACTCGCTGACCGTGGTCGCGTTCGAACAGTCAGGCAACTCCACGGTGATCCGCTACCCGATCACCAACCCCGTCGGCTCGGGCGACGTGAACCGCGACGGCACCGTCAATCTCGACGACCTCGCCGCCATGTCGCTCCTCGGCTCCACCTACCAGCTCGAAGCCGACATGAACCGCAACGGCTCGTTCGACCTGATCGACCGCCGGCTCCTCGAACTCATCGTCCGCACCGGCGAAGAAGGCGCGATGGGCGATCGCTGATCGGAGGCGCGCCCTCACCGCGAAAGGGACGCCAGGTGCGCGCACAGCAGCTCGGCGTGCCGCGCTGAAGCTCCCTGCCGCGCGCGAATGCATTCACGCCCGCGCCGCGCCATCTCCTCCCGCGCCCCCGCATCGCCGAGCAGCCGCTTCAGATCCGCCCCCAGCCGGTCCGCATCACTGATTTGCAGCCCTCCCGCCTCCCAAAGCGCGCGCGTCGCCGATTCGAAATCGCCGAACCTCGGCCCGATCATCGTCGCCTTCCCCAGCCCGATCGGCTCGACCGGGTCCGACCCGTGCAGGCGGAAGAACGATCGCCCGAGCACAACCACGTCGGCCAGCGCGTACGCGGCACGCAGCTCCCCGATCGTCGCCAGCAGAAACCGATCTGTCCCCTTCACATACGTTGTCAGCGTGTCGTAACGATCGCCGACCTGTCGGCCCCGCCGAATGGTGGCCCCCGGCAGCGCCCGCGCCGCATCCTCCGCCCGCTCCGGCTTTCGCGGGGCGCACAAGAGTTGCACGCCCTCCGGACACGCCGCGTGCAGAAGCGCTTCCTCACCCGGTCCCGTGCTCCCCGCCACGACCAGCGGCCGCGCCCGATCAATCATCAGCACGCCCGCCAGCCCCTCGCTCCCCAGTCGCGTCGGCGAGTCCGGCACTCCATCCTCAATCCTCGCGGCGTCCCACTTCATCGAATCCGTCACGGTCAATCGCTCGGGCGCCACGCCCATCGCCGCGAACCGCTGTGCGTACACCTCATCCTGCACCGCCGCGAACGCCAGGCGCGAAAAGCTCGGCCCGATGATCCGCCGTATCCGTTGATACCCGCCGAATGAGCGCTCGCTGAGGCGCCCGTTGATCACCCCGACGGGGATGCCGCGCCGAACGCACGCGCTCACGAAGTTCGGCCACACCTCCAGCTCCACCAGCGCGACCAGGTCGGGCCGCACCGCGTCCAGGAATCGCTCCACCGCGCCCGAAAAATCCAGCGGATAGCGCACGATCCCCACGACCCCGGGCTGCGCGCCGAACAACTCTCCCGCGCGCCGAAGCCCCGTGTCCGTCCCCGCCGCAATCACGATCTCAGGCGGCTCGCCCCCAACGCGCCCCTCGCCCACCGCGCCCCTCGGCGCCCGCGACAGCATCGGCACAAGCTCGCGCAGCGCCGACACCTCCCCCACCGACACCGCGTGCAGCAGCACCCGCGCTCGTCCGGGCGCCTTCGCCGGCAGCGCCGGCACGCGCCCAAATCGCTCGCCCCAGCCGTGTCGCATCTTCCGTGCCCAGATGGGCGAGAGCAGCACGGCGCCGGCGGCGTAGGCAAGATCGAAGGTGTTCATGCGCTCGCCGCGAAGCCTCATGCCGCGCTCGGCCGCCATCCGCGGGAATGGGCAGGCCGGGATTCGAACCCGGGACATTTCGCGTGTAAGGCGAACGCTCTAGCCGCTGAGCTACCCGCCCTGGGTCATCAAGCGTATCGGGGTCGACCGTCAAAAGCAGCGCCCCCGCGGGCCTCACACGCGCTCGCCGCCATCGCCGGCCAGCGCCGCGGCACCTTCCAGCAGGCCGTCGGCACACGCGCGCCGCCACTCCTGCACCGCCCGGTTCAGCAGCGCCCGTCGTGCCGCCGCCGCGACTCGGCGCCTTCGCGCCCCCTTCGCCGTTTCACAGATCACCGCCGCGTCGCTCACGCGCCCGAAGTGATCAAGCTGCTCCTTGATCCGCTCGAGCACGCGCTCCGGGTCAGGCCGCGCCCGACCGCGCCGAACCCTCCCGGCAAACGCCGGCAGGAAGAACTCGAGCGTGAACCGCCATCGGCGCAGGCGCCGACGCAGCGCGTGCACCTGCTTGAGCGAGCGCGCGTTCCGGCGTCGACGCACGCGATGCAGCGCCCGCGCCAGCGCCGTTCGAGCCTCATCGACAAACCGTGGTGCTCCGCGGCCGCCCGTCGCCACGGGCGCCAGCCCGGCAAGCCTCACGCCGCAAACCGATCGCGCCAGTCGTCGCGCATGCCCCGCCCGCGCGCGCACCAGATCCTCCACCGCCCGTCCGCTCCTGCGCGCTTCTTCAATCGCCACGTCCGCGTCGCGCGTCGGCCCTGCGCGCCGTCGAATCCGCCGAAGCGCCCGCAGAAGGCCCCGCCGCTCCTTCCCGCCCAGGGCCTCGCGCAGCGCCCACGCCGCCGCCGACGCACGCCGGGAGATCACGCGAATCTGATGCACCGGCTCGACGGCGTTCCCATCCGCACAAAACGCCGCCAGCTCCCGATCGAATCGAACCAGCAGCGCCCGCAGTCGGCTCGCAGACCGTCGCGAGATCTCGCCGGAACGCCGCGACCCCGACGCCCTGCCTGTCAGGAAGCCATTCGGGTTGCCCCGTCCCGGCCCGTCAGTCTCCCGACCGATTCGACTTCGTCGCCTCAACCCGGCCGCCCGTTGCATCCGATACCCTCCAAAGACCGAATAGCAGTCGAAGTTTGCCTTGCTCAGCACGGCTTTCGCGGACACAATTAGCACGCGCTGTCGCATTGAGGATCGGGAGAGTCAGAAGCCAAAACAGGAGCGGCGGAGCATGGACACGATCTGATCCGCAAGCGGCATGATCCAACGTCGAAATGACCTTTGGCTGCTGATGGCAAGCGGGCTCGCCGCCCTCGCGTGGCTCAGCGCGCCCACCGTTGCCGACGACATCGTGCCCGCGCCCCTCCCGGCCATCGAGCGTCCCGTCGAAGTCCCGGGAGTTCAGGAGTTTAGCGGCAGGCTCATCGCCCGACCCTGGCCCGTCGCTTCGCTTCATGCCCGCGGGCTCACACCCGAGGCCGCCAAGGCTCAGGACGCCCGCGCCCGCGCCCGGCTCGACGCCCTCGCCGCGACGCGCATTCCCGCGACCGACGAATACCTCGTGCCCGTGCCGCTCGCCCGGGCCGACGCCGACCTGACGCTCGAGCTGGCCGCCACCGGCGAGTACGAGTACGTCCACCCCGACTGGCTCTGCTTCCCCGCCGGCACGCCGGGCGACCCCGAGATCGTCTCGCAGTATTTCCACGAGCGCCTCGAAAGCTCGCTCGCCTGGGGCGTCACTCCCGGCATGCCGAGCGTCATCATCGCCATCTGCGACACAGGGATCGATCTCGCCCATCCCGAGTTCGCCGGCCGCCTCGTCAGCGGGTACAACGCCGCCGACGCCCTGGAACAATCCTCCGGCGGCGCCGTGCAGGACATCAATGGTCACGGCACGCTCGTCGCCGGCAGCGCCGCCGCCACCCGAAACAACGACCTCGGCGGCTCGGGCATCGCACCGGGCATCTCGATCATGCCCGTGCGCGTGAGCAACCTCGAATCCGGCGGCGCGCCCCTCAGCCAGATCACCGCCGGCGCGCGCTGGGCCGCCGATCACGGCGCTCGCGTCGTCAGCGTCTCCTTCTCCGGCGTCACCAACCCCACCGTGCAGACCACCGGCGCATACGTCCGCGACGCCGGCTCGGGCGGCGTTCTCTGTTGGGCCGCGGGCAACTTCGGGCAGGTCCTCAGTCCCGCCGCCGACTGGCCCGACGTCCTCATCGTCGGCTCCGTCGGGCCCGATGACGAGATCGCCCTCACCAGCAACGTCGGCGTTCCCATCGACTGCGTCAGTCCCGGCATCGACATCTTCGGCCCGCGCCTTGGCGGAGGCTTCTGGTCCAACAGCGGCACCTCATTCGCCACGCCCATCGCCGCGGGAACAGTCGCCCTGCTCTTTTCCGCTCGTCCCGATCTCACACCCGCCGAGGCCGCGCAGCTCCTCACCCTGTCCACCATCGACCTGGGCTCGCCAGGCGAGGACACGACGTTCGGCGCCGGTCGCGTGAACACCTACCGCGCACTCTGGGCCGCCACGCGCGGACCCGATCGCCCCGTCCCCGGCCCCGACGCCGGCGTCACCTCCGCTCTCGATCCCCTCCGCATCGACGTCCTCGCCAACGACGCCGATGTGCTCGCTCGCCCGCTGAGCATTTTCTCCTTCGACGTCACCACTTCCCTCGGCGGCACCGTGTCGCTCTCCCCCGGCACCGGCCCGGGCGACCGCGACGAGCTGCTCTACACCCCGCCCGCCGGCGGAGGAATCTTCGGGCAGGATCAGTTCACGTACTGGGTCAGCAACGGCGTCGAGTTCCAGGAAGCCTCCGTTCGCATCAGCGTGCTCGATCCGACCGTCCTCCGCGCCGCCGGCGTGACCGGCGCGCTCGCGCCCGGACTCGCCGTGCGCACCTTCGACCTCGAAGCCGTCGTCCCGCTCCGCGTGCCGACCTTCGCCGCATTGGCGCCGGTTTCGACGGGCACCTGGTCGCAGGTCGATTTCGCCCCGACGCTGCTCGAGTTCGCCGGCACATTCCTTCAGGACAACGTCGGCGCCGAGGCCCGCGGCGTCCTCACGGTTCCCGCCGACGGGTTCTACCGCCTTTCCATCGAATCCGACGACGGCGCGCGGCTCTTCATCGGCTCGCAGCTCGTCGTCAACAACGACGGCCTGCACGAGAACCGACGGCGCGACGGGCTCATCGGCCTGCGCGCCGGTCGCCACCCGCTCCTCATTGAGTTCTTCGAGCGCGCCGGTTCGAGCCGCCTCGCCGCCCGCATCGCCGGACCCGGCCTCCCCGACCAGGTCATCCCCGCCTCCATGCTCTCCCGAACTTCCGGACTCGTCCTCGACATCAACGAAGACGGCTCCATCGACCCCGACGATCTCGGCGACTACATCAACCTCTTCTTCAGCGGCGACCTCCGTGCCGACACCGACGGCAACGGCCAGCTCGACCCCGACGACCTGGGCGACTACATCAACGCATACTTCGCACAGTGACACCCTCGCCCGGTTCCTACGATCACCCCGAATGGCCGCTCGGCCGCACCCATTCACCGCTCGGCGCTGAGGCCGAAACGCTCGGAACAGAGAGGCATCGACTCATGACCCGATTTCAGAACCGGACCCGCTCGTGGCTCGCCCGCACCTGCATCGCCGCGTCGATCTTCGCCGCGCTGGCCTTCGAGTCGATCGCGGCTGCCGCAGGCCCCGTCGACAAAGTCGTGCGCGTCGAAATCCGCGAGGCCGCCGACTGGACAAGCATGGCCGATCTCGGCGCCGAAGCGTGGGATTGCCGCCCGCGCGCCCGCGGCCCCGTCGATTTCCGCATCACCTCCGACAAGCTCGCCGCGCTCGATGAATCCGGCCTGCGCTACCGCGTCCTCATCGAGGACCTGCTCGCGCAGGCGACCGCCGAGGCCGCGCGCATCGAAGCCTCGCGCCTCGAAGGCGGCGGGGGGGGCGGGGGCGCAACGTGGTTTGACGAATACAAGGACTACCCGGCCATCAGCGCCTACGTCGACGACCTCGTCGCCGCTCATCCGCAGGTCGCCTCGCGCCTCTCCCTGGGTCAATCGCTCCAGGGGCGCGACATCTTCGCGATCCGCATCGCCGCTCCCGGCGCGCCGGCCGATCGCCCCGCCGTCTTCCTTCACAGCCTTCAGCACTGCCGCGAGTGGGTCACCGGCATGACCACCATGTTCATCGCCGACCGCCTCGTCCGCGGGCACGCCACCGATCCCGAAGTCGCCGCCCTGCTCAGCACCGTCCAGTTCATCATCGTCCCCGTCGTCAACCCCGACGGCTACGTCTACACCTGGGCCTCGCCTCAGCAACGATTCTGGCGCAAGAACCGCCGCCCAAACCCCAACGGCACCACCGGCGTCGACCTCAACCGCAACTGGGGCTTCGGCTGGGGCGGCCAGGGCAGCAGCGGCAACCAGGGAAGCGAAACCTACCGCGGCCCCTCCGCTTTCAGCGAACCCGAAACCCAGGCCCTCCGCGATTTCATCACCGCCAACCCGCACATCAAGGCTCACGTCGACATCCACTCCTACTCGCAGCTCGTCCTCTCCGCCTGGGGCTACACCGCCGACCCCGCGCCCGATGCTCTTCTCTTCGACGACCTCAACAGCCTCATGGTCGGCGCCTTCGCCGGTGTCCACGGCACCGCCTACACCGGCGGCCCCACTTTCTCCACCATCTACCCCGCCTCCGGCGTCTCCAGCGACTGGTCCTACGGCGCGCACGGCATCCTCGGCTGGGGCTTCGAGCTCCGCGACCGCGGCCAGAGCGGCTTCGCGCTCCCCGCAGACCAGATCATCCCCACCGCTCAGGAAACCTTCGCCGCCATCGCCGCCCTCGCCGACGCCGTGGGTCGCCCGATCCGCTTCACCTTCCCCGACGGCGTGCCCTCGATTGTCACCGCCGATCAGGCCAAGCTCATCCGCGTGGTCGTCTCGCCCATGGCCGCGGGCGTCGCGCCCGGCTCGCCGACGCTCATCTCGCGCATCGGCCGCATCGGCTCATTCATCCGCACGCCCCTCATGCACGTCGCCGGCACCGAATACGCCGCCACGCTCCCCGCGGCGCCCTGCGGCGCTCAGCTCGAGTTCTTCTTCGACGCCATGACCACCGGCGGCGAAACCGTCATCGCCGGCGCCGAGGCCGGCCCCGGGAACGCCAGCGGCGCCTTCATCGCCCCCACCGCGCCGGCGGAATCCCAGACCCCCTGCGATCCCTGCCCGGCGGACTTCAGCCGCGACGGCAACGTCGACCCCGACGACCTCGGCGATTTCATCAACTGCTACTTCGAGTTGCCCCCCTGCGACTTCGCCGACCACAACGCCGACGGCAACGTCGACCCCGACGACCTCGGCGATTTCATCAACGCGTTCTTCGCCGGGTGCTGAACGCAAGGGCGGAGAGGGCGGGGGGGGCGGGCGGGGGAACTTTGTGAGGCCGGCACGCGAAGAATACTTTGCGTGTTCACGTTCCTGACATCCAGGCGCGCCTCGACGTCCGCCGGCGCTGCGCCGGCCACGCCGGCCCGCCGCGGATTCCCGGTCGCACGCCGATATCACGTCCACGCCGCGCTCGTCACCTATTGCCTCGTCGCGCTGCTCATGTCCATCGGCGCGTTCAACAGCAACAACAACCTCCTCTTCTGGCTCTTCTTCCTCTCCCTCTCCCTCATCCTCGTCTCCGGCTTCCTCAGCGGCGCCATGCTCATGGCCGTACGCGTCGAGCGACTCCCCATCGCCGACACCGACGCCGGCGGCGTGCTCGCCGTGCGCTACCGCGTCACCAACGCCGGCCGCTGGGCGCCCCTCTTTGCCGCGACGATCAGCGAAATCGCCCCCGAGCCCGAGCCCGCACCGGTCCCCGACACGCTCCACGCACACGCTCATGGCCGTCTGGCCCGCCTCCCCGTGGCCTTCGCGCCTCACGCCGCCGCCGGTTCGAGCATCGAGATCGACGCGCCCGTGCGGCTCCACGCCCGCGGCCTCATCCACCTCAGCGATTTCACGCTCTCCAGCGCCTTCCCCTTCGGCATCGTCAGCAAGTCCGTCCGCTTCCGCCAGAATCAGTCCATCGTCATCCGCCCGAAGCCCGTCCGCTTCGAACTCGACGAGCACCTCGCCCAGAGCCGTCGCGGCAGCACCGCCGATCAGGACGACCGCCTCGCCGGCGCGGGCGAGCACTTCTTCGCTCTCCGCGAGTATCAGCCCGGGGACACGCCGCGCTCGATCGCCTGGCGCGCCTCCGCCCGCCTCGCCGCGGCCTCCAGCGCCGGGCCCACCGGCGCCGATGAGTCTCGCCTGCTCGTCCGCCAGACCACCGCGCCGCGCCCGCGCCGCATCACGCTCCTCCTCGACCTCCACGATGCTCCCGGCGAGCGCGCCTACGAGCACGCGATCTCGCGCGCCGCCGGCGCCGTGCTCGCCGCCAGTCGCCGGGGCATCCTGCTCGGGCTGGCCGTTCGCGGGCAGTTCGACCCTTCGCCCCGCGCCCTCGCCGAGCCGCGCACCGGCCACGGGCACGTCTCCCGCCTCCTCAACGAGCTCGGCCTGCTGCCGAACTTCATCGAACCGACCTCGCGCCCCGCGTCCCAAACGACCCATCGCGCCACGCCGCACGCGCTCCGTCCCCAACTCCTCGTCATCTCCGCGCGCCAGGCGCCTCCCGACTCCACCCCCGACGTGGCCGCCGACCGCGAATCCGGCGGGGGTGACGCCCCATGACCGCCCGCGCCTTCATCTGGCTCACCTGGTCCATCTGCCTCCTCTCCGTCCTCGCCTACAGCGTCGCCGATCAACGCCCCGAGATCGCCCTCGTCGGCCTCGCCGCCTGCGCCGCCGCCGCCTTCATGACCGGCCGCGGCATGCCCCGCGCCCTCCCGCGCCTCTCGATCAACCTCCTCGTCATCGGGGCCAGCGCCTGGGTCGTGCTCCAGGTCATCCGCACGGGCCGCCCCGAAGTCACCCAGATGACCGACTTCCTCGTCTGGATCCTCCTCATCAAGCTCTTCGATCGCCTGCGCCCGCGCGACGAAGGCCAGCTCCTCGGCCTCAGCGTCTTCGTCGTCATCGGCGCCGTCCTCACCGACAACGGATTCGCCCTCGGCCTGCTGCTCATGGTCCTCTCGCCGATGTTCGTCGCCGCCGCCATCGGCCTCCAGCTCTACTCCGGCGCCTGGGCCGAAGCCGCTCGCCGCCGCGCCGCGCTCCCCTCCCGCCGCGATCGCACCCCCGACGCGGGTATTGACCCCTTCGCCACCCTCGTCGGCCCCGGCCGCCCACGCCGACAGCTCGCCTCCGTCTGGATCGGCTCGGTCATCGCCTGCGGCATCCTCAGCATCACCGCCTTCGTCCTCTCCCCGCGAACGCTCACTCAACAGGTCATGAGCTCCTTCGGCCAGCCCCGCGCGGGCGCCCAGTCCGAGTTCCGCGACAGCATCAACCTCGGCATGGGCGGGCGCATCTCCCTCAGCGACGAGCCCGTCCTCGATCTCACCCTCCGCGACGAAACCGGCCAGCCCATCGGCGCCCGCGGCGAAATCACCCTCCTCCGCGGCGCCGTGCTCGACGAATACGACACCGACACCCGCCAGTGGCGCTCCTCCCCCGGGCCCGTCCGCACCATCCGACAGCAACGCGATTCGGCCATCTGGCTCGCCGGCAGCGCCGAGCCGACGGGCATCAAGATCGTTCAACAGATCGTCATCCGGAACGCCCCGCAGAACTCACCCCTCTTCTGCCTCTGGAGACCGATCGAAGCCGACGTCGGCGACGCCAAGGTCGCCGTCTCGCTCCACGACATGATCCTCCGCAGCGAATCCGGCGGGCGCATCGCCTACTCCGTCACCAGCACCACCGGCTGGGTCGGCCGCCCCGCCGATGCACGTCACATCGACACCGCCGCCGTCACGCCCCGCGTGCGCGCGCTCGCCCTCGAACTCGCAACCCGCGCCGACGTGTCCCCCCTCGCTTCGGAGCGCGACCCCGCCCAGTCCCGCCGCCTCCTCATCGCCATCCTCAACCACCTCCGCAGCAACTTCCCCTACGACCTCGAACAGGAAGCCTGCCCCGAGGGCGTCGACCCCGTCGAGTTCTTCCTCTTCGACCGACGGCGCGGACACTGCGAGTACTTCGCCGCCGCCCTCACCTGCCTGCTCCGCTCCGTCCAGATCCCCACGCGGATCGTCACCGGCTACGCCGCCGGCGAGTACAACGGCATCTCCGGCTCCTTCCTCGTCCGCAAGGCCGACGCCCACGCCTGGGTCGAAGCCGAACTCCGCCCCGGCCGCTGGGAGTCCTTCGACGCCACGCCCCCGGGCAGCCTCCCCAACCAGCTCCGCTCCTCCCGCGGCTTCCTCGCCCAGCTCCGCCAGCTCTGGGACGCCCTCGAACTCAGTTGGGTCAACAACGTCGTCGCCTTCGACGCGCGCCGCAAGATCGATCTCGGCGAAGCCCTCGTCGGCCAGCGCGAAACCGCCGGAAAAGTCCGCCGCTTCTTCAGGGACATCGGCGCGTGGCTCTCCCAGACCCTCGGCGTCGGCAACTGGGCCGGCACCACCATCGCCCTCCTCGCCATCCTCACCCTCATCGCGGGCGCGGCGATCGGCATCCGCCGCGCATGGATCACCCGCGCCGCTTCCCGCCGGCGACTCCGCTCCGCCCCGCGCCCCGATTCACCACACGAACGCGCGCTCACCCGCATGCTCACCCTCCTCGAACGCGCCGGCGTCGCCAAGCCGCTCCACCTCCCTCCACTCCAGCACGCCCGCGACCTCGCCCGCACCCGCGCCGACGACGCTCAGGTCGACATCGCCCTCGCCGCCGAACGCCTCACCCGCTGCTACTACGCCACCCGCTTCGGCGGCGCCGCCTGGCCCGAACGTGAAGCCGCCGACGCTCTCGCCGGCCTCGAATCCGCCGCCACCCGCCGACGCGAATCCGCCCCCGCTTCTCGCTCCCCCGCCCCCGTTCCCTCTTCACCCTCCCCCACCCCCGTTCCATCTTCACCCTCCCCCGCCCCCGGCGGGCGAGGTGGCTGAGCGAAGCAAAGCCGGAGGGGGAATTGCCCACTCATCCTCCCCGCCTCCACCCTCCCCATCCCTTACAATCCGCCCGCGATGTCGATGACTTCAGACCAGGCGGAGATTCGGCTGGCCGTGCCCGACCTCACTCTCGAGGCCGTGCTCGGGCCCGCCCTCGCACCCATCCCCCTCACGTCCGGATCGTCCGTCACCCTCGGCCGCCTCCCCGAGTGCGAGGTCCAGCTCCCCGAATCCGAAAAAACTGTCTCCCGAAAGCACTGCATCTTTGAGGCTCGCCTCGATCCGCGCCCCGCGTGGTACCTCACCGACATCGGCAGCCGTCACGGCACCTTCCTCAACAACGCCCAGCTCCCACCCCACGTCGCCCGGGAACTCAAGTCCGGCGACACCATCCGCGTCGGCCCCTGGGTCTTCCGCCTCGCCCCGCGCGACGGCCGCGCCCAAGGCATGGTCACCGTCGACGACAAGGACTCCGTCGGCACCGCCAACGGTCAGGGCAAGCTCGTCACCGTCACGCACGTCGATCAGTTCTCCATCGACCGTCGCCGCCTCGAGCTCCTCATCCAGTGCGCCAAGAACATCCAGTCCTGCGCCGACGAGCACCAGCTCGCCGCCTGCGTCGTGGACGCCCTCCTCGAAGGCACCGGCTACCCGCGCATCGCCATCGTCCGCCCCGCTTCCGATTCCGTCCAGACCCTCGCCGTTCTCGCGAGCAAGACCGCCGCCTCCAGCACCGCCACCTTCCAGTTCAGCCGCTCGCTCGTCGCCGCCGCCTGCAGCGGGCAGATGGTCCAGCTCCGCTTCGATGACGCCGCCATGGCCATGCCCGCCATGAGCATCATGAGCGTCGGCATGACCACCGCCATGGCCGTCCCCGTCTTTCTCGACAAGTCCGTCTCCATGTGCTTCTACCTCGACGCACGCCAGGACGAGCGCCCCGTGCACGACGACGCCGCCGCCTTCTGCCAGGCCATCGCCGAGATGAGCTCCCTCTCCCTCGCCAACATGCAGCGCACCCGCATGCACGTCGAGCGCCTCCGCATGGCCGAGCAGATGGAAGCCGCCTCCCAGATCCAGCGACAGATCCTCCCGCCCACCGCCGGCTCGTTCGGCACCGTCGCCTACGCCATGGAGCTCCGCGCCGGCCGCTTCGTCGCCGGCGATCTCTTCGACTTCATCCGCCTCGATGACCGCCGCATCGCCTTCTTCCTCGGCGACGTCGCCGGCAAGGGCGTCCCCGCCGCCATCCTCATGGCCACCACGCAGTCCTTCCTCAACGCCGCCCTCGCCGCCAACCCCGACGACCCCGCCGACGCCGTCCGCCTCGTCAACACCCACCTCGTTCAGCACTCTCCCGAGGGCAAGTTCGTGTCCCTCTGGGTCGGCGTCCTCGACATGATCACCGGCCGCCTCCGCTTCTGCGACGCCGGTCACGGCTACGCCATGGTCGTCTCCCCCGGAGCGCCGCCCCGCGAAATCCAGGCCACCATCGGCAAGAGCATGCCCCTCCGCGTCCTCGAAGACGCCGAATTCCGCGCCGAAGACATGACTCTCGCGCCCGGCTCGCGCATCGTCCTCTTCTCCGACGGCGTCGTCGAGCAGACCGGCTCAACCGACGGCAGCGGCGAGCAGCCCTTCGGCCTCGAGCGCGTTTCCAGCACCCTCGCCGCCTCCGCCTCCGCCCAGGACGACGTGCAGCTCCTCGTCCGCGCCGTCGTGCGACACGCCGCCAGCGAATCCCTCGCCGACGACCTCACCGTCGCGTCGATCGAGCTGCGCTCCCTCGGATAGCCGCCTCCACCCGATCCACCAGGATCGCGCCCCCATCCACGCTCATCGTCAGCAGCGGGCGCACCATCGCGCACGGCCACGTCGCCGCCGGAAGCAGCCGCAGCTTTGACCAGTCCTTGTCCGTGACCACGATCGCGTCGGCCCGCTCGCGCTCCGCCGCGCCGGCGATTTCATAGACGCTCCGCTTCGGATACGCGTGATGATCCGGGTAGAACAGCGCGGTGACCGCGCCCGCTCCCTCGCGCCCCGCCCGCGCCGATGAGCCCGCCGCCGCGCGCACCTGCCGCAGAAACGCCGCGGGGTTGCCGATCCCGCACGCCACCACCAGCCGTTTGCCCTCGAGAAACGACACCGGCGCCAACTCGACCCCCGGCACGCCCTGGATCCCCGCCCACGCTCCGCCCGCGCAGAAGATCGGCGCCGACAACCGATCCGCCAGATCGCGCCGCAGCGACAGGTGCTCCGCGTTCGCTTCATCAAACCGATTCAGCACCACCGCCTGCGCCCGGCTCAGCGATTCCACCGGCTCGCGCAGCCACCCCGCCGGCAGCAGTTCATCCCGCCGCGGGTCGCGTGTCGAGTCGATCACCACCAGGTCAAAGTCCCGCGCCAGCCGCCGATGCTGAAACCCGTCGTCGAGAATCACCACGTCGATCGCCTTCTCCGCCGTCCCGGCACGCCGACGCGCATCCGCCTCCAGCAGCTCCTCGATCCCCTCCAGCCGCCGCGCCCGCGCCACGATCGGCGTCCCCGGCAACGCCCGATGCAGTTCGTCCACCTCGTCCGACCACCGCCCCAGGATCAACGCCCCATCCCCTCCCGCGCCCGCCGGACGCGCAATCGGCCGATACCCGCGCAGCGCAACCGCCGGCCTCAACCCGCGCACGCGCAGTTCGCGCGACAGCCACACCACCAGCGGCGTCTTGCCCGTCCCGCCCGCCGTCAGGTTCCCCACGCTCACCACCGGCACCGCCGCCCGCCCCACCCCTATCCCCCGATCAAACCGCCAATTCTGCACCCCGATCGCCACGCCGTACATCGGCGCCGCCACGCGCGCCAGCGCTCGACCCAGCGCCCCGCGCAGCGGCGTCGCCTCACGCGGATCAGTCCCCTCAGGCGTCACGCGGCGGCTCTCCCCGCCGGGGCGCCCCCGACGCACCACTCGCCGGCGCTTCGCCGCTCGGCGCGGCACCGCCGCCTGCGCCCGCCGAACCGCCGCGCCGATGCTCAATGTCCTGCGCCATCCGGTCCGCCGCCTGCCGGACAAACTCCGCCCGCGCCCGCGACGACAGACGGATGTTGTTGGCGATATCCAGGCACCCCAGCAGCATCACCAGCCCGAAAATCGCCAGCGCCGCGATCCACACCAGCACGAACTTCTCCGGCTCATGCAGATGCGACACCGACAGCGCAAACACCAGCAGCGGAATGCCCACGAGCATCAGAAACCCGTTCGCCGTCCGGATCCGCCGCCGGCTCGCCGGAATCGGCGCCCGATGCAGCACGATCAGGTGCCCCGCGACGGCGATCATCGCCAGTGCTGTCGCCGGCATCACCAGCCACCACGGAAGCACGCTCTCGAGCAGCAGCACTGGCATCCGCCGAGAGCGTAGCGACCAGCCGTCGTGCGGGCGTTCCGCGCCGGCGCCCGGGGCCTTCGCCTACAGGCCCGGGCCGTGGCCGTTCTGCCGCGCAGCCGGCGATTCGAGCATCCCGTCGCGCGGGCGGGCCGGCTCCGCCAGCACCGCCCCATCCGCACGCACCCCGTGCCCGTTGATGCCCGCCTCGCCCGGACTCGATCCGGGTTCCGCGTGCGCTCCGTTCGCACGCGCCGCCAGCGCAAGGCCGTGCCAGGCGTCGAGCAGCTCCACGCGCGACGAGATCCCCAGGATCGCGTAGATCGTCTTCACATGGTCATGAATCGTGTGCGGGCTCCGGTGCATCCGACCCGCGATCTCGCGCTCCGTCCGCCCTTCCGCCAGCATCGGCAGTATCTCCCGCTGGATCGGCGACACCTGCGCCAGCAGCTCGCGATGCCGCTGCAGCGGACGCCACACGCAGTGCTCCAGCATCTTCGCCAGGTACGGCGTCAGCACTCGCGCCGTCTCCAGCAGGCACGGACACGACCACTCCTCCCCAAACGCCTGATCGAACTGGAGCACCAGATGCACGCGATCGCCGGGATCACCCACCGGCGCCACCGAGACGATCATGTTGTCAAACCCCAGCAGCGTCCGCGCCTTGCGGAGCGGGTGGTCGCTCCACTGATCGTCGGGCACGAGCTCCGCCCGCTCCGCCGTCCACACCGGCCCGCGCGATTCACCTTCGATGCTGCTCCATTGCGGCCAGTCACGCCGCGTCGCCAGCACCAGCGCCATCCCCACCTCGTCGGCCTCCCGCCACGCACGCGCGGCGTCGGCGCTCGTGCACACCCCGAGACTGAGCAGCCGCCATGGCGTCTGGGCCGCCGGAAACGATTGCATGAGCGCCAGGCGAGTCGCGCCCGCCCCGCCGCCCTGCGCACCCGCCTCGCCGCGCCCCGCCGTCCGCTGAACGTCACGGGCAACCTCATTCAGCCAGTGGTCCGCGCAATCGGCGGGCGCCTGCACCGCGCGGCACACCGTCTCCAGGCACCTCGTTGCCAGCGGCGCCTCCTGCTCATCCCCGGACATCGCATGTGAACCGTTCATGCGCGCTCCTTTCCCGTCGCGACTCAATCTCTGCGACTCATTCTCTCTTTCGACCGCATGAGGGGAGTTGATCACAAATGCCGGTGTCAAAACGCGGAACGCACACAGCGCGCAGCCATCGCGAATCCGCGGCACACGCCGCTGTGTCAAGACGGCACGAACGCACCGCCGCACGAGCATGGTTGCCCTTGCCCGGCTTCGGGCATGCACCCCCCTGTTCGGCTGCCGGCATCACTTCAGCGCGGGGTCAAACCCCAGCGCCCGGCACAGGAACGCCCACTGATCGGCGGCCTCCTCGATCTTCTTGGCGGTGGGCTTGCCCGCGCCGTGCCCGGCGCGCGTTTCGATGCGGATCAGCAGCGGGCGCGACGGATCAAACGCCCAGTCGCGCGACCCCGCCGCCTGCAGCGCCGCCGCGAACTTGAAACTGTGCGCCGGCACGACTCGATCGTCGTGATCCGCCGTGATCACCATCGTCGGCGGATACGCCCGCGGGCCCTTCCCTTCCGCCCGGTCGCGGAGCAGCCGGTGATACGGCGAGTACCCCAGCAGGTACTCGAACATCTCCGGGCTGTCCTCCGCCGCGCCGAAGTCGCTCGCCCACGCCCAGCCGATGGTGAACTTCTGATAGCGGAGCATGTCCATGACGCCGACGATGGGCAGCGCCGCGCCGAAGAGCTCCGGCCGCTGCGTCATGCACGCGCCGACGAGCAGCCCGCCGTTCGAGCCGCCCTGGATCGCCAGCCGATCACGGCGCGTGTAGCCGCTGGCGATGAGATGCTCGCCCGCGGCGATGAAGTCATCAAAGACATTCTGCTTACTGGTCTTCATGCCGCCCTTGTGCCACTGCTCGCCGTATTCGCCGCCGCCGCGGAGATTGGCGACCGCGTAGACGCCGCCCATTTCGAGCCAGACCGCGACCGCGGGCGAAAAGCTCGGCGTAAGCGGAATGTTGAACCCGCCGTAGCCGTAGAGCAGCGTGGGGTTGGACCCATCCAGCGTGACGCCCTTGCGCGCCGTGATGAACATGGGCACCTTGGTGCCGTCCTTGCTTGTGTAAAAGACCTGCTTGGTCTCGAACTTCGAGGCGTCGAAGTCGACGCGCGCCTGCTTGAAGACGGTGCTCACGCCGCTGCGCACGTCGTAGCGATAGATCGTCGGCGCGACGGTGTAGCTGAGGAACGCGTAGAACGTCTCCGTGTCGCCCTGCTTGCCGGAGAAGCCGCTCGCCGTGCCCAGCCCGGGAAGGTCCACGTTGCGCACGAACGTGCCATCCGTCTCAAAGACCTTGACGAGCGACGCGGCATCCTTGAGGTATTGACAGATCAGGCGCCCGCCCACCAGCGACGCGCTCACGAGCGTCGACTCGCCCTGCGGCACGATCGTCTTCCAGGCGCTCTTCTCCGGGTGATCCAGATCAATCGCGATCACGCGCCCGCGCGGCGCCTCGAGATCAGAAACGAAGTACATCGTCCGCCCGACGTTGCCGATCGGCGTGTACTGGGCTTCGAGATCGGGCAGCAGTTCGACGACGCCGGACGTGGCGAAATCGAACGTCGCGCCCGCCGGCGCGGCCTTGATCGAATCGGCCCGCCCGCCCGGCAGCTCGCGATAGAACACCCGGTTGCGCTTGTCGGTGCCCTGCCACACCGCCAGCACCAGGTAGGCGCCGTCCTCGCTCACGCCCGCCGCAAAGCCCCATTCCGGCTGATCCGGCCGCTCGTAGACGAGCACATCCTCCGCCTGCGGCGTGCCCAGCCGGTGGTAATAGACCTTCTGAAACCGGTTCACGCCGCTGAGTGCGTCGCCTTCCTTCGGCGCGTCGAAACGCGAGTAGAAGAACCCCGCGCCGTCCTTGGTCCAGCTCGCCTCGCTGAACTTCACCCAGTTCACTTCGTCGGCCGTGTCCTTGCCGTCGGCGACCGTGCGCACGCGGAACGACTCCCAGTCGGAGCCCGCCTCCGCCATGCCGTAGGCCATGTGCTTGCCATCGTCGGTGATGGCGATGCTCGTGAGCGCGGCGGTGCCGTCGGCGCGATACGTATTCGGATCGAGCAGCACGCGGGCGGGGCCGTCGAGCGAGTCGCAGACGTAGAGCACGTTCTGCGGCTGGAGGCCATCGTTGCGCGAATAGAAGTAGCGCCCGCCCTCCTTGATCGGCAGGCCGAACTTCTCGTAATCCCACAGCCGCGTGAGCCGCGCCTTGATCGCCGGGCGCTGCGGCACATTGGCGAGGTACGCCTCGGTGACTTCGTTCTGAGCCTTCACCCACGCCGCGGTCTCGGCGGAGTTGTCATCCTCGAGCCAGCGATAGGGATCGGGCACCTTCGTGCCGAAGTGCTCGTCGACGGTGCCGTCGGTCCGGGTCTGCGGGTAGTGTGTGGGCATCGGAGGAACGGTGCTCGCGGCCAGGGAAAGGCTGATCGCGGCGGCAACGGTGTTGAACATGAGCATGTGCGGCTCCTCTGCACGGAAGAGTATGGAGGGTGCGGGACCAACGGAGCGCTCGGCGAGGCGGCACGCCGGCTGAGCGGCTGAGCCGCTGAGCGGCTGAGCGGCTGAGCCGCATTGTGGCAAATGGCAATCCCCCCACCATCCCCCGCCCCCGGCAGGGGAGGTGCCGCGAGGCTCGGCGAGCGGCGGAGGGGGAAGTCTGGCACCTCCGCGCGACAGCAACCCGCACACCGCACGTCGCCATCGGCCGGGCAGGGCTGAAACGGCCCGCCACGACAGACGAAGCAGGTCGAGCATGGCCTGGCGATGAGCGTTCTAACCTTCGCCATGAGGCATCGCGTGTGTGGGCAGGCGGGAGCTGCGAGTTGAACACCGGGCACACAGAACTCGAGCGGCGTGTGTGTGCGCGGATCGCCGAGCGGCGCGAAGCGCTGCTGGCGGATCTGACACTGCACGTGGAACTGCCGACGGGGCTGGGGAACGCCGCGGCGCTCGATGAAACGCGCGACCGGCTCTGCGCGCGGCTGACGGCCCTGGGCGCGACGCGCGAGGACATCCCGGGCGACGAGCGCCCCGCCTGGCTGAGCTGGACGCGCGACGCCGACGCCGCGGGTGCTGGTTTCTCCGGCGCAGCGCCACCCACCGCCGTCTGCCGGCGCGCCCGGCCGGGCCTGCCGCGCCTCCTGCTCGCCGGGCATCTCGACACGGTGCATGACCCGCTCGGCTCGTTCCGTTCGCTCAGCGTCGAACCCGGCGGCCGGCGTGCCGTCGGGCCCGGGTGCGTCGACATGAAGGGCGGGCTGGTCATCGCCGTGGCGGCGCTCGAGGCGCTCGAATCCTGCGGCGTGGCGTGCTCGTGGTCGTTTCTCATGAACAGCGACGAGGAGACGGGTTCGTACCATTCCGACCGGGCGCTCCGCGACGAGGCGACGAGGCACGACATCGGACTCGCGCTCGAACCGGCGATGGTGGACGGGGGCCTGGCCGTCGCGCGCGGCGGGAGCGGGATGTTCCGGCTCGACGCCGTGGGGCGCGCGGCGCACGTGGGGCGCGATTTCGCGTCGGGCGTTTCGGCGGTCGATATCCTGGCGCGAGCGATCCTCGATGCGCATTCGCTCTCTGAGCCGGCGCGCGGTGTGTGCGTGAACATCGGGCCGCTGAAGGGCGGACTCGCGCCCAATGTCGTGGCGGACGCGGCGTCGGCCTGGGGGAACGTGCGGTTTCCCGATGACGCCTGTGCGCGGGCGCTCGATTCGGCGTTGCACGCGCTTTCCGGCCCCAGCGCGCACGATCCGGGCCGCCTCGCCGTCCACACGTCGTTCAATCGACCGGCCAAGCCGACGACGCCGGCGGTGCAGCAGCTCGCGGAGCTGGCGCGCGGCGCGGCGGAGGACCTTGGTCAGCGCCTGCCCTTCGGGACGACCGCCGGGGTCTGCGATGGCAACATTCTGCAGGCCGCGGGCCTGCCGACGATCGACACGCTGGGCGTGCGCGGCGGCGGGCTGCACACGCCGGAGGAATGGATCGACCTGTCGAGCCTCGTTGAGCGGTGCCAACTGCTCGCGGTGCTGATGTGCCGGCTGAGCGCGGGCGCCATGGCAGGCTGAGCGAGCGGCGCGCCCGAGCGCGGGCGACCCTGAGGCCGGGCCGCCCGCGCCGGCGGGCTCACGGCACGCGCGGGGGTCAGGCCGTCGGGCGCGGCGCGGCGGCGATGACCGGGCGGATGCCCTCGGTTTTGTCGTAGAGCTGATCGATCTCGGCTTTCAGGTCGCTGAGCTGCTCGAGCTGGGTCTTGATCTTCTCGAGTTCGGGCGCGGAGCGGCTCTTGCCGAGCGTGCGCAGGAACCCGGCCAGGGCGAGCCCCCCGGCGCCGAAGAGCGCGACCCACTCCTCGGTGCTGAAGGCGCGGATGCGGGAAATCTCGGCGTCGGACATGCCGCGCTTGCGGGCCTCGGCGATCGTCTCCTCGCGCAGGGAGGTCAGGTACTCCTCGCGTGAGAGCAGGCCGGAGGCGCGGATGACTTCGGCGATCTGCGCGCGGATCGAGGCGGCGTCGGGCCGGGCGTCGATCCGTGCGGCGAGGTCGGCGGCCTGACGCTCGACGCCGAGAAGTGAATCGGCGAGGGCACGCTGCGCCTGCGCGTCGCGCGCGATTCGGGCGTCGCGCTCGGCCTGCTCGCGCTCGCGCGCGGCTTCGAGCTGCTCGGTCATCCGGCGGAGGCGCTCGTCGACCAGGTCATTGAGCGCCTGCCGCGCACGCTCGAGCGCCGCCTTCTGCTCCTCGGCGCGGCCGGTGATGCTCTGGACGATCGACTGCGCGGCGACGGCAATCTTGTCGGCGCCGGGAAAGGCGACGCCGGCGATCGTGCCCAGGCCGGTGACAAACTGGTCGAAGGCCTCGCGCTGGCGCTGGAGGTCTTCGCGCAGGGCGGCGATGTCGCCGTGGAACTTGCGCCGCCAGTCGACAAAGGCTGATTCCTTGATGTCAATGCGGGCCTGGCTGGCGTTGGGCTGGCCGCGGGCGATCTCGGCGAGCATGTCCGTCTGAAAGTTCTGGCTCTCGATGGCGTTCTCGGCCACCTGCACGCGGCGATCAGCGGAGACGCAGCCGGCGAGCGCGAGGAGCGGTGCGAGGATAAAGGCGATGACGAGGGGCGCGAGGCGGTGGCGGATCATGTGAGTTCTCCTGACAGGGACGGGTGAGCGCGAGGAGGCGGAGCTCGGGGCGGAACGCGCGGGCCACGGGTGCGGATAGGCCGAGGGTCCTTCACAGGAGGGGCGGAGCGACCCCGATTGCGCGCGCGCGGAGCGACAGTGCGCGCTCGGACGCGGCGTCAAGGCGTGTCGCGGCAGGGAGTTATGAAATTGTCGAAATCCGCGGATATTCGCCGCGGGCGTGCCGGCGCGCGCGCGCAGGGGTGGTCGGTCGGCCGGCCGCGGCTGTTGGCCCGGGCGTCACTGTGCCGCTTCGCTCACCGTCGGGCACGTGCACATGAGGTTGCGGTCGCCGAAGGGGTTGTCGATGCGGCCGACGGCGGGCCAGAATTTGTGTTCGCGCACCCAGGGAGCGGGGAACGCTGCAAGCTCGCGGGCGTACGTGTGGGGCCACCGATCGCTGGCGACGTGCGCGGCGGTGTGCGGAGCGTTCTTGAGAGGGTTGTCCTGGCGGTCGGCGCGGCCCTCCTCGATGTCGCGGATCTCGCCGCGGATGGCGATGAGCGCGTCGCAGAGGCGATCGAGCTCGGGCTTGCTCTCGCTCTCGGTGGGCTCGATCATGAGCGTGCCGGGGACGGGGAAACTCATGGTGGGGGCGTGGAAGCCGTAGTCCATGAGGCGCTTGGCGATGTCATCGACCTTGATGCCGCTGGTCTTTTCGAGCTGACGGCAATCGAGGATGAACTCGTGCGCGCAGCGGCCGTTGCGCCCGGTGTAGAGCACGGGGAAATGGTCCTTGAGGCGCTGGGCCATGTAGTTGGCGCTGAGGATCGCGACCTGCGTGGCTTTCTTCAGGCCCTCGGCACCCATGAGGGCGATGTAGACCCAGGAGATGGTGAGGATGCTGGCAGAACCCCATGGGGCGGCGGAGACGGGACCGATGGAGGCGCGAGGCGAGACGGTGGAGGCGTGAGGCTGGAAGGGCGAAATGACCGGGTGGCCCGGGAGGAAGGGCGCGAGGTGGGAGGCGACGCCGATGGGGCCCATGCCGGGGCCGCCGCCGCCGTGAGGGATGCAGAAGGTCTTGTGGAGGTTGAGGTGGCAGACGTCGGCGCCGATGGTGCCGGGGCTGGTGAGGCCGACCTGGGCGTTCATGTTGGCGCCGTCCATGTAGACCTGCCCGCCGTGGTCGTGGACGATCTTGCAGATGTCGATGATGGACTCTTCGAACACGCCGTGCGTGCTGGGGTAGGTGACCATGAGACAGGAGAGGTCGTCCTTGTGAGCGGCGGCCTTGGCGCGGAGGTCGGGCAGGTCGATGTTGCCCCTTGCGTCGCACTTGACGGCGACGACTTTCATCCCGGCGATGACGGCGGAGGCGGGGTTGGTGCCGTGGGCGGAGTCGGGGATGAGGCAGATGTCGCGGTGGCCCTGGCTGCGTGACTGGTGGAAGGCGTGGATGACGGCGAGGCCGGCGTACTCGCCCTGCGAGCCGGCGTTGGGCTGGAGCGACACGGCGGCGAAGCCGGTGATCTCGGCGAGCCAGGTTTCGAGGTCGCGGAAGAGCTGGAGGTATCCCCTGGTCTGGTCGGGCGGCGCGAAGGGGTGCATGCGCCCGAACTCGGGCCAGGTGACCGGGAGCATCTCGCTGGTGGCGTTGAGCTTCATCGTGCATGAGCCGAGAGGGATCATGCTGTGGGTGAGGGAGAGGTCGCGTCCCTGGAGCTTGAAGATGTAGCGGAGCAGCTCGTGCTCAGCGTGGTGGGTGTTGAAGACGGGGTGGGTGAGGTAGGGCGAGGTTCGGGCGAGGGAGCCGTGCTCGCGGACCGGCGCCGCCAGGAGCGCGGACCATTCAAGCTTCGGCGCGTTCCTGCCGGCAAAGGCGGAGGCGATGGCCTCGAGGTCTGCGCGCGTGACGGTTTCGTCGAGCGAGATGCCGATCGTGCCATCGTCGAAGGAGCGGAAGTTCATGCCCGCGGCTTGGGCCTGGGAGCGCACCTGGGCGGCGGTGACGCCGGCGGCGAGCGAGACGCGCAGCGTGTCGAAGAAGGAGTCGTTGACCGAGTGGCCGAGGGCGATGAGCGCGCGACGGAGCGCGGCGGTGGCGTGATGCACGCGCTGCGCGATGGCCCTGAGCCCCTGCGGGCCGTGGTAGCAGGCGTACATGCCGGCCATGATGGCCAGGAGCGCCTGGGCGGTGCAGATGTTGCTGGTGGCCTTTTCGCGCTTGATGTGCTGCTCGCGCGTCTGGATGGCCATGCGGTAGGCGATGTTGCCGTGGGCGTCCTTGGAGACGCCGATGATGCGTCCGGGGAGTCGGCGGGCGTGCTCGGTGCGCGTGGAGATGAAGGCGGCGTGCGGGCCGCCGAAGCCCATGGGGACGCCGAAGCGCTGCGCGGAGCCGACGGCGATGTCGGCGCCAAACTCACCGGGCGGCTTGAGCAGCGTGAGGGCCAGCAGATCGGTTGCGACGACGACCTGAGTGCCGGCGGCGTGGGCGCGCGTGCAGAGTTCGGAGAGATCGTCGATGCGGCCGTCGGTCGTGGGGTATTGGACCAGGCAGCCGCAGAGGTCGGGCGCGCCGGCGGGGTTGGTGCGATGATCGCCGACGGTGATCTGGATGCCCAGGGTTTCGGCGCGGGTCTTGACGACGGCGATGGTCTGCGGGTGGCAGCCGACATCGACAAAGAAGCGCTTGCGCGGGCCGTCGTGTCCGCCGGCGATGGAGAAGCACATGGCCATGGCCTCGGCGGCGGCGGTGGCTTCATCGAGCAGCGAGGCGCCCGCGAGCGGAAGGCCGGTGAGGTCGGCCACCATGGTCTGGAAGTTCAGGAGCGCTTCGAGTCGGCCCTGCGAGATCTCGGCCTGGTAGGGCGTGTACTGCGTGTACCAGCCGGGGTTCTCCATGATGTTCCGCAGGATGACCGGCGGGGTGATGGTGTCGGCGTAGCCCATGCCGATGAACGAGCGCATGACCTTGTTCTGGGCGGCGGTGCGGCGGAGCTGTTCAAGCAGCTCGTGCTCGCCGCGCGGATCGGGAGCGCCGCTGTCGATACGAAGCGGCTTCCTGAGGCGGATGGCCTCGGGGACGGTGGCGTCGGTGAGTTCATCGAGCGTGCGGTAGCCGAGCGAAGCGAGCATCGCGGCGATCTCGTCTTCGCTGGGGCCGAGGTGCCGGTGGACGAAGGTGTCGGTGGGCAGGAAGGAAGCGGAAGCGGCACCGGTGTGTGCGTGCCCGGCGGGTGAACCGTTCACGGCGACAGGCATCCCGCCGGCGGCCACGGTGGGGGCGAAGTGGGGATGGGCGTTCATGATGTTCCTGGTCATATGGTCGCCGCGATCGCGATTTCGCGGTCGCGGAGGGGTCATTGTGCGACTGACCCAAGGATAGAAGGGTGGGGTGCGGGAGTCAGCAACGGACGGCGGCGCGGCGCGTTTTGGGGGCGAAATCAGGCGGAAACATGCACAACGACCTGGCGGTCGCGGCCGGCGGTGCGGTGCTCCCAGAGGTAGATGCCCTGCCAGGTGCCCAGGGCGAGGCGGGCGCCGGCGATCGGGATGGCGACGGATGTCGCGGTGAGGGCGGAGCGGATGTGCGAGGGCATGTCGTCGGGCCCTTCCTCGTCATGGGTGAAGAGGAGGTCGCCGTCGCGGACGAGTCGAGAGAGCCAGGCTTCGAGATCGATGCGGACGGCGGGGTCGGCGTTTTCCTGGATGATGACGCTGGCGGAGGTGTGGCGGACAAAGACGGTGCAGAGGCCGTTCTTCTCAGGATCGAGCTGGCCGAGCTGCTGGGCGGCGTGGACGACGGCGGCGACATCTGGCGTGATGTCGATGAGGGCGCGGCCGGGGGTGGGGATGGTGAGTGTGCGAAGCATGACTACCAGTCATAGCCCATGTCTTCGGCGAGGCGGTAGATGGAAATCAAGGTCATCGCCTGCGACTTCAGACGCGCGGCTGACGGCTCATCGCCAGCCTGGGCGGCTTCGATTGACGCCGCGAGCAGCGAGCGAACAAGCGGAATGACTTCCTGGGCCTCAGCAACGGTTGCGTCGATCTCCTGCTGGCTTTGCGCACCCGCGGCTTTCAGCCAAGAGCGCATGTCGGTGCCGCGAAGTTGAGCAAAGAAATCACGCAATTCCAGCGAGGGCCTCGGACGCGACCGGTCTTTCAACCACTGCGCGAAGCCCGCCTTGTCAACCTCGCCCGAGATCAAGGCGAGGATCTGATCCGCGGCGAGCACGCCATCCGACTCCAGGGTCCAACCGTTCATTCTGAGGAATGAGCCGCAACACCAGAGCGCGATCCGCTTGTTGCCGTCGACAAACGGATGGTTCTTGTCCAAGTGGAACGCATACGCAGCGCCCATTTCGAAGGGGAACTGGTGGGCGTACTGACCACTGATGCTCTGCTGCGGCATCGCCAGGGCCGATTCAAGCAATGCGCGGTCGCGCAGGCCAGGCTTGCCGCCATACCTAGACATGAGAATCTCATGCCATGCGAGCGCTTCCTCGACCGCGATGAATCTTGGCCGACCGAGATGGTCGCTCATTGGGCGAGCTTCCGGAGCGAGGCGTCGTGCTTTGCGAGCATGAAGCGCGTTGCGTCCTGTGCCGTGTGGTCCAGTCGTCCAGCTCGGCACTGCTCGAGGAAGATGAGATACGTCGCCAGATCGACGCCCATCGCGCTCGCCGCGGTGTTGAGACGCGCGGCCAAATCGGTTGGCAACTGCAGCATCGTCGTGGGACCAATCTGGCTCATACCCAATTATCGTCTACGTTCGTCCTGCGGACCATGTTTCGCCGAAAAGCCCAGTCCGGATATCTGTGTCCAAGGCCGGGAGGGCGCGGATTCCGAATAACCGCCCGGCACCAGAGGCTACCTCGAGAGAGTCAAAGCAGGGTCACTCCCACTCGATGGTCGCCGGGGGCTTGCTGGAGATGTCGTAGACGACGCGGTTGACGCCGCGGACTTCGTTGATGATGCGTGTGGAGATGCGCGCGAGGACTTCGTGCGGCAGGCGGGCCCAGTCGGCGGTCATGAAGTCTTCGGTGGTGACGGCGCGGAGGGCGACGACGCTGTCGTACGTGCGGCCGTCGCCCATGACGCCCACGCTGCGGACGGGGAGCAGCACGGCAAAGACCTGGCTGGTCTGCCGATAGAGATCGGCGGCGCGGATTTCATCGAGCAGGATGTGGTCGCATTCGCGGAGCACGGCGAGGCGTGATTCGTTGACTTCGCCGAGGACGCGCACGGCGAGGCCCGGGCCGGGGAAGGGGTGGCGCCAGATGAGCGCGTCGGGCAGGCCGAGCACTTCGCCCAGCTTGCGAACCTCGTCCTTGAAGAGATCGCGCAGGGGTTCGAGAAGCTCGAAGCCGACGTTCTCGGGAAGGCCGCCGACGTTGTGATGGAGCTTGATGCCCGCGGCGGTTCCGGCGGCGCTGTGCCCGGACTCGATCACGTCGGGATAGAGCGTGCCCTGCGCAAGGAACCTGGCGCCGCGCAGCTCGGGGTTGCCTTCGGTCGCGGCCTTGAAGACCTCGATGAACCGGCGACCGATGCGCCTGCGTTTTTCCTGGGGCTCTTCGACGCCGGCGAGGTCGGCGAGGAACTGATCGCCCGCGGCGACGACGCGAAGATTGATGTGGAAGTGATCGCGGAACGTGGTTTCGACCAGTTGCCGCTCGTTCTTGCGGAGGAGCCCGGTGTCGACGAAGACGCAGGTGAGCTGCGGCCCGATGGCGCGGTGAATGAGCGCGGCACAGACGGCTGAGTCGACGCCCCCCGACAGGCCGCAGATCACCTGATCAGACCCGACGCGGGCGCGGATGCCCGCGACTGATTCGTCGAGGAAATCGGCCATGCGCCACGTGGGCTGGCAGTTGCACACTTCGTAGACGAAGTTCTCGATGATCTTGGAGCCCTGGGGCGTGTGGGTGACTTCCGGGTGGAACTGCACGCCGTAGAACACGCGGCGACCGTCGCGGAAGCGCATCGCCGCGAGCGGGCAGGTGGGCGTGGAAGCGAGGACGCTGATTCGAGCGTCGGCGGCGTCGGCGCGCGGGGGCTCGACCTGGTCGCCGTGACTCATCCAGACGGTGGCGCGTTCGGGGAGAGCGGCGAGCAGGTCGGTGCGGTCGCGGACGTCGACGGCGGCGCGGCCGAACTCGCGGTGATCCGCACGGGTGATCTGCATGCCCATGAACTGGCAGGCGAGCTGCATGCCATAGCAGACGCCCAGGACGGGGACGCCGAGGTCGAGGATGGCCGGGTCACAGGTGGGCGCGCCGGATTCGTAGACGGAAGCGGGCCCGCCGGAAAGGATGATTCCACACGGGTTGAGGCGCTTGAGCTCCTCAGCGCGGAGGCGCGGGGACACGAGGATGGAAAAGACGCCGGCGTCGCGCACGCGCCGCGCGATGAGCTGGGCGGTCTGCCCGCCGAAGTCGAGCACGAGGATCGCCTGCCTGTTCGCATCGGCGGCGGAGGGTGGATTCATCCGCAAGCGTAGTCCGGCGTGTGGGAAACGCCCTCGACCCGTGCCGCGCTCGACGCTGGTAGTATTCCCACGTGCGCAACCGAGCGTGCCAAGGCGAGGCGGAGGGGTGCATGAGCGTCCGGGCGGCGCTGGTGATCGGGCTCACCGCGGCGGGCGCGGGGTGTGCGGGGCCGGGGCTGAAGGCGGGTTTTGACGCCCCTGACCCGGGTGCGCGGCTGCACGCCATTGAACAGGCAGCCGAGACCGACGACCAGAGCCAGATACCCAACCTCGTGGCAATGCTGGGCAGCGATGACCCGGCGGCGCGTATGCTCTCCATTCGGGTGCTCGAACGCATGACCGGCCAGACGCACGGCTACGACTATTCGGCGCCCCGCTCCGAGCGAGCGTCGGCCATTGAGCGCTGGAGGACGTGGCTCCACGCCACCGGGCGGGTCGAATCGGACATGCCGGCCGACGGCGACCACTGGCTGGTGCGAAGCCGCCCGCAAGGGTCGATGTCCGCGGCCCTTCCGTCCTCCCGCACGTCCACGTCCGCCGAAACGACGTTCCCCGCGAGCAACGCACGATGAACGAACCGGTCGAGATCAGCGTCGAGCTCCGGAGCAATCCGCTGTACCTGAGCGGCATGCGCGAGATGCTGGGCTCGGTGGCGCGACGTCTGGGTTTCAGCGAAGAGGCGTGCGGGCAGATGTCGCTGGCGCTCGACGAGGCGCTCTGCAACGTGATGAAGCACGGATACAAGCACGCGCCGAACCGGCCGATCTGGATCAAGCTCACGCCCATCGGCGGCGTCGCGACGCCCGAGGCCATGCACAAGAACGGCAACCCCACGGTGGGGCTGCGCATCGTGCTCGAAGATGAAGCCGACCAGGTCGAGCCGGAGCAGATCAAGGGTCGCAATCTCGAGGAGATTCGCCCCGGCGGACTGGGCGTGCACATCATCCAGGAAGTCATGGACGAAGTGAAATACGAGAAACGCGGCGCCAGGGGCATGAGGCTCACCATGGTGCGAATGCGGAACTCAAAGAAGGCGGCACCGGGCGCGTCCTCACCTTCCAACCCCCCCACCCCCACCACCCCCCCCACCCCCACCACCCCTACCACCCCTACCACCCCTACCACCCCCCCCACCCCCCGCACCACATCCAATCCCCCATCCGCCTCAAGTCCCGGGAAGAAGGAGGACGGTCGTGTTTGACAACAACGCCGGTGACCTGCAGGTGACATCTCGTCCGGAGGGCGACGGCTTTGTCGTGACGCCCGCGGGCGATATCGACCTGACCGGCTCGCCCACGCTTCGCGAAGAACTGAAGCGCCTGAGCAACTCGCGCCCCGCGCGGCTGGTGGTGGATCTGTCGGGCGTGCCGTACATGGATTCATCGGGCGTGGCGACGCTTGTCGAAGCGCTGCAGATCGCCAAGAAGAACAGGAGCAAGCTGGTATTGTGCAGCCTGCAGGATCGCGTGCGGTCGATCTTCGAGATCGCGCGCCTGGAGACCGTGTTTACCATTGCACCGACGCTGGACGCGGCGATGCGCGTGTGAAGCGCGTGACGCGGCTCGGGCCTGAATGAACGCTCTGAAACGGCATGGACGACCAATCACCACCAACTCGGCGCGGGTTGCTGCTGGGGCTGCTTGAATCACTGGGCGCCAAGGCCAACGAGACGTTCGCGCAGATCGGCTCGGTCTGGTTCCTGCTTGTCGACGCCGTCGGGTGGATTCTCCGGCGGTTCACGCAGGCGAAGGCGAGGCTCGGCCTGCCGGCGATCGCGTCGCAGGTGGTGCGCGTGGGTGTGCGGTCGGTGCTGATCGTGTCGCTTGTTTCGGGGTGCGTGGGGCTGATCCTGGTGCTGCAGATGGCGCCGCCGCTGGATGAGTTCGGGCGGCGCGACGCGGTGGCGAACATCGTGGGCGTGGCGGTGCTGCGCGAGCTCGGGCCGCTGATTGCGTCGATCGTGCTCACGGGCTTCGCGGGTGCCGCCATCGCCGCGGAGATCGGGACGATGGTCGTTGGCGAAGAGATCGAGGCACTCGAAGCGCACGCGCTGAACCCGGTGCGGTTTCTGGTGGTGCCGCGGGTGATTGCGACGGTTGTTTCGATGGGCGCGCTGGCGGTGTTCTCAAACCTCGTGGCGATCGCGGCGGGGCTGGGGATCGCCGTGCTCTTTCTGGACATTTCGTACCAGACCTACATGGACAACCTGCTGACGCAGGTGAAGCCCGCGGACTTCGTCACGGGCATCATCAAGTCGCTGGTGTTCGGCCTGCTCATCGGGGCGATCGCGTGCACGAACGGGCTGAAAGTGACCGGCGGCGCGGCGGGTGTCGGCAAGGCCACCACCGATACGGTGGTGCAATCGGTGGTGGCGATCATCATTTTCGACCTGATGTTCACGGCGCTGTTCTACGCGTGGGGATTCACCTGACGCGCCTGCGAGCCGCGGCGGCGCGGTTCCTACCATCGACCCCATGACGCTTCCCTCACCCGCCCACCGGACCGGGCCTGTCAACGTGCTGCTGATCGGCGGGGGCGGGCGCGAAGCGTCGATCGCGTGGAAGCTCCGCCAATCGACGCGCCTCGGCACGCTCTTCACGACCGACGCCGGCAACCCGGGAATCGCCGCGATCGCCAAGGCCGCGGGCGTCGCGGTCGATCCGCGCGACTACTTCCCCATCCGCAGCTTCTGCCTGAAGAACCAGATCGGGCTGGTGGTGGTGGGGCCTGAGGATCCGCTGGCGACGGGGATCACCGACGCGCTGCAGGAGCCGCTGTATCCCGACGCGGCGACCCCGCTGGTCTTCGGACCGACGCGAGCCGCGGCCCGGCTGGAGGCCGACAAGGCGTTTGCGAAGGACGTGATGCGGGGGGCGTCGATCCCGACGGCCGAGGCTCGGGTGTTCACGGACCCGGAGGCGGCCCGCGCGTTCATCGAGTCGCGCTCCGAGCCGCACGTGATCAAGGCCGCGGGCCTGGCCAAGGGCAAGGGCGTGATCGTGCCCACGGGCAAGGCCGAGGCGCTGGCGGCGATCGAACGGATGATGGTGCAGCGGGAGTTCGGCGACGCCGGGCGGACGGTGGTGATCGAAGAGCGGCTCAAGGGCCGCGAGGTCTCGGTGCTCGCGCTTGTGGACGGGCGGAACATCTTCGTGCTCGAAGCGTGCCAGGATCACAAGCGGCTGGGTGACGGCGCGACGGGGCCGAACACGGGCGGGATGGGAGCGATCTGCCCGCCCGCCGTTTCTCCGGCGCTGGATGATCGATTGCTTGCGAGCGTGGAGCGGGACATTCTCGTGCCGACGGTCGACGCGCTGCGGCGCGAGGGGATCGAGTTCCGCGGCGTGCTGTACGCCGGGCTGATGCTCACGCCGGCGGGACCGAAAGTGCTGGAGTTCAACTGCCGCTTCGGCGACCCGGAGTGCCAGGCGCTCATGCGGCGACTGCGGGCCGATCTGCTCGAGGTGCTGCTGGCGACCGCGGCGCGGCGGCTGCACGAAGTGGAGATTTCGTGGACGCCCGGCTCGAGCGTGTGCGTGGTGCTCGCGAGCCCGGGATACCCGGACAAGCCGCGCTCGGGCTTGCCGATCGACGGGATCGAAGCCGCCGAAGCCGAGGATGACGTGGTGGTGTTCCACGCGGGCACGCGGCGCGACGAGCGCGGGCGGATCGTGACCGGGGGCGGGCGCGTGCTGAACGTGACGGCGACGGGCGCGACCCCCGCCGAAGCCCGCGCGCGAGCGTATCGAGGCGTCGAGCGCATCCGGTTCGAGGGCATGACCTATCGAACCGACATCGGCACCGACGTGGTCGGTTGAGCGCATGCCGCGGCCCTTGGCCGCGGAACGCACTACTTGGTGATATCCCGCGGCTCGGCGCCTTCGGGCGCGACGCCCGGATTGGGCTCGATCGGCCCGAGCGCGGCCTTGAGCAGATCGGGGATCGTGCCGTAGGTGCGGTAGACGTCGCCGCGGCGGATCGCCACGCCGGTGGCGGCGAAGCGCCCGATCTCCATGCGATCCAGCGGCTGATCGCCGGCGGTGCGGAGATCGAGTGCGCCGATGGTCTGGTAGCCGGTGGGCGGAGAGAGGGACACGGCCGCGGCGGGTTCGCTGGACACGAAGCGAAGGAACGCGTTGATGGCGTCGGAGCGTGTGGGGTCCTGAAGCACCTGCGTGCCGTCGGGGCGGAGTTCGACCCAGCCGTCGATGCGCCGGAGGAATCCCATGCTCGGGCCGGTCCGCCCGGGGATGCTGGAGCCGTCGGGGGTCGTGGCGACGAACATGAGCAGGCCGATGTCGGGGGCGGCGACCGCGGATGCCGCGCGGCGGATGTAGAGCGTCGGGTCGGTCTGGAGCTGCGCGAGCGGCTGCGACTCGACGCTGATGACGGTGGCGGCGTCGTCGGTGGAGGCGAAGCGCAGCCGCCCCGGCGCATCGGCGGGCGCGCCGATGACCATCTCACGCGACGGCGCGCGGTCAGATTCGAGCACGACGCGTGCCACGGGCTGCTCGAGCCCGGTCGCGCTCGCGGCGGGGCGTTCGTCGTGAAACTTCGCAACGCTCAGCGATTCGAGCGCCGTGAGCAGGGCCTGCACCGCCGCCGGCTCGGCCGGAGCCGCCAGCGGCTCAATCACCGCCCACTGCCCCTGCACCTTGGAGAGCGCGATGACGCGCTCGCCCGGCGGGGTGGCCTCTGCCGAGGGGGCCAGCGCCCGCGCGACCAGGCGCACGCGCGAGGTCTCGGCAAGCGCGCCGGGGAAGATCGATCGGTCGCGCCACGTGCGGAGGGCTTCGGGCTGAAAAAGCGCGTGGATGGTCGCGGCGATAACGGCCTGGCGCGTCACCGTCTGGTCGGCGGGAGCCGCCGAACCCGAGGCCGGGGCCGACGCGGCGGCGGCACGGGGCACATTCGCGGGCGGGCTGGTGATCTCGACCAGACCCTGCCCACCGAGGACGCGGGCGGTGAGGCGAAGGGTGATCTCGCCGGCTGGCTGAAGTTCGAATCGCGCGGTGACGGGGTTGTCGCCGAGCGCTGCGGCGGGGTCGGCCGTGCCGACCGCCGTGACGGTTGAGAGCACGCGCAGAAGGTCGCGCACACGGTTGGGTTCGACGCGCCAACTGGGCGATGGGCCTGAGCCTGTCGCGTTGCCGAAGGTCATCCGCCATTCGTCGGAACCGGTGTCGCGTTCGAGTCTCGTGACGTTGCGGTCGGGCGCGGCACGAACCTCGATCGCCCGGACCGCGGCGGGGTCAAGCTCCATCAGGCGCTCGCCCGCGGGAACGATGCTGGATCGTTCGACGGGGATTCTGCCCGAGCGAAGGACGAAGAGGGCGATGACGCCGAGCGCGAGCGCCACGACGATGGCGATCATCAGGGTGCGGTTGGACATGCCGAAGGATAGAGATGCGCGGGGACCGGTGATCGGGCGAGAGATCGGCGTGCGGGCGGATTCCCGCGCGTCGCAAAAACAAGCAACCCCGGCTTGCGCCGGGGTTGCCCGCACCAGGAGAACAGAAACGCACTGCCAGGACTGCCCGCACCGTGCGGGCGGATGGATCAGTTGCTGGACCGGCGGCGACGGAAGAGGGCGATGCTGCCAAGGCCCGCCAAGGCCACTGCGCCGGGGGTGGGAACGGTGGTGACCGTCCAGCTGAAGCCGTCGACGCGGCCGACGTCGCCGCTGGCGCCGTCGGTGACGCTCAGCCGCCAGGTGCCGGCGGTGTCGACGTTGGCGAAGACCGAGAGATCGCCCGCGATGGTGTAGACGCCGGGGGGCACGGTGCCCTGGCCGCCCGCTTCAGGGAACATGTTCTGAGCGTTGGCGACGAAGGTGTAGGTGCCGCCGAGGTCGTCACCGTTGCCGAAGATCGGGGGCACGCCGGGACGATCGAAGAGCACGACGCTCGTGCCCGAATCGGTGTGGGTGAGGGTCACGAGCAGGTCGCCCACGAAGGTGTGGAAGATGTTGACGCGGATCTCATCGAGGCTGAGGATCGCGCCATCGCCCGGAGCGACGAGGTGGTCGATGCTCAGCGTCGCGTTATCGACAATCGATCCCGTCTGGGTGTCCGTGTACGTGACGATGTCCGCCGAGGCGGCCGAACCGGCCAGGGCAACGGCGACCATCGCGGCGGCAAAAAGACTCTTCTTCATCGACTCTCTCCTCGGTTCTGCGTTTGTGGGGTCAGGTCGCCGCCGGCGGTCACGCCGATGCGGTCCACACACCATGCAACTCAACCCGAGGATTCGCCAGCTCCGGGGCGAGCGCGCATCGGTTACCGGGCACGGCAAAGCCTCCCGGGCCGCACGCACCGCCGGAGTTCACACGTCGACCGCTGCGGCGCGCTGAGAACGCCGCTCCGGCTCAGGATTCACTCACTCCAGGCCCAGCTCAGCGCTCACGGCGTCGCTGATGTCGTCTTCGCCCGGGCAGATGACCAGCGGCCGCGACAACACCCCGAGCGTGAACTGCAGGGGCGTGTCCGGGCCGGGACCTTCGTTATCGGGGCGCGTGGCGAAGACGTGCGAATATCCGCGGGCGGCGGCGACCTTCCTTGCCGCTTCGATCACCGCGGTGTACGCCGCGTGGTTGGTCTGAGCGGCGGTCCGCTCGAACTCGCGCTCGACCTGCTGCTGCGTCTGTGCAAACACGGGCTGCTTCTGCTGGTAGACCGCGACGTCTCCGGGCGCGGCCTGCGGGCCCCCCGCCGCCTGGATCTTGTTGCGAAGCTCTTCAAGCTCCTTGGCCATCGGCCCGAGCCGGTTCTCGGCGGCGACCCGCGCGTCCTGGATGGCGCTGGCGTACTTCGGCTGCTTCATCAGCTTCTCGGCCACGCGATACACGTCGCACGAAGCGATCTTGAGAGGCAGCAGCGTCGTCGGCTCGACCGGCACGGCGGGCGCCTGCTCGGGCGCTGCCGGCGGCGGCTCGGGCTGCGAAGAAGCCTGCGCAAGGACGAACCCGCCGGCGACCAGGGCGCAGGCGACGATCATGGACTGAGCTTTCATGGGGTTTCTCGAACGTTCGATCCAACGGACGCGTGCCAACGAGCCTCAAGCTTAGTGCGGCCGACGCCCGTACATCACCATGTTCCATGCCAGGCGCCGGACGAGCGGCGTGCGGCCCAGCACGCCATCCAGCGCCCCCAGCGGCCGCCACCACCACAGCGAGCCGGGCGTCTCCTTGTAGATCCGCTTCCAGTACCGATCGGCGTTGGGATGCACGCGGTCGAACGCGTAGTACTTCAGGAAGAGCGCGAGGCTCGCGATCCAGAACTCGCGATGGCCCACGTCCTCGAAGTGCCGGCGCACGCGATCAAGCTCGGCGAACGTCAGCGGCTGCTCATCGGGCGTGCGCACGTCGGTGGCCATGCGCCGGTAGATGTTGATCACCGGGTTGTAGGCGAGCGGGTCCCACGAGAAGAACTGCCCGCCTGGGCGGAGCGCCCGGCGCACGCCGCGATAGAGCGCGTCGCGGTCGGTCACGTGGTGAATCGTGTTGGCGATGTAGACGAAGTCGAAGCTCGCTTCGGGGACGTTGAGCTCTTCGCCGGTGGAGACGGCCCCGTGGACCTCGACGCCGTGATGCCTTGCGAGGCGCTCGGCGAACGCGACCATCTCGGGCGAAACGTCGGTGGTGGTGACCTTGGCGCCCCGCAGGGCGAAGAAGACCGACGACTCGCCCAGCCCCGCGCCGACATCGAGGATGGTCTTGCCGCGGAGGTCGCCCATGCGCGAGAGGATGAAGCGGTTCTCGGGGGCGGTGGGCGCTTCGAACGCCGCGCGCACTTCGACGTCCTCGACGCGCGTCGAGAGGGCCCACTGGTCGTGGAAGTGCGCCTCGCGGTCGTGGATGGCGCCCGCGTCGACTTCCACCTGCACGGGCGTGCGGGCGGCCGGAGGTGCGGATCGAGGGTCGCTCACGCCGAGGCTCCTCCGGGCGCGTCGGGCGCACGGCGAATGCCGGACTCACGCCCCGCGGGCGAGGCCTCGCCTGCCGGCGCGGGCGTCGGCGCTCCGCGCGTCCCCGGGATGACCACCTGCCCGCCGCCCGCCGCCCGATCGGCGTGAAACACGGGGAGCTTCACTTCCGCGACGCCGGGCGTCGCACCCGCGGCGGGGGCCCGCGCACCACCCTTGGCACGCGGCTCGGTCACCACCCGGCTCAGGATGTTCCGCGACAGGCGCACCTCGCGCGACTCAAAGCCCGAAGGCAGCGGCGAATCCATCGAGACGTTGCGCGTCTCGGCCAGCCAGTACAGCGGTCGCTGCTGATTCTGCTCGAAGATCCGCGCCACATACGCCCCGATCACCGAGATCGACGCCAGGATCAGCCCCGTGAAGAACGTCATCAGGAACACCAGGGACGTCCAGCCCTTGGCAAACCGCTCCGGGTTCACCAGCAGCATGGGGGTCACGACCGCCAGGTACACCAGGCTCAGGCCCCACAGCGACATCGCCAGCCACAGGATCGCCTTCACCGGCGTCGATGAGAAGCTCAGGAGCGCATCGCCCGCGAGGCGGACCATCTTCTTGAGCGTGTACTTGGTCTCGCCCGCGAAGCGCTCGTCGCGATGGAAGCGGAAGATGCAGTGCTTGAAACCGATCTGCGCGAAGAGGCCGCGCAGGAACCTGTGCGGCTCTCGAAACGCGCGCGCCGCCTCCGCCGCCCGCGCCGAGACCGCGCGGAAATCGCCGCAGTCCTCGATGATCTCGGTCTTCGACAGGCGCTTGAGCCCGGCGTAGAACATCTTGGCCGTCGCGAGCTTGAAGAAGCTCTCGCCCGGGCGCCGCTCGCGCTGCGCATGCACCACGTCATACCCCTGCCGGATGAGCTCGACCATCTGCGGAATCAGCTCGGGCGGGTCCTGCAGATCGGCGTCGATGATGATGACGGCGTCGCCCCCGGCGAAATCGAGCCCCGCCGTGCACGCGATCTGGTGGCCGCGGTTGCGCGCCAGCCGCAGCACCTTCACCCGTGGATCGCGCATCGCCAGCGCCGCGAGCATCCCGGGCGTTTCATCCCGGCTCGAGTCGTCCACCAGGATCATCTCGGTCGAGACGCCCTCGGCCGCGAGAGCATCCGCGACGGCCGCGGCCCGGCGATAGAACTCGCCGATGACCGCCTCCTCGTTGTAGCAGGGCACCACAACCGAAACCGTGCGCACTTCGGGCATCGCAACCCAAGTGTAGCGACAGGATTGGGGTTGTGTTGGGGATTATCGGGCCGACCGACGTTTGCTGGCAGCCGCTCCACCCCCGCAACGCGTTCAGCCGCTCCTCGAGGTAGCCTTCCGCCATGCCGCGGATGGTCCTTCTGCTCCACGAACTGGCCGATGGCTCGGCCCATTTTGATTGGATGATCGAGCGCGCCCGATCCGCCGCGGGCCAGAAGTCCTCAGTTCGACCCGACGAGCGGATCCTGGCGACCTGGCGTGTGTTCGTGCGGATCGACGATTCCGCGTGCAGGGAGTTTGACGCCGAGGCCCTCGATGACCATCGCCGGGCGTATCTCGATTTTGAAGGCGAGCTGGACGCCGGCCGCGGGCGTGTGACTCGCGTGGCCCTGGGTGAGGCTGAGATCACCAGCGACTCGCCGCGGCGCGTGGACATCATCGGGCGCTTCGCGCGCGACCGGACGGCGCGAAGCTGGATCGGCGTGCCGAGCGGCACACCCGGCCGATGGCGCTTCACCGTCTCCGCACGTCCCGATTGACGCTCGGGGGCTTCACGCACCGCGCCCGGCACCCGCTTCGCGGCTTGCGTCCTGGAGCTCGGCCTCCGGCACCGCCGCCCGCAGTTCACGCGTGTACGGGTGCGTGGGGTTCCCGATCACCTGCTCGCGCGAGCCCTCCTCCACCACGCGCCCGCCCTTCATGACCATGATCCGCGTGCACAGGTGATCGACCACGCCGATGTCGTGGCTGATGAACAGGTACGCCAGGCCCAGCTCGCGCTGGAGGTCGCGCAGGAGGTTGAGGATCTGCGCCTGGATCGACACGTCGAGCGCGCTCGTCGGCTCGTCGCAGACGATCATCCGCGGGCGCAGCGCCAACGCGCGCGCGATCGCGATCCGCTGCTTCTGCCCGCCGGAAAACTCGTGCGGGTAGCGGTCGATCGACCCCGCGGGCATCCCGCAGCGCTCGAGCACGCCGGTCACGGCGCCCCGCACCGCGTCGCGCCCGCGCGCCAGCCCGTGCACGGCGATCGGCTCGCCGACGATCTCCTCGACGCGCATGCGCGGATTGAGCGACCCGCCGGGATCCTGGAAGATGATCTGCATCTCGCGCCGCAGCCGGCGCAGCGATTCGCCCCGCGCGGCCAGCACGTCGCGCCCGTCGAACAGCACGCGCCCGCTCGTCGCCGGCACCAGCCGCAGGACCGCACGGCCGATCGTCGTCTTCCCGCACCCCGATTCGCCCACGAGCCCGAGACACTCGCCCGGCGCGAGGTCGAAGGACACATCGTCGACGGCCTTGTGCACGCCGCCGCTCGTGCCCCGGCCCGCGCTGGCAAACACGCCGCGACGAAGCGCAAAGTGCACGGCGAGGTTCCGGACGCTCAGGAGTGGCGCCGCGGACGGTTCCGACCTCGCGCTGCCCGCGCCCGCCGCGCTGGCGGCGCCTTCCGAGCCGCCCGGTCCCTCCGAGCCGCTCGACCTGCCCAAACCGCCCGACGCGCTCGGCACAGACTGGCTCATCGCCCGAGAGCATACTCAACCCACCCGCGCGCCTCGCACGCTTGACCGGCTTCGCCATCGGGATAGCCTTCTCCCCTGACGGGTAGGTAGCTCAGTTGGTAGAGCACCGCACTGAAAATGCGGGGGTCGCCGGTTCAAGTCCGGCCCTGCCCATTGGTTCGTTCCGCACCGCTTCGCGTTCGTCCGCGTCGGGTGGCCAAACCCAGGCAAGACAAGGCGCTTCCGACAAGTCCCGCACGCCACCCGCGCTCGGGTGCGGGCGGTTGCAGCACGCGCCTTCGCCTGTGGCGATCGCCGGGTGCCCGCGCCCCAGGTTCTGTCTCACGGATCCGTACGACACAACCTAGGCTGTCCTCGCCACCATGTGCGGCCGCTATACACACAAGTTCACCTGGCGCGAGCTGCACGATCTCCTGTCGCTGGGCGTGTTCCCCGCGCGGCTGGAGATTCCCGGGTCGTCGTTCAATGTCGCGCCGACCCACATGGTCCCGGTCCTCCGGCGCTGCGACGGCAGTCAGGCCGGCGAGAGCGGCGAGCCCGGGCAGATCGAGGGGCTTCTGGCTCGCTGGGGGTTCATTCCCGCCTGGTGGCGCGAAGAGTCGCCGCCGGACCACACGATCAACGCGCGGGCGGAGGGCGTCGCGGCGTCGCGGATGTTCAGCGCGGCGCTCAAGGGCAGCCGATGCGTCGTCCCTGCGAGCGGGTTTTACGAGTGGCAGGGCAAGAAGCCGCCCAAGACGCCGCTCTACATCACGCGGGCCGACGGCAAGCCGATGCTGTTCGCGGGCCTGCTCTCGCTGCACAAGGGCATGCCGACGATGGCGATTCTGACCACCTCGGCGTCGGAGGAGATCGCACCGATCCACGACCGCATGCCGGTCGTGCTCGAGCCGGAGGAGGCGCCGGCGTGGCTCGATCCCGATTCGCCGCCGGAGCGCATTCAGGCGCTCATGGACCCGGCGGCGGCGGGAACGCTGGTGTCGCATGCCGTCAGCCCGCGGGTGAACTCGCCCAGGAACAACGCGCCGGACCTGATCGAGCCGGCGCGGGAGCCGGAAGCGCCACCGACAAGGAGACCGCCGACGCGTGCGGCGAAGAGCAAGCCAGGCCGCGACGACCAGCCGGGCCTGTTCAGCGGCGGCGCGACCTAGTGGAAATCGCGTGAAACCGACTCGAGCGCGGGCAGGTGTGCATCGAGGCTCCTGAACCGGCGCGCGTGGATATGCACGACCTCGCCCTCCCGCTGCACGCGCCCCTCGACGAGCAGCGCCGTGCTCAGCCGGATCACGCGGCGGAAGCGCTCGTACGTGTCGGACCAGACGACGAGGTTGGCGATGCCGGTCTCGTCTTCGAGCGTGATGAAGACGACACCCGACGCGGTGCCCGGGCGCTGGCGCACGAGCACGACGCCGGCGACGCGGGCGCGACTCCCGTCGGGTGTGCGTGCCGGTTCGCGAAGGTCCGACGCGGGGAGGACGCGCTGCCGCGACAGCCGCTCGCGCAGAAACGAGACCGGATGCTCCCGGAGCGAGAAGCCGGTGAACGCATAGTCGTGCAGCGTGCGCTGCGGCGCGGCAATCGCCGGAAGGGCCTCGCGCCCGCTGGTCTCGAGGGCCGCGTCGCGCGCCAGCTCGAAGAGCGGGAGCCGATCGTCGCGGAGCGTGCGGACAGCCCAGAGCGCGGCTTGCCGATCCAGGCTCATGGACGCGAACGCATCGGCCCGAGCCAGGCAGCGCAGCGCCCGTGCGCTCGCGCCGCTGGCACGCCACAGCGCGTGCATCTCCCCAAACGCGCCGTGCCGGCGGACGGCCTCGCTCACGCGCTCGGCATCGTCCTGCGCCAGGCCCTTCACCAGGCGCATGCCCAGCCGAATCGCCGGCGATGCCGACGGGGTGCGCGTGCAGCCGCCAGCCGCACGCTCGTGTTCCACTTCGCCCGCTCGACCCTTCGCGATTCCGCCGCGTTGCAGCGTGCAATCCCACTGGCTGTGGTTGACATCAATGGGGAGGACATCGACGCCGTGCTCGCGCGCGTCGCGGATGATCTGCGCGGGCTGGTAGAAGCCCATCGGCTGGCTGTTGATGAGCGCCGCCGCAAACGCCGCGGGCTCGTGCGTCTTGAGCCAGCACGAGACATACACGAGAATGGCGAAGCTCGCCGCGTGCGACTCGGGGAACCCGTACTCGCTGAACCCCTTGATCTGCTCGAAGCAGCGGGCGGCAAACTCCGCCGGATACCCGCGCGCGAGCATCCCGCTCACGAGCTTCTCGCCGAACCGGTAGATGAGGTTCCCCTTGCGCTTCCACGCGGCCATGGCGCGGCGGAGCTTGTCGGCTTCGTCGGGCGTGAACCCGCCCGCAACGATCGCCAGCTGCATCGCCTGCTCCTGAAAGAGCGGCACGCCCAGCGTGCGACCCAGCACCGACTCGACCTCGGCGCTCGGATAGACCACCGGCTCCTGCCCGCTTCGGCGGCGCAGGTACGGATGCACCATCTTCCCCTGGATCGGCCCCGGGCGCACAATCGCCACTTCGATCACCAGGTCATAGAAGCAGCGCGGCCGCAAGCGCGGGAGCATCGACATCTGCGCCCGGCTCTCGATCTGAAAGACGCCGATCGTGTCGGCGCGGCAGATCAGGTCGTAGACCTCCGGATCCTCCGCATGCTCGCTCATCACGCGGGCGATCGAGAGCGCCTCACCGCGGTCATCCCTTGCCAGCTCGAACGCCTTCCGGATGCACGTGAGCATCCCCAGACCCAGCACGTCCACCTTGAGAATCCCCAGGGCGTCGATGTCGTCCTTGTCCCACTCAATCACCGTGCGGTCCTCCATCGCGGCGTTCTCAATGGGCACGAGCTCGCACAGCGGCGAGCGCGTGAGGACAAACCCGCCCACGTGCTGCGAGAGATGCCGCGGGAAGCCCTGCAGCTCGGCGCACAGCGCCAGCACGAGCCGGATCGTCGGGTCATCAGGGTTGAGCCCCGCCTCGCGCACGCGCTGCGGGCTCGCCTTCTCGCCCCACAGGTCGAGGTTGCGCGCCAGCGTGTCCACCGTGTCGGCGGGAAGGCCCATCGCCTTGCCGATGTCGCGCACGGCACTGCGCCCACGATAGCTGATGACCTCCGCCGTGAGCGCCGCGCGCTCGCGCCCGTAGCGCTCGTAGAGATACTGGATCACCTCCTCGCGCCGCTCGTGCTCGAAGTCGATGTCGATATCGGGCGGCTCGCGGCGCTCCCGGCTCATGAACCGCTCGAACAGCAGGCTGAAGCGTGAAGGATCGACCTCGGTGATCCCCAGACAGAAGCACACGGCCGAGTTGGCCGCGCCCCCGCGCCCCTGGCAGAGAATCCCGCGCGCACGCGCGAAGCGCACGATGTCGTGGCAGGTGAGGAAGTACGCCTCGTAGCGCAGTTCCGCGATGATGCTCAACTCATGATCGAGCGACGCGATGACCTTCGCCGGCACGCCGCCGGGGTAGCGCCCCCGCGCGCCGGCCTCGCAGAGCGAGCGGAGGTGCTGCGCCGGGGTGGCGCCCGGGGCGCACGGCTCATCGGGGTACTCATAGCGGAGCTGGTCGAGATTGAAACCGATCGCGCGGTCGAAGACGGCTTTCGTGCGGGCGAGCGCCTGCGGATACGCCGCGAAGAGCCGCGCCATCTCCGCGGGCTCCTTGAGATGGCGCTCGATGTTGGCGTGCAGGCGGAAGCCCGCTTCCCGAATCGTGCACCCGCAGCGGATGCACGTGAGCGCGTCCTGCAGCGCGTGCCGTCGCGGCGTGTGATAGTGCGCATCGTTCACGCTGACGAGGGGCACGCCGGCGGTTCGCGCGAGCTCCGCGAGTGCACGCAGCCGCGCCGCATCGTCAGGACCATACACGCACGCCGCCGCGAGCGACAGGCGATCGTCATCAAACACCACGCGCAGGGTCTTGAGCGTGTGAGCGAACGCCGAGTCCGGCGCGGGTGCAACCGCGGCTGCACCCGGCGGCATGACGATCGCCAGCAGTTCCTCGTGATGCTCGAGCAGATCGTCGAGGGTCAGGATGCACTCCCCCTTCGCCGCCCGGCGCTTGCCCAGCGTGAGCAGGCGGCACAGGCGCGAGTACCCCGGGCGCGAGGCCGGATAGACCAGCACTTCCAGCCCGTCGGGCTCCGCAAATACCAGCCGCGCGCCGATCGCCACGGGCACGCCCGCGTCCTTCGCGGCCACGTGCGCGCGGACCGCGCCCGCGAGCGTGTTGCGGTCGGCGATGGCCGCGCCCATGTGACCCAGCGCAGCCGCCGTCTCGACCATCTCCTCCGGGTGGCTCGCCCCGCGCAGGAATGAATAGTTCGTCGTCGCCGCGAGTTCGACATAGTCGATCGCCGGTCGCACGCGCGCTGTTGCGGGCGCGGCGTCGCCCGTCGGCATCTCGCGCCGGAACGGATGAACGTGCGGCTTGGATGGCGGCGAATCAGGCACGGGTCGCGTCCTTTTGGTCCGGCGGTCAACTCCAGATTCCCTGCACGAACCACTGGCCCTGCGGCACATCGCGATAGAGCCAGAGCCACTGCCCGTGCTCATCGCGCACCTTGAAGTAGTCGCGCATCAGCCGCTCGCCTCGCCACCATTCGCCCTTGATGCGCTCAGGCCCGAGGCAGTCGGCCACGCGGTGCTCGCCCCCGCGCCACTCGATCCGGCTCACCGGGCCCTCGGGGTGGAGCGCAATCACCCGGGCCATGAGTGCCGGTGCGAACAGCCGCGTCGGGCGGTCGCCGAGTTCAGCCGGGAGATCGACCCTCGCGCGTGGGCGCTCCAGCACGCTCCGCATCACCAACGACCGCTCGGGGACGTGCGACGCCGCCAGCTCGGCGCGAAGCACGGCGTCTTTGCCCAGCCGGTTCACGAGCGCATCGATCAGGTCGCTCGCGCCAGATGGCGCGCCGTCGGTCGCGTCCCGCTCCGCCTCGGTGCGCCAGAGCGTGCGCTGCACGTTCGGCATGGCCTTGACCGCACGCGCCGCGACCGTCACGCCCTCGACGCCGAACCCGAGATGGACCCGCTCAAGCCGCGGCTCGAGCAGCCGCCACAGGTGGCGCGCTTCGCGGCTCGGCGCGCAGTGCCGGAAGATGAGCGCAACCGGCGCGAGATCGCTGCGATGTAGCGTGGTCACCCAGTCAATCACGCCCTGCCCGCGCGTATCGAGCAGGGCGCACAGCCGTTCGAGCAGCCCGCGGCACGCCAGGCCAATCCCCTCAAGACTCGCGCACGGGCCATCAAAGTCCTCCTCGACGCGCGTCGGCTCGCGCGGGCGGATCGGATCAAGCACCTCGCGCCGCCGCGGCCCGCCGCGACCCGTCGCGCCGTCAAGCGCGCGCAGCACCGCCTCGCCGAAGCGCCCGGAAACGGCCGCCCGCGGCAACACCAGCAGATCGCCCACACGCCGGATGTTCACCTCCGCCAGACCATCGAGCGTGAGTGCGTCGAGAAAAAGCGCCCGCGCCGGCAGCGGCTCCAACGCGCGGATCAGCGACGCTCGCCCGCCCTCCCCGCGCGGCTCATCCTCCACGAGCGCGACCTCCTCCCGCCCGAACCGCGCAATCGCCCGCGCCCCGGCAAACGTCGACGCGATCGCGACTCTCGACGCAATTCCCATCCGCCCCAGCGACTCGCGCACGCGCACCGCCATCGAGCGCGCCCCGCCGAAGAGATGTTCGCACCCGGCAATATCAAGCACGATCCCCTCGTCGTCCTCCTCGGCGACCACCGGCGAGAAGCGGTGCAGCCACAGCGCCAGCCCGCGCAAGCCCTGCCGCGTTCGCTGCGCATCGTGCGGCTCGATCACGAGCGCATCGCCGCGCATCGCCGCACGAGCCGCGGCGACCGGCATGCCGCGGCGTATGCCCGCTTCGACCGCGCGCGGGCAGGCATGCGCGACGACCTCGCGCTGCCCCGCCGTCTCGATCAGGAGCGTCATCGCGCCTTCAGGCGCCAAGCCGCCGCCCCGGCGCCTCCGCCGGTGCAGATCGGTCGCGAGAAAGGGGAACCAGATGGACATGGCCCGTGGCATGAGATCGCCGCGCGGCCCAGCGCCGCACGCCTCCATCACCGCTCATGATGCGGGGGGATGTGGGCCGCACTCCCTTGCAGCGCAGGAGTTCCACCGTCCATCGCTGGTCGGCGTCGAAGGTCGAACCCGATTCCGCCGACGGCACGACGAGCCAGCGCGTCCGCGCTGCCGAGAGCTCGTGCGCCTCGGTCCACGCCCGCGCGAGCAGCCCGAGCGTGCCGCCCGCCTCCGCCGCGAGTTGCAGGCGCCGCGATTCGCTCATGGTCAGCCGGCTCGCGTCGCCGATCACGACCGCGACGCCGCGAGCGCGCAGCGCCAGGTCGATCGCCCAGACGCGCTCGTCATGCCCGCACGGATCGACAAAGATCGACCCACGCAGCAGCCGCGGCGACACCCGCGCCATCGCCGCCGGGTTGGGCCAGACTCCCCGGCCGATCCACACGCAGCTCGGCCGTGCCTCCGACGCCGCGAGCGCCTCACTCGCCACCAGCATGAAGACGCCGAGCGGCGCGTGTACGCGCGCGGCTCGCCCTTCCTGATCCCGCACCGGCGTGAACCACTCGTGGACGTCACCGCCGCGCATCGTCGCGCCCAGCAACCCTGGCTCATGCCCGATCCCCGCCAAATCACGCCGACCGCGGCTCCTCGATTCGCAGGCACTGATGGCCTCAACGAGCCCGCTCGGCAACACACGTCGGCCATTCGTTCGCATTACGTAAGGATAATGCGTATTCGGTATTTGTCAAGGTCAATCCACGCCCATCGCACACCGCGCGTGGAACCGCCCTCGCTCGTTTCCCGCCGCGTGTGCGACTCCGAGCATGCCCGCCTTGCAGAGCACGCAAAAGTGGAAATGGGCGCGGAGGGATTCGAACCCCCGTAGGCGTTAAGCCAACAGATTTACAGTCTGCCCCGTTTGGCCACTCCGGCACGCGCCCAGGGCCTCTGCACCCGAGGCGCCGGCGCTTGTGGAAACGCCGGCGACGAGCCAGACGCCAAGGATAGCCGCCCGTGCTCGCCGAGGCGAGCAGCGCGCCGCGCCACGCGCGCGACGCCGCCGCTCCGCACACACACATCCGCAAACCGGCGCGGGACACCGAGGGCCCGCGCGCCGGAGTCAGATCACGCCCGCGCCGTCAACACGGCGCGTCACCCCGATCGTGCTCGCTCGTCTGCGGCGTCCTCGAGGCGGGCCTGGTCACGACGCCCTTGGCGGACTCGATCACGCCGCGAGCCACCTGCCCGACCTGCTCGACCGCCGAGGAGCCGATCTCACCGGCTGCCTTGAGCGCGCCCGAAGCCGCGGCATTGGCCGCGTGAAACGAATCGACGCCGATCGCCTCGGCGCTCTCCACGGCGCCCTTGATGGCGCCTGTTGCCGCTTCGCCCAGGTCGCCGCCGACCTCTGCCGCGCCGCGGACCACCGCGTGCGACGTCTTCGAGATCGTCTCAAGCGCCTCGGCGCCGGTCTGTCGCGTCCCGCGGATCATGCCGATGACCGCGCCCTTCGCGGCGTCACCGATCGATCCGCCGATCTTCGCCGCGCCGTGGATCACACCCTTGGTCGTATCCACCACCAGGTCGGCGGCGCTCCGCCCGATGTCGCGTGCTTCGTCCAGCGCGCTCACGACCACGCCGCTCACCGATTCCACGATCGAGCCGGCCACATCGCCTGCCGCCTCGACCACTCCCACGAGCGCCTCCTTCACTTTGGTCACACCGTCCGCAATCGTCTCGTCACTCCGCCGATTGTCGCGAATCTCGTTCGGGTTCGTCATGTGCCTGCTCCTTTTGTATGGGCGAGACTCCACGGCCTTCGGCGCGCGGCCAATCCGCTTCTGCGACCGTCGCGCGCCGAACACCACACATCCGTGCCAGAGTCATCTGACCGCCTGCCGACGCATCAATCCGCACCCCAGCCTCCGACCCTTCATCAACACCCCGATTGCGTCAGCGGCTTTCCGCGCGAAGCCTCATGACGCCGCGCGGCCGTGCCCATCGGTACGCACAGCCCCCGGCGAACAGCCTGCGAAAGTTCCCCGCTCCCGCCCAGATTAATTCCGCATTCCGCGCGAACTCCCGGCTCACGCGCCCGCACGTCCCGCGCCCGCGCTACTCCGCCCGCCCCATCCACTCCATCTCCAGCGGTTCCAGCTCCGCCGCCACACGCGCCCGCTCCTCGCCCAGCGCGTGGCACCGCCCCGGGTTCTTCCACACGTCCTCGGTGCCCATCAGCTCGTCGATCTCCTTGATCCGCTCCTCGCGCTGCGCGATCTGCGCCTCGAGCTGCTCCGTCGTGAACTTCGCATACGGGTTCCGCGCCTTGGGCGTGCTCGCCGCCCGCTGCCTCGATTCCTCCGCCGCGCGGCGTTGCTTCTCCGCCTGCTCGCGTCGCGCCTTCGCCTCGCTCTCGGCCCGCGCCGTCTCGGCCCGGCGCTCGCGGTCCCTCTCGTGCCACGCCGAATAGTTCCCGTGAAACGTCTCGACATTCCCCGCACCGTCGAGCACGAGCAGGTGATCGCACACCGCATCGATGAGCGCCCGGTCGTGCGAGATCAGGATCACCGTGCCCTCGTACCCCTCGTCGTCGCCCGACTCCTCCTCCGAATCCGGCATCCCCAGCGCCTCTTCCAGCCGCTCCGCCGAGGGAATATCCAGGTGGTTCGTCGGCTCGTCGAGCACGATCAGGTTCTTCGCACTCGCCAGCAGCGCCGCCAGCAGCACGCGCGAGCGCTCGCCGCCCGAGAGCATCCCCATCTGCTTGTCCTGCTCCGACCCCGAGAACAGGAACGCCCCCGCCAGGTTTCGCGCCTGCTGCTCCGACATCGCCGTCCCCGGGCACTCCTTCGCGATCACGCTCTGGAGATACTCATACACCCGCGGCTCCGCCGGCACATGGTCGTGCGTCTGCCGATAGTGCCCGGGAATCACGTTGCTCCCGCGCTTCACTGTCCCCCCGTCGGGCGCGAGCGTCCCCAGCAGCACGTTCACGAGCGTCGACTTCCCCGCGCCGTTCGGCCCGATCACCCCCCACCGCTCCCCGCGCGAGATCACCACGTCCAGATCATGAAACAGCACGCGCGTCGAGCCGCCCCCGGCCGCGCCGTCCTCCGCCCCGCGCCCGGCGTTCGTGTACGCCTTCCCGATCCCCCGCGCCGCGAGCACCACGTCTCCGCTCCGCGGCGGCTTCGGGAGCTCCAGCCGGAACGCCTCGACCTCCATCGGCCGCTCCAGCGTGCTCGCCTCCTTGGCACGCTCGAGCTTCGAGAGCCGGCCCTGCGCCTGCTTGGCCCGCTGCCCGGCACGATACCTCCGGATGAACGCCTCCTCCTTCTTGAAGCGGTCCTGCTCGTTCTGAAACGCGCGAAGCTGCGTGAGGCGGCGCATCGCCCGGATCTCGCGAAACGCCTCGTAATTCCCCGGGTAGTCGATCAGCCGCGCCTGCTCGGTCTCCACGATCCGCGTCACCACGTTGTCGAGCAGGTAGCGATCGTGGCTGATGAGCAGCACCGCGCCGCGAAAGTCGTTCTTCAGGAACGACTCCAGCCACAGACACCCTTCGATATCCAGGTGGTTCGTCGGCTCGTCCAGCAGCAGCACGTCCGGCTCTTCAAGCAGCAGCTCCGCCAGCGCCAATCGCCCGCGCTGCCCGCCCGAGAGCCCCGTCACCGGAATCGAGAACTGCGCATCGGTGAACCCCAGCCCATGCAGCACGGCGTCAATCTTGTGGTCGATCGCATACCCGCCCGCCGCCTCCACCTGCCGCTCCAGGTCCGATTGCCGGCGCAGCATCCGCTCCAATTCCGCCCCCTCCGCCGTCGCCATCTTCTCAAAGAGCGCTTCCTGCTCCCTGTGCAGCCGATGCAGCTCCGCAAACGCACCCTCCGCCGCCGACCGCAGCGTGTCACCCGGATCAAACGTCGGATCCTGCCGAAGGTACCCCGCCCGCGCTCCGCGCTGCAGCGAAACGCTCCCCCCATCGGCCGCCTGAATCCCCGCCAGAATCTTCAGCAGCGACGACTTCCCCGACCCGTTCCGCCCCACCACGCCCACGCGCTCGCCCGGCTCGATCGACAGCGACACCCCGTCGAGGATGACACGCTGGCCGAACGCCAGTTTGAGATTGGTGGCGGCGAGAATGGGCATGGTGATTCGCTTCGCGCCCTCGAACCGCCGCGGGCGCGCCGCGCCCCGTCGCTCCGAGAACCCTCAACATTAGGTAACGCAATCACCCGCCGCGTCGAAACCACAGGATGGCGGCGATCACCCCGAGCACGAGTTCCGCGGCCGCGAGAATAAACGTCTGACGCTCAATCCCGCTCACCAGCACGAGCGTCGGTGCTCGGAACAGCACCAGGCACGCATAGAGCAGGACCGCAAACAGCAGCCCGGCATGCTGCCACTTCTCGCTCACGCCCGCCACCAGGAAGAACAGCCCCATCGCCATCTCCAGCCCGCCGTACACCGCGACGTACTCGCTCCGCCCCGACCCGGACTTGAACGCGAAGCCGACGAAGTTCGCCGTCTTTTCCGGCCAGATCGCGCACACGATCGCGAAAACCACGTACATCACCGCGTTGAAAAGCAGATAGGCACGGATCATGGGCGGCTTCCTTCCTTCTCTGTCTCAGACGGAAACTCGTCGAGAAACTCCGGAATGGAGTGCCCGCGCTTCAAGTAGTCGAAAAGATTCTTGACCGGCACACGCGTACCAAAAAAGCACGGCGTGCCGCTCATGCGTGCAGGGTTGATCCAGACAGCACCAAAAAGCGGATCCCCCGTCGGCACCAAATCTCCCGCGAGTTCCTCGGGTGTGACCGAACGCGGGTCGGGCGCCGGTTGAGCCATGCGAAATAATATCGCCGCCTCAGCCGCCAGAATACCCTTCTCCTGTGCAGCGTTTTCAGGTCATCGTGATCGGCGGCGGGCACGCCGGCGTCGAAGCCGCATGGGCCGCCGCCAACCTCCTCGCACGCCCCGCCTCCGTCGCCCTCCTCACGCTCGACCCCGCCACCATCGGCGTCATGTCCTGCAACCCCGCCATCGGCGGGCTCGCCAAGGGTCAGATCGTCCGCGAGATCGACGCCCTCGGCGGGCTCATGGGCCTCGCCACCGACGCCACCGGCATTCAATTCAAGGTCCTCAACACCAGCAAGGGCCCCGCCGTCCACGGCCCGCGCGCCCAGTGCGACAAGCTCGCCTACGCCGCCCGCGTCCAGCGGCTTATCGCCTCCCGCCCCGAAATCTCCGTCATCGCCGGCAGCGCCGAGCGCCTCATCGTCCATCGCGGCCGCATCACCGGCGTTCAGCTCGCCGACCGCATCCTCTCCGCCCCCGCCGTCGTCCTCACCACCGGCACCTTCATGCGCGGGCTCATGCACACCGGCGAATCGCGCACCCCCGGCGGTCGCTTCGGCGAATCCGCCGCCCTCGGCATCTCCGCCGCGCTCCGCGACCTCGGTTTCGAGCTCGGTCGCCTCAAGACCGGAACGCCCCCGCGCCTCCGCCGCTCCACCATCGACTGGGACGCCCTCGAACCCCAGCTCGGCGACGCCCGCCCCACCCCCTTCAGCGACCTCTCCTCACTCGATGCCTCGATGCCCCCGTGCCTCGATGCCTTCCCCGTCGTTCAACCCTTCCCGGCGCTCCCGCAGGTCGATTGTCGCATCACCCACACCTCCCCCGCCATTCACGACACGATCCGCGCCAACCTTCACCGCGCCCCGATGTACTCCGGCCAGATCGAGTCCGTCGGCCCGCGCTATTGCCCCAGCATCGAGGACAAGGTCGTCCGCTTCGCCCAGCGCGAGTCTCACCACGTCTACCTCGAGCCCGAATCCCTCCGCGATGACCCGATCGCCGGCACCCCCGCCCGCGAATGGATCTACTGCAACGGCATCTCCACCAGCCTCCCCGCCGACGTTCAGCAATCCATCGTCCGCGGCATGCCCGGCTGCGCACACGCCGACATCCTCCGCCTCGGCTACGCCGTCGAGTACGACATGGTCCGCCCGCACCAGCTCAACGCCACCGGCATGACCAAGCTCGTCGAGGGCCTCTTCCTCGCCGGGCAGATCAACGGGACCAGCGGCTACGAGGAAGCCGCGGGCCAGGGACTCATCGCCGGCGTCAACGCCGCGCGCTTCTCCCGCGACGAGCCGCCCGTCACCCTCGCGCGCGACACCGCCTACATCGGCGTCATGATGGACGATCTCGTCACCAAGACGCCCGTCGAGCCCTATCGCATGTTCACGAGCCGCGCCGAGCACCGCCTGCTCCTCCGCGGCGACAACGCCGCCGACCGCCTGACGCCGCTCGCCAGGCAGTGGGGCCTGCTGGATTCAACGCCGCTCGGGCGGCAGCGCTGGCAGCACTTCGAATCGCGCCGCGCGACCCTGGCGGACCTGGGCGCGCGCATCGACGCCGCGCGCGTCGAGGGTCGCCCGCTCGCCGACCACCTGCGCCGCCCGGAGTTCACGACCGATGACCTCGCGCGCGTGCTGGGCCTCGCGCCCGACTCGTCCGCCGCCCGCGCGGCCGCGCTCCTCACGGCGCACGCCGATCGTCTCTACGCGCCCTACGCCGCCAAGCACCGCACCGAGCTCCGCCGCCTCGCCGAGGTCGAGCACCGACCGATCCCGCGCTCGCTTGAGTACGAGCGCCTCCCCAACCTCCGCGCCGAGGCACGCCTCGCCCTTGCGCGCTTCCGCCCCGAGACCCTCGGGCAGGCCGGCCGCCTCGAAGGCATCACCCCGGCAGACCTCACCCTCCTGAGCGTCCTCATCAGGCAGCACCTCGCCGGCGCCGTCTGATCTCTCGTTCAAGCCCGCTCGGCAAGCGCTCAACGCTCCAGCCGCTTCCGCCCCATCACCGCCTCCCACTGCAGCGCCGGCCCCGGATCGACCTTGTTGGTCTGAATGTGGAAGTGCCCGAGCACGCCTCGGAACCGCCGCAGCTCTTCCTCTTCCAGCCGCCGCGTGATGAGCGCCCCGCCCGCGTCGCGCGGATAGTCGCGCGGCAGGTTCGGAAACACCCGGCACAGCGCCGCCGTCAGCTTGATGAGCGAGTCGTACTGCTCCGCCGTCAGGTCAAACTGCACGAGCCGCCGCCCCTGCACCTCGCCCACGACCGGCCCGCGCCGCACCGGCCGCCCGACAAACCCGCGCGTGCGCACGCCTCCGTCGCCCATCTCCTCGGGCAGATGCACGTACCACCCGAGCTTGTCGCGCAGATACCAGCGCTCAAGCGTCGTCGGCAGTCCGATCCGCCCCGCGAACTCTCCCGCCGAATCGATCGCGCCGACCGTGCCCTCGGCCGCGGGCGGGTACGCCCCGATGCTGGCGATCTCGATCCCGATCGAACGGTCGTTGCTGCTCGTCGCGTGCCAGGCGCGCTCCTTCAGGTCGAGCGTCTGGTAGATCGTCCCGTCGATGTCGAGCATGAAGTGCACCGACAACCCGCGCAGGTCATGAAGCACGCGAAAGCACTGGCGGCTCGTCCCGCACACGTCATAGTGCAGCACGAACTGATCGACCACCTGCCTCAGCTCCTCGAGGCTCCACCCGCCGCCGCGCACCCGCGCAATCACTTCGTCGCTGATCCCCGCCGCGCCCGCCGCGCCGACAAACTCGGGCTGCTCCGCCGCGAAGCGAAAGAACCGCGTGTTGTACCGCGACGGCGTCTCCGGTCCGCGCCCGCCCGCACGCGTCGCATCCCACGACGCCGCTTCGAGCGGACCAAACCGCTTCTCCGTTCGATACGCGTCATACCCGCCCGGATCGGTCCACAGCACCACCGGCGCGCCGGTGTGAAAAAGCTGCCCGCAGACCATGATCTCATCGCCGCGGCGCGCATACGCAAGCTCGCCCGCGCGCGAGCACCCGCCGAGCATGCCCGCCAGCGCCGCTGTCACGACCAGCATCGCGCAAGCCCACGCCCCCTTCACCCCGATCGCCTTCCGCGTATTCATGCCCGAGCATACACCGGGTCGATGACAGGCACGTCACGTCGATCCCGCGGCAACACTCCGCCCTCTCGCACCCTCATGCTCACCGCTCCGTTCACGCTCGCCCTCGCCTTCACCGTGCTCGACTGGGTCGTCGTCGGGCTCTACCTCGGCGTGCTCCTCGTTTCCGGCCTCGTGCTCGCGCGCTTCGAGCCCAAGGGCGCCGACGACTACTTCCTCGGCGGGCGCCGCATGCCCGTCTGGGCCGTCGCCTTCTCCATCATCGCCTCCACCCTCTCCGTCGCGACGTTCCTCGGCGCGCCCGAAGTCTCCTTCCGCGGCGACCTCACCTACCTCTCCACCAACATCGGCGGCCTCCTCGCCGTCGCCGTCGTCGCCGCCTTCTTCATCCCCGCGTTCTATCGGCACAACTGCACCACGATCTACGAACTGCTCGAGCAGCGCTTCGGCGCGCCCGCTCGATACGCCGCCAGCGCCGCTTTCATGCTCGGCCGCGTCTTCGCCTCCGGCGCGCGCATCTACATCGCCGCCATCCCCCTCGCCATGCTCTTCTTCGGCGACGCGCACTCGCAGCACTGGCCCGCGCTCGCCTCCGCCATCCTCGCCCTCTCCGCCGTCGCCGTCGCCTACACCCTCATCGGCGGCATCGCCAGCGTCATCTGGACCGACGTCATCCAGGTGATCGTCCTGCTCGGCTCCGTCGTCGCCGCGATTGTCCTCCTGCTCGACCGCATCCCCGCCGACCCTTCGCAGATCATCGAATCCCTGCGCACCGCCGGCCCGCCGAACGCCGCCTCCGCCGCCGGCAGCTCCAAGCTCACCGTCATCGATCCCGGTCTCCCCTTCAATCCATCATCCACGTTCACGCTCCTCACCGCCGTCTTCGGCTTCTCGCTCCTGAACATGGCCGCCTACGGCGCCGACCACGACATGGTGCAGCGCATGCTCACCTGCAGGTCGGCGATCCGCGGCAGCGCCTCCATCGTCGCCGCCATCTTCATGGGCATCCCCATCGTCGCCCTCTTTCTCATCATCGGCCTGCTGCTCCACGTCTTCTACCAGCAGCCGTCGCTCATGGGCAACGTCACGCCCATCGTGCCCGCCGGCTCCGGCGAGCGCGCGTTCACCACCTTCATCCTTCACGAACTTCCCTCCGGCCTTCGCGGCGTCATGATCGCCGGCCTCTTCGCCGTCGGTCTCGGCAGCCTCAACTCCGCCATCAACGCCATGGCCGCCACCGCCGTCAAGGACTTCTACGTACACCTTCGCCCGGGCCGCACCGAGCGCCACTACCTCGCCGCGGGGCGCTGGGCCACGGTCGGGTGGGGCGTCGTCCTCGCGCTCTTTGCCATCTTCTGCATCGCCTGGAAACGCTCCAGCCCCGACACCGGCCTGATCGACTTCGCGCTCGGCGTCATGAACTTCGCCTACTCCGGGCTCCTCGCCGTCTTCCTCGCCGCGCTCTTCACCCGCCGCGGCACCGCCCGGAGCGCCATCGCCGCCCTCGTGGTGGGGTTCTTCGTCGTGCTGCTCCTCCAGCCGGCGGTCTGGACGCGCTGGGCCGCCTTCATCCCGCTCCGCTCCGGCACGCTCGCCGACATCTCCCTCGCCTACCCCTGGCACATGCTCATCGCGACCTCGCTGGCCTTCGTGACCGTGGTGGCCCCGCGGAACCGAGAATCGGGCCGATGACGCTGGGGCGTCGTGCGCTGGCGGTGACTTCACACAACACGAAGTCGCCCCTCCCTTCCCACTTTGGCCCGCCGCCCCGCGCAAACAACAACGCGGCCCGCACCCCGGTCGGGACGCGGGCCGCACTTCATTCGAGCCTTCGCGCTCACGGGCAGCCGGCGAAGTACGCGTTGATGAAGTCACCGAGGTCATCGGGGTCGAGGTTGCCGTCGGCGTTGAAGTCGGCAAGGCACGCGGACGGTGCGGGTGTCACCACCAGGGCTGCGGGGTAGGAAGTGAGCGTCTCGCACGGGCTCGAGATCACGCAGTCGAAGGCGTCGCCCGAATCGCTCGCCAGGGTGTGGCTGAACGAGAGCAGGCCCGTGTTCGAACCGCTGACGCGGCCGTCGTCGGCGATCGGCTCTCCATTGCGCCGCCACTGAAACGTCAGCGGCGCGCCCGGCTCGGTTGCGGCCTGAAACGACGCGGGCGCGCCCTCGGCCACGGTGATGCCCACCGGCTGGAAGAAGATGTAAGGGCTGGCCGCGGTATTCTGCCGCACGCTCACGCCCGCTGGAGACTCGTTCATTACCAGCAGATCGGGGTAGCCGCTGCCGTCGGCGTCGGCGAGGCTCACGCTGACGGGCGACGGGCCGGCAGCGATCGACCGAAACGCGCGGAATGCGTTGCCGCCCATGCCTTCGAGCACGCAGACAACGCCCTCGGCCGGGCACGCAGCGACCAGATCGAGCTTGCCGTCGAGGTTGAGGTCATCCACAGCAACATCGGTCGCGGGCCCAGCGATGCCGAAGGGCGTTGCCGGTTGCACCATCGAGCTGCCCATCCGGCCGAAGTAGACCGCCAGGCTCGACCCGGTGGCGGCGGCCACGGCGATGTCGGCACGCCCATCGTGGTTGAGGTCGGCCACCGCGAGGCTCTGCGGATCGGCGGGGACGGGGTAATCCACCGGCGCGGCGAACGAACTCGGCCCGCCCCCGCCGCCCACCCCCGCACCCTCCGGCGCGCCCGGGAAGATTCTCAGGAAGGTCGGGCCAAGCGCGGCAAGGTCAGGACGCCCGTCAGCGTTGAAGTCGCCGATTCCCACATCGACCAGCCCGATGCCGCCGAACAACACCTGCGTCTGCGCATACGCGGGCCACTCGCCGCTGCTCAGGACCACGCGCACCGTTCCAGAGTTGGAGACCGAGACGATGTCGGTCAGGCCGTCGCCATTGAGGTCGCCGGCGTCGGCGTCCAGCAGGACCGAGCCCAGGGCGAGGATCTGGCCCGGGTGGAATGTGCCGTCGCCCGCACCGCGAAGCCAAATGACGCCGGTCGTGATGTTCACTGCGAGGATGTCGAGGATGCCGTCGTGGTCAAGATCGACGACCTTGGTCGTGCGGGGGGACGTGCCGGCGGGATAGGTCACCGGCGCGGCGAAGGTGACGGTCGTGCTCCGCAGAAAGACCGCGGCGCTCGGGCCCGCAACGGCGTAGGTCACGTCGGCGAGGCCGTCGCCGTTGAAGTCGCCGGTGGAGAGGCGGGCGCCGGCGGCGGGAGCAGGGCCGGGTGTCGTGGTGTTCGGACCGAAGTCGATGGGGCAACTGATCTGCGCCGCGACGGGGAGCGCGGCGAGCGCGCCGGCGAGGGCCGCCATGACGAGCGGGGCCGGCGCGGGACTGAGGGAGGAGATCGTGCGTGAACGGTTCATGGATCGGAACATGGGGCAACTCCTGTTTTCGTGGAGATCGCGCCCGCCCCCCCACTCTCCGCGGCGACGCGCCGCGCAGGCAGGAAAGAAGCAAACGGTTGATCTCGGTGTGCAAGCGATCAGGTGCGTCGGCCAGCCCGATGCTGACCGCCTCGACCCATCAGGTGACGCCGGGTCGATTCGAGCGCCATGTTTCTCACAGAAATTGCGTTTCCGCTATGCTGGCAAGCAGCGACGCATGACCACCCCGCGTGCCCCCAGCCCGGATGGAGTCCCTGACCCGGCCTACACGCTCCTCATCAACAAGGCGCAGGAGGGTGACCGCCAGGCCGCGGCGGAGTTGCTCCCGTTGGTGTACGAGCAATTGCGACGGGCCGCACAGTTGGCCATGAATGGCGAGCGGACCGGGCACACGCTCCAGGCGACGGCGCTGGTCCACGAGGTGTACGTCCGCCTGCTGGGGGAGTCGCCCGGCGGGTATGCGGGGCGCGCTCACTTTTATCACGCCGCGGGAAGGGCGATGCGGCAATTGCTGATCGAGCACGCCCGTGGGCGAGCGCGCTTGAAGCGCGGCGGAGCGGGGGCGGCAGGAGCGGAGGGCGCAGCGGCAGGACTCGTGCCGCTGGACGTGGCCGATCTTGCGTCCGAGGCCGACCCAGGCGAATTGCTGGCGCTCGACGAGGGCGTCCGACACCTGGAGGAGGAAGACCCGGAGGCGGCGGCGGTCGTGCGCCTGCGGTTCTTCGCCGGGCTGACGATCGATCAGACCGCCGAGGCGCTGGGCATGTCGCCGCGCCAGGTGGATCGGACCTGGTTGTTCGCCCGGACGTTCCTGTTCCGCGTGGCGCGGGAAGACCGTCCCGCGCCTCCCTCGGCACCGCCACCGTGAGACCCGCCTGTGAACGCTCCGCCTTCTGAACCCCCGCGCCCGAGTCTGGCGGCGATCCGTCGCGTCTTCAGCGAAGCGCTGGAGCGACCCGAGGCTGAGCGCGAAGCGTTCATCGGCACGGCGGCGCGCGGCGACGCCGAGCTTGCCCGGCGCGTGCACGAACTCCTCGCGACCATGACCCGCGCCGGTGGGTATCTCGACGCACCTCCCAGAATCGGACACCCGCCCGCGTCGATGTACAAGTCGGGCGAGTTCGCCGGCGTGCCCGCCGAGGCAGAGGCGCTGGTCGGGACGACGCTCGGCCCGTATCGGCTTGTGGAGGTGATCGGCGAGGGGGGCTTCGGCGTCGTGTTTCTCGCGGAACAGGACGAACCCATCCGGCGCCGCGTGGCGCTGAAGATCATCAAGGCGGGGATGGACTCGCGCGAGGTGCTGGCGCGGTTCGACGCTGAGCGCCAGGCGCTGGCGATGATGGACCACCCCAACATCGCGCGCGTGCTCGATGCCGGCGCCACCAGGGAGGGTCGCCCGTTCTTTGTGATGGAACTGGTGCGCGGCGTGCCCATCACGGTCTTCTGCGATGAGCAGCGACTCGCGCCCCGGCCGCGCCTGGAATTACTCGAGCGGGTCTGCCACGCTGTGCAGCACGCGCACCAAAAAGGCGTCATCCACCGCGACATCAAGCCGGCCAACGTGCTGGTCACGCTCCAGGACGGCGAGCCCGTGCCGAAGGTCATCGACTTCGGCATCGCCAAGGCGGTCAGCGGGCGGCTCGGCGACGCCTCGGTGCTCACGCAGTTCCGTGCCATGCTGGGGACGCCGGCGTCGATGAGCCCCGAGCAGGTCGAAGGGCAGGACGTCGACACGCGGACGGACGTGTACTCGCTGGGCGTGATGATGTATGAGCTGCTGACCGGGAGCACCCCCCTGGACGGTCGGGCGCTGGCGAGCGCCGGCCCGCGAGCCATGAGCAGGTTGATCCGAGACGGCCGGCCCGAACGGCCCAGCGTGCGAATTGCCGCGTCGGGCGTCGAAGTGGCCGAACGGCGCGGCGCTGACGCGGCCCGCCTGAGCCGGGCGCTTCGCGGCGAACTCGACTGGATCGTCATGCGCGCCATCGAGCCGGAGCGCAGTCGCCGCTACGACACCGCCGAGGCACTCGCCGCCGACATCCGCCGGCATCTCCGCGGCGAGCCGGTCGTGGCCCGCCCGCCCAGCACGCTGTACCTTGCAACGACTTTCGCTCGACGAAACCGCGGGCTGTTCGCGGCGGCGGCGGCCGTCGCGCTCACGCTTGTCGCCGGAATCATCGCTTCAACGTGGGGCTTCCTCTCGGCGCGCCATGAGAGCCAGCTCAAGGACGCGGCACTGGCGTCTGAATCTCAGGAGCGCGTGAACGCCCGACGGGTGGCATATCGGGCAAGCCTCGCCGCGGCGACGCTGGCGATCGAGAACGCCGACAGCAAACTTGCCGCGCGATCACTTGAAGACGCGCCCGAAGAACTCCGGGGATGGGAATGGGCTCACCTGCGTGCCCGGGCGGATCAGTCGGTCTTTCAGGTATCGCTGCCGAGTATCGATGGCCGAGGCTTCACGCATGCGCCCGAGTTCCTTGGCGGAAGCCACGTCGTCATCGGAGGCGAGGGCACGCCGGCGCGGGTGTACGACTTTGGTGATGGGTCGTTGGTGGCGGAGTTGCCGGGCGGTGCCTCGCGGGGCCTGGCGATCTCCGAGGGCCGTGACCGCATCGCGGTTCTGAATACCCATGGACGGCTGGCGTGCTTTGTGCCCCCTTGGAAGGGCGCGGTCCCAGCGTGGACACTCGACGGCGTGTCGCGGCTCGATCCACTCGCGTTCACCTCCGACGGCCTCGCGCTGGCGGTCGTGCGCGAGGATGACGTCACGCTTTCGTTGGTGGACGCACGAGACGGGCGCGTGCGGCACGAAGTCGCGCTCACGGAGCCGATCGGGTACGGCGCGTCCTACATCCCCGATCGCGATCGTTTCTGCGTCCGCGCCGGCGCGCACCACACGTGGCGCGCGTTCCGAGCGGATGATCTCAGCCCGACCGACGACAACATGGCGGTGCCGGCGTGGGTGCCCGTAGGGCGAGGCCGGTGGCTCGCGAGCGAATACCTGGGCCGCGTGTCGCTGTGCCGCCCGTGGAAGCAGGAAGAAGTGATCTGGGCCGCGGAGCCGGGACGGCGTCGCTCATACGGCTCGGTACAGGTCACGCCCGGGGGCGAGATGGCCGTCGCGAGCGATCAGTCGGGTGGCATTGTGTTCTGGGGCGTCGCGGGCAACGAGGAGTTGGGCAGCGTGCTCGGCGCGGGAGGCCCCTCGCACGTGAGCATCTCCGACGACGGACGGTGGGTCGGCGCCAGCGATGACTCCGGGCGGGTCATGGTGTTCAGCACCGCGGCCGACCCGCGGCCGTTCGACTTGCCGTACGACGGCGTCGATCAACGCCGGGCGTGCGCGTTCGCGTCGTCGGGCCGCCTCGGAGCGGCGGCGAGTTGGGGCGTGGTGGAGACCTGGGACCCAGCCACGGGCGAGCGTCTATGGACGCGATCGCTCTCGCGCTGGTTGATGGCGGCACTCGCGGTTTCGCGTGATGGTCAGCGCGTGGCGAGCGCCTCGACCGGGAGCGTCGGACAACCGTACAACGCCGCCCGAGCGGAGCTGTTCGTACTGGACGCCGCATCCGGACGCACCGTCCTCCATCGCACGGCACTCGGGTTCGTGATCCTGGGCCTGGAGGCCGAGGCCGGCGAGTCCGGCGGGTGGCTGGCGTCATGCGACGATGGTGTAATTCGAAGGCTCGACGGCAGCACGGGCGAGGTGCTCGAAGTGTCTGCGCAGAAGCCGGGTCGAGACCAGACGGCGATCGGACTGATCCGCATGGCCGAAGGCGCACCTCGCGCGGTGACACTGGCGGGAATCTTCGCGCCCACCCGAACCGGCGCGCCGCGGAAAGAGGACGCGGACGTGGTTGTGTGGAACACGCGCGACCTGGCCGTGGAGTTGACGCTGCGGTGCCGGCGCGGGCGGGCAATCTCCGCGGCAATCAGCGCGGATGGCGGTCTCGTGGCGGCGATCACCGACAGCGGGGATATGCAATGCTGGGACGCCGCGGGCGCCGGCTCGGGCGCGGAACGCTGGTCCATTCACGATCAGGCGCTCGAAGCCGCGTCGCTCGCGTTCTCGCCGGACGCATCGCGACTGGCGGTGGTCGGGTCGGACGGGATTCTGCGCGTGGTGGACGTTGCCACCGGGCAGGTGACGGTGCATCTCACGGGGCCGTGGCCGCTGGAGCAGTGGCGGTTTGTGGACGAGGGGCGGTCGCTGGTGGGCGGGGGCATCCGGTTGATGTCGCGCCTGTTGGAGACCTCGCGGAACGGCGCCGGGAGTCGGGACACATCGGAGCAGGGGCGTGCGCGGATGGTCCAGGTCCGCGCGGCCGAACTGCTGCGGAACAATGAAGACGCCGACGGCCTCACGCTTTCCGCCGACCGAGCGGCGCGCGCGCGGATCGATGACACGGTCGGCACGGACGTCCGCGAAGCGGCGGCGACGCGCTCGACTCGCCGAGGCGATCGGCACAACTATCTCAACAGCGCCGCGACAGCGATCGTGATCCGGCCGGGGCTCATGCACGGCGAATATGAGCGCGCGGTCGCGGCCATGCAGGCGGTGTGCGCTGCGTGGCCCGACGACTCGTCGTTCGTGAACACGTTGGCAACGGCGTACTACCGCTGCGAACGCTTCGCCGACGCGCGGAAGATGTTCGAAAGAGGAACGGCGCTTCGCCGCGCGAGAGGACGGCCGGCCCATCCGATCGACCTGCTGATGCTCGGGGCGACACTGATCGGCGAGGGGCAAGCCGAAGCCGGCGCGGGACAGATCCGGGCGGGACTGGAAGCCATCGAAGCCCAGGGTCTGGCCAGTGATTACGAGGTGCGGATGTGGCGCGAGGAAGCGCTGGCGGTCGCGGCAAGGGCGCAGGTCTCGATCCCGCTGAGTGCAACGGCAACGCCCGCGGGCTCGCGGCGTTGAAGGCAGCACGCTGAACGCCGCGTCCACGGCACGAGCACCGCGCGGCACCTCGCATCTTCCACGCAAATAACGCGAACGCTGCGCCAACGCTTCGCTCGCCACCTTTATCGCCTATATCTAGCTACCTTTGAACTCAGCCAAACACTCACGGGCTCTTGCGATTGAGAATTCGCTGAACATACTCAATCTCTTCTGCGACGTCCGCTGCTGACTCGACGGTCTCCGACACCACCTCGGCCAAGTGCGCAGCGAGCCGCACTCTTACTGTCTGGATGGCTGCCGCGACTTGGGCGGATCCTGAGAATCCAGTCAAACGGGCCACTTGACGCAAGTCAGATGGGGCCGACTGGCCAACCGCCGGGAGCAGGATCCACGCCTCGAAGGCGCGCCAGTGTCGCTCCTTGCCACGAGCATGGAAGCGTCGCTCGCAGCGTGTCATGGCCTCTTCAAGGATGCCCAGAGCCCAACGTCGATCAAAGTGTTCAGAAGCCGGCTCGCGCCCGTACCCCTCCGCGGCAATCCGAGACTCTTCCGCTTCCATCGCGCTGAGTGAGATCGGATTGCGGCTTGGGTCAATCGCGCGCCTTCTGTGAGTATCGACAACGTAGTTCCCCAACGCCGTCAACAGCAGGGTACGGAGCTTTCCTCGGTTGACATTTGCCCGCTCGAACAACCGACGCTGTAACACCACGTCTACAAAGAACCCCTGAGTCAGTTCGGCCGCAGTGTTCCTGTCGCGACCCATACGTCGCAGTGCTGAATACACCGGAGGCCAGTACCGCCGTACAAGGAGGTCCTGGGCACGACGGGTTCCCTCCTTCGGTCCGTCGCGAAGCGCTGCGACGAGGGTCCACTGCGTGCTTTCAAATCCGGAATGAGTGGATGGCTCGACCACGAAACCAGATCCTACCAAAAACAAGCTTGCCCCAGAAGCATCCGATCACGGTGCCCGACATGTTCCCTGCCCCAGGTTTCTGATCCAGCGCCTCTGAGAATCCCCACAAAGGCACAACCGGCGGAGGACCAGCCGGCAGGATTGACGGCCGACGAGGCGAAGCGGCTGCAGGAACAGGTGGTCGAGAAGTCGCGGCCGGCTGAAGCAGACCCTTGCGCATCGCCCGCGCGGCGGAGGTGCGACGTGCGCGGGCGCCGCCGTACATCCGCGGCGACCATGGCCCGGCGTTCGCGCGCAGCGCCCCACGCCTTCCTATGCCATGCGGCGGTGTGCGTACCTTAGTTGAGCACAATGGACTCTGAGTCTGACGACAATCCGCGCGAAGTGCACGATGCCTCGACAAGGTCCGTGCGCTCCCAACTGGATTACTCCACCGCGGCTCGCATTGTCGAGGCACTTTCACCACTCATGGGTGCGAGTGCAGCGGAGCCAACCCCCGGTGCTTCGGAGGGACATCCTTCGATCGCCAACTTCGTCATCTCACGGAGAATTGGTCAAGGATCGGGCGGAGTGGTCTACGAGGGCTACCGAATCGGCTCAGATCGGCGGCTCGCCATCAAGGTGCTGTCGAAGGCGTTCACCCAGGGCGAGAAAGCCACCAGAGCATGGCGAGAACTCGACATGCTGAGTCAGATCCATCACCCGTCCGTGCCCATGGTGATCGATTTTGGGGTGCATGAAGGGCACCTGTTCATCGCCACCGAGTTCATCGCGGGCGACACGTTGGACGAGGCGTGCAGCAAGAACAACCTCGGCTTGACCGATCGTGTGGCTCTCCTTGCGCATGTGGCGGACGGAGTGCAGGCACTGCACGAGCGGGGTGTCATCCATCGTGACCTCAAGCCCGGAAACATCATGGTCACGCCCTCCGGCGATCCCGTGATCGTTGATCTTGGCGTTGCGGCGCTGATCGCGGCGGACCCGGTTGACACCCTTTCGGTCGATGGCATGCCGCTCGGCAGCCCCGCCTTCATGGCGCCTGAACAAGCGCGCGGCGACCGCTCGCAGATCTCGATTCGGAGCGACATCTTCGCCCTGGGAGCGACGGCATACCTGCTGCTCACGGGCTCAACGCCGCATGCCATGGACGGCACCCTGCACGCGGCCATTCGCAGAGTGGCAGAGGAACCCGCACGCGATCCCAGACTCCTCGATCCGAATCTGCCAAAGCGTGTGGCGGCGATTCTCCTGAAGGCCTGCGACTTGAATCCGGCGCGGCGATACGCCAGTGCCGCAGGCTTTGCCGCCGACCTGCGCCGATGGTTGGCTGGAGAGCCGGTAGAAGCTGTCGCTCCCACGGCGTGGGAGCGGTGCACGCGCTGGTTGGGTCGCCACCCGATTCTTGCGACTGCTGCTGCCTGTCTGTCGCTGTTGCTTGCGTCCATCCTGGCCCTTGTCGGGTCTGTCTGGTGGCTCAATCAACAACCCTATCGGCTGACACTTACGTCAGACGGCAGCGAGGCTCGCCTCGTTTCGCGCACCGGCGCGATCATCGACTCCTGGGCCGCCTCGCCGTCCTACGGGGTGTTTGCCTTCGCAGCGATGGTCGATCGACCCAAGGCATTCGGCGGGGGCCGAATCGGATTGCTCGCCGTTCCGCCCGGAGGCGATCAACGAGCGGAACCAGGCAATCTTGTCGCCATAGATCCGTTCAAGCCCGTTCGTGTGCTCTGGTCAACGGCGTCCTGGCCGATCCGTGTTCCTCCGCCGTATGACCGTCCTGACGATAGCTTTAGAGTCTTCTATGTGCTTCTGGCCGAAGTATTCTCAGAAGTACCGGGCCAGGAGTTGATCGTCATTCACAAGCATCACCACTTTGGCCAGTACGCCATTCGCATCTACGACCTCGCGGGTAAGGTGCGGTACGAGGCGTGGCATCATGGGCACCTGGAGACGCTCGGATGGCTCCCCGCCGACGACATCCTCGTTGTTGGAGGAGTATCAAACGCTCATGATCAGGCCGCGCGCGCCCCCGCCCACGCAAATATCGCTTCCCGTTGGGAGTACGTCGTGTTTGGGCTCAGACCGCAGTTGGACGCGCGCTTGCACTGGATCAACCGCAACAGCGCTCATCCGGAAAGCTCGGCAAGGCCGACCTGGTACAAGCGGTTCGACCCGCCGTCCGTGGCGGACCTTTTCGACGTGCCCCGGATCGGTCCCTCAAAGATCTATCACCTCCGCTCCCGTTGCGTGAGCGTCACCCTGCACCGAAGCACGCCGCCGGGCACGATGACAGGCTCGCGCGGGACGTACGTCATGCACATCGGCCCGGATGGCAGCAAGGCGGCAGATGACATCGTCTCAGATATGGTGGAGAAAGAACTGGGGCTGAAGCCCGGAGCTTTTCGACTCGAGGCGGCACCGCTGCCGCATCTGGTTGAGGGCCGGTGATGGGGCCGAGATGCGACGAAGCACCCGGCGGCGCACTCTGTCTGCCGCAAGCTCACTCCGGCGTGAGCAGGACCTCACATTTGAGCAAGCGCCCTGGACACGCGACACAGACCGCACCCGCGGTGAAGCACATTTTCTAACGGTCATTCCTAGAACGCTCTTCGTGTTGCGTAATCATGGGGTATGAACCACCGCGCGACCAATTGCGAACTCTGTCGATGGCTAATCGTGGCCGAACGCAACGGTGCCCTTCAAGCGATTCTGAAATGGCTGGATCACGGTTTTACGCCACCGACAAGTTGGTTGAAGGCCCATGTGCGGTCGACCCTGACAATGTGGGTCGCGGCCTGCGCAGTGATTGCTGGTGCAGGATCCCACACGGCAACCGCACAGTGCGGGGAGGGCACTGTGCAGGAGGCACCTGTACTTCGCCCCCCTAGGTTTGATCCTGTCTACTCCGCCTACATGGCAGTCTCCGAGCCTCTCGCAATCTCTGGGTCGGAGCGCTTCTACGTCACGCCAACTGCCAGCGGAACAGCGTACGTCCGGACCACCGCCGCAACTCCTCGGGCAACCTTTGCAATCTGCCGTAATGGCGCCTTGCTATCAACAAGTGGCACCATCAACAGTGGGCTCGGCATCAGTTTTGCAGTGTTCGCTGATACAGAGTACGAGATCAGAGTGACAAACGCGTTTGACGACACGGCGACCATCCGCGTTCCGGGGTTCACTAACGCCGTCCTCCCAAACGCCAGCGGCGACTTCACCGTTACGTTTAGCAGTCCCACCCCGACGCCCACCTACGGACGCTTCTACGAATACCGGGCGCACGCTGCCGGCACGCTGCAAGTGACGACCGACTCGCCGGGCGGCAGCACCGTGTCCTATGACACCGATCTGTTTGTCTTCGACGACAACGACAATTTGGTCGTGCGATCAACTGGCGACTCCGACGGTAGCATGTCGCCACGAGCCGTCGCGGCCGGAGAGGTGTTGCGCTTTCGTGTGCAGCCCAACATCGCCGCCAACGAGCGTGGCGTCTCTCTCGGCAGCATCACGTTCAGCCTCAACGGCCCAAACTGCATTTCACCAGCCCCTCCGGTGAACCTTCTGGCGTCCACGAACTCATGTGCGGCAATAACCGTTTCCTGGAATGGCTCGGCCGGTGCCTCTAGTTATGAATTGTATCGGCATACTACCAATTCGTTCTCTGGCGCTCAGCTATTGAGCACTGTACCCACGCCGGGCTTCTCCGACAACACCGCCTTGCCAAACACAGACTACTGGTACTTCGTCACCGCGCGCGCCGGCTTGTGCACACCAGGCTCGCCGACGTCAGGCGTTCGTGGTTCCCGCCTTACAAGCGTCCAAACTCCTCCCACTGGCCTGTCGGCGAGCGATACCAACTGTACCAGCATTGTGATTTCATGGAATCCCGTGCAGCCCGCTACCGGGTACGACGTTTATCGCAGTACTGTATCGACGCTACCCGCTTCGCCGCTGGCCTCGAATGTACTCAGTGCGCCCTACATAGACACCGCCGCAGTCACCGGCATCAATTACTACTATTGGGTACGAGCTCGGAACGCGTGCAGTCAGGGGCCCGTTGCAGGTCCGGTTGCAGGCATTCGTCCGGCGGTGCCGGCTGTGCCAACGCAGCTTGCCGCAACCTCCACCAACTGTACCGGCGTGACCCTTACCTGGACTGGTGTGGCAGGCGCACCACGATACCGAATATGGAGAGCTTCGGGCGCCGGTGCGCCGCTTGACATCGGCGACACAACGAACACCAGCTTCACGGACACAACCGGCACGCGGGGCGTCTCCTATTCCTACTCCGTCTCGGCCGAGACCGCATGCGGATCCAGCGCTCGGAGCTCCGCCGCCACTGGCCTCTGGCCATCGATTGTGAATCCCCCGGGCGGGGTCAGTGCGAGCAACTCCTTCTGCGACCGCGTAGAGGTCTACTGGCCTGCATCGGCGGGGGCGATTGGCTACGAAGTGTGGCGCAGTACGATCGACGCTTCCGGCACAGCTTCGCGAGTGGCGCAACCCGGCAGCGCCACGCTGGTGTACGCTGACTCCAACGTAGCGTCACAGACAACGTATTACTATTGGATTAAGACTGTGGGTGTCTGCAACGTCAGTGCGTTTACGTCGGGGCGGGCTTCCGGTCGACTGCGGGTGGCACCGACCAGCGGGCCCACGGTGACCGCCAGCGATGCGACGAGTTGCGATCACATTCATGTGTCATGGAGCACACAGAGCAATGTGACTGCGTATGAACTCTTCCGCGCCACGGCAGACAACTTCTCGGCGGCAACCTCACTTGGCGATCAGGTCACCCCCTTTTTCGACGCGAGCGTTCAGGCAGGTGTGACGTACTGGTACTGGGCGCGCCCGCGTAACGAGTGCGGTGTCGGCTCTCCGGGTACCAGTGATTCAGGTACACGCGATACGATTCCTGGCGTGCCTCCTAGCCCATCAGTTGCAACGATTACGTGCAGCGGAGCCACGCTCTCACGCACAGGCACTCCGCCGGCAGGAGTCACCTGGTTTTGGCAGGGTCAATCCTGCGGCACTCGCACAGACCTTGGCTCGGAACCGTCCTATCAGGCGACTTCTGCGGGGACGTACTACCTCCGCGCAAGGAGCACTGGAGGCTGCTGGAGCACTGCGTGCAGCATCGTGACCGTGAATCTTCCAGCGCCGGCATCCCCCCCAGACCCAGCCGTGCAATCAACGTCTTGCAGTCTCGCCACGCTTGCGCGCAGCGGAACGCCCCCCGTCGGGGTGACCTGGTACTGGCAGGACACGAGTTGCGGCACACGCACTGACCTGGGATCGGGAGCGACGTATAGCGCGCTATCCTCAGCCACGTACTTCATTCGGGCTCGAGATGCAGCAGGTTGTTGGAGCGCGAATTGCGGCTCGGTGGTGGTGAGCATCCCGTCAGGCCCCGCCATTCCTCCAAGTCCCATAGCGGCATCGCGTACGTGCCTGGACGTCACGCTAGCACGAGCGGCAAATCCGCCGGCGGGCGTCACGTGGTACTGGCAGAATACACAGTGCGGGGTACGGACGGATCTCGGCTCCGGGCCTGTGTTCACCGTGAGCTCCGCCGGCACCTATTACCTGCGGGCCCGAGACGCATCTGGCTGCTGGAGTGCGGGCTGCGGCTCCCTCCCGGTTGCCCTGCCCCCTCCCCCGAGTCGACCGAGCGATCCTGTCGTGTCTTCGATCATATGTGGGACCGCGACGCTTGCTTGGAGTGGAACACCTCCGCAGGGAGCAAGTTGGTACTGGCAGGGCACTCAATGTGGCACACGCACCGATCTCGGTGCGGGGAGCACGCTCTCGGTTGCATCAGCGGGTACTTATTACCTGCGGGCGGTAGACTCCTTCGGTTGCTGGAGCGACCAATGCAGTGCCGTGGTTGTGGATATCCCATCACACGGGCCAAGTGCGACGGCAGTGCTTTTCACGGGCGATCGGTTCTGGTGCCCGTCGTTCCCAAATCCCTGCGGACATTCCTGCCAATTGGCGGGAGGAGCATATTACTTTGATCCTACCCAGGGAGCGGACCAGGCGGACAGTGCATCGCCGTTCACCTTTACCCACGATTTCGGCTGCACAACGTGCGCAAGCTCGTGCTGCCGCTACGGAGCCTACATGAGCGGCCCAGGTCTAGCGGTTACTTCTGAATTCGTGCAACCGGACACCTGCCCGGGTTTCCCGCCCGCGCCTTCAGTTGGGCCGATGCTCCGCGTGTTCACCGTGGGCGAGTCGGTGGGTCCTGCCGCGTCGTTTGCGGCGAACGCTGCGGTGGGGTACCGCGCGCCCAACTTCGTCTCGACCATTCCTCTGCCTGCGTTTGCTGGTTTCCGTCTCACAATCGCAGGTCGCAACCACTACGGGTGGATGCGATTGGATAATCCCCTATCGGGTGGTCCAAACTCGCCTCGGATCACACATTGGGCGTACGAATCCACTCCCGACGTCCCAATCAGAGTCGGCGTTCAGTGCTGCAGCCAACCTACGTCTGCCCCAACGGCGGCCATCGCCGAACCGACCACACTCTGCCCAAACCAATCTGCGCCGTTTACGCTTCGAGCGCAGGGGGGAAGCGGAGCGGTGCTTCGGTGGTACGCCAACTTTCCTCGCGGAACTCCAATTGGCGAAGGAATGACCATTCAGATTGCCGCGCCGGATACGACCACCGTCTATCACGCGCGATGGGAGAGTCCTGGGTGCACTCCTTCGGCCACAGCGAGCGTGACGGTTGTTGTCGCGGACACGCTGCCCCCGGTCATCGATCACTGCCCGGTTGGCCGCGCGCTCACTTTCTCATCTCTCCCCGACCTCAGATCCGAACTCGTGGCCCACGACAACTGCACCGCCACCATCAACCTCTCAATTACCCAGCTTCCCCCTCCGGGCACACCGATCTCGCAACCCTCCGCAGTCATGTTTGAGGTTCGTGATCAGGCCGGCAACATGGCAACGTGCACCGCGACCGTCACGCCGCCGGTGCCCTGCGGCATTACGCGATGGGTGAACGCGACTCCAACTGCCAACAGCCCGGGGCAGATCAGTGCAGCGCCAATGGCCTACGACGCGGCGCGGCAGCAGGTCGTCTTGTTTGGCGGCGCCAATCAAACTGCGCTGAATCTCAGTAATACCTGGCTCATGACCAACGGTGTGTGGAGCCAGGTTTCCACCACCGCGCCGCCGGCGGCTCGGCGGCACCACAATATGGTGTTCGACTCGGTCAACCAGCAGGTCGTGCTCTTCGGCGGTGAGGGGAATAGCACAAGCTTGAATGACACCTGGACCTGGAATGGCGCACACTGGGTCAACCGCACCACAGCGGCTTCTCCCAGCGCACGCGCTCACTTCGGCATGAGCTTCGACTCCCGCTCAGGCCGCGGCAAGGTCGTCATCTTTGGCGGCTACGTCGTCAGCTCGCCCACCAACGAAACGTGGGAATGGAGTCACGCCACTGGAAACTGGCAGCTCATTACGCCCGTTGGGGACCAGCCGAGCAGTCGTGCCGATCTGGCCATGGCGTTCGATGCACACCGTGGCGTTTCCGTGCTTTTCGGCGGGCGGGCTGCGAACGTTCCGCAGGGCGACACTTGGGAGTGGAACGGCACGGCTTGGTCGCAGCGTGCGAATGGATCGCTCCCGGCTCCGCGCGAAGGCCACCGCATGGTCTTTGACCCCAATCGGCAGCGCATCGTGATGTTCGGCGGCACCGACGCCAACAGCGCGCGGCTGAACGACGCCTGGGAGTGGAACGGCGACACAGGAACGTGGGCTCCCATCACCGTCACAGGATCAAGCCCACCGAGTGCGAGATATAACTTTGGCTTCGCATTCGATGGCTCGCGCAATCTCACAGTTCTCACCGGTGGTCTCGTCGAGGGGGGCAGCAGCGACGAGACTTGGACTCTTCAGATCAGCAATCCCTGCCCGCCATCGAGGCTTTATGTTCGTGCCGCCGCTCCGGCAGGCGGCAACGGGCAATCTTGGATGACCGCGTTCAGGTCGCTCCAGGACGCCCTCACCGCAGCTCGGCAACTCGGCGCGGGCGTTCGGGAGATTTGGATGGCGCGCGGCATCTATAAGCCTGCCACGTCCGACCCAACCCAACTCATCGCGTTTGAGATGGTGGGTAACCTGGCCCTCTACGGCGGGTTCGCGGGGACCGAGTCCACCCTCGCCGAGCGTGAGGCAAACATGCGACTGGCGCTTGCGCGGCCGCTCGACCCGGACTTCGCCACGATTCTCTCCGGCGACCTGGCCGGGAACGATGTGGATGAGGCCGATGTAGGCGCCCCTCGCAATCGCGAAGAAAACTCGTACCACATCATCCGCGTAGGTGCCGCGGACAACGTGCGGTTCGACGGCTTGACGGTGAGCGGCGGCGGCGCCGGGGCTGAGCCTGCTCCCGACATTCCTGCCGGGGCGGCGATCTTGAATGATCAGGGCAAACTTATCACGATCGCCAACTGCACATTCCAGGACAATGACTCCAGCGACGGCGGAGCGATCTACTCGGCCGCGCCGGTCAACCCACTTGACGGGCCGCGAATCTACAACTCCGTCTTCCGCGATAATCGCGTCTTCGCTCGCGGCGGGGCGATCCTCTTCACCGGTCGCCAGCGACCAGTCCTTGCCAACTGCGTCTTCTCCGGCAACTTCTCGTATGGATCAGGAGGTCCCGGCGGCGGTGGGGCAATCGCCTGCGTCGGTGGTGCCCGCGTTTCTGCCTCCCAGTGCACTTTCCATGGCAACTGGACGCAGACCGGCCAGGGTGGCGCACTCAAGTTCGAGCCCACGAGTGGCGCGAACGATTCCACGCCCGTTCTGTTCACGAACTCGGTTGTATGGGGTAACGGCCGCGGCACCTCGCCCGGTGGAAGTCCTACGCTTGCCGAGCAGATCAGTGGCGGCCCGGACACTTCGTGGATCACCAGAACCTGCGTTCAGGGTCTCAACTTCGGGGGTGGCGAGAATCTTGGCACGGATCCGTTCTTTATCGACGACACCGGCCCGGCAACGATCAACGGGTTGGGAGTTCGCGCCCGAGACCTCCGTCTCGACCACCCGTCGGCGTGCATTGACCACGGCAATCGTGCGGGCATCCCTGCCGACACCCTTGACCTTGATAACGACGGCGACCTGACGGAACCGCTGCCCCACGATGTGCTCCACGCCGCACGATTTGTGGACAATCCGCGGCTTATCGACACGGGCCTGGGGATCGCCCCCCACTCCGACCTCGGGGCCTATGAAACCTTTGTCATCCGCTGTCCAGCCAAGATGCCCGGCGATCCCGTCCTCGACGCCGACGACCTGGGCGACTTCATCAACTGCTACTTCGCCTTGCCGCCGTGCCCCTTGGCCGATTTCGACGACGACGGCACGGTCAACAGTGATGATCTTGGCGACTACATCAACGCGTTCTTTGGTGGCTGTTGACCGCTTTGCAGGTGGACGAACGGCAGGACCTACGAACGTCGCGTTGGGGGCCGGTAGCAGCCACCGTCCATGCCGCGGCATGTACGCGCGGTTGCGAACGTGGTGGATCGACTCCGTGAGCGCGGCCAAGCCATGTTCACCACGGGCATATACCACATTGGTCCGCTCGCGGTGACGGTGGCGCGGTTCAGTCCCTGTGCGCTCGTGGTTTTCAAGGTGGCTGTCACGGCGTTCTGCATGGCACGCTCGTACATGCCAGATCGCGCTGGTCGGTTGTAAATCGGTTCAATGGTGTGCCCGCCGGTGCTTGCCGCGCTGATGGTGCACTGTACCTGGGCGATCGGCGGCTGGATGCCGGGAAGAAACGATGTTCCGGAATGGGAGGGAGCCCCATGGGTGTTCCCCCAGCGGCAGTCCATGATTCCGCTGTGATGCCAAGAGCGATAAGCCCCGTGCGGGACTCGGGTGTGGGCACTGGGAACGCACGCCCCATCGAAAGGGTTGAAACAGAGAATGCAATGAGTAGGGCACCCGCCACCGGCGGAGCAAGCCCGAGGAGCAGAAAACATCTCGCAGCTTTGCTTGTAGCGCCGCTTGTAGCGCGGCCGCGGGCGCCGGCGGACTTCCACGGACTCTGGTGTACTGTGGACAGGTCACGCCGCGTCGCGAGCAGCTCGCGGGAAGTCGCGCCTCGCACGTGGGAAACGCGAACAGCGCCTTGAAATCAAGGGAAAGCGGAGAGGGGGGGGGATCCGAACCCCCGATACAGACCTAAGTCCGTATAATCGTCTCGTCACTCCGCCGATCATCGCGAATCTCGTTCGGGTTCGTCATGTGCCTGCTCCTTTTGTATGGGCGAGACTCAACGGCCTTCGGCGCGCGGCCAATCCGCTTCTGCGACCGTCGCGCCCTCGCTCGCGAGCACGCACCCCGTCGGCACCCTTCACCTACCATCGTTCATGCCCTCCGCCTCCGCTGGTTCCGGCACTCGCCAGGCCTCCGACATGACCGAGCCCAAGCCCGCCCCGAGCGACCCCGCTTCCTCCCGAGTGGTCGCGCCGCTCACCGCAACCTCCATCCGCTCCGACCGCCTCGCCGCGCTCCCGCCCTTCCTCTTCAACGCCATCGATGACAAGAAGCGCGCCGCCATCGCCGCCGGCAAGGACGTCATCAACCTCGGCGTCGGCGACCCCGATCAGCCCACGCCCGAGTTCATCATCGATGAGATGAACCGGCAGATGCGCGTCCCGGTGAATCATCAGTATCCCGACTGCTACGGCACGCGCCGGTTTCTCGACGCCGCCGCACGCTTCATGGACCGCCGCTTCGGCGTCAAGGTCGACCCCGTCCGCCACATCGTCGCCCTCATGGGCAGCAAGGACGGCATCGGGCACCTTCCCCTCGGCGTCGTGAACCCCGGAACCGCGCGCGACGGCGTCATGGTCTTCACCCCCGCCTACCCCGTGTATGTCGCCGGCGCGACCATGGCCGGCGCCACGCCGCACCGCGTCGAGACGCGCGCCCAGGACCACTGGCTCCCGCGCTTCGACTCGATCGATGAACGCCTCGCACGCGCCTGCCGCCTCATGTGGCTGAACTTCCCGGGCAACCCCACCGGCGCAACGGCCGACGTTGCACTGCTCGACCATGCCCTCCGCTTCGCCGCGCGCCATGATCTGCTCGTCGCGTCCGACCTCGCCTACAGCGAGATCTATTTTCACGGCGCGGAGGCCGCCGCGTGCCCGAGCATCTGGCAATGCCCCTCGGCCGACATCCGCACCACGCCCGCGATCGAGTTCCACTCCCTCAGCAAGACGTTCAACATGACCGGATGGCGCATCGCCTTCGCCGTCGGGCACGAAGCGCTCATCGGCGCGCTCAAGCAGACCAAGGACAACTTCGACAGCGGGCCGTTCAACGCCGTGCAGAACGCCGGCGCCCTCGCGCTCGATCGATTCGACGACCCGATCATCGCCGCGATGCGCGACGAGTACGGACGCCGGCGCGACCTCGTCGTCGACGGACTGCGCGCCATCGGCTGCGAAGTCGCTGCCCCCCGCGCGGGCATCTTCGTCTGGGCACGCTGCCCGATCGATCGCTCCACCGGAAAGCCGATGGATTCATGGTCATTCGTCGGCCGGCTCATCGACGAGGCCGCGGTCGTCACCGTCCCGGGCGCGGGGTTCGCCGACTCGGCCGCGGGCTGGGTGCGCGTCTCCCTCACGCGCGAAACCGCGCGGATCGCCGAAGCCATGAAACGCCTCGCGTCCATGCGATTCTGACCTTTTCCCCCGCGACACGCGCCCCCCGCGCGGGCCCGCCGCCGCCGTCACCTCTCATTCGCCCGTGCGCGAACGCCGCGGCATGATCACGCGATCCATCCCCTCGAGCAGCCGCCCGGGAGCCAGATCAAGCGCGCGCACCGCGAGGCCGTGCAGGTCGGTGTTGTCGCAGAACGCCGGCAGCTTCTCCGACCCGGGGCCCCACGCCGTGACTTCGACAACGTCGGCGGTGTGATTGGGGCTGATGAACGAGACGCCGACATGGTTCGCCATCACTTGCCCGAGCACGCTCGACCAGTTGTTCATCTCGACAAACGGCGCAACGCGCTCGGAACGGCGTGACCCAAGCACCATCCCCCGCTCCTCCGGCCCCAGCTCGATGCCGGTTGCTTCCTGAAGCGCCGCGAGGAATGCGGGCGCAAATCCGCCGGCGCCGGCGGCTCGTTCAGTGGCGAGGAACTCAAGCCGCTCGTACGACGCCGAGATCTTCAGCAGCCGGTCCATCGCCCGGTCGCCGCGGGGTCCATACAGCGTGAGGCCCGGGTTGGCGTTGCCGTGGTCCGAGGTGACGATCACCAGCGTGTCGTCACGCCCCTCCGTCCACTCCGCGACAAGGCCCACGCAGTCGTCAAACGCAAGCTGGTCATTGACAAGCGCCGCCGCGTCATTGGCGTGCGCGGCGTGATCGACCCGCCCGCCCTCGATCTGCATGACGAACCCCTCGGCGCTCGCCGCACGCGACACGCGCCCGAGCGCACAACGCGTCAGCTCCGCCAGCGTCGGCACGCCCGGCGCGCCGTCCAGCGCATACGGCAGGTGGTCCTCGGCGAATATCCCCAGCAGCGGGCCGGGGGTCTCGCCGATCGCGGCAAGCTCGCCCGACGTACGCGCCACCCGATAGGCCGGGTGCCGCGACAGCATCTCTTCGCCGAAGTGCTTCTGCCCGCCGCCGAGAATCAGATCGACCTGGCGATCAAGAAGCTGCTCGGCGATCGCCGGCTCGAAGTCTCGATGCGGCACATTGGCGGCAAAACTCGCCGGCGTCGCGTGCGTCACCCGCGTCGTCGTCACCAGCGCGGTCATCTTCCCCTGCTGACGCGCGTGCGGCAGGATCGGCAGCCACTGCCTGCCCTTCGAGTCGATATTGATCGCGCCGTTGTACACCTTCACGCCGATGCCCCACGCTGAGCCGCCCGCGGCCGAATCCGTCACGAGCGAATCCGCGGCGTGCGTGGTGGCGCTCGCCCGGCGAACCCCCGGCCTGCTCCACGTCTCGACCCAGCGCGACGCCCTCCCCTCGCGCCGCAGCCGCGCCAGATGCGCAAGCGTGAGCGTGCCCGTGCTCATGCCGTCGGCCACCATGAAAATCAGGTTGCGCGCCCGCGCCGGCTGCTCCGCGCGCCCGCGCACAGGCCGAATCGGCGCCTCCGCCCGCGCGACGCGACCCAGCGGCGCCGCGGCAACGCCCGCCGCGGCAGCAGTGCCGGCCAGCAGCACGGATCGGCGGTCGATCGGCTTTCGATCATCCATCGAGCCATGAGCGTATGGGCCTTGCCGGCTCGCGAGATGGACCGCCCGAGCCGATCCCACAACTTCACGCAGGCTTGATGCTCGGCGGGCCGATCGGCGCCCCACGCGCCGACGTCTCGCCGGCACGCGTCACCGCATACAAGGGCATCGCGCCCGCGTCCTTGGCCAGCTCGACCCTGCCCAGGTCGCGAAACCGAAGCCCCGCACGACCCGTCGCCTCGGCCAGAAGCGCAAACGCCCGGCTGCACCACACCTCGCCCGGCTGGGTGATCGGCTCGATCCGCGCGGCCAGACTCACATCGCGGCCAAACGCGTTCGGCCGCCGGATGATCGGATCGACGTCGGTGATGAACGCCGGGCCCGCGTGCAGCCCCACGCGAAACGTCACCCGCCCGGGAAGGCCCTCGGCCTTCCAGTTGATCGCCCCGGCCCGCTCGACCAGCGAAAGCGCGATCCCCGCCGCCTCGCTCGGAAGCGCGGCAACCACGAACAGCCCATCGCCCCAACTGTTCACCGCGAGCACCGGCGCCGGCGGTTGCAGCGCCGCGCGCACCACCCCCAGCACCGCGCGCGCAAACGCCGGAACCTGCGTTTCGCGCAGACCCCCGAACCCCTTCGCATCCGCAAACAGAAACGCCGCGAGCTGATGCCGAAGCTCGACATCGCTCACGCGCATCGTCCGCCACGAGTGCTTCTGGGCCGCGGCGATCGCATCCGGCCCCGGCGCCCGGCAGATGCTCGTCGCCGGGTCGATCGCGTAGACCTCGCGCCGCTGCGCGACCGCATGCCCGACAAACGACGCCGTCCCGCCGAGCCCGTCACCCGCGAACCCATCCCACACCGCCAGCGTCACGGGGCGAAGCCGGCGCTCCTGTGCGAGCATCTGCGCGTGCCCGTCGATGAGCAGCGCCGTGAGCTGAAACGGCGCGCCCGAGGATCGAAAATAGTCGTCCCCGTGAACCTCAAACCCCGCCGCACGGGCACGCAGCGCGTGAAAACGATCCTCCCACGACGCCCCGTCCGCCGCGCGCACGCTGGTTTCAAGAAACTCCTCGATGTTGATCGGCAGATCGACGTGCATCTCACCGCCGCGGGCGAGCATCGCCTCGGCAAACAGAATGTCCGCGCCGCTGGCCAGCGCCGAAACGCCGACCCGCGCGTCCAGCCGCTCAAGCTCCCGGGCAATCGCCGCCGCAACGGGCGCCTCATGGCTCGCCGGAAAGCGCCGGCGCGGTCGATCAGGCGCATCGATCATGTGCCCCGCGAAGGCGACGACGGTGCCGCTGCTCATGAGCGGATGATACCGCCAACCCATGTGCGTTCGGGCGCCCGCGACCAGGTTCGTGGTACACTGCCCGCTCGGCCAAGGGTCTGCGCCATGAGCGATCAAGAGCGCCGGTTCCGTTACGACGCGTTCATCTCCTATCGGCACGTCGAGCCCGATCGTCGATGGGCGAAGTGGCTGCACGGGGCGCTGGAAACCTACCGCGTCCCGCGGGAGCTCGTGAAACAGGGATTCCCGGCGCGGCTCACACGCGTCTTCCGCGACGAAGATGAGTTGCCCGCCAACGCCGACCTCTCGACGCAGATCACCACCGCGCTCGATGAGTCAAAGTTCCTCATCGTCGTCTGCTCGCCTCGCGCCCCCGCGAGCAGATGGGTGAACGCGGAAGTGGAGCATTTCCGCCGCCTCGGACGGCATGACCGCATCCTCGCCCTCCTCATCGAGGGCGAGCCGCGCGAAAGCTTTCCGCCCGCACTCACCGAGATCCGCCGCACGGTCATCGACACCTCCGCCGGCGGCGCGGCGACCGAGCGCGAGCAGATCGAAGAAGTCGAGCCACTCGCCGCCGATGTGCGCCCCACGCGATCCGACACCAGGGCCCACGTCCTCCGCGGGCACGCGCGCCTGCGGATCATGGCCTGCATCCTCGGCTGCCGCTTCGACGACCTGCGTCAACGCGAGGCAGAGCGGCGCGTGCGGCGCGCGCGGCAGATCGGCGCCGCGCTCGCTGTGCTCGTCCTCATCATGGGCGCGCTCGCGGCGTACGCCTTCGCGCAGCGCGCCGAGGCGGACCGTCAACGCCGTTCGGCCCAGGCGTACGGCGGGCTGATCGCCGACGACCTCGTGCAGAGCGCCGTCGACGCCCAGGACCACCAACTGGCTGACACGCTCTCGCGCGCGTCGCGACGCGTGTCCGAGCGGTTCAAGGACCAGCCCGCCCTCATGGTCGAAGTCAGCGTCACACTCGGCGACGCCCTGCTCCGCGCCGGCAACCCGCGCGAGGCGCTCGACCTCTTCGAACGCGTGCGCGACGCGACCAAGCACGCCCGCGTCGATCCCGCCGCCCGGCTCGCACTCCAGAACGGGCTCGCCGATGCGCGCCTGCGGCAATCCATCTCGGACGCGGACCTGGCCGACGCGCGGCTCAGACTCGCCGAAGCCACCGCGGCGCGCGGGGCGCGCGACCCGCTCGTCATGACCCTCCGCAACCAGTTCGCCGGCCTGCTCAAGAACGCGCCGGGCGCCGACGCCGAGCGGGCCGCGCGGCTCGACGAAGCGGAAAGGGAATACGCCGCGGTGCTCGCCGATCGCACCGCTGTGCTCGGCGCGAAGGACCTCGACACGCTCGTCACGCGACACAACCTCGGCATCGTCGACCTCAAGCGGTGCCGCGATGCTTTCAACGCACTCGGCAAAGACCCCGCGGCAGCCCCTGCCGAAGCCCGGGCCGCGGCACGCCGGCGATTCAGCATCGCACTCGAGGCACGACGCTCGCTCACCAGCGACTCGCGCGCAGCGCTCGGCCCGACCCACCCGCAGACGCTGGCGACCTGGTCGGAGGAAGTGGCCCTCCGCGCCGAGGCGGGCCGGCTCGACCCCCCGCTTCTCGACGCCGCGCTCAACGAATATCCCGCGATGCTCGACGAGCTGCGCCGCTCGCTGGGGTTCGACCATTGGCGCACCCTCGAAGTGACGGGCCGCTACGCACAGGCCCTCGGGTGGGCGGGCCGAACCGACGACGCCGAACGCGCCTGGTGGCTCGTCATCGAGGGCTCGCGCACGGCCCTCGGTGAGGGGTACTGGTTGACGCTCGGCGCAGCCGATCAGCTCGCGGCGCTGTACGAGCGCCGCGGCGAGGACGGACACGCCGAAATGGTCCTGCTCGACCGCTACCGCGACGCCGTCTCCAGCGGCGACGCCCCACTCGCAGCCAGGCGCGCAGACGTGCTCAGATCATTCTTCGAACGCCGCGGCAGAACAATCGAAGCCGCAGCCTGGGCACGCGAAGCCGAGGCGCACGCCGGGAAACAACCCGCAAACTAGACAGTCGCGCCGCCGACCATCGCCCTCGCCGACTTCCGCCCGCGCCCGCGCTCGTTCGGGGCTCATTCGGCGTGGCTCAAGCTCGAAGCCACGATTCCGATTCCCGATCGTGCCTGCTCGTACGATCGTCCATGCGCACCCTCGTCACCGGCCAGATCGGCCTCGACAAAAAATCCTACCTGCAGGCCGCCGCTGATTTCGCCGGCGCCCAGGGCGAGACCGTCCACCAGTATCACGTCGGCGACATGATGTACGCCGAGGGGCGCGACGTGAAGCCCGGGCGCATCCTCGACCTGCCCATCTCGCGCCTCAACTCTCTCCGCCGCGCCGCGTTCAAGGACATCATCTCCCAGTCCGAGGGCCAGAAGAACATCATCGTCAACACCCACGCCACCTTCCGCTGGCGGCACGGGCTCTTCTCCGCCTTCGATTTCGACCAGATCGCCAAGCTCAACATCGACTCGTTCATCTGCCTCGTCGACAACATCGAGACCGTCCACCACCGCCTCCACCGCGACCACGTCATCGACGCGACGCTCAAGGACTGCATGGTCTGGCGCGAGGAAGAGCAGCTCGCCACCGAGCTTCTCAGCCAGGCCGTCACCGGAAGCTCCTTCTACATCCTCTCCCGCGGCCGGCACACCGACACGCGACAGACCCTCTTCCGGCTCGTGTGCCGCCCCGGCATGCGCAGGGTCTACCCGAGCTTCCCCATGAGCCACGTCGTCGACATGCCCGACGTGCTCGCCGAGATCGACCACTTCCGCGCCGAGCTCGCCAGGCACTTCATCTGCTTCGACCCCGGCGACGTCGACGAAAAGCTCCTCCTCGAACGCGCCATCGCCGCGGCTCGCGACGGCAAGGAGTTCGTCGAGGTCCAGCCTCACACCTTCGGCGGGGCCGCGGGCAGCAGCGGCGGCGAGAAGATCACCGTCCGCGTCCGCGAAGTCCTCGACATCGCCGGCGACATCGACGGGCAGATCTACATGCGCGACTTCAAGCTCATCGACCAGAGCGACATGATCGTCTCACTCGTTCCCGAACTCCCCGGCGGCGTCCCCGGGCTCTCCAGCGGCGTCGAGCGCGAGCTCCAGCACGCCTTCGAGCACACCAAGGAGGTCTACGTCGTCTGGAAGCCCAGGAAAACGCCCAGCCCGTTCATCACCGAGACCGCCACCAAGGTCTTCTCCACCGTCGATGAAGCGCTCAGGCATTTCGAGAGCAAGGGGTACTTCGGCGAGAAGAACCTCTTCGGGCATTGAGGCCGCCGCCCGGGGCCGGCCCCTCGTTCACGCCCGCTTCTCATCAATCCACGCCGCCAGCTTCTTCTGCGGCCACGTGTTGACGCACTGCTCCGGCGGACACCACCCGCGCCGCGCCGTCGTCACGCCGAAGCGCAGGTTGTCGTAATCGCTCCCGGCGTGCACGTCGCAGTTGATCGCGATCAGGCACCCGGCCTTCACCGCCGCGAACACGTGCGTGTCGCGCAGATCGAGCCGCATCCAGTGCGCGTTCACCTCGAGCGCCACGTTGTGCTTCTTCGCCGCCGCGAACAGCGCGTCCATGTCGGGCGCGAGGCCCGACCGCCGCAGGATCAACCGCCCCGTCGGGTGACCCAGGATCCGCACGCGCGGGTGCTCGATCGCCCGCAGCAGCCGCGCCGTCGCGACTTCCGGCTTCTGCGAGAGCGACGAGTGCGGCGACGCCACCACGAGGTCAAGCTCGCCGAGCAGCTCGTCGTCATAATCCAGCGAGCCGTCGGAGAGAATGTCCACCTCGCTCCCCGCCAGCAGCGTCAGGCCCTTGAGCGCCGGGTCCTTCCTCGCGGCGTGCACCGCCTTGATGTGCGCCCGCAGCCGCTCGGGCGAAAGCCCGTTCGCGATCGCCGAGCTCTTCGAGTGATCGGTGACGGCGAGCGTGTGAAACCCGCGGCGCTTGGCCTCCGTCGCCGACTCCACGATCGACATCTCCCCGTCGCTGGCGGTCGTGTGACTGTGCAGCTCGGCCCTGATGTCGCCGATCTCGACCAGCGCCGGCGTCCTGGTGAGATTGACCTCGCCCCGGTCCTCGCGAAGCTCCGGAGGAATGAACGGCAGTTCGAGCGCCCTGTAGACCTCCTCTTCCGTCGCACCGGCGACCGACTTGATGCCGCGGTCCTGCGGGGCGGGCTCCCCGTCGTCGGGAAACAGGCCGTAATCGTTGAGCGTGAGCCCCATCTTGAGCGCGCGCTCGCGGAGGCGGATGTTGTGCTCCTTGGAGCCGGTGAAGTACATGAGCGCCGCGCCCCACGACCCCGCGGGCAGCACGCGCAAGTCGACCTGAATCGACGGGCCGGTGGTCGCCGCCCCCGCGCCCTCTTCCTTCTCGCCCGCGCCGGCCCAGCGGCCGAAGTCCGAATCGATCGCCAGGCGGATCGAGCTGCGCGTCTCGCCGCGCGCGATCACCTGCCGCACTCCGGGCTGCGTGCAGAACGCTTCAACGACCGGCGCGGGGCTGGCCGTGACCACCAGCACGTCGATATCGCCGATGGTCTCCTTCCCGCGGCGGAGCGAGCCGGCAAACGCGGCCCGCTTCACGCCCTTCACGTTCTCCATGCGCGCAACGACCGCCTCGGCGATCGGCAGCGCGATCCCGATGCGCAGCCGCGATTGACCCTCGGCGAGAATCGCCAGCCCCGCCTTGATCTTCTCGGCGGCCTTCTCGCCCATGCGCGGCAGCGTCGCAAACGACCCGTCGGCGAGGATCCGCTTGAGCCCGTCGAGATCGGTGACGCCGCGCTCCTTCCACACCAGCGCCACGGTCTTCGGTCCCATGCCGGGAATCTGCATGAGATCGGGCAGCCCGGGAGGCACCTTGGCGCGCAGCGCGTCGAGCTCGGCGATCCTGCCGCTCGTCTCAAACTCGATGATCTTGTCGGCGATCCTGGGCCCGATGCCGTCGAGAGCCATGAGCGCTGCACGGCCCTCCTTGCCCCGGCGCGCCAGCGGCGCCAGATCGGTCGTGAGCGCCTCGACGACGCGCGCCGCCTTCTGATGACTGATGACCCGGAACTTGTCCTCGCCGAGGATCTCCAGGAGCTGCGCGATCAGCGAGAGCGCCGCGGCGGTCTCGGCGTTGGTGGCCATGAGGCGAGCGTAGCCGCGACGGTGAACTCGAAGACCCCGGCCCGGCAGCCTCGCAGGAGTTGCGCTTCGGGGTGTCACGTTGCGCGCGCAAAACCGGAAATTGCCCCAGGAGCTCGCCGGGCGGGTCGGATGGCCCAAGGGTCCACCCCGGAGCGCGCGGCCAGGACGGGCTCTCCGTCGATCTGGAAGCATTGACCATCGGCGCGCGCGCAAACCTGTCCGGTCCCCATTGCTCATCCGCACCAGTCAGCCCCAGCGCCAGCGAGGGGGAGCGCACCGGCCGAGGCGGCCACCCGGCGCGCCGTCGAGCCGATCATGAACCCTAAACTCCCGCATGGCACACACTACGACCAGCGGAACTCCCGCGGGCGCGAACGGCCGGCTCGCGGCGCGGGTCATCGATCTTCGCTCCGACACCGTCACGCGCCCGACACCCGCGATGCGGCGGGCGATGGCCGAGGCTGAAGTCGGCGACGATGTGCTCGGCGACGATCCGACCGTCATCGCGCTCCAGGAGCGCGTCGCCGCGATCATGGGCAAGGAGGCCGCGTGCTTCGTGCCCTCCGGCACGATGGCGAACCAGACGGCGATCCGGGCGCAGACCGAGCCGGGCGACGGCGTGATCGCGCACCGCGACTCGCACATCAATCACTATGAGACGGGCGCGCCCGCGGCACTCTCGGGCGTGAGCGTGAACATGGCCGAGGGCGCGCGGGGGATGTTCGACGCCGACGCGATCGACGCCCTGTCGTATCCCGACGCGCACCACTTCCCGCGGACGCGCCTCGTCCTCATCGAGAACACGCAGAACCGCGGCGGCGGAGCGATCTGGCCCATGGAACAGATCAGGCGCGTCGCGGCCAAAGCGCGGGCGAAGGGCTTCCGGCTCCACCTCGACGGGGCGCGAGTCTGGAACGCGTGCGCGGCGACGGGGATCGAGCCGCGCGATTACGCCGCACTCTTCGACACCGTCTCGTGCTGCTTCTCCAAGGGGCTCGGCGCGCCCGCGGGCTCGGCGGTCTGCGGCGACCGCACCACGATCGCGCGCGTCCACCGCTTCCGAAAGATGTTCGGCGGCACGATGCGGCAATCCGGCGTGCTCGCCGCGGCAGCGCTCCACGCCCTCGAGCATCATCGCGAGCGCCTCACCGACGATCACGCGAACGCGGCGCGGCTGGCCGAGGGGCTCGCGAAGATCCCCGGCGTGACCATCGGGCTCAAGGTCGAGACCAACATGGTCTTCATCGATCTCGCCGAGCCCCTGCCCCCGGCGGCCGCGGCGTGCGACCTGCTTCGCGCACGCGGCGTCTGGTGCCTGCCCACGCTCCCCCGCCGAATCCGCATGGTCACGCACCTGGATGTGTCTGGCGCAGACATCGACGCGGCGATCGACATCGTCGGCGAGGTGCTCGGCGCGGCCCGCGTGGGAAGCGCCCCGGCGGCGGCCGCGCCGGTGCGGTGAACGGCGTGCGGGCAGGCTTTCCGGCGGGCCGATGAAATGCACCGAGGGATGGAGCGTTGAGCGTCGTGTGAGCGCGGGCTCGATGATCCCGCGTCACGCACGTGGAGGCGGCGCATGCTGACATGGGTCCTCGCGGCGGTGTGTGTGGTTGGTCAACCCGAGGTCAAGCCGGTTGCCGAGCCGGCAGCGGCGGCGCCGGAACAGCGCGCCGAGCCGCAGCGCCGGCGGATGGAGTGGACGATCGACGGGCTGAAGCGCGAGGCGATCGTCATCGCCCCGGCGGGGGCGAAGGCGCGCGAGACGGGGCCTGCCGCGCCGGTGATCTTCGGGTTTCACGGGCACGGCGGCACGGCGCGGTACGCCGAGCGCCGCTTTGCGTATCACGAGCATTGGCCCGAGGCGATCTGCGTCTACATGCAGGGGGTGCCGACGCCCGGGCGCCTCACCGATCCGGAAGGGAAGAAGAACGGCTGGCAGAACCTGCCCGGGTTGCACGGCGATCGCGACCTGAAGTTCTTTGACGCGGTGCTGGAGACGATGCGGAAGGAGTACCGGGTGGATGACGATCGCGTGTACGCCGCGGGGCACTCAAATGGCGGCGGTTTCACGTACCTGCTCTGGGCGGAGCGCGGGGACGTGTTCGCGGCGTTTGCACCCGCGGCCGCCGGCGCGGCGGGCGCGCGGGCAGGGCTGAGCGTGGGCGGCAAGCTCAAACCCAAGCCGGTGATGCACATCGCCGGGCGGGAGGATGCGCTCGTGAAGTTCGAGTGGCAGCAGTTGACGATGAACGCCGTGCGCAGAGTCAACGGCTGCGCGGACGCGGGCACGGAGTGGGCGCGGGATTGCACGCTGTATGCGTCGAAGACCGGCACGCCGGTGGTGACGATGATCACGGGCGGCGGGCACGAATATCCGAAGGAAGCGCCGGCGCTCACGGTGAGATTCTTCAAGGAGCAGCGCCGACCGACGGCCAGCGCCGAGCCGAAGCGGGCGCCGAAGCCGCCGGAATGATGAACGTGAGAGTGAATCGCCGCGCTCGACCCGGAGAGTCGGCGTGCCCGGCGAGCGCCGGACCGGCTTACGAGCGTCGCGACTTGCGGCGGGACTTTGACGGAGTGCCGTGCTTGCCGTTGAGGCTGCCGGACTTTTCGGCCTTGTCACTCTTGGCCGGCTTTGCGGGCGAAGGGGGCGCGGCGCCGGGCGCCGGCTCGGCGTTCATGGGGTTGGCAAAGTGCAGGTCCTGCACGGGGACGACGTGCTCGAGGATGTGCTGAAGCACCTCGGCGGGGCTGCCCATCGCGTTCACTTCGCGGATGATGCGCTTGGGGTAGAACTCGAGGACGGGGAAGGTCTCCTTCTCGTAGACCTGCCAGCGCTTGCGGATGACTTCTTCCTTGGCGTCGTCGATGCGGTTTTCCTTGAGGGCGCGCCGGCGGAGGCGCTCGATCATCATTTCCTTGTCGGGGCAGACGAGATGGATGATCTCGAGGACTTCGAGGTGGTTCTGGAGGATCTCGGCCTGCTCGACGTTGCGGGGGATGCCGTCGAGGACGAGGAGGTCCTGCTTGGGCTTGTAGATGCCGAGGATGGTGCGCGCGTGCATGTTCGCGTGCCACATCTGGACGGTGGCGTTGTCGGGGACGAGGAGACCCTTGGAGGAGTATTCGAGGAAGGTCTTGCCGAGCGGGGAGGACATGTCGAGGGTGCGGAAGACCTCGCCGCAGGAGAGGTGGTAGAAGCCGGGGATCTGGCCGAGGATCTTGCCCTGGGTGCCCTTGCCCGCGCCTGGGGCGCCGAAGAGGAGGATGGTGCGGTAGCGGTGAATCATGGGAACCTCCGAACGGAATTGTACCAAGAAGTCCTGAGACCCTGAAGTGCTGAAATGCCGAGTCGGGAGTCGTGCGGACGTAGAAAGACCCCGCCGGGCGGGGTCTGGGAGGGCGAACAAGCATGGCCGCCGCGTGGTGTTATCGCCTCAGGACTGGGCCTTCTTGAGGACTTCGTCCTGGAGGGCGCGGGGCATGGGGCGGTACTCGTGGAACTCCATGGTGTTGCTGGCGCGGCCCTGGGAGAGCGAGCGCAGCGTGGTGGTGTAGCCGAACATCTCGGAGAGGGGCACTTCGCAGGTGATGAGCTTGACGGGCGGACGATCTTCGGAGTCGATGATCATGCCGCGGCGGGAGGAGATGTCGCCGGTGACGGCGCCGAGGTATTCGTCGGGGACGGTGACGACGACCTTCATGATGGGTTCGAGGAGGACGAAGCCGGCCTTTTCGACGGCTTCGAGAAGCGCGAGGCGGCCGGCCTGCTCGAAGGCGATCTGCGACGAGTCGACGGCGTGGTAGGAGCCGAAGGTGACGGTGACCTTGATGTTGATGAGGGGGAAGCCGGTCTTGACGCCGGTGAGGGCGGTCTGGCGGACGCCGTATTCGACGGAGGGGATGTATTCCTTGGGGATGGCGCCGCCGACGATGCCGTTCTCGAAGGCGACGTTGTTCTCGAAATCGAGCTCTTCCGCGGCGGCCTGGGCGGCGCTGCAGGGTTCGAGGGTGATGACGCAATCGCCGAACTGGCCGCGGCCGCCGGTCTGCTTGACGAACTTGCCGCGGACGTCTTCGACCTTGCGGGTGATGGTTTCGCGGTAGGCGACCTGGGGCCGGCCGACCTCGACGCCGATCTTCATGTCGCGGACGATCTTGGTCTTGATGATGTCGAGGTGAAGCTCACCCATGCCGGAGATGATGGTCTGGCCGGTTTCGTCGTTGAAGGAGTATCGGAAGGAAGGGTCTTCGCGGCGGATGGTGCTGAGGGCGTCGGCGAGCCTCTGGCGGTCGTTGCCGGTCTTGGGCTCGATGGCCATGCTGATGACCGGCTCGGGGAAGGTCATGCGTTCGAGGACGATGGGGTTGTCGGGATCGCAGAGGGTGTCGCCGGTGAAGGACTTCTTGATGCCGACGACGGCGACGATGTTGCCGGCGGTGGCTTTTTCGAGGGGGATGCGGTCCTTGGCGTGCATTTCGAAGATGCGGGAGGCGAGTTCGCGTTCGCCGCTGACGGGGTTGATGATGCGCTGGCCCTTTTCGAGGCAGCCGGAGTAGATGCGCATGTAGGTGAGATCGCCGTGGGTGTCGGAAACGACCTTGAAGACGAGGGCGGAGAAGGGGGCCTTTTCGTCGTGGGGGCGCGTCATCTTGGCGTTCTTGTCGCGCGGGTCGGTTCCTTCGACGTCGGCCTTTTCGTACGGGGCGGGGAGGAACTTGCAGACAGCGTCGAGGACGAACTGCACGCCCACGTTGCGGAGGGCGGCGCCGCAGAGCACCGGGAAGCAGCGCTTGGAGATCACGCCCTTGCGCAGCGTGGCGATGATTTCATCGGCGGTGATGGACTTGGGGTCGGTGAGGTACTTCTCCATGAGGTGGTCGTCGAGCTCGGCGGTCTTCTCGACCATGAGGTCGTGGTATTCCCTGACCTTGCCCGCGAACTCCTCGGGGATGGGGACTTCGTTGATGACCGAGCCCTGCTCGGAGGGGTCGAAGACGTAGGCCTTCATGCCGATGAGGTCGATGATGCCCTTGTGCTCGTTGCCCTTGCCGAGGGGGTACTGGATGGGGATGGCGTTGGCGCCGAGGCGGGTCTTGATGGTGCCGAAGGAGAAGTCGAAATCGGCGCCGAGCTTGTCCATCTTGTTGATGAAGCACATGCGCGGGACGCCGTAGCGGTCGGCCTGGCGCCAGACGGTTTCGGACTGGGCCTCGACGCCTTCCTTGCCGTCGAAGACGGCGACGGCGCCGTCGAGGACGCGGAGGGAGCGTTCGACTTCGATGGTGAAGTCGACGTGGCCCGGGGTGTCGATGAGGTTGATCTTGTAGGTGCGGCCCTGGAACTCCCACGGGCAGGTGGTGGCGGCGGACTGGATGGTGATGCCGCGCTCCTGTTCGTCCTGGAGGAAGTCCATGGTGGCGGTGCCCTCGTGGACTTCGCCCATCTTGTAGTTCTTGCCGGTGTAGAAGAGGATTCGTTCGGAGACGGTGGTCTTGCCGGCGTCGATGTGGGCACAGATGCCGATGTTGCGGATGTGGGAGAGGTCGGCGGTGACGCCTCCGGTTTTTCCTGCGGCGCTGGTGACGGTGCTCATGGCGGGTCCTGTGTGCGAAAAGTGCGGGTGTCGTTTCTTCGAGTACCGCCTTGGCCGCCGGGAAACGTCCGGTGAACAATGCGGCGAATCCCGGGCCGGCGAGCGGCAGGGGAAGAGTCTGGTTGTGGAGAAGCGATGCCTGAGGAGGATCGCGTGGATGGTCTGGGTCCTGCGTCGCGGGTCGGATCAGCGACCGACGCAGGCGCTACCTGCGGGGTTCGTCGTCGTCCATCTCATCGTCATCGCTGTCGGACACGCTGAACTCCGAGGGAGGGGCGCGGTCCGGGGCGCACAAAGCGCCGGAATGGCCCCCGGACAATCTGCGAATATTAGGCGGGGCGGGCACACGGTCAAGAACCCGCGGCGGGTGCCGACGCGGGCGATTTGGGCTGGGTGCCGGAGGCCTTGGCCGGTCGGCGGTAGATGTAGAGGTCGTACCCGACGGGGATGCGGCCGGTTTCGAGCCCGGGCATGCGGGCGATTTCCTCCCAGCCGGGGCCGAAACGTTCGACCCACTTGTCCTTTTCGACGCCGGCGAGGACGAGGACGGAGACGCCGGCAAGCTCGGTCGGAGAGAGGTCGAGGTATTCGGAGACGTAGGTGAAACGGGCGTAGGGCTTGAGGACGTAGTAGGCCGGGGGCGAGGTGTAGACGACGTCGTCGCGGGTGACGTGGGCGCGGACGAAGTTGGCGACCGAGGCGTAGTCGCGATCGCGCCAGGTGCGGGCGGCGTTGGCGAGGCGCGCGGGGAGGAGCCCGCCGGCGGGGAGGGCGGCAAGAAGCACCAGCCAGGCGAGTCGGCGGCCGGTGATGCTGCTCCCCCCACTCCCGCTCTTCGCCGCGCCGGATGGAGCGGCCGCGGGCTGGGGCGTCGAGGGTTCGCGTGCGAGCGCGCCGGCGACCCCGCAGCAGCCGAGGGCGAGCGGGACGTACTTCATCCAGGTGTAGTAGATCGCCAGCTTGCCCGAGAAGCCCATGAGGACCGCGATCGCCAGCGAGGCGACGACCGAGAGCAGGGCGATGCGCGCGGCGGCGCGGTGGCTTCGCCACAGCCACGCAGCGGCGGCGATGAGCACGAGCGTGAGCCAGGCGCTGCTCGGGTCGATCTGCAGCGCTTCCTTGACGCCGCGGAGCCGCTCGGCGAACGACGTGGAGCCGACGTGGGAGTATCGCGTGACGGCGGCGCGCAGTCGATCGAGCAGGCCGTGGTCGTGGAGCCAGTAGAGCCAGATTCCCAGGCCGAGCGAGGAACCGAACCCGGCGGCGGCGATCTCGGGAATGGCGCGGAATCGCCACCAGCAGAAGCCGAGGCCGGCGAGGATGACCAGCAGCGGCAGGCCGTGCAGGCCCGTGGGGGCGACGAGGGCGCAGATGACGAAGAGGAGCGCGAGGCGGGTGAGTCGATGATGGACGAGGCACGCGGCGGCGGCGAGCATGAACAGGAGCAGGAGCATGATGTCGTAGCGCCCGGAGCGATAGGCGAACGAGACGCCGTAGCCGCCGTAGAGGAGGATGACCCACGCAGCGTCGGCCCAGGGCCAAGAGGTGAAGGCGCGGACGAGGCGCAGGCCGACGAGCGCGACGAGGGCCATGAAGAGGATGTTGATGGAGCGGATGCCGGTGGGCGAGACGCCGAAGAGATCGACCCAGGGGATGAGGAGGATGGTGTAGAGGGGCGAGTTGGAGCCGTAGGTCTCGCCCGCGCGCTGCGTGGGCCAGGAGGTGGTGGTGAAGCCGAAGCCCTGGAGGTAGGTGATGGCGGGGTCGGCGAACATGACCTCATCGAGCCAGACGATGGGAAGCCGCTCGGCGGTGAGGAGATTGAGGAGGCTGAACGCGGCGATGAGGGCAAGGGCGAGCAGCGGGAACGGGCGCGAGGGGGTTGTGGTCGAGGGGCCGGGCATCGGTTCTCCGCGTGCGGGACAGGGTCGGGCAGGAGGGTATCGGATTCGCGGGGTTGTGCGCCGACGTGGAGGGTTGAGCCGGGAAACGGGGTTGGGAGGGCGGAGAAAACGGGCGGCCGCGGGCGCCGGGCGGCGGAAAGGCGTGCCACGGTCCGATGTGAGGGGCGTTGCGCGGTCGGCGTACGGGCGGCGGGGCGAGGTGCGCCTTGACCCCCGCCTGACACGTGTCTAACTTTCCTTCCCGCCTTGGCGCAGGCCAGGACGGGTGAAATCGCGGGTGTAGCTCAGCGGTAGAGCGTCACGTTGCCAACGTGAAAGTCGAGGGTTCAAGTCCCTTCACCCGCTTTGTTCGTGCCGCCCCGTGGACCGGACGGCCACGCGGCCGAGTGATTTTGCAGGTCGCGGGGGAGGGAAGTCGCGTTTGAATTGGAGTAGGACGATTGGGATGGAGTTGGTGTGCCGCCGGCGGGCACGACAAGCAGCACTGATTGCGGGGTAGAGCAGCCTGGTAGCTCGTCGGGCTCATAACCCGGAGGTCGCAGGTTCAAATCCTGCCCCCGCTATTGCCGGGCCGGTTGCGAAAGC